>JBFPGZ010000058.1:0-39431 GCA_041083665.1 Leptothrix sp. (in: b-proteobacteria)
AAGAGACAGGGTCGCGGCCGGGGCGGCGACTGCCGGTGGTGCGGGCCGGTCGGCTGCTGCGGCGGCTTGACGCGGCGCAGGCCTGGCGGGCGGCGGCGCTTCGGGCTGCTGCGAGGGCAGCTCGAAGGGATCGTCCAGCGTGGCGCTGTCTACCAGACTATCGATCGGGTTGGTCCGGCGCTCGTTGGCCCAGCGGCGCCGCGCCAGTTGCCAGAGCAGCAAGGCGGCGTGGCCACCGAGCAGACCCATCAGCGGCAACATCGGGGGCAGCCAGATCTGGGTTTGCGTAAACGCCACATGCGAACTCACCAGCAGCGCGGTGCCGATCAGCGAGCTCAGCGCGAGCGCAGATACCGGTGCCAGGCGGGGTGCCAGCAGCGTCAGATGCATGACCACCCCGAGCAGCAGCAGCCAGGCCAGCAGCTCGGTCCAGACCGGTTGGCTGATCAACTGGTTGTGCAGCATCCCGGCCGTTGCCAGTGCCAGCGCATCAATCGGGGTGACGCTTGCTTGCGTGGGCAGCTGCAGCGGCGGCAGCAGGGCGACGGCGGTCGGGCCGATCAAGACGACTTTGCCAGCCAGTGCCCGTGCCGGTGTCCGGCCGCTCAGGACATCCTGGGCGCTGTGATGGGCGATGTTGGCGCGGGCGGTGTTGCCCAGCAGTGGTCGCAGTCGGCCGTGGCGGTCGAGTGGCAGCCGGGACGAGCCGAGGCTCAGTTCACGCTGATCGGGCTGTGCTTGCAGCGTGTCGATCTTGTCGCCCCGCAGTTGGGCCAGCGCGAGGAGCGCCAGCGCTGGAATGCGTCGCCCGGATACATCGAGTGTCGGGGCGAGTGTGCGCACAGTGCCGTCGGCGTCGGTCTGCCAGTCGATGTGACCGATGCCCAGTGCGGCGGCACCCAGCGCCGCCAGGGGCCATTGCACGATCGGCTCGGCGTTCGGCGTGCCGGCGGGTCGGTGCGCGCTGATGGCCAGCAGCACATGCCCGTTGTGCGTCAGGCCGGTGACCAGATGGGCGTCGGCGTCGAGCACTTCCTGCGCCTGCAGCAGCAGCCCGGGCAGCCGTGGGTGCGCAGCCAGTTCCGGATCGTCGGTGACGGTGCCGGCGATGCGTTGCAGTTGGGCCAGTGCCTGTTCGCCTTCGGCGCCGACCAGTGGTACGGCCAGCAGCACCAGACGGGCGCCCGCCAGATTGAGGGTGTCGATCAGCCGCGCATGCAGATCGCGCGACCAGGGCCAGGGGCCGAGTGCGGCCAGACTGGCGTCGTCGATCGCCACCACGGCGAGGTCAGGCGCTGGTGCGAGCGGTGTGGAAGCGACCAGCAGGTCGTACCAGCGGCGTTCCAGTGGCTCGAACCGATCGGTGAGCCACCAGGCGGAGCAGAACACGGCCAGGACCGCCAATGCCGCCATCCAGCTGTGTTTCCACAAGACGGAGGATGGACGGGCCATGGGCAAGTACCGTATGCAGAAGGCTTGCAACGGTATCACAGCCGTTTGCTACTTCCAGAGTTTAGTGTGCTGGCCTGGCCTGTTCGCGGTGTGACAGCCACCAACCGGTGGCGAGCACGAAGACGGCACAGAACAAGCTGATCGGCAGGTCCATGCCGTGCATGTGGGCCTCGAACCAGTCGTGGATGGCCGGATCGGTCAGCGCCATCTCGCCAGCCACGAAGCCGAGCAGCGCCGCGCCGAGCTTGATGATGACCGGGAAGTTGCTCATCAGCTTGAGCAGCAGCGTGCTGCCGAAGATGATCAGCGGGATCGACAGCCCCAGCCCGAGGATCAGCAAGGTCACCCGCGCCGAGGCGGGCGCGCTGTCGGCGGCCGCGGCCACGGCGATCACGTTGTCGAGGCTCATGACCAGATCGGCCACCAGGATGGTGCGGATCGCCGAGCCGAGCGTGTCGCCCGCCTTGATGTCGCCGTCGCCGTCATCGCCGCTCAGCAACTGGATGCCGATCCACAGCAGCAGCAGCGAACCGATCAGTTTCAGGAACGGGTACTGCAGCAATTGCACGGCGAACAGTGTCAGCACCACGCGCAGGACGATGGCGGCGCCGCTGCCACCGAAGATGGCTGCCTGCTGCTGGCGCGGCGGCAGATTGCGCGCTGCCAGGGCAATCACCACGGCGTTATCGCCAGACAGCAGTATGTTGACCCAGATGATCTTGAGCAGCGCCAGCCAGAAATCGGGAGTGAGAAACTGATCCATCAAAAAGTCTTTGGTACGCCAGCGCGGCTGGCCGCGCTGTTGGTGATCCGGGAGTGAAGGCGTCGGTGTTGGTGAAGCCCGGGGCAGTCCCGATGCAGCGGGTCGAGTTTAGGGGCGATCAATCTTCCTTGGGATGCCTAACTCCGCACACATTCAGCACCGGCGCATGGCCTTGTTTTACGGCAGCGAAGTCCGGCCGAGCCCATCGAGTGCCGATTTCGGGCCCACACTTGCGGCTCCCAGAGAGAAAACGGCTTCTCAATGCCTATGGCTGGCGTTACCATTCGCGCGCACGGTGCTCAGAGAGAACGAAGGCTTACGCGGCCAGCGCCCGGCACCCGCTCATCGACTATCACGTGATGGAGAAACAAGACATGGCAACTGCGAAGAAGGCCGCTGCAAAGAAGGCTCCGGCCACCCCGGTGGTGGCTAAAAAAGCTACCGCTGCACCCAAGGCCGCCCCTGTGACGGCTGCACCGGCTGAAACCAAGGCGGTCGCCAAGAAGACGCCTGTCGCTGCGAAGGCGGTCGAGGCTAAGCGTGCCCCGAACGCGGCTTTCATGAAGGCATTGAAGCCTTCGGCGGCCCTGGCTGCGGTGGTGGGTGACAAGCCCCTGCCGCGCACCGAGGTCACCAAGAAGGTGTGGGAGTACATCAAGAAGCACAATCTGCAGGATGCGGCCAACAAGCGCATGATCAATGCAGATGCCAAGCTGGCCAAGATCTTCGACAAGCCCCAGGTGTCGATGTTCGAGATGACCAAGCTGATCAGCAACCAGCTCTCCTGAGCGCTGGTGGCCTGAACGAAAAAGCCCGGCACTGCCGGGCTTTTTTGTGGCTGCGGCGAACGTCCGCGTCAGAGGCCGAGCGCCTCGTCCACGCCCAGATGGACGTTCATCGACTGCACGGCGGCACCACTGGCGCCCTTGCCGAGGTTGTCGAGACGCGCCATCACCAGCGCCTGCGGGCCATTGGCGAACACGAAGATGTCCACCCGGTTGCTGTCGTTGCAGGCCTGCACGTCGAAGAAGCCGCCCTGCAGCGTGTCGGCGTCATTGAGCGGCATCACGCGCACGAACTGCTCGCCCTCGAAGCGGCGGCTGTAGGCGGCGTGCACGGCGGCGGCATCGACGCCCTGCAGCGGCACCGTCACCGTCATGCCCTTGTAGAAGTTCGCCACGATCGGCATGAACACCGGCTTGGTGCGCAGGCCGGTGTGCGCCATCATTTCCGGGATGTGCTTGTGCGCCAGGCTCAGGCCGTAGGGGCGCGGCGCGTCCAGCACCGGGTTGCCGCCGGCCTGGTACTGCTCGATCATCTTCTTGCCGCCGCCCGAGTAGCCGGTGATCGAGGTGGCGCTGACCGCCAGATCGGCCGCCACCAGTCCGGCATCGACCAGCGGGCGCAGCAGCAGGATGAAGCCGCTGGCGTGGCAGCCCGGATTGGCGATGCGCTTGCTCGTGCGGATCAGCTCGCGCTGCTGTGGCGCCAGTTCCGGCAGACCGAAGGCCCAGCCCGGCGCGACGCGGTGCGCGGTGCTGGCGTCGATCAGGCAGGTGTTCGGGTTGGTGATGAGCGCGGCGGCCTCGATCGAGGCGGCGTCCGGCAGGCACAGGAAGGCGACGTCAGCCGCGTTGAGCAGGCGAGCGCGCTCAGCCGGATCCTTGCGCTTGTCCGGATCGATGCGCAGCACTTCGACGTCGGCGCGTGCGGCCAGGTACTCATGGATGCGCAGCCCGGTCGTGCCTTCCTGACCGTCGACGTACACGGCATGTTTTTTCATGCAAAGCCTCGTGAGCTGGGTGGGAGTTCGGGGAAAACACGAAAGAATACGGCATGAACGATGTCACTTCAGCTTTCGCGGCGGATCACACGGCAGTGACGTGGCCGAGCCGGCGTGTGCTGCTCCTGCCCGGCTGGCTCGATTCGAGCGCCGAGCACTGGCAGAACCGCTGGCAACACCAGCACGGCTTTGTCAAAGTGGAGCAGGACGACTGGGTCTGGCCACGCCGTGGCGACTGGATGGCGCGGCTCGACGAGGTGCTGCTGCAAGACCCAGGCACTGTGTTGCTGGTGGCCCACAGTCTGGGCTGCCAGCTGGTCGCCTCCTGGGCGGCGCACAGCCGCCATACCGATCAGGTCGCGGGCGCCTTGCTGGTCGCACCGCCCGACACCGAGCGGCTCGACATGCCGCCGCAGCTGCACAACTGGCGGCCCATCGTGCGGGCGCGCCTGCCGTTTCCGGCGCTGGCGGTCCTGTCGAGCGACGATCCCTACGCTGACCGCCAACGCAGTGAGGCGCTATGCGCCCAGTGGGGCGCCGAGGTGGTGGAGGCCGGCCCGCGTGGCCATCTGAATGCCGAATCGGGCCTGGGCGACTGGCCGGATGGCCTTGTATTGCTGCAGCGGCTGGCAGCAGCAGCGGATCTGACGCGTTGATCGCCGACAATCACACCATGGTGACGAAGAAGCCCAAAGGACTTGGTCGCGGCCTGGAGGCTCTGCTCGGCCCTCAAGTCAGTGACAGCCGCAATGCTGATGACAGCGTTGCCGTGCCGACTCGGCTGCAGCTGACGCAGCTCCAGCCGGGCCGCTATCAGCCGCGTACCCGCATGGATGAGGGCGCGCTGTTCGAGCTGGCCGAAAGCATCCGTAGCCAGGGCGTGATGCAGCCCATTCTGGTGCGGCCGGTCGCCGCTCTGGATGGCTTGCCGATGTACGAGATCATTGCCGGCGAGCGCCGTTCACGCGCCGCCAAGCTGGCTGGTCTGGACGAGGTGCCGGTGCTGGTACGCGATGTGCCTGACCAGGCCGCTGCCGCGATGGCGCTGATCGAGAACATCCAGCGCGAAGACCTCAATCCGCTTGAAGAAGCGCAGGGTGTCCAGCGTCTGGTGCAGGAGTTCGGCCTGACGCATGCCGACGCCGCGCAGGCCATCGGCCGTTCGCGCAGCGCCACCACCAACCTGCTGCGGCTGCTCAATCTGGCCGAGCCGGTGCAGCAGATGCTGATGGCGGGTGACTTGGACATGGGTCATGCACGTGCGCTGCTGGTCTTGGATCGTGCCCAGCAGATCACCAGCGCTCACGAGATCATCAGCAAGAAGCTCTCGGTGCGTGAAGCTGAAAAAATGGTCGGCCGGCGGGCCAATGAAACCGAATCAGTGGGGACGGCGCCCCGCAGCGCACCAGCCAAGCCGCGTGATCTGGTGCGTATCGAGGAACAACTGGCTGATTGGCTCACCGCTGCGGTGGACATCCGGGTCAAGAAACGCACCAAGCGTGGCGAGCAAGGCGAGATCGCCATTTCCTTCGGTTCGCTCGATGAACTCAATGGCTTGCTCGACAAGCTGGGCCTGACCGAGTCGTAGTGGCTGCAACGGTGTCGTGCCGTTCGTGGGTCAATTTGCACCTGAGTGGTGCATTTCGAGCCTGAGGCCACATCGCTTCCGGGCGCAGAGATGGCTCGTTCGGGTCGTGGTCGTTCCCTGCCGTTCACACAAGTCCTTCATGTTTGCGTGAAGCTTCACCGTGACGTGTCACGCGGTGGACTTGACGGCACGGTGTACAAGCATGCACTCTTGACTCCGCTGCAGATTGAACGCAGGCTATGAGTTCTCGGGCACAAGGGTTGCTTGTCAACTTTTCAGGCAAGCCAGCCGTTGCAGTAGTGATGGTTTGTGCAAGATGTCATCGCATGTTGTGACAAGCCGTCAATACGGTGCAGTTCGGTCGGACAAACCGTCCTGAATTGAACGAAACTGATACAGACGGGTCACAAGAACAGTTGATACGTAGTCGCAAGGTTGAAGGAAAGCTCTGATGGAGCCTCGGGCCGTGTAGCACGGGGAGGGACTTCATCAGATCTTCCCTGGTGATGTGACACTGACCCTGTCGCACGCCACCTGTCTTCCCAGGAGACCTGCATGGACGTCATCAGCAATTTCGCCGCCCGCTTCGAACGTACTCGTGAAGAAGAGCTGTCCCTTGAGGACTACCTCGCCGAGTGCAAGCGCAACCCGCTCGCGTTCGCCACCGCCTCTGAGCGCATGCTCAAGGCCATCGGCGAGCCGCAGCAGATCGACACCCGCAATGAGCCGCGCCTGTCGCGCATCTTTGCCAACAAGGTGATCAAGATCTACCCGGCGTTCGCCGAGTTCTACGGCATGGAAGATGCCATCGAGCAGGTGGTGTCGTACTTCCGCCATGCCGCCCAAGGGCTGGAGGAAAAGAAGCAGATCCTGTATTTGCTCGGGCCGGTGGGGGGTGGCAAGAGTTCGATTGCCGAGCGCCTCAAGCAGTTGATGCAGGAAGTGCCGTTCTACGCCATCAAGGGCTCGCCGGTGAATGAGTCGCCGCTCGGCTTGTTTGACCCGGTTGAAGATGGTCCGGTGCTGGAGCGTGAATTTGGGATTCCATCTCGGTATCTGAACCGTGTCATGAGTCCGTGGGCGGTCAAGCGCCTTGACGAGTATGGCGGAGACATTCGCAAGTTCAAGGTTGTCAAGCGTTACCCAAGCATCCTGAAGCAGGTTGGCATCGCCAAGACTGAGCCGGGTGATGAAAACAACCAGGACATTTCGTCGCTGGTTGGCAAGGTCGACATCCGCAAGCTCGAAACCTATTCGCAAGACGATCCGGATGCCTACAGCTATTCCGGCGGCTTGTGCCTGGCCAACCAGGGGTTGCTTGAGTTTGTGGAAATGTTCAAGGCACCCATCAAGGTGCTGCATCCGCTGCTGACAGCAACCCAGGAAGCCAACTTCAAGGGCACCGAAGGTTTTGGGGCGATTCCGTTTGATGGCATCGTGCTGGCGCACAGCAACGAGAGTGAATGGAAGGCGTTCCGCAACAACAAGAATAATGAGGCTTTCCTTGATCGGATCTACATCGTCAAGGTGCCGTATTGCCTGCGGGTCAGCGAAGAAGTCAAGATTTACGAAAAGCTGCTGAAGGGATCTTCACTGGCTGGCGCCACCTGCGCACCTGGCACGTTGAAGATGATGAGCCAGTTTGCCATTCTGACGCGCCTGAAAGAGCCTGAAAACTCCAGTCTCTATTCCAAGATGATGGTCTACGATGGCGAGAGCCTGAAGGACACCGATCCGCGTGCCAAGAGTTATCAGGAATATCGCGACTATGCTGGTGTGGATGAAGGCATGAGCGGAGTTTCGACACGCTTTGCCTACAAGATCATCTCCAGGGTTTTCAATTTTGATTCGGCAGAAATAGCAGCGAATCCGGTGCACCTGATGTACGTGCTGGAGCAGCAGATCGAGCGCGAACAGTTTCCGGCAGAAACCGAGCAGAAGTACGTTGCCTACATCAAGGAGTTGCTCGCACCGCGCTATGCTGAATTCATTGGCAAGGAAATCCAGACGGCTTATCTGGAAAGCTATTCCGAGTACGGTCAGAACATCTTCGATCGTTACGTTACTTATGCGGATTACTGGATTCAAGACCAGGAATATCGTGACACCGATACGGGTGAAGTGTTCGATCGAGGCTCCTTGAATGGCGAGCTCGAAAAAATCGAGAAGCCGGCTGGTATTTCAAATCCGAAAGATTTCCGCAACGAAATTGTCAACTTCGTGTTGCGCGCACGGGCCAACAATGGCGGCAAGAATCCGGTCTGGACCAGTTACGAAAAACTCCGTATGGTGATCGAGAAGAAGATGTTCTCGAATACTGAGGAGTTGTTGCCGGTCATCAGTTTCAACGCCAAGGCCAGCGTGGATGAGGTCAAGAAACACGAGGATTTTGTGAACCGCATGGTGCAAAAGGGCTACACGCCCAAGCAGGTGCGCCTGCTTTGCGAGTGGTATCTGCGGGTGCGCAAGTCGAGTTGAGGCACACCTGTCCATGTGCTGAACACATCAAAGGTGGTCCATGCTGCAGCAGATCATTGACCGGCGCCTCGCCGGCAAAAACAAGTCGATCGGCAACCGCGAGCGCTTCTTGCGGCGCTATAAGGAGCAGATCCGTGGAGCGGTGCGCCGGGCCATTGACGGCCGGGGTATCCGCGACCTTGAACGCGGCGAGGACATTCACATCCCGAAAAAAGACATCAATGAGCCGGTATTTCATCACGGCTCTGGTGGCAAGCGGGAAATGGTGCATCCCGGTAACCAGGAATATGTGACCGGCGATCGTATCCAGCGCCCGAAAGGCGGCGGTGGTGGTGGTTCTGGCGGAGGGCAGGCGAGTGATTCCGGTGAGGGTGAGGACGATTTTGTCTTCAGCCTGAGCAAGGAAGAATTTATGCAGGTGTTCTTTGAAGATCTGGCGCTGCCGAATCTGATTCGAACCCAGCTGGCAGAAACACCCGAATGGAAGAGCCACCGTGCCGGTTTCACGAGTTCTGGTACGGCCAACAACCTGCACGTCGTGCGTTCGATGCGGGGTGCGTTGGGCCGGCGTATTGCGCTGGGTTCCGAGAGTCGGCGTGAGTTGCGCCGCCTTGAAGAGCATCTGGAGCATCTGCTGCTGCTGCCGCGTGGCCTGGACGCCCGGGTGCAGAAAGAGATCACCGATACCGAGGTGGCGATCGCGGCCTTGCGCGCAAGGTTGTCCGGAATCCCATTTCTTGATCCGATCGATTTGCGGTTCCGTAGTCGTGTCAAGGTACCGGTACCGACATCGAAGGCGGTGATGTTCTGCGTGATGGATGTGTCGGGGTCAATGGATGAATCACGCAAGGAGTTGTCCAAGCGATTTTTCATCATGTTGTATTTGTTCCTGACGCGGCATTACGAAAAGATCGATATCGTCTTCATCCGCCACCATACACAGGCGCAGGAGGTGGATGAGGAAGGCTTCTTCCATTCGACTGAAACCGGTGGGACGGTGGTCTCAAGTGCTCTGGTACTGATGGAAGAAATCATCCGGGCCAGGTATCCGAGTGATCAGTGGAATATCTATGGTGCTCAAGCCAGCGATGGCGACAACTGGCACCATGACAGTGGTCGCTGCCGGGAACTGCTGGAGCAGAAGATTCTGCCGTTGTGCCGCTATTACGCTTATGTGCAGGTGGCTGAGCCAGAGCAGAATCTGTGGGATGAATATTCAAAGCTGGCTGAAAGCACTGGGCCGTATTTCGCGATGCGCAAGGTCACCTCGGCATCGCAGATCTACCCGGTTTTCCGTGATCTGTTCAAGAAAGAGGGTACACCGGCCTGAGGTGGACCCAACGCTTGCACCAAGAGGAATCGCATGAGCACCGAGACGCATATTGCTGCCGCCGAGGCATCGAGCCGGACGGTTCCGTTATCACGCCAGCCATTGCGCCAGCCTTTACCGCTGCTGCAGCGGCCAGCCGAACCGTTGCCAGGTCCGAGCGACTGGAGCTTCGAGCTGATCGAGCAGTATCACAAGGTCATCCGGCAGACCGCTGAGCGGTTTGGACTGGATACCTATCCAAATCAGCTTGAAATCATCACGGCCGAACAGATGATGGATGCCTACGCCAGCGTTGGCATGCCGGTCAACTATCGGCACTGGAGTTACGGCAAGGAGTTCATTTCAACCGAGAAAAACTATCGGCGTGGCCACATGGGCTTGGCCTACGAGATCGTCATCAACTCGAACCCCTGCATCAGCTATCTGATGGAGGAAAACACGATGGCGATGCAGGCGCTGGTGGTTGCACATGCCGCGTACGGCCACAACAGTTTTTTCAAAGGCAATTACCTGTTTCGCATGTGGACCGATGCGTCGTCCATCATCGACTATCTGGTCTATGCCAAGAACTATGTGGCTGATTGCGAGGAGCGCCATGGGTTGGAAACTGTCGAGGCATTTCTGGATAGCTGCCATGCGCTGATGAATCACGGCGTGGACCGCTATCGGCGGCCGAGCAAGTTGAGTCTGGCGCAGGAGCTGGCGCGCCGCAGCGATCGTGAAATCTATGCCCAGCAGCAGGTCAATGACTTGTGGCGGACTTTGCCAAAGCGCATCGAAAAGCTCGAAGAATCCAGGGAAGATCGCCGCTTCCCGAGTGAGCCGCAGGAAAACATCCTGTATTTCATTGAAAAAAATGCGCCCTTGCTGGAGCCTTGGCAGCGTGAAATCGTGCGGATCGTGCGCAAGGTGGCGCAGTATTTTTATCCGCAGCGTCAGACCCAGGTGATGAATGAGGGCTGGGCCACCTTCTGGCACCACAAGCTGCTCAACACCATGTACGACGACGGTTATCTGACCGATGGCGTGATGATCGAGTGGCTCAAGTCACACACCAATGTGGTTTATCAGCCGCGTGTCGGTGATCGTGGTTACAGCGGCCTGAACCCCTACGCGCTGGGTTTTGCGATGTATACCGATATCAAGCGCATCTGTGAAAGTCCCACCGATGAGGATCGGCAGTGGTTCCCGGACATGGCTGGCAGTGATTGGCTGCCGACACTTGAACATGCGATGCGCAATTTCAAGGACGAGAGTTTTATCGGCCAGTATCTGAGCCCCAAATTGATGCGTGATCTGCGCATGTTTGCGATCACCGATGATGACAAGAAAAGCGAGATCGAGGTCAGCGCGATTCATGATGACGCTGGTTATCGACGCGTGCGCGAAGCCTTGTCGCGTCAGTATGATCTGAGCTCGCGCGAGCCCAATATCCAGGTCTGGAATGTCAATCTGCGCGGCGACCGCTCACTGACGCTGCGGCATTTCCAGCACAACGACCGCCCGCTCGCCGATACCTCGCAGGAAGTGCTCAAGCATGTGGCGCGGCTGTGGGGCTTTGCCGTGCACATGGAGAGCGTCAACGGCAACGGCGACATCAGCAAGCGCTGGTCGGCGCCGGCACCTGCACCCACACACTGAAGTTTGCTCGTCACGACACTGCCAGGCCTGCCCAGAGGCCGGGCAGTGTCCTGTTCAGGCCTCGGTCTGCGGCTCGGCGATGCGCGCAGCCAGATGGGCGAGCGCTTCCTCGACTTGATCGACCAGGATCAGGCACAGATCGCCGGGCTTGAGGCGCTCCAGCGCAGTGTCGATGGCAATGAACTCGCCACGGATCTCGTCGATGACGCGGGTGCGGCGGGCATTGCTCAGACCTTCGCGCAGCAGCGCCAGCACCTCGCCGTCGGCGCGACCGCGCTGGCAGGCGTCCTGGAACAGCAGCACTTCGTCAAAGGCGTCGCCCAGGATGACGGTCTGTTCGCGGATGTCCTCGTCGCGCCGGTCGCCCGCACCGCTGATCACCACCGAGCGGCGCAGCGCCGGCAGCGCTTCGACGGCGCCGACCAGCGCGCGCATCGCGTCCGGGTTGTGGCCGTAGTCGGCGATCACGGTGGCGCCGCGATAGTCCATCACGTTGAAGCGGCCGGGGGCGTTGTCGGCATCGTTGACGAAGCTGGCCAGGCCGCGCCGGATCGTGTCCCAGTCCAGGCCGGCGCCCCAGGCGGCGCCAACGGCCGCCATGACGTTCTCGACCTGGAAACCGATCAGGCCGTTGCGGGTGATCGGGATGTCGCGCAGTGGCATGCTTTCGCGCCAGACGCCCTGGGCCGCGACCAGCATCTCGCCATCGGCGTACACGGTGCGCTTGCCTTGGGCGCGGTGCGTGGCCATGACCGGATGGTGCCGATCGGCGCCAAAGAAGATCACCCCACCCGGGCAGGTGGCGGCCATCGCGGCCACGATCGGGTCGGCCGCATTGAGCACGGCGTAGCCGTTGGTCGCCACGTTCTGCACGATCACGCGTTTCAGCACCGCCAGGTCTTCGACGGTGGTGATGTAGTTGAGCCCGAGGTGATCGCCCGCGCCGATGTTGGTGACCACCGCCACCTGGCAGCGGTCAAAACCCAGGCCTTCGCGCAGCACACCGCCGCGCGCGGTCTCGAACACGGCGGCATCGACGTCCGGATGCATCAGCACATTGCGGGCGCTCTTCGGGCCGGCGCAGTCGCCGCTGTCGATCTGGCGGCCGTTGACGTAGACACCATCGGTGTTGGTCATGCCGACCCGCAAGCCGCTGGTGGCAAACAGGTGCGTGATCAGGCGCGCCGTGGTGGTCTTGCCGTTGGTGCCGGTGACGGCGACCACCGGGATGCGGCCGTCGTCGCCATGCGCGTACACGTTCGAGATCATCGCTTCGCCGACGTTGCGGCCCTTGCCGTAGGACGGCGACAGGTGCATGCGCAGGCCCGGCGCGGCGTTGACCTCGACGATGCCGCCGTCCTGCTCTTCGAGCGGGCGCAGCACGCTCTCGCACACCACATCGACGCCGCAGATGTGCAGGCCGACCATCTGTGCCGCCGCCACGGCACGCGCCGCCACGTCCGGGTGGACGTCATCGGTGACGTCGGTGGCGCTGCCGCCGGTCGAGAGGTTGGCGTTGTTGCGCAGGATGACGCGGCGGCCCTTCTCGGGCACCGATTCGGGCAACAGATCTTGCAGCGCCAGACGCGCCACCGCGATGTCATCGAAGCGGATCTTGGTCAGCGAGGTGGCGTGGCCGCTGCCGCGCTTCGGGTCGGCGTTGACCTGCTCGACCAGCTCGCGCACCGTGTGCACGCCGTCGCCGATCACATGCGGCGGATCGCGCCGGGCTGCCGCGACCAGCTGGTGGCCCACCACCAGCAGGCGATAGTCGCTGCCGGGCAGGTATTTCTCCACCATCACCGTGCCGTGTTCGGCGGCGGTGTGGAAGGCCAGCTCCAGATGCTCGCGGCTGACGATGTTGACCGTGACGCCCTTGCCCTGGTTGCCGTCCTGTGGCTTGACGACCACCGGCAGGCCGACCTCGTTGGCGGCGGCCCAGGCGTCATCGACATCGGTGACCGGCCGGCCGAGCGGTACCGGCACACCGGCGGCGTGCAGCAGCGTCTTGGTCAGATCCTTGTCCTGCGCGATCGATTCGGACACGGCGCTGGTCGAGTCGATCTCGGCGGCCTGGATGCGGCGTTGGCGCGAACCCCAGCCGAACTGCACCAGGCTGCCTTGCGTCAGGCGCCGCCACGGAATGCCGCGTGCGGCCGCCGCTTCGACGATCGCGCCGGTGCTGGGGCCGAGGCGCACGTCCTCGTCGATCTCGCGCAGCTGGGCAATCGCTGCCGTGACGTCGAAGCTGCCGCCGTCCAGGGCCGCTTGCACCAGCGTCCGGGCTTGCTCCAGCGCGAGCCGGCCGACATCTTCCTCGCTGTATTCGACCACCACCTGGTAGGTGCCGGCCTCCACCGTCACGGCGGTGCGGCTGAAGGTGACCGGGCAGCCGGCCTGGGCTTGCAGCGCCAGGGTGGTGATCTCCAGCACATGGGCCAGCGAGGCCGGGCCACCGGTGGGCAACGCGCCGATGGCCGGAAAGAGCGCCCGCAGGCGCGCCTCGAAGCCGGGCTGGTTGACGATCGAGCGCTCCGGTTGGGTGCAAGTGACGATGGCTTCGATGGCCGTGTGGCGGCTCCAGAGATTGGGGCCGCGCAAGGCGCGGATGCGGGAGACTTGCATCGACGTGTCTTTCAGTCTGCGTAGAACGGAGGCGCGATCAGTGGGCACGAGCCGGCGTCGTGCTCGGCTCGAAAGTCTTGATGCCGGCGGCAATCAGCTCCGGCGCGATGCCCACCGCCCAGGCGGCTGCGACCGCCGGCAGCAGGCTGAGCAGCGGGATGGCCGGGACGGTCGGGCCTTGCCGGCGTGGTGCACCGACATCGAGCGTGTACATCTCGGTCATGCCGTTGGCCAGCACCACCTTGCCGTCACGCATGAACACGCTGCGCCCACCCTGAGCACGGTGCGCCACGATCACGCCGGACTGCGCGCTCTGGCCGTAGAAGAGCACTTCGCCGTCGCTCAGCTCGGCCATCTCGGCCAGGCGGGTGTCGTCGGCGTTGAGCACCGCCACACCGTCGGACAGCACCACATCGATCTGGGTGCGCAGCACCTTGAACAGCTGACCGGATTCCTGGATGTCGTAATGCGTCAGCGTTTCGGCGCCGCCCAGGTCGGTGACCACGCCAACCTGGCAGCGGTCATAGGCCAGGCCGTCACGCAAGACGCTCTCGGCGGCGTTTTCCAGCACCACCGCCTGCACCTCGCGGTTCATCAGCAGCCGATGCCCGGCAGTCCAGGAGGCGCAGTCGTGGCGATCGACTTGGCGGCTGCCCAGGTACATGCCGTCCTGGCAGGCCAGCCCGACGTGACGGCCGCTCAGGTGCACCAGCCAGGCCACCAGTTGCGCCGCCGCCGAGGTGCCTTGCGAGCCGGCCACGCCGATGATCGGGATGCGGCCACTCTCGTTTTCAGCGAACAGATGGTTGACGATGTCGCGCCCGACCGGGCGCGGCGTGCCTTCGGCCGGCTTCAGATGCATCAGCAGACCGGGGCCGGCGTTGACCTCGACGATCGCGCCGCCTTGTTCATGCAAGGGCCGGCTGATGTCTTCGGCCACCACATCGACGCCGGCGATGTCGAGCCCGACCACGCGCGCGGCCAGCGAGACGACGTAATCGACTTCCGGATGGATCTGGTCGGTGCAGTCGATCGCGACATTGCCGTTGCGCTGGATCAGCACCTGACGGCCAGCGGCCGGCACCGACTCGGGCGTCAGGTTCTGGCGCTGCAGGTCGAGCAGGATCGCGGCATCGCTGCCCGCCGAGATGCGATTGAGCGGGAAGTCTTCGGTCAGGCCACGGCGCGGATCGGTGTTGATCTGCGCCTCGACCAGCTCCAGCACGGTCGAGTGGCCGTTGCCGGTGATCCAGGCGGTTTCACCGCGCGCGGCGGCCACCACCTTGCCGCCGACCACCAGCAGGCGGTGCTCCTGGCCAGGGATCCAGCGCTCGACCAGCACTTCGCTGCCATGCCGGGCCGCGACGTGGAAGGCGGCTTCGACCTCTTCGCGGGTGCGCAGGTTCAGCGTCACACCGCGACCGTGGTTGCCGTCGGTCGGCTTGACCACCACCGGCAGGCCGATGTCCTCGGCGGCGTCCCAGGCGGCTTCGGCGGTCTTGACCACCTCGCCTTCGGGCACCGGCACGCCGCAGCATTTCAGCAGCGTCTTGGTCAGATCCTTGTCGCCGGCGATGCCTTCAGCGATCGCGCTGGTCAGGTCGGTCTCGGCGGTCCAGATGCGGCGCTGCGCCGAGCCGTAACCCAGCTGCACCAGATTGCCGTCGTTGAGGCGGATGTGCGGAATGCGCCGATCGGTCGCGGCGCCGACGATGCTGGCGGTGCTGGGGCCGAGGTAGCAGTCGTCGATCCGCTCGTGCAACTGATCGACCGCCGCCGCCACATCAAACGGTTCGTCATTGATCGCCGCCATCACCAGCGCGTGGCCGCTGGCCAGCGCGGTGCGCGCCACCTGCTCGTCGCGGGCACGGAACACCATGCGGTAGACGCCGGGCTGCGAGGTGCTGCGGGTCTGGCCGAAGCCGGTCGGCATGCCGGCCAGGTTCAGCAGCTCGATCACCACATGCTCCAGCACATGGCCGGCCCAGGTGCCGCTTTCGAGCCGCTGCCAGAAGCCGCCGCGCTCGCCGACACCGCAATGGTGTTCGACCAGCGCTGGCAGCCAGGCCAGCAGGCGTTCGTTGAAACCGGGCAGCAGGTGCGAGGGATGGCCCTCCAGCTCACCCAGATCAAGCCAGACTTCCAGCACGGGGCGGTAGGTCCAGATGTTGGGGCCGCGCAGGTAATTGATGCGTAGCAGCTTGATGTCGTCTTTCTTGCTCATGTTCTGCGGGGCGGGTGTGCTGGGACGATGTTACGGAACCAAACTGGCATTGTGCGGGTTCGCCTGACAGCAGGGCGATCGGACCCGCAAGCATGGCACGGACGCGACGGCCTGCGCTTCAGCGAAAATCCCCGGTCTGGGCTTGTCCAGAAGGCGCTCGGTGCGGAATCACAATGAATCATCAATCTCCAGTGGACGCCTCGCAGCGCCCGGCCGGTTCGGCCTTGTCGGCGGGGCAGCCGCCTTTGCAACATCTCCATGTTGACGAAAACGTCTTGGCCAGCCTGTCGGTTGACCTGGACCGGGAATTGCGTTTCGCCGCTGGCGAGCTGTTGATCACCGAGCGGCGCCTGCTGGCGCGTGAATCCGCCGAGGCGCCCTGGCAAGCCTGGCCGCTCACGCTGGATCTCAAGCTGAGCCACCACGATCATGCCGGAGTCGGCACGATCGAGTTGCACGACGCCCACGCGCGGCTGGCGGTCTGGCGCTTCACGCTGCGCGTCAACGTGCAGGCGCTGCGGCTGCTCGAACATTTCGAGCGGCACCAGCAGGCTTTGCGCAGCGGCCATGCCGAGGTCGAAGACGATGATCCCTCGCAGTGCCCGACCTGCAAGGCCCAGCTGCCGCCCGACAGCGACGAATGCCCGGTCTGCGCCCGTGAGCTGCACACGCCGCCCTCGACCTGGGTGCTGCTGCGCCTGTGGCGCTTCACCGGCCCGTACCGTGGCCAGCTCGCCGCCGGTTTCGGGCTGACGCTCGCCGCCACGGCCGCCACGCTGGTGCCGCCCTACCTGACCATTCCGCTGATGGACGAGGTGCTGATCCCGTTCCAGAACGGCCAGACCATCGACGCCAGCTATGTGATCCTGCTGCTGTCCGGCCTGCTCGGCTCCGGGCTGCTGGCCTGGCTGCTCGGCTGGGCGCGCACCTGGCTGCTGGCGCTGGTGTCCGAGCGCATTGCGGCCGACCTGCGTACCACGGCGTTCGACCACCTGCTGCAGCTCTCGCTCGACTACTTCGGTGCCAAGCGCACCGGCGACCTGATCTCGCGCATCGGCTCCGAGACCGATCGCATCTCGGTGTTCCTGTCGCTGCACGCGCTCGACTTCGCCACCGACGTGCTGATGCTGGCCATGACCAGCGCGATCCTGTTCTCGATCAGCCCGTGGCTGGCGCTGGTGACGCTGCTGCCGCTGCCCTTCATCGCCTGGATGATCCACATCGTGCGCGACCGGCTGCGCACCGGCTTCGAGAAGATCGACCGCGTCTGGGGCGATGTGACCAACGTGCTGGCCGACACCATCCCCGGCATTCGCGTCGTGAAAGCGTTTGCGCAGGAGCAGCGCGAAGCGACGCGTTTCCGCGAAGCCAATCATCACAACCTGGTGGTGAATGACAAGCTCAACAAGACCTGGAGCCTGTTCACGCCGACCGTCTCGCTGCTGACCGACGTCGGCCTGCTGGTGGTCTGGGCCTTCGGCATCTGGCTGGTCTCCAAGCACGACATCACGGTGGGTGTGCTGACCGCCTTCATCGCCTACATCGGCCGCTTCTACGGCCGGCTCGATTCGATGAGCCGCATCGTCTCGGTGACGCAGAAGGCTGCGGCCGGTGCCAAGCGCATCTTCGACATCCTTGATCACGTCTCCAACGTGCCGGAACCGGCGCAGCCGGTCAAGCTGCCGGCCGGCGGGCTGCAGGGCCGCATCGAGATGGACGGCATCGGTTTCCGCTACGGCAACCGCTCGGTGATCCGGGGCCTCAGCCTGGAGATCAAGCCGGGCGAGATGATCGGCCTGGTCGGCCACAGCGGCTCGGGCAAGAGCACGCTGGTCAACTTGATTTGCCGCTTCTACGACGTCACCGACGGCGCCATCAAGGTCGATGGCCTGGACGTGCGCCGCATCGCGGTGGCCGACTACCGGCGCCACATCGGCCTGGTGCTGCAGGAGCCGTTCCTGTTCTTCGGCACCATCGCCGAGAACATCGCCTACGGCAAGCCGGGCGCGACACGCGCCGAGGTGATCGCGGCCGCCCGCGCGGCGCACGCCCACGAGTTCATCCTGCGCCTGCCGCAGGGCTACGACTCGCTGGTCGGCGAGCGCGGCCAGGGCCTGTCGGGCGGCGAGCGCCAGCGCATCTCGATTGCCCGCGCGCTGCTCATCAACCCGAAGATCCTGATCCTCGACGAAGCCACCTCCAGCGTCGATACCGAAACCGAGAAGGAAATCCAGAAGGCGCTCGACAACCTGGTGCAGGGCCGCACCACCATCGCCATCGCGCACCGCCTGTCGACGCTGCGCAAGGCCGATCGACTGGTGGTGATGGATCGCGGCCAGGTGGTCGAGGTCGGGCCGCACGAGGAGCTGATGGCCAGGCAGGGCGCCTACTGGCGGCTCTACGAAGCGCAGGCGCGCCGCGTCGATACCGACGAGGACGACGACAACCGCCTGCCCGCGCCCAGCCACACCGCCCACCCGGCCGGCACGTCTTGAACCCTCTTACCGGATCTCGCGCCATGAATGCTGCTTCCGCTGCCGGCTCGCTGCCGAGCCTCAACTTCCAGCTTGAACGCGATCCCTTCGGCCATCTGGTCTACACCGAGGCCGACGGCACCCAGCACATCGACATCGTGCCGGTGCGCGCCTTCCCGATCGCGGCGCCCGATGAGGGCCTGTCGCTGGTCAGTCAGGACGGCCACGAGCTGGTCTGGATCGGCTGCTTGGCCGATCTGCCGCCCGCCATCCGTGCGCTGCTCGACGAGGAGCTGGCGGTGCGCGAGTTCACCCCGGCCATCACCCGGCTCAACAGCGTCTCGACTTATTCGACGCCGAGCAGCTGGGAGGTCGAGACCGATCGCGGCCCGACCCGCTTCGTGCTCAAGGGCGAGGAAGACATCCGGCGCCTGAACCGCAGCACCCTGCTGATCGCCAGCGGCCACGGCATCCAGTTCCTGGTGCGCGACATGAGCGCGCTGGACCGGCATTCGAAGAAGCTGCTGGAACGCTTCCTCTAAGTGTCTCAGGGCGCGGTGTCGAAGCTGAGACCGTTGTCCGCCATCCACTCCTTGGCGGCGCGGAAGGCCTCGATGGCGGCCGGGGCGCCGGCGTAGGGCGCGACGTGCAGCAGCACTTCGCGCAGCTCGGCGAGCGTGGCGCCGTTGTTCATGGCGCCGCGCAGATGGCCCTTGAGCTCCTGGCTGCGGCCGAGCGCGGCCAGCATCGCCACCGTGCACAGGCTGCGCTGCTTGAGCTCCAGCCCCTCGCGCAGCCAGGTCGAGCCCCAGGCGTGTTCGTTCACATAAGCCTGCAGCGGTTGCGTGAAGGCGTCGGCCTGCGCCAGGGCGCGATCGACGAACACATCGCCCATCACCTGGCGGCGGCGCGCTTCGCCGGGATGGCGCTCGGGGGCCGCGTCAGTGGTGGCGTTCGGGTCGGAGGGACTGCTGCTCATGGTGGTTCCGGTCGAGATGAGGGGTGGAATTGTTCCATGCGGGTCGGTGCCGGGCGGATACGTGCATCCCACGCTGGCGCAGCCTGGCGTGCCCTTCCACAATCAGCGCCGGAGCTGGGCGCCGCTGCGCCGATGTGTACCCCTTCAACTCGATTTGACTCGACCCATGAACTACGTCATTCCTCCCGAAGCCCCGATCGCCGTGCCGGTGGCCGGCAGCGACCGCCTCTTCCCGGTGCGCCGGGTCTACTGCGTCGGCCGCAACTACGCCGCACATGCGCGCGAGATGGGGTTCGACCCGACCCGCGAGCCGCCGTTCTTTTTCTGCAAGCCCGACAACGCGGTGGTGCCGGTGCGCGCCGGGGCGACGGCGCAGGTCGCTTTCCCGCCGCGCAGCAGCGACTATCAGCACGAGATCGAGCTGGTGGTGGCGATCGGCCAAGGCGGCGCCGACATCGCGACCGGGCAGGCGCTGGCGCATGTCTACGGCTACGCGGTCGGCCTCGACATGACGCGCCGTGATCTGCAGCTCGCCTTGCGCGACAAGGGCCGGCCGTGGGAACTCGGCAAGGCCTTTGATGAATCCGCGCCGATCGGCGAGATCTACCCGGCCAGCCGCGTCGGGCATATCGATCAGGGCGCGATCTGGCTGCAGGTCGATGGTGCGGATCGGCAGCGCAGCGACTTGTCCAAGCTGATCTGGTCGGTGCCCGAGGTGATCGCGAACCTCTCGACCTACTTCACGCTGCAGCCGGGCGACCTGATCTACACCGGCACGCCGGAAGGCGTCGGCCGGGTGCAGCGCGGCCAGACGCTGCACGGCGGCATCGACCGGCTGGGCGAGCTGCGCATCCAGCTGCGTTGACCACTCGCCCGGCGCGGGTCCGAATGTGACCATGGTCGGGTTGATGTCAGGCGGGCAGTGCTACTGTCAGAGCCTTGACGTTCCACCGGATCGATCACTGCGGAGGCGGTCTGTGATGCTGGATTCCGTTCGCGTCCTGCCCTTGGCAGAAGAATCACCTGACGCCTGTGTGGTGCTGAGCGCGGATGGCCGCATCGTGCAGTGGAACCCTGGCGCCGCGGCGATCTTCGGCTTCAGCGGCGATGAGGCGCTGGGCTGCTCGATGATCGACCTGATCGTGCCGGCTGACCAGGCCCAGGAGCAGCGCCGCATGCTGGGCGAGACGCTCGCCGTCGGCTTGGGCACCTTCGAGTCGGTGCGGCGCCGCAAGGATGGCTCGCTGCTCTATGTGGACGTCACCACCAAGGTGCTGCGTGTTGAGGGCTGGCCCGAGCCGCTGATCCTCTCGGCCGAGAAGGACGTCACCCACATCAAGGTGCTGCGCGACGCCAAGCTGATGGAGGCGCGTTTCCGCGATCTGCTCGAATCGACCCCGGACGGCATCGTGATGGCCAATCCGACCGGCTACATCGTCATCGCCAACAGCCAGGCCGAGCGGCTGTTCGGCTACGAGCCGGGCGAGTTGCGCGGCAAGTCGGTCGATCTGCTGCTGCCCGAGCGCTACCGCAGCGCCCATGTCGGGCACCGGTCGAACTACTTTCTGCAGCCACGCAAGCGGGCGATGGGCTCCGGCCTGGATCTGGCGGGGCTGCGCAAGGACGGCACCGAGTTTCCGGTCGAGATCAGCCTGAGTCCGCTGCGCACCGAAGACAGCGCCTTCGTGATGAGCGCGATCCGCGACATCAGCGAACGCAAGCGCTTCGAGCGGGCGCTGCAGGAAAAGAACGTCGAACTCGCCAACGCCAACGAGGCCAAGGACCGCTTCCTGGCCAGCATGAGCCACGAGCTGCGCACGCCGCTGAACGCCATCATCGGTTTCACCGGCACGCTGCTGATGAAGCTGCCCGGCCCGCTCAACACCGACCAGGAGCGCCAGCTGCGCACCGTGCAGACCAGTGCGCGCCATCTGCTGGCGCTGATCAACGATCTGCTCGATGTGGCCAAGATCGAGGCCGGCAAGGTGGTACTGCACCTGGAGCCGATCGATTGTGTTGCGGTGGTCGAGGAGGTCACCACGACGTTGCGCCAGCAGGCCGAAAGCAAGGCGCTGACGCTGACGTTGAGCACGCCAGAGCAGGCCGTGACGCTGAACACCGACCGGCGCATCCTGAGCCAGATCGTCATCAACCTGATCAACAACGCCATCAAGTTCACCGAGGTCGGTGGCGTCCATGTCACCGTGTCGCAGCGGCTTGATCCGGCCGGCCCGGCGACCGAGATCCACGTCATCGACAGCGGCGTCGGCATCTCCGCCGAGGACCAGCCCAAGCTGTTCGGTGCGTTCAGCCGCGTCAGCAGTTCACGGCCGCGCGCGCCGGAAGGTACCGGTCTCGGGCTGCACCTGAGCCAGAAGCTGGCCGAGCTGCTCGGGGGGCGCATCGTCTTCGACAGCGACGTCGGCAAGGGCAGCACCTTCACCCTCGTGCTGCCGGGGGTGTGAACCATGGCGGCACGCATTCTGGTCATCGAAGACAACGAGGCCAACCTGGAGCTGGTGCAGTACCTGCTTGAAAAGGCGGGCTACGAGGTGCTGACCGCACGTGACGGGGCCCAGGGTGCTACGGTGGCCTTGCAGGGGCAGCCCGCGCTGATCATCTGTGATCTGCAGATGCCCGTCATGGATGGCTACCAGGTGCTGGCGACGCTGCGGCAGGAGCCCGCCACGTGCACCACCACGGTCATCGCCGTGACCGCGTTTTCGATGCCGGGCGATCAGCAAAAGGTGCTGGTCGCGGGTTTCGATGGCTATCTGGCCAAACCGATCGAGCCCGAAAATTTCGTTGCCCAGATCGAGGCTTTTTTGCCTGCCGAAAGGCGTTCCCGGCCGACTGCGCCGGGCGCTTGACGCAAGAAGGATTTGCTCATGGCCACCGTTCTGGTCGTCGACGATCACGCTCCGAATCGTGAGCTGATCGCCACCTTGCTGCGCTACGCCGGACATGATCCGATCGAGGCTGCGGACGGCGAGGAGGCGCTCGCCAGCGTGCGCGCCCATCGTCCCGGTCTGGTGATCTGCGATGTCCTGATGCCGACCATGGACGGCTACGAATTTGTGCGGCGCCTGCGGGCCGAGCCCGAGATTGCCGCCACCGAGGTGATCTTCTACACCGCCACCTTCTACGAGCACGAAGCGCGTGGCCTGGCCAACGCCTGCGGCGTGTCCCGGGTGCTGACCAAACCTTGTGAACCGCAGGAGATCTTGCGCGCGGTCGAGCAGGTGCTGGCGCAACCATCGGCAGTCGAGCCGCCGACCGAAGCGGTGGTCGATTTCGACCGCGAGCACCTGCGCCTGCTGACCGACAAGCTGCTGGCCAAGGTCAACGAGCTCGAAACCGCCAACCAGCGCCTGGCCGGCCTGGTCGAGTCGGCGATGGACGCGATCATCGCGGTCGACCAGCAGCTCCGCATCGTGCTGTTCAACCCGGCCGCCGAGCAGATGTTCGGCTACCGCGCCGCCGAGGTCGAAGGCCAGCCGCTCGACCTGTTGCTGCCGCAGCGCTTTCGGGCCACGCATGGCGCACAGGTCCGCAGCTTCGGCGCCACCAACGTGACCCGCCGGATCATGGGTGATCTGCGCAGCGTGAAGGGCTTGCGCAAGAACGGCGAGGAATTCCCGCTGGAGGTCTCGATCTCCCAGAGCGCCTCGCAGGGTCTGCGCTACACCGCCATCCTGCGCGACATCAGCGCTCGCCAGCAGGCCGAGCGCCGCATCGAGCGCCTGCACCGGGTCGCGACCGTGCTGAGCGACGTGAACTCGCTGATCGTGCGGGTGCGCGAGCGCGACGAGTTGTTCCGCGAAGCCTGTCGCATCGCCGTGCAGGTGGGCGGCTTCAGCCGGGCCTGGATCGGGCTGATCGACCGGAGCGCGCTGCAGCTGTGCCTGGTCGCGAGTGCCGGTGCACCGCAGGACGGCTACTTCGAAGCCCTTGAGGCCTTGCTGGCGCAACGCTCCGCTGCGGTGGTGGCGCGCTTCGACACCGCCCTGGCCTTGCCTCAACCGGTGATCGTCCAGGACCGGGCGCAGACCCCCGGGCTCGGTCCGATCACTTCGACGGCCGAGACCGGTGCGCAGGTCTGGTTGCCGCTGGTAGTGGCCGGGCAGACGCTGGGTGTGCTGGCCCTGCATGCCGACCGGGTGGACTTTTTCGATGACGACGAAATGAAACTCCTCAAGGAGCTGGCGGGTGACATGTCGTTCGCCCTGGCGCACATCGCCCAGGAAGAGCGGCTCAACTACCTGGCCTACTACGACTCGCTGACCGGTCTGGCCAACGGCACGTTGTTCAACGAGCGACTCGGCCAGCTCATCAACGCGGCCGGTTCGCACAAGCTGGCGCTGGCGCTGATCGATCTGGTGCGTTTCAAGACCATCAACGACACCCTGGGGCGTCATGCCGGTGATGTCTTGCTCAAGCGAGTGGCTGAGCGTCTGGAGCGCTGTGTCGGTCACCGGGCCCATCTGGCGCGCATCGGTGCCGACCACTTTGCGGTGGTGTTTCCGGAGATCCGGACCGAGAACGAATTGGCCCGCATGTTTGCGGCGCAGTACCAGCACTGCTTTGGCGTGCCGCTGCAGATCGACGGTGAGGAGCTGCGCGTCTCGGCCAAGGTGGGCATTGCGCTGTATCCGAACGACGGCAGCAACGTCGAGACGCTCTATCGCAACGCCGAGGCCGCCGTCAAGAAGGCCAAGGCCAGTTCCGAGACGGTGCTGTTCTACAACCCGAAGATGACCGAGCTGGTGGCCGAGCGGCTGGCGCTGGAAAACCAGTTGCGGCGCGCCATGGAGCGCGGCGAATTGGTGCTGCACTACCAGCCCAAGGTCGATGTGAACACGCGTCGGATTGAAGGTGTCGAGGCGCTGGTGCGCTGGTCGCGCCCGGAGGCGGGGCTGGTCTATCCCGGCAAGTTCATTCCGCTGATGGAAGAAACCGGCCTGATCCTGGCGCTCGGCGACTGGGCCTTGCACCGCGCCGCGCTCGACCACCAGTGCTGGCGGCAACAGGGTCTGCTGGCGCCGCGCATCGCCGTCAATGTGTCGGCGGCCCAGTTGCACAAGCACGACTTTGTCGCGATGGTGAGCCAGGCCTTGAAGGTCAACGGCTTCTCGCACGGGGTCGATATCGAGATCACCGAGAGCCTGATCATGGAAAACGTCGAGGACAGTGTCGAGAAGCTGCAGGCGCTGCGCGCGATGGGCGTGAATCTGTCGATCGACGACTTCGGCACCGGCTATTCATCGCTGGCCTATCTGTCCCGGCTGCCGGCGCAGATCCTCAAGATCGATCGGGCCTTCATCATGACGATGCTGACCGACCCCGACAACATGACGCTGGTGTCCACCATGATCTCGCTGGCCCATTCGCTGCGCATGAAAGTGGTGGCCGAAGGGGTTGAAACCGAAGAGGAAGCCAACATGCTGCGGCGGCTGCACTGCGATCAGATGCAGGGCTATCTGATCAGCCAGGCGGTCTCGTCCGAGGCGCTGGCCATGCTGCTGCCGCAGGGCGTGGCCAGGCACTGAGGTGGCGCCAGCCCTCACTGACCGAAGGTGCGCTTGCGCAGCAACTCGCAAGTGATGCGCACATGCGCCTCCAGCGCCAGCGCCGCGCGCGCTTCCTGGCGGGCGATGGCGGCATGGAAGATGTCTTCGTGCTCCTTGTGGACATTGCGCGGCGTATCGGCCACGGCCGCCAGGCGCAGCGCCACGTAGCGATAGCGCTCGGCGTGGCGGTACATGATGCCGAGCAGGTAGCGGCTCCACGGCGAGCGATGCCCGGCGATCAGCGCTTCGTGGAAGGCCTGGTTGTGCTTTTCCCATTGCGGCTGCTGCAGGCCGTCGGGGCGGGTTTCGGCCTCGGTGAGGCGCTGGAACGCCGCTTCCAGCTCGGCTTGCCAGCGGGCGTCGCCGTGGCGGATCGACAGGCGCAGCGCCTCGGTTTCCAGCATGACGCGGGTGTTGGTGACGTCTTCCAGATCGGCCAGCGAGATCGGCGCGACCCGAAAGCCGCGCTGACCCTCGGCGCTGACCAGCGCGTCCGACACCAGCAGCGAGAGCGCCTCGCGCAGCGTGCCGGCGCCGACCTCGTAGCGGTCTTTCAGGTGCTCGACCCGCAAGCGCTCGCCGGGGGCCAGCGCACCGCAGACGATGTCGTGGCGCAGGCCCAGGTAGGCGCGTTCCACCAGGGTGCGCGGCGGCTCTTCGGCGCTGCAGTAGGCAGCCAGGAATTTCTCGGAGGGCAGCATCATTCGACTCCAGCTTCCTGCGGCGCAGCGCCACGCCGCAGGCGGTAGGCCAGTTGCGGCCGGGTCAGGCCGAGCCGGCGCGCCGCCGCCGACAGATTGCCCTTGGCCTGGCTGACGGCATATTCAAGCAACTGATGTTCCAGCTGGTCGAGCGACAGGCCGCCCTCCAGCAGGCGCTCGCACAGCGTCGCGTCCGGCTGCCCCGGCAGCGCCGCGAGCTGGCCGCGCTGGTCGATGCCGGTGTGGCTGGGCGCCACGCCCGGCGCCGGGCTGTGCGGAAACAGGTGCTCGACCTCGACCATCTCGCCTTGCCCGGCCAGGATCACGCCGCGCTCGATCAGGTTTTCCAGCTCGCGCACATTGCCCGGCCAGTTGTGCTGCGCCAGCGCCTGCAGCGCGCGTTCGCTCAAGCCCTGCAGGCGCTTGTTGTGCAGCGCGGTGAAACGCGCCAGCAGGGTTTGCGCCAGCAGCTCGATGTCGCCACCGCGCTCGCGCAGCGGCGGAATGCGGATCGGGTAGATGTTGAGCCGGTAGAGCAGATCCTTGCGAAAGCGCCCGGCCCGCACCTCGGCGTCCAGATCGACGTTGGTGGCCGCCACCAGCCGCACATTGACCTTGCGGGTGGTTTCGCTGCCGAGCCGCTCGATCTCGCCTTCCTGCAGCGCGCGCAGCAGCTTGGCCTGCAGCGGCATCGGCAGCTCGCCGATCTCGTCGAGGAACAGCGTGCCGGTGTCGGCGCGCTCGAAGCGGCCGGCGCGCGCCGCGTGCGCACCGGTGTAGGCGCCTTTCTCGACCCCGAACAGCTCGGCCTCGATCAGCTCGGCCGGCAGCGCGGCGCAGTTCACCGCGACGAAGGGCGCGTTGCGCCGCAGGCTCTGCTCGTGCAGCGTGCGGGCAAAACGTTCCTTGCCGACGCCGGTCTCGCCGGTCAGCAGCACGGTGACCTGGGTCGCTGCGGCTTTCACCAGCAGCTCGAAGGCGCGCCGGAATGCGGGTGAGTTGCCGATCATCGAACCGCACGGCCCGGTCGGCGCCAGGGTCGAGCGCAGCGCCTCGACCTGCAGGCTCAAGGACTCGATCTTCTCGACCAGCGAGTCCGATTCGAAATAGACCCGGTGCGCCTCGCCATCGGGCCACTCTTCGATCGGCTTGCCCACAATCAGGCAGTGCTCGTCGCCACAGGCGGTGCAGCTGACCTCCTTGAACAGGATCAGCCGGCCCATGAAGGCCGAGGTGTAGCCGCAGGCGTAGCCGGTCAGCATCCAGCAGCTCGGCTCTTCGGTCGGGCCGAACTTCTGCCGATGCGCGTGCGCTTCCCAGGAGTGATCCCAGCGGAACTCGCCCTCGAAGTGGCCGGCGGCGGCGTCGAGCCGCATCTTGACCGGCGTGACCCGCGCCGCGCCTTCCAGCATGTGCAGCTGCGGGCCGACCAGAAAGGCGGTGTCCAGATCCAGGCCGGGTCGGATCTTGCGGGCGAACTCGGCATCGTTCATGCCGCTGGCGTAGCCCATGCGCGTGAAGATGCGCCGCGTCTGCTCGACGCCGATCGAGTTGATCAGATCCTCGCGCAGCGCCCCCAGCGACGCGGTGTGCAGCAGCACCATGCGCCGATCGCCGAGCCAGATGGCGCCTTCTTCAGGAGCGAAATGCAGCAGCCGGCGCAGATCGGTGTCGGGCGGGTACTTGAGCGAGTAATTGGGCGGGGTCGGCATGCGTGTCTCCTCCGGAATGTCGGGCCTGACGGCTGAAATCTCGATATTTTTGAGTGCGGTGCCGATTCTACGGGTTGATTCTGATCTGGAGTGAGTTGATCAAATGATCAATTTCTATCGATCTGATGGTTGATTTGGTGAAATTTACGAATGGTTTCGATTTGAATTCGTGCGAATCTTGCAAATAAACCGTTCTGGTTAACCCGGAAGAGGCAGCGCTCCTGAGCTCGAAAGCCTAGGACTTACCCTAAAAATATCGAGATTATTGTCGAGCTGGCCCATGCCTTGCGTTATGGCATGGGTCCACCAGCCAAGGCCCGCCGTGTCCAGCCCTTTCGATCCGAGCAAGAAGTTCATCCGCATCGTCGAGCAGCGCGCCAACGGCATGGTGGAGTTCGAGTTCGCGGTTGGCGAGCCCGAGCTGTTTGTCGAGATGCTGCTGCCGCAGGCCGCGTTCGAGGGTTTCTGCACTGCGCAAGGGGTCAGTCCCGAGCCGGCGCGTGCCCAGCCTGAGCCCGGCGATGTGCTCGACCCGAGCAGCGTCGAAGAGCAGGCCCGCCACGACATGACCTGGACGCTGCACGACGCCAGCCGGCATCGCCTCTGATTGCAAGATTTCCGCCCGCCCAAAAAACCAGACCCCGGAGACAAGCCGATGACGACCATTGATCTACGCACCGTCAGCATCAAACCGCTGCGCCATACCTTCACCCATGTGGCAGCGCGCATCGGCGGCGACAAACCCGCGACGCGTTACCAGGAAGGCACTTTTGATGTGCAGGCGACGCACAATTTCCATTACCGGCCGACCTGGGATCCGGACCACGAGATTTTTGACGCCAGCCGCACCAAGATTGTCATGAAAGACTGGTACGCGCTGAAAGACCCGCGCCAGTTCTATTACGGCACCTACACCGGCACCCGCGCGCGCCAGCAGGAAACCACCGAATCGAATTTCGATTTCGTTGAATCGCGTGGTTTGGCCGCCGCGCTGCCGGACAGCGTGCGCCAGACTGCGCTCGATATTCTGCTGCCGCTGCGCCATGTGGCCTGGGGCGGCAACATGAACAACGCGTTCATTTGCGCCTACAGCTATGGCACCGCCATTTCCCAGCCGCATATCTATCAGGCCATGGACCAGCTGGGCATCGCCCAGTATCTGACCCGTGTCGGCCTGCTGCTGGCCGATGCCGATGCGCTTGATACCGCCAAGCAGCAATGGCTGAAAGATGCCAAGTGGCAAGGTCTGCGCCGCTACCTTGAAGATACCTTTGTGCTGTCCGACTGGTTCGAGCTGTTCGTGGCCCAGAACCTGGTACTCGATGGTTTGCTGTATCCGCTGATCTACGAAAACCTCATCGACGATCACCTGACCATGCAGGGCGGCTCGGCGATTGCCATGCTGACCCAGTTCATGACCGATTGGTCGGCCGAAACCGCCAAATGGATTGACGCGCAGATCAAGGTGGCCGGCGCTGAATCACCCGAAAACAAGCAGTATCTGTCGCAATGGACCAGCGCCTGGACGGCGCGTGCGGTCGAGGCACTCACCCCGATTGCCCAGCATGCGCTGGGTGACAAGGCTGAAGCGGTGCTGGCCGACGTGCAGCAGAAATTCCAGGCGCGCCTGGCCAAGACCGGCCTCATCTGAGCCGCAGCGACCGGAGAAACTCCACCATGTCGAACGTATTTCTTGCCCTGCAAACCAATGACGACACGCGCCCGATCATCGAGGCGGTGCTGGCTGATAACCCCCATGCGGTGCTCAATGAGCAACCGGCGATGGTCAAGATCGACGCCGAAGGAAAACTCGTGATTCGGCGCGAGTCGATCGAGGACATCATCGGCCGACCGTTCAATCTGCAGGAACTGCATCTGAACCTGATTTCGCTCTCGGGCAATATCGACGAGACCGACGACGAACTCACCCTCAGCTGGACGCGCTGAATAGCCGCACACGGCACATCGACTCAGGAGACAAATATCATGGACATGAAAGTCGCCAAGAAAAAGCTGGGGCTGAAAGAGCGTTATGCACTGATGACGCGCGGCCTCGACTGGGAAACCACCTATCAGCCGATGGACAAGGTGTTTCCGTACGCCGAATACGAAGGCATCAAGATCCACGACTGGGACAAGTGGGAAGACCCGTTCCGCCTGACGATGGACGCCTACTGGAAATACCAGGCTGAAAAAGAGAAAAAGCTCTACGCCATCATTGATGCCTTCGCGCAGAACAACGGCCACCTGGGGGTGACCGACGCGCGCTACATCAATACGCTGAAGCTGTTCCTGAACGGTATCAGCCCGCTGGAATACATGGCGCACCGTGGTTTTGCGCATGTGGGACGCCAGTTTCCTGGTGTCGGCACCCGCGTGGCCTGCCTGATGCAGTCGCTCGATGAGATCCGTCACTCGCAGACGCAGATCCATTCGATGTCGAACTACAACAAGTATTACAACGGCTTCCACAGCTTCCCGCAGATGCTGCAGCGGGTCTGGTACATGTCGGTGCCGCGCTCGTTCTTTGACGATGCGGTGACGGCCGGGCCGTTCGAGTTCATGGTCGCGGTGGGTTTCAGCTTCGAGTATGTGCTGACCAATCTGCTGTTCGTGCCGTTCGTTTCCGGTGCCGCCTATAACGGCGACATGGGCGCGATGACCTTCGGTTTCTCGGCGCAGTCCGACGAAGCACGCCACATGACGCTGGGCCTGGAATGCATCAAGTTCATTCTGGAGCAGGATCCGGCCAATCTGCCGATCGTGCAGCACTGGATCGACAAGTGGACCTGGCGTGGTTATCGCGTGCTGACGCTGGTTGGCATGATGATGGATTACATGCTGCCCAAGCGCGTGATGAGCTGGAAGGAAGCCTGGGAAATCTATTTCGAGCAGAACGGCGGTGCGCTGTTCAAGGATCTGGAACGCTACGGCATTCGTCCGCCGAAATGGCTGGATCAGATCGAGAAAGACAAGGACCACATCTCGCATCAGGCTTGGGCGACGTTCTACCAATACTCGGCCGCTTCCAACTTCCACGGCTGGCTGCCGACGGCGGAAGAAATGGACTGGCTCTCTGCCAAGTACCCGGACAGCTTTGACAAGTATTACCGTCCGCGCCTGGAATTCTGGCGTGACGAGGCGGCCAAGGGCAATCGGCACTACAACACCACGCTGCCGATGCTGTGCCAGACCTGCCAGATTCCGATGATCTTCACGGAGCCGGACGACCCGACGCAGATCGCTTATCGCGAATCAACCTACCACGGCATGAAGTTCCACTTCTGCTCGGACGGCTGCAAGGCAATCTTCGACTACGAGCCGGAGAAGTATCAGCAGGCGTGGTTACCTGTGCACCAGATTTACCAAGGCAACTGCTTCAACCCGGGTGTCGATCCGACAGCGGAGGGTTTCCAGCCGTTGCCGGCCGTGCTCGATTACTACAACGTGCAGATGGGCCGCGACAACATGGACTTCGAAGGTTCGGAAGACCAGAAGAACTTTGCCGCCTGGCGTGGTGCCGCCACGTCGAACACCTGAGCTGACCGCATCAGCTTCAAACCATTTATCGAGGAGCAAGACATGGCGGTCACCGCACTCAAGGAATACAAATTCGAACCAGCCGACAAGCTGGAAAACTTCCACGGCAACCAGTTGATTTATATCGGCTGGGATCAGCACCTGCTGTTCTGCGCGCCGTTCTGTTTTCCGCTGCCGCCGGCGATGCCGTTCCGTGCCTTTGTCGAACAGGTGCTGCCCGGCGCCTTCGGCTATCACCCGGAGTTCAAGCAGATCGACTGGGACAAGGCCGAGTGGCTGAAATCAGGCCAGCCTTTCAAGCCGGATTTTGATAAATCACTGGCTGAAAACGGTTTGGGGCACAAGGACGCGCTGCGTCTGCGTACACCGGGTCTGACAGGTATCAAGGGCTGCAGCTCCTGATTTCCTGATGCCATGTGCGGGTGGGCCAGCCGGCTCACCCGTGGTCTTGATTGTCTTGTGGGTGCCGTCGCGCGGTTGTTTCATGTCCTATCAGCTCACCATCGAACCCCTTGGCCAAATCATCGAGGTGGAAGACGGCCAGACCATTCTGGATGCGTCCTTGCGCGCCGGTATTTTCTTGCCGCACGCCTGTTGTCACGGTTTGTGCGCCACCTGCAAGGTCAGCGTGCTGGATGGTGATATCGAGCACGGCGAAGCGTCCAATTTCGCGCTGATGGATTACGAGCGCGAAGAAGGCAAGACGCTGGCCTGTTGCGCCACGCTGCAATCGGACGTGACGATCGAGGCCGATGTCGAGCAAGACGCGGATGCGCAGAATCTGCCGGTGCGTGATTACCACGGCACCGTGAGCCGGCTGGAAAACCTGACGCCGACCATCAAGGGCGTCTGGATCAAACTCGACGAGCCGGAAGGCTTGACTTTCCAGGCGGGCCAATACATCAACCTGAATTTGCCGGACGGTTCGGGTTCGCGGGCCTTTTCGCTCGCTAATCCGCCGTCGCAGCCGGGCGAGCTGGAATTGAATATCCGCTTCGTGCCGGGCGGGCAAGCCACCACCTGGGTGCACCAACAACTCAAGGTTGGCGACCGGGTCAGTCTGGCCGGGCCGTACGGGCGATTCTTTGTGCGCAAGTCGGCCGAGCTGCCATCGCTGTTTCTGGCCGGTGGCTCGGGCTTGTCGAGCCCGCAGTCGATGATTCTCGATTTGCTTGAAGCGGGCTCAGAACATCCGATCACGCTGGTTTATGGCGCGCGTAACCGCGCCGAGCTGTACCACCATGATGATTTCGAGCTGCTGGCACAGCAATACCCCCATTTCACCTACGTGCCGGCACTCTCCGACGAACCGCTGGATTCAGGCTGGAGCGGTTATCGGGGTTTTGTGCACGAGGCCGCCAAGGCCCATTTCGCCAATGATTTCCGTGGCCGCAAAGCCTATCTGTGCGGGCCGCCGATCATGATCGAAGCCTGCCTGACGACGCTGATGCAGGGCCGGCTGTTCGAGCGCGACATCTACACCGAGAAGTTTCTCTCGGCGGCCGACGCCGCACAGCAACTGCGCAGCCCGCTGTTCAAGCGGCTGTGAGCGCGGAGTTGGCATGGTCACGGGCAAAGTCGCGCACCACCGCCAGGAAGGCCGCCAGGATCGGCGCGCTGTCGTTGCGGCGGTACAGGCAGCTCAGTTCGATGTCGCGCAGCGTGTCGCAGCGCAGCGGTCGGTAGGCCACGCCCGGCAGGCGCAGGCTGGCGGTCGATTCAGTCGTCACGCACAGGCCGAAGCCGCTCGCCACCAGCGCGACGCAGGTCAGCACGTCCTCGACCTCCTGCTCGACGCGCAGCCGCACGCCAGCGCTGCGAAAGGCGCCCATCACCTCCTGCGCCAGGCCGCGCATCGGCACGTTCGGGTAGAGGATCAGCGGCTCGTCGTCCATGTCGAGGATGCTGATCTCGCTTTGCGCGCACAGGCGGTGCCCTTCCGGCAGACCGACCACCATGCGTTCGCGCAGCACGGTCTCGACCACCAGATCGTCTTCCGGCGGCACCAGCCGGTTGAAGCCGACGCTGATGCGGCGCTCGCGCAGGGCGACCAGCTGCTCGGCCTTGGTCAGGTTGTGCAGCTCGATCTTGACCTCGGGCCGCTCGGCGTGAAAGCGCGCCAGCATGCGCGGAATCACGTCCAGGATGCCCGAGCCGAAGATGCCGACATCAAGCCGGCCGATCTGGCCCTGACCCGCCAGCCGGGTGCGATCGCGGGCGCGCTGCGCCAGCTGCAGCAGGTTCGGCACCTCGTCGAGCAGCGTCTCGCCCGCAGCGGTCAGCTCCACGCCCTTGGGCGTGCGCAGGAACAGCACGGTGTCGAGCTCTTCTTCGAGCGCGCGGATCTGCCGGGTCAGCGGCGGCTGCGCCATGTGCAGCCGTTCGGCGGCACGGCCGAAGTTGCGCTCCTCGGCCAGGGCCAGGAAATACCTCATCTGACGCAGGTCCATCGCGGTGTTGCCCTCAATCAAATCAATACCTCAGAGGTATTGAAGATGGAAATTTCAGTATTGGACAGTATCACGGCCGCCGCCTATCGTGGCGTGCAGAGACAAAAACTAATGCTTGGCAGGAGACGGCCCGCATGAAATTCGAAGTCTTCATTGAAGACACCGGTGAAACCTACCGCTGCGACGAGCGCAATACCGTGCTGGTCGGCATGGAAGCGCTCGGCCGCAAGGGTATTCCCGTGGGTTGCCGCAACGGCGGCTGCGGTGTCTGCAAGGTCGAAGTCACGGCTGGTGAATACCAGGCGCGCGTCATGAGTCGCGATCACGTCAGCGTGGAAGACGAAGCCTGCGGCCGGGTGCTGTCGTGTCGGATTCGGCCGAGCAGCGACCTGCGCGTGAAGGTGATCGGAAAGATGAAAAAAAGCGTCTGCCGCGCGGTTGAGTCGGCAAACGCCCCCGGATCTCTCTCAACCTGACCTATAAGGAGACAAACCATGGCAATGACAGGTGTACTGCGCCCGGGCCACGCGGTTGTGCGCGTGCTGGATCTGGACGAATCGGTCGATTTCTATACCAAGGTGATGGGCCTGAAGGAAACCGGCCGCGACAAGTCGGGCCGGGTCTATTTCAAGACGCATGCCGAGCGTGACCACAACAGTTTCGTGATTCGCAAGGCCGACAGCGCCGGCATGGACTGCTTCGCCTTCAAGGTGCTGAACAAGGCCACCCTGAACACGCTGGATGGCCGGCTGCGCGAATATGGCGTCAGCACCGAGCGCGTGCCCGCCGGTGAAATGCTGGAAACCGGCGAGCGCGTGCGCTTCCAGATTCCGACCGGCCACATGATCGAGCTGTATGCCGACAAGACCGACGTCGGCAACGGCCTGGGTTATGTCAATCCGGAAGCCTTCGTGCAGGAAACTCGCGGCATCAACCCGATCCGCATGGACCACTGCCTGATTTATGGCGGTGATATCGACGGCAACCGCAAGCTGTTCGAGGACGTGCTTGATTTCTCGCTGGTCGAGCGCATCAAGCTCGAAGACGGCAGCACCGACCTGGCCACCTGGCTGACCTGCTCGGCCAAGGCGCACGATATTGCCATGGTGCGCCATGCCGAAGACGGCAAACTGCACCACGTCAGTTTCCTGCTCGAAACCTGGGAACAGGTGCTGCGCGCGGCCGACATCATGTCGATGCACCGCGTCTCGATCGACATCGGCCCGACCCGGCACGGCGTCACGCAAGGCACGACGATCTATTTCTTCGATCCGTCCGGCAATCGCATGGAAACCTTCTGCGGCGGCTACCAGTGGTATCCCGACATGCAGCCAACCACCTGGACCTGGGACGAAGTCGGCGCGGCGGTGTTCTATCACGACCGCAAGCTGAACCCGGCTTTCCTGACCGTGGTGACCTGAGTCTCTACCCGTGTGTGAACTGGCGGCACCTGGTGTGTCGCCAGTTTCTCCGGACCATTTGACAGCTTCCAGGCCATTATTGCCATGACCTTGCAGAGTATCGAAACCCGGGTGATCAGCGCTGCTGCCGTCGCCACCGCCACCCAGGCGGCGCTAGCGCATGCCGAGGCCCTGGGCATACGCATCAATGTGGCCGTGACCGACGCCTCGGGCGTGCTGGCCGGTTTCTTGCGCATGCCCGGTGCCTTTCTGCACTCGATCGACATCGCCATCGACAAGGCCTACACGGCCGCGAGTTTCGGTTTTCCGACCAGCCAGTGGCCGGAGATTCTGGCTGGCGACGCAGCCTTGCGGCTCGGCTTGCCGCTGCGGCCCCGGCTGGTGATTTTCGGCGGTGGTTTGCCCATCGTTGAAAATGGCCAGCGCATCGGCGGTATCGGCGTGTCCGGCGGCTCGGCCGAGCAGGACGAAGACTGCGCCCGCGCCGGCCTGGCCGCCTTGAACCTGATTTGAATCCACTTGAACCGGCGCCTTGCGCGCTCACCGGCATCACCATGAAACAGTTTCTGAACTTCATCAACGGCGAATTTGTTGCCACCGGCAAAACCTTCGAGAAGCGCGCGCCGGTGAATAACCAGGTCATCGGCCAAGTGCACGAAGCCGGCCAGGCTGAAGTGAATGCCGCCGTGGCCTCGGCGCGCGCGGCGCTGAAGGGCGACTGGGGCCGCATGTCGGTGGTCAAGCGCGTCGAGCTGCTCTACGCGGTGGCCGACGAAATCAACCGCCGCTTTGATGATTTTCTGGAAGCCGAACTGCTGGATACCGGCAAGCCGCGCAGCCTGGCCAGCCACATTGATATTCCGCGCGGTGCGGCCAATTTCAAGGTGTTTGCCGACATCATCAAGAACGCGCCGACCGAGAGTTTCCAGATGACCACGCCAGATGGCGGCACGGCCGTCAGCTACGCAGTGCGCTCGCCGCTCGGCGTGGTGGCGGTGGTGTGCCCGTGGAATCTGCCGCTGCTGCTGATGACCTGGAAAGTCGGCCCGGCGCTGGCGTGCGGGAACACGGTGATCGTGAAACCCTCCGAAGAAACCCCGGCCACCGCAACGTTGCTCGGCGAGGTGATGAAGAAGGTTGGTATTCCGGACGGCGTCTATAACGTGCTGCACGGTTTCGGGCCGAACTCGGCCGGTGAATTCCTCACCAAACATCCGGGCGTGAACGGCATCACCTTCACCGGCGAAACCCGCACCGGCGAAGCCATCATGGCCGCCGCTGCCAAGGGTGTGCGCCCGGTGAGTTTCGAGCTGGGCGGCAAAAACGCCGGCATCGTGTTTGCTGACGCTGATTTTGAAAAGGCCGTGGCCGGTATAACCCGCAGCGCCTTCGAGAATTGTGGCCAGGTTTGCCTGGGCACCGAGCGGGTGTATGTGCAGCGGCCGATCTTCAACCAGTTCGTGCAGGCGCTGAAGGAAAAAGCCGAAGCGCTGAAAGTCGGCCCGAGCAATGAACCTGGCGTCGGCCTGGGCCCGCTGATTTCGGCTGAACACAAGGCCAAGGTGCTCGGCTATTACGAAAAGGCCCGTGCCGAGGGCGCCACCATCGTCACCGGCGGCGGCGTGCCGGCCATGAGCGGTGAATATGCCGAAGGTTATTTCGTGCAGCCGACCATCTGGACCGGCCTGCCAGAAACCGCCAGCGTGATCCGCGAAGAAATCTTTGGCCCCTGCTGCCACATCGCCCCCTTCGATACCGAAGAAGAAGCGATTGCGCTGGCCAATAACACCGACTATGGTTTGGCCACCACCGTCTGGACCCAGAACCTCGGCACCGCGCACCGCATGGCCAGCGCCATCGAAGTGGGCCTGTGCTGGATCAACTCCTGGTTCCTGCGCGACCTGCGCACCGCATTCGGCGGTGCCAAGGCATCAGGCATCGGCCGCGAAGGCGGCGTGCATTCGCTGGAGTTTTATACCGAGTTGCGCAATGTGATGATCAAGTTGTGATCAGGCGCTGAGGTTTTTAGAAGATTACGACGGGGCACCAAAGTGCCCCGTTGGCGTTTTACGGTGAAAATTTTGAAATGTGTAATTCAGTGCTTTGGTCTTTGATTTGTTTTGAGTTTCCGCAACTATTGATATAGTATGTGTTGGTGTTTTTGAAGAGGTCTTGCTCGTGGTTGGCAAAGACTAGATAGGTAGTACCAATATCCATGAGAAAGCGACTTGTAGTATTCTCTGAAAATAGCTTCAAGTGCGTTATTTTTGCTCCCTTGTAAATGTGATTAACTTTTAGATAATAGATCGTTCCAGCATAGAACGTTGGTTCGCTGTCGGGAACAAGTTTTTCCCGAACTACTGTTGCAGATACCACTAGCTCACTGCTTTTAAATTCCTCTTGCACTGTTGGATATCGATCGCAGTAAGCTGCAACTGTGCTTGCATGCATAAAAATAGCGAGCCCAATAATTCGGCCTAATATTTTCATGTCTGTGCTCATGGTGTCCGTGCTCTTCGCATCTCAATGTGAGCGGATTTTGCATTGCGGCGACCGAAATTGCCATCCTGGCGAGATGATCTACGGTGAATAATCGAGGCTCACCTGCCGCCCAATGAGTGCCTGATGAACCCCTCCGAGTTGAGCCAGCTGCCAGATGGCCTCCTGGCGCCGATCTGCCGACAGTACGGCATTCATAGCCTTGCCGTGTTCGGCTCCCGCCTGAAGGGCACGGCGCGGGCGGATAGCGATCTGGATCTGCTGGTGGAGTTCGAGCCCGGCCGTGTGCCCGGTCTGCTGGGCTTGAGTGCGATCGAGATCGAGCTGACGCAGGCACTGGGCCTCAAGGTTGATCTGCGCACCGTGCAGGATCTGAGTCCCTACTTCCGCGACGAGGTGCGGCAAAACGCTCAGGTGGTTTATGCAAGCTGAGGACCGCATTCGTCTGCAGCACATGATCGATGCCGCCTGCACGGCGCAGGGTTTTCTGGCGGGGCGGCAACGTGCCGAACTCGATACCGACCAGATGCTGCTGTTGCCGGCCTTGCAAGCCGCGCTGGATCAGCGCTGAGCCAGCCGCGCAGCACGCTCTGGCCGGGGGTTCGGACCGCAAAGATGCGTGATCATGGCCTCCTTTTTTAGCGGCCTTCACAAGGCCGCGCCCGGATTGGCGAAAATCCCGGCTTGAAGCGCCTGCGCAGTCTGCCGGGCGTTCGCGACACACCGATCTGGCCCCCACGACCCCGCCCGAAAGAGCCCACCATGCCCGTCTACCGTTCCAAGACCTCCACCGCCGGCCGCAACATGGCGGGTGCGCGCTCGCTGTGGCGCGCCACCGGCATGAAGGATGGTGACTTCTCCAAGCCCATCATCGCCATCGCCAACTCCTTCACCCAGTTCGTGCCGGGTCATGTGCACCTGAAGGATCTGGGCCAGCTCGTTGCGCGCGAGATCGAAGCCGCCGGCGGCGTCGCCAAGGAGTTCAACACCATCGCCGTCGATGACGGCATCGCGATGGGTCACGACGGCATGCTGTATTCGCTGCCGAGCCGCGACATCATTGCCGACTCGGTCGAGTACATGGTCAACGCCCACTGCGCCGACGCGCTGGTGTGCATCTCCAACTGCGACAAGATCACCCCCGGCATGCTGATGGCGGCGATGCGCCTGAACATCCCGGTGGTGTTTGTCTCCGGCGGCCCGATGGAAGCCGGCAAGGCCAAGCTGGCCAACCCGGTCACGCACACCATGGAGTTCAAGAAGCTCGACCTGATCGACGCGATGGTGATGGCCGCTGACGACAAGGTCTCGGACGCCGACGTCGCCGAAGTGGAACGCTCGGCCTGCCCGACCTGCGGCAGCTGCTCCGGCATGTTCACCGCCAACTCGATGAACTGCCTGACCGAGGCGCTCGGCCTCTCTCTCCCAGGCAACGGCACCGTGGTCGCCACCCACGCCGACCGCGAGATGCTCTTCAAGCGCGCCGGCCGCCTGGCGGTCGAACTCTGCCAGCGCTACTACGAGCAGGACGACGCCAGCGTGCTGCCGCGCTCGATCGGCTTCAAGGCGTTCGAGAACGCCATCACGCTCGACATCGCGATGGGCGGCTCGACCAACACCATCCTGCACCTGCTGGCGATCGCCCAGGAAGCCGAGATCGACTTCACGATGGCCGACATCGACCGCCTGTCGCGCGTCGTGCCGCAGCTGTGCAAGGTGGCACCCAACACCAACAAGTACCACATCGAGGACGTGCACCGCGCCGGCGGCATCATGGCCATCCTGGGCGAGCTGGACCGCGCCGGCAAGCTGCACACCGACGTGCCGACCGTGCACGCCAAGACCATGAAAGACGCGCTGGATCAGTGGGACATCGCCCGCGACCCGAGCGAGGCGGTGCAGACCTTCTACATGGCCGGCCCGGCCGGCGTGCCGAGCCAGGTCGCGTTCAGCCAGGCGACCCGCTGGCCGAGCCTGGACATCGACCGTTCTGAGGGCTGCATCCGCTCCGGCACGCACGCCTTCTCGCAGGAAGGCGGCCTGGCCGTGCTGCACGGCAACATCGCCCTGAACGGCTGCGTCGTCAAGACCGCCGGCGTCGATGACAACCTGATGGTGTTCGAAGGCCCGGCGCACGTGGTCGAGAGCCAGGACGAGGCGGTCGCCAACATCCTGGCCGACCAGGTCAAGGCCGGCGACGT
>JBFPGZ010000032.1:0-37977 GCA_041083665.1 Leptothrix sp. (in: b-proteobacteria)
CCCGTTCTGTACTGGAGCATCAACAAGGTGGGCGAATAATGGGCGGCAACACCATCAGCACCAGCGACACGCGCGTCGAGGCATTGACGCTGCAGTCGAGCGTCATCGGTGCGTGCATTCCCATCGTTTACGGCACCAACCGCGTGCCGGGTAACCTCATCTGGTACGGCGGCTTCAAGGCCATCCCGCACACCACGAGCTCGGGCGGCAAGGGCGGCGGCATCAAGACGCAAAACACTACCTACACCTACCAGGCCAGTGTGCTCATGGCCATTGCGCAAGGGCAGGTGCGCGACATCACCACCATCTGGCGCGACAAGGAAGTCATCACCGGCGGCCAGCTCGTCAACCCGCCAAACTCCACCTCGGAAAACTTCACGCTGGCAGCCGGCCTAGGCGCCTGGTGCACGCCCGTCACCGTCTCGCACTCGTCGGACTACTTCGCGCCCAATGCCGTGCGGCTCACGCTCGCCGGCGGCTTCCTGGCCGAAGGGTCCGACTTCACCCGTGTGGGCGCAACGTACACCTTCCGCGCAGGCCTGGCCGGGCGCACGGTGCAGATCCTCTACTTCTACGGCTCGCAGACGATCAGCGGCAACACCGCCATGCAGCAGATCGGCGTCACGCTGCAGAAGGGCGCCATGGACCAGACGGCGCTTGGCTGGATGACGTCGAGCTTCCCCACCTCGGCCTACAACTACCACGGCCTGGCTTATGTGGGCGCGCAGAACTACGACCTCGGAACGGGCGCGAAGATCCAGAACCACAGCTTCGAAGTGGAGGGCATTGGGGCGCGCACCGTCACCGCCGGCCTGCTCGATGTTGACCCGCAGCTGTTCCTGTCGGACATTTTGACCAACGGCCGCTACGGCGCGCACATGCCTTCGTCGGTGATCCCGGACCTCACCACCTGGTCGACGTACTGCCGCGCCTCGAATACGCTGCTCTCGCCCTTCCTCGACGCCCAGGTGCGGGCGGCTGACCTGGTGGAGCAGGTGGCCAGCCTCACCAACACCGCGCCAGTGTGGTCGGGCGGCACGCTCAAGATGATCCCCTACGGCGATCAGGCGCTCACCGGCAACGGGGCCACCTACACGCCCAACGTCACGCCGGTGTACGACATTGGCGACGACCAATGGCTGGCCAACGGCAGCGAAGACCCGATCAAGATCACGCGCAAGGCCCCGTCGGACCAGTACAACCACATCCGCGTGGAGTTCAAGAACCGCGCGAACTACTACAACACCGAAGTGGAAGAGGCGAAAGACGACGCCGACATTGCCACCTATGGCCTGCGCACCATGCAAACCATCAGCGCCCCGTGGGTCACCACCCGGGCTGTGGCGCGTGTGGTGGCGCAAATGGCCCTGCAGCGCAGCCTGAACATCACCGCGCAATACGAGTTTCTTCTGCCGTGGTCTTACATCCTGCTCGAACCCATGGACCTCGTCACCGTCACCGACGTGACGCTCGGCCTGAACCAGTACGCCGTGCGCATCACCGAGTGGAACGAAGACGACAACGGCATTGCCATCGTGGCGGAAGACTTCCCCATCGGCGTGGCCAGCGCAGCGCTCTACCCCTCGCAGAACAACAGCGGCTTTCTGCACAACTACCTCGTGAGCCCGGGCAGCGTCTCGGCGCCGGTCATCTTCGAAGCGCCGGTCACGCTGCCGAGCACCGGCCTCGAGGTCTATGCGGCGGTGGCGGGCGCCTCGGCGAACTGGGGCGGCTGCAATGTGTGGGTGAGCATGGACGGCACGAACTACCGCCGCGTGCAAACCATCTATGGCGGGGCACGTTACGGCAAGCTCACGAGCGTGGTGAGCAGCTCGGTGGGCATCACCACTACGGGCACCTTGCAAAGCGGCAGCGCGGCCGATTCTGCGGCGCTCACCACGCTGTGCTACATCGGCGGCGCGAGCCCTGAGTACCTGGCCTACACCACGGCCACGCTCACGGGCGCAGGCGCCTACACGCTCGCGGGCCTCACGCGCGGGGGCTACAGCACCAATGGCAGCGCCGCGCATGCCATCAACGACCCGTTCGTGCGCATTGATGAAAGCATCGCCCGCACGGGTGCGCTGGACCTGAGCATGATCGGCAAGGCCATCTATCTCAAGTTCACGAGCTTCAACATCTACGGCGGGGCGGAAGAGTCGATCGCCAGCGTCACGCAATACGCCTACACCATCACCGGCGCCATGGTGCAGTTGCCGCCCTCGGCCGTCACCAGCGTGAGTGCTGTCATTGAAAAAGTGGGTGTGCGCCTCACCTGCGCAAAGAATCCAGAGCCCGATGTAGTCGCCTATGAGTGGCGCGTGGGTTCAGTCTGGGGAACGGCCACCGTGCTGGACCGCAATGCTGGAACCTCTTACTTATGGGGCATGCAGCCGCCAGGCACCTATACGGTGTGGGTCGCGGCGCGGGACATCTTCAATAACCTGAGCACGCCTGTAAGCGCTTCGGTCGTCGTCAATGCGGCATCCGTAACTGGAATATCGGCCACCATTGCGGCCACCGACCTCGTGCTCACTTGGACTGGTGTTCCGGCATCGTTCGCCATTGGCAGTTACGAACTGCGCTACGGGCTGGTGTACGCCAGCGCCACGAGCATTGCCACGGCCACGGTCACGAGGCATGTGCGGCGCATTGACTGGTCTGGGTTGCAGCGCTGGTGGATCACGCCCATCGATGTGCAGGGCAACGCGGGCACGCCATCGAGCATCGATGTCACCGTCACAGCGCCGGGCGCCATCATTCCTGGCACGCCGAGCAAGCCGTCGACGGAAACCATCGACAACAACGTGCTGCTGTACTGGACTGCACCGAGCACCGGAAGCCTGCCCATTGACCGCTATGAAGTGCGCAAGGGCGCAAGCTGGGCCGCTGGCGCCACGGTGGGCAGCAACGGCAACAGCACGTTCACGGCCATCTTCGAGCAGGCGAGCGGCACGTTCACCTACTGGATTGCGGCTTACGACACGGCCGGCAACATCGGCACGCCCACGAGCATCGTGGCCACGGTGAGCCAGCCGCCCGACTACATCCTGCGATCGAACATCGATTCGACCTTCACGGGCACGTACAGCAACACCTGGCTTGAAGGCGGCGTGATCTATGGCCCGAGTGATTCTGCCGCAACGTGGGCCACGCACTTCAGCGGCAACGCATGGGCTTCGCCCGATGCGCAGAACACGGCCGGCTATCCGCTGTACTTTGAGCCGAGCGCCACCTCGGGCTACTACGAAGAGGTGTTCGACTACGGCGCTGTGCTGCCCGCCACCACGGTGACGGCAACGGTCAACAGCACGCTCATCACGGGCGCGGTCACGATCACGCCATTGATCTCATGGAAGAAGCTGGTGGGCGATGCCTGGACGGACCTCGCGCCAGGCGTGTCGTCGGCACTGCTCACCACGTTCCAGTTCATCAAGGTGCGCTACACGCTCACGGGCACGGGCGGGCTGAACCTCGCGAAGATCACCGGCATCAACGTGAAGCTCAACGTGAAGCTGCGCCAGGACTCCGGCGCGGTGGCCAGCGTGGCTGTGGGAGGCACCGCCGTGACCTTCGGCTACCCGTTCATTGCGGCCGACACGCCCATCTTCCAGCCAGGTGGCAGCACGCCATTGATCCCGGTTGTGATCTATGCCGGCGGCGCAAACCCGACCGGCTTCACCATTAAATTGTTCTCCACGGCTGGCGTTGACGTAGGTGGCGCGTCGGGCGGCTCGTGGACTGTCAGGGGATACTGAGATGCCGATGGATTTCACCAAGCCAGCCACGACGGACAACTACCTCACGGCGTTCGTCCCCGGCCTGATTGCCAACCAGTTGAGCGCGGCCAAGTACTTCGACAGCGCCACCGAGACCTTCACCGCTGGCCTTGTGACGGGCGTCAAGCGCTACAACAGCACGGGCCTGATCTTCGAGAAGTACAACGGTTCGAGCTGGGTGGAAATGCCGCTTGCGTACTTCAAGAGCGCAGGCGGAACCATCACAGGCGCAACCATCATCAACGCGGGCGGTCTCTCGGTGACGGGTGGAAGCCTTGCGCTGTCTGGCGGCGGTGCGCTGACCGTTGGCGTGCCCTCTGCGGGAACTGCTGCAACCGTCAGTGCTGTCGCATTGGGTGGCACGATCGGCAATGAAGCCTGGATGGCTGACATGCGTGGCGCTGATGCGAACGCCACAGGCTTCATCCTGAAAAACTACCGATGGGGCACGGGTGGCGCTCACGGCACCTCGATGACGAAGCTGCAGCGGCGGGTTGACTCGACCGACATGGGGTTCATCGGATTCAAGAGCACCGGCAACGCTGACTACATCACCATCGGCAGCGGTGTCACGCAGTACATGAATATCAGCGACTCGGGCAACGTTGTTGTCAATGCGCCAGGTGCGGGCACGCCATTCACGGTCAATGGTGGGCCGAGCAACAACAGCATTCTGGCGTCAATGAACCTGGCTGGCGGAATCTTCTCCGGCTTGCAGATCACCAATACTGCATCGACTGGGTATGCGGCTCAGTTCATGTCCTCAAACGGGATTCAGAAGCAGTTTCGCGTGAACAGTGCTGGTGGCTATGAAATCATCAACAATGCGAACACGACGGCGATCTACACGCTGAGTGACGCCGGAAACATCACCGGAACGTCGAGCGCAGGGAATGGCCTTTCGCTGACTCTCGCAACGAACAACAACGCGATCACATCAACCGATGGAACGTGTTCGGCTGCGCTCTACCTTGGCGGTGCGTCTGGGGCAATCTTCGGGACTACGACGAACCAGCAGCTGCAGCTTTACACGAACAACGCCTCGCGCGTCGCCATCTCAGCCGCCGGTAACGTCACGATCAATGCACCGAGCGGTGGGGCGACTCTTACCGCCGTTGGCACGAGCTATTTCCAAGGCGCTGCCGCTGCCGGTACGGTGATGACTGTGACGCCAGACCCGACAAGTGGAGGAAATGGGGTCGCTATTGCAGCTTCCTTCGCCACTGGTGGATACGGTCCCATCAATTTTCAGACTACTGCAACGACGAGGTTATCCATTGCAGCATCTGGTGGGGTAACGCTGAGTGCCCCGACGAGCGGCATCGGCCTGACGGCGCAAAGCGGTGCCGTCACTACGCCTGTTAGCCTCACGTTCGCCGCATCGCAGACGATCAACACGAACCTGAGCAACGTTTTCAAGCTCACGCTCACGGGCAACATCACGACGCTGACGCTGAGCAACCCGTCGGACGGGCAGACGATCAACCTGTTCGTGACGCAGGACGCTACCGGCTCGCGCACGATTGCGTGGCCTACGGGCGTGAAATGGCCAGGTGGAACTGCGGGCGTTCTAAGCACTGCGGCCAACTCGGTCGATCTGGTGGTGCTCACGTACATCGCCGCCACCGGCTTCTGGTATGCCGGCTTGGCCAAGGCGTTCGCATGAGCTTTGCGGCTCGCCAGATGGTGCAGGGCATGCCTGCGGGCGGCACCATCAATACTACAATGACGTCTGGCAATTCGTCGGTCGGCGGCACGTTTCGCGGCTTCAAGACCACCGGCTCGCCCACGTTCGGCTCGATCACCTCGAACCTGTTGAGCGACGGTAAGACCATCACCGACTTCTACGACGAAACCGTGGCACCCGATGCGGTGCTCGCCATCAGCGGTTTCACGAGCAACCCCGGGCAGGCGTATTTCACGACCGCCAAGGGCAACGCCACCACCAAGACATCGGCCTCGGCCACCTACGGCTATGCGGCCGGCGTGGCGACCTGGACGTGGCTCAGCAACTTCGGATTCCCAACCAGCGGCTCGGCCGTTGTGCAGATCTCTTAAAGGCACCTCATGAACTACAAGCTCGAACTCACCCAGCAAGAACTCGACTACCTCGGCAACCTGGTGGCGCAGCGCCCCTATGCGGAATCGGCGCCCATGATGAACAAGCTGCTGGCCTCGGCGCAAGAGCGCGATGCGGCCCTGGCGGCCGACAACGAGCTGCTCGCCCAGGCCAAGGCTGCGAAATGACCGACCGCTTGCTGCGCTGGGATGAAGGCAAGGGCTGCGGGTTTGCGCGGCAGGATGCCGTCGTCATCACCATCGGCGTGCCGCCTGCCTTCGTGCAGGGTGCCAGGCTGTTCTTTTTCGACACGCTCGACCCGCTCGACAACTACCGGGTCATCGATAGCCCTGCGCCCGAGATCAAGCCGATGGCGGTCGATCTGACTGCCGACGAGATCGCTGCCGTGCATGCGTTCTTCGACGAACGTGCAGCACTCTTTGTTGCCCCATAGGTGAACCATGAAGCTTCTCGACGTCTGCACCGCGATCTTCCTCGAGGTATTCGGGTGGACTGCGCTCGTCATGGCGCCTATCGCCATCCTGTTCGCTCACGAGGAAGACTATGTGTCGGTGGGTGGCTGGGCGGATGATCCGAAGGCGATCAAGGTCAAGCGGGTGACGTTGCCGGCCATCTTCGCCTGGTACGACGCGCCTGACGACCGCCTGCCCGGTGGCATGTACGAAGCCGAGGTGTTGGGCTGGTATCAGCGTTACGGCTGGCGCGTGTGCTCGGTGCTCTGGATGTGGCGCAACCGTGCCTTCGGCCTGGCGTGGAAGTTCGGGCGCGAGGCGCGTTCGTATTCCGACGTGCCGTGGCGCTTCGATTTCGAAAACAGGCTGCTGCGCGGCATGGTGGGCTGGAAGGTGTACCGCAAGGGCCTCAACAGCATGCCGTTGTGGGCGGTGCCTTCGATTTCGATCCGCCTGAACAGGGGGAAGCCATGACGTTCACCGAAGAAGAGCTGCAACTGCTCAGCAACGTGATTGCCGAGGCCCCCCACAAGTACGCGGTGCACGCCTTGAACCTGATCGCTCGCAAGCGCCACGAGGAACAAACGGCGCTGCCTGAGAATCCTGCGCCGCTGGTGTGACGATGCTGCCGCCGCGCCCACACCCATTCAGGAACACCCAGTCCATGCTGCCCGACCACGACCCCGACGAGAAGATGCGCCGAATCGTCCGCGAGGCGATCACGGACAGCATGCTCGATGCCTTCTCCGAAGGCTATGCCGAGCACAGCGAAGACCACCAGTGGGTGCGCGCCCAGATCCAGAAGGAGCGCGACAAGGCTGAGTTCTATCGCAACCTGAAGATCAAGAGCTTTCCGGCAATTCTCGCCACCGTGGCCATCGCCACCGCCAGCTGGACATGGCGTTTTCTCACCGAGCACTGGCGGCCCTGATGAACCTCACGAAAAACTTCACCCTCGAAGAATTTTGCAAAAGCGACATCGCCCTCAAGAACGGCCTCAATAACACCATCACCGATTCCGGGCTGATGGAGGCCGCCATGCGCACCTGCGTGATGATGGAAAACGTCCGCACGGCACTCTCGCTGCAGGCCGGGAAGGACATCCCCATCACTGTGCTCTCGGGCTACCGCACCGTGCTGCTGAACCGCCTGGTGCAGGGCGCCACGCTGGTGTCGGACCACTCGAAAGGCGCGGCCATGGACTGGGTCGCGCCGCTGTTCGGCGACACGACCGCGATCGCCAGGCTGCTGGTGCCGAAGATGTCGGTGCTCGGCATTGGCCAGCTCATCCTGGAGCACCCCGGCACCCACAACTCGTGGATCCACTGCAGCACGATCACGCCGATGTCGGCAACCAATCGGGTTCTCACTTGTACGGACACGGGCTACCGGCCCGGCATCTGGGAGGCATGATGGACATGGCAACAATCCGCAGCAAGCTGGGGGCGATGCACAAGAGCACGGTGGTGTGGTTCAACGTGGTGGGCGGGGCGCTGTTCCTGTACATCGATGAGCTGATCCCGGCACTGGTCGACGCCATCCCGGCGCTCAAGGATTACCTGCCCACCACCACGGCCAACAAGATCGCCGTGGCGCTCATCGTCGGCAACGTCATGCTGCGCACCTTCAAGACGAGCGCGGCCATCGAGAAAAAGCCGTGACGCTCGCCTACAAGCTGCTCATCGAGCTCCTGCTCCTGCTCGCCGTTGCCGTGATCGGCTTCCTGGCGGGCATGCACCACACCCAGCTGCGGTGGGACCTGGCCGAAGCCCAGCACCGCATTGATGTGGCGCAGGTCATCGCGACCGAGAGCATGAAGGTGTACGAGGCGGAAAACCGCCACCGCAAGGAAATGGATCAACTCGCCGTCATGCACATGAGGAACCTCGACGATGTCAAAGCTCAACACGCTGCTGCTCTTGCTGCTCTTCGCACTGGTGGGCTGCGCCTCACGGTGCCCGCAACCGGATGTCTGGGTAGCGCCGCCAGTGGTTTTGCCGCCACCGCCGCCGGAGGTGATGCAGCACCACGAACCGGACTTTCTGAAGAGGCTGGTGAGTTTCTTGTCAACCTCGCAGCCGACGCCGACGAAGTAGTGGTGCAGCTGCAGGCGTGCCAGGCTGTGGTGCTGGAGGATCGGGCGGTGAGGTAGACGCTCGGATTCTGTCCCCGGGACAAGTGGAAAAACTTGTCACAGATTTGTCCCGTAACATGCCGGGCGGTGCAAGTGTTGTGGCGGGTTCAGGCTGCCTTCGGCTTTCTTCTTGCCAGTAAATCGAGTACATTCGCCCCCTTTAGCGGGGGTGAAGGTTTTGTGATTCCGGTCGTCGTGGGTTCGAGTCCCATCATCCACCCCATTGATTCTAAAGCGTTTTTCTCTGTTTCTGCAGCACCCGCAACAGGTGCACTTGTCGCAGATTTGTCTCGTAGCGTTGAATTCGATGCCCAGGCGGCCGTGTGGTCGAGCCCGAGGTGTGCGTATCGCAGCACCATGGTGTAGTCGCTCCAGCCGCCAAGCTGCTGCAACACGGGCAGCGGTGTTCCGCGCTGCACATGCCAGCTTGCCCAGGTGTGGCGAAGGTCGTGCCAGCGGAACCCGGCAAGGCCGACGCGGGCCGTGGCTTTGTACCAGGCTTTGCTGGAGCAATTGACCACCGGCCCGGTCTTGCCCTTGCCTTCCTTCTTCGGCGCGGTGAACACGAACACGTACTTGGCATGCCGGCCGCGTTGTGCCTGGAGCACGGCGAGGGCGTCGTCGTTCAGCGGCACGGCGATGGGCTTGCCGGCCTTGGCTTCACTGGCTTCCACCCAGGCGATGGCGCGTGCCAGGTCGAGCTGGTCCCACCGCAACAGGCGCACGTTGCTCTCGCGCAGGCCTGTGGCCAGTGAGAAGCGGGCCATGTCGGCCAGGTGCAGCGGCAGCTCTTCAATCAGGCGTTCAGCCTGGGCGGGGGTGAGCCAGCGGATGGCCTTCGTGGGTTCTTCATAGTGGCGCAGCGCGGGCACGGCAGCGAGCCAGCCCTTGGTGTGGGCGTGGTTCAGGATCTTCGAGACCTCGGCCACGTAGCGGTTCTGCGTGCCTGGCTTGGCCGGCTTCTTGGTGCGCGGGTCGAGCTTGGCATCGATGAGCTTCTCGATGCGGTTGCGGGTGATGTCTTGCAGGGGCGCGTCGTGCAGCTGCTCGGTGAGCCAGCGCAGACGGTCTTTGATGGTTTCGATGCTCTTGCGCTCGTGGCCGTGTTCTTGCAGCCAATCGAGCACGGCGGTGCCCCAGGTGATGACGGGCGTTTCGCCTAGGCGCTTGGTGCGCCAGATGCTAGTGACAATCGCGGCGGCATATTCCTGCGCCGCGTGCGGGTCTGAGGTGCCAAGGCTGCGCGTAATGCGCTCGCCTGCGATGGTGACATCAAGCCACTGGGTGCCGCGCTTGCCTCGGGGGTAGATTCGCATTTCGGGGCCTTTTGATACTGGGAGCGCAACCAGTCTATTACATCGGTGTCGACGAACACCCAGGCGCGGCCCACCTTGGCCGCCGGCAAGCCTCGGGTCTCGATGGCCTCGCTGATGGTGTCGGTGCTGCAGTTGAGCAGCTTGGCGGCGCCTTCAAGGGTGAGGGTGGTGGGCATGTTATTTCGCGAACACGCTCTGCAAGTACATCGCGTACTCCATGCAATCCTCGACCAGGCGCAGGCGACCGTCGCCAGCACCGCGCTCGAACTGGTCGCCACACTCGCGGCAAGCGGACATGAAGGCGTTGAGCGATTCCGCGGCAGCTTCGAGCTTGCGGGCGCAATCGAGTGCAGCCTTCTTCTTGGCAGCCTCGGCCTTCTTGGTGCGATTGCGATCGCGGTCGCTGAGCCAGTCTTCGCCGGCCATGGTGAGCTGGTTCATGGTTGTACCTCTGGCTTCGCTGGCAGCGGCATCCAGTGCGTGATGGGGCTGCTGATGTAGGCATAGCTCGGATCGTCGTGGTTGGTCATGCACTCGTACCAACCCTCGGGACAATAATATTCATCGGTCTCTTTGTCGTACTCGCCCGCATAGTCGTCGAAAGAGGCGACGATGGTTTTGGCCTCCACCCATTGCGCCCTTACGATCACACGACGATTGATGCATTTCTGCAGCGCAAGCACAGCCACGTTGGGCTGCGGCATCTCTACCGCGGTTTCTTTCCAGGTAGTCATGGCGTCGGCCCTTCCGGTTCAGCCCAGTGCGTCACGCCTTCCACTTCGCAGCCGTCGACGCACGAATGCCATTCTTCGCCATCCCACCAGCCGGTGGCGTATTCGAGGCAATCGCTAAACCACAACAGCACCGTGATCTCGGCGTCTGGCTTCGATGTCTCAGCGTCGTGCCATGTGAGGGTTTCGGTGATCATGGCTTCTCGCTCTCAGTCATCGGCCAAGCCTGGCGCCAGTTTCCCTCTGGAAGGTGTGGCGATTGCGTGGCGATGTTAGCTACCCGTTGATCGATCACGTAGGCAAGCTTCTCCGGGCCATCGAGCAGCCTTCCATCTGGGCATCGGTGATCTATTCCTCCGGCGTTGATGAGAAGGCCGTCTGCTAGGCCATTGCGCCAGTTTATGTTGATGTGCAGATAGTTCTCAGCCAGGAAGCGCCACCGAGCGGCGTCTTCGGCATCGCTTACGACTACCATGGCCACGGTGTGGGTTTGCTCTCCTGGGTGTGGCATATCCGGTGGGCTCACAACACCACAAGCCGGGCATTTCATCATCATCGGGAGTCGTGGGGCGGCGGGTTGATCCAACTTTCTCACGGTCACAGTTCCGTGTTCACGGTCAATGATTTGCAACACCGTGCCCAATGGCGCAAGCGCAAAATTTTTGAAAAGTTCAAGTGAATACCTCACCCCGAAAATTTCTATGTCTCCATCAGCTAGCGGGGTTGATGCAAGCTCGCTCACGCATTCTTCGGACAGCATCGGTTTGCCGGTCAGCGCGCTATAGGTCAGCCAAGCGGCAGGCTCAGCAGTCACGATGCCATGGCCGTCCTCAGCAACCTGATCGATAAGCGCAATCAACCGCCTAGCAAGTTCCCCACAGTCGTCGGTGTCTTCGATGTGCCATTCAGCAACAACCCGTGCAGCGCGGACAAGCTCGGAAGGCACAGCAGGCGCGGCGGCTTGCTCACGGTCATCAACGATGCAACCGGACTGCACTGCATCGCTAATCTTCTCAGTGAGTTCAGGTGAAGCAGGTGCGGCGCAGTAATAGTGTGCATGGTGCGAAGTAAGCGCCGCATCCCATGCCGCCCTCGCCGCATGCCACTGGCTTGCCCAAGTCTCCTGCCCATCGAACCAGGTGTCGAAGTCCATCGCTCAGTCCTCCCACTTGTCATAGCGGTAGTTGTGACTAGGGTGCACAACCTTGCTCCGATCGAGCCTTTCATGTACCCACTGCTCGCATGCCTCAGCCCGCAAAATGTTGGCCTCGGTAGCTGCTGGATCAATGTCCACGCTGTACATTTGGCAGAAGGTCGGAACCCTGGCGGCGGGAATACTTGCGTCGTAATTGCAGCCGCAGCTCGTGCAAGTCACATAGCCGCGCACGAAGGCCATGTCGCGGTGGTGAACCTCTAGTCCTAGCGCCTTCGCATCACGTTCGTCCATCGCTCAGCCCTCCAGCCTGTGTTGCCGAATGCCGGTGATGCCCTTCGGCAGCTTCTGCGCTTCGGGCTCTTCGAGCTCGATGAACTTGCCCTTGCCACCGCCTACGGTGCGCATGTAATCAACCTCGACCTTGGCGGTGTCGATGATGGTCTTGCTGATCTCGTTCACGGTCTTCGCCTTGTCCAGGTCCATGCTGCCGTCCTTCACCTGGTCGAGTGCTGCGAAGAGGATGTCACGCAGGTCGCTGATCTTCTTGCTCATTCTTGGCTTTCGTTCGTTTGTTGATCTGACGGGTGAGCACGGCACGCAGTTGCGTGATCGCGACCAGCTCCGGCGGGTAATTGGTGTGCACGGAATTGCGCAGCATGTTGTCGCGGTAGCTGCGGCACACGAGCTTGTCGGCGGTCACCAGCGCAGGGTCGGTGGGCTGGCTGCCGTCGATGAACGAGACCACATGCCGGTGCGGAATCGGCCCGTGGGCGCGTTCCCAGATCACGCGTGCATAGGCCACCCAGTTGCGCATGCCGTGACCCTCACGGGCCTTCACTTCGAGCACGCCGTCTTGCGTGATGCGGAACGTTCCAATGGGCTTGGCGTTGTGCGGTGTGTTGCCCGCCTTGAACTCGGTGGCCAATGAATAGCGCAGGCCTTTCTTGCCGGTGTTCCACGGCACGCTGCCAGGTTTGAAGCGGGTGTCGCGCCCGGTGAGGCCGGTCGTGCGGCCGCTGGCCGGTGTGCTGAAAAACGCCGGGTTTTTGCGCAGGTTCATCTTGCTCACCTTCGAGTACACCTGCTCGATGCGGCACCCGATGATCGGGGCGATCTTGCAGGCCGGCGTGGTGGGGTAGAGCTTGATGAGCAAGGCGGTCTGCTCGTCGGTCCATGCGAACCGTGGCTTGTTGACGTGGCGGCTCTTGGTCACTTTTGGGCTCGACTTGCGGAACCAATTTGCAAGCTACCGAATTCGCTCAAAGCCTTTCCGCTTTTGGTCAGTTGGGCGCGGTGCTTGATTTCGACTTCAATGCTCGTATTGATCTGCTTAGAGCAACCAATAACGCCACGAAGCGCTTCGCCTTCGAGTTTTCCGGCTCGGGCAAGGACAAAACATTTTGCAAGTTCGGCACGAAGGTCGCCTGTAGTTCTCATTTGAGTTCCTTGTAAATTGGTGGTTTGGTGATGCGCAATATCGCAATGAAAATTTCGGTATCGGACATCTGCTTCCAACTCCGTTTCAGTCCAAACAGGATTTCGGAGTAATTTCTTTCGCCGACGAATGCAGGTGGTTGGCCGCGGATCATTCCCACGGTCATGCATTCAGGTGCGATGGCGGCATCAAAAACAGTCCAGTGGTTTGGCGATGAGCACCTGGCAAAGGAATAACCAATTCGACAAACATCTTTCGGGTTCAGCCATCGGTTGTGACTTAATCTCGCCATGGCATTGGCAACCCTTGCTGAGGGCTTGTTGACGTGGCGGCTCTTGGTCATTTAGCCACTCCGCGCCAGGGCAGCATTTGTTCATCGGCCTGCATGTGGTAGTACTGAAAGCCATGCAGCGCCTGATCTGGTGTCTCGTCGCCGAGATACCAGTAGTGCCCATCAAAAAAAGAAAACAAGGGTTTTCCGTCATGAAACTTACGTTCATAGACGCCGGTTCTGGTGGGCTTCTGAAACGACAGATACCAGGGCGTGAGCTTCATGGCTTCTTGCCCTCGAACTCGATGAGCAGCGCGAGGTAGTGCTGCGCCTTCTTCAGATCCTCGATGCCGCCTTTGTCGCGCCAGCGCGTGACGTACTTCAAAATATTTCCTTCGAAGTACCCGATGCCGTTGGCATGGATGTACTCCACGGGCTGGATGGCCAGCTTCTTGTAGTGGTTGCCGCCTTCTTGCGTGGCGAGTGCGGATTGCTCAACCATGAGGAACCTCGATTCCGAAGCGCTCAGGTGCGTGCAACATGGTGATGGGATTGCGCCAGACGTGACGCCAAACGGCGGGTTGTTTCTCGGGATAGGCGTAAAGGGTCCGCGCATGCCCAGTGTCGTCGTCGTATCCCGTGACCACCATGAGCATCTCGTCGGTCTTGGCATCAAATTCATGGATGACGAGCGAGCCGACAGGCCAGCGCGTGGTGTTGGGCTTATAGGCCGGCATCATCAAACTGCTCAGGCTAAAGTCGCTCATACCAGCCCCCACACAAGAGTGGTTCCACCTTGCACGCGCTTGGTCCCGTGCACGCACACTTCGCCGCTTTCGACCAGGCGCAGCAGGTTGCGATAAACGGCGTTGCGGTCTTTCTTCACTAGCGTGGCGATCTCGGCCACGGTCTGTGGCTTGGGGCTCGATTGCAGCGCCAGGCGCACGTAGAGCAGTGTTTTATTGGGTCTCATGGTTAGTCGCTGGTGAAGTCACCACAGGCTGCGGCCTTGTGGTCGGTCATCTCGCGTTCACGCTTGGCCCGGGCGGACAGCAGCTTCAGGGCGCGGGCGTGAATGAGGGTGCGGATCGTGGAATCGGCCATGGCCTGGTCGAACGTCTTCCTGATCCGGTCTTCAGCCTGCAGCAGGCGAAACGCCAGCCGCATGTCGAAAGTGTCGGGCTCAGGAACGCGGGCCATGTCAGGCGCTCGGGGTGTCGTAGAGCAGAACGTCGACGCTGGCCAGGCCACCCCGGGCGAAGTGCCAGGTGCTGCACAGATAGCCCGGCGTTACGCCGAAGGCTTGCCAGCCGTCGAGCAGGCCGCAGCGAAAGAGCTGCTGCTCGGTCACGTCGCGGTTGAACGAGAGCAGTGGCGGCGCATCGGCGCGGATGGCGAGCTTGCATTCGATGCCCATCTGCAGCGCGGCGGCAGCCAGGACGGCGGCACAGGTGGCGCTGCCACTCGTGAAGCCTTCCTCGGTCATGCGGTCGATGCGTTCGAGCATCAGCTCGCGCTCGCGGATGACGGCACTGGAAACGGCCTGCGTGAGCAACGCGCCGGCGACGTTATCCATGGCCAGCAGGCTCTTGCGCTGGGGCAGGGCGTGGATGACGGCGCTCATGCCTTGCCCCGCGAATGAGTCGTGCCGTGCACTGGCACCTGCTCAGGCTTCTTCTTCCATTTGCCCTGCTGATGAATGCGGCCAGGCCCTTTTTTGGTGAAGCTGCGGTTCCTCATTTCGCCACCTGCACAGTGGTGTGCATGTAGCGGGCGTACTCGCGTCCTGATTCCTCAGGCTGCAGCGCGAAGGCAATAACGACGGCGCCCAGCACTGCCGAGACCAGGACTATTGCATCAGCAAAGTCTGGGTCGGTGAACATGCGCAGCACGAAGCGGCGCAGGACTGCCTTGGGTGTGGGGATGCGCAACCGGGCGGTGCGCAGGACTGCGGAAAGGGTTTGCATGTGGCCTCCGTCTTGATGACGGGGCCATTTAACACCATAGTGTTATTACGTGTCAACACGAACGTTATATAACGCCCGTTTTTTCTCGCTATGCAGTTTCGAGCAGCTTCTCGATCAATCGCAGGGCAGGCGGCACGCACATGGCGGGGTTCACCTTCAGCACCTTCACCTGCGCACCGTAGTGGAAGCCAATGCCATCCTCGAAAGGCTCGATGTGCGTGAGCTTTGTGAAGGGCACATCGAAGCTCTTGCGATCGCCGGCGAAGATGATGCGCTTCGAGGTGATGGCCAGCTCGCCATGCGAAACCTCCTGCAGCTTCTTCACGGCCACCGAGTGCCCACGCACTGCGCCGATCCGCACGCCCTTGGCGATCTGGATGCCGGCGCTGCCGCCTTCGTACTTGCGGCCAACGGTGACGTTCTCGAGCTGGGCGGCACCGATGCACAGGTGCGCGATCTCGTCTTTGCGTAGCAGGGCCTTGCGCGGCGTCATGTGGAAGCTGGCCAGGTTGTCACTGTCGATGGCCTGTTCAAGCGCATCGAGGGCGGCGCGGTTGTTTGCATCAGCCTCAGCCTGGTGGGCGGCTTTCCGTGCGGCAGCTTTCATGCCCCATCGGAAGAGCGCAATGCCTACACCCAGAAACGTGACAGCACCTAAGTAGGACACAACGTCATGCGAGCGGGTGGCGTCTGAAACCACACCTATAAAGCCGAACACGGCGAGGGCAATGAAAATAAAGCCGACTGTGCGCATGATGGTTACCCGCCGCGTTGTTGTTTGATGTAGTCCGCAATGTGCACGATCACGGCGCTGGCAACAACACCTCGATTTGAAGAGGGTGGGTGTGCCCGCGTCACGTGTTTACGGGATGGCAAGCTCACCACCAGCGGCCGATAACCCGTACTTTGTGGCCAAACGGCTAGGCGCGTCGCGTTTGCTTGTGCTGCGCGGCTTCGAGCGATTTAAGCTCATGCAGGAGTACACCGCCCAAGTGTGCCCGGTCGGTCTCAGACAGCGCCATTACGCGTTCGCGCGGAACCTTCGGGAAAGGCCATGTCTCAGTGGATTCTGCAATGGCTCCGCGTAACGGTGCTTCGTGGAAATATGAGGCGGCCCTGGTCTCTTGCACGCTGTGACCTTCCGGCGCGGGGGTCTTGGTGCCTTTCCCCGTCTCCAGCCAGTCCGGCGAAACGTTCAACACTTTCGCCAATGCCAGCAGCTTCTTAGGGTGCTCGCGCACGTTGCGCTCGAGCATGCTGACCATCGCCTGACTGGCGCCAATGAGCTTGGCCAACTCGGCCTGGCCGAGGCCAAGTCGTGTTCGTTCTTCCCTGCAGCGGTCGCCGATGCTCTTCACGAATGTGATTTCATCAGAAGGCCGTAACACGAGGGTGTTGCGTTCAATATAACGAACGTGATTTAATGCGCACATGGAAGCTCTCGACAAAGCAATCAGAACGGCAGGCGGACAGGCGCGGCTCGCGGCAAAGATCGGCTGCGTGCAAGGCGCTGTCTCCAATTGGAAAGCACGCGGCAAGGTGTCGGCGGAGTACTGCCCGGCCATCGAACGCGAGACCGGCGTGCCATGTGAAGAACTCAACCCGGATGTCGATTGGGCGGTCTTGCGCAAGGGGACGGGTCGTCGTGTTCATAAGCCCACTTTGCATGCCCCCCAGTGATAACTGGTGAAAACAGGAGATACGAGGAAATGTCACGCGTTATCACAGGCGAGGTCCGCCAGATGTCGATCGAGTTCGAGCCGGGGCTGGCGAAGAAGCACCGCAGCCTGCGCGATTGCGTGGCGCAAGGGGTCTACCAGCGAGGCCTCAAGGTCATTGCGGCAGATCTGGACTGGGCGCCGGGCAATTTGTCGGTAGCGCTCTCCGACGAAGGCACCCGCAAGTTCGACCTGGCTGATCTCGAGCAGTACATCGAGACCGCGCACGACTACACCCCAATTTTCTACTTGATCGACCGTTTCCTCGGCGATCAGCAATCCATGCACAGCGAGGCCATGCAACGGGTGGCCACCATGCTGGAAGGATTGCCCGCGCTCTTGGCGTCGGCTGGCATCAAACAGCAGCCCGCCAAGGTGCGCAGATGAGCCCAGGCAACACCAAGAGCACCAGTAAAGCCCGCGTGCAGTCGGTGCGCGTTAGCGCAGACGTCTCGATTCCCGTCTCCCGGGTCTACGCCACGCCGGCTGGCGAACTGCACAAGCCCGCACCCCGACACCGCAAGCCCCTGAGCACCATGAGCGGCGCGTTGCGCGAGCTGGCCGTCCTCGGCTATGCCATGCCGGCCGATTCACCCATGGCCGACATCGCCAGGCGCATTGCCTACATCACCGGTCGGCCTGCACCCCGAAGTCAACCGGCGGCCATGAGCACGTTTATCAGCGGCTGGGTGCGTGAGATGGAAGCGAGCAAGGCCGCGCCTGTCAGGCAGACGTGGCGACCCTTGCAGGGCTACAGCTTGCACATCCCGGCCAACCGCGCCACGCGGCACATCCCGAGCATCGTCGGCAACGAACGCAAGTACCAGGACGGTCGAATTGAGACTCTCTGAACGCATTGGGGTAGGGCGCCCCCGCGGGGAAAAGACCCGCGCCATCCGTCAACTGGTGGCGGCTCAGCCGCTCGATGTGCGCTCCATTGCCGAGCGCCTGCAGCTGTCGGTGCGCGATGCGAGTTACCAGCTCTACGAAATGAAGCAACGCGGCGAGGTCTGCATCAGCGGCCACACCCGCGTGGAGTGGTGCACCAAGCCCGTGGCGCAGTTCCGGGCATCCAACCATCAACCCGCACAACGCAGTGGCCACGAGCTGCATGCGCTGGGCTTTGTGCTGGCTGGGAGGCGCAGCGGATAGGCAGAACGCGGTGGTGCACGAGTTCGAGGGGTAACCACCGACGCCGTGCACTGGAAGTGGCCAAGGACGAGCACAGGGGCCAAGCGTGGGGGTAGTGACTAGAGCGCGTGCGGGGTCACAGAACAGCGTGGTGGATAGTCTGGTCAATGTGCTGGTCCGAGTGCGAACTCAGGAGCAGATAGCAACCCGAAGGCGCGTTTCGATGCGCCTAAGGGATGGCTGTGCCCGGAACCGGTGGAATCTAAGAGCAGCAACAACCAAAACACTTCCATGAACCTCACCTCGACTCATCTCGTCTCGTCTCTCGTCTCGGCAGCTCAGGGAGGTGAGATCGATGCTGTTTTTGAAGAATGGAAATATTTGCTCGGTTATGAACGTGCGCGACTCGACCAGGCGCGGCGCGAACTCATCGGCGCTCGGCTCGCGGACGGGTATTCGGTCGATGATCTGAAACTCGCGGCGCTCGGGTGTGCGAATGATGACTTTTCGCGTGGGAAAAACCGCACCGGCAGGCGTTTCGACCAGATCGGCAACATTTACCACGACGCGGCACGGGTCGATGAATTCATGCTCAAGGGCGAGGCCACGCTGGCCTTGATCGGTGAGCGATTGCGAATTCGAGCGGAACGCGCCACCGCGAAGCCCGAGGCATTGCCAGGGCAAGACCGGCGCATCATCAGCCCCGAGAAATTCGCGGAACTCCACGCCATGCTCAAGATGCGCGGTGTAAAGCCATGAGCGAACGCAAGCGGCGCGTGCTTCCGAAAGTAGTCGACACCCACGTCCATGTGCGCCTGCAAGTGTGGGCATCGTGGTTTGTGCGCAAGATCGATGGCGGCCCAATAGGTTATCCACAGGACACGCTGTGCCGACTCATGAAATACGGCGGCGGCACCATTGACGGCGCAACCTACGACACCTCGAGCGAGCCCGACCAGGCCGAAACGCAAGCCACGCATACCTTCGTGATGCGCTTGCCCGCTGATCTTCAGCAGCTGGTGAACGCGTACTGGGTGCGCTCGTGGCCGCAATTGCGCATTGCCAAGACGCTCAACGTGGCCCCGAAGACCATCTCGGACCGTTTCGCCAGGCTGAACGGCTTGGCCAATGAGCAGCTGTTCACGACCCGCAAAAACAATTTTCCGATGTGCTCAACTGCGAGTACATTGCGGCAAACTGAGGGTTGAAGCGATGGCTGAACTCATCACTTTCAAGGTCCGCGACAATGTAGACAAATTCGCAGCTCAGCTAAGGCAGCTATCAGATGATGTGCGCGACAAGGCAACCGTCAGCGCACTCAACAAGATGGCCGCACAGGTGAAGACGCAGGCCTCACGCGCTATACGCGATGCGGGCTATAACCTGAAAGCGTCGATCATCAAGAAGCAGTTAAGCATGCGCCGCGCTACAGCGAGCCGCTTGACTGCCAGTGTGATTGCAACAGGCAAGACGATCCCGATCATCTACTACTCAGCCAGGCAGACCAGTCGAGGCGTAGTGAGCGTGAGTGTGCTGAACGGCCGCAAGGTGTTCAAGAACGCATTCATTGCCACTATGCCAAGTGGGCATAAAGGTGTGTTCGTTCGGGTAGGACCCAAGATCCCTGGCAACGAGGCCAAGCCAAACAGGCGGCATTGGAAGTATCAGAAGATCGAAGAGAAGTTCGGTCCAGGTATCCCTGATGCACTGGCCAATGAGGCAGTCACAGCAGCCCTCACAACGCTAGTGCAAGACAAGTTCCCCACCCTCATCGCAAACGAGATCAAGTACTTCACGCCGAAGTAGGGCGCGGGTCCCTCCTGAGCGTCAGGACTGCGGGTAAACGAAGACCCCGGTTTTCAACTAGCTATTGGGTTGTCCGGGTGCTGACGTTGGTGCTGACATTGCACCATCAAGCTGACAACAAAGGACAGGTCGAACGAAATGGCACGCCTCGGATCGCAGTCTGATCTGGCGCGTGAACTCAACATCACGCGCCAGACAGTCAACCGCCATGTGAAGAACGGGCTCTTTGCTCCGCTCGCCAATGGCAAGTTCGACCTCGACTACTGCCGCACCGTGCACGCCCGTGACACCGACAAGACGCAAAGACTGCGAGCGATGGGCGGACGTGCGACGGTGCACCAGACGGATGACACCGCATTGCCGTCTGGTGCAAACGAAATGCCCCGCGTCTCTACCGCCGTTGTGCAAGGTGGTGCCTGGCTCGATGAGACCGAGGGCGACAGCTTCATTGCTGCGAAGACCAGGCGCGAACGATTGCTTGGCGACCTGGCTGAGATGGACGCTGCAGAACGCCGTGGCCAGCTGGTGCTCAAGGCTGATGTCGACCGCGCACTTGCCGCGAAGCTGCTCTCGCTGCGCGAACGCCTCCTGACGCTGCCCGACAGGATCCTCGACTACGTGCTGGCAGCCGAAAGCAAACACGAAGCGCGGCTGATCCTCGAGCGCGAGCTCACGCAAGCGCTGGCCGACGTAGCCAGATCTGAGATGCAACCGCTGCAGTAACACCAAATTCCATTAAGGGGTAAGCATGGCCAACAACCTGAAATATTCCGCTGTTCTGAAGAACGCGCAGCAGGCAGCGATCACCTCGACGGTCGGCGCATCGGCGTTGCTGCAGATCTACTCCGGCACGCAAGCCACCAACCCGGACACCGCCATCGGTGCCCAGGTGCTGCTGGCCACGCTAACCTGTAATGCTACGTTCGCACCTGCCGCGTCGGGCGGCGTGCTGACGCTGAACTCGATCACCAACGGCACCGGCACTGCTGGCGCGGCTGGTGGCACCACGGCGACCTGGTTCCGGATCACAACGTCGGGCGCGACGCCGCACGTCGATGGAACGGTTGGCATTTCGGGCGCGGACCTGAACCTCAACAACACGTCGATCGCCACCGGCCAGACCGTCAGCGTGACGAGCTTCACCCTCACGAATAACCAGTAATCATGGCTGATGGATTTGTCCAGGTAGCGCCAGACTCTACCGGTAAGAAGATCGACCAAAGCGAGTTAACGGTCGGTGCGAATACCGTCGAGCGGCAGCGTATCTCGATCTCTGGCCACACCGTTGCAGCAGCGCTTGCTGATGTTCTCAACACTGTCCTGGCTGGCACCGAGTACGGCCTCGTTACGCGCTCGCTCATTGGCCCAATGGCCGCGCCTGCCGCCACGACGGGCAACATCACCACGGCAGCGACTGTTGTCGGCCCTGTCACGATGGGGCTTTACGATGGCGCAACCGTCACGGTGCAGGGCACGCATGCCGGCGTCAACTTCGGATTCTGGGGCTCGACCGACAACAGCACCTGGTTCCCGGTGCAGGCAGTCCGCACTGACACGGGAATCGTGGAAAGCACGACGGGTGTGCTCACGACGAACAGTGCGCGGTCGTGGGACATCAGCATCGGCGAATTCCTGTTCTTCCGCGTTGTTGCTACGGCATGGACTTCTGGCAGTGCAGCCGTCGCCATTCAGCTCGGAATGTTCGCTTCGGAGTCTGCTGTTGCTGCCACTACGCAAGGACCGGCAGCATCAGGCACCAACGTCGCCGGAAACCCGAATCTGATCGGCGGCAGTGACGGCACCAGCGTGCGCAATGCGCTGGTCGATGCCAACGGGCGCCTGCTCATCAGCCTGGCCACGGCGACCGCCACCATGACCATGAAGGCGGCGTCGACGGCGGCAGCAACGGCCGACACCGCCCTGGTGGTGTCGTTCGCGCCGGCCAACTGCGGCACCAAGATCGGCGACGGCACCAACAATGCCGCGATCAAGGCAGCATCGACAGCTGCTGCAGCGACCGATCCGGCGCTCGTGGTATCGCTATCGCCAAACAGCCCGATTGTGCTGCCCACGCCAACGGCCTCGATCATCAACAGCGCCGCGACGACGAACGCGACCTCGGTCAAGGCCTCGGCGGGCACCGTCTACAGCGTCACTGCATCGAACACCGGCGGCGCTGCCGCCTTCGTGAAGCTCTACAACCTGGCCACGGCCCCGACGGTCGGAACCTCCACGATTGCCATCACGATCCCGGTGCCTGCAGGTGGAACGGTCAACCTTTCGTTCGGAACGGCGGGCGCAAGATTCGGCACTGGCATCGGCCTGTCGATCACCAACCTGGGAACCGATGCGGACACGACAGCTGTCGCCGCTGCCCAGGTCAAAGTCATCACCGCCTACATTTAAGGTCTGCCATGCCCGACTACAAAGGACGCACGGTTGCGGTATCGGTCAGGCAACGGGCCGCCCAGGTGATCATCGACAACCCGCTCAATGCCGCGCCTCGCGTGTCGTTCCTCGAGGAAGAGGTCCGCGTCATTGAAGGGAAAACAGAAACGCACCAGGTGAGCGGATGCGGTGCCGATTTTGATCCAGCAGGTGTGATCCCGATCATGGATCCAGACACCGACCTGCTCACCGGCGCCACTGTGACGCAAGCGCAAGCCTTCGCCATCATCTACTCGTTCTACCGGCAGGTAGCTGCAGCTCGCGACGCCGCGCAGGGGTAAGCCATGCTGCTCGCGCTCCGGTCGCTGTGGGAAGCGCCGCCGGTTGCGTATGTCCCGCCGCTTGATTTCACGACGCTGCCCAATGCGACGACGCTTCATGGCCTGAATTCGCTGTGGACTGGCGCAGGCAGCACGACGCAGACCACCACCTCGAGCTCGTTGCAGGAAAGCACGACCTTCGGCGGCGGTGGTGCGGTATTCCCGAATTCTCAAGGCAGCAACCAGACCTCGAGCGCAGTGCTGCCGTCTGGCATGGCGTCTCCCGTGGCGGGTGCGCAGCTCATGGTGCTCATCCATGACGATGCCACCACCAACGTCGGCTACTACCTGAGTTTCGACAACACGACCTGGCAGGTCCGCAGGGCCGGGGTGTTCCAGTCGTCCGGGTCGCATGGTTTGACCTGGCCGCTCAGTGCCGACCAAACCATCAGCATCACGAAGTCTGGCAGCACCATCACTGCCAAGCTCGGCGCCACCACGCTCTACAGCTTCACGGACTCGACGCCGATCACCACCGGCTCGCCAGGCATCTACCTGTACAACAACGGGACGCTGGGCACCGTCAAGCTCAAGTCCTGGACAGATGGAACCGGCGGCTCGATCACCGGCACATCCGCCGTCACGCAAGCGCTCAACACCGCTGCCGCAGTTGGCGCAGTCGCCATCACCAGCACGGCAGCTGTCACGCAGGCGCTGAACACGAGCGCGGCAAGCGGCACGGTCGCCGTTAGCGGCACGGCAGCCGATACGCAAGCCCTGAACACGGCCAGCGCATCGGGCACTGTAGGCGCAGCAGGCCTCACCGGCACCGCTGCCGTCACGCAAGCGCTCAACACTGCAGCAGCATCTGGCGCAGTGGCCATCAGTGGCACGTCTTCCGTCACGCAAGCGGTCAACACCGCAGCAGCAGCTGGCGCCGTCGCCATCACGGGCACCAGTGCCGTCACCCAGGCGGTGAATACCGCAAGCGCAAGCGGCGCAGTCGCCATCAGCGGCACAGCGGCAGACACGCAGGCCTTGAACACCGCCAGCGCCGCCGGCACGGTCATCAGTGGCATCACGGGCAGCGCGGCCGTCACGCAAGCGCTTAACACCAGCGCCGTCGTCGGTCAGGTCGCCATTGCAGGCACTGCCGCCGCCAACCAGGCAGGCAACAGCGCATCGGCTTCTGGTGGTGTCCTTGTCTCGGGCAGTGCGGCCGATACGCAGGCGCTCAACACTGCAGCCGCCAGCGGCATCGTGGCCAGTGGCATCGTCGGCAGTGCTGCCGTCACGCAAGCGCTGAACACAGCCGCCGCCGCTGGCACCGTTGCCATCACCGGCACCAGTGCAGTCAGCCAGGCACTCAACAGCGCAAGCGCCGCCGGCGCCGTCGCCATCAGCGGCACCGCAGCCGATACGCAAGCGCTCAACACGGCTAGCGCATCGGGCACCGTGGGCGCCGCAGGCCTCACCGGCACCGCTGCCGTCACGCAAGCGAAGAACACCTCGGCTGCAACGGGCGCAGTCGGCATCAGTGGCGCGGCCGCCGTCACGCAGGCGCTCAACACCGATGCCGCCACCGGCACCGTGGCCGTAAGCGGCACAGCGGCTGGCACGCAGAACAGCAACACCGGCAACGCCAGCGGTGCCGTCGCCATCAGTGGCAGCGCAGCCGTCACGCAAGCCAAGAACACCTGCGCGGGCACCAGTGCACCGGCCTTCGTGATCAACAGCGAAGTCGTGGTGGTGCCTTCCCGCATCACGGCCTGGACCGTCACCGGGCGCAGCAACGCCGTGGTGGTGGCGCCTCGCAATACCGCCTGGCTGCTCCCGCAACGGATCGCCTGAGGATTCCATGCTCACACTTGAAAAACGCAGCTACGACAGCCGGCGCTTCGACATCGACTGCTCGCAACTGCTCAGCACCGGCGAAACGGTCACCAGTGTCACCAGCATTGCGGCCGATCAGGCCACCACCCCCGCGCTCGCTTTCGGCACCGGCACCGTGAACGGCACCGCCATCACCTACCCCGACGGCCACACCGCGCCCATCGGCACCGTGGTGCAAGTGCAGATCAGCGGCGGCCAGGTGGGCGTCACCTACACCGTGCGGGCCAAGTTCGCCACCAGCCAGTCGCCCAACGTGCTCGACGCCACCGTGCTGCTGCGGGTCAACGATTACCCGACATAAGTGGAAGCACTGGCAGGATTCGCGCCGCTCGATGCCGACCGGCTCATCGATCGCATCTTTGCGCAGTACCTCACGCCGCCGCCCACGCTCACCGTCAGCGAATGGGCCGACCAGTACCGCATGCTCTCGCGCAAGGCCGCAGCCGAGCCCGGCCCGTACCGCACCGACCGCACGCCCTACCTGCGCGAGCCCATGGACATGCTCTCGCCCAGCGCCGCGCCCGATGAAGTCGTGCTCATGTTCGCGGCGCAAGTAGGCAAGAGCGAAGCAGGCAACAACTTCATCGCCTACACGATAGACCTGGACCCCGGCCCGGTCATGATCGTGCAGCCCACCATTGACCTGGCCAAGCGCTACAGCCGCCAGCGCATCGCCAGCATGGTGAGCGAAACCCCGGCGCTTCGCAGCAAAGTGCGCGACAACCGCAGCCGCAACGAAGCGAACACCACGCTGATGAAGGACTTCGACGGTGGCGTGCTCGTCCTGGCGGGCGCCAACAGTGCCGCAGGCCTGCGCAGCACCCCCGTGAAGAAACTGTTTCTCGACGAAATCGACGCCTACCCGCTCGATGTCGACGGCGAAGGCGACCCCGTAGCACTGGCTGAGAAGCGCACCGATACCTTCCGGGCACGGCGCAAGATCCTCAAGACCAGCACGCCCACCATCAAGGGCTACAGCCGCATCGAGCAGGCCTTCGAGCTGGGCGACCGTCGCCACTTCTGGGTCGCCTGCGTGCACTGCCGCGAGTACCAGGTGCTCAAGCTCGACGCCATCCGCTGGCAACGCAATGCCGAAGGCGGCCCCGTGCCAGGCACCACGCGCTACGTGTGCCCGCACTGCGCCGCCGAAATGCAGGAAACCGACAAGCCCAAGCTCCTGGCCTCGGGTGAATGGCGTGCTGAGCGGCCTACCGAGCGCATCGTCAGCTACCACCTGAGTGCACTGTATTCGCCTTGGCTCACCTGGGAAGAAATCGCCGGCGTGTACTACCAGGCCAACGAAGCCAAGAAGCAAGGCGACATCAGCAAGCTCAAGACCTTCATCAACACCGTCCTGGCTGAAACGTGGGAAGAGCAGGGCGACCGCATCAGCGAACACGAGCTCGCCAAGCGTGCCGAACCCTTCGAGCGCGGCACCGTCCCCATGGGTGGCCTGATGCTCACGGCAGGGTGCGACGTGCAGGGCGACCGCCTCGAATATCGCGTGTGGGCCTGGGGGCAGGGCGAAGAAAGCTGGTGTGTCGACCGCGACGTGCTCTACGGCTCACCGAGCGAGCAAGACGTCTGGCAGCAGCTGCAAACCCGCCTGGCTGGCGAATGGCAACACGCCAGCGGCGCACGGCTCACGCTCAGCGCGGCGGCTATCGATTCCGGTGGCCACCACACGCACGAGGTGTACAGCTTCTGCCGCTCCAACGCCTGGCGCAAGTGGGTGGCAGTCAAAGGTCAGGCACAGGCCGGCAAGCCCGTCATCGGCAAGCCCACCGACCAGGACGTGAACTACAAGGGTGTGAAGCTGCGCCACGGCATCAAGCTCTGGCCCGTGGGCAGCGACACCGCCAAGGCCGTCATCTATGGCCGCCTGCGTGTTGTCGACAGCGGCCCGGGATATGTGCACCTGCCCAGCTGGTTGCCGCCCACCGAGTACGAAGAATTGACGGCGGAACGCCTCGCCACGCGCTACGTGAAGGGCAGGCCCAAGCTCGAATGGCTCAAGGCCGCCGGGCGGCGCAACGAAGCGCTCGACTGCTACGTGTACGCACTGGCAGCGGCCTACATGCTCGGCATGCAGCGCTTTCGGCCCATGGACTGGCAACGCCTGCGGGCTTCGGTGCAACAGCGCAGCTTGCTTGAACCTGCAAGCCCGCCGCCGGCCATCGCCGACACCGCTGAACCACAGGCACCGAAGGCTGCAGAAACCCCCGCGACCGCAGTACAGCCCTATACACCGCCGCGACCGCATGCCCCGCGTGCAGCGCCACATGAGCGTCTCCGCAAGGGCTTTGTCGGCCGCTGGCGCAAGTAAAACAAGGAGTCCAGATGCAAATCACGCAATTGACTGCAGGCGACTCGCTGAGCTTCACCCGCACCGTGGCCGATTACCCCGCCACCCTCGGCTACACGCTCAAGTACCGCTTCGTGCCGCGCACCGCAGGGGGCACCGCGCAAACCGTCACCGCCACGCCGCTCGTGGCCGATTACGTCATCTTCGTGGGAAACACCGTCACCGCCCTGTGGGCCGCTGGCGAATACGCATGGGCCGCGTGGGTTGAAAAGACCGCCACCAACGAGCGCTACACCCTAGACAACGGCGTCGTCACCGTCCTGCCAGACCCGGCCCAGATCGGCGCGGGCACCGACACCCGCACGCACGCCAGGCGCATGTTGGCCCTCATCGAAACCATGCTCGAAGGCAAGGCCACCAAGGACGTGCAGGAGTACAGCATCGGCGGCCGCCAGCTCAAGAGCTACGACCCCGCCGCCCTCATCGTGCTGCACAAGCGCTATGTCGAGCTCGTGCAGCGCGAAGACGCCGCCGCCAGGCTCAACGCCGGACTGCCCACAGGCCGCACCCTGCAAGTGCGCCTACTGAATGCCAGCTGAAAGAACCGCCGACATGACGACCACCGGAAGCCGCATTCTCGCGGACTGGAACGCCAAGCGCGACGCCGATCGCCGCATCGAAAGGGCGCGCACCGAACGCGCCGCGCAACTTGCCCAGCCGCAGTTCCGCCCCAACCGCGCCACCGCGCCAGGTGGGGCAGGGCATGGCCAGCGCCGGTTCGACGCCGCCGTCAGCTCGCGCCTGACGGAAGGCTGGATCAGCTACGGCACCAGCATCAACTTCGACCTGCAGCGTGCGCTGCCCGTGCTGCGCACACGCTCGCGCGACCTGGTGCAGAACACCGAGATCGGGGCCCGCTTCATCAGCCTGGTCAAGAGCAACGTCGTGGGCGCCACCGGCCCCCGCCTGCAGGTGCGGGCCTACAACGAACCCAGCAGCCGCAACGCCAAGCCCGCGCTCGATGTCGTCGCCAACAACGCCATCGAAGACCACTGGGCACGCTGGTGCAAGAAGGGCGTGTGCGATGTCACGGGCAAGCTCAGCTTCTCCGACATCTGCCGCGCCGTCATCGCCGCCGCAGCTCGCGATGGCGAGTTTCTCGTCAAGCGCGTGCGCGACCGCAAGCGGCCGTATGGCTACTCGCTGCAGCTACTGGACACCGCCCGGATTGACCAGCTCTACCTGCAGCAGCTCGACAAGGCCCGCATCATCATGGGCATCGAGATCGACGAATTCGGCAAGCCGCAAGGCTACTGGCTCACCACGCGCGAGATCAACGACGGCCTGGCCACCGGCCCCATCGTTCGCCAGCGCGTGCCCGCCGGGGAAATCTTCCACGACTTCCTGCTCGACCGCGCCGAGCAAGTGCGCGGCATCCCCTGGATGCACTCGGTGATGATCCGCATGCAGCGCCTCTCCAGCTATGAAGACAGCGCACTGCTCGCGGCTGAAGTCGGTGCCAGCAAGATGGGCTTCTACAAACAGCCCGAGGGTGGCGACCCGCTGCAGCTGGCCGATGCGCAAGACGCCGAAGGCAACCTGCTCAAGGACGTGGAACCAGGAAGCCTAGAAACCTTGCCGCCAGGCTGGGACTTCGTCAACTTCAACCCCGACTACCCGCAAGCCAACTTCGAGAGTTTTGTGTCGGCCTGCCTGCACGGCGTGGCCAGCGGCCTCAACCTCGCCGCGCACAACCTCACCGGCGACATGAGCAAGGTCAACTACAGCAGCGCCCGCGTGGCCGAGCTGGGCGAGCGCGACACCTGGAAGCTCTTGCAGCAATGGTTCACCGACAGCTTCGTGCGCCCCGTGTTCGAGGAGTGGCTCAACATGGCCCTGCTCACCAAGGCCATCACGCTGCCCAGTGGTGCCGCATTGCCCGCTGAACGGCTCGACAAGTTCATCAGTGCCAGCAGCTTCCAGTCGCGCGGCTGGCAATGGGTGGATCCGCAGAAGGAAGTGGCCGCCGCCATCCTGGCCGTCGACAACCGCTTCAAGAGCCGCCGGCAAGTCATTGAAGAGCAGGGCGGCGATTTCGAAGACGTGCTCGCGGACCTCACGCTCGAGCAGCAGCTGCTCGATGCCGCAGGCCTGGCGCCGCTCGTGCCCCCGCCTTCGGCCGACACCGCAGCACAAGCCACCGACGCCATGACAGGCGACCAGGCTCCCGCCAAGTAAACCTCAGGAGTACGCATGGACATGGAACGCAAGACCCTGCAAACGGGCCTCGTGCGGCGCACTGCGCTCATCGAACGCAAGGCCATCGACACCAAGGCACGCACCGTGCAATTGGCGTTCAGCAGCGAAACCCCCGCCGAACAATGGTTCGGCACCGAAATTCTGGATCACGGCCCCGAATCGGTCGACCTCGGACGGTTGAACGACGGCGGCGCCTTGCTCCTGAATCACGACCCGTGTGAGCAGATCGGCGTCGTAGAGCAGGCCTCGATTGGTGAAGATCGCGTCGGACGCGCGGTCGTCAGATTCGGCAACGGAGCCGATGCCAGCGAGGTGTTTCAAGACGTGCAAGACGGCATTCGCCGCCACGTCTCGGTCGGCTACCGCATCCACAAAATGATGCAGATGGTCGACCCCGACGGCGACAACGACGAATACCGCGTCGTGCAATGGGAACCCTACGAAATTTCCATCGTGGCCATCCCCGCCGACCCCACGGTGGGCGTCGGTCGCAGCGCAGACGTGGCCTTTCGGGCGAGCGAAACACCGTTTACCACCGAAGTGCTCAGTGCCGCTGAGAGTGCCGCCGTTCCTGAAGTAACCCCGCCGGAAATCACCCCGGAAGTCACCCCCCTCATTGAAACACCCAATCCCCCAGTAAAGGAGATTCGCATCATGTCTGAAACCACCGCCCCCGTAGCTGAGCCGACCGGCGAAGCCGCATTCCGTCGCAATGCCAAGGCCATCCAGCAACTGGCCGAGCAAAACGCCGCCCACCTCAAGCCCGCCGACGTGGCCCGCGCCATGGCCGAAGGTGCCGACGTTTCCAAGTTCTACGACCTCGTGCTCGAGCGCATGAAGTCGGGCGCCACCGACGTCACCGCGTCGGACGTTGGCGTCACCGCCAAGGAAATGCAGCGCTACAGCTTCATGCGTGCCATCCAGTCGCAAGTGCCCGGAGCCAAGGTCGAATCGGGCTTCGAGCGCGATGTCAGCAACGCCATCGCCAAGGCCTGCGGTCGTGAAGCCGAAGGCTTCTTCGTGCCCCCGGAATGGTTCGCCATGGATGCCGCCAAGCGTGGCCAGCGTTCGTTCATCGCCGGTACGGCTGGCGAAGCCGGCAACCTGGTGCAAACCGACGTCATGGGTGAAATGTTCACCGACGTGCTCCGCCCCTACCTGGTCATGGCAGGGCTTGGCATCACCATTCTGCCGGGCCTGCGCGACAACGTGCAGATCCCGCGCAAGACCGTGGCCGGAACGCTGGCGTTCATGACGGAAATCACGGGCGCGACGGAAACCAACCCGACGATCGCCCAGATTCCCCTGAGCCCCAAGCGCATCAGCGCCTTCGTCAAGCCCTCCAAGCAAGCCATCATCCAGGGCCAGATCGGCATCGAGAACATGCTGCGCCAGGACTTGATCGACGGCGCCGCGGTGCAGATCGAAAACGCCGGCATCAGCGGCTCGGGCACCTCGCCCAACCCGCGCGGCATTCGCAACGTCTCGGGCATCGGCTCTGTGGTGGGCGGCACCAACGGCTTGCAAATGGACTGGCCGTCGGTCGTGGCGCTGGAATCGGCCGTGGCCAACGTCAACGCCGAGCCGGGCCGCAATGCCGGCTACCTGGTCAACACCAAAACGCGTGGCTGGCTCAAGGGCAAGCAGAAGGGCACCAACCTGCTGTTCGCATGGGATACGTCGAGCCCCGACACCCCGCTGAACGGCTACAAGGCCGCCGTCACCAACAACGTGCCGAGCAACCTCACCAAGGGCACCGCGTCTGGCATCTGCTCGTCGGTCATCTTCGCGTCGGACTGGTCCATGCATGTTCTGGGCCTCTTCGGCGGTCTGGACATCACCGTCGACCCGTACACCGCCGCCCAAACGGGCCAGGTGGTCATCACCCTCAACCAGTACATCGACTTCGCCACACGCCAGCCTGGCGCGTTCGCGACGATGGACGATGCCCTGACCGCGTAATCCTGGTCGTCTCCGCGCAGGCAACTGCGCTTTTCGGGTGGCTTCTGCACTGGGCCACCCGGCCTTTTTCATCTTCTTCGAAAGCAAAAACATGAAAGACGAAACCGCCAACATCATCATCACCGAAGCCACCAAGATCGACGGCGCCGAAGCCAACGCTGGCGCCATCTATCGCGACATGCCCGTTGAGCTCGCCCTGCAGCTCGTGGGTGCCGGCAAGGCCCGCAAGGCCACCGACGAAGAACTCGCCGCACCGGTCAAGGCCGCCAAGTGATGAAGCGCTACCGCGTTCTCGTCCCGTTCGTCGACTCCTTCGGGGCGGTCATCCCTGAAGGCAGCGAGCTCGAGCTGCCCGAAGACCTCGCCACGCTGCATGGCTCACGTCTTGCGGCCCTCGATGTTGCGGGTGACACCGCGCCCGACGAACCCGCTGCTGCACAGTAAATGTTCACCGAGAACCTCAACGCCTTCCTGGCGGACTTCGGCACGCCGTGCGCCCTGGGTGGGCAGCCGTTCGTGGGCATCTTCGACATGCCCGACACCCAGCTCACCATGGGCGGCGCAAGCGTGCAAACCACGGGCTACACGCTCCAAGTGCTCACCAGCGACGTTGTGGCGCTCGGCATCACCCAGGGCAGCGCCATCACCGTCGGTGGCGCTGCCTACTTCGTGCGCGAAAGCAACCTGCTCGACGACGGCGCCTACACCGCGCTCGTCTTGTACAAGTAACCCGCCATGGCCAGCATCAACGAACAGATCACGGCCCGCCTCGCGGCCTTGCTCACCGGCACCACCGCTGCGGGCGTCAATGTGTACCGCTCGCGCGAGATCCCGGTCACGCGGCAAGTGTCGCCCGCCATCGTCGTGCGCCCCGATGCCGACTCGGTCGAGCGCTTTGCCCAGAACGTGAACCTGCACCGCTTCGCCGTGCTCGTGGAAGTCTTCACGCGGGGCGACCCGGCCGACACGCTGGCCGAACCCATCGACACCGCTGCCGCGAAGCTCATCACCACCGATGCCACGCTGCTCGGCCTGGTCGCGAGCGTGTTCGCGGGCGTGCCCGCATGGGAAAGCGACGAAGCCGACCGCACCGCCGGCTGCCTCACCCGCACCTACGAATTTGTGTACCTCGCCAACGCGCGAGACCCCGCGTCACCGCCTAACAGCTAGCACCCGCAACAAGTTAACCACCCCAGTCAGTAACGAAAGGAAGAATCATGCAAAACGGCTTTGGCTCCGGTATTTTCTGGGGCACCCCCCTCACCGACGCATCGGGCAATGCGATCGCCACGCCCACGCCCGTGCAGCTCGGCGTGCTCCAAGACCTGAGCTTCGACGTGTCGTTCGACACCAAGCTGCTCTACGGGCAAAACCAGTTCCCGGTGCAAGCCGGTCGTGGCAAGGGCAAGATGGCCGGCAAGGCCAAGTTCGCGCAACTGAGCGGCCAGGCCATCAATTCGCTCGTGTTCGGGCAGACGCTCACGAGCGGCATCACGAGCGACGTGTACGACACCACCGGCATCGCCATCCCGAGCACGCCGTTCACCATCACGGCCAACACCTCGGCGCCCACCACCACCACCATCCAGATCCCGAACTCGGGCACCTGGAGTGCCGACCTCGGCGTGCGCAATGCCAACGGCGTGCCGCTCATCCGCGTGGCGTCGGGCCCCACCACGGGCCAGTACACCGTGGCGGCAGGCGTCTATGTGTTCGCTACGGCTGACGTGGGCAACGTCGTGTTCATCAACTACCAGTACACCGCCACGAGCACCACGGCGAAGAAGATCCAGGTGGTGAGCTTGCCCATGGGCTACGCGCCCACGTTCAAGGGCGAAATCTTCGTGCCGTTCCAAGGCAAGAGCCTGCAGATCACCATCCCGTTCTGCCTGTGCTCCAAGTTCAGCCTGGCCACGAAGCAGGACGATTTCCTCATCCCCGAGTTCGACTTCGAAGGCTTCGCCGACGCCTCGGGCAACGCCATCTACATGGGCATGAGCGAATAACCATGAAAGTTCCCGGCATCGAACTGGACTTCGGGGGCGAGAAGCGCGTCTTTGCCCCCATCAATGCGGCGGCGTTCAAGCAGTACCGCGAAGAGATCGGCAGCGTCTTCAATGGCGGCCCCATCCCCGACCTCGAGCTCGTGGCCAAGCTGGCGCTTGCATCCCTGCAGCGCAACTATGCCGAGATCACGCTGGCGCAAGTCGAAGAGGCGCTCGACTTCGGCAACCTCATCGAAGTCTTTGAGGCGGTGGTCAACGTCTCCGGGCTGGTGGCCTCCGCGGGAAACATGCAACGGCGTCTGGCGAAGAATCTCCAGGCGCCGAGCTAGACCAACTCATTGCCATGCTGGTGGCGTGCACCGGTTGCACGCCTGCGCAGGCCTGGAGCGACTGGGATGTTCCATCGATCCTGGCACAGCAAAAGTACTGGCTGCAACACCCGCCGCTGTCGATCATGGTGGAGCAGTACCTCGGCTTCAAGCCATCCGTCGTGGCGAGGTCTGCCATTCAAGGCGAAGCCGCCAACGAGGCCGCCATGCACGAGCTCGCGCAGTTCGCGCAGCCCATGCCCGAAACCATGCTCAACCACAAGCTGAACCCCTACAGTCGGAAGAGGCCTGCACATGTCGGATAAAGACAAGAGCGTCGAATATGCCGTCACGGCAAACGCTGAAGGCTTCCAGGCCGAAATGCAGAAGGTGGCCGCTTCCGCGCGTGAGGCCAGCAGCAAGGTCTCGGGCGCGTTCGGTGAAGTCGGCAACGCCCTGAAGGGCGTTACGGGTGCGCTGGGCGCATTCACGGCATTGCTGGCCGGTGGCGCCGCGTTCGGGGCTGCCATCAGTGCCACGCGGCAGTGGGGTGCCGAGGTGGGCATGCTCAGCAAGCAGCTGGGCGTGTCGACCGCAGAAGCCACCGCGTTCAAGGTGGCCACCGAGCGCCTGGGTATCTCCAGCGAAACGCTGGTGAGCGCGAGCGACAAACTCGCCAAGGGCCTGAACAAGAACGAGGGCGCGTTCAAAACCCTCGGCATTGAAACGCGCAACGCGAACGGTTCCTGGAAGACCTCGGGCGAAATGCTGCCCGACGTCATCGAGAAGCTTCGCGCCATCGACAACCCCATGCAGCAGAACATTGCCGGCCAGCAACTGTTCGGCAAGGGCTGGGGAGAAATCCGCCCCATTCTGAAGATGACGGGCGACGAAATGGCCACCGCACGCGACAAGGTGGAAAAGCTGCACCTGGCCATCGACCCCGCGCAAGCCAAGGCCTACAAGACCGCGTTGAACGATGTGGGCCTCGTGGGCAAGTCGCTCGAGCTGCAAGTGGGGCGGCAATTGCTGCCCGTGCTCACCAATCTCGGGCAATGGTTTGCCGACACCGGCCCGGCCATGGTTAACGTGTTCACGGTGGCCATCAAGACGGTGGCCGAGGTGGTCGCCTTCATCTGGCGCGTGATTTCCGGCGTGCTCGATGCCCTCATGGGTGCACTGGCGGCCATGGTGTCGTTCATCCATGGCGACTATGCCGAGGCCTGGGACTTGATCAAGGACACCGCCAGCCGGGCACTGGAGCACACCAAGGAAGTGTTCACCAAGATCGGCGACCAGTTCGCCGATGCGCCCGCGCTCAGCACCGAGGTTCACCAAAGCGATCGCCAGAACGACGACTTCAGCAAAGACGGCAAAGACACCACCAAGAAGGAAGCGGCCGTCGCCTCGCGCATGGCCTACTGGGAAGCGCTGGCGCAGGAAGACAAGGTCGGCTACGCCATGCAGAACGAAGGCCGCGAGATGAGCAAGGCCGACGAACTCGCCTTCTGGGAAGACATCAAACAAAGCAACCTGCTCAGCGAGCAGGAGCTCGTGGCCTACAAACGCAAGGCGGCAGACCTCAAGCTCGCCATCCTCAAGGAAGCCCACGCGCAGGAGCTCCAGCTCACCGAGCACGCCATTGCCGACCAGCAAAAGGCCGCGCTGCACGCCATCGAGATGGACCGCCTGGCCTCCCAGATGGAACTCGACGCTGGCAACATCACCAAGGCGCAGATGCTCCAGCAGGAGCAGGGCTTCGAAGACCGCAAGAACGAGATCCTGCGCACCGCCATCGAACAGCGCCGCACGCTGCTCATGGAAGACCCCACCAAGAACGCCGTGGCGCTCGCGGCCCTCAACAGCCAGTTGCTCGACCTCGAGCTGCAACACCAGCAGAAGACGAAGCAGATCGAGATGCAGAGTGCCAAGGAAATGAACGGCACCTGGAAGGGCATCTTCGACCAGATCGGTAGCGGGTTCAACAACATCGTGACCGGGCTGCTTCGCGGCACCACCAGCATCATGGGTGCGTTCAAGGGCCTGTTCAACTCCGTGCTGGGCGGCCTGGTGAACATGCTCGGGCAATGGGCGGCGAAGTGGGCTGCCACGCAAGTGGCCAACATGGTCATGAGCAAGACCGTGGCCGCCTCGGAAATCTCCACCGAAGCCGGCAAGGCCGGCGCCGGCGGCGTGGCCTCCATGGCGGCCGCCCCGTGGCCGCTGAACATGACTGCCCCGGCCTTCGGTGCCGCCATGATGGCGGCCGCTGCAGGTTTCGGCGCCGTGGCCAGCGCTGCAGGGGGCTTCGACATTCCCGGCGGCCTGAACCCGCTTACGCAGTTGCACGAGCGCGAGATGGTGCTGCCCGCTCACATTGCCGACCCGCTTCGCCAGCAGCTCGCCAGCGGCGGCATGGGCGGCGGGGGCGACGTGCACGTCAGCGTAAAGGGCGAAAGCTTCGGCGGGTTCTTCCTCATGCACAAGACCGAGCTCGTGAAGGCCATCAAGGCCGGCCGGCGCGGTTTCGACTTCTGAGCGCCTGAATGAGCAACCTCGTCTATCCCGTGCTGCCTGGCCTGCAGTTCCCGCTCAAGAAAACGCCCATGTGGAGCACTGGCGTGAAGGGCACGCCCAGCGGGCGCGAATTCCGCACCAAGCAGATGATCTACCCGCGCTACAAATACGGGCTGCAATACGAGTTCCTGCGCGACACCGCAGGCTTCCTCGAGGCCGATGCGCTCGCCGGGTTCTTCAACCGCGTGGGTGGCTCGTTCGATACCTTCCTCTTCACCGACCCGGGCGACAGCAACGTGGTGGCGCAAGTCATCGGCACTGGCGACGGCCTCACCTCGGCCTACCAGATCGTGCGCACACTGGGCGGCATGGTGGAACCGGTATACGACTTCAACGGCGCGTTCACGGTCTACCTCAACGGCACGCCCACGGTGGCCTTCACGCACAACGGCTCGGGCGGCCTCACGTTCACCGGAGGCCCGGTGGGCCTGGGCGTCGTCATCACCTGGACGGGCTCCTTTTACTGGCGTTGCCGCTTCAATGCCGACAACCTCACGCTCGACCAGTTCATGCAACAGTTCTGGTCGGCGGGCAGCGTCGAGCTGCTCACCTGCAAGCCATGAGGGCGGCGCGATGAGAGCCGCCTCGTGGGAACCGAGCGTCGGCAACCTGGCCACGTTCCTCTCGCACAACACGCTGTGCACGCCTGCCGATCTGTTCACGATCACGCTCGTGGGCGGCACTGTGCTGAGGTACACGTCGCTCGACCAACCCATCACCGTCAACGGCAACACCTTCACGCTCGGCCCCAGCATCAAGCGCAGCAAGGTGCGCGTATCGGTGGGCATCCGGGTTGACAACCTCACCATCGAGCTCGCGGCCGATGCCTCCGTGCTCGTAGGCGGGGTGCCCATCATCCAGGCACTCAAGGCGGGCGCCTTCGACGGTGCCAGGGTGCTGCTCGAACGCGCCTTCTACGACACCAGCCTCGTGGTGCAGGGCACCGTGGCGCTCTTCAGCGGCCGCGTGGGCCAGGTGCAGGCCTCGCGCAGCAGCGCCACCATCGACGTGCTGAGCGATTCCGAACTGCTCGACGTGATGGTGCCGGGCGAGGTCTACCAGCCAGGCTGCCGCAACAGCCTGTTCGACGCGCAATGCACGGTGGTGAAAGCCAGCTACAGCGCACCGCTGGCGGCTTCCACTGTCACCGATGCCCAGCGCTCCACGTTCTCGGTGGTGGGCAGCGCCACGGCCAACTACTACGAGATGGGTGTGATCACCTTCACCTCGGGCGCCAACAACGGCCTGAGCCGCACCATCAAGAGCGCCACCATCGGCGGTGGCAACACCGCGTTCACTGTCATCAGCCCGTGGACGTATGCCGTGGCCATTGGCGACACCTTCGTGGCCACGCCGGGTTGCGACAAGACCTATGCCACCTGCGGCGCGCGGTTTGCCAACACCGGCAACTTCCGCGGCGAGCCGGAGATTCCGGCGCCCGAGACGGTGATCTGATGCACGATGATCTTCGCGCTCGGATCGTCGAAGAGGCTTACTCGTGGATGAATCCGCCGACGCCGTACCACCACCACGCCCGCCTCAAAGGCATCGGCGTGGACTGCGCCCAGATCCTCATTGGCGTGTTCGAGGCCTGCGGCGTGGTCGCCAATGTCGACCCCGGCAACTACGCGCACGACTGGCACCTGCACCACAGCGAAGAGCTCTATGCCAACCACCTCGACTTGTATGGCGTGCGCACCACTGAGCCGCAGGCGGGCGACGTGGCGCTCTACAAGTTCGGCCGTACCTATTCGCACGGCGCCATCGTCGTGAACAACAACCTGGACGTGATCCACAGCTACATCGGGCGCGGCGTGATTCTCTCGCGCCCGCATGAAGACCCGCTCGATGGCCGGCCCGTTCTGTACTGGAGCATCAACAAGGTGGGCGAATAATGGGCGGCAACACCATCAGCACCAGCGACACGCGCGTCGAGGCATTGACGCTGCAGTCGAGCGTCATCGGTGCGTGCATTCCCATCGT
>JBFPGZ010000062.1:0-37190 GCA_041083665.1 Leptothrix sp. (in: b-proteobacteria)
TCGCGGGCTCCAGCGTCAAGATGGCCGAACAGGCCGGTGCGGTGCTGACCCAGATGGTGCCCACCATCAACAAGACCAGCGAGCTGGTGCAGGAGATCTCGGCGGCGTCGAGCGAGCAGACCAGCGGCGTGAATCAGATCACCACCGCGATGGGGCATCTCAACAGCGCCACCCAGCAGAACGCTTCCGCGTCCGAAGAGCTCTCCGCCACCGCCGAGGAGCTCTCCGGTCAGGCCGCTCAGTTGCAGGACATGATGGCGTTCTTCCAGCTCACCGAGACAGAGAGCTCCAGCCATGCGGGGTACAAGCCGGGCGGCCGCACTGCGCCGCCGGCTCGGGCAGGCAAGCCGTATGCGGCCTTCGCCAACGCCGAGCAACGCCATCACCGGCCACCGGTTCATGGCCACGGCCACCGCTCGAACCGCAGCAGCCCGTTGCCGGCGGATGAAATCGACTTTGCACGTTTGTGAGGAACGCGTCATGCACGCTCAAGTCAGCCCGATGCCGCAGACAAGCCCCGCCGACAGGTCAGCCTCATCGTCGCCAATGCAGCAGTTTCTGCGCTTTGCACTCGACATCGACATGTATGCGATCCGCATCGACCTGGTGCGCGAGATCCTGGAAGTCGGCCAGATGACGCCGCTGCCACTGATGCCGGCCTTCGTGCGCGGTGTCATGAACCTGCGCGGCGCCGTGGTGCCGGTGATCGATCTGGGAGCTCGCCTTGAGCTGCCGGCCACCACGATCGGCCGGCGCACCTGCGTGATCATCGTGGACATCAAGCTGCCAGAGCATGACGACGTCCAGACGATGGGCGTGCTGGTCGATGCGGTGCATGAAGTCTTCGACACCGCCGCCGATCAGCTTGAAGCGGTGCCGCGCCTGGGCACCCGGATCGAGCCCACCTACATCCGCAGCATGGTGCGGGTGCGCGGCCGCACCACGCCGGAGCTCGATCTGGGCGTGATCCTGGAGCAGCAAGTGCTGGCCCAGCTGATCAGCCAGCATCGTCCCAGCCACTGACTTTCATCGTTTGCCCGGAACACAAGCTCATGCTCACAGCACAGTCGTTCGACGCCGTGGTGGATCTGTTCCAGCGCGTCTCTGGCATCCATCTGACCGAAGCCAAACGTCCGCTGGTCGAAGGCCGGCTGCAGAAACTGGCCCGCAGCCGTGGCATCAGCGATCTGAACCACTACGTCGAGGCCTTGCTCAAGGACAGCGATCAGGACGAACTGGTGCGCGTGATCGACAAGCTCACCACCAACGAGACCTATTTCTTCCGCGAGCCGAAGCATTTCGACTTTCTTGCCAAGTGGCTCGATGAACGCGAGCGCGGCAAGGACGGCTTGCGCGTCTGGAGTGCCGCCAGCTCGTCCGGCGAAGAGGCCTACAGCCTGGCGATGCTGCTGGCCAACCAGCTCGGCCCCAGCCACTGGGAGATCATCGGCACCGACCTGTCCACCGCGATGGTCGAGCAGGCGCGCCAGGCGCTCTACCCGCTCGAACGGGCTCGCCACGTCGCGCCGGCCGATCTGAAGCGCTGGTGTCTGAAAGGCCAGGGCGAGTACCAGGGCCAGTTGCTGATCAGCCGCGAGCTGCGCGCCCGCACCCGCTTCGAGACCGCCAACCTGACCCAGACGCTGCCGGAGATCGGCCAGTTCGACGTGATCTTCCTGCGCAATGTGCTGATCTATTTCGACGCCAATCGCAAAGCGGACATCGTGCGCCGAGTGCTGACTCGGCTCAAACCCGACGGACTACTGTTCACCGGCCATGCTGAATCGATCACCAACCTCGGACTCCCTGTGCGCAGCATCGCCTCGGCCGTCTATGCATGTGCATGACCCACGCAACGTCGGCGCGGTGCATGCGCTGCCGGGGCAGACCGTGCACCTGCTGGCGGGGCAGCTCTACTTCGGGCACCACGCCACGCAGATCAAGACCCTGCTCGGTTCCTGCGTCGCGGTAACGCTGTGGCACCCGGGGCGCAAGCTCGGCGGCATGTGCCATTTCCTGTTGCCGAACCGCAAGCGCCCGCACGGCACGCCGCACGATGGCCGCTACGGCGATGAGGCGCTGCTCATGCTGGTCGAGGCGATCGAGCGAGCCGGTACCCGACCGCAGGACTATGAGGCCCATCTGTACGGCGGCGCCGACACGATGCCGGATCAGGCCGGCATCAAGTTCAACATCGGCGAACGCAACATCGAACAAGGCTGGTCGCTCATCGATCACTACGGCTTCACGCTGCAGGCGATCGACGTCGGCGACCACATTCCGCGCACCGTGATGCTGGACCTGCGAGACGGTCGGGTCGAGATGCGCCGTGGCCAACCCAACCATCAGAGACGGATATGAACATCAAGGCATTTGTCATCGACGACTCGGCCGTGGTGCGCAAGCACCTGTCCGAGACCTTGAGCCGTGGTGGCATCGAGGTGCTCGGTTCCGCCGCCGACCCGCTGTTTGCCTGGCCCAAGATGACGTCCAACTGGCCCGACGTGATCGTGCTGGACGTCGAGATGCCGCGCATGGACGGCATCACCTTCCTGAAGAAGGTCATGAGTGAACACCCCACCCCGGTGGTGATGTGCTCGACCCTGACGGAGAAAGGTTGCGAAACCACCATGCAGGCGCTTGGTGCCGGCGCGATCAGCTTCGTCACCAAGCCCAAGATGGGCTTGCGAGACTTTCTGGACGACAGCAGCAACGGCCTGGTGGACGCCGTCAAGGCGGCCTCGCGAGCCAATCTGCGGGCCTTTGCGACAGTCAACAAGCGCCCGGCAACAGCAGGCACAGCGTCGAGCACCCTGCGAACGACCACCGCAGCGAGCCAGAACGGCAGCACGGCGCCGGCCGCGATGGCGGAAACCACCGACCGGGTGGTCGCGATCGGCATCTCCACCGGCGGTGTGCAATCGATCGAGGTGGTGCTGCGCCAGCTCGACCGCACCGCGCCCGGCATCGTGATGGTGCAGCACATGCCGGAGAAGTTCACCGCCTCGTTTGCGGCGCGCCTGAACAATGTCTGCGACCTGGAAGTGCTGGAAGCCAAGGACGGCGACCGCGTCATCAACGGCCGGGTGCTGATCGCGCCGGGCGGCAAGCACATGCAGCTCAAGCGCAGCGGCGCGCAGTACGTGGTCGAGGTGCGTGACGGCCCGCTCATCAACCATCACAAGCCGTCGGTCGATGTGCTGTTCCGCTCGGTGGCGCAATGCGCCGGCCGCAACGCGGTCGGCGTGATCATGACCGGCATGGGCGACGACGGTGCACGCGGCCTGCGCGAAATGCACGAGACCGGCGCCTACACCGCCGCCCAGGACGAGGCCAGCTGCGTGGTGTTCGGCATGCCGAGCGAGGCCATCAAGCTCGGCGCGATCGACCATGTCGTGCCGCTGCCAGATATCGCGGTCTGGATCCGCCACGCCACCGCCAAGCCCTTGCGCAAACCCTGACGCTGTTGCGGCGAACTACGCGGCGCCAGGCGCCTGCGCGGCCGGCAATGCCACCGGCAGCACCACGTCACCACACTGGGCACGGTGCAGCAAGGCGTGATCGATCAGCACCAGCGCCAGCATCGCCTCGGCGATCGGCGTGGCACGGATGCCGACGCACGGGTCGTGGCGACCGAAGGTCTCGACCGTGACCGGCGCACCGCTCACATCGATCGAGCGGCGCGGCAGCCGGATCGAGCTGGTCGGCTTGATCGCCATGCGCACGCGCAGGTCCTGGCCGGTCGAGATGCCGCCCAGCACACCGCCCGAGTGGTTCGACAGAAAGCCTTCCGGCGTGATCTCGTCGCCATGCTCGCTGCCCTTCTGGCGCGCGACGGCAAAGCCATCACCGATCTCGACGCCCTTGACGGCGTTGATGCCCATCATCGCGTAGGCAATGTCGGCGTCGAGCTTGTCGAACAGCGGCGCGCCCAGGCCGACCGGCACACCGCTGGCTTCGACGTAGAGCTGCGCGCCGACCGAGTCGCCCTCCTTGCGCAGCGCGTCCATGTAGGCTTCGAGCGCGTCGATGCCGTTCGCGGTGGCGGCAAAGAACGGGTTCAGGCCGACTTGGCTCCAGTCCTCGATCGGGATATCGATCGCGCCGATGCCGGTCATGCAGCCACGGATCACGGTGCCGTACTGCTGGTGCAGCCACTTCCTGGCCACCGCGCCGGCCGCCACCATCGGCGCGGTCAGGCGCGCCGAGGAGCGCCCGCCGCCACGCGGATCGCGGATGCCGTACTTGTTCCAGTAGCTGTAGTCGGCGTGACCGGGGCGGAAACGCTCAACGATGTTGCCGTAGTCCTTGCTGCGCTGATCGGTGTTCTTGATCAAGAGGCAGATCGGCGTGCCGGTGGTCTTGCCCTCGTAAACGCCGGAGAGAATCTCCACCGCATCGGGCTCGTTGCGCTGCGTCACGTGCCGGCTGGTGCCGGGCCGGCGCCGATCCAGATCGGGCTGGATGTCGGCTTCCGACAGCGGCATGCCGGGCGGGCAGCCGTCGATCACGCAGCCGATCGCCGGACCGTGGCTTTCGCCGAAATTGGTGACACAGAAAAGCTGGCCAAGAGTGCTGCCGGACATGGTGTGGGAGCGCTCGCAGGCGCTGGTAGGGCTGATCGATGCGGGCGGCGCCGCGAAAACAGGCTCGGATTGTACGAAGCGCTGACCGTTCAGCCTGGAAAGCGGGCTCCAACGGGTGCCGCCGCCATCTGAGCGGAGATGCCGGTGATTTGCCCGGCTGCTCGACCCATCGGTCCAGCCGCAGCCTCGCAAGAATGGCCATATCAGATCCGCCTTGCAAGGAATTCTCATGACGATGGTTCTCGATGCGCGTGTCGGCGCCGGCAGTCGCACCGCAACTCAGACACCGCCCGGCCGCAGCCTGGCGCCCATGGCCCCGGTCGCCAAACAGCATGGCGGTGAATTCCTGACCTTCCGCCTCGGTGGCGAGGAGTACGGCATCGATATCCTGAAGGTGCAGGAAATCCGCTCGTACGAGCCGCCAACCCGGATCGCCAACTCGGCCTCGTTTTTCAAGGGCGTGGTCAATCTGCGCGGCGTGATCGTGCCGATCGTCGATCTGCGCCTGAAGTTCGGCTGCGACAGCGCCGACTACAACAGCTTCACGGTGGTGATCGTGCTGAACATCCACGGCCGCGTGGTCGGCGCGGTGGTCGATTCGGTCTCGGACGTGCTGGAGCTACCTGGTGACGCGGTCAAAGCCGCCCCCGAAATGGACGCGGCGGTGGACACCAGCCACATCACCGGCATCGCCAATGTGGGCGAGCGCATGCTGATCCTGATGGACATCGAAGCGCTGATGGCCAGCCCCGACATGGGCTTGACCGAAACCCACTACGGCTGAAGCAAGCAACGATCCGGCTCGGATCGAAAGGGCAAAGCCATGCACTTCGCAGCCCGGAACATCAGTCTGAGCAAGCGCCTGTGGCTCGGTTTCGGCAGCGTGCTGCTGTTTGGCGCCGCCACGGTCGCGCTGCTCTGGAACAGCCCGAGCGAATCGAACCAGGAGGTGATCGCCTGGCGCCACTGGCTGGCCGAAGGTCTGGCCTTGGCTGCGGTGCTGAGCGCAGTGCTCACCGCTCGGTCCATCCATCACAGCGTGCAACGCCCGCTGGCTGAGGCCATGGCGGCGGTGCAGGCTCTGTCCGCCGGCGATCTGGAACACCGCATCAAGGTCGAACGGCTGGACGAGATGGGACAGTTGCTGGTCGCCATCGATGCGATGAGCAACTGGCTGGCCGTGATGCTCAACCACGACGAGCCGCCTGACGGGCAACCCACCGGACCGGACTGCCCGTTCAATGAACTGCACTACGTCGAGCGACGGGTGGCACCGCCAGCCGCTTTGCCAGCCCAGCACGTGCACTCGACCGACCACAGCATCAGCAGCACGCCCTGATCGACGCGTGCAACAACTCAGGCTTGCGGCGGCGTGACGGCCGCACCTTCCTCGACCGGCCAGTCGCGGATGTAGGCCTTGAGCATGCGGTTCTCGAAGTCCTGGCTGTCGACCACCGCCTTGGCGACGTCGTAGAACGAGATCACGCCCATCAGCGTGCGCTGGTTCAGCACCGGCATGTAGCGGGCGTGACGCTCCAGCATCATGCGGCGCACCTCGTCGATCTCGGTGGCGGGTGTGCAGGTGAGCGGATGGTCATCCATCACCGAACGTACCTGGCGGGCACCGACCACGCCACCGCTCTTCACGATCGCCTGAATGACTTCGCGGAAGGTGAGCATGCCGATCAAATCGCCATGCTCCATCACGACCAGCGAGCCGATGTCGTTTTCAGCCATGGTTTGCAGGGCGTCGGATAACGGGTGATCGGGCCGGACGGTGAACAGGGTGTTGCCCTTGACGCGCAGGATGTCGCTGACTTTCATGGAGGCCTCCTCAAGACCGTGATTTGGCAACAATATAGCCCACAATCTGCTCAAAACAGCCTTGTGGAGACCCCATGCCCGGTCCAGATGATCCTGGTTTCGACACGCTGGCACTGCATGCCGGTGCCAGACCCGACCCCGCCACCGGGGCGCGCGCGGTCCCGATCCATCTGAGCACCTCGTTCGTGTTCGAGTCTGGCGAGCATGCGGCGGCGCTGTTCAACATGGAACGCGCCGGTCATGTCTACAGCCGGATCTCGAACCCGACCACCGCCGTCTTCGAAGAACGCATGGCCGCGCTGGAAGGCGGCGTCGGCGCGATTGCCACCGCCAGCGGCCAGGCAGCGCTGCATCTGGCCATCACGACCATCGCGGCCGCCGGCAGCCACATCGTCGCCAGCAGCGCGCTGTACGGCGGCTCGCACAACCTGCTGGCCTACACGCTGCCGCGCTTCGGCATCAGCACCACCTTCGTGCCGCCCGGTGATCTGGCGGCCTGGCGCGCCGCGATCCGCCCCGAGACCAGGCTGCTGTTCGGCGAAACACTCGGCAACCCGGGCCTGAACGTGCTGGACATCCCGCGCCTGGCCGAGCTGGCGCATAGCCAACATCTACCCCTGCTGGTCGATGCCACGCTGACGCCGCCCTGGCTGCTGCGGCCGCTCGAACACGGCGCCGACCTGGTGTTCCATTCGGCCACCAAGTTCCTCTGCGGCCACGGCACCGTGGTCGGTGGCGTGCTGATCGACGCCGGCAGTTTCGACTGGGACGCCGCGCACGCCGCCACCGGCCGCTACGCCGAGCTGTGCGAACCCTACGCCGGCTTTCACGGCATGGTGTTCAGCGAGGAAAGCTCGGTCGGCGCCTTCCTGCTGCGCGCCCGGCGCGAAGGCCTGCGCGACTTCGGCGCCTGCATGAGCCCGCACACCGCTTGGCTGATCCTGCAGGGGCTGGAAACACTGCCGCTGCGCATGCAGCGCCACGTCGAGAACGCGCGTCGCATCGCCGACTTCCTGGCCGGCCAGGCGCTGGTCGAGCGAGTCGGCTATCCCGGCCTGACCTCGCACCCGGATCACGCCCTGGCCGCCCAGTTGCTGCCGCGCGGCTGCGGCGCCGTTTTCAGCTTCGACCTGAAGGGCACGCGCGAGCAGGGCCGTGCCTTCATCGAGGCGCTGGAGCTGTTCTCGCACCTGGCCAATGTCGGCGACTGCCGCTCGCTGGTGATCCACCCGGCCAGCACCACCCACTTCCGCATGGACGATGCGGCGCTGCGCGCGGCCGGCATCGGACCGGGCACGATTCGCCTCTCGATCGGGCTGGAAGACGCCACCGATCTGATCGAAGACCTGAAACGCGCGCTGAAAGCGGCCGAAAAGGCAGCCGGCAAAGCCGTCGCAGCCAAGCCCGCCACCCAACCGACCACGCCGGGAGCCGCCTGATGGAATGGCAAGTTCAGGGCCGCACGGCCTATGCCTACACCGGCGGCAAGACGTTTGACGCCGACGCGCCCTGCCTGGTGCTGATCCACGGCGCGCTGCACGACCACAGCGTCTGGACCTTGCTGGCGCGCTGGTTTGCGCACCACGGCTGGTCGGTGCTGGCGGTCGATCTGCCCGGCCACGGCCGCAGCCACGGCCCGGCGCTGCCGGATGTCGAAGCGCTGGCGGATTGGGTGCTCGACCTGCTCGATGCGGCCGGTGTCGAATCCGCCGCCTTGTGCGGCCACAGCATGGGTTCGCTGATCGCGCTGGAGGCAGCCTCGCGCGCACCCGAGCGCATCACGCACCTGGCGCTGATCGGCACCGCCGCACCGATGCCTGTGTCACAGGCGCTGCTGGACGGCGCCCGGGACGACCCGCAAGCCGCCATCGAGCTGGTGAACCGCTTCAGCCACAGCACGCTGGCCGCCAAGCCGTCCTATCCCGGCCCGGGCAGTTGGCTGCACGGTGCCAACCGGGCGCTGATGCGGCGCGTGCTGGCCGGCAGCGCCAGCCACGCCGCTTGCGAGGTGAACCTGTTTCACCACGATTTCTCGGTCTGCAACCGCTATGCGCATGGACTGGAAGCGGCGGCGGCGGTGCGTTGCCCCAGCACGCTGATCCTCGGCCGCCAGGACCGCATGACGCAACCCCGCGCCGCCACCGCGCTGGCGCTGGCGCTGCGCGCCAAGACGCTGACACTCGACGCCGGCCACGCCCTGATGCAGGAAGCGCCCGACGGCGTGCTGCAGGCGCTGCGCCAGGCGCTGGCCTGACCCGCTGCGCCTGCCCGGACGTTCAGGCCGCAGCCGCCTGCAGCGACTTCATCTGCCGGCGCAGCGCTGGCGCGTCGGACATTGACTTGCTCGCTGCACCGCGCTCCAGCGTGAACACCTGCACCGCTTCGGCCACGCTCTGCGCCTGGGTGCGCACCGAGCCGGCCGCAGCGGCAAGCTGCTCCACCAGGGCCGCGTTCTGCTGCGTCAGCCCGTCCATGTGCGAGACCGCCTGATTGACCTGCGTGATGCCGGTCAACTGCTGGTTGGCGCCGATGTCGATCTCGCCGACCAGAGCGCCCATGCGCTGCACCGCCTGCAAGGCCTCGTCCATGGTGCGGCGGGCGGTGTCGGTCTGAGCCGCCCCGATCTCGACCTTCTGCGCGGCGTCATCGATCAGCTGTCTGACCTCGCGCGACGCCACCGAGGTGCGTTGTGCCAGCAGTCGCACTTCGGTGGCGACCACCGCAAAGCCGCGTCCTTGCTCGCCGGCACGGGCTGCTTCGACGGCAGCGTTGAGCGCCAGCAGATTGGTCTGGAAGGCAATGCCGTCGATCACCTGGATAATGTCGCGGATGCGCTGCGAGCCGTCACTGATGGCGTGCATGGTCGCGGTGACCTGGTGCACCGACTCGGCGCTGCGGCGGGTGATCTCGGTGGCTTCGCTGGCGATCCGCGCCGCGCAACGGGCCGATTCGGCGCTCTGGCGCACCGTGCCGGTGATCTGCTCCATCGACGACGCGGTCTGCTCCAGACTGGCGGCCTGGGATTCAGTGCGAGTCGACAGATCCTGGTTGCCGCTGGCCAGTTCATCCGAGGTGCCGCACAGGTGCTGCACGCCATCACGGGCATCACCGACGAGGGCACGCAGATTCACCGCCAACTGATTCAGCGCGCTGGCGAAGCGGCGATGCGGTCCGGCGGCCTCGGCATTCAGCTGGCTGCTCAGATCGCCCGCTGCCATCCGGTTGGCAAACGTCAGCAGACGCTCGACCGGCCGCATCGTCTGCTGATGGAGCCAGGCCGTCGCGCCCGCGCTCAGCCCCGCCAGCAGCGCCACCATGCCGAGCCACTGCGGCAGGCCGCCGGCCATCCGGCCCGCCAGCAGGCCCACCGTACCGCACAGCAGCGCACACAGAAACATCTGCAGCGCCACCGGCGGACGCCGACCCAACAGCCGCCCGACCAGATCGCGGCGTTGCAGTTCACCGCAGTGCAGCACATGGGTGAGCCGTCCAGCCGCTTTTTCGGCCCGCATCCGGGCATAGAGCTGCTCGGCCGCCACCACCTGCTGGCGCGTCACATCGGTACGGACCGACATGTAGCCCGCCAGCTGATCACCCTCCAGCAAGGGCGTGACGTTGGCCATGACCCAGTAGTGATCGCCATTCTTGCGCCGGTTCTTGACCGGTGCCGACCAGGGCTGGCCGGACTGGATGGTCTGCCACATGTCGCGGAAGGCCTCTTCCGGCATGTCCGGGTGGCGGATCAGGTTGTGCGGCTGGCCGAGCAGCTCTTCCTTGCTGTAGCCGCTGACCGCGATGAACGACTGATTGCAGTAAAGGATGCGACCCTTGAGGTCGGTGGTCGAGACCAGCGCCTGTCCAGGCGGCACGTGATATTCCTGCTGAGTCAATGGCGTGTTGAGACGCATCAGGGGCTCCTACGGCGCAAAATTGAGCAAAGACAAGCCGCGAGCTTATCTGTGCCTAGTCCGTTTCAGCGACGAAAGAGCGCCACGCTCACCGCTCACTTCAGCGCAACCGGTGCGCCACCCACTGCGGAGCCAAGCACTCAGGCCGAGTGCATCGGACTCATCGACGGTACTGCGCTGGCCAGCGGCAAGGCCTCGGCCAGCAGCATCCTGTTCCAGCCCGCCTGCTGCCAGAACGGCGTCATGGCCGGCGTCGGTGCCAGCAGCAAGCGGCTCAGCAAGGGTGCCAGCTGAGTGCGGGCCGGATCGACCAGCAGCACCAGCCGAGGCGCGCCGGCCTCGTCGAGCCGACCGACCCAATCGAGCTGCTGCAGCACCTCGACGATCGGCTCCAGCTGGAGCGGATCGAGCCGCAGCTGCTCGGCCAGGACCATCAGCCCGACGCCGCGCTGGCCACCGGCGCGTGCCGCAGCCAGCTCGCCGAGCAGCGTCAGCGCAAGCGAAAAGCGATAGCCCGGCGTGCCCGGATGGCGCCCGACCTGCATCTGCAGGCTCGGCGCATAAGCCGCCACCACCGCGCCGAGCAGCACGATGACCCAACCCAGGTAGAGCCAGACCAGGAAGATCGGCACGGTGGCAAAGGCGCCGTAGATGGTCGAATAGGTCGGCACCGCGCTCAGGTACCAGGCGATGCCGCGCTTGGCCAGCTCGAAGCCGATCGCCACAAAGGCGCCGCCGGCCCAGGCATGGCGCCAGCGCACCTCGGTGTTCGGCACGAACTTGAACAGCGCCGTCACGCCGGCCGCCATCAGCAGCAGCTCCAGCAGATTCAGGAACAGCGCCACCCCGCCCGGCAGCGCGCTGACCAGCCCGCGCGAGGCCGAGATGGCGTACGAAGTCAGCGTCAGACTGCCGCCCAGCAGCAAGGGGCCCAGCGTGGCCACCGCCCAGTACAGCAGCACCCGCTGCGCCAGCGGCCGGGGTTGGCGCACACGCCAGATGCCGTTGAGCGTGCGATCGATCGTCAGCATCAGCGCCAGTGCCGTGACGCCCAGGAAGGCCAGACCGAGCACGCCGAGCCGATTCGCCTTGACGGCAAACTGGGTCAGCGTCGAGAGGACCGGCTTGGCGATCAGGTCCGGCACCAGATTCTGGATGAAATAGGTTTCGAGCGCCTTGCGGAAAGTGCCGAACATCGGCACGGCAGTGAAGACGGCAAACATCACCGTCATCAGCGGCACCAGCGCGATGGTGGTGGTGAAGGTCAGGCTGCTGGCGGTGACGCCGAGCCGGTCTTCACGAAAGCGCAGCCGCAGCGTGCGCAGGGTGTCGAGCCAGGGCCAATGCTGGAGCGAACGCAGCCACAGGCGCAGATGCAGCCGGGGTCGGGTCAGAGCGGCGAGCCACCGTGGAGGAGTTTTCATGCTGGCTATGATGCCAAACATGTCTGCTGCGTCCGCTTTGCCTTCCACCCATCCCCCCCCCAACCGGCCCAGCCCCACGCTGCAGCGGCTGCGCGCCGCCAGTCTGGCCACCACGCTGGCGCTGATCGCGCTCGGCCTGGCCTGGGAGCTCTGGCTGGTGCCGATCGGCCGTGGCACGCTGGCGCTCAAGGTGCTGCCGCTGGTCCTGGCGCTGCCAGGGCTGTGGCGCTACCGGCTCTATACCTGCCGCTGGCTGAGCCTGGCGGTCTGGCTCTATGTCGCCGAAGGTGCGGTGCGCGCCACCAGCGAACCCGGCCTGGGCGCCTGGCTGGCCGGCGCCGAGGTGCTGCTGGCCGTGCTGCTGTTCGTGCTGTGCGCCGCGCAGGTGCGGCTGCGCATCGGTGCCGCGCGCGCCGCCGGCACGCTGCCGCCCGCTGCCAAACGCGCCAAAGCACGCTGAACCGGCCATGACTTCCCTGCTGCCAGCGCTCGCCGCCATCGTCGGCCCCGCTCAGGTGCTGACCGAGGGCGACCTGAGCGCCTATGAACTCGACTGGCGCAAACGCTACCGGGGCCACGCGCTGGCCGTCGTGCGGCCGGGCAGCACCGCCGAGGTCGCCGCCGTCGTGCGGCTGTGCGCCGCGCACGGCGTGGCGATCGTGCCGCAGGGCGGCAACACCGGGCTGGTCGGCGGCGCGGTGCCGGACGCCTCGGGCGCGCAGGTGCTGCTGAGCCTGCGCCGCCTGAACCGCGTGCGCAGCATCGACGCCGCCAACCTGACGATGACGGTCGAAGCCGGCTGCATCCTGCAGACCGTGCAAGACGCCGCCGAAGCGCAAGGGCTGCTGTTTCCGCTCAGCCTGGCCTCGGAAGGCAGTTGCACCATCGGCGGCAACCTGGCCACCAACGCGGGCGGCACGCAGGTGCTGCGCTACGGCAACGCGCGCGAACTCTGCCTCGGCCTGGAAGTGGTCACGCCGGCCGGCGCAGTCTGGGACGGCCTCTCAGGCCTGCGCAAGGACAACACCGGCTACGACCTGCGCCATCTCTACCTCGGCAGCGAAGGCACGCTCGGCGTCATCACCGCTGCGGTGCTGAAGCTCTATCCGCAGCCCAAGGCGGTCATGACCTCGCTGGCCAGTTGCGATCGGCTCGAACAAGCCGTCGCGCTGCTGAGCCTGGCGCAAGCGCAAGCCGGCGCGATGCTGACCGGCTTCGAGCTGATGGGCGAATTTGCGCTCGGCCTGGTACGCAAGCACTATCCGCAGATCACCCAGCCGCTGCCAAGCGCACCGTGGACCGTGCTGCTGGAAGTCTCCGACGCCGAAAGCGAAGCGCACGGCCGCGCCAGCTTCGAAACCCTGCTGGAGCAGGCGCTGGAGCGCGGCCTGGTGAGCGACGCGGCGGTGGCCGAGTCGGTGGCGCAGTCGCGCACGATGTGGCACCTGCGCGAATCGATCTCGATGGCGCAGGCCGAGGAAGGCCTGAACATCAAGCACGACATCGCGCTGCCGATCTCGCGCCTCGCCGACTTTGTGGCCGGCACCGACGCCGCGTTGCAAGCGGCCTATCCGGGCGCACGGCTGGTCAACTTCGGCCATCTGGGCGACGGCAACCTGCACTACAACGTGCAGGTGCCTGAAAACGGCGACGCTAGCGCCTTCCTGCGCGACTGCGAGCCCGGCATCAACCGCATCGTCTATGACGCGGTGCAGGCGCACGGCGGCTCGTTCTCGGCCGAGCACGGCATCGGTACATTGAAACGGGATGAACTGGCGGCGCGCAAGTCGCCGGTGGCACTCGGGCTGATGCGCGCGATCAAGGGCGCGCTCGATCCGCAAGGGCTGATGAATCCGGGGCGGCTGCTCTGAACCGCGTTACTGCACCGGCCCCTTGAGCGCCTCGGGCACCGGCAGGCTGAACACCTCGATACCTTCTTCGCCCAGTTCCTGGGTCTGTTCGCGGGTCGCTTGGCCGCGAATGTTGCGATGCTCGGTTTCGCCGTAGTGCATGCGACGCGCTTCTTCGGCGAAGCGCGCACCGACGTCTTCGGTGTTGACCATCACATGACGCACCGCCTGCAGCCACATCGCTTCGGCGGCCTGGCGCTCAGCCGAAGTCGGTTCGGGCGTGGCGACACTGGCCGTTGAAGCAGCCGCCGCCGGGCGGGCGGCAGGCGTTGCCGGCGCGACCGAGGGCTCGGCGCGGGCGCCGGACAGATTCAGGCGCGGCGCCGACGGCCGCCGTTGCACCGCCTTGGTGGCGCATAACGGGCATTCGAGCAGGCCGCGTTCGACCTGGGAGAGGTAATCTGCCTCGGAGCCGAACCAGCCTTCGAACGAGTGGCCGTGCGCGCACAGCAGATCAAAGACTTTCATCCGGGCAGAATATCAGCCAGCGCTCACATCCGCTGCGGTCTGCCATTGCAAGGGCAGGCGACCGGCGTGCCAGAGTTGCAGCCAGAGCAATCCGATCAGCGTCTTGGCATCGCTGACCTTGCCGGCCAGCACCCAGGCTTCGAGCTCGTCCTGGCTGGCGGTGAACACATCCAGGAACTCGCCCTCGTCGAGCTGGCGCTCGCCAGCGCTCAGGCCACGCGCGAACCAGATTTCGATGCGTTCGGTGGAATAGGCGATGGCGTTGTGCAGCTCGCCGGCCAGGGCCCATTCACGAGCCCGGTAGCCGGTTTCCTCGAACAGCTCGCGCACGGCGCACGGCAGGGTCGGCTCGCCCGGCTCCAGCTTGCCGGCCGGGAACTCGATCACCGAGCGCTGCAGCGGATAGCGGTACTGGCGCTCCAGCACCAGCCGGCCGTCATCGAGCAGCGGCACGATCATCACGGCGCCCGGATGGACCATGTATTCGCGTGAGGCTTGGCCGCCATCGGGCAGCCGGACCTGGTCTTCGCGCACATCCAGGAAGCGGCCTTGATAGACCTGCTTGGACGTCAGCTGCTGCTCGCGCAGATGGCTGTCGTCGTCAAAGGGGAATGCAGTGGACACGGTGTTTGTCATGCCGGGCCTCGCCGACGCAGATAACGCCAGACAAAGCCCGGGAAGGCCAGCGTCAGAAAAACGCACAGCATCACGGCGTAGAACTGCCAGTCCTGCGACTGGGCTTGGCCGGCGCGGGCTTCGAGCCAGCGGCCCAGCCCGATCACCAGCGCCGCGTAGAGCACCAGCTCAAGCAGCCGCCAAGCGACGCTCTTGGGCTGGCGCAGCGGACCGAGCGCGAGGATGCGCTCGTTCAGAAACGGCAGGTTGGCACTCAGCAGTGCCAGCAGCAGCACGGTCCAGACGGCGCCTGGTCCTGCCATGGTGTCAAGCCTCAGGTGGCCAGCGTCTTGATGATGGCTTGCGCGCACATCGTCATCAGGCCGCCCGGCAGCAGACCGAACACCAGCACCGCAGCGCCGTTCAGCGACAGCAGCGCGCGAGCACCGCTGGTGGTTTCGATCGGAGCGGTTTCGGTCGGCTCGTCGAAGTACATGACCTTGACGACACGCAGGTAGTAGAAAGCGCCAACCAGCGACAGCATCACCGCGATGATGGACAGCCACAGATAGGCCGGATCATTGGTCGAGACCAGCGCTTGCAGCACCGAGAGCTTGGCGTAGAAACCGACCGTCGGCGGAATGCCGGCGAGCGAGAACATGAACACCGCCATCACGCCGGCCAGCAGCGGGCTGCGCTGGTTCAGGCCGGCCAGATCGACGATGTCCTCGGACTCGAAGCCTTCGCGGGCCAGCAGCATGATCAGACCGAAGGTGCCGAGCGTGGTCAGCACGTAGGTGATCATGTAGAACATGGCCGAGCTGTAGGCGTTGGCGGCCGACAGCGTGTTGCCGTTCACCACCCCCGAGGCCAGGCCGAGCAGGATGAAGCCCATCTGCGCGATGGTCGAATAAGCCAGCATGCGCTTCAGGTTGCTCTGCGCGATGGCGGCAAAGTTGCCCACCACCAGCGAGCACACCGCCAGCACGATCAGCATCTGCTGCCAATCGACCGCCAAGCCCAGCATGCCCTCGACCAGCAGGCGGATCGCCATACCGAACGCAGCGATCTTCGGCGCACCGGCGATCAGCAGCGTCGCCGCAGTCGGCGCACCGTGATAGACGTCAGGCACCCACATGTGGAACGGCACCGCGCCCAGCTTGAAGGCCAAGCCGGAAACAATGAACACCAGGCCGAACGCCAGCACCTGACGATTCACATCGCCCTTGCCGATCACCTCGAACACCTTGCCGAGATCCAGCGAGCCAGTGGCACCGTACATCATCGACATGCCGTACAGCAAGAAGCCCGAAGCCAGCGCGCCCAGCACGAAGTACTTCATCGCCGCTTCGGTCGCGGTGGTGTTGTCACGCCGCAGCGCCACCAGCGCGTAGAGCGACAGGCTCATCAGCTCCAGGCCCAGATACAGGACCAGGAAGTTGTTACCCGACACCATGATCGAGATGCCCAGCAGCGAGAACAGGCTCAGCGTGAACAGCTCGCCCTTGAGCATCTCGCGGCTGGCCGCATAGGTCTGCGCATAGACCAGCGTGACCAGCACCGACAGCGAGGCGAAAAACGCCAGCAGGTGCCCCATCGGATCAACCACCACCATGCGGTTCATCACATAGTGGGTGCTGCCCTCGTTGAAAGACGCCAGGTGCATGACACCGACGACGGCCAGCGTCAGCAACGTCAGCACATAGGTGGCGGTGCGTTTCGGATCAGTGACAAACAGATCCACCAGTGCGACCACGCAGGCCATCACCAGCAGGACGATCTCGGGAGCTACCGCGAGCCAATTGATTGCAGTCATGGGGTGCATCACTCCAGGATCACAGTTTCGACACGCCCACATGGCGGATCAACTCCGTCACCGAGACATGCATCACATCGGTAAAGGGCTTCGGATACAAACCCATCGCCAGCGTTGCCACCGCCAGCACGGCGAGCATCAGGAATTCACGCGCATTGATATCGCTGAGTTCACGCACATGGTCGTTCGTGACATCACCGAAATACACCCGCTTGATCATCCACAAGGTATAGGCGGCACCGAAGATCAGGGCCGTCGCGGACAGCATGCCGATCCAGAAGTTGAACTTCACGCTGCCCAGAATCACCATCCATTCGCCGATGAAACCAGCGGTACCCGGCAGGCCGCAGTTCGCCATACCGAAGAACACCGCAAACGCCGCGAACTTCGGCATGGTATTGACCACACCGCCGTAAGAAGCGATTTCACGCGAATGGACGCGGTCGTACAGCACACCGATCGACAGGAACATGGCGCCCGAGACAAAACCGTGCGAAATCATCTGCACCAGGCCGCCGGAAATACCCAGCTCACTGAAGATGAAGAAGCCCAGCGTCACAAAACCCATGTGCGCGATCGATGAATAAGCGACCAGCTTCTTCATGTCGTTCTGCACCAGCGCGACCAGGCCGATATAGATCACCGCGATCAAAGAGAGCGTGATGACGAACGGCGCATAAGCCAAGCTGGCATCCGGAACGATCGGCAGCGAGAAGCGCAGGAAGCCGTAGGCCCCGAGTTTCAGCATGATCGCTGCCAGCACCACCGAACCACCGGTCGGTGCTTCAACGTGGGCATCCGGCAACCAGGTGTGCACCGGCCACATCGGCACCTTGACCGCAAAAGCCGCAAAGAAGGCGAAGAACAGCAGCGTCTGCGCATCCATCGGCAGCGGCAGTTTTTGCCATGTCAGCAGATCGAAACTGCCACCCGACTTGTAGTACAGATAAACCAGCGCCACCAGCATCAGCAGCGAGCCGGCCAGCGTGTACAGGAAGAACTTGAACGCGGCATAGACGCGCTTCGGACCGCCCCAGATACCGATGATGATGTACATCGGAATCAAGGTGGCTTCGAAGAACACGTAGAACAGCAGCGCGTCCACCGCACTGAACACACCCACCAGCAAACCGGACAGGATCAGGAATGCGCCCATGTACTGGTTGACGCGCTCGGTGATCACTTCCCAGGCCGAGATCACGACGATGATCGTGATGAAGGCGGTCAGCAGCACAAACCAGACCGAAATGCCATCGACACCCAGGTGGTAATGGACATTGAAACGTTCAATCCAGGGCATGCTTTCCTGGAATTGCAACGCCGGGGTTGTGACATCAAAACCTGTCACGAGCGGAATCGTGACCAGGAAAGCCAGCACGGCACCGATCAAGGCAGTCCAACGCACCGCGTTGGCATATTGATCACGTCCGAGGGCAAGCAGTACGGTGCCGAACAGAATCGGCAGCCAGATCGAGAGCGAGAGGTAAGTCATAGCGATATCCCCCGGCTCAGCGATGCAGCCAGACAAACCACGTCATCAGTGCGACGACACCGACAAGCATGACCAGGGCGTAGTGGTAGATGTATCCCGTCTGGAACAGACGCACGACCGAGGCGACCATACCCACCAGGCGGGCCGAACCATTCACTGCCGCACCGTCGATCAAGGCCACATCACCGCCCTTCCAGAGGCCGCGACCCAGCAGGCGCGCACCGGCGGCAAGGATGTTTTCGTTGATCCAGTCCATGTAGTACTTGTTTTCCATCACCGTGATGACCGGAGCCAGCACGCGTGCAAAGGTCGCAGGAATCGACGGCGCCACCATGTAGAACACGAAGGCAGTCACAACACCACCGAGTGCAAGCGCGAACGGCAGCGACGTCACCGAATGCATCGCCATGGCCAAGGCACCATGGAATTCATGGGCCAACTCTTCCATCGCCGGATGGTGCTCGACGTTGACGAAGATCGCATCCTTGAAGAAATCGCCGAACAGCATCGGTTGAATCGTCAGGTAACCGATCACCACCGACGGAATCGCCAGCAGAATCAGCGGCACCGTCACGACCCACGGAGATTCGTGCGGGGTATGCGCATGCGCGTGACCATGATCGTCGTCATGATGATCGTGCTCACCCGGGAACGGCTTGTGATGGAAATTTTCCTTGCCGTGGAAGACCAGGAAATACATCCGGAACGAATAGAACGCCGTCACGAACACACCGATGATGGCCGCCAGATAAGCCCAGCGGGCCGCCGGCAGATGGCTGGCAGCGAGTGCCTCGATGATCGAGTCCTTCGAATAGAAACCCGCGAAGAACGGCGTACCGATCAGCGCCAGTGAACCCAGCAACGAGGTAATCCAGGTGATCGGCATGTATTTGCGCAGACCACCCATGTTGCGGATGTCCTGGTCATGGTGCATGCCGATGATGACCGAGCCGGCACCCAGGAACAGCAGCGCCTTGAAGAAAGCATGCGTCATCAGGTGGAACACCGCGACCGAATAGGCCGAAGCGCCCAGCGCCATCGTCATGTAACCCAGCTGCGACAGCGTCGAATACGCCACCACGCGCTTGATGTCGTTCTGAATGATGCCCAGGAAACCCATGAACAGCGCCGTGATCGAACCAATGATCAGGATGAAGTTCAGCGCGGTATCCGACAGCTCGAACAGCGGCGACATGCGCGCCACCATGAAGATACCGGCCGTCACCATCGTCGCGGCGTGAATCAGCGCGGAAATGGGGGTCGGACCTTCCATCGAATCCGGCAGCCAGACGTGCAGCGGAAACTGCGCCGACTTGCCCATCGCGCCGATGAACAGGCAGATGCAGGTCACCGTGATGAGTTGCCAGTCGGTGCCGGGGAAACCCAGCTTGGCATATTCATCGGCTTTCGCGAAGGCTTCGCTGTAGCTCAGCGTGCCGGCGTAGGCGACGATCAGGCCGATACCGAGGATGAAACCGAAGTCACCCACCCGGTTCACCACGAAGGCCTTCATGTTGGCGAAGATCGCGGTCGGCTTCTTGAACCAGAAACCGATCAAGAGATACGACACCAGACCGACCGCTTCCCAGCCGAAGAACAACTGCAGGAAGTTGTTGCTCATCACGAGCATCAACATCGAGAAGGTGAACAGCGAGATATAGCTGAAGAAGCGCTGATAACCAGGATCCTCTTCCATGTAGCCGATGGTGTAGATATGCACCATCAACGACACGAAGGTCACCACCACCATCATCATGGCGGTCAGGCCGTCGATCAGAAAACCGACTTCCATTTTCAGGCTGCCCAGCACCATCCACTCGTAGACGGTCTGGTTATAGCGGGCACCGTCCAGCACATCCATCAGCGTCATGGCCGACAGAATGAAGGCGACCAGCACCCCCAGGATGGTGACGATGTGGGAACCGGCACGACCCACGGTCTTGCCAAAAAAACCGGCCGTGACCGCACCCGCCAAAGGCGCGAGCGGTACTGCCAACAACATCGATTGCGAGAGCTGAGACATATTCTTGGTTTCCCTTTGGCGTCAGCCCTTCAGCGTGTCGAGCTCGTCGACATTGATGGTCGAACGATTGCGGAACAGCACCACCAGAATGGCCAGACCGATGGCCGATTCAGCCGCTGCAACCGTCAGGATGAAGAACACGAAAACCTGGCCAGCCATGTCACCGAAGTAATGTGAGAAGGCCACAAAATTCAGATTCACGGCGAGCAGCATCAACTCGATCGCCATCAGCAGCACGATCAGGTTCTTGCGATTCAGAAAAATGCCGATCACCGACAGTGCAAACAGGATCGCACCGAGCGTGAGGTAATGTCCGAGCGTGATCATGCTTGTCCTTTCGGGGCGGCGACTTCAGCAGCAGGCAATTCGCGCACCGGATCCATCTTGATGATGCGCAGACGATCGGCCTTCTTGGCCTTGACCTGCTCGCCCGCATTCAGGTAGCGGGAATCCTTGCGCCGGCGCAGCGTCAGCGCAATCGCGGCGATGATCGCCACCAGCAGCAGCACGGCCGCAATCTGCAGCGGATACAGATAGGTGGTGTAGATCTCGATGCCAAGCAGCTTGGTATTACCCAGCTTGGCAGCATCGGCTGCCGGCGCGCTATCCGGCATCCGCCCGACAAAACCGCGCAACAGCACGAACGCCATTTCCAGGGCGATCACCACGCCAACCATGCCGGCCAGCGGGAAATGCTTCCAGAAACCTTGCCGCAGCACGTCGATATTGATGTCGAGCATCATCACGACGAACAGGAACAGCACCATCACCGCGCCGACGTAGACCAGCACCAGTGAGATGGCCAGAAACTCGGCCTGCAACAGTATCCAGACACAGGAGGCACTGAAAAATGCCAGCACGAGAAACAGTGCGGAGTGCACCGGACTGCGGGCGGTAATCACCCGGAAACCGGCGAACAGCAGCACGGCCGAGAATGTGTAGAAAAGCGCGGTGTTGGTATCCATATCGTCGTCGGATGCGCGAACTCGCGCCCGAGGAGCTTGTCACCCTCAGGATGAAAGCCTGCCTCAGGCAGCAGGTCAGCGGTACTTGGCGTCCGCCTCCTTGTTGGCTGCGATTTCTTTCTCGTAGCGGTCACCCACCGCGAGCAGCATGTCCTTGGTGAAATACAGGTCACCCCGTTTTTCACCATGGTATTCAAACACATGGGTTTCGACGATCGAATCGACCGGACAGCTCTCTTCGCAGAAACCGCAGAAGATGCACTTGGTCAGATCGATGTCGTACCGCGTCGTGCGACGCGAACCGTCGGCCCGCACATCCGATTCGATGGTGATCGCCATCGCCGGGCAGACTGCTTCGCACAGTTTGCAAGCGATGCAACGCTCTTCACCGTTTTCATAGCGGCGCAGCGCATGCAGACCACGAAAACGTGGGCTGAGCGGTGTTTTTTCTTCCGGGAATTGCACCGTCACCGTGCGTTGGAAGAAATGCCGACCCGTGAGTTTCAAACCCTTGAACATTTCCAAGAGCATGAAACTCGATACAAAATCCTTGACTGTAGCCACAGCGGACATGGTGTTTTCCTCGCTGGCGCGACTTCCGGTTATTTCCAGATATTCCAGGGGCTCTGAATCCAGAGACCCACCACGATCAGCCACACCAGCGTGACCGGAATGAAGATCTTCCAACCCAAGCGCATGATCTGGTCATAGCGGAAACGCGGGAAAGTAGCGCGCACCCACAAGAACATCGTCACAACACAGAAGGTCTTGATTGCCAGCCAGATCCAGCCGGGGATGAAGTCAAGCGCGGCGATCGGCGAAAGCCAGCCACCCAGGAACATCAACACCGCCATGATGGAGACGAGCCACATGTTGGCGTATTCGGCCAGGAAGAACATCGCAAACGACATGCCCGAATATTCGATCATGTGTCCGGCAACGATTTCCGACTCACCTTCTACCACATCGAAGGGGTGGCGATTGGTTTCCGCCAGACCCGAGATGAAATAGACCACAAAGATCGGCAGCAGCGGCAGCCAGTTCCAGGACAGGAAATTCAGGCCGAAACCAGCGAACGAACCCTTGGCCTGGCTCATGACGATGTCGGTCATGTTCAGGCTGCCCGTCACCATCAGCACGACGACGAAGGAAAAACCCATCGCGATTTCGTAGCTGACCATCTGCGCCGAGGCCCGCATGGCGCCCAGGAAAGCGTACTTCGAATTCGATGCCCAGCCTGCGATGATGACGCCATAAACCTCCAGGGAGGTAATCGCCATCATGAACAAAAGGCCGGCATTGATATTGGAGAGCGCCACATCCGGACCAAACGGCACCACCACCCAAGCCGCCAGCGACGGCATGATCGCCATGATCGGCGCCAGGAAGAACAGCCCCTTGTTGGCGGCGGTCGGACGGATGATTTCCTTGAAAATCAGCTTGACCGCGTCGGCGATGGGCGTGAGCAGACCATAAGGTCCGACCCGGTTCGGGCCCGGACGAATCTGGGTGCGGCCAATGGCTTTACGCTCCCAGAGCGTCAGATAAGCCACGCTGAGCAGCAGCGGCAGCAGCACGGCGACGATCTTGATCAGGTTCCAGACCACGGGCCAGACAGGGCCGAGCGTCGAGGAACCAAGAGATTGCAGGGTATCCAGCATCATCAGGTCCTTGTCCGGTCAGGCGCGCTCGATGCTGAGAGCGCCGTACATGGGGCCGAGCGCCGCCGTGGCAACGTGACCAGCCGGTACACGCACCGTGCCGGAGGCCAGCGTCTTGTCACACACGGCAGCCAACACCACACTGCCCTTGTCTTGCGAAACCCGCACTGATGCGCCTTCACTCAGCCCGAGTGTGGCCCACAAATCTGCCGGCAGGCTGACCACCGGTGCCTTGGCGTCGGCGGTCTGTTGCAGCGACGCTGCACGACGCACGATGCCGTCGGCGCTGTAGATCGGCACATCGGCCAGGCGTTGCAGCCCGGCACCTTCAGCCGGCAACGACACATGCGCCACCGTGCTGAGGTTGGAGAGCTTGGCCGCGATCTGGCTGCCGTCACCGACCGCTTCAGCGCGCACTTGCTCGACGCTGTCGTGGGCGAACTCGGGCAGGCCGAGCAGGTTGCCCAGCACGCGCAGCACCTTCCAGCCCGGACGGGTGTCGCCGAGCGGGCGCACCACACCGTGGAAGCTCTGCAGACGGCCTTCGGCGTTGACGAAGCTGCCGGCAGTTTCGGTGAACGGCGCGATCGGCAGCAGCACGTCAGCGTGTTCGACGTTGGCACTGAAGGGGCTGAACGCCACCACCATCTGCGCGGCAGCCAGCGCCTTGGCGGCAACCGCAGCATTGGCCGAGTCGAGCACCGGTTCGGTGTTGAACAGCAGATAGGCCTTGCGCGGCTCGGCCAGCATCGCGCCAGCGTCCAGACCAGCCTTGCGCGGTTGCGCGCCGACCAGCTGAGCGCCAACGCTGTTGGCGGCTTCACCCAGGAAACCGCAGCTGGCACCGGTCTGTTCGGCGATCCAGTTGGCCAGAGCCAGCAGCTCAGCGGCTTGCGGATGTTGCGCCACCGCATTGCCCAGCAGCACGGCCTTGTTCTGACCCGACAGCAGCGAAGCGGCGATAGCTTGCGCTTGGGCGCCCGGCGTCACGGCCAGCGGCGCAGTCACACCCTTGGCGGTGGCGACGGCCGCAGCGATCTCGATCAGCACGGCGGCCCAGGCCGACGGGGCCGCGATCAGCTGCTGTGCGACCGGCATGAACCAGTCTTCGGCCAGCGCATGCACGCGACTGACCTGCGCACCGCGACGGGCGGCCTGGCGCAGACGCTGCGCGAACAGCGGATGGTCCTTGCGCAGGAACGAGCCGATCACCAGCGCCCGATCCAGCGTCGAGAGCGATGCGATCGAGGTGCCGAGCCAGCGCACGCCTTCCTGACGGAAGTCGGCCTGACGCAGACGGTGATCGATGTTGTCCGAACCCAGACCACGCACCAGCTTGGCCAGCAGATGCAGCTCTTCGAGCGTGCTGTGCGGCGAGGCCAGCGCGCCGATCGCGGCGCCGCCATGCTCGGACTTGATGTTCTTCAGGCCGTTCGCAACATATTCCAGCGCGGTGGTCCAATCGACCGCCTTCCACTGGCCGCCTTGCTTGAGCATCGGCGAGGTATTGCGCGCATCGCTGTTGAGCGCTTCGTAACTGAAACGGTCACGATCGGCGAGCCAGCATTCATTCACCGCATCATTTTCGAGCGGCACGACGCGCAGCACCTTGTGATTCTTGACCTGCACAATCAGATTGGCGCCGGTCGAATCATGCGGGCTCACGCTCTTGCGGCGTGACAGCTCCCAGGTACGAGCCGAATAACGGAACGGCTTGCTGGTCAGTGCACCGACCGGGCAGATATCGATCATGTTGCCCGACAACTCGGAATCGATCGTCTTGCCGAGGAAGGTGGTGATTTCAGCGTGTTCACCGCGATGCAGCATGCCCAATTCCATCTGGCCGCCAATTTCCTGGCCAAAACGGACACAACGGGTGCAATGGATGCAGCGGCTCATTTCCTCCATGGAAATCAGCGGACCGACTTCCTTGTGAGGCACGACGCGCTTTTCTTCTTCGTAGCGCGACGCCGACTTGCCATAACCGACCGCCAGATCCTGCAGCAGGCATTCACCGCCCTGGTCGCAGATCGGGCAATCGAGCGGGTGATTGATGAGCAGAAACTCCATCACCGACTGCTGGGCCTTGATCGCCTTGTCGCTCTTGGTGCGCACGATCATGCCTTGCGTCACCGGCGTGGCGCAGGCCGGCATCGGCTTGGGCGCCTTTTCGACGTCAACCAGGCACATGCGGCAGCTGGCCGCGATCGAGAGTTTCTTGTGATAGCAGAAATGGGGAATGAAAGTGCCCGCTTTCTCGGCCGCATGCATCACCATGCTGCCCTCAAGCACTTCTACCTTCTTGCCGTCGAGTTCGATTTCAACCATGTGTCTACCCCGATCAGCCGCGCACCGGGACCATGCAGGTCTTGTGCTCGACGTGATATGCAAACTCGTCGCGGAAATGCTTCAGCATGCCCCGCACCGGCATCGCGGCAGCGTCGCCAAGCGCACAGATCGTGCGGCCCATGATGCTTTCGGCGACGTTATCCAGCAGCGCCAGATCGTCTGCACGACCTTGCCCGTGCTCGATCCGATCGACCATTTTCCAGAGCCAGCCGGTACCTTCACGGCATGGCGTGCACTGACCGCACGATTCGTGCGCATAGAAATACGACAGGCGCAGCAGGCTTTCGACCATGCAGCGGGTTTCGTCCATCACGATCACGGCGCCCGAACCGAGCATCGAGCCGGCCTTGCTGATGGAGTCATAGTCCATCGTGCAATCCATCATGATGTGCGCCGGCAAGACCGGTGACGAGGAACCGCCAGGAATCACGGCCTTGAGTTTCTTGCCGCCCTTGACACCACCGGCCAGCTCCAGCAGCTTGGCGAAGCTGGTGCCCATCGGGATTTCATAGTTGCCGGGCCGCTGCACGTCACCGACCATCGAGAAAATCTTGGTGCCGCCGTTGTTCGGCTTGCCGCATTCCAGATAGGCCGGACCACCGTTGCGGATGATCCAGGGCACCGCCGCGAAAGTTTCGGTGTTGTTGATCGTGGTCGGCTTGCCGTACACGCCAAAACTGGCCGGGAACGGCGGCTTGAAGCGCGGTTGGCCCTTCTTGCCTTCGATCGATTCGATCAGCGCCGTTTCCTCGCCGCAGATGTAGGCACCAAAACCATGGTGGGCATGCAACTGGAACGTGTGATTGCTACCCAGGATCTTGTCGCCCAGATAACCGGCCGCGCGAGCTTCTTCAAGCGCTGCTTCGAAACGCTCGTAAACCTCGAAGATTTCACCGTGGATGTAGTTGTACCCCACCGTGATACCCATCGCATAGGCCGCGATGATCATGCCTTCGATGACGATGTGCGGGTTGTAGCACAGGATATCGCGATCCTTGCAGGTACCCGGTTCGCCTTCATCGGAATTGCAGACCAGGTATTTCTGGACCGGCAACGCGCGGGGCATGAAGCTCCACTTCAGGCCGGTCGGAAAACCCGCACCGCCGCGACCGCGCAGACCCGAACCCTTGACCTCGGCAATCACCTGGTCAGGCGTCATGCCTTCGCCGCCATCCTTGCCGAGAATCTTGCGCAGCGCCTGGTAACCACCACGCGCTTCGTAATCCTTCAGACGCCAATTGCTGCCGTCCAGACCGGCACAGATCTGCGGATTGATGTGTCGATCATGGAAACAGGTTTCCAGACCGGTGGTCTGAAACTTCGAAAGATCCAACGTCATCGCCATCTACTCCGTCTCAGGCGCCTTGTTTGGCGTGGGCCTGCAGCGTCTGGACCAGATCGTCCAGACGGTCGTTGCTCATGTAGCTGAGCATCTGGCGATCATTCACCAGCAGCACCGGTGCATCGGCACAGGCACCCAGGCATTCGCACTGCTGCAAGGTAATCAGGCCATCGGCGGTGGTACCGCCATTTTCGATGCCAAGCTTCGCGCACAGATGCTCAAGAGCCGTCTGGCCGTTGCGCAACTGGCAAGGCAGATTGGTACAGACGTTGAGCTTGAACTTGCCCACCGGCTGCTGGTTGTACATGTTGTAGAAGGTCGTCACCTCATGCACAGCGATGGCCGGCATGCCGAGATACTCGGCAATGCCTTGCTCGGCTTCTGGCGAAACCCAGCCTTGCTCTTGCTGAGCAATCGACAGACAGGCCATCACCGCCGACTGTTTCTGGTCGGAAGGATATTTGGCGACTTCGCGCGCAAAACGCGCCAGGGTAGCTTCACTGAACATGGTTGACCAGTCGCGTGGAGGACATGCGGTTGAGCGGCAGAAAATCAGCGGTCAATTTCACCGAACACGATATCCATCGTGCCGATGATGGCCACCGCGTCGGCAATCATGTGACCGCGCGCCATTTCATCGAGTGCGGCCAGATGCACAAAACCTGGTGCACGAATCTTCAGACGATAAGGCTTGTTGGCACCATCGCTGACCAGATAGATGCCGAACTCACCCTTGGGGTGCTCGACGGCGGCGTAGGCCTCGCCTTCGGGCACGTGGAAACCTTCCGTGAAGAGCTTGAAATGGTGAATCAGCTCTTCCATCGAGGTTTTCATCTCGACGCGCGACGGCGGTGCCACCTTGTGGTTGTCGGTGATCACCGGGCCGGGGTTCTTGCGCAACCAATCGACGCACTGCTTGATGATGCGGTTCGACTGACGCATTTCCTCGACCCGCACCAGATAGCGGTCGTAGGTATCACCATTGACGCCCAGCGGGATATCGAAATCCATCCGGTCGTAAACGTCGTAGGGCTGGTTCTTGCGCAGATCCCAGGCAATACCCGAGCCGCGCAGCATCGCGCCGGTCATGCCCATATTGAGCGCACGCTCAGGCGTGACGACACCGATGCCGACCGTGCGTTGCTTCCAGATGCGGTTATCGGTGAGCAGCGTTTCGTACTCATCGACCAGCGTCGGGAAACGCTTGGTGAAATCTTCAATGAAATCGAGCAGCGAACCTTGCCGATTTTCGTTCAGCTGCGCCATCGCCTTGGCGTTGCGGATCTTGCTGAACGTGTACTGCGGCATCGTGTCCGGCAGGTCGCGATACACGCCACCCGGTCGGAAATAGGCCGCGTGCATGCGCGCACCCGACACTGCCTCGTACATGTCGAACAGATCTTCGCGCTCGCGGAAGCAATAGATCAGGATATTCATCGCGCCGCAGTCCATGCCGTGGCAACCCAGCCACAGCAGATGGTTCAGCAGACGCGTGATTTCGCTGAACATCACCCGGATGTACTGCGCGCGGACGGGCACTTCGACGCCCATCAGCTTTTCGATCGCCAGACAATAGGCGTGCTCGTTGCACATCATCGACACGTAGTCGAGACGATCCATATAGGGCAACGACTGGATGAAAGTCTTGCTTTCAGCCAGTTTCTCGGTCGCGCGGTGCAGCAGGCCGATGTGCGGATCGGCACGCTGAATGACTTCGCCGTCGAGTTCCAGCACCAGACGCAGCACGCCGTGCGCGGCCGGGTGTTGCGGACCGAAGTTGAGGGTGTAATTCTTGATTTCAGCCATCGCCTAACCTCAGTGCAGCCCGCCGTAATTGTCTTCGCGGATGATGCGCGGCGTGATTTCGCGCGGCTCGATGGTCACCGGCTGGTAAATAACGCGCTTCTGTTCAGGGTCATAGCGCATTTCCACGTGGCCAGTGGTCGGAAAATCCTTGCGGAACGGGTGGCCGATGAAACCGTAATCGGTCAGCAGGCGACGCAGATCTTCGTGGCCTTCGAACACGATACCATAGAGGTCGAACGCTTCGCGCTCGAACCAGTTGGCCGCATTCCAGATCGGATTGACCGAGGCAACGATCGGAAAGTCGTCATCGGGTGCCAACACGCGCAGGCGCAGACGCCAGTTGTTTTTGATCGACAACAGATGCACGACCACGCCGTAACGCAGACCGTCGTACTGCCCATCTTTATAGGTGCTGTAATCCATGCCAGCCAGATCGATCAATTGCTCGAACGACAACTCGGCATGGTCACGCAGCGTGCGTGCAACCGCCAGATAGTCGGCCGCAGCGACCGCCAAGGTCAGTTCACCACGCGCGCTCACCAGTTTGGCAATACGCGCGCCAAGCACACGCTCGAGCGTGGCTTGCAGGGTTTGGAGCTTCAGACTCATAAGGCCACCCAATTCACTTCAGCGAGCGATGGTATTTTCTCGACGGATCTTCGCTTGCAGCTGCAAGATACCGTAGAGGAGTGCTTCGGCTGTCGGCGGGCAACCTGGCACATACACGTCCACCGGCACGATCCGGTCACAGCCGCGAACCACCGAATAGCTGTAGTGATAGTACCCACCGCCGTTCGCGCAAGAGCCCATGCTGAGCACCCAACGGGGCTCAGCCATCTGGTCATACACCTTGCGCAAGGCTGGCGCCATCTTGTTGCACAGCGTGCCAGCCACGATCATCAAATCACTTTGACGCGGACTGGGCCGAAACAACATGCCGAAACGGTCGATGTCGTAGCGCGATGCACCAGCGTGCATCATTTCGACCGCGCAGCAGGCCAGACCAAAGGTCATTGGCCAGAGCGAACCGGTCTTCGACCAGTTGATCAGCGTATCGACACTGGTCGTGACGAAGCCTTCTTTGAGTACGCCTTCAATGCCCATGATGTGTCCTTGTCGTCGCGCCGCTCATTCCCAATCCAGGGCACCCTTCTTCCATTCGTAGACAAACCCGACCACGAGAATGCCAAGGAAGATCATCATCGCCCAGAAACCTGTCGCGCCGATTTCACGCAGGGACACAGCCCAAGGAAAAAGGAAGGCGATTTCCAGATCGAACAAAATGAAGAGAATCGCCACTAGGTAGTAGCGCACATCGAACTTCATGCGGGCATCTTCAAACGCCTCGAAGCCGCATTCGTACGGAGAATTCTTGGCCGCGTCAGGGTGCTGCGGCCCGAGCAGAAAGCCGAGGATCTGCGGCGCTACACCGACACCGACACCGACCAGAATGAAGAGGAGGACAGGCAGATACTGGTCGATGCTCATGGCTGAAGATGACTAGACTGAACAACCGGCAAAAATAAAGCGCGCCGCCCAACTCAGTGGAACAACCACCCAAGTCACGTGCGAAGCGCGCCCACTCGTTCCCTGCTCATTATGGCCAGGGCGCCAGGTCGGATGCCGGAAAATATCCGACCCTCGATAACTGGTTGGTGCCGACGGCGAGACTCGAACTCGCACAGCTTTCGCCACTACCCCCTCAAGATAGCGTGTCTACCAATTTCACCACGTCGGCACGCGGAACTTAACCAACCGGACCCACTCAGATCACTCTGACATACGTTTGTGCATGTCGCAATCAAAAATGAACCTAGTTTTGCCTGACTTGCGTGAGGGAATTGCTTGTCAGACAGCCCTGTATTCTAGCCCCAATCAGGGTTAGCCTCAAGACCTCTTTGCACAGAATTCATAGCGTCGATGCAACCCACCCTGCGATTGCATCGACGAATGCTGGCCCAACCAGCCGTTACTGGCTCGCCGCAGCCGACGCTGCAGGCGCGGCTGCCGTTGGAATCTGCGCTGCAACCGATGCTGCGGGCACCGGGGCCGGCGCACTGGCCGACACGGCCGCGCGGTCCAGCACGCTGCTGCCAGACCCGGTGGATTTGGCGTTGCCAAAATACGACAACGTCAACGTCGCCACGAAGAAGATCGTGGCGCACACCGCCGTCGTGCGCGACAGGAAGTTGGCATTGCCGGTGGCACCGAACAGGCTGCCGGACGCCCCACCGCCGAACGAAGCCCCCATATCGGCCCCTTTGCCGTGCTGGACCAGCACCAGACCGATCATTGCGATGGCGGCGATCAGCTGCGCCATCAGCACCAAATTCATCACTAATTGCATGGAAACGAGGCTCCGTCGAACACTAGAAAGACGCGCGCGGGTGTGCGATCACCCCGCCGCGCGAATGATGGCAACAAAATCAGCCGCTTTCAACGCGGCACCGCCAATCAGGCCGCCGTCGATGTCAGCTTGGGAAAACAGGATGGCGGCATTGTCGGGCTTGACGCTGCCACCGTAGAGCAACTTCATCGCAGCGGCATGCGGTGTGGCGGCAGCCAGCTGGGCGCGCAGCAGCGCGTGCACTTCCTGCGCCTGCTCGGGGCTGGCGGTGCGGCCGGTGCCGATGGCCCAGACCGGCTCGTAGGCCACCACCACCTCGCTGATGCACTGCCCCAGCGCATGAATCACCGCCGAGAGCTGGCGCTTGACCACCGCCTCGGTCTCACCGGCTTCGCGCTGCGCCAGCGTCTCGCCGACACAGACGATCGGGGTGATGCCCTTGGCAAGCGCCGCCTTGGCCTTGTCAGCCACGACCTGATCGCTTTCCAGGTGATAGGCACGCCGCTCGGAGTGGCCCACCAGCACGTAGCGGCAGCCGAACTCGCTCAGCATCGAGGCCGAGACCTCGCCGGTGTAGGCGCCTTGCGCCTGCGCCGAGACGTCCTGCGCGCCCCAGCCCAGACCGCTGTTGGTCAGCGTCACGGCCACTTCGGAGAGATACGGAAACGGCACGCAGACCGCTGCCTCGGCGATGAAAGGATGCGCTTCCAGGATGCCCTGCAGCAGCTCGGCGTTGGCCACATGGCTGCCGTGCATCTTCCAGTTGCCCACCACGAGTTTTTGTCGTGTCGTCATGATTTTTCCTTGCTTCAAGTCGGAGATGTAGACCATTGCAGCACGATCTTGCCGATGTGCTGGTTCGATTCCATCAACGCGTGCGCCTGCGCAGCCTGCTCGGCCGGCAGCACGCTGTGCAGCACCGGACGAATGCGACCGGCTTCGATCAGCGGCCAGACCCGCGCGCGCAAGGCCGCAGCAATCGCCGCCTTGAACGCCAGCGGCCGTGGCCGCAAGGTCGAACCGGTGATCACCAGCCGGCGCCGCAGCACCAAACCGGCATCGAAGTTCGCTTTCACCCCGCCCTGCACGGCGATGATGACCAACCGGCCATCTTCAGCCAATGCCGTCACTTCCCGCGCCACATAGTCGCCCGCGACCATGTCAAGAATCACGTCCACACCGCGTCCGTCAGTCAGGCGCAGCGCCTCGGCAACAAAATCCTGCTCGCGGTAGTTGATGGCGTGATCGGCGCCCAGCGCCAGACACGCCGCACATTTCTCGCTGCTGCCGGCCGTCGCGATGACGCGCGCGCCAAAAGCCTTGGCAAGCTGGATCGCCGTCACGCCGATGCCGCTGGTGCCGCCCTGGATCAGCAGCGTCTCACCCGGCTGCAGGCGCGCCCGATCGAACACGTTCGACCAGACGGTGAAGAACGTTTCCGGCAGGCTGGCAGCCTCGACCGCACTCAGGCCCGCCGGGATCGGCAGACACTGCTCGATGGGCGCCACGCACAGCTCGGCATAACCGCCGCCCGCCACCAGCGCGCAGACCGGCTGACCGATCGCCAAGCCGGCTGCCGCGAGCGCCACGGCATCACCCGCGACGATCGTGCCCGCCACTTCGAGCCCCGGCAGATCGGAGGCCCCCGGCGGCGGCGGATAGACGCCCTTGCGTTGCAGCACGTCCGGACGGTTCACGCCGCTGGCGGCGACACGAATCAGCAGCTCGCCCGCACCCACCACCGGGTCGGGACGAAGCGCCAGCTGCAGCACCTCAGGGGCACCGGGCTGAGTGATCTCGATCGCGTTCATCGTGCGTGTACCTTCCATGCGGTGCGCTCACTGCGGGGCCATGGCCCCGCAAGTGCGCATCACTGCTGCTGTTGCTGCTGTTGGTCCTGCGGCACATCGCCTTCGGTCGGCGCAGCCTGTTCGCTGCGAGCCGGACGCTCGCCACGCTCAGGACGGTCACCACGCTCACGACGCGGGCCGCGATCATTGCGGTCGCCGTATTCACGACGCGGGGCGCGCTCGAAACGCTCTTCTTCCATGCCTTCCGGACGATCCAGCAGCGCCTTCATCGACAGCTTGATGCGGCCCTTCTCGTCGGTCTCCAGCACCTTGACCTTGACCACCTGGCCTTCGGTCAGGAAATCGGTGACCTTCTCGACGCGCTGGTGCGCGATCTGGCTGATGTGCAGCAGGCCGTCCTTGCCGGGCAGAATGTTGATCAGCGCACCGAAGTCGAGGATCTTGACCACCGGGCCTTCGTAGACCTTGCCGATCTCGGCTTCGGCGGTGATGTCGGCGATGCGCTTCTTGGCCAGCTCGGCCTTGTCGGCGTCGGTCGAGGCGATCGTGATGGTGCCGTCTTCGCCGATGTCGATCTGGCAGCCGGTCTCTTCGGTCAGCGCACGGATCACCGAACCACCCTTGCCGATCACGTCACGGATCTTTTCCGGATTGATCTTCATGGTGTACAGGCGCGGCGCGAACTCCGACACCTCGGTGTTGGCGGTGCCCATGGCCTCGACCATCTTGCCCAGGATGTGCAGACGCGCTTCCTTGGCTTGCGCCAGTGCGACCTGCATGATTTCCTTGGTGATGCCCTGGATCTTGATGTCCATCTGCAGGGCGGTCACGCCAGCCGTCGTGCCAGCCACCTTGAAGTCCATGTCGCCGAGGTGATCTTCATCGCCCAGGATGTCGGTCAGCACCGCGAAGCGGTTGCCTTCCTTGATCAGGCCCATGGCGATGCCGGCCACGTGCGCCTTCATCGGCACGCCGGCGTCCATCATGGCCAGGCAGCCGCCGCAGACCGACGCCATCGACGAGGAGCCGTTCGATTCGGTGATCTCCGAGACGACGCGGATCGTGTAGGCGAAGTCTTCCTTGTTCGGCAGCAGCGGAATCAGCGCGCGCTTGGCCAGACGGCCGTGGCCGGTTTCGCGGCGCTTGGTGGTGCCCATGCGGCCGACTTCGCCGGTGGCGAACGGAGGCATGTTGTAGTGGAACAGGAAGGTGTCGCGGAACTCGCCGGCCAGCGCGTCGATGCGCTGCGAGTCCTGGTCGGTGCCGAGCGTGGCGATGACCAGCGCCTGCGTCTCGCCGCGCGTGAACAGCGCCGAGCCGTGGGTGCGCGGCAGCACGCCGGTGCGGATCTCGATCGGACGCACGGTGCGGGTGTCGCGGCCGTCGATGCGCGGTTCGCCCGACAGGATCTGACCGCGCACGGTCTTGGCTTCGAGTTCGAACAGCAGGTTGTCGACTTCAACGCCGTCAAACGCGATGCCGGCTTCGGCCAGCGAGATCTTCACGTCAGCGTAGGCGGCGCGGCAAGCATGCGTGCGGGCTTGCTTGTTGCGGATCTGGTAGGCGGCTTCGATCTTGGCCAGACCGAACTCGGCGACCTTCGCGATCAGCGGCTCGTTGCGAGCCGGCGCGGTCCAATCCCAGGCCGGCTTGCCGGCGTCACGCACCAGCTCGTTGATCGCGCTAATCGCGACCTTGGCTTGCTCGTGGCCGAACACCACCGCGCCCAGCATGACCTCTTCAGTCAGCTGGTCGGCTTCGGATTCGACCATCAGCACGGCCGCTTCGGTGCCGGCCACCACCAGGTCGAGCTGCGAGTTGCTGAGCTGGGTCGGGCCCGGATTGAGCACATACTCGCCGTTGATGTAGCCGACGCGAGCTGCACCGACCGGACCGTTGAACGGAATGCCGGAAATGGCCAGCGCAGCGCTGGAACCGATCAGCGCGGCGATGTCAGCCGAGGCTTCCGGGTTCAGCGACAGCACATGCACGACGACGTGCACTTCGTTGTAGAAGCCTTCCGGGAACAGCGGACGCAGCGGGCGGTCGATCAGGCGGCTGGTCAGCACTTCCAGCTCGGACGGCTTGGCTTCACGCTTGAAGAAGCTGCCCGGGATCTTGCCGGCGGCGTAGGCCTTCTCGATGTAGTCCACCGTCAGGGGGAAGAAGTCCTGGCCCGGCTTGGCGTTCTTGGCGCCGACCACGGTGGCCAGCACCACGGTGTCATCGATGTTGACGATCACTGCACCGCCGGCCTGACGCGAGACTTCGCCGGTTTCGAGCGTGACGGTGTGTTGACCCCATTGGAAGGTCTTGGTGACTTTATTGAACAGGCTCATGCGAGTCTCCGTTATTCGTTGAACAGGCCACCGACAGCGGCAGCTGATAGGGAGCCAGGAGACAGTCTGTGTGGCGCAATGCCATTCCAGTGGCACTCCGGCGGATCTGTGCAGATCAGGGCCGAAATCCCTCTGGAATGACACAGCAGCGCGCACATCCAGCTGCGTCCCAAACACAAAAAGCCTGTGCTGGCAGATCCAGACAGGCTCTTTGCGTGCATACGGTGCTTACTTGCGCAGGCCCAGCTTCTGGATCAGGGCGGTGTAGCGGTCAGCATCGCGCGACTTCAGATAGTCGAGCAGCTTACGACGACGGCTCACCATCTTCAGCAGACCACGACGACCATGATGGTCTTTCATGTTGGCCTTGAAGTGCGGCGTCAGGTGGTTGATGCGCGCGGTCAGCAGTGCAACTTGCACTTCCGGCGAGCCGGTGTCACCAGCAGCGCGGGCGTTGCCAGCGACGATTTCAGCGGTATTGATGGTAGCCATGTCGATTTCCTCGGTGGAGCGAAACCGTGCTGCGGCGACCAGACACCGGGATCATCCCGGGCGACAAGCCTGCCGTGCAGCGGTCTCTGTGATCACTTGCGGTCGCGGGTGAAACCTACCCACGCCGTGCGGCGCTTACCCCGTCTCAGTCAGACCAAAACGAGGCAAAGCGGGCGATTATAACCAGATGGCGAAGCGTGGCTTGCTGCCGCCCTGGCGGGTCAGACCACGATCACGTTGATCGGTTCGGTCCAGACACCGGGGACGGTGCCGATGGCGCGCACGCGCACCCAGAGTTCCTCGCCACGGGTCAGGCCGTCAACCAGGATATGCATGCCGGACGATGAACTGGCGACGTGTTGCCAGTTGGCATCACGTTTGCCACTGTCGCGGGCAATCTGCACCTCATAAGAACTGGCACCCGGCAGACGCGCCACATGTACGTCCAGCGTACCGCTCATGCGGCCGTGAACGACGCGGAAATCGCTCGGGGCAGGCAAGGGAGTGTTGTCAGTGCGGCCACCACCAACGAGACTGCGCAGCAGGAAACCAGTCGATTCCAGCACATCGACACGCCCTGCAGCCAGCATTTCCAGATAGGGAACCAAGCGATGCAGCATTTCATCGAGTGTGGCGCGCGCTTCATTGCGAGCCCGCACCTTGGCGCTTTCGCGCGTCAGTGCTGCCTGATAGGCGACGCGGTAGGCATCGAGTGCCGCAATGAGCTGCACCAGCGTCGGCATCTGTGGTGGCCAAGGCTCGGGGAAGTAGAGATTGCCCGTCAGACAGGTGATGATGGTGGCCACCAGGGCCAGGAACGCCTCTTCGGTGTAGCCACTGAAAGATGTGCGCAGTTTGGGTGTCATGATTAACCTCCACTATCTGGCGTGTTGCGCCTGAATTGAACAATTCGCACATCGTGCTCCGCTCGGAATACGCTCGCTTTGATGCAGATCAGATCAGATCACTTCGCAGGACAGCACACCGCTGGTGTCATATTCAACTGGAAGTACCGGTCGAGCGGGGGATGTGCCCGCGCCGGTGCTGCTCGGGCAGTGCATGTAGTCCGCTGATGCGCGCCGCACTGTCGTACATCACGTCGCGCATATACGGCACCTGCGGGTGACATGTCACGCGGCCAGCGTCGTCAAAGATCAAGCAGGCCAAGCCGCCCCAGCTCCCACAGCGCCCGACGCTGGAGGCCTGCCGGTGATCACCAAGTAGCGGCAGAGCATTGCATTTCAGATTGGCTTAGAGGCACGCCCGGTGACTATTGACCATACGGCAAATATCCAAAGCCCCAGGACGACAATGCCCCAGGCAGTGTAAATCCAAGGAAGCATCGGAAAGAACTGGGGACCGGTTGGCTCACCGAAGCGCAACATCGGGTCGATGCTTGAAAGTCGGAAAAAGTCAAACTGCTGCAGGGCAACGGCAACTTTTGCGCCCTGACTTGATGATCCGCAAAATGTCTGACATACCGCAGAAATACCTTTCGCGTCGCATTCGCAGTTAGCATAGATGCTGCCGGCAAAGAATCGTGCAGTCATCTGGGCCGTCGTCAAGAATGGAACGATCAGCGTCAAGAAAAATGTCCAGCCTTGGTACAACCTGCCGCCCAGCGTACTTGGATCGATATCCGCTGACTCAAAGTGAAATAAGCGGTCATCGACAAGTTCTTGTTCAATCCAATCCGCTGGATTGGCAGAAAAACCAATGAGAATCACTCCCCAGCCAGTGCGGAGCTGCAGTTTTTTGCATGAAAAGCTTCACAGAGACCACTTACGGCTATATTCACCCATAGAAAACCACGGTTGCTGAAAGTGAAACAGGGCGACCGCGCGAGTCAGTACCGCTGATTATCAAGCCATAAGTGCCAGGAGGCCAGTGCTTTCAAGGTGAGTTGGCCTTGCGGTGCTGAAGCAGCCGAGCGACGCAGACATGGGTCTGGTGAAGATCATGAACGCGCTTGACGGGAGCGTTGCGAGTGGAGCGGGAGCTCTTGCGATAGC
>JBFPGZ010000006.1:0-214224 GCA_041083665.1 Leptothrix sp. (in: b-proteobacteria)
ATCGTGGGCTTCTACAACAGCGTGCGGCTGCACTCCAAACTGGGCAACCTGCCACCCAATGCCTTCGAGCAGCAATCGGCAATCAAACAACCTATCGCGCTGTCCGAAAAAACTTGACCAGCACACTGGGCCGTGCTCCAGCCAGAGGACGCTTGGCCACAAAAAAGCGGCCGAAGCCGCTTTGAATCTGTGGATAAGTCGCCATCACCAGGCGACGGTTGTTCACAACCCGGCGGCTGCCTTTAGCGCAGCCGCCTTGTCGGTGCGCTCCCAGCTGAACTCCGGCTCCTCGCGGCCGAAGTGGCCGTAGGCGGCGGTCTTGGTGTAGATCGGCCGCAGCAGATCCAGCATCTGGATGATGCCTTTCGGGCGCAGGTCGAAGTGGGCGTTGACCAGCTTGGCGATCTCCGCGTCGGGGATGACGCCGGTACCTTCGGTGTAGACCGTGACGTTCATCGGGTGCGCCACGCCGATCGCGTAGGCGACCTGGATCTGGCACTGCTTGGCCAGACCAGCTGCGACGATGTTCTTGGCCACGTAGCGCGCGGCGTAGGCGGCCGAGCGGTCCACCTTGGTCGGATCCTTGCCCGAGAACGCGCCGCCGCCGTGCGGGCAGGCGCCGCCGTAAGTGTCGACGATGATCTTGCGACCGGTCAGACCGCAGTCGCCTTGCGGGCCGCCGATGACGAAGCGCCCGGTCGGGTTGATCAGGTACTTGGTGTCGGCGGTGATCCACTCCTTGGGCAGGACCGGCTTGATCAGCTCTTCGCGGATCGCCTCGATGAACGAGGCTTTCATGGTGGTCTGGGTCTCGCTCTGGTCCGGGTCGTGCTGGGTCGACAGCACGATGGTGTCGATCGAGTGCGGCTTGCCGTCCACATAGCGCATCGTCACCTGGCTCTTGGCGTCCGGGCGCAGGAAAGCCATCCGACCGTCCTTGCGCAACTGGGCCTGGCGCTCGACCAGCCGGTGTGCGTAGTAGATCGGCGCGGGCATCAGCTCGGGCGTCTCGTCGCAGGCGTAGCCGAACATCAGGCCCTGGTCGCCGGCACCGGTGTTGAGGTGGTCGTCGCTGGCATGATCGACGCCCTGCGCGATGTCGTTGGACTGCTTGTCGTAGCAGACCATCACGGCGCAGCCCTTGTAGTCGATGCCGTACTCGGTGTTGTCGTAGCCGATGCGCTTGATGGTGTCGCGCGCGACCTGGATGTAGTCGACGTGCGCGTTGGTGGTGATCTCGCCGGCCAGCACCACCAGGCCGGTGTTGCACAGCGTCTCGGCCGCCACACGGCTGCGCGGGTCTTGCTCGAAGATCGCGTCGAGGATGGCATCGGAGATCTGGTCGGCCACCTTGTCGGGGTGTCCTTCCGAGACCGATTCGGATGTGAAGAGGAAGTCGTTCGCCACTTATAAACTCCGGTAGTTCAAACAAGCTTTTCAGCGCGTTTCGCCGTGCGTTTGAGGAGCTCGCGGCGAACGCTTTAGCGGCTTTTGTTCAGCTGCGACTCGAAAGCCGCTGCTGCGTGCCGGAGGTTCCGGCCCGTCGCCCCGCAAGTTGTTCCTTAACTCGGCGATAGCGTCGATTTTATGCCTCTGTCTACAACCCTGTTTCGCTGGACTGCCCGCCTGCCGCTGCCCTTTTTGCAGCTTTGCGGCGCGGGGCTGGGCTGGCTCATCTACTGGTCCTCCGGTACCTATCGCCGGCGCATGCAGGCGCATGTGGCGCAAGCCGGGCTGCGCTGGTCACAGGCGCGCGGGGCGGTGTCTGCGGCCGGCCGCATGGTGGCCGAGCTGCCGTGGCTGTGGGCGCGTCCGGCCGAGCACCGGCTGGGTGATCTGGTGCGCTGGGAAGGCGGCGAGCTGATCGACGCAGCGCTCGCCAGCGGTCGTGGCCTGGTACTGCTCACGCCGCATCTGGGCTGCTTCGAGGTGATTGCGCAGTCCTACGCCGAGCGTTACGGCGCGCAGCGTCCGATGACTGCGCTGTACCGGCCGGCGCGCCAGCCCTGGCTGACCGATCTGGTAGAAAAGTCGCGCCAGCGCCCGGGCCTGCTCACCGCGCCGGCTTCGCTGGCCGGGGTGCGGCTGATGATCCGCTCGCTGCGCAAGGGTGACACGGTCGGCCTGCTGCCCGATCAGGTGCCGCCCGAAGGCATGGGCGTCTGGGTGCCGTTCTTCGGCCGCTCGGCCTACACGATGACGCTCGCGTCCCGGCTGTCGCAGCAGACCGGCGCCGCCTGGGTGCTGACCTGGTGCGAGCGGCTGCCGCACGGGCGTGGCTACGTGATTCGCGTCAGCGCACCGTCCGAACCCTTGCCGGCGGATGCCGACCCGGCAGAATCCGCCGCTGTCATGAATCGCGCCATGGAACAACTCATTCTGCAATGCCCTGACCAGTACCTCTGGTCGTACAACCGTTACAAGGCGCCACGCGGAGCCGACCCTGAGTCGGCCAAGGCGCCCGCCCGAGCTGGAGGCAAGGACTGATGGGTGCTCGTTTATTTCTGGGCTTGTTGCAGTTGCTGCAGCGGTTGCCGCTGGGTGTGCAGGCGGGGCTCGGGCGCGGCCTGGGCGCGCTGCTGTGGCGGGTGGCCAAGTCGCGCCGACGCATTGCCTTGCGCAATCTGGAGCTGTGTTTCCCGGAAAAATCCGCCACCGAGCGTGAGTTGATCGCGCGTGAGCACTTCGGCTGGCTGGCGCGCAGTTTTCTGGAGCGCGGCCTGCTCTGGTATGCCAGCTCGGAGCGGCTCAAGACGCTGATCCAGATCGAGGGCGATGTGCAACTCGCCGAACGCAGCGACCGACCGGTGATGTGGCTGGTGCCCCATTTTCTTGGCCTGGACGTGGCGGGCGTGTCGACCCAGCTGTTCCAGACCCGCCGCGTCGGCTCGATCTATCAGGCGCAGAGCAACGCGGTGATGGATGCGGCGATCAAGGCCGGTCGGTTGCGCTTCGGCAATGCCGAGATCTTTCCGCGCAGCGACAGCGCCAAACCGCTGATGCGGGCGATCAAGCGCGGCGACGCCTTCTTCAACCTGCCCGACATGGACTTCGGCGCGCGTGATGCCGCCTTCGTGCCGTTCTTTGGCGTGCCGGCGGCGACGCTGCTGGCGCCCTCGCGCATGGCGCGCGCCCTCAACATGGTGGTGCAACCGGTCATTGCCGAACTGCTGCCCGGTGGCGAAGGCTACCGCGTGCGCTTTCTGCCGGCCTGGCACGATTTCCCGACCGCCGATGCGGTGGCCGATACCGAACGCATGAACCGCTGGATCGAAACCGAGATCCGCCGCAATCCGAGCCAGTACCTGTGGGTGCACAAGCGCTTCAAGACCCGGCCGGAGGGCGAGGCGGGGTTCTATTGATTGATCGCGATAATCCACTCATGCGTCTGCCCTTCACCAAAATGCAAGGCGCGGGCAACGACTTTGTCGTGCTCGATGCCACCCGTGCGCCGCTGGACCTCAGCGTGGCGCAGTACCAGTTCATGGCCGACCGCCGCTTCGGCATCGGCGCGGATCAGTTCCTGATCGTCGGGCCGTCGCCCGAGCCGGGCATCGATTTCCGCTACCGCATCGTCAATGCCGACGGCAGCGAGGTCGAGCAGTGCGGCAACGGCGCGCGCTGCTTTGCACGCTTCGTGCGCGACGCCGGCCTGACCGACAAGGACCGCATCCGCGTGCTGACGCTGGCCGGTGTGATCGAGCCGGTGCTGCAGGCCGACGGCCGCGTCACGGTCGACATGGGTGCGCCGATCTTCGAGCCGACCCGGGTGCCGTTCGATCCGATCGGGCTGTTGCCGCAGCACTTGAACGGCTTCGAGCTCTGGCCGCTGGAGTTCAGCGCCGGCATGCTTGAAGGCCCGGAGGTGGTGCACGTCGCGGCCGTGTCGATGGGCAATCCGCATGCGGTGATCCCGGTGACGCAGTTCGGTGTCGAGGATGTGGACGCCGCGCCGGTGGCCGAGATCGGCCCGCTGATCGAGCGGCATGCGCGCTTTCCGCGCCGCGTCAACGCCGGCTTCCTGCAGATCGTTTCGCGCCGCCAGGTGCGGCTGCGCGTCTATGAGCGCGGCACCGGTGAGACGCTGGCCTGCGGTACCGGCGCCTGTGCGGCGGTGGTGGCCGGCATCCGGCTCGGCTGGCTGGATGAACGCGTCGAGGTGCAGACTCACGGTGGTCTGCTGACCATCGCCTGGGCCGGGGTGGGCGAGCCGGTATTCATGACCGGCCCGGCGACCACCGTGTTCCACGGCGAGATCGATCTGCCGGACTTGAGCTGATTCGAGGAGCGGGCCATGGCCAATCAGGGCATCACCGAAGATGACATCGCCAGCTATCTGTCGAACACGCCAGGGTTCTTCGAGCGCCATGCCGACCTGCTGGCCAATGTGCAGCTGGCCAGTCCGCACAGCCACCGTACCATCTCGCTGCAGCAGCGTCAGATGGAGATGCTGCGCGAGCGCATCAAGGGGCTGGAGCGACGCATCATGGAGATGATCCGGCACGGCCAGGAAAACGCCTCGATCGCCGACCGGCTGCACGAATGGGCTCGCGCGCTGATGCTGGTCACCGACCCGCTCGACCTGCCGGCGTTGGTGGTCGATGAGCTGATGCAGCAGTTCCTGATTCCGCAGGCGGCGCTGCGGCTGTGGGATGTGGCGCCAGCCTACGCGCGCTGCGACTTTGCGCTCGGTGCCAGCGAAGAGGTGCGCCACGCCGCATCGAGCCTGAGTGCGCCCTATTGCGGCGTCAACACCGGCTTCGAGGCGCTGGAGTGGCTCGACGAGCCCAAGCAAGTCGCGTCGATGGCGTTGATTCCGTTGCGGCGCAGCTCGGCCGGACCGGCGTTCGGCTTGCTGCTGCTGGCCTCGCCGGACCCGACCCGCTACGCGGCTGAAATGGGTACCGATTTCCTGGCTCGCGTTGGCGAACTGGCCAGTGCGGCCGTGACGCGGCTGCTGCCGAATCCGGACTGAGGGCCACGCAGGCCCTCAGTTGAATAACGGCGGCCCGATGCGGTGGTCGCTCGGGCGCGGTGCGACGCTCAGTTCGAGCTTGAGAACGCGGCGTCAGTGACGCTCAGCGTGGCGGGTTGGCTCACCACCTTGCCTTCGCTGTTGCTGACCTGCACGCTGTACTTGACGCCCGAATCGGTGGTCGAGGCGGCGGGCGTGGTGTAGCTCGGGCCGGTGGCGTTGGGCACGGCTTCGCCGTTGCGCTGCCATTGGTAGCTCAGGGCCTCGCCCGTGGCGGCGATCGTGAAGGTGGCCGTGGCACCTGCCGACACGGCGGTCGACAGCGGTTGGGTCGTGATCGTCGGAGCGGCTTGCGAAGCGGCGGCGGCCGTGGCATTGGCTGCCGACTGGCTGGCGGTCGGCTTGGTGTTGTCGCTGCCACAGGCACTCAGGACAACGGTGACGGTGGCAAGCGCCAGCCAGCGGGCGCAATGGTTTGACAAGATCGTGTTCACTGGACTCACCTGACGTTTGAGACGGGTCGAATGACCCAACGGCGCTCGTTGTATGAGCGCTGACTTACTCCGGGTTTACCAGTCAGTGAAAATACCGAAACGGCCCGTGCAACCGGTCTGATTACACGCTTTTAGCCGCTGGTGACGCCGGTGTACCGTCAATGCTGCGAGCGCGATGGCAGATAGAGATCGTCAGAATAGGTGGCCAGCCACTCGGGCCGGAACGCCACAAAGATCGCGACCAGCATGCCGGTCAGAAAGGCGTCACCCCAGGCAGACAGCCAGCGCGCAATCATCAGCTCGCCCAGATTCAGGTTGGGAGGCACACCGTCGATGACCAGCACAATCCAGCCAGCGAGTGTGCTGGACAGCAGGGCACTGAAGAAGCCGCGACCGAAGATGTAGACGAACAGGTGATGCGGCAACAGCCGTCGAACTGCCGCGCCAGACAACACCATCAACGTGGCTGGCAGCACGCCGAGCCAGATGTAGCGGTGCAGGCCTTGCTCCCAGGGCAACTGACCCAGCACGCTGGTGATCAGTGCCACTGGCACCAGCGCCAGTACAGCCATCGGCCAGCCGGCCATCAACACCAGCAACGGTGCTCCCGATAACGGTTGCACGACGGAGCTCGAAACATAACGATCGACGCCCCAGCAGAGTGGCAACACCGCCCACCAAGCCAGCCAGGGCCAAGGTGGGCCATCGCGACCGATCGCGCGCCAAGGTTTGAGAGCCACGGCCATCACCACGGCGATCAAGGACAAGATCAGATCAAGCATGCGCCATTGTCGATGGCGAATCTGAGCAGAGCATGATCAGGGACAACGGGTTGCCCCTGCATGAGGGCAGGGATACTTCTGATGCTCGCACCCCGGCGCATCAACATCAGCCATGCCTGGCTTTGCGTTGCAGGTCGGATGGAGTGGTCCGGTTGTTCTGCACCAGCCGCATCTGTTGGTGGCTGCGCTCAGTGCGCACTGCGTCTTCGCTGGCGCGGGCGAACTGCTCGCCCAGTCGTGCCAGCTGAGCACTGCCGCAAGTGCGGCACAGGCTGAGCACGGCGCGCGCATATTCGGGCGGGCCGAGCAGCAAGTTGATGTCGATGTGTTCACCCATTTCATGCAACAGCAGGTCGTGAAGCTGCTGAGCGAGGTGGGGGCGTGAGGTGGTTTGCATGGTGAGGACTCCCGAGAGTCATCCTCTATGCACTTGGCGTGCCGTACCACCCTGAAAAACACGCAAATTCGCAACAAACCGTTAGCGTGAGGTTGGCCACAGGCATTGATGTGCCTGGGCGCACAGCGGCCTCGATGGGATCAACGCTTGTCCTGCCCGGTCTGGCCCCAGACCCGTGCAGCGGGTGCTGGATAACACCGAGATAAGCCGGGGCGCGACATGCACAAGGTCGGTGCATGCCTGGCTTGGTCGGTGGCGCGTCAGATTTCCTTGCGCAGATTGGCCGGCGCGATCTTGAGCGCTTCGCGGTATTTGGCCACCGTGCGGCGCGCCACCTGGATGCCCTGCTCGGCCAGCATCTCGGAGAGCTGGCTGTCCGAGAGCGGCTTCTTGTGGTCTTCGGATGACACGAACTGCTTGATCAGCGCCCGCACCGCCGTGCTCGACGCGTTGCCACCGGCCTCGGTGTTGAGCGACGAGCCGAAGAAATACTTCAGCTCGAAGGTGCCGAACGGCGTGTTCATGTACTTGGCGGTCGTCACACGCGAGATGGTCGATTCGTGCAGACCCAGCTCATCGGCGATCTCGCGCAGCACCAGCGGTTTCATGGCGATCGCGCCGTGCGTGAAGAAGCCCTTCTGCCGTTCGACGATGGCCTGCGAGACGCGCTGGATGGTGTCGAAGCGCTGCAGGATGTTCTTGACGAACCAGCGCGCTTCCTGCAGCCGCGCCGACAGCGTGGCACCCGCCTCGTCGCCGTTGCGCTGGCTGCGGTGCTGGCGCAGCACTTGCGCGTACATGTCGTTGATGCGCAGCTTGGGCATCACGTCGGGGTTCAGCACGACCTTCCAGCCGCGCCCGGCCTTCTGCACGATCACGTCCGGTACGACGATGTTGGCCTCGGCGCGCGCAAAGCGCCGGCCCGGCTTGGGCTCCAGGCTGACGATCAGCGTCTGGGCGTCACGGATGTCGTCTTCGTCGGCACCGGTCGCGGCCATGAGCTTTTTCATGTCGCGCCGCGCCAGTAGCTCCAGATGACCCTGGCAGATCAGCATGGCGACCCGGCGCGCTTCGGTGCGGTCGAGCTCGCGCAGCTGCAGCAGCAGGCATTCGCCCAGATCGCGCGCGCCGACTCCGGTCGGCTCCAGGTTCTGCAGCCAGCCCAGCGCACAGCGCAGCCGGTCGACCAGCTCGGCGCGCAACGCAGCCGCCGCGTTGGCGGGGTCGTCGGCGCCATGGAGGCTGGTCGTGTTGTCGGCCTCGTCCGCCAGCGTGGCGCCGAGTTCGATGCCGATCGCCAGGCGTTCGGCGATTTCTTCAAGTGGATCGGCCAGATAGCCGTCTTCGCTGAGCGAGTCGATCAGCGCCTCGACCAGCAGCATGTCCTCGGGTGCCAGGCGCATGCCGCGCAGCTGGCCGCGCAGGTGCTCGGTCAGGCTCTCGGCGCTGCTGGAGCGTTCGCTCCAGTCGCTGTCGTCGTCATCGAGTGCGCCGTTGCGGGCGCCGGGTGCTTCCGAGCTGCTGTTGAAGTCGTCGCGGTCGGTGCCGTTGTCCCAGTCGTCGCGTTCGCTCGGGCCCTGGTCGAGCTGATCGACCCCGGCCACCGGCTCGGCGTCAGCGCCGCTGTCGGTGCTGCTGGCGGTCTCGCTGCTGCTGTGGTTGTCGTCGCCGCTGCTGCTGGCGACCCGCTCGGCGGTCGACGTGTGGTCGAGCACCGGGCTGTCTTCCTCGGGTTCCAGAAAGGGGTTCTGTTCGAGCATCTGCTCGACTTCCTGATGCAGCTCCAGCGTCGAGAGTTGCAACAGGCGGATCGATTGCTGCAGCTGCGGCGTCAGCGCCAGATGCTGCGAGAGGCGAACCTGCAGGGACGGCTTCATGCTCGGTCCTCGTTATGCATTACATGCGGAAATGTTCGCCAAGATAGACCTTGCGCACGTCGGCGTTCTCGACGATCGCGGCCGGCGTGCCTTCAGCCAGCACCCGGCCTTCGCTGATGATGTAGGCGCGGTCACAGATGCCGAGCGTCTCGCGCACATTGTGGTCCGTGATCAGCACGCCGATGCCGCGCGCTTTCAGGAAACCGATGATGCGCTGGATCTCGATCACCGCGATCGGATCGACGCCCGCAAACGGCTCGTCGAGCAGGATGAAACGTGGCTGGGTGGCCAGCGCGCGGGCGATCTCGACGCGGCGGCGCTCGCCGCCTGACAGGGACGGCGCGGGGTTGTCACGCAGGCGCTCGATCGACAAATCGGCCAGCAGCCCGTTCAACAGCTCGTCAATCCGAGCGCTGGCCAGCGGGCGGCCGTTGGCGTCTTGCTGCAGTTCCAGCACGGCGCGGATGTTTTCTTCCACCGTCAGGCGGCGGAAGATCGACGCCTCCTGCGGCAGGTACGACAGTCCCAGGCGCGCGCGCTGGTGAATCGGCTGGTTCTGCACCTGCGCGCCATCGATGCGGATCTCGCCGGCATCGACTCGCACCAGGCCGACGATCATGTAGAAACTGGTGGTCTTGCCGGCGCCGTTGGGGCCGAGCAGCCCGACCACCTCGCCGCTGGCGACGGCCAGATGCACGTCCTTGACGACCTTGCGGGCGCCGTAGCTTTTTTGCAGGCCGGTGGCCTCCAGGCGGCGGCGCTCGTCAGGTCGGGCGGCAGTGGCCTGACTCATGGGGCGGCTCCGGATGCCGGACGTGCACTCGGCTTGGGTGTCCGTGGTGCCACCACCGCCTTGACCCGGCCGCCTGGCGCATTGTTGCTGGCGCCTTGCACGTCGAAGTTTTCGCGCGCGTGGTCGTAGACGATGCTCTGACCGCTCAGCTCCTCGGCCAGGCTGGTGCCATTCCAGCGCCGCAGCACGGCTTGCTGAGTCAGGCGGACTGTTTCGGTGTCGGCGGTGTATTCGATCCGTTGCGCACGGCCTTCGACGGTTTCATCCAGGCCCTCGCGTTTCTGGCGGAACTGCGCCGGTTCGCTGTCGCTGCCGGTCGCAATCGCGACTTCGCCTTGTGGGGTTTCGCGCAATTCGATCTGCGCGGCGCGGATCAGCAGGCTGCCACGCCGGATCTCGACACCGCCGCTGAGGACGCGCAGCTTGCGTTTGCCGTCGATGCGCACCTGACCGGCATCGATCTCCAGCGGCTGGTCGCGATCGGCGCGTTCCGCCCGGGCCGGCAGGACGCCGCACAGCAGCGCCAATCCCAGCAGCCCGGCGAGCCATCCATGCTCCGGCCTCAGCACATGACCGACAGCGGACCTGATCGGTCGGAGGAGGAAGGCGTGGATTGTTGGCATCATTTCGGCATGAATATTGCTTTAATTCTAGCCTGAAATGGGCTTGCAGGCGGGGCATCACCCCGCCGGACCATCCGATCAGGTTCTCAGCCGCCCTTGCGAATCTGCGCGATCAATTGATCGGTCAGCGCCAAGGCGCGGATCTGACCTTGCGCTTCCGGCACGCCCTCGCCTCCTGCCAGCGACGGCGAGGTGTAGTAGCGACCATGGATGCCCAGCGCCGGCACACCGTCGATCTTGTAGGCTTCGGCGAGCTGTTTGCCTTGGCGGATCTTGGTCTGGATCCCGAAGGAGTTGTAGACCTCGATGAACTTGGCGCGGTCGACCCCGTTGCGAGCCACGAAGTCGAAGATCAGTTCCGGCTTGTCGAGGTGCTGGCCTTCCTGGTGAATGGCGTAGAACACCTTGCGGTGCAGGGTCTCGACCAGCCCCATCACTTCGAGCGTGGCGTACAGCCGCTGCTCAGGCTCGAAGGCCGGGCGGAAGCCCACATGGACGCGGCGGAACGCCACATCGGCCGGCAGCTTCTTGACCCAGGCTTCCAGCGTCGGCTCGAAGGCATTGCAGTGCGGGCAGCCGTACCAGAAGAATTCAACCACCTCGATCTTGCCGGCTGGCGCCGAGACGGCGGGGCGCTGCGACAGGCGCACATAGTGCTTGCCTTCGACAAAGTTGCTCTGGGCCTGGGTTTGCAAGCCAATGCCGCCCAGCAGGGCAGCTGCCGCAGTGCGGCTGATGAATTGACGACGATGCATGGATGAGTCCTTTTCCTGTCTGACGGGGCGAGCTACTTCAGCGCAGCACGGGCACCAGTGTGGCGTCCGGATAGCCTACGGCAGAGGCCTGATCCCTGGCCGCCTCGGCATCTTCACGGGCATTGAACGGCCCCAAACGGACCCGATAGACGGTGCGACCAGACTGGTCGCGCTCGGTGATCCGGCCGCTCAGTCCGGAGATGGCCAACTTGGCGCGTTGCTGCTCGGCATCTTCAGTGCGCGTGTAGGCACCGATTTGCACGTAGTACTGCAACGTACCGGGGCCCGATTTGGCTGACGTGCCGGAGGCTTCCGGGCTTGATTCGGTGGCCGGTTTGAGTCCCAGCAGTTCAGCGGCGCGGGCTGTGCTGCTGCTGGCGGCCGGGCCGGGTGTCGCGGCCGTATCGGTGGTCGAGGTACTGGGTTCGCTGCTCACCGAGCCGGTGGCGGCCCGGCTGCCCGACTTGCCGGAGAGCGGCGCGTTCGGATCCCAGTTGCGGTTTTTCTCGGCGTCGGCGGCATCCTGCTCGGCGCTGTGGGTCGGCACCTTGTCGACAAAGGGCGAAGGCACCTTGCTGACGTACAGCGCCACGCCCAGTGCAAGCACCAGCCCGATCAGCAGCCCGACCAGGAAGCCGGGGAAAAAGCGCCCGTGCTGCGCCTTGAGCTTTGCGACCATCGATAACGTCCTTCAGCCGGCGTGCCGGTGGTTCACATCTTGCGCGGTGCGCTCACACCCAGCACGGCCAACGCGTTCTGCAGCACCTGCGCCGTCGCCTGCAGCAGCGCCATGCGCGGCGCGCGCATCGGCTCGGCCGCACCGTCCAGGAAACGCACCGCCCCGTAGTAGCTGTGGTACTGCGCCGCCAAGTCGCGCAGGTAGAACGCCACATTGTGCGGTGCCAGATCGGCCGCCGCCACGCTGAGCATCTCCGGGTACTCGGCCAGCTTGTTCATCAGCGCGAACTCGGTCGGCTCGGTGAGCAGGCTCAGGTCGGCACTGGCGAGCAGGGCCAAGTCGCCCTGGTACTCCTCGACGTACCGGGCCAGCACCGAGCAGATGCGAGCATGGGCGTACTGGACGTAGAACACCGGGTTCTCGTCGTTGGCCTTGAGCGCCAGATCGACGTCGAAGACGAACTCGGTGTCGGCCTTGCGGCTGATCAGGAAGAAGCGCACCGCGTCGCGGCTGGTCCAGTCGATCAGGTCGCGCAGCGTGACATACGAGCCGGCGCGCTTGGAGATCTTGACCTCCTCGCCGCCCTTCATGACCGTGACCATCTTGTGCAGCACGTAGTCGGGCCAGCCCTGCGGCACGCCGACACCGGCCGCCTGCAGCCCGGCGCGCACCCGCGCGATGGTGCCGTGGTGGTCGCTGCCCTGGATGTTGATGACCTTGTCGAAACCGCGCTGCCACTTGTGGATGTGGTAAGCCACGTCCGGCACGAAGTAGGTGTAGCTGCCGTCGGACTTCTTCATGACGCGATCCTTGTCGTCGCCATAGTCCGTGCTGCGCAGCCACAGCGCCCCGCCGTCCTCGAAGGTCTTGCCGGCGTCGCTCAGCTTCTGCACGGCTGCCTCGACCCGGCCGCTGCTGTAGAGGCTCGACTCCAGGTAGTAGTGGTCGAACTTGACGCCGAAGGCCTGCAGATCCAGATCCTGCTCGTGGCGCAGGTACGCCACCGCGAACTGGCGGATCGACTCCAGATCATTCACATCGCCCGAGGCGGTGAAGCTGCGGTCGTCGGCGGACACGGTCTCGCCCTTGAGGAAAGCGGCGGCGATGTCGGCGATGTAGTCACCGTTGTAGGCCGACTCGGGCCACTCGGCGTCGCCTGGCTTGACGCCACGGGCGCGGCTCTGGGTCGAACTGGCCAGCGTGCCGATCTGTACGCCCGCGTCGTTGTAATAGAACTCGCGCTGCACGCCCCAGCCCTGCGTCTCGAACAGATGGCAGATGGCGTCGCCCAGCGCGCCCTGGCGGCCGTGGCCGACATGCAGCGGGCCGGTCGGATTCGCCGAGACGAACTCGACCATGACACGGTGGCCATTCGGAGCGCGCCGGGCAAAGTCGTCGCCAGCCGCCAGGATGGCCGCCACCACCTGCTGACGTGCGGCGGGCTTGAGGCGCAGATTGATGAACCCTGGCCCGGCAAGCTCGAAAGCATCCACCCAGCGCTGCGCGGCTGGGTGCTGCTGGAGCGCCGCGATCAGCGCCTGAGCCAGTTCACGCGGGTTCTTCTTGAGCGGCCGCGCCAGTTGCATGGCGACGGTACAGGCCAGGTCGCCGTGGGCGGCCTGTTTGGGGTTTTCGAATGCCGGCACGACGTTGGAGCCGGGCACCAGTTGGCCCAGCACCTCGCCCAGTGCGACGAGCAATTCCTCTTTGGCTTGAATCATGGGTGGATTCTACGGGGCGGTCTGGCTCGGACCGAGCATGATGTCGGACGTTGCTTTACATCACCCGTTTGGCTCAAAGTGCAGCAATACTTTGCAAAGCGCTTGTTTATGGTGTGCTGCAGACTTGCCGTGCGGGGGCTGGCAATGGAAAGATAGCTCCCAAGTGCAAACAGTAACAATGAACGACGTCCATGACACGGGCCTGCCTGAACACATCGGCAAGTACCGTGTGATCAGGCTGCTGGGTGAAGGTACGACCAGCGAGGTGTTTCTCTGCCACGACGATTTCAACGATCGTCCGGTAGCGATCAAACGCGTGCGTGCCAGTGCCATCGGCGATGCCATCGATGGTCATGTGTTCGCGCGGTTTTTTGCGTCCGAGGCTGCCCTGGTCGGTCGGCTGCATCACCCGAACGTGATCCAGATCTTCGACGCGGTGCCCGATCCGATCGCCCCGTATGTGGTGATGGAGTACGTGCCCGGCTCCACCTTGCGGGCTTATTGCCAGACCAATCATCTGCTGCCGCTGGAGCAGATCGTCGAAATCGGCTTCAAGTGCGCCATGGCGCTGGGCTACTGCTACCGCCAGGGGCTGGTGCACCGGGACGTCAAACCTGCCAACATCCTGGCGATGGAACGTAACGGCGTGGTCACCGACGTCAAGATCAGTGACTTCGGTAGCGCGCTCAATCTGGCGTCCGAAGCGACTCAGGTGCACCGCGTTGGCTCGCTGGCCTACATGTCGCCTGAGCAGCTCGAAGGCAACCAGCTCGACTGCCGGGCCGACATGTATTCGCTTGGTGCGGTGCTCTACCATCTGATCGCCGGGCGACCTACCTTTGAAGGTGTCAGTCAGGCCACTTTGATGCATCAAATCTGTCATGCCAGCGTACCGTCGCTGGTAGGCATGCGCGCCGGTGTGAGTCCAGCCCTCGACCGTGCCGTTCAACGTGCTCTGGCCAAGCGGCCCGACGACCGTTATCCGAGCTGGGAAGCTTTTGGCGAAGCGCTCTCCGCACTCATCACCATGCATCATGTACCACGCGGCGGGCTGCAGGGCGTGCTCGATTCCGAGCGTTTCAACCTGCTGCGCTCGCTTGAATTCTTTACCCACTTTGGCGATGTAGCCCTGTGGGAAGTGGTCCATCGCGCCAAGTGGCAGCGCTTCCCGGTCGGGCACGCGCTCTACACCCGTGGCGAGGAGGGCCGGACCTTCCACATCATTGCGTCCGGTGCGGTCGAGGTCTACCGCGACGGACGTCGGGTGGCGCACCTCGGTGCGGGTACTTCGGTCGGTGAAATGGCTTATCTGGCGCCGAGCCCGGAGCTGCGCCAGCACAGCACCGATGTCGTCGTCACGGAAACCACCACGACGATCTCATTCACACCCGAGTCACTGGGCCGGCTCAGCCCGACCTGCCGGCATCTGTTCGACGAAGCGTTCATCCGTGTGCTGGTGCGTCGGCTGCACGCTGCGCACGAATCGATGGCCCATCCGCGCCGCATTCTCTGATGTGATGCGCGCCAGCGACAGGCCGGGCCTTGTCGGCCGCTGTCAGGGCTCATACGGCTTGCACAGCACAAGCTCGACGGCTCCAATCTGGACGGGACTGGCGAATCACGCCAGCCTGTCCTGAATCATTGCACTGGAGTTGTCGATGAAAAATCACATGCGTACCGTTGCCCCCATTCTTGCCATCTTGATCGCGGTGTTCGGCGTTCAAGTGGCTCATGCGGCCGATGCGGCCTGCGAAGCCAAGGCCACCGAAAAGAAGCTGGCTGGTGCGGCCAAGAACAGCTTCATGAAGAAGTGCGAAAAAGAGACGGCGGCTCCCAGCGGCGGCGCAGGCGCGGACTGCCAGGCCAAGGCGGCCGAGAAAAAACTGGCCGGCGCCGCCAAGAACAGCTTCGTCAAGAAGTGCACCGCTGACGCAGCCAAATAAGGGCTGATCTCGTTGGTGGCAGGCGGGGTCATGCTCTGCTCTTGATCCCGCCTGATCGGCCGGCTGGCGAGGGCTGCCGAGTCGTCTGTGCAGTGGGCTGCGTATCATCGGAGCATGAGTACGCTCTATCTTTCGGTCAAAGCCCTGCACATCATCTTCATCGCAAGTTGGTTTGCCAGTCTGTTTTATCTGCCGCGCATCTTCGTCAATCTGGCGATGGTCAGTGCCGGCAGTCACGCAGAACGTGAGCGGCTGCTCCTGATGGGGCACAAGCTCTATCGATTCGGCAACATCCTGATGCTGATCGCCCTGGCCAGTGGCCTGTGGCTCTGGCTCGGCTATCCCTTCTGGCACGGCCCGGGCAATGCCTGGGTGCACGCCAAGCTGACGCTGGTGCTGGGCGTGATCGCTTATGACCAGATGAACCGCATCATGCTGCGGCGTTTCGAGCGTGGCGAGAACCAGCGTTCGCATCGCTGGTACCGCGTCTACAACGAGGTGTCGGTGCTGCTGTTCGCCGCCATCGTGGTGCTGGTCGTGTTCAAGCCGTTCTGAGTTTTGTTGCTGCACGGGCCTGCTGGCCACACGATGTCCCGTCACCGTTCCTCGGCTTGGCCGCTGGCGACGGTCTGGGCCGCCCTGATCGTCTACGCCTCGCTGCATCCGTTTTCCGGCTGGATCTGGCCGCCTCGGCCCACCTGGTCGGCCAGTGTGTCGTTGCTCTGGCTGCCAACACCGTACTCCTCGAGCTTCGATTTGTGGTCGAACTATCTGGCCTATATGCCGCTCGGCTTCTTGCTCGCGGTCGGCTGGCTGCGCGGTGGCGAACCCGCCTGGCGGGCTTGGCTGCGCGCCGTGCTGCTTGGCAGCATGCTTTCGCTGTGCATGGAATGGACTCAGATCCTGCTGCCAGTGCGAGTTCCTTCGCGGATCGACTGGTACACCAACAGTGCCGGGGCCTTGACCGGAGCGACGCTGGCGCTGCTGCTGCGCCGCTTCGGCTTGTTGGCTTACTGGCAGCTGTGGCGAGATACCTGGTTCGTGCCGCACGGCCCGGTCGGGCTGGCGCTGTTGCTGTCGTGGCCGGTGGCACAACTTTTTCCGCCGCCGGTGCCGCTTGGGGTCGGCCAGGCGCTCGGGCGGCTGGCACTGTTGCTGAATCAGTTCCTGGCCGATACCGCGCTGGCGGGTTGGCTGCCGCTGCCTTTGCCCGATGCTCGCTTGTCACCCTTCGCCGAGTTGTCGACGATTGCGCTCGGCGTGCTGGCACCCTGCTTCATCGCGTTTGAAATGACCCGGCAGCTCAAGCGCCGACTGGTGCTGATGGCGGGTGCCATTGGACTGGGGCTTGCGGCAACCACGCTGTCAACGGCGCTGAACTTCGGGCCGGAGCATGCCCTGGCCTGGATCACCCCGCCGGTCTGGCCTGCCTTGGTGTTGGGTGGTTTGGCGGGCTTGATGCTTGCGTTTTTGCCGAATCGGGTGGTGGCTGCTTGTGGCTTGGTGGCGCTGACCGCGCTGATTGCCTTGGTGAACCAAACCAGCATCGACCCTTACTTTGCCTCCAGCCTGCACGGCTGGGAACAGGGCCGCTTCATCCGTTTTCATGGCGTGGCACAGTGGATCGGCTGGATCTGGCCCTTTGCAGCCCTCGGTTTCCTGCTCGCCCGGGTGGCCGCACCGCCCGGCGGGTCAGCTCCACCAGGGTGGCAACACTCACTTCTACAATGACCGCATGAGCAGTTATTACGAGCGGCATATTTTCTTCTGTCTGAACCAGCGCGATAACGGTGAGGCCTGCTGCGCCCATCTCGGCGCTCAGGCCGGCTTCGAGCGCTGCAAGGCGCAGGTCAAGGCAGCGGGCCTGGCCGGCGTCGGCAAGGTGCGCGTCAACAAGGCGGGTTGCCTGGATCGCTGTGCTGGCGCTCCGGTGGCGGTGGTCTATCCGGAGGCGGTCTGGTACACCTTTGTCGATCAGGGCGACATCGACGAAATCGTTGAGTCGCACCTCAAGAACGGTCAGGTGGTCGAGCGGCTGGTGCTGCCTTCGAACATCGGACGCTGATGCTGCGCACCATGAATGTTCATACTGAACGACTCAGCATCACTGGCGCCGCCGGTGCGATTGCCTGTGCGATCGACACGCCCACCGATCGGGCCACTCCGCGCGGGGTGGCGGTGCTGGCGCACCCGCATCCGCTGTTCGGTGGCACGCTCGACAACAAGGTCGTGCAGACGCTGGCGCGTGCCTTTGTGCAGCTCGGTTATCGTACGGTGCGCTTCAATTTCCGGGGTGTAGGCGGCACCGAAGGTACGCACGACGAAGGTCGTGGTGAAAGTGAGGACATGCTCAGCGTGATTGCCGCGTTCCGTCAGCCAGCTTTGCCGCTGGCGCTGGGCGGCTTCTCGTTCGGTGCCTACGTCACCACGCTGGCGGCGGCGCAGTTGCCGGAAGGTGAACGCGCCGAGCGGCTCGTGCTGGTCGGCACGTCCACCCAGCGCGCCAAACCGGCCGATGTGCCGCCCGACACGATCGTGATCCACGGTGAAACCGACGAAGTGGTGCCGCTGTCGGCCACGCTGGACTGGGCGCGCCCGCAGCAATTGCCGGTCATCGTGATGCCGGGCGTCGGGCACTATTTCCACGGTCTGCTGCCGCAACTGCGCAATCTGGTGGTGCGCAGCTGGCATTGAAACCCCGCCATCCTCTGTTTTTCTTTGACCCTGATCGGGTTTGTTGCATGAAACGAATTTTTGCTTTTCTGGCGGCCTGTCTGCTGCTGCCAGTGGCGCTGGCTCAACAGCCGCCGCCTGAAGTCGCGGCGCGAGCCTGGATCCTGCTCGACGTGACGGCCAACCAGGTGTTGGCGTCGCGTCAGGCCGATACACCGTTCGAGCCGGCCTCGCTGACCAAGCTGATGACCGCCTACCTGGTGTTCCAGGCGCTGCGCGACCACAAGCTCGACCTGCAGCAGGAGCTGGTGGTGTCCGAGCGCGCCTGGCGCACCGGCATGACCGATGCGTCGCGCATGTTCATCCAGGTCGGTACCAAGGTGAAGGTCGAAGACCTCATCAAGGGCATGATCGTCATCAGCGGCAACGACGCCACCGTGCAGCTGGCTGAAGCGGTGGGCGGCTCGGTGGAGAACTTCGTCGCGATGATGAACCGCCAGGCGCAAGCCTTCGGCCTGAAGGTGACGCAGTTCCGCAACCCGGAAGGGCTGCCCGCGCCTGGCCACATCAGCACGGCAGGTGAGCTGGCCATCATCGCGACCCGCTTGCTGCGTGACTTCCCGGAAGACGTGCGCTACTACTCGATGCGCGAGTTCGCCTACAACATCAAGCAGCCGCAACAGAATCGCAACCTGCTGCTCTGGCGTGATCCGAGCGTCGATGGCCTGAAGACCGGCTACACCGATGCGGCCGGCTATTGCCTGATCGCCACCGCCAAGCGCGACTTCCCGACCGGACCGCGCCGCTTGCTGTCGGTGGTGCTGGGCGCGGCGTCCAAAGAGGGGCGTGCCTCCGAGAGCCAGAAGCTGCTCAATTGGGGTTACAGCGCCTTTGATGCGGTCAAGTTGTTCGACGCCCGTCAGGCCGTCACCACCGCACCGGTCTGGAAGGGCGCGCAAGCCACCGCCGCGATCGGCTCGCTGCAACCGATCTATGCCGTCGTGCCGCGTGGTGAAGGGGCCCAGATCAAGACGGAAGTGACCCGCACCGATCCGCTGCTGGCGCCTTTGACGGCTGGCCAGCAGGTCGGCGTGCTGAAGATCAGCAGCGGCAGCCGTTTGGTGGCGCAGGTGCCGATGGTGGCGCTGGACGCCGTGCCGGCGGCTGGCCTGTTGGGCCGTGCCTGGGACAGCCTGCGGCTGTGGATCAAGTGAGGAGCGCGGCGATGCAGATTCCCCCCGAGCAGTCGCTGATCACCTATCCCAGCGCTTTCCCGATCAAGGTGATGGGCACGCATGTGGCGGGCTTTGTGGAGGCGGTCGTGCATGTGGCACGCCAGTTCGACCCTGGCTTTGATGCCGCCACGGTCGAGCAGCGGCCCAGTAAGGGCGGCAAGTACCTGGGCGTGACGATCACCGTCACAGCGACCAGTCGCGAGCAGCTCGACGAGCTTTATCGCACGCTCTCCAGCCATCCAATGGTCAAGGTGGTGCTCTGAGTCTGGCTGGGCGCCGGGCGCGCCCAGGTCAGATGTTCATCACCCAGACCAGGATGTTCTTGACGACAAAACCGAGCATGCCGAACGACAGCACCACGAACAGGATGAAGGTGCCTAACTTGCCCGCCTTGGATTCGCGCGCCAGCTGCAGCACGATGAACAGCATGTAGAGGATGAACGCGCTCACCCCAAAGGTGAGGCCGAACTGCGCAAGCTGCTCCTCTGTGTAGCCGAACATGGGTGGGGTCTTCGCTGCCGTTGAATGAACGCATCCAGGTGGGGGTGGATGCAACGCGCCGCCGTTGGCGGCGCGCGATCATACGCGTGCTTCGGGTATCTACCAGGAAAGACGGCGCCGAAACCGTTGATCTGGCGCAATCAGAGCCCGATCAGGGGTTTGTCGGTTGAGCCATGGTGCTGCCGAGCACATCCCGATAGGCATACCAGGTGGCGTGACCAAGCATCGGAATCACGAACACCAGGCCCAGCAGCATCGAGGCCAGGCCCAGCAAGGTGAAACCCATCACCAGCGTGGCCCAGATCGCCATCGGCAGCGGGTTTTCGATCACCACCCGCCAACTGGTCAGGACTGCATCGAGCACACCGATCGGCCGGTCGAGCATGAGCGGAATGGCGATCACGCTGGAGGCAAACACTGGTGTCGCCAACAGCGCACCGAGCATCAGCCAGAGTTCGAACAGCCAGGAGTCCGGGTTGACGATCACCTGGCGGATGAAGTCGATCGGCGTATGCACCAGGCCTGGCGCCATCAGGGTGATCAGCGCGGCCGAAGTCAGCACCCAGCCCGTGCCGGCCGTCGCCAGCAGCAGGCCGAATCGCACCAGTCGCCGGTCCGGCGTGCACCAGACCTTGCACACCGTCACCCATCCGGCGGGCTCGTCACGCTCCAGCGCCCGACTGATCGCATACAGCCCGGTCGCCAGCACCGGGGCCACCAGCAAAAAGCCTGACAAGGCACCGGCCAGAATCCAGAAGCGCTCATGCGCCAACAGCAGCAGTACCCAGCCGAACAGGGTCAGCACGGCGCCGTGGGCGAAGCTCGCCCCGGGTGTCAGACGGATGTCGTGCCAGGCACGCTCCAGCCACGACAGGGGCTGCAGGGTGCGCAAGGGACGTACTGAAATCGATGCGGTGACAGTCGGGGTAGCTGTGGGCATGGTGATGGACGGCAATCGATCTGCAGCCAGCGGGCACAGGCTGCAGCCCGCTCGGTCAGAACCATCCTAGCCTGAGCGGCCGGCTTGCGATACCCGCGCAATACCCGAGGCGAAAAACCCGATTGTCAGAACCGCAAGTCTCAGCGCGCCTGCGCGGCGGCCTGTGACAGGCGCATCAGCCCGTCGTCGAAATCGGCGCCGACCATGCGCTCCATGCCCAACCCGAACCAGCGCATGGCCGGGTTCCAGCCCAGATCGGTGTCCAGGCTCCAGATGACCCGTACTCCGATGTTGAGCACTTCCAGCTTGAAGCTGCCGGTGGCGCTGGAGTTCATGTCCTGATCCTTCAGCTGCAACCGGTAGTCGAGCTGGCGCGGCTCGTCGGCTTGTACAAACTGCATGCGGCCATGCCCCAACGTGACGCTGTCCCAGGTCCAGTCCGCGCCGACACCCACCACTGCACTGCTGTAGTTGAGCTTGACCGCTGGATCGCGTGAGTACCAGGGTGACCACTCGACCCAGTGCTTCGGGTCGGCAAGCAGCGGCCAAATCTGCGTCACCGGGGCCTGGATGATCAGGCGGCGCTCCACATGCCGTTGACGAGGCAGCAGCAGACCGATGCCAGCCAACAGCAGCAGGAGCACCAGCAGTGCTTTCACGACATTCATCAACCAGCGCATCTCAGTCTCCTTAATTCTTGAGCGAGATGTTACAAAAGTTTACGTCGGTCGTCTAGAAGTTCACGCCGTGGGCGAAATATCGGGAGAGAGGGGCACTACCGCGCAGCCCTTGACTCGGTCGAGCACAAAGTCGGTCTGGCAGTCCTGCACGCTGGGGTGTTTGAGCAGGGTCTCGAACATGAAGCGGGTGTAGTGCTGCATGTCGGTCACCGCGACCCGCAACAGGTGTGCCATCTCGCTGCTCAAGGTCACGCATTCAGTCACCTCGGGCCAGTTCTGCACAGCGGTGCGGAACAGATCCATCGGGTTGCGTTTGTGATGCGCCGGCTGTTTTTCCAGCCGCACATGGATGTAGGCAATCAGCCCCAGCCCCAGCTGCTCGGGCGGCACGATGGCGGCGTAGCCGGCGATCACCCCGGACTCTTCGAGTCGACGCACCCGGCGCAGCGCGGCTGATGAGGACAGCTGCACCTCGCGCGCCAGCTCGTCAAAGGTGATGCGGCCGTTTTTCTGCAGCACCACGAGGATGCGGCGATCAGTCGCGTCGAGGGCGATCGGGGTCTGGTCCATGACGGGTTCCTGCCTGAAGTCAGAGCGTGATTGTGTCGTTCAAGTCGGTGCTGTCGAGCAGTCGCAACGCCAGCGCCTGGACACGCCCATCGTGGGCCAGTTGCAGGTGCGCCAGGCCGTCCAGATGCAGGGCGTGCGCGCCGCTCAGCGCGGCGGTCGAGGGCGGAAAGACGATGTTGTCGCAGTGGCTGTAGACACAGACAAAGAGGGCCCGCTGCGGCGCTGACTCACTCGCCGCCAGCGCTTGCAGCCAGGGGCTGTGCTGGCGCATCTGGCGCGCATTGAGCGGCTGGGCCCAGCGCGCCAGCCAGGTGCCGGTGTGGGGCGTGCCGATGGTCAGGATGCGGTGCGCCGGCGCTGCGTCGGTGGTCAGTGGCGTGCTCTGGCGTCGCCAGCGCCACCAGGCTCTGGCGACCAGCCCGCCCATGCTGTGGCAGACCAGCACCGGCGGCAGGCCGGTGGCCGCTTCGAGGCGCCGCACCGCTGCGTCGAGTTGCGGCGCGTAGTCGTCGATCGACGCAAAGATCGGCACCAGACTCACGCTGGCATATGGCACTCCAGCGGCGCGCAGCAGCCGGAACCATGGTGTCCAGAAACCACGGTTGCAGCAGTATCCGTGCACGAAGACGATGCCGCGCCGGCCACGGTGCGCCACATCGTCAGCGAGAACGTGCTCCTGGAATGGTTGACGCCAGCCGAACACCGCGCTGCACCAGCCAACTTCGGCCCACCAGGCCTGCAGCCGCTGGCGGGCACTCGGCCGTGGGGTCGGATCGGTGCCATGCATGCGAGCCGCGAGCAAGGTTTCGAGCGCCAGCAGCATGATGTATTGACCCAGCAGCATGGCCGCGCCCAAGCCGCCCAGCCACCAGCGCCCGGCCCGGCCATGCCAGGTCAGCCAGGCGCAGGCGCAAGTCAGCACACACAGCAGGCTGAAACGTTGCAGGGTCGCCACACGCAGTGGTGTTCTCGATGGAGAGCTGCTCATGCCGCATCTTGCCCCGGAGCGCCGCCTTACGGACAACTACCGAGCCGGCGCAGCGATCGCAGCGCGAACAATCGACGCAGCCCTGGAGAATCCCCTATGCGCACCGATGCGGCCCAACCCTGGTTGCAGAACTATCCCCCCGGCATGCCGGCGCAGATCGATCCCGGCCGCTATGCCAGCCTGGTCGAGCTGCTCGACGAGGCCTTTCGCAACTACGCACAGCGCGATGCAGCGGTGTTTCTCGGCCAGCCGATCCGCTTTGCCGCAGTGGATGAGCAGTCGGTCGCGCTGGGCGCCTGGCTGCAGTCGAAGGGGCTGGCGCGTGGCGCGCGGGTCGCCTTGATGATGCCCAACGTGCCGCAGTATCTGGTGGCGATCGCCGCAGTGCTGCGGGCTGGCTATGTGGTGGTCAACGTCAATCCGCTCTACACGCCGCGCGAGCTGGAGCACCAGCTCAAGGACTCGGGCGCCGAAGCCATCGTGATCCTGGAGAACTTTGCCGCGACGCTGGAAGTGGTGCTTGAGCGCACCCCGGTGCGTCACGTGGTGCTGGCGGCGATGGGCGATGCGCTGCCGCTCTGGCGTCGGCAACTGGTGAACTTCGTGGTGCGGCATGTGCGCAAGCTGGTGCCCGAGTTCCGCCTGCCCCTGACCGACGGCCGCAGCGTCACGCGCTACAACGCTGCCATCAGCGCCGGGCGCGCGCTCAAGCTGCAGCGGGTGCAGCCCGGCCCGGACGATGTAGCTTTTCTGCAGTACACCGGCGGCACTACCGGGGTGTCGAAGGGGGCCACCCTGCTGCACCGCAACGTGGTGGCCAACATCCTGCAGACCGAGGCCTGGTTCCAGCCGATGCTCGACAAGATCGGCACCCAGCAGATGACGATCGTCTGCGCGCTGCCGCTGTATCACATCTTCGCGCTGACGATCTGCTACTTCATGGGTGCACGGCTCGGCAGCCGCAACATCCTGATCCCGAATCCGCGCGACATCCCCGGCCTGATCCGCACGCTCGTGCCGCACCGCGTCCACATGTTCCCGGCCGTCAACACGCTCTACAACGCGCTGCTCAACGACCCGGCCTTTGCGCGGCTCGATTTCTCCGGCCTAGTGGTGTCGAACGGCGGCGGCATGGCGGTGCAGCAGGCCACCGCCGAGAAGTGGCTGAAGGTCACCGGCTGCCCGATCTGCGAGGGCTACGGCCTGTCCGAGACCTCGCCGGTCGCGACCGCGAACCGGCTCGATCTGCATGACTTCACCGGCTCGATCGGCCTGCCGATCCCGAGCACCGAGATCGCGATCCGCGATGACGCTGGCCACGACGTGCCGCTCGGCCAGTCCGGCGAGATCTGCATTCGCGGTCCGCAGGTGATGGCCGGCTACTGGCAGCGTCCGCAGGACACCGCCGAGGCGATCGGCGCCGATGGCTATTTCAAGTCGGGCGACATCGGCGTGATGGACGAGCGCGGCTATGTCAAGATCGTCGATCGCAAGAAGGACATGATCCTGGTGTCGGGCTTCAACGTCTATCCGACCGAGATCGAGCAGGTCGTCAGCCTGCACCCGGGCGTGCATGAATGTGCGGTGGTCGGGGTGCCCGACCCGCACTCGGGCGAGGCCGTCAAGCTGTTCGTCGTCAAGCGCGACCCGACGCTGTCCGAGGCCGAGCTCGCCGCCTACTGCCGCAGCAACTTCACCGCCTACAAACGCCCCAAGACGATCGAGTTCCGTGACGAACTGCCCAAGAGCACGGTCGGCAAGATCCTGCGCCGGGAGTTGCGGCGGCCGTGACGCGGCGGTGTCCCGGCCGGCAGTGGGGGCGGGCGGCGCCGATATAATCCGCGCCGTTCCGAGGAGCGCTGCGAGACCGCACCATCTTGACTGGTGCCTGTCCCAGGCTCGGACCCAGTTTCAAACCGCGCTCACCCTGCCGTCGAGGTCGGCACGGTGTCCGGGCGTGGTGATTCCTTCCCCCCAGTGATGCTGTGCGTGATCTGACGGTGGTGCTTTTCAGCCGAACCGGAGAAACGCATGAATGCTGCTGCCCAAAACCTGAACCCGCAAGACTTCCTCGTCGCCGACCTGTCGCTGGCCGGCTGGGGCCGCAAGGAAATCCGCATCGCCGAGACCGAGATGCCCGGCCTGATGGCGATCCGCGAGGAATTCGCACCGAAGCAGGCGCTGAAAGGTGCCCGCATCACCGGCTCGCTGCACATGACGATCCAGACCGCCGTGCTGGTCGAGACGCTGCAGGCGCTCGGCGCCGAAGTGCGCTGGGCCTCGTGCAACATCTTCTCGACGCAAGACCACGCGGCGGCCGCGCTGGCTGTGAAGGGCACGCCGGTGTTCGCCTACAAGGGCGAGACGCTCGCCGACTACTGGGACTACACGCACCGCATCTTCGAATTCGGCCCGGCCGGCTCGGAAGGCGAAGGCCCGAACATGATCCTCGACGACGGCGGCGACGCCACGCTGCTGATGCACCTGGGCAAGCGTGCCGAGCAGGATCTGTCGCTGCTCGACCACCCGAAGAGCGAAGAGGAAACCTGCCTGTACGCCGCGATCCGCGCCAAGCTGGCAGTGGACGCGAGCTGGTACAGCCGCAAGGCCGCGCAGATCATCGGCGTCACTGAGGAAACCACCACCGGCGTGCACCGCCTGAAGGAAATGAGCGCCAAGGGCACGCTGCTGTTCCGCGCCATCAACGTCAACGACTCGGTCACCAAGAGCAAGTTCGACAACCTGTACGGCTGCCGCGAATCGCTGGTGGACGGCATCAAGCGCGCCACCGACGTCATGATCGCCGGCAAGGTCGCCTGCGTGGCCGGTTACGGCGACGTCGGCAAGGGCTCGGCGCAAGCGCTGCGGGCACTCTCCGCCCAGGTCTGGGTGACCGAGATCGACCCGATCAACGCCCTGCAGGCGGCGATGGAAGGCTTCAAGGTCGTGACGATGGAATACGCCGCTGACAAGGCCGACATCTTCGTCACCACCACCGGCAACCGCGACGTCATCCGCCACGAGCACATGGCGGCCATGAAGGACCAGGCGATCGTCTGCAACATCGGCCACTTCGACAACGAGATCGACGTCGCCTCGCTCGAACAGTACGAGTGGGACGAGATCAAGCCGCAGGTCGATCACATCATCTTCCCGGACGGCAAGAAGATCATCCTGCTCGCCAAGGGCCGGCTGGTGAACCTGGGCTGCGCGACGGGTCACCCGAGCTTCGTCATGTCGTCGAGCTTCGCCAACCAGACCATCGCGCAGATCGAGCTGTTCTGCCACCCGGACGGCTACGACGCCGGCAAGGTCTACGTGCTGCCCAAGCACCTCGACGAGAAAGTCGCGCGCCTGCACCTGAAGAAGGTCGGCGCCATGCTCACCGAGCTGACCGACGCGCAGGCCGACTACATCGGCGTGCCCAAGCAGGGTCCGTACAAGCCTGACACCTACCGCTACTGATCCGACCACGAGCCCACCACCACGCGCACATGGCTGACGACCTCCAACGCATCGCCAACCCCAGCCTGCCGCTGCTGCGCGCCTTGTTCGACAGCGGCACCTGGCAGCGCGGCGCGGCCTATGCCTGCCAGGGTCGGGTGCGTCAGCTCACGCTGGAGGAGGACGAGAACGCCGCGCTCGGCTGGGTCATCAATGCCAAGGTGTCCGGCAGCTACGGCTCGCCCTACGACACCGGCCTGGATCTGGCGCAGGACGAGGGCGGCCAGTGGTGGTTCCGTAGCCACTGCAGCTGCCCGGTCGGTTTGCGCTGCAAGCATCAGGCGGCGCTGGTGCAGCGGGTGGCCGAGCTGTATTCGGAGGTGGTGCCGGACACGGCGCAAACCGTCACAGCGGTGACTGTTGCGAAGTCACCCGCGCGGACACCGTTGTCGGACAGGCAAGACTTTCTTGCGCGCAAGGCGGCAATCGAGCAGATCCTGAGCATGCTGCCGCCACCCAGCCGGTCCGTCACACCTGCGGCACCTGTGGCGCCGGAGGTGTCCCGCCAGCAGGCGTTCGAGCGCTGGTGGTCGATGCTTGATCTGCGCACACCGCAGCCCTATCAGAACAAGCTGCTCGACGACAACGAAGTCGTGCTGTTCGAGCTGGGGCTGCGCTACAGCGCCGCGACCAGCCGGCAGCCGCAGACCGTGCGCGCCACGCTCAGCTGCCGGCGTGTCAAGCAGCTCAAGACCAAATCGGGCCAGCCGCAGCAGTACGGCAAGTTGCGCGCTTTTGGTAGCGGTGCGATGCGCGGTGCGGTGCAGAGTGGTGATCTGGTGTTCCGCGAGGTCGCGCAGTGGCAGTGGTCGGAGCCGTCGCATTCCAGCGGCCATTACTGGAACGAGGCCTTGGAGAACAGTGCCGTCGAAGACGCCTTTGCCCTCCAGGTGCTGGAGCACGCCGTGCGCAGCGGCCGTGTCGCCGAAGCCGATGTGCAGAACCATCCCGGTCCGTTCTGGCAATGGGGTGAGCCGCGTACGCTGAGCTGGTGCTGGGACCGCCAAGGCAGTGGTTTCTGGGCACTGCACGCTCGCATCAGTGGTGACGAGCTGGGCGCCGCGCCTGCTGCTCTGACGCCGCTGCTGGCGCTGCCCGGCCCGGTGCCGCTCTACATGGATCGGCGCAGCCACCAGATCGGCCCGCTCGATCTGGCCGGTCTGCCGCACGAGCGGGTCGAGCGGCTGCTGGCTGCGCCGGAGTTTCCGGACGACTGGCTGCGCCGCAGCGAGATGCAGCCACAAGCGCGACGCCTGCTGCCGAGTCTGCCTGAGGGCGTCGGCACGCCGGTGGCGCGGCGCATCCACGGCATTGCACCGCAGCCGGTGCTGCAGATCGGCTTCAATCCGGCCGACGGCGATCCGCGCTTCACGCTCAGTTTTGATTACGCCGGTCTGCGCGACTTCTGGCCGCTCAGCACGCCCGCCCAGCAGTTCGTCGAAACCGACGCGGGGCTGGTCGATCTGGCGCGCGACCTGGGCGCCGAGCGGGCCGCGATCGAGCAGTGCCGGGCGCTCGGCTGTATGCCGCTGGCCGACTCGCCGGACGAGGTCTGGCAGCTGCTCGGGCTGCTGAATCAGCGGCTGCAGCACTTCGGTGTCTGGCTGGAGAACGACTTTGCAGCGTGGCGCGAAGCCGGCTTCATCATCGAGACCGGCGCAGACTGGGCCGCGCATGTGCGCCACGTCGATGCGCTCGATGTGGCGCTTGGCGGTGCTGGCGCCACCGAGCCTTTTGACATCGAACCCGGCGCTCAGCCCGAAACCGCTGCCGACTGGCTGCACCTGTCGATCGGTTTCCGTTTCGGTGAGCAGCGCTTCAACCTGCTGCCGTGGCTGCCGCAGCTGGTGGCGCAGGCGCACGCCAAGCCGGGCGAAGCGCTGCAGGCGCCCGAGCGGCTCTGGGTCAGCGATGCGCACGGCGCCTGGTGGAGCCTGCCGGGTGCCACGCTGCAGCCCTGGCTGGCGGCGCTGCTGGAGCTGGTGGCCGAGCGGCCGGCCGGTGCCTTCGCAGCCGACAGCCTGAAGCTGACTCGCATCGAGGCGCTGCGGCTCGGCGCCGAGACGGTGCAGGTCGATCTGCCGGGCGGCCGACGCGGCATCAGCGCGCTGCACGACATCCTTGACGCCCACCGCGACGGCGCGGCGCAGCTGACGCCCGCAGGTGTGGCAGCCGAGCTGCGGCCCTATCAGCGCCAAGGCGTGGCGTGGCTGCAGGCGCTGGCGCGCCAGCGCCTCGGCGGCGTGCTGGCCGACGACATGGGCCTGGGCAAGACGCTGCAGACCATCGCCCATCTGGCCGCCGAGCAGGCCAGCGGCGCGCTGGATCGGCCGGCGCTGGTGGTGGTGCCGACCAGCCTGGTCGGCAACTGGCGGCGCGAATGCGCCCGCTTCGCGCCCGGCCTGCGCGTGCTGGTGCTGCACGGCCTGGCGCGGCGCGAGCATTTCGATGCCATCGCCGGCCACGATGTCGTGCTGACCACCTACCCGCTGCTGCCGCGCGACGCCGAGGTGCTGATCAAGCAGCCCTGGCACGTCGTGGTGCTCGACGAGGCGCAGACCATCAAGAACGCCAAGACGCAGGCGGCGCAGGTGGTGCAGCTGCTGCAGGCGCGCCATCGCCTGTGCCTGTCGGGCACGCCGATGGAAAACCACCTCGGCGAGGTCTGGAGCCTGTTCGAGTTCCTGCTGCCCGGCTATCTGAGCAGCGAGGCGCGCTTCAAGGCGCTGTTTCGCACGCCGATCGAGAAGCACGGCGACACCGCCCGGCTCGACCTGCTGCGCCGGCGCCTGGCGCCGTTCATGCTGCGCCGCACCAAGGACATGGTCGCCACCGAGCTGCCGGCCAAGGTCGAGACCGTCGTGCGCGTGCAGATGGAGGCGCCGCAGGCCAATCTGTACGAGACGATCCGCCTGACCACCGAGGAAACGGTGCGTGAGGCGCTGCGCGAAAAAGGCCTGGCGCGTTCGCACATCATGGTGCTGGACGCGCTGCTCAAGCTGCGCCAGGTCTGCTGCGATCCGCGCCTGGTGCCGCTGGCGCAGGCGCGCAAGGTCAAGGTGTCGGCCAAGCTCGACTGGCTGATGCAGACGCTGCCCGAGATGATCGAGGAAGGCCGCCGGGTGCTGCTGTTCTCGCAGTTCACGTCGATGCTGGCGCTGATCGAGCAGCAGCTCGAAGCCGCCGGCCTGGCCTGGGTCAAGCTGACCGGCCAGAGCCAGCAGCGCGACGCGCTGGTCGAGCGCTTCACCAGCGGCGCGGTGCCGATCTTCCTGATCAGCCTGAAGGCCGGTGGTGTGGGTCTGAACCTGCCGCAGGCCGACACTGTGATCCACTACGACCCGTGGTGGAATCCGGCGGTCGAGAATCAGGCCACTGACCGTGCCCACCGCTTCGGCCAGACCCAGACGGTCTTTGTCTACAAGCTGGTCGCCGAGGACACGCTGGAAGAGCGCATCCTCGCGTTGCAGGAACGCAAGGCGGCGCTGGCCGCCGGCCTGCACGGCGGCGCCGGTGCCGCTGGTGCGCAACTCACCGAAGCCGATCTGACTTGGCTGCTCAAACCCCTAGGCGCCGTGGTCGAAGAGACTGCGGCGCATGTGATTCCCCCTGTGATGGAGATTGTCGATGCGCGTTGATCAACTGCTGGTGGCCCGTGGCCTCGCCCCTACCCGCTCGGCCTCTCAGCGGCTGATCGAAAGCAAAGCCGTACGCTGGCTCGGCCCGAAGGGCTGGGCGGTGCCGAGCAAGGCCGGCGAGGACGTGCCGGAAGATGCCCAGATCGAGATCACCGACAACGCCGAACTGCGCTTCGTGTCGCGCGGCGGCCTCAAGCTGGAAGGCGCGATCGCGCGCTGCGGTTTCGACGTGCGCGGCCGCACCTGTCTGGACGTCGGTCAGAGCACTGGCGGTTTCACCGACCTGCTGCTGCAGCAGGGTGCGACGCAGGTGATCGGCCTCGACGTCGGCCACGGCCAGCTGGCCGCCAAGCTGCGCACCGATGAGCGCGTGGTCTGCTTCGAAGGCGTCAACGCCCGCGACGTGACCGGCAGCGCCTTTGCCGAAGCCTGGGCCGAAGGCAGCTTCGACATCATCACGGCGGATGTCTCGTTCATCTCGCTGACGCATGTGCTGCCGACACTGTTCCGTTACCTGGCGCCGGGCGGCGACCTGCTGGTGCTGGTCAAGCCGCAGTTCGAGCTGCAGCCCGAGCAGATCGGCAAGGGCGGCATCGTGCGCGACCATTCGCTGTTCACGGACGTCGAAACGCGCACGCGCCAGTGCTGCCGTGATGCGTCGATGAAGGTGCACGCCTACTTCCAGAGCCCGATCACGGGCGGCAACGGCAACACCGAGTTCTTCCTCTGGGCGCGCCACCTCGAAGCGGGTGACAAGCCGATCGCCAAATCGACGCCCAAGAAGGCCACGACCTGAATCGCCCGGCCGCACTTGGCCATCCCGGACCCGTCATGACACAGACCGCATCCCTTCCGCTGAGCCTGGAATTCTTCCCGCCCAAGACGCCGGAAGGCGTCACCAAGCTCGCCACCGCGCGGCGCGAGCTGTACGCGCTCAAGCCGCAGTTCTGCTCGGTGACCTACGGCGCTGGCGGCAGCACGCAGGACGGCACGCTGGCCACGGTGCAGGCGATCCTCGACGAAGGTCAGCAGGGCGCCTCGCATTTCACCTGCATCGGCGCGACGCGCGAGTCGGTGCGCGAGCGGCTGGTGCAGTTCCAGGCGATGGGCATGCGCCGCATCGTCGCGCTGCGTGGCGATCTGCCGAGCGGCTACGGCAGCTTCGGCGAGTTCCGCTACGCCAGCGATCTGGTGGCCTTCATTCGCGCCGAGACCGGTGATCACTTCCACATCGAGGTGGCGGCCTATCCGGAGATGCATCCGCAGGCCAAGTCGCCGCAGGCCGATCTGCAGGCCTTTGCCACCAAGGTGCAGGCTGGCGCCAGCTCGGCCATCACGCAGTTCTTCTTCAACGCCGACGCCTACTTCCGTTTCGTCGATGACGCGCAGGCGCTCGGCGTGGACGTGCCGATCGTGCCGGGCATCATGCCGATCACCAATTCGAGCGGCATCCTGCGCTTTGCCGACAGCTGCGGCGCCGAGGTTCCGCGCTGGATCCGGCTGCGCCTGCAGAGCTTCGGCGACGACACCGCCTCGATCCGCGCCTTCGGCCTGGATGTGGTGACCGATCTGTGCGAGCAACTGCGCAACGCAGGCGTGCCGGGCCTGCACTTCTACACGATGAATGCCAGTGGCGCGGTGTTGGAGATTTGCAGGCGGCTCGGGCGCCACATCGCTTGACAATGTGGCGAGAAAACATCGTAGCGCTGCGATGGACCTGACACAGATCAAGCGCAGTAAGGGGTAATACCAGGGGCTGCGCCGATTTTGAGCCGCAACAAATTGACGTGACGGCATCCGCGTTGCAATACGTTCCAAACCGCAGGGGTCCTGAGGTTATTTTGGATCGCAACGAAGAAGGAACCACTCCATGAAAAAGTCCCTGTTCGCCCTCGCCGCCATTGCCGTGCTGACCGTTCCGCAGTTTGCCTCTGCTCAGAGCGCTGGCAGCTTGGTGGTCCGCGCCCGCGCGGTGCACCTTGCCTCGTCCAACACGAACAGCAGTGACCTGAAGGCCACGCTGACCTCTGTCGTTGGCGCGCCTGCCGAAGCTTCGATCAATGACAAGTGGCTGCCTGAAGTGGATTTCAGCTACTTCTTCACTTCCAATATTGCTGCCGAGCTGATCCTGACCTACCCGCAGTCGCAGGATCTGTTAGTCAACGGTACAAAGATCGGTAGTTTCAAGCACCTGCCTCCGACCCTGACTGCCCAGTATCACTTCACCGGTCTCGGCGCTCTGCGGCCCTATGTCGGTGCTGGCGTTAACTACACCAACATCTCCGATGTGCAGTTCGACTCGTCCCTCGCTTCATATAACCTGAACCTCAAGCGCAATAGTTATGGTTTGGCGGCTCAGATCGGTGCCGACTACAACTTGTCTGGTGGCTGGTTGCTGAATGTTGACGTCAAGAAGATCCAGATCCAGACGGATGTGACTTCGAAGGGCACCAAGGTTGGTACCTTCAAGGTTGATCCGTTGCTGGTTGGCGTTGGCGTCGGCTACAAGTTCTGATTTTCGATCGCTCGCAGTTCTACGCGGAGCTGCGGCGCTGCTCTCACCCGGGCAGCGTCGGAGGGTTGGTTATCCGCTGACTCTCCATACGTCCGACCAGTTTCCTTGCCTGGTCGGACGTTTCATTTTGTGCGGGTTTACAGCGCCGCACTATCCCAGGTCACGCCCTCTTCGGTCAGCATGGCGTCGAGCGGCACATCGTGTGGTTCACCCGTCAGCCAAGGGATGAAGCCGTGTGCATAACCCAGCCCAGCGGTGAATGGCATGGGTTTCAGTGAAGCCAGTGTGCGGTCGTAGAAACCACCGCCGTAGCCGAGCCGCAAACCACCCTGGCCGAATCCGACGCAAGGCACCAACAGCAGTTCGGGATGAAACTCCTCGGTGTCCTTGGGTTTCAGGATGCCGTAGGCATCTTCTTCCATCGGACAGCCTGGATACCAGACGTGAAAGCGCAGCTGCTTGGTTTTCTTGTCGATCACCGGCAGGCCGATGCGGCGGTTCGAGTCGGTTTCGCTCCAGCGATACAGCGCCGGCAGTGCGTCGAACTCACCCTTGATGGGCCAGTAGGCGCCGATGGTGGTGTCGCGCCGCGTCAGCAGCCAGACTTGCAGCACCTCTTGCAGATGCACCGAGCGCTGGTGGCGATCGCTCATGGCCAGACGTTCGGCCTGCAACTGCTTGCGCAGAACGGCCTTGTCGCGGGGAGGTTCGGGCAGTTGGAAGGTCGGACGGTTCATCTTGGCCTGCGTCGGAGCGTTGGGTCGGGTCACAGGCTGATTGTGCGTGCACCCCGCCGGCCCGGCAACGCTGCCGTCCTTGCCTGAGCAGCCAGCTCAGGCGAGCGCGCCTGGCTTGAGCGTGCAAAGGCCAGGTTCCGCACGATATTTCGGGGCTTTCAGTTCAACCTGCCAACGCCGTACAGGACAGAATGAGGTTCTCCCCCGCCGTTTTCGGCTCTGTTGTGTGGTCTGAGCATGATCCGTACTGCTGTTGTATTGCTGGCTGCGACATGCGTCAGCGCGAGTTCCGGCGCGGCCTTGGCCGGGTCAGTGGCGGCCACGACGACGTCCATGGCGGCCGACGACAACGCACGTGTGCTCGATGCCCGCGAGGCGCTGCGCAAACGCGATCGCGTCCGCCTGGCGATGCAGCGGACCGCGCTGCAGGCCAGCGCACATCCGCTGGCGGTGTGGGCCGACTACTGGGAGCTCTGGAATCGGCTCAGTGAAGTTTCGCAGGACGAGATCGATGCCTTCTACGCTCGCTGGCCGGGCAGTTATCTGGAAGACCGGCTGCGCAACGACTGGCTGCTGGAGCTGGGCCATCGGCGCAATTGGCGCGGCTTTGCGCAGGAGCTGCCGCGCTTTCGCATGAACGATGACCGCGAGGTCAGCTGTTACGCGCAGATCGTGCGTTACCTGGCCGGCGAGGACGTGCGCAGCGCCGCCCTGGCCGCGTGGCTGGCGCAGCGCGAGGCTGATGAGGGCTGCAACCTGCTGGCCACCACGCTGGTCGATGCCAAGGTGTTCAGCGAGGCTGATATCTGGACGCGCGTGCACCAGGCCGCCGAGGCCAACCGGCCTCGCGTGGCCCGCCAGACCCTGGCGCTGCTGGCCGATGTGTCGGCGGTGGCCGTCGTGCAGGACATCTTTGATCAACCGCAGCGCTATCTGAATCGACACACCGAAGCGCGTGGCCGCATCGGCCAGGAACTGGTGGCGCTGGCGTTGGTGCGGCAGGCCAGCAGTATCGATCCGGTGCAGGTTGCCGCCGCGCTGGAAGAGCGCTGGCAGTCGCAGTTGCCGGCCGAGACCAGCGCCTGGGTCTGGTCGGTGGTGGCGCGGCAAGGCGCCATGAAGTTGCTGCCGGATGCCGAAGGTTGGTATCAGCGCGCGGCCAAGCTCGGTGCCGGTCTGAAAGGTTTTGACTGGAGCGACGAGGCCTTGGGTTGGCGCGTGCGTGCCGCGCTGCGGGCGGCCGACCCGGCGCGCTGGCAGCGCGTGCTCGAAGCGATCGACCTGATGAGCCCGGCCGAGCAACGTGACCCGACCTGGGTCTACTGGAAAGCACGCGCCTTGCAAGCCAGTGCACCCGCCGGCGCCGACGGCGATCCGCAGCGGTTCTATGTCGAGATGCTGCTGGAGGGCATTGCCAACCAGTTCAACTTCTACGGCAAGCTGGCCAGCGAGGATCTGGGCCGGTTGCAGAACTTGCCACCGCGTCCGGCCCCGCTCAGCGCCGAAGAGCGTCTGCGCGCCGAACAGCATCCGGGCCTGAGTCGCGCGCTGGCCCTGATTGCTCTCGGCCTGCGTGACGAAGGCAAGCGGGAATGGAATTTCTCGATGCGCGAGATGAGCGACCGCGAGCTGCTCGCCGCCGCCCAGCGCGCCTGCGAGCGCGAGGTCTGGGACCGCTGCATCTACGCCAGCGAACGCACCCGCACCGAGATCGATTTCGCCACCCGCTTCCCGACGCCGTTCCGCGCCGAGGTGACGACGATCGCCCAGGAAATCGGCGTCGATCCGGCCTATGTCTACGGGCTGATCCGGCAGGAGTCGCGCTTTGTCACCGATGCTCGCTCGGGCGTTGGCGCTGCCGGCCTGATGCAGCTGATGCCGGCCACCGCCAAGTGGACCGCACGCAAGCTCGGCATGGCCTACAGCGCCGAGCAAATCCACGATCGGCTCACCAACCTGCGGCTTGGCACCGGCTACCTCAAGCTGGTGCTGGATGATTTCAATGGCTCGCAGACGCTGGCGGCGGCGGCCTACAACGCCGGTCCGACCCGGTCGCGCCGCTGGCGCGAAGGTCCGACACTCGAAGTGGCGGTCTGGGCCGAGAACATTCCGTTCAACGAGACGCGCGACTACGTCAAAAAAGTGCTGTCCAACGCCAGCTACTATGCTGCGCTGATGAATGGCAAGACGCAGGTGATGCTCAAGCCACGCCTGGGCGCGCCGATCGGTCCGCGTCCAGCCGAAGCCGTGGCGGAAAATCGTGACTTGCCCTGATCCGGCCGCCTGATATTCCGGGCGTCCGACCTTCAACCCGGAAGAAAGGCTCGCCCGCCATGTCTCGCCAAGTGCTGATCCTCGGTGGCAGCGGCTTTGTCGGCCGCTCGCTGGCAGCGCGCCTGGCGCGTGCGGGTGACTGGCAAATCCGCATCCCCAGTCGCCGCCCGGCTCGTGCCCGCGCACTGAGCGTGCTGCCGGGCGTGCGCCTGCAGCAGGCCGATGTGCATGACCCGGCCGAGCTTGAGCGCCTGGTCGAGGGCTGCGATGCGGTGGTCAATCTGGTTGCCATCCTGCATGGCTCGCGCGCGCAGTTCGAGCGCGTCCATGTGCAGCTGCCGGGCCTGATCGCGCGCGCTTGCGAGCGTGCTGGCGTGCCACGGCTGATCCACGTCAGCGCGCTGGGCGTGCCGCTGGGGGCTGGCGGGGCGCCGCTCGGGGTGGCGGACAGCGCGCCGTCCGACTACTTGCGCAGCAAGGCGCGTGGCGAAGAGCGCCTGCGCCAGGCGGCCCTGGCGCTGACGGTGCTGCGGCCGAGCGTCATCTTTGGGGCCGAAGACCGGTTTCTGAACCTGTTCGCGGCCCTGCAGGCGGCGTTTCCGTGCATGCCGCTGGCGGGCGCCAAGGCACGCTTCCAGCCGGTCTGGGTCGAGGACGTGGCTGAAGCCATTCAGCGCTGCCTGAGTGAGCCGTCCACCAGCGGCCAGACCATCGAATGCGCCGGCCCGAAGGTCTGGACCCTGCGCCAGATCGTGCGCGCTGCGGGCGCCTGGTCCGGCCATCCCCGGCCGATCGTGCCGCTGCCGGATGCGCTGGGCCGGCTGCAAGCGGTACTGCTCGGGCTGCTGCCGGGCGAGCCGCTGATGTCGGTCGACAACCTGGCGTCGATGCGAGTGCCGAATATCGCCAGCGGCCGCCTGCCGGGTCTGGAGCGGCTGGGCATCCAGCCGGCGGCGCTGGAGAGCGTCATGCCCGCTGTATTGCGGCGTGGCCAATAAAAAAGGCGGACCCGGAGGCCCGCCTGTCAACGAGAGAGGAAATCGATTCTTGGACTGATGAACGAATTACTTGGCCTTGCGACGGCGACCGACGAAGCCCAGCGCGCCCAGACCAGCCAGCATCATGGCGTAGGTTTCGGGTTCCGGAACGGCGGCAGTGATTGATGGGCTTTGACCCACACCCGTTGACGTCACAGATTCACCACCGATAAACGAAAACGAGCCCTTGGAGTTGGCGGCAGCATTGTAGTTGAAGCTGATCGAATAATTGCCAGCGGACAGCGGACCATCAAAGCTGTACGAGTTCGGGGCACCAGTGGTCAGGCTAAAACCTGTCCCAGTCCAAAGAACGTTGCTGATTGATGTGGTGCCTTTGTTGTTAACTTCAAAAAGGTCAACGGTGGCACTATTGAAACCAGAACCGATAATGAATTGGTAGGTGTAAGAGCCAGAAGACTGGAAGGTCTTCGATGCCATGGTCTGATTGTCAGCGTCAGAACTCAATTCGCCGAGGTTGATGGTAGTACCTGCGAATGAGTTAGCAGCCAGACCGAGAATCGCCAAAGCGATGAGAGACTTGAGGTTCATAAATAACTCCCCGGTGACCAAGGTTGAGAGGTAGAGATTTGACGGATCACCAACGTCACGTCTTGAATGCTATTTTGCGGTTATTGCTGTCTTGCCCAATCCCGTGAGCGAGGGGCTGGTCGTGGGCTTTGGCTGGTGGAGCATTGATTTTGTGTTGTTTTTCACAAGCTGTGGTTCTGGGGCTGGTTTGCGCCCCTCAATCGAGGGATATGACTGGAGCACAGCGTTGTGTCTGAGCAAACAAAAAGGCGAATCTTTCGATTCGCCATGATGCTTGGATAGGAATCAGAAGATGACCGCGAAAAATAAAAAGGCGGGCCTGTGGCCCGCCTGGTGTCGCATAAAGAGGTGTCTAGCTCAGGTGTCGATCATTTTTATACGGCGGTGAACTAATCCAATCACGATGCATCGCATCGTTCCAACCTATTGCATCGATTCCTCGGTAAACATCGCCACAATCATTTTCAGCCGAATTTCAGTGTATTTGAAATATGCAATTTTGCTGCTTTTGTTCGATTGAACCAGCAGCGGGCCATTGCATAAATCCCCGGATCAAGGGGGCGCTCACCAGCTGAGTCCGGCACGCATGCTTCGCATGCCTCGACCTGCAAGCCGCCTACACTGTGGCAATGCAAGTTTTTTTGGTCGGTGGTGCGGTGCGGGACCGCTTGCTCGGGCGGGCAGCAGGGGACCGGGACTGGGTGGTGGTTGGCGCCACACCTCAGGCGATGTTGGATGCCGGGTACACCCCGGTCGGGCGTGATTTCCCGGTTTTTCTACATCCGGTGACACGGGAAGAATATGCCCTGGCGCGCACTGAGCGCAAGACGTCGCCCGGATACCACGGTTTTGTCTTCCATGCCGGGCCGGACGTGAGCCTGGAAGATGATCTGGCGCGGCGCGACCTGACGGTGAATGCGATCGCGCAGGATGCCGACGGCCACCTGATCGACCCGTGGGGCGGTGAACACGATCTGCGCGCGCGGGTGCTGCGCCATGTGAGTCCGGCTTTTGCCGAAGATCCGGTGCGCATCCTGCGGCTGGCACGCTTTGCAGCGCGTTTTACCGATTTCGGCGTCGCCGCCGAGACCCGCACGCTGTGCCGGCAGATGGTCGAGGCCGGCGAAGTGAATGCGCTGGTGCCGGAGCGGGTCTGGCAGGAACTGGCGCTGGGGCTGATGGAGCCCAAGCCTTCGCGCATGTTCCAGATCCTGCTCGACTGCGGTGCGCTGGCGCGGGTGCTGCCTGAAGTGGCACGGTTGTTTGGTGTGCCGCAGCGACCGAGCCAGCACCCGGAGATCGACGTCGGCGTGCATCTGATGATGGTGCTCGACATGGCGGCCCGGCTGGAGGCCTCGCTGCCGGTGCGTTATGCCTGCCTTTGCCACGATCTGGGCAAGGGCATCACGCCGGCCGCACTGCTGCCGCGCCACACCGGCCACGCCGAGCGTGGTGCGGCGCTGATCGGCCCGATGTCCGAGCGCCTGCGGGTGCCGAACGAATGCCGCGAACTGGCCGAACTGGTCACCCGTGAGCACGGCGCCGTGCATGCCAGCATTGAATTGGAGGCTGGCGGCTGTGTGCAACTGCTGGCACGCTGCGATGCCTGGCGCCGCCCGCAGCGTTTTGCCGAGCTGTTGCTGGCCTGCGAATGCGATGCGCGCGGCCGTGCCAGCTTCGAGGAGCGGCCCTATCCGCAACGCGATCGGCTGGCCGAGGCGCTCGCACTGACGCAGGCGATCGATCAGGCCGCCGTGGTGGTGGCGGCGCAGGCCAACGGCGCGCGTGGCCCGGCCATCGCCCAGGCGGTGCAACAGGCCCGCACCGAGGCGCTGGTGGCGCATGGCTGGCCGCCGAGCTCGCCCGGAACCGATTCGAACTGAGCGATTGATCGCCCGTACAGCACGGCGCTGGCTGGTGTCGTCAGCTCAGCAGATGCGCGATCACCTCGCCGATCAGCGTCAGCAGCACCGCAGTGCCGATCGGTAGCGACCAGTCGCGGCCCAGGAAGCGGAAGTTCAGGTCGCCCGGCAGCCGACCCAGGCCGAAGCGCGCCAGCCAGGGCTTGAGCGAATCGAACACCACCAGGGTGATCAGCAGCAGGACGATCCAGCGCAGCATCGGGCAGCTTTCGGGTTCAGGGCGAGGCGGCGGCCTACAACGTGTGGCTGCGATCACCCACGGCGAAACCGCGCGCCTCGAACGGCGTCGCTGCCGGCGCAAAACCGATCACCTTGAACAGCTCGCCCATCTCGTGTTCGGTGATGAGCTTCTGCGCCGCCGCCAGGGCGCGGAAGTCGTTGCGCTCGCTGGCCGCTTGCAGATCGTCGGCCAGGCCGCAGTTCAGCAGGAAACGCGCCTGCGAGGTGTAGCCCAGCACGTCGAGTCCGGCGTCCTGCCCGGCCAGCGCCACGGCGGTGAAGTCCACATGCGCGGTGATGTCCTTCTCGCCGGCAGCGTCGAGCGGATCGGGATCGGCCTGATGCGCGCGGTGGCACATCAAGGTGCCGCCCGCGCGCTGCGGCAGATAGAACTCGTGCTCCGGAAAGCCGTAGTCGATGAAGAAGGCCGCGCCGCGCTGCAGCACGCCGGCCAGCGTGGTGACGAAGCCGCTGGCCTGGCGCGGCAGCTCGGTGATGGTGCCGGGCACGTAGGCGCGCCCCGCCGGATGGCCGCTGGTGTCGGGCAGCCGCAGCTCGGTCGGGCGATCTGACCAGACGAAGCGCGGCGCTGCGTCAGTGCCATCGGCCAGCGTCACGCCGCGCTCGAACCACTGCGCGCCGTCGAAGTGCAGCAGCACGACCGGCATGGCGTCGAGCAGCTCGTTGGCCACCACCACGCCGTCGATGCGCTCGGGCAGCCGCTCGGCAAAGTGCAGCTTGGCGGCGTGTTGCGGCACCTGCTCGGCCACCGTCTGGCGCTGACGCTCGCGCAGCGTGCTGGACAGATCGACGATGGTGTAGCGCTCGATCTGCTCGCCCAGCGATTCGAGCAGCTGCGCCGCCAGCGCGCCCGAGCCGGCGCCGAACTCCCAGATCTCGCGCGTGCCGCTGGCTTGCAGCGCCTGCGCCACCTGGCGCGCCAGCGCGCGGCCGAACAGCGGGCTGAGCTGCGGTGCGGTGATGAAGTCGCTGCCGGACGCCGGCAAGGCACCGAACTGGCGGTCGCCCCGCGCGTAGTAGCCCAGCCCCGGCGTGTAGAGCGCCAGTTCCATGTAGCGTTCAAAGCCGAGCCAGCCGCCGCCGGCACGGATCTCGGCGGCGATGTGCGCCGCCAGGGTGTCGCCGCAAGCGCTGGCTACACTGAAGTGTTGAGTCGTATCCACGCGCCATTCTAGGGAGCTGCATGTCCAGCGCTGTGTCCATGTCCGAAGCCGCCTGCACCGACGCGGCCGCGCCACGCCCGGTCGTGCTGATCACCGGCGCGGCCAAACGGCTCGGCCGCGAGATTGCGCTCGATCTGGCCCGGCACGGTTTTGACATCGCGGTGCACTACCGCCACTCGGCCGCCGCAGCCGCTGCGACCGCCGCCGATCTGCGTGCGCTGGGGGCGCGTGTCGCCACTTTCGGTGCCGACCTGGCCGACGAGTCGGCTTGTCGGGCGCTGGTGCCCAAGGTGCTGGCCGCGCTCGGCCGACTCGACGCGGTGGTGCACAGCGCTTCGACCTTCGAGTTCGACGACGCGCGCAGCTTCAGCTACGCCAGCCTGGAGCGCCACTTGCGTGCCAACACCGCGCCAGCGATCGTGCTGGCGCAGGCGCTGGCCGAGCATCTGGCCGAGGTCAGCGCCGCCGACGCTAGCCAGGCGGACCGCACCGGCGTGCTGGTCAATCTGCTCGACCAGAAGCTCTGGAACCCGAATCCCGACTTCCTGAGCTACACGCTGTCGAAAGCCGCGCTCGAATCCGCCACCACCTTGCTGGCGCTGGCGCTGGCGCCGCGCGTGCGTGTGGCCGGTGTCGCGCCGGGCCTGACGCTGACCAGCGAATGGCTGCAGGGCGAGAAGTTCGAGCTGCTGCACCGACAATCCGGTCTGCTCGGCCACGCCTCCCTGCCGGAGGATGTGGCCCGCACCGTGCGTTTCGTGCTGGAAACCCGCTCGATCACCGGCACCACCGTGCTGGTCGATGCCGGCCAGCACCTCCGGCGCTTCGAGCGCGATTTTTCGATGATGTGAGCGCAAGCTCACGAAACAACCATGTCCACCACACGCGGCACCCAGACCCTGACCCTGACCGGCCTGCGCTTCGACGCCAACCTCGGCGTGCTCGACCACGAAAAGACCGCGCCGCAGCCGATCGCGGTCGATGCCGAGCTGAACCTCGGCACCCAGCCGCTGCGGCCGCGTGACGACGACCTGACGCATGTGCTCGACTACCGCCGGGTGCGCTCGATCATCATCGAGGAGTGCACCGCCCAGCACGTCAACCTGCTGGAAAGCCTGATCGGCAAGCTCGCGGCGCGGCTGATGAAACTGCCCGGCGTGCTCGGCGTGCGCGTGAAGATCGCCAAGCTGGAGATCTTCGACGACTGCGAAGTGGCGATCCGGGTCGAAACCGGGCAGTGGTGAGGTACCAACGCGCCAGCGCCTACCGGTGCGAGGCCGGACAATAGCCGGCTGTACTTTCAGCGTTCCAGCCCGCCATGACCACCGCTCTTTCTTCCGCACCGATCCCCGCCACCTCGCAGCCGAGTGAGGCTGACAAGCGCGCCGCCTTTGAAGCCAACAAGCTCTCGAAGCGTCTGCACCGTCAGGTCGGCCAGGCCATCACCGACTACAACATGATCGAGGACGGTGACCGCGTCATGGTCTGCCTGTCGGGCGGCAAGGACAGCTACAGCCTGCTCGACATCCTGCTGAACCTGCAGCAGCGCGCGCCGATCAAGTTCTCGATCGTCGCCGTCAACCTGGACCAGAAGCAGCCCGGTTTCCCGGCCGATGTGCTGCCGGCCTACCTGAAAAGCCTTGGCGTCGAGTTCCACATCGAGAACCAGGACACCTACTCGATCGTCAAGCGCGTCATCCCGGAAGGCGACACGATGTGCAGCCTGTGCTCGCGCTTACGGCGCGGCATCCTGTACCGGGTGGCCAGCGAGCTGGGTGCCACCAAGATCGCGCTCGGCCATCACCGCGATGATTTCCTGGGCACCGTCTTCCTGAACATGTTCTTCCAGGGCCGCTTGAAAGGCATGCCGCCCAAGCTGGTCAGCGACAACGGCAAGCACACCGTGATCCGCCCGCTCGCCTACGTGGCCGAGACCGATCTGGAGCGCTGGAGCGTGCACCGCGAGTTCCCGATCATCCCGTGCAGCCTGTGCGGCAGCCAGGAGAACCTGCAGCGCGTGCAGATCAAGAACATGCTGCGCGAGTGGGACAAGAAACACCCGGGCCGCATCGACAACATGCACCGGGCGTTTTCGCATGTGGTGCCCTCGCACCTGATGGACCGCAAGCTGTTCCCGTTCCAGACCATCCAGCCCACCGGGTTGGCTGATCCGCAAGGCGACAAGGCCTTCGACGAGGACGATGATGGCAGCTGCGCCACGCCCGCCGCCCCGAGCGCCGAGGCGGTGGCACCGATCACCTTCTGGGCCGAGCCGCCGGCCCGTTGAGCTTCAAGCTGGAACGTGGCGCCAGGCGCTGATCGACCGGAGTTCTCTGCATGACGAGCTTGTTTTCCCTTTCTCGCCGCCCGTGGCGTCGCGGCCTGCTGGCAGCGGTGCTGATCGGCACTGTGGCGCTCGGGCTTGGCGGTTGCGCGTCGCTGCAGCAGGTGCAGGCCGACGTGATGGGCTTCGGTGGCTGGCCTGCCGAGCGCGCGCCGGGGCCGTATCAGTTCGAACGCCTGCCGTCGCAGCAGCAAGCCGGACCGGCGCAGGACACGGTCGAGACCGCTGCCGCCGAAGCGCTGGCGGCGCTGGGTTTTGTGCGCGAGCCTGTTGCGGCGGCGCCAGCGCCTGACGCGGCGTCGGCGGTGCCAACTGCCTCGGCTCGCGCCGAGGCGACGTTGCTGGTGCAGGTCGGGGTGCGCGGTTACCGCGTCGTCGATCCGTGGCTCGATGCCGGCTGGTTCGGCCGCCGCAGTACCTGGGGTCTGACCGGCTGGTGGGGCTCGGGCCGCCACCACTCGACCGGATTCGACCTGGGTTTTGGCTGGACCAGCAGCCCGCCGCGCGATGTGCAGGAAGTGGCGCTGCTGCTGATCGACCGCCGCAGCCACGAGGTGCTTTACGAAGGTCGTGCCCGCACCGAGTTGCGTGGCACGCCGGCCGTGCTGCGGGCCTTGTTTGCCGCCGCGCTGGATGGCTTCCCGGCCTTGCCCGGCGGCACGCGCGAAGTCACGGTGCCGCTGGCGCCTGCGCCGAGCTCGCCGCACTGATCAGCGGCAAGGTGGTGCCGAGGCTGGCCTCAATGCCGGTGCTCTGCTGCGCACCCGGGGCCAGAAACCCGCGCAGATCTTGCTGCCAGCCGGCCAGCGTCTCGACCGCATGGCGGCGCTGCTCGGGCGTGGTGCGGTTGTGCAGCTCGGCGCTGAGCTGACAGCGCTCCGCCACAAAAGCGGCATGGCTGCGCTGCGCCACTGCGTCGGTCGGCGCCAGCTGGCGGGTCAGCCAGCCGCGCACCAGTGGCTCGGCCACCACGCCCGGCTGCCCGAGCTGCCGCAGCAGTTGCAGCGTGTCTTGCTGATGCGCCTTGTGCTGCGCCAGCGCCAGCTCCGGATCCCAGACCGAGTGCGTCAGTTCGGTTTCGAGCCAGTGGGTCTGACTGCGGTTGAGCCGGCCATAGAGTTTCTCGGCGTTGTCGCTGACCCGGCCCAGCTCGGCGTCGAGCCGGTCCTGGCGATCGGGCTGCAGGTGCTCGTGCGACCAGTCGCGGTTCTTGCGGTTGAAATGGTCTTCGAGATGCGCGAGTTGCTGCGGCGTCAGCGTCGGGGCGATCTCGGCCACGGCGGGGACGAGCTGCAGCAGCGCCCGGTCGGTCCACTGCAGCCCGACCGACCACCAAGCGCAGATCTGCGCGGGGGTGATGTCGCTGCGGACCTCGCGCTGCGCGCGCTCCAGCAAGGCCAGATCCTGCGCCAGCCGCTGGCTGCGGTGCCAGACAAACCATTGATCCATGGCGGCGCGCACCTTGGGCGACTGCTCGCGGTTGAAATCGACGTAACGATCCAGCCACCAGTAGGCCAGCGTGGTGCCGTTGCTGTAGCCCAGGCGCACACTGCTGCAGCCGATCAGGATCACCGACGCCAGAAGGCTGACGCCTGTCACGCTCAGACACCGTTGCAGACGCCGGATCGGCCGGTGGCTGCCGATAATGCCCAGTCTCCATATTTGCCAGAAAGAGGGAATGCGCATGGTGCTCGACATTGTGATCATGGCTGCCGGCAAGGGCACCCGGATGAAGTCTGCTCGGCCCAAGGTGCTGCATGCGTTGGCGGGGCGACCCTTATTGCAGCACGTCCTGGAAATGGGCGCTGCGCTGGGGGCACACCGCTTGATCACCATCACCGGCCACGGCGCCGAGCTGGTCGAGACGACGATGCGTGCCAACCTGCCCGAAGCGCCGCTGGCCTTCGTGCGCCAGGAGCCGCAGCTCGGCACCGGCCATGCCGTGCAGCAGGCGGTGCCGGTGCTCGGTGACAGCGGCACCACGCTGATCCTGAACGGCGACGTGCCGCTGGTGCGCGCTGAAACCGCCCGCGCGCTGGCTGCCGCCTGCGGCGGGGAAAAGCTCGCGCTGCTGACGGTCGATCTGCTTGACCCGAGCGGCTACGGCCGCATCGTGCGCAACGGTGAGGCGGTGCAAGCCATCGTCGAGCACAAGGACGCCACGCCGGAGCAGCGCCAGATTCGCGAGGGCTACACCGGCATGATGGCGGTGCCGACCGCCGCGCTGAAGCGTTGGCTCGCCAACCTGAAGAACGACAACGCCCAGAAGGAGTACTACCTGACCGACATCGTCGCGATGGCCGTGGCCGACGGCGTCGCGGTGGTTGCGACCAAGGCGTCGAGCGAGACCGAGGTGCTGGGCGTCAACAGCCCGCTGCAGCTCGCGCAACTGGAGCGCCGCTTCCAGGCCCAGCAGGCCGAGGTGCTGATGGAAGCCGGCGTGCGGCTGCTCGACCCGGCGCGCTTCGACCTGCGCGGCCGCCTGAGCTGTGGCCGCGATGTCGCCATCGACGTCAACTGCGTGTTTGAAGGCAGCGTCGAGCTGGGTGACGACGTCAGCATCGGTGCCAACTGCGTGATCCGCAACGCCAAGATCGCGGCTGGTGCGGTGATCCACCCGTTCACCCACATCGACGGCGAAGCGCTCGGCGTCGAGGTCGGCGAAGGCGCGCTGATCGGCCCGTTCGCGCGGCTGCGTCCGGGCGCCAGGCTGGGCGCCGAGGTGCACATCGGCAACTTCGTCGAGGTCAAGAACTCGACCATGGCGAAGGGCGCCAAGGCCAACCATCTGGCCTATCTTGGCGATGCGGTGGTGGGCGAGCGCGTCAACTATGGCGCCGGCAGCATCACCGCCAACTACGACGGTGCCAACAAGCACCGCACCACCATTGAGGCCGACGTGCACATCGGCTCCAACTGCGTGCTGGTGGCACCGGTGACGATCGGCGCGGGTGCCACCATCGGCGGTGGCTCGACCATCACGAAGAATGTCGCGCCAGGCCATCTCAGCGTGGCGCGTGGCCGCCAGACCGGCATCGAGGGCTGGGCGCGACCGCAGAAGGTCGTGGCCAAGAAATCCGGCAAGACGGGCGGCTGAGTGAGCACTTTGGCCCGGCCGACAGTGCAGCCCCGGGTGACGGTGCTGCCGCTGCATCCGACCCACTACGAGCAGCTCGGCTTGGCCGAAGACGCGTCGCTGGATGCGGTGCGTCAAGCCGTGGCGGCGCTGGCGCTGCAGGTGCCAGCGGAGCGGCAGCTGGCGGCGGCGGTGCTGTCCGATCCGTTGCGCCGCGCAGTCTATGACCGCTATCTGGCGCGTGAGCGGGCGGTATTGGCGGCGCAGCAGCGGCGCCTGGGTTGGCGGCGCTGTTTGCCGCCGCCATGGCTGGGCGCCGGTCTGATCGGCGTCGCGCTCTGGCTGCTCTGGACGGCTTGGCGGCACTGAGCGCCAGGCCACGCTGGCCTCAGGCCGGATCGGCCGGAGGCAAGGCGATGCGCAGATGCGCCTTGGCCCGATGCACGCTGAAAAAGCAGCGCACCGTGCGCACGTTGTTGTCGTTGTTGAACAGGCGCTGTGCCAGCGCCTGGTAGGCCGGCATGTCGGCCACCTGCGCGATCAGCACGAAGTCAGGGCCGCCATTGGTGCGGTAGCACTGCTGCACGCTGTCGTCCGCAGCGGCGCGCGCCTCGAAGGCGGCCAGCCGTTCGGCGGCTTGCTGGTCCAGCGTGATCTCGACGATCGCCGTCAGGCCATGCCCGAGTGCTTCGGGCGACAGCACTGCCACCGTGCGCTCGATCACGCCAGCATCCATCAGCCGGCGCACTCGGCGCAGACTGGTGGCGGGCGACACATGCACCGTGTCGGCCAGCTCCTGATTGGAGCGGGCGGCGTCGCGCTGCAACTCGGCCAGCAGCTTCAGGTCAATCGCATCCAGAGGCAGTGAGTTCGACATGGCTGGTGAAATAAAAATTCATAATAAAGTTTATATGGATCGAATGTTTCTTTGAAGAAATTTGTTGGCCAAAAATTTCACAAGATACGTTTTGTAGACATTTCATTGCAGCAACTCGTGCGTACCATGCGGCTACTTTCAATCTTCGCAAGGGCTTCTCCATGTGTGGCATCGTCGGCGCAGTCAGTCAACGCAACATCGTCCCGATCCTGCTGCAGGGTCTGCAGCGGCTTGAATACCGTGGCTATGACTCCTGCGGCGTGGCGGTGCACCAGGGTGGCGAGCTGCGCCGGGCGCGCAGCACCTCACGTGTTTCGGAGCTCGATGTGCAGGTCGCCACCGAAGGCGTGGAAGGCCTGATCGGCATCGCTCACACCCGCTGGGCCACCCACGGCGCGCCGGCGGTGCACAACGCCCACCCGCACTTCAGCCACGGCCCCGGCGCCGAAGCGACCAGCGCGCGCGCCGGCCGCATCGCGCTGGTGCACAACGGCATCATCGAAAACCACGAAGAGCTGCGCGCCGAGTTGCAGGCGCGTGGCTACCAGTTCGACAGCCAGACCGACACCGAAGTCATTGCCCATCTGATCGACTCGCTCTACCAGCACGATCTGTATGAAGCGGTGCTGCAGGCGGTGCCGCGTCTGAAGGGCGCCTTTGCCATCGCCGTGTTCTGCCGCGACGAGCCGCAGCGTGTCATCGGCGCACGCCAAGGCTCGCCGCTGGTGCTCGGCGCCGGTCAGGGCGAGAACTTCCTGGCCTCGGACGCAATGGCGCTGGCCGGCGTGACGGATCAGATCGTCTACCTCGAAGAGGGTGACGTGGTCGATCTGCAGCAGGGCAAGTACTGGATCACCGGCCGCAACGCCGACGGCAGCTTCGTGCGCGTCGAGCGCCCGGTCAAGACCGTGCAGGCGCACAGCGGCGCGGCCGAGCTGGGCCCGTATCGCCACTACATGCAGAAGGAAATCTTCGAGCAGCCGCGCGCCATCGGCGACACGCTCGAAGGCGTGCAGGCCATCACCCCGGCGCTGTTCGGCGAGGGCGCCGCCGAGGTGTTCAGCCAGATCGACCGTGTGCTGATCCTGGCCTGCGGCACCAGCTACTACTCGGGCTGCACCGCCAAGTACTGGCTGGAATCGATCGCCAAGATCCCGACGCAAGTCGAGATCGCCAGCGAATACCGCTACCGCGACAGCGTGCCCGATCCGCGCACGCTGATCGTCACCATCAGCCAGAGCGGCGAGACCGCCGACACGCTGGCCGCGCTCAAGCATGCGCGCAGCCTGGGCATGCAGCAGACGCTGACGATCTGCAACGTCTCGACCAGCGCGATGGTGCGCGAGTGCAAGCTGGCCTACGTGACGCGCGCCGGCGCCGAGATCGGCGTGGCCTCGACCAAGGCTTTCACCACTCAGCTGGCCGGCCTGTTCCTGCTCACGCTGACGCTGGCCAAGACGCGCGGCAACCTCAGCGAAGCCGACGAAGCCGAGCACCTGAAGGCGATGCGCCATCTGCCGGTGGCGCTGCAAGCCGTGCTGGCGCTGGAGCCGCAGGTGATGGCCTGGGCGGAAGACTTCGCCAGCAAGGAAAACGCCCTGTTCCTCGGGCGCGGCATGCATTACCCGATCGCGCTGGAAGGCGCCTTGAAGCTGAAGGAAATCAGCTACATCCACGCCGAGGCCTATCCGGCCGGTGAACTCAAGCACGGCCCGCTGGCGCTGGTCACCAGCGCGATGCCGGTGGTGACGATCGCGCCGAACGACGCGCTGCTCGAAAAGCTCAAGAGCAACCTGCAGGAAGTGCGCGCGCGTGGCGGCCAGCTCTACGTGTTCGCCGATGGCGACAGCCGCATCGAGAGCGCACCCGGCCTGCACGTGATCCGCATGCCGGAGCACTACGGTGCCCTGAGCCCGCTCCTGCACGTCGTGCCGCTGCAGCTGCTGGCCTATCACACCGCCTGCGCACGCGGCACCGATGTGGACAAGCCGCGCAATCTGGCCAAGAGCGTGACGGTGGAATGATTCCGCTGCGCTAACTGCCCGGGTCAGCTGATCTGGCCCCTCTGCAACGCCCGGCCATGTGCCGGGCGTTGTTACTTGGCACGCTCTTCGGGTCATCCCCATCCGCACTTACCCGGGAACCACCGCTGCCAGCGGTCCGGCCGCCGCGCCCGCGACATAGACTGAATGACAAGGCGCGGGGCTCAGCGCCGACAAGCTCGACTGGCAGCGCCAGGTGGTGACACCAGCGGCGCGCAGGTCGACGCAGCGATCGGGAGGCCAGGACGGAAACGACATGAGCAGTAGCGCCGATTTCATCCTCGAAACGCAGGATCTGACGAAAGAGTTCAAGGGCTTCGTGGCGGTCAGCAAGGTCAATCTGCGTGTGCGGCGTGGCCACATCCACGCCCTGATCGGCCCGAACGGCGCCGGCAAGACCACCTGCTTCAACCTGCTGACCAAGTTCCTGACGCCCAGCAGCGGCCGCATCGTCTTCGACGGCCAGGACATCACGCCCGAGTCGCCGGCGCGCATCGCCCGGCGCGGCGTGATCCGCTCGTTCCAGATCTCGGCGGTGTTTCCGCATCTCACGGTGCTGGAAAACGTGCGCGTGGCGCTGCAGCGCAAGCTCGGCAGCTCGTTCCACTTCTGGCGCTCCGAGCGTTCGCTGCAACAGCTCGACGACCGGGCTCGGGAGCTGCTGGAGTCGGTCGATCTGGCTGCCTACGCCAGCAGCGCCGCCGTCAACCTGAGCTATGGCCGCAAGCGCGCGCTGGAGATTGCCACCACGCTGGCGATGGACCCGCAGCTGATGCTGCTTGACGAGCCGACCCAGGGCATGGGCCTGGAAGACGTCGACCGGATTCGCCAGCTGATCAAGAAGGTCTCGACCGACCGCACCATCCTGATGGTCGAGCACAACATGAGCGTGGTGTCGAGCATCGCCGACACCATCACGGTGCTGCAGCGCGGCGCCACGCTGGCCGAAGGGCCGTACGCGCAGGTCTCGAAAAACCCGGCCGTGATCGAGGCCTACATGGGCAGCAGCGCCGCCGAACTGAAAGGGGCGCACTGATGGCGACCCGCTTCCTTGAAGTCACCGGGCTGCACGCCTGGTATGGCGAATCGCACGTGCTGCACGGCGTGGACTTCCACGTCGATGAAGGCGAAGTGGTGACGCTGCTGGGCCGCAACGGCGCCGGGCGCACCAGCACGCTGCGCGCCATCATGGGCCTGACCGGCAGCCGCCAGGGCTCGGTGAAGGTGCGCGGCACCGAGGTGATCGCCCTGGCGACGCACCGCATCGCCCGGCTCGGCATCGGCTACTGCCCGGAAGAGCGCGGCATCTTCTCCAGCCTGTCGGCCGAGGAGAACCTGCTGCTGCCGCCGGTGCTGGCGCCGGGCGGCATGGCAGTCGAGCAGATCTACAGCATGTTCCCGAACTTGAAGGAGCGCGCCCACAGTCAGGGCACGCGCCTGTCGGGCGGCGAGCAGCAGATGCTGGCGGTGGCGCGCATCCTGCGCACCGGCGCCAAGCTGCTCTTGCTCGACGAGATCTCGGAAGGTCTGGCGCCGGTGATCGTGCAAAAGCTCGCCGAGATGGTGCTGGCGCTGCGCCGCCAGGGCTACACCATCGTGATGGTCGAGCAGAACTTCCGCTTTGCCGCGCCGCTGGCCGACCGCTTCCTGGTCATGGAGCACGGCCAGGTGATCCAGCAGTTCAGCCAGGCCGAACTGCCGTCGCGCATCGAACACCTGCACGAGTACCTCGGCGTCTAGCGCGCCGCCCCACGCTTAACCGTTCACCCACTCTGTCCGGAGACGCTCATGAAACTCAAAAAACTCGCCTCAGCCTGCACGCTGGCCCTGGCCGCGCTGTTCGGCAGCACCACCGCCCAGGCCGAGATCTCGGGCGACGTGATCAAGATCGGCATCATCACCGACATGTCGAGCGTCTACGCCGACATCGACGGCCAAGGCGGTGTCGAAGCGATCCGAATGGCGATCGCCGACGCGGGCGGCAGCATCAACGGCAAGAAGATCGAGCTGCTGTTCGCCGACCACCAGAACAAGGCCGACGTGGCGGCCGGCAAGGCGCGCGAGTGGTTCGACACCCAGGGCCTGGACATGCTGATCGGCGGCACCAACTCCGGCACCAGCCTGGCGATGGCCAAGGTGGCGGCCGAGAAGAAAAAGCCCTTCCTGGTGGTGGGCGCGGCCAGCTCGGCGCTGACCGGCGCGCAGTGCACGCCGTACACGGTGCACTGGGCTTACGACACGGTGGCGCTGGCCAAGGGCACCGGCGGTGCGGTGGTCAAGGCCGGCGGCAAGAGCTGGTACTTCCTGACCGCCGACTACGCCTTTGGTGCCGCGCTGCAGAACGACACCTCGAACGTCATCACGGCGGCGGGCGGCAGCGTCGTCGGTTCGGTCAAGCATCCACTGAATGCGAGCGACTTCTCGTCCTTCCTGCTGCAGGCGCAGAGCAGCAAGGCGCAGATCCTGGGTCTGGCCAATGCGGGCGGCGACACGGTCAACTCGATCAAGGCCGCCAACGAGTTCGGCGTCACCAAGACGATGAAGCTGGCCGGGCTGCTGGTGTTCATCAACGACATCCACTCGCTGGGGCTGAAAACCACCCAGGGCATGTACCTGACCGACAGCTGGTACTGGAACCAGAGCGCCGAGACGCGCGCCTGGAGTCGGCGCTTCTTCGAGAAGATGAAGCGCATGCCGTCGTCGCTGCAGGCAGGTGACTACTCGGCCACCACGCAGTACCTGGCCGCCGTCAAGGCCACCGGCAGCGATGACGCCGACAAGGTGCTGGCGCAGATGCGCAAGACCAAGATCAATGACGTCTTCGCCAAGGGCGGCTTCATCCGCGACGACGGCCGCATGGTGCACGACATGTACCTGATGCAGGTCAAGGCGCCGGACAAGAGCACCGAACCCTGGGACTACTACAACGTCGTCGAGACCATCAAGGGCGAAGCCGCCTGGACCGCCAAGGCCGACACCAAGTGCGCGCTCTGGAAATGAAGTGATGGAGATCTTCGGCATTCCTCTGCAGGCGTTCCTGGGCCAGCTGATGCTCGGCCTGGTGAACGGCTCGTTCTACGCCATGCTCAGTCTCGGGCTGGCGGTGATCTTCGGGTTGCTGGGGATCGTCAACTTCGCCCATGGCGCGCTGTACATGATCGGCGCCTACGTGGCGTGGGGCAGCCTGGAGTATTGGGGCCTGAACTACTGGTGCGCGTTGCTGCTGGCGCCGCTGGTGGTGGGCGCGTTGGGCGTGCTGATCGAGCGCACGCTGCTCAAGCGGCTCTACAAGATCGACCCGATCTACGGCCTGCTGCTGACCTTCGGGCTGGCGCTGATCGCCGAAGGCTTGTTCCGTGACCGCTTCGGCGTGTCGGGTCAGCAGTACCCGGTGCCGGAGCTGCTGCAGGGCGCCACCAACCTCGGCTTCATGATCCTGCCGAACTACCGCGCCTGGGTGGTGGTGGCCTCGCTGCTGGTCTGCTTCGGCACCTGGTTCGTGATCGAGCGCACCCGGCTCGGCGCCTACCTGCGCGCCGGCACCGAGAACCCGGCGCTGGTGCAGGCCTTCGGCATCAACGTGCCGCTGATGGTGATGCTGACCTACGGCGCCGGTGCCGGCCTGGCGGCGGTGGCGGGTGTGCTGGCTGCACCGGTGATCCAGATCACGCCGTTGATGGGCAGCAACCTGATCATCGTCGTCTTCGCGGTGGTGGTGATCGGCGGCATGGGCTCGATCCTGGGCGCCATCATCACCGGGCTGGCGCTCGGCCTGATCGAGGGGCTGACCAAGGTGTTCTACCCCGAGGCTTCCAGCATCGTCGTGTTCGTGATCATGGCGATCGTGCTGATGATTCGGCCGGCCGGCCTGTTCGGCAAGGAGAAGTGATGAACCGCGAGCGCCGTGCGCATCTGGCCTGGGGCGTCGGCTTGCTGCTCCTGATGGCCGCGCCCTTTGTGGGCGTCTACCCGATCTTCGTGATGAACGCGCTGTGTTTCGCGATCTTCGCCTGCGCCTTCAACCTGCTGCTGGGCTACACCGGGCTGCTGTCGTTCGGCCATGCCGCCTATCTGGCCACTGGCGCCTACGCGACCGGCTGGCTGGTGCGCAGCGCCGGCTGGTCGCCGGAGCTCGGTGTGCTGGCGGGCACGCTGATCGCAGCGCTGGTCGGGCTGGTGGTCGGGCTGATCGCGATCCGCCGCCAGGGCATCTACTTCGCGATGGTCACGCTGGCGATGGCGCAGATGGTGTATTTCGTGTTTCTGCAGGCGTCCTTCACCGGCGGTGAAGACGGGTTGCAGGGTGTGCCGCGCGGCCAGCTGTTCGGCTTGCTGCCGCTGGCCAACGACACGGCGATGTATTTCGTCGTGCTGGCGGTGTTCGTGGCGGTGTTCCTGTTCATCAGCCGTGTCGTGCATTCGCCCTACGGCCAGGTGCTCAAGGCGATCCGCGAGAACGAGCCGCGCGCCATCTCGCTGGGCTACGACGTCGATCGCTACAAGCTGCTCGCCTTCGTGCTGAGCACCGCGCTGGCAGGGCTGGCCGGCGCGCTCAAGACGCTGGTGCTCGGCTTTGCGACGTTGTCCGACGCGCACTGGTCGCTGTCCGGTGAGGTGGTGCTGATGACGCTGCTGGGCGGCCTGGGCACCTTTGCCGGCCCGGTGTTGGGCGCCTTCACGATCATCGGACTGCAGAATTTCCTGGCGGATCGGGTCGGCTCGTGGGTCACGGTGATCATCGGCGTGATCTTCGTGGTCTGCGTCGTGGCGTTCCGGCGCGGGTTTGTGGGTGAGCTGCTGGCGTGGCAATTACGTCAGCGTAAAGAGTGAGTGAGGGAGTGTGCGCGGTTTGGTGTGGATTGCTGAGTCGGTGTAAGTAGGTGATTCGCCGCTAACACCTTCGAGACGTTGGTGAATTTGCATTCAGAAAATTGTGTGCGTTAGCGCACGATTTTCTGCAATATTTGAGCCCAGTTCAGCGCCAATGACACAACTTACAGGGCTCCCACCATGAAATACGCCATCGGATTCTTCCTCAGTACCCTCTTGCTGACGTCGGCCCATGCGGCCCCGGCACAGTGCCAGGGCACGGCCCGCGCTGTCGCTGGCCCGAACAACACCACCCAGTTGGCGATGTCGGCGGGCACCACCTACACCTGCACCTGGACCACCGGTCAGGTGCTGAGCTACAGCCAGCAGGTGCTCGGCCTTCCTGGCCCGGGCACCATTGGCCAGATGCAGACCTGCAGCATGCCGCTGACGGGCAAGAGCTGCTCAGGCCTCAAGACCCCGATCTTGCAGATGTATGGTGGTGGACCGCTGGTGCCGGCGCCGGCCCTGCCGTGCAGCGCCGCGACAGGTTCGGTGTGCTGGGTGCAGTGGACCGTTCTGGCCGGATCGGTCAAGCTGACGGCCCCGCAGGTCAACTGATCCCGTCAACGGCCGAGAGTTACTTCGAGCCCATTTTGGCGGGTAGCACCAGATCGGCGATCACCGGACGGTGTTCAGAAGCGCCACGCCAGCCAGTGATGCAGCGGCGCACACCGATTTCCGGGCTGACCAGGATGTGGTCGATGCGCAAGAAACTCAGGCCCGGTTTCAGCGCGTGGCCGACGGTGTAGCCATAGCCCAGCCCAGCGGTCGAAAACGCATCACGCAGGCCGGTGGCCAACAGGTTTTGCACCACCGGTGAATGCTCGGCGGCATTCAGGTCGCCCGCCACGATGACGGGTCGGTGCCGATCACGCTTGATCAAGTCGGTTTCCAGCTTGTGCGCCTGCGTCAGGCGGCTGGCAAAGTTCTGCTGCCAATCGTCCATACCGCCGATTTGCTCGTGCCGTGCCGCGTTGAGCCCCTCGCGCGGCGTGATGAAGTGGGCCACGAACAGATCGACCGGGTTGCCGGCCACCGTCACGGTGCAGCGCACATAGGTCTGCTTGCCGCTGCCAAAGGCGATGTCGCCGGGCTTGCAGTCGCGCAGCGGATAGCGGCTCGCCACCACATACTGGCCATTCGAATAGAGCTGGCGGTGCGGCAGCACCGCCAGCATCTCCTGGGGCAGCCCGCTGTTGACGAGCTCATGCGCGTCCTGCATGACGATGATGTCGGGGTCGTGGCTGCCGATTTCCTCGGCGATTTGGTCAAAGCCGTCGCGCCGCGAGGCGGCACGGTACGACTTGATGTTGTAGGTCATCATCCGCACGGAAGCGGGATCCGCTGGCGCGGTCGCTGCGGCTTCAGGGATCTCGGCTGCCTTGCCCAGGCCGAGCGACAACCCCATCACCTGCGTCATCATCAAGCCGATGGCGCCGACCGCCATCACCCGCCAGGTCCAACCGAGCCACAGCGTCAGGCCGAGCACGACGAAAGCCGGCAGCAGATAAGCCAGGAACGGCGCATAGCGCAGCAGCTCGATCCACCAGGTCGATTCCGAGCCGAACTCGAAGGCCAGGGTCAGGCCGAGCGCGCAGGCGGCTGCCAGCATGACGGCGCTGCGCGCGATCAAGCGGATCGAGGGATGGGCGGGGGTGGCGATGGTGCTCTCCAGCAGGGGCGGTCACTGGGCACGAGGCGGTCGTGCCGGGAGCTGGAGAGCCTAAGCAAGAGTGCTGCACCGCACAAGCCGATTAGTGCACGCTCGCACCATGATCGAGCACGATGGCGTCCAGAAAGACTAAAGGCCAGCACTTTCGGGTGCTGGCCTTTGAATCTGGTGCCCAGGAGAGGACTCGAACCTCCACGGAGTTACCCGCTAGTACCTGAAACTAGTGCGTCTACCAATTCCGCCACCTGGGCTAGGTGTGTGGTTCGTCTGAACCGGCCGCGACTGTACCATTGAATTGACGCTTTTTCAAAACAACGCTGAAAACTGTTCCTGCGAGGCGCGCTCGATACACTTGCGCCTGCTCTTGCCACTACCGGTGCCTGCCTGTGTCTGATCGTCTTGCCGTGCTGCCCCAATACCTCTTGCCCAAGCAGGCGCTGACGAGCTTCGCCGGTCGGGTGGCGTCGGCCGCTGGCGGGCCCTCGACCACCAAGCTGATCCGCTGGTTCGTGCGCCGCTATCAGGTCAACATGACCGAGGCGGCCAATCCGGACATCGCCAGCTACGCCACCTTCAACGAGTTCTTCACCCGCGCGCTCAAGCCCGGGGCGCGCCCGCTCGCCAAGGCTGAGCTGATCTGCCCGGTGGACGGCGCGATCAGCCAGTTCGGCCGCATCGAACACGACCAGATCTTCCAGGCCAAGGGCCACAAGTACTCGACCACCGCGCTGGTCGGTGGCGATGCCAAGCTGGCGGCGCAGTTCGAGAACGGCCACTTCGCCACGCTCTACCTGAGCCCGCGCGACTACCACCGCATCCACATGCCGTGCGACGGTCGCCTGCGCCGCATGATCTATGTGCCGGGCGAGCTGTTTTCGGTCAACCCGACCACCGCACGCGGCGTGCCGGGCCTGTTTGCCCGCAACGAGCGGGTGGTCTGCGAATTCGACGGCCCGCGCGGACCCTTCGTGCTGACGCTGGTCGGCGCCACCATCGTCGGCAGCATGGCCACCGTCTGGCATGACGTCGTCAACCCGCCGCGCAGCCAGGAGGTGCGCGAGTGGCGTTATGACGACCAGAACATCGTGCTCAAACAAGGCGCCGAGATGGGCCGCTTCCTGCTCGGCTCGACCGTGGTGATGCTGTTCCCGGCCAGCGAGCTGCAGTTCAACCCGGACTGGAGCGCGACCCGGGCGATCCGGCTCGGCGAGGCGATGGCGAGCCGGCCCGGCGTCAGCGCGGCGGGCTGAGCGGCTCACCCAGCCAATCTGCCAGCTGCTGGCGTTGCGCCGCGCTCATGTGCAAGCCGCACTTGCTGCGCCGCCACAGGATGTCCTCGGCGCTTTGCGCCCATTCATGCTGGCGCAGATAAGTCACCTCACGCTCGGTCAGCGTGCCGCCGAAATCGCGGCCCAGCTCGGTCAGGCTGCGTGCCTCGCCGAGCACCAAGCGGGCCCGCGTGCCGTAGTTGTGCAGCCAGCGCTCGGCCATCGCCGGTGGCATCCAGGGCTGCTCGTGGCACCAGGCTTGCAAGGCGGCATCGAAGTCACCGCCGGGCAGATCCCCGCCCGGCAGCGCTGCCACAGCGGTCCACGCGGCGCGCATCGGCGGCAAGAACGGCGCCAGTTTTTGCAGCGCGTGTTCGGCCAACTGGCGGAAGGTGGTGATCTTGCCGCCGTAGATCGACAGCAGCGGCGGCGGCTCGCCCGTACTTGAGCCGCTCAGCGCAAAGAAATAGTCGCGCGTCACGGCCGAGGGGTTGTCGCGATGGTCGTCGTAGAGCGGGCGCACACCGGCAAAGGCGTGGACCACGTCGGACGGCTGGATCGGTTGCCTGAGGTAGCGATTCACCACCTCGCAGAGGTAGCCGATCTCGGCTTCGCTGATCTGCGCCGCCGCCGCATCGCCCTCGTAAGGCATCTCGGTGGTGCCGATCAGCGCGTACGCGCCTTCGTACGGTGTCATGAAGACGACGCGCCGGTCGGTGTGCTGCAGCAGATAGGCCTGCGGGCCGGCCCAGAACTTCGGCACCACGATGTGGCTGCCCTTCACCAGCCGCAGCGACAGCGGTTGCGGCAGCTGCGGCAGCCCCTGCAGCACCTGCTCGACCCACGGCCCGGCGGCGTTCACCAGCGCTCGTGCCGTGACGTGGCGTAGCGCGCCGCTGGTTGCGTCACGCAGCTGCGCCTGCCAGCGCCCGGCCGTGTGGCTGGCGCCGACAAAAGCGGTGCGGGTCAGGATGGTGGCGCCGCGCGCCTGGGCGTCGAGCGCGTTCAGCAGCACCAGGCGGGCGTCATCGACCCAGCAGTCGGAGTATTCAAACGCCTGCTCATAAACGTCCTTGAGCGGCTGCCCTTCCGGCGCCTGGCGCAGATCGATGCGGCGCGTGCCGGGCAGGCGCTCGCGTCCGCCCAGGTGGTCGTAGAGCCACAAGCCGAGGCGCACCAGCCGGGCCGAGCGCAGCCGGGCGTCTTGCGGCATCACGAAGCGCATCGGCCGGATCAGGTGCGGCGCGTTGGCCAGCAGCACTTCGCGCTCGATCAGGGCTTCGCGGACCAGTCGGAACTCGCCGTGCTCCAGATAACGCAGGCCGCCGTGGATCAGCTTGCTGCTGCGCGACGAGGTGCCTTCGCCGAGATCGCCTTGCTCGCACAGCAGCACCGACAGGCCGCGCCCGGCTGCATCACGCGCGATGCCGGCGCCGTTGATGCCGCCGCCGATCACCAGCAGATCGGCGCTGAGCGGCTGGGTCGAGGGAGGCAGGGGTGTGTTCATGCTGAAGGCTCGCAGACGAGATTCACAATGGTCGCCGCTCTCGTTGCCAAACGCTACCGCTACATTGCCCACATGCCAACGCCGACTCGCTTCACCGCCGTGGTTGCTGATCAGCAAGACACCCCTGCAACCCTTTGTTCTCGTCCCCGCAACAGCTGGACCCGGCGCGATTGGCTCGGTGGTACCGCCGCGCTGCTGGCCGCGCCGGGTTTGCTCGGTGGCTGTGCACCGGCCATCGTCAGCCAGGTGGGCCGCGCGGATGAGCCCCGCTTCGAGCTGGGCATCGCCTCAGGCAGCCCGCGCACCGACCGAGTCGTGCTGTGGACACGCCTGACCGGCCCGGCGCTGCCGACGCAAGTCGAGGTGCACTGGGAAATGGCGCATGACGAGGCGTTTCGCCAGATCGTCGCGCAGGGCAGCGAGCTGGCCGACGCCGACTGGGCGCACAGCGTGCATGCCGAGCCGGCCGGCCTGATGCCGGGCCGCTGGTACTGGTATCGCTTCAGCGCGCTCGGCCAGTACAGCGCCAGGGGCCGCACCCGCACGCTGCCGGCGCCCGACAGCCTGGCGCCGCTGCATCTGGTGCAGGCCTCCTGCCAGCGCTGGGACCATGGTCATTACGCCGCCTGGCGCCACGCGGCGGCGGAAAGCCCGGACCTGATCGTGTTCCTCGGCGACTACATCTATGAATCGGCGCCGGCCACCGGGCGCGTGCGGCTGCATGAAGGCAGCGGCGCCTGCCGCACGCTGGCGCAGTACCGCGCCCGCTATGCGCAGTACAAGAGCGATCCGGCGCTGCGCGCGGCCCATGCCTCGGCGCCGTGGATCGTGACCTGGGACGATCACGAAGTGGCGAACGACTACGCCGGGCTGCACGGTGCCCAGCCCGATCCCGATTTCACTGCCCGCCGTGCCGCCGCCTACCGCGCCTACTGGGAGCACATGCCGCTGCCCAAGTCGAACCAGCCGAACGGTGCGGAGATGCAGCTGTTCGAGCACTACGACTGGGGCCGACTGGCGCGGCTGATCACTCTGGATGAGCGCCAGTACCGCGATCCGCAGGCCTGCCCCAAAACCAGCGGCGGCTCGACCACCGTGCGTATCCAGGACTGCCCGGCGCTGCTCGACCCGAGGCGCAGCGTGCTGGGTGTGCCGCAGGAACGCTGGCTGGCCGAGAGCTGGCGCAGCGACACGCGCTGGAACCTGCTGGCGCAGCAGACGCTGATGAGCCGCTTTGCCTGGCGCAACCCGAGCAGCGCCGACGCCACGGTCTGGAACGACGGCTGGGACGGCTACGCGCCGGCGCGCCAGCGCCTGCTGAGCGACATGCTGGCGCGCCAGGCCGCCGGCCCGGTGGTGCTGAGCGGCGATGTGCACGCCACCTACGTGGCCGACCTGAAGCTGGATTTCGACGACCCTGCCGCAGCGACGATTGCTACCGAGTTCTGCGGCACCTCGATCTCCAGCGAAGGCCTGGCGCAGGAGCGCCTGAACGCGGCGTTGCCCTACAACCCGCACATCCGCTACGGCCGCAGCGACGTGCGCGGTTACCTGAGCGTGCGCCTGAACGCGCAGCAGCTGCAGATGCAGGTGCGCAACGTGCTGGACGCCAAGAGTCCCGACAGCGACATCCGCACCACCGCCACCTTCATGGTCGAGCAGAGTCAGCCGGGCGCACGTCGGCTCTGATCGGGCGGCCTCACAGGCTCTGCGCTTCGAAGGTGTTGCACTGCGCCAGCGCACCGCTGTCGAAACCGCGCTTGAACCAGCGCACCCGCTGCGCGCTGGTGCCGTGGGTGAAGCTCTCCGGCGCCACGGCCGCGCCGGCGTTGCGCTGCAGCGTGTCGTCGCCGATCTGTGACGCAGCGTTGAGCGCTTCTTCCAGGTCACCGGCCTCCAGCCATTGGCGTCCCTGCTGGGCGTTGTGCGCCCAGATGCCGGCGTAGCAGTCGGCCTGCAGCTCCAGCCGCACCGACATCGCGTTGGCCTGCGCCGCGCTGACCCGGCCGCGCAGTCGATCGACCTTGTCGGTCGCGCCCAGCAGATGCTGCACATGGTGGCCGACCTCGTGCGCCACCACGTAGGCCTGCGCGAAGTCGCCCGGCGCGCCGAGCCGCTTGCGCATCACATCGAAGAAGTCCAGATCCAGGTAGACCTTGGCGTCGCCGGGGCAGTAGAACGGCCCCATCGCCGCCTGACCCTTGCCGCAGGCGGTGTGCGTCACGCCGCGATAGAGCACCAGCACCGGCTTGCGGTACTGGCCACCCGAGGCGCGGAACACCTGGTCCCAGACGTCTTCGGTCGAGGCCAGCACGGTCGAGACGAAACGCGCGCTCTGGTCTTGCGGCGCGGCGTGCGGCGGGCGCGGCGTGTGCGGCTGTGACACGGCCGGCGCATTGCCGCCGTTGTTGTTGAGCAAGCCCAGCACGGTGAGCGGATTGATGCCGAACACCCAGCCGGCCAGCAGCGCGATCACCACTGTGCCGAGGCCGACACCACCGATCGGCACGCCGCCGCCACCGCCATCACCGCCGCCGGCATCGTCCCGCCGATCCTCGACGTTGTCACTTTCGCGCTGACCTTCCCACTTCATCGCAGCTCCTGTGCTGTTGCTGATCCGGGCCGGATTGTCAGCGCGTCCAGCCTGCTCAGTTCTCCGCAATCCAACACCGTCACGCAATGGTCACACAGAGTGCTTCCAATCGTTGAGTTCTGGCTTCACTGAAGATCCCTCATGCGCATCGCTTCTACTCTGGCTGGCTGCCTGCTGCTCAGCACTTTCAGCCTGGCGGCCCACGCTGGCGCGCTGTATCCGATCGACCGGGCCAGCGTCCTGGCCGGCGCGCGCTTCGACCTGAAGGTGGAATTCGACGCCAGCAGCCCGGAGTCGGCGCTGCAGGTCAGGCTGAACGGCAAGCCGGTGGCGGCGCAACTCGGCAAGTCGGCCCAGTACATCGCGAACGAAAACGGCAAGGCCGGCTCGACCCTGATCTGGCGCGATGTCAGCCTGGCCACGCCGGGCAGCTACCGCCTGGAAGCCAGCGACGGCAAGGAAACGCTGGCGGTGAACTGGGAGGTCTACGCCACCGGGCCGCGCAAGGCCAGGAACGTGATCTTCTTCGTCGGTGACGGCATGACGCTGGCCAATCGCACGGCGGCGCGCATGCTCTCGAAGGGCATCAAGGAAGGCAAATACTTCGGCAAGCTGGCGTTTGACGACATGCCGCACATGGCGCTGGTCGGCACCAGCGGGGTCGATTCGATCATCACCGACTCGGCCAACTCGATGAGTGCCTACACCACCGGCCACAAGTCGAGCGTCAACGCGCTCGGCGTCTACGCCAGCCGCGCGGCCGGCAACCTCGACCATCCGAAGGTCGAAACGCTCACGGAAGTGGTCAAGCGCACCACCAAGATGTCGGTCGGCATCGTCAGCGATGCCGAGATCGAGGACGCCACGCCGGCCGGCATGGTCGCGCACACCCGGCGCCGGGGCGACAAGGACGTCATCGCCGAACAGCTGTTTCTGTCGCAAGCCGACGTGATCCTGGGCGGCGGCTCGGCCTGGTTCCTGAGCAAAAACGTGCCCGGCTCCAAGCGCAAGGACGACAACGACCTGTTCTACTCGTTCCGCGCCGCCAACTTCCGCATCGCCAGCACCGATCGCGAGCTGAAGGCCGCCGCCGCCGACCCGAAGACGACGCAGCTGCTCGGCCTGTTCCACCTCGACAACATGGACGGCGCGCTGGATCGCCATTTCCTCAAGAAAGGCACGGTGGACAAGTTCCCCGAGCAGCCCGACCTGACCGACATGACGCGCAGCGCCATCGAGGTGCTGTCGCGCAACCCGGACGGCTTCGTGCTGATGGTCGAAGCCGGCCTGATCGACAAGTACAACCACCCGCTCGACTGGGAACGCAGCGTCTACGACACCATCATGCTGAGCAACGCGGTGCAGGTGGCCAAGGACTTCGCCGCCAAGCACCCGGACACGCTGATCATCGTCACGCCGGATCACACGCACGGCATGTCGATCGTCGGCACGGTCGATGACAGCAAACCCGGCACCGACATGCGCGAGAAGGTCGGTGTCTATGAAGAGGCCGGCTACCCGAATTACCCGCAGGCCAATGCGGCCGGTTATCCGGAACGGGTGGACGTGAGCAAGCGCCTGGCGATCTTCTACGGCAACACGCCTGACTACTACGAAACCTTCCAGCCCAAGCTGGACGGCGTGTTCGTGCCGGCGGTCAAGGACGGTGACAACATGATCGCCAACCCGGCCTACAAGGACGTGCCCGGCGCACAACTGCGCACCGGCATCCTGCCGCGCCAGGGCAAACGTGCCGCCGACCAGGGCACCCACACGGCGGACGACGGCCTGGTCAGCGCGATGGGCCCTGGCTCGGAGCGTTTTGCCGGCTTCATCGACAACACCGAGGTGTTCCGCAACATCGTCGATGCGCTCGGTCTGGCTGCGCCCGCCACACCGGCCAAGGCGCCGATCAAGGTCAGCGGCAAGGTGGTCAGCAAGGCTCAGCCATGACCGACCCTCGCAGGCGCGCCGTGCTGGGCGCCTGTCTGGTCGGTCTGGGCGCCTGGACGGCCCCGCTCCAGGCGCGCGACGCCGCCCAGCCGCTGCGTTTCGATGAGCTGTACGCCGGCATGTCGCCGCAAGGGCTGGTGCTGTCACCGAAGATCCTGCAGCTGCGCGGCCAGACGGTGGTGATGCGCGGTTACGCCGCGCCGCCGCTGCGCGCCGATGCGAAGTTCCTGGTCCTGACGCGCCAGCCGCTGGCGATCTGCCCGTTCTGCGCCACCGACGCCGACTGGCCGGCCGACATCATGGTGGTCTATTGCCGCGAGCCCAGCCTGGTGCCGGGCGGCCAGTTGCTGCTCGTCACCGGCCGGCTCGAAGCCGGCAGCCACAGCGACCCGGACACCGGTTTCATGAGCCAGATCCGCCTGCGTGACGCGGAGCTGAGCCGGCCATGACCCGCGCTGCCGGTCAGGGGCTGCGGGTGCGCGGCCTGGGGTTTGCCGTGCCGGCTGACGAAGCCGGCGCGGGCGCGCCAGCGGCGCGACGCTGGGTGCTGCGCGGCCTGGATCTGGATCTGCCGGCCGGCGCGCAGGCGGCGCTCACCGGGCCGTCCGGCTCCGGCAAGAGCACGCTGCTGCACCTGCTGGCCGGACTCGCCACGCCCGACGAAGGTGACGTCTGCTTCGGCGCCGACCTGATCTCGCGCTGGCCGACCACGCGGCGCGAGCTCTGGCGGCGCCAGCAGGTCGGGCTGGTGTTCCAGCAGTTTCACCTGTTCGGCGCGCTCAGTGCGCTCGACAACCTGCTGCTGCCCTGGACTTTTGACCATCTGCGCATTCCCGCGCCGGCCCGGGCGCACGCCCGCGACCTGCTGGCCCAGCTCGGTGTGCGCGAGCAGGCGCGTTGCGCCGTGCTGTCGCGCGGCGAGCAGCAGCGTGTCGCGGTGGCGCGTGCGCTGGTACGCCAGCCGGCGCTGGTGCTGGCCGACGAGCCGACCGCCAGCCTCGACCCGGCCCACGCCGCCGAGGCCTGCGCGCTGCTGCAGCGCCTGTGCGAGCGGCACGGCGCAGCGCTGGTGGTGGCGACCCACGATCCGAGCATCGCGGCGCGCTTCGACACGCGCATCGAACTGCAGCCCCACACGCCCACCCTCACCACGGCCGCTGATCCCGCATGAACCCCTGGCGACTCGCCGCCGCCGAATGGCGTACCCAGCACGGCACCTTCTGGGGCGTGGCGCTGCTGCTCGCGCTGGCGCTGGCGTTTGCGCTCAGCGTGAATCTGGTCGAGCGTGGCCTGCGCCAGGCCAGCAGCCAGACCGCGACCCGCTTCGACCTGCTGGTCGGCGTGGCCGGCAGTCCGACTCAGCTGGTGCTGAGCGCGCTCTACCTGCAGCCGCAGGCGCTGGCGCTGCTGCCGCCACCGGTCTGGGACGCGCTGCAGGCCGATCCCGGCGTGGCGCAGCTGATCCCGCTCGCCAACGGCGACGCGGTCGGCCCGTACCCGGTCATCGGCACCTCGGCGGCGCTGGTCAGCGGCGGGCGCTATTTCCAGCTCGCGCAGGGCCGGCGCTTTGCCGCCGACGACGAGGCGGTGATCGGCGCCAGCGTCGAGCTGGCGCTGGACGACACGATCCAGCTCAGCCATGGCGCGCCGCAGCAGCACGCCGTGCCGGACGCCCTGAACGACGATGTGCACGCGCACCCGGTGCGGGTGGTCGGGCGCCTGGCGCCGACCGGCAGTCCCTGGGACCGCGCCGTGCTGGTGCCGGTCGGCCTGCTGTGGTCGCTGCACGCGCATCCGCCTGCGTTCGCACCGGAATGGCTGCCGCAGCCACCGCTGCGGCAAGTGCCGATCCTGCTGGTGCAGCCGCGCAGCGTGGCGGACGCCTACCGGCTGCGCCAGCAGTGGCGCCGTGGCGGCCTGATGGCGGTGTTCCCGGCCGAAGTGCTGGCCGAGCTGTTCGGCACGCTGGGCGACGCGCGCCAGGTGCTGGCGCTGGTGGCCGCTGGCACCCAGTTGCTGGTGCTGGGCGCCGGACTGCTCACCGTCACGGTGCTGCTCGCCACGCGACGCCACGCCTATGCGGCGCTGCGGGCGCTGGGGGCGCCGCGCGCCTATCTGTTTGCGCTTGGCTGGTTGCTGGCGATGGGGGTGGGCTTGCGCGCCTGCCTGGTCGCCGTGCCGCTGGCCGCCGCCATGGGCTGGGCCGCGCAGGCGCTGCTGCGCGCCGCCACCGGACTGAGCGTGAGCCTGACGCCGCAGTGGTCCGATCTGGCCCTGCCGGGCAGTCTGCTGCTGGCCTGCGCGATCGGCGCGACGCTGCTGGCGGCCCGCGCCTGCACGCGGCCGGTGCTGGACGATCTGCGCGGCTGAGCCAGGCGGCCGGTCAGCGCAGCCACAGCCCGCGCGCCAGCGCCACGCCGAGCAGCGGGATCACCAGCATCAGATGGGCGGCCAGCATGACGCGGCGCCGCTGGCGTTGCACTTGGGCGTCGGTCGGCAGCGTCCAGTCCTGCTCCCAGCGCTGTTGCCAGGCGCGGTAGCGGCGCGTGTTGAACCAGGCGGTGACGCCGAGCAGCAGCAGCAAGGTCAGCTTGAGGTGCAGCAGCGGCTGGCTGGCGTACCAGCCGGCACCCTTCATGCCCAGCAGCACGCGGGCCAGGCCGCTCAGCAGCACGGCCACCCAGCAGATCCAGAGGATGCGGTCGACATCGACCAGCCGATCGACCACCGCGCCGTTGAACCAGGCCGGCCGCAACAGCGCCGCCTGGCTGGTGATGAAGACCACCCAGCCCAGCACACAGGCCAGGTGGAAATAGGCGAGCAGGGCTTCGGTCCACATCAGTCTTGACTCCGGCGCCGGAATTGTTGCGGCGCATCAGAGGCGGAGTCTGAAGCATGGCGCCGGTGTGCGTGGCTCGCGTTCAGTTTTGACGTGCCGAGGACCGCACACCCGGGCGCCTGCTGTGGCGTGTTGACATCGGTCAAGCACCGATTCAGGTGTCCGAGCCTACCCCTGCGGCGCTGCGCCAGTAACCCGCATCGCCGTAGCTGTGCTTCAGGAAGTCGATCCACAGCCGCACCCGCAGCGCCAGATGGCGCGCATGTGGAAACACCGCAAAGATGCCGTTCGGCGGCGCAGCAAAGTCTTCCAGCAGCGCGATCAGCCGGCCGTCGGCCACATCACGCGCCACTTCCCAGGTGCTGCGCCAGGCGATGCCCAGACCCTGCAGGCACCACTCGTGCAGCACCTGGCCGTCGCTGCAATCGAGCCGGCCGTTCGGGCGCAGATGCTGCACCTGGCCGTCGATGCGGAAGGCCCAGCCGCGCGTCTGGCTGGCGTCGGACGACAGCGTCAGGCAGTGGTGCCGCGCCAGCTCGCTCGGATGCTGCGGCGTGCCGGCGCGTTTCAGGTAGTCGGGCGCGGCCACGCACAGCCGGCGGTTATCGGCCAGCCGCAGGCTGACCAGGCTGGAATCCTGCAGCTCGCCGACCCGCACCGCGCAATCAAAACCCTCGTTGACGATGTCCACCACTCGGTCCGACAGGTTCAGCGACAGGCTGACCTCCGGATGCAGCGCCAGGAAACGTGGCACCAGCGGTGCGACATGGCGCCGGCCAAACCCGGCCGGCGCCGTCACGCGCAGATGGCCGCTGGCCTTGACGCCCCCGGCGCTGACGCTCGCCTCGGCGTTGGCCAGATCGGCCAGGATGCGCTGCGCGTCTTCCAGAAAGGCGGCGCCCTCGTGCGTCAGGCTCAAGCGGCGCGTGGTGCGCACCAGCAGCTTGACGCCCAGGCGCGCCTCCAGCGCGTCGATGCGCCGGCCGATCAGCGCGGGCGCCACGCCTTCGGCGCTGGCGGCGGCGGTCATGCTGCCCTTGGTGGCGACGGCGGCGAAGGTTTCGAGCTGCTTGAGGCGATCGGTGCGGCGTTCCATGCCAGATTATGTGCACTGAGGTCATGAATGATTGAATTTACAGATCATCAATGCGTAGCCAGGTATCAAATACAGTTGCGGGCATGGAAAAATCCAGCATCCGCCACACATCGACGCCGAAAGCCGTGCTGTTCGACGCCTACGGCACGCTGTTCGACGTCTACAGCGTCGCGCTGCTGGCCGAGCAGCTCTGCCCGGGTCGCGGCGAGGCGCTGGCGCTGCTGTGGCGCGACAAGCAGATCGAATACACCCGCCTGGTGACGATGAGCGCCCCCGGCGGCGAACGCTACCGGCCGTTCTGGGAGCTGACGCGCGCCGCGCTGCGCTTCTCGGCACAACGGCTCGGCCTGAACCTGGGCGCCGACGGCGAAGACCGGCTCATGAACCAGTACCGCGCCCTGTCGGCCTTCCCCGACGTGCGCGAGGTGCTGACCGGCCTGAAAGAGCGCGGCATCCCGACCGGCATCCTCAGCAACGGCGATCCGGCCATGCTCGGCGTGGCGGTGAGGAGCGCCGGGCTGGAAAGCCTGCTCGACCACGTCATCAGCGTCGAGCCGGTGCGTGCCTTCAAGACCGATCCGCGCGCCTATGCGCTCGGGCCGCAGACGCTCAAGCTGCTGGCCAGGCAGATCCTGTTCGTCTCCAGCAACGGCTGGGACGCCATCGGCGCGACCTGGTTCGGCTACACCACACTGTGGGTGAACCGCGCCGGCCTGCCGCTGGAGCAGCTCGACACCGAACCAACCCGCATCGGCAGCAACCTGCGCGACGTGCTGAATTTCTTCAAGGAATGACCATGAAAACCAAAGCTGTTCTGACCGTCGAAGACACCGACCGCATCCTGGCCGCCGCGCGCGCCGAGGCCCTGAAGAACCAGTGGGCCGTCTCGATCGCTGTGGTGGATGACGGCGGCCATCTGCTCGGCATGATCCGCCTCGACGGCGCCGCACCGCTGAGCAGCCACATCGCGCCCGAAAAGGCCCGCACCGCCGCGCTCGGCCGGCGCGAATCCAAGGGCTACGAAGACATCATCAACGGCGGCCGGATCTCGTTCCTGTCGGTGCCGACCATCCAGGGCATGCTCGAAGGCGGCGTGCCGGTGATCGTGAACGGCGACGTGATCGGCGCGGTCGGCGTCTCGGGCGTCAAGTCCGACCAGGATGCGCAGATCGCCAAGGCCGGCATCGCCAGCCTGGGCTGAGCCTGGCGCCGCGCCCGGCCTTGCTCACCGAATTTCCCTTTCCAGCTCCGTTCCTATTCATCTTCTTCCAGAGGTTCCCACCATGACCGCACGCACCCAGATTCACGGCCTGCAAGTGGCCACCCAGCTGTACGAGTTCATCGAGACCCAGGTGCTGCCCGGCACCGGCATCGCATCAGCCACCTTCTGGGCCGGCTTCGACCAGATCGTCGCCGACCTGGCGCCGAAGAACGCCGCCCTGCTGGCCGAGCGTGACCGCATCCAGCTCGACATGGACGCCTGGCACAAGGCCAATCCGGGCCCGATCGCCGACATGGCGGCTTACCAAGCCTTCCTGCAGCAGATCGGCTACCTGGTGCCGGTGCCGGAGACAGTGCAGGTCACCACGGCCCATGTGGACGCCGAACTGGCGCTGCAAGCCGGCCCGCAGCTGGTGGTGCCGATCATGAATGCGCGCTACGCGCTGAACGCCGCCAACGCGCGCTGGGGCAGCCTGTACGACGCGCTGTACGGCACCGACGCCATCGCCGAAGACGGCGGCGCCGAGCGCGCGGGCGGCTACAACCCGGTGCGCGGCGCCAAGGTGATCGCCTACGCCCGCGGCGTGCTCGACCTGGCCGCGCCACTGATCGGCGCCAGCCACGCCGACGCCACCGGCTACGCCGTGGTCGATGCCCAGCTCACTGTGGCGCTGAAGGACGGCCGCACTGTCGGTCTGCAAGACCACGGCGCCTTCGTCGGCTACCAAGGTGAAGCGAGCACGCCGACCGCCGTGCTGCTGACCCACAACGGCCTGCACCTCGACATCCAGATCGACCGCTCGACCACCATCGGCCAGTCGGACGCCGCCGGCATCAGCGACGTCATCGTCGAAGCCGCGCTCTCCACCATCCTCGACCTGGAAGACTCGGTCGCCGCGGTCGACGCCGAAGACAAGGTGCTGGCCTACAGCAACTGGCTCGGCATCCAGCTCGGCACGCTGACCGAGGAAGTCGCCAAGGGCGGCAAGACCTTCACGCGCCGCCTGAACGCCGACCGCGTCTACGCCACGCCGGAAGGCAGCGGCGAAGTCGTGCTGCACGGCCGCTCGCTGATGTTCGTGCGCAACGTCGGCCACCTGATGACCAACCCGGCCATCCTGTGGGGCGCCGAAGGCCGCGAAATCCCGGAAGGCATCCTGGACGCGGTCGTCACGACGACGATCGCCCTGCACGACCTGCAGCGCCACGGCGCCAACGGCCTGACCAACTCCCGCAAGGGCTCGGTCTACATCGTCAAGCCGAAGATGCACGGCCCCGCCGAAGTGGCGTTCGCCGCCGAGCTGTTCAGCCGCGTCGAACAGCTGCTCGGCCTGCCCGACTCGACCGTCAAGCTCGGCATCATGGACGAGGAGCGCCGCACCAGCGTCAACCTGAAGGCCTGCATCGCCGCTGCGTCCAGCCGCGTCGCCTTCATCAACACCGGCTTCCTGGACCGCACCGGCGACGAGATGCACACCGCCATGCACGCCGGCCCGGTGATGCGCAAGGGCGACATCAAGAACAGCGCCTGGATCGCTGCCTACGAACGCCGCAACGTGCTGATCGGCCTGCAGTGCGGCCTGCGTGGCCGCGCGCAGATCGGCAAGGGCATGTGGGCCATGCCGGACCTGATGGCCGAGATGCTGAAACAGAAGATCGGTCACCCGAAGGCCGGCGCCAACACCGCCTGGACCCCGAGCCCGACCGCCGCCGCGCTGCACGCGCTGCACTACCACCAGGTCAACGTGGCCGAAGTGCAGAAGTCGATCGAAGCCAGCGGCGACGCCGACAACGCCGAGCTGACCGCACAGCTGATGGCCAACCTGCTGACCATTCCCGTGGTCGCCGAAGCCACCTGGTCGGCCGCCGAGCGCCAGCAGGAAATCGACAACAACGTGCAAGGCATTCTCGGTTACGTGGTGCGCTGGGTCGATCAGGGCGTCGGCTGCTCCAAGGTACCCGACATCAACGACGTCGGCCTGATGGAAGACCGCGCCACGCTGCGCATCTCCAGCCAGCACATCTGCAACTGGCTGCTGCACGGCGTGGTGACCGAAGCGCAGGTGCGCGAGACCTTCGCCCGCATGGCCGCCAAGGTGGACGGCCAGAACGCGGGTGACGCGGCCTACAAATCGCTGGTGGCGAATCCGAACGGCGCCGCCTACCAAGCTGCGCTGGATCTGGTCTTCAAGGGCCAGGTGCAGCCGAGCGGGTACACCGAGCCGCTGCTGCACGCGTGGCGCCTGAAGGTGAAGGCTGCCGCCTGAGCTGATTGAGAAGACGGTCCGAGGAGATTGGAGCGGCGCCCGAAGGGGCGCCGTTTTTTCTTCGTTCAAACGTCTTGTTCAGGCGCTGGTGTGTCGACCGACGTTGGTAGGTCACGCTCGGCCATCATTCGGTGCAGGGTATCGGCCACTGGTAGATTTAATTCTTTGAATACATTTAAGGCTTGGCGAAACAGCCTACCAGCCATATCGCGTTCGCCAAGGTCAAATAGCTGCTGTGCAATCTTCGATCGCGTCACTGCAGCAGAGAGTGAATCACCCAAACGTTCAAAGGCAGGTAACTCTTCCTCCTGGCGGATGCGCATTGCCTCGCCGAATTGGCCGCGCGCTTGCAAGATGTCAGCGATTTCTCCCCTAGTCTTGGCAACTGCACGTACATCGCCTAGCCGATCAAAGGTCAACAGTATCTCTTCGCGAATATAAAGTGCTTCTTCAAGTTGACCACGATCTTGCAAAACATCTGCGATCCGGCTCTTGGTAAACGCGACGGCGCGCGCATCACCCAGTCGCTCGAAGACTGGTAACTCTTCTTCGCGCCGAATACGTAGCGCCTCATCAAGTTGACCACGAGCTTGCAGAATATCAGCGATCCGGCTATTGGTCGCTGCGGTTGCGTGTATGTCGCCTAATTGTTTGAAGATCGGTATCTCTTCTTCCCGCCGTATACGCAGAGCTTCGTCCAGTTGACCACGGGCTTGTAAGACATCCGCAATTCGCCCCTTGGTAACCCCGATTTCGCGCACGTCCCCTAATTTCTCAAAAGCTGGCAACACATCTACTTGGAGAATACGTAACGCCTCGTCAAACCGGCCTCTCACTTGGAGAATGTCGGCAATCTTTCCCTTCGCAATGGCAGCATTGCGCGTATAACCCAAACGCTCGAAAACCGGTAACGCCTCTTCTTGGTGAATGTGCAAAGCCTCATCAAGCTGCCCGCGTACCGCGAAGAGGTCAGCAATTTTGCTCTTGGTGATGGCTTCGGCCACAACATTGCCGCGCCGGTGGTGCAAAGGCAACTCGACCGTCAGCCAGTGCTGCAACGCCTCGTCATAGTCACCGAGTGCAAAAAGAAGCCGTCCCAGCTCATCCACAGGGCCGACAAGAAAATCGTCAAAAGGTGGGGCGATTGTTTGCAGCCACGTCCGGAGTTCAGTGACGCGTTGGCGGCGTTCGTCTGCTGTGCGCAGATCGACACTCGGCTGAAATGGTATGGAGGTGCGTTCCGGAGAGTTACAGGGAGCCGACGTTATGCTTTGGGCCACCTCACTGAAGCTGTAGACCCCCGCCCGCCAAGCCCATAAATCCGGCGCGCTGCGCGAGGCCAGCTCGATCGCCTCGGCGTCGAGCCAGAACACCAGCCGCGCCCGGGCGTCCGAGGCGAGGCGTTCGCGCCGGGCGTTGAAGGCGTCCCAGCGGGCGGTGTCGAACCAGCCGGGCCGGCCGATCACATGCACCACGACACTGCGCTGCGCATGGCTGACCAGGCGCCGCTCCAGCTCGGCCACGTCGGTGATCTTCTGGCTCAGCGGCAGGGTCGAGCTGCTGAGTCTGGCGGCGCGCAGCACGGATTCGAGCGCCGCCATGACGCGACGGCGCAAGCTCTCGTCAGGCGCCTCGACCAGCAACCACTGAAAGGTCGGGCCGTGGATCAGGCTGCGCGACAGGCGCAGGAAATCGCTCTGGCACTCGGCTGGCAGGCTGTGTGCGGCGTCGCGACGCGCCCGTTCGATCGTGTCGGGAGCGGCACCGGACATGGCGCGGCGCTCCGGTTCAGCCCGCCGAGGGCGGCGTTGCCGCCTCGGTGGCGGCCAGCGCATAACCCTCCAGCAGACGCACCACCGGATGGCTGCGGCGCCAGGCGCCGTCGTTGTATTCGAGCAGCGCCAGCCGGTACAGCAGTTCCTGCGCGCGCTCGTCGTTGCCGCCGTGCGCGGGGCTGGCATCGATGCGGCGCAGCAAGGTGTAGTCGGCCGGTTTCAGGAAGCGCCGGTAGTCGGAGGCGAGCTGTTTGATGGCCTGAGTGACCACGCTCGCATCGATCAGCTCCTCGGCCACCTCGCAGCACAGCCGCAGCAGGCGCAGCAGCTCGCGTGGGTGGCCGCCGCTGTGTTCGACCAGTCGCTCGATCTGGGCGTCGCCTGCGGTGCCGGGCTCGAACAGGCTGCGGTCGGCGCGCCGCAGCAGCACCTCGCGCAGGGCTGTCCAGCCCGACTCCCAGCGCAGGCCTTCACGGTCTTGCAGCTTGATCATCGGCAGCACCATGTCGGCGTCGAGCTTGCCGCCCAGCCGGCCGTCGTATTTCAGGTGCAGCGGCGCGGTGTAGATCGCCAGGGTCTGGATCGCGAGCAACTGCTCGGCGTCCTGCACGAAGAACTGCTGAGTGTCCTCGCCGCGCATCTTGTCGGTGCCATCGATCAGGAAGATCACTCGCTCGGCCCGGCCGACCGCCTTGAGCGCCGCCTCGGCGCTGCGGATCAGCCCGCTGAAGGCCACCGCCAGGGTCGAGAAGCGGTTGCGGATTTCCTGGCGCCACTCGGTCTTGGTGCTGGCGCCGGTCTTGAACGCGCTGGTGAAGCCGGCAAACAGCTTCACCAGGCCGGGGATGCCGGCGCTCGCCTCCAGGCCGGTCTTGAGTTCGGCGCTGAGCTCGCGGCTCTGGGTGCGCATCGTCACCGCCGGGGCAAACCAGGCGCGCAAAGGCTGCAATGCCGTCTCTGTGATGTCGTAGCCATCACCGATCAGTTGTTCCAGCAGCGACTCGGCCATCGCCATCAGCGCTTCGGTGTACTGCAGGTTGTTGCGGTCGAGCTTGGCCAGCACATCGACCTCGACCACATAGAAGCGCTTCGAATCGTTCAGGCGCCGGGCGTAGCGGCGCAGCTCAGTGGTCTTGCCGCTGCCGATGTGGCCGAAGAACAGCACATGCTTGTCGTTCGGGGCGAAGAAGGCGTCCTTGACCGGATCCCAGCCGAACTTGCGTGCCAGGCGCGAAAAGGTCTTTTCGCTGCCGCGCGCCTCCTGCGTCTCGACGTAGCGCGGGTCACCGGCAGGCAAGGCCTCCTCGTACTCGATCTTCTGGAGCACTTCGAGGATGTTGGCGGGTGGGTGATAAGCCATGACGATCGGGCGACGCAGACAGCAGAGTTCCGAGTATGCCTATCCGACTTGCGCCACATCTGCCGCGACCATACCCGAAATGAAATAATCTGCAAAAGTCCTGCGGCCAGCGCGGGAGCACGCTAAAAAGACGCGCTCAAGAAGCGCGGCACCGCGACCGATACCGCTAGTCGGCACCGTCGCCGTGTCACCCCGTCCACGCCCCCCTTGTCAGGATTCAGCATGAACTTTCGTCTGCAGCTCAAGCAAACCGCGTTTGCCCTCAGCCTGGTGCTGGCCGCGATCGGCGCCCATGCCGAGGGGCATGGTCCGCACTGGCAGTACAAGGGCGAGCACAACCCGGCGCACTGGGCCGAGCTCGATCCGGCCTTCGAAGCTTGCGCTCACGGCAATCGCCAGACCCCGATTGACATTCGCGCCACTGAAAAGGTCGCGCTGCCCGCGCTGGAATTTGCCTACAGCAGTGCCACGCCGCGCATCGTCAACAACGGCCACACGGTGCAGGTCAATCTGCCGGCGGGCCAGACGCTGACGGTGGGCGAGCAGAGCTACGAGCTGCTGCAGTTCCACTTCCACACGCCGAGCGAGGAAGCCATCAACGGCAAGCGCAAGCCGCTGGTGGCGCACTTCGTGCACAAGAACGCTGCCGGCCAGCTCGGCGTGGTGGCGGTGCTGTTCGACTTCGGCGCCAGCAATGCGGCCTTCGCGCCGGTGTTCGAGCACCTGCCCGCCAAGGCCGGCGAAACCATCACGGTCGAGGATCTGACGCTCGACCTGGCGGCGCTGCTGCCGGCCGACAAGGGCTACTACAACTTTGAAGGTTCGCTGACGACGCCGCCGTGCTCGGAAGGCGTCAACTGGATGGTGCTGAAGACCCCGGTCAAGCTGTCGGCGCTGCAGATCAAGAGCTTCCGGCGCATCTTCAACAGCAACGCCCGGCCGATCCAGCCCGGCAACGGCCGCCCGATCAAGGAATCGCTGTAAGCGCCGTCGGCGGGGAGATCGCGCTGGCGCTATCGTCGGCGTCATGACTGACGAGAACCAGATCCTCCTGCCCGACTCCTTCCTGGACCTCTACACCGACCGCCAGCGCCATCGGCTCAGCGCGCCGCTGGCCGAGGTGCGCACGCGCTACGAGGTCTGCGAAGACCTGGCGCAGCAGCTCATCGACAGCGCCAGGCACATCCACTTCGACCTCGGTGTCTCGGAAGACGAGGTGCTGATTCGCATGGAGGCCGGCCTGCAGGCGCCCGAATCCGGCCTCACGCCGCAGGAAGGCGTCTGGGTGGCGCGCCGGCTGGCCGAGTTGCTCGGCTGGGATTGAACCGCCGGCGTCCGCTCGCCGCCACCGATCAGGAACCGGCTTTTTCCGGCTCGCGCAGGAAGATCTCGACGCGGCGGTTCTTGGCGCGACCTTCGGCGGTGGCGTTGTCGGCGATCGGCTGGGTTTCGCCACGGCCGTCGGTCAGTACGCGCGAGGACGGCACGCCCTGGCCGACCAGATAGTTGCGCACGCTCTCGGCGCGGTGCAGCGACAGGGTCTGGTTGTAGCTCTCGCCACCCTGGCTGTCGGTGTGGCCGACCACTTGCACGATCACGGTGTTGTCGAGGCCGTGGGCGAACGGCGACAGCACCGAGGTCAGCTCGGGCTTGAGCGCGGCGCTGCCGGACGCAAACGAGATGTCGCTCGGCACATTGACCTTGAGCTGGTTGTCGGCGGTGCGGCTGACATCGACGCCAGTGCCCTTGGTGGCTTGTTCCATCGCCACACGCTTTTCTTCCATGCGCTTGGACCAGATGTTGCCGGCCACCGCGCCGACCGCGCCGCCGATTACCGCGCCCGCGCCGGTACGGCCACCAGCCATCTTGCCGATCACGGCGCCACCAACTGCACCAATGCCGGCGCCAGCGGCGGTGCCTTTCTGGGTCGCGCTCATGTCGGCGCAGCCGCCCAGGCACAGCGCTGCGGCGGTGCTGGCAGCGATCAAGGTACGGGAAGTGAAAGTGATAGCCATTGAGTTCCTCCGAAATGTCAGGCCCGCGCTTTGTTGCGATGCAGCATCTGCGGGCCGCAGGGCTCGCATTGTGGCCATCTGCGGGCCGGCAGGTTTTTCAGGGTGTAACCATGGCTGAACCGGCGCTGAACAAACGCCGCGCCGGAGTGCCGCGCGACAATAGCGCCCTGCCTGTCGCCTGACGCCGTTTGCCCGGCCTGCCCACCGTGAATCCCACTCCTTTATTTCTGCCCTGCGCCAATGGCGTGGAGCCACTGCTGGCCGACGAGGTCCGGGCCATCCTGAACGCCGCGCGCGCCAACCGTGCCGCCATCTCGGTCGAAGCCGGCCGAGGCGGCGTGCACCTGATCGGCAGCCAGGCCACCGCGATGCGCCTGCATCTGGAAAGCCGCCTGGCGCAGCGTGTGCTGTGGCAGGTCGCCGAAGGCGAGTACCGCAGCGAGCACGATCTGTACGACCTGGCGCGCCAGGTGCGCTGGCCGGACTGGATCAACCTGCGCCAGACGCTGCGGGTTGACACCACGGCGGTGCGCTCGCCGATCCAGAGCCTGCACTTTGCCGGCCTGCGCATCAAGGACGCCGTCTGCGACGTGATGCGCGACTTCACCGGCGAACGCCCGGACGTCGATCCGCGCCACGCCGACCTGCCGCTGGTGCTGCACCTGCACGAACAGCACGCCACCATCTACGTCGATCTGAGCGGCGAGGCGCTGTTCAAGCGCGGCTGGCGCGAAGTGCAAGGTGAAGCGCCGCTGAAGGAAACACTCGCCGCCGCGATGCTGGCCGCCGCCGGCTGGCAAGGCCGGCCCGAAGACGGTGCGCTGCTCGATCCCTGCTGCGGCGCCGGCACCATCGCGGTCGAAGCGGCGCAGATCGCCTGCGGCATCGCGCCAGGCCTGCAGCGCAGCTTCGCCTTCGAGCGTCTGCAACCGTTCCGGGACGAATCGCAGGCCTGGGGCGAGCTGAAGGCCGCCGCGCGCGCTCGCATCCACGCACCCGAAGTGCCGATCTTTGCCGGCGACGTCTCGTTCCGCATGACCGACTTTGCGAGCCGCAACGCCGAACGCGGCGGTGTCAGCCACGCCATCGAGTTCAAGACCGCCGACGCGCTGCAGCGCTCCGCCCCGGCCGAGCGCGGCGTGCTGATGCTCAATCCGCCCTACGGCGAGCGCATCGACGCCAAGGGCACCGGCTCGGCCGGCTACGGCGCGCGCGAAGACGCCGGCGCCCGCGAAGGCTTTGAAGGCGGCGGCACCTCGCAAGCCTTCTTCACCGGCCTGGCGACGCACTGGAAGCGCAACTACTCCGGCTGGACTGCCTGGGTGCTGAGCCCCGACGCCAAGCTGCCGCAAGCGATGCGCCTGAAAGAAAGCCGCCGCGTGCCGATGTGGAACGGCCCGATCGAATGCCGGCTGTTCAAGTTCGATCTGGTCGCCGGCTCGAACCGGCGCGACGCCGGCGCAGCCGACGGCAGCGCGGCCTCGAGTGCCAGCCCGGTCTGATCGGGTCTGCCGGGCTCTACCATTCGGGGAACGTCACCCGATGGAAAGCCCTGCCATGCCTCGCTCGTTCACTGCTTCCCGCCGCGCGCTGCTCACGCTGGCGGCACTCTGCGCCACCGGCCTGACCGCCCTGCCGGCCGCTGCCGACAACGGCAAGACCATCCGGCTGCTGGTCGGCTTTCCGCCCGGCGGCGGCACCGACGCCATCGCCCGCCTGCTGGCCGACAAGCTCAAAGACGAGCTCGGCGCCACCGTGATCGTCGACAACAAGCCCGGCGCGGGTGGCCAACTGGCGGCCCAGACGCTCAAGACCGCGCCGGCCGACGGCACGACCTTTTTCCTGTCGCACGACCACACCATCACCATCCTGCCGCTGGTGGTGAAGACGCCCGGCTTCGATCCGGCCAAGGACTTCGTGCCCGTCGCCGGCTTCGGTGCCGGAGTTCCTGGTCAAGGTGATCGGCGAGAAATACAAGCTCGACCTGATCTCGGCGCCCTACCGTGGCAGCGCGCCGATGATGAACGACATGCTCGGCAACCAGATCGCCGCTGGCGTCGGTTCGGTGCCCGACTTCATCGAGAACCACAAGGCCGGCAAGATCCGCGTCGTGGCGGTGCTGGGCGGCGCGCGCCAGCCCGCGCTGCCCGACGTGCCGACCTTCGCCGAACTCGGCCTGGCCGGCTTCGAGGACGTGCCGTACTACGGCGTCTTCGCCCCGGCCGGCACCCCGAAGGCGACCATCGACCAGTTCGGCGCCGCGCTGGCCAAGGTCATCGCCCAGCCGGTGGTGCACGACCGGCTCACCGCGATGGGCCTGGCCGTCGGCTACATGAGCCCGGCGCAGCTCACCAGCCGCGAAAGCGCCTACCGCCAGACCTGGGCCAGGATCATCAAGGCGAGCGGGTTTCAGCCGCAGTGATGCATAGACGATTCGTCCGGGTGCAACGTCATGCGCGATCTGCCGAGCCGCTGAGCACCAGTTCGTAGGCCGTGCTGCGCCCGCCGCCTTCCTGTTTGCTCAGCAGGCCCAGCGCGATCAGTTCGCTGATATCGCGCAGCGCCGTATCGGCTGAGCACTTGGCGATGGCAGCCCACTTGCTGCTGGTGAGCTTGCCGTCGAAGCCGTCCAGTAGCCGGTTCAGCAGCTTGATCTGGCGCGGGTTGAGCGGCAGCTCGGCCCAGCGTTGCCAGCAGCGGGCCTTGAGCAGCACGGCGTCCAGCGTCTGCTGGGCGCTGTCGATGGCGCGGTGCAGCGCAGCCAGGAACCACTGCAGCCACTCGGTCACGTCGAGCGTGCCTTTCTGGGTACGTTCCAGCGTGTCGTAGTAGCTGCTGCGTTCGCGCTGGATCTGCGCCGACAGGCTGTAGAAGCGCTGCGCGCTGCCATCGGCGCGGGTCAGCAGCAGATCGCCGACGGCGCGGGCGATGCGGCCATTGCCGTCGTCAAACGGGTGCAGCGTCACGAACCACAGGTGCGCCAGCCCGGCCTTGAGCAGCGCTGGCTCGGGCGTCGTGGCGTCGTTGACCCAGGCGATGAACTGCGCCAGTTCGGCGTCCAGCCGGGCGGCCGGCGGCGCCTCGAAATGCACCCGCTGGCGCTGGCCGGCACCGGAGATCACCTGCATCGGGCCGCTGGCATCGTCACGCCAGGCACCGACACGCACGCGCGTCAGCCCGCTGTAGCCGGTCGGGAACAGCGCCGCATGCCAACCGAACAGGCGCTCGGGCGTCAATGCCGCCGCGCTGCGGCCGGTGGCATCGAGCACCATCTCGACCACGCCCTCGACATGCCGATCCACCGGTGCCAGCGCGCCGATGTCCACCCCCAGACGCCGCGCGATCGACGAGCGCACCGACGCCGCGTCGAGCTGCTCACCCTCGATCTCGCTGGTCTTGAGCACGTCCTCGGTCAGCGCCGCCAGACTGGCCTGATCGCGCAGCGCCATGCCGACATCGCTCAGCCGCCCCAGCAGCAGCCCCTGCGCCCGGCTGACCTCGGCCAGCGGCTGCACCAGCACCGCGAGGTCATGGCGCCAGCGCGGCCAGTCGGGCGCCTGCCAGATGTAGAGCTGATCTCCGCTATTCATGCGGAGATTGTGGCAGGCATTCGCCGCAAAGACGTTTCGGGAAACCCTCGGCGTTGCGAGGCCGCCCCGTCAGGCCCGCGTCGCACTATCCGCGCTCTTGCGGCTGCGCACCCGCACGACCACATCGATTTCCGCCAGTTCCAGGTCGCCAGCCAGCTCTGGCAGGCCGAGCACCTGCAGCGACTGCGCCGGCATGTCGCTGACCTCGCCGGTGTCGAGGTTGTAGAAGTGGTGGTGCGGCGCGAGGTTGGAGTCGTAGACGGTGGCGACGCCGTCGATCAGCAGTTCTCGCAGCAGGCCATGCCGCACGAACAGCTGCAGGGTGCTGTAGACGGTGGCGCGCGAGATGTCGGGCAGCTGCGCGCGGGCGGCATTCAGCACTTGTTCGGCCGTCATGTGCGCCGGCCGGGTCAGCAGCACAGCGGCCACGGTGAGGCGCTGCAGGGTCGGCAGGACGCCGGCTTGTTGCAGCTTGCTGTGCAGGGAAACAGATGACCAGTCGGCATTCATGGCGGCTCCTTGGAACGAACAAGCCCCACCGGGCTGCGGCGGGGCTTGGGCAACTCACTCGAACGGACGCGGCCGGGGCGTAGCGTCGGTGGACGGCGGCATGATCGGCATCATGAACTTCGGCTGCTCACCGGTGAGCGTCTTCAGGAAGGCGACGATCTTGCCGTTCTCGGCGTCGGAGAACTTGCGGCCGAGCTGCAGCCGGCCCATCGTGTCGACGGCCTGGGTCAGCGTGGTGGCGGCGCCGTCGTGGAAGTACGGATAGGTCAGCTCGACATTGCGCAGGGTCGGCACCTTGAACTTGAAGCGATCGGCGTCCTGGCCGGTCACGGCCGAGCGGCCTTCAGCCGGGCTGCTGGCCTGGTAGGCCGCGACCACGCCCATCTTCTGGTACGAGTTGCCACCCACCGCCGGGCCGTTGTGGCAGCCGGTGCAGCCCGCGTCCTTGAACAGCTTGTAGCCGGCCAGCTCGTCGGCGTTGAGTGCTTTCTTGTCGCCGGTCAGCCACTTGTCGAAACGCGAGTTCGGCGTGACCAGCGTTTCTTCGAAGGCGGCAATCGCCTGCGTGACCTGATCGATGTCGACCTTGTCCTTCTTGAAGACCTGCTTGAACTCGGCCTGGTAGGCCGGGATCGACGTCAGCACGTCGATCGCCAGTTCATGCGTGAAGGCCATTTCGCCCGGGTTGGCGATCGGGCCGCCGGCCTGCGCCTTCAGATCCTTGGCGCGGCCGTCCCAGAACTGCGCCAGGTTCAGGCTCGAATTCAGCACGGTGGGGGCGTTGATCGGCCCTTGCTGCCAGTGGTCGCCAATCGAGGTCTTGAGGTTGTCGGTGCCGCCCAGGCTCAGGTTGTGGCACGAGTTGCAGGAGATGAAGCCCGACTTGGACAGACGCGGATCGAAATAGAGCTTCTTGCCCAGCTCGACCAGAGCAGGGTTGCTGATCTTGGCAGCCTTGATCGGCTCGATCGGCTCCTTGGTGGCGGCCAGGGCTGCTCCAGCGCTGGTGAGTGCGGCCAGCATGACGGCGGCGGCGGCAAGGGGGGCCAGTTTGATGTGCATGTTTTCTCTCTCCTGGGTTGCTTGTCGAAGCGCGGACTGCTGGCCTCGGCAAGGGCGATCTGGACTGAATCCAGACGGCGGACGCATTTCAACCTCGGGAGCGAGACCAGTCTTTGCGGTGGATCAGATCGAGCCGGCCAGCGCAGGCATCCGCACAGCTGGCGGTGCGTCGATTGACGCACCGCAACCAAGCCGCAAGCGGGGATGCGCTTGCGGGCGCAGGCTCTTGACAGGCCGCTTCAGGCGCTCAAGGACAGCGGCGCGGCCGACCGTCGGCTGCTCAGCGTTGTGGCCGGCTGCGCGGGCAGCCCCAGCATCAGGCGCGCAATTTCGCCGATGCGGCGCAGGCCGCGCCGTTGCGCCTCGTCCCAGCGCCCGCCGACACCGAGGCGCAGGCAGTGCCGGTAGCGGTCGGTGGCGCTGAACATGGTGCCGGGCGCGAAGCAGATCTTCTCGGCCAGGCAGGCGCGGAACAGCGCCATCGAATCGAACCCGACCGGCAGCTCGACCCACAGGATGTAGCCACCGGCCGGGTCGGTGACCTTGCTGCCTTTCGGGAAGCTCTCGGCGATCAGGCCGCGCGCTTCATCGACGCGCGCCGCGATGGTGGCGCGCAGTTGCCGGTAGGCCGATTCTTGGCCAGGCTGGGTCAGGATGTCGGCCATCGCCAGCTCCAGCAGTTCGGTCTGGCTGCCGCTGTGCACCGCCTTCATGCGGCGCAGCTTGGCTGACCAGCGCCCGGCCTCGACCCAGCCGAGCCGGATGCCTGGCGCCACCGTCTTGGAAAACGAGCCGCAGATCATGACGTGGCCGCCGCTGTCAAAGGCCTTGACGGCGCGGCGCTTGTCTTCCTGCTCGGCCAGATCGTTGCAGAGCACATCCTCGATGAGCGGAATGCCCTTGGCGGCGACCATCTGCACCAGCCGACGCCGCTCGGGGCCAGGCATGCAGGAGCCCATCGGATTGCTGAGTGTCGGCACCACCAGCACCGCCTTGACCGGCTGGGTATCGAAAGCCAGCTGCAGCGCGTCGAGTGACAGGCCGGTGCGCGGATGAGTCGGAATCTCCAGCGCGCGCAGGTGCATGCTTTCCAGGATCTCCAGGAAGCCGAAGTAGGTCGGTGATTCGAGCGCGACCACATCGCCCGGCTGCGTCACGGCGCGCAGGCACAGACTGATCGACTCCAGGCAGCTGTTGGTGACGAGGATGTCGCGCGCATCGAGCTGGCAACCCAGGCCGAGCGCGTGGCGCGCAATCGCCCGCCGCAGCACCTCGTGGCCCTGGTTGAGCGGATAGCGGCACAGCGAGGCGCGATGCCGCTGCGCCGCGCGGCTCACGGCCCGGCGCACCCGTTCCTGCGCAAACAGCTCGCCGCTCGGGCAGGCGGCGCCGAACGAGACATAGGCCGGATCGTTCGCCAGCCGCATGACCTGCTCGGCCATCGAGCTGACATCGACCGCCAGCGACGCGGTCGGCGGCAGCGTGACTTCGGGCTCGGGCAGCCGCACCGGGCGTGCCGCGACGAAGTAGCCGGAACGCGGCCGGGCCTCGATGAGCCGGGCGTCTTCCAGCGAGCGGTAGGCCTGCAGCACGGTCGAGAGCGACACGCCCTGCTGGCGCGCCATCTCGCGCACGGAAGGGATGCGCTCGCCGCGCGCCAGCGTGCCGGCGCGGATCGACTGGCCGATGCGTTCGGCGATCTGCAGATACAGGGAGGCGTCGAGCGTGTTCATGCCCCATTCTGTCGGCAGTGCGGCGCAGCGGACCAGTACAGATGCGCAGCAACCTGACCGGCACAGTGGTCGAGTTGCGGCCGGTGTGGTGGCCGGGTTGCCCGGTCTGTGTGGCTGTTGCGCTGCAGCAGGCGCCGCTACTGTTCAGCCATGGACACCCGCACCGCTTTCACCGCCACCCCGCAGGCCGCTTCGGTCGGCGCCCTCAGCCGGTCGGCCGTACCGGCCAAGCCCGCCCGCAGCAGCGCACCGCCGGCGTTGCCTGAGCACCTGACGCTCAAGCAACGCCAGGTGCTGACGCTGCCCGCTGGCGCCTTTCAGCTGCAGGTCGATGCCGGCCGGCTCTGGCTGACCTGCTCGGACGATCCCGACGACCACTTCCTCGGCGCGGGCGCCACGTTCAGCCATGCCGGCGCCGGCACGGTGGTGATCGAAGGTGACAGCGCCGACCTCGCCCGGCTGCGCCTGTGCTGGTGAGCTGAACGGCCGATCCGGTCAGGCGGCTGCCACGGCTGCTTCCAGCGCATCGACAAAGCGCGCCGCCACATCGAAGCCGGTCTGCTGGGTGATTTCCTGGAAGCAGGTCGGGCTGGTGACGTTGATTTCGGTCAGGCTGCTGCCGATCACGTCCAGGCCGACCAGCAGCAGGCCGCGTGCCGCCAGGATCGGCCCAAGCGCACGGGCGATCTCGAAGTCGCGCTCCGAGAGCGGCTGCGCCACGCCCTTGCCGCCGGCCGCCAGGTTGCCGCGAATCTCGCTGCCCTGCGGAATGCGCGCCAGCGAGTAAGGCACCGGCTCGCCGCCGATCACCAGCACGCGCTTGTCGCCGTGCACGATCTCGGGCAGGTAGCGCTGCACCATCAGGCTCTGCGCGCCGCCCTGGTTCAGCGTCTCGATGATCGAGCCGAGATTCAGCCCGTCCGGCCCGACCCGGAAGATGCCCATGCCGCCCATGCCGTCGAGCGGCTTCAGGATGATGTCGCCGTGCTCGGCGTGGAAGGCGCGCACCGCGTCGGCCGAGCGCGTCACCAGCGTCGGCCCGATGAACTCGGGAAACTCCATGATGGCGAGCTTTTCCGGGTGGTCGCGCAAGGCGGCCGGCCGGTTGAAGACCTTGGCGCCTTCGCGCTCGGCTTGCTGCAGCAGGTGCGTGGCGTAGAAATATTCGCTGTCGAAGGGCGGATCCTTGCGCATCAGCACCGCGTCCACGTCGGCCAGCGCCAGTTCGTGCGTGGCGACCACCTCGAACCAGGCGCGGTGGTCATCGGCGGTCTGGCCGACGCCCGTCAGCACCAGGCTGCGCGCTTGGCGCGCCACCACCCGGCCGCCGCGCAGCCAGACCAGATCGCGCGGCTCGCAGGCGTGCAGGCGGTGCCCGCGCCGGGCGGCCTCGCGCATCATCGCGAAGGTGGTGTCCTTGTAGGTCTTGAACGATTCAAGCGGGTCGGCAACGAAGAGCAGGTCCATGGCGGTGGGGGAGGGCAAAGAGTCAGTCGGAGTCCGCGCTGACGGGCTTTCAGCGAGCGTGCCAGTGTTGCACAGGCCCCCGGATCGTGTGCCGCCCGGCTCAGCGCACAAAGCGGTAGCCGATGCCCGCCTCGGTGAGCAGATGCCGGGGCATCGAGGGCTCGGCCTCGATCTTCTTGCGCAGATTGGCCATGTGGACGCGCACGTAATGGCTGTCTTCGGTGTGCGCCGGGCCCCACACCGATTTCAGCAGCTGGCGGTGCGTGATGACGCGGTCCGGCTGCGCGGCCAGGTGGGTGAGCAGGCGATATTCGATCGGCGTGAGGTGCAGCGGCTGGCCGTGGCGCTCGACGCTGCGGCGCGCCAGGTCGATGCAGATGTCGCCGAAGCGGATTTCCGGCTCGCCCGCCGGTGTCTGCTGGGCATGGCGGCGCAGCTGGGCGCGCACGCGGGCCATCAGCTCACCGGCGCCGAAGGGTTTGACGAGATAGTCGTCGGCGCCGGCGTCGAGCGCGGCAATCTTGTCGGCCTCGTCGCTGCGGGCTGAGAGCACCACCACCGGCACCGCCGACCAGTGGCGCAGGTCGCGGATCAGATCGACGCCGTCGCCGTCCGGCAGGCCCAGATCGAGCACGACCAGATCCGGCCGGCGCGTGCCGGCTTCGATCAGGCCGCGCTGCACGCCCTCGGCCTCGAAGACTTCGTGGCCTTCGGCCTGCAGCGCCATGCGCACGAAGCGCCGGATGTCGGCTTCGTCCTCGATCACCAGGACGCGCGCGGGGGCAGGGGGCTCATTCATGGCGGGGCGAGGGTGGAGATGGCAGCGCCGCTTCATCGGACGCCTGCTCGGCGCCATCGTCGCGCGGTGGCTCGCCGCGCGGCAGGGTCAGCGTGAAGCGGGCGCCGCCGTTGGCGCGGTTCGCACCGTGAATGGTGCCACCGTGCACCTGCATGATGGCGCGGCAGATCGTCAGGCCCAGGCCGACGCCCGGCGTGGCGCTTTCCTTGCGACCGCGCTCGAACTTCTGGAAGATCGCCTCCTCGCGCCCGGGCGGCAGGCCGGGGCCGTGGTCGTCGATGTTCAGCAGCACGGCATCCGCCTCGGCCTGCGCGCTGATCTCGATCGGCGAGCCGGCTGGCGTGTACTTGGCGGCGTTCTCCAGCAGATTCACCAGCACCCGCTCCATCAGCACCGCGTCCAGGTGCAGCAGCGGCAGGTCGTCGGCCAGCTTGACCTGCAGCGCGCGGCCCGCCAGGCTCGGCGCGCAGGCGGCCAGCGCGCTGCCGATCACCTCTTCGAGCGGCTGCCACTGGCGGTTCAGCTGCACCGCACCCGATTCGAGCCGCGCCATGTCGAGCAGGTTGTTGACCAGCGCGTTCATGCGCAGCGCCGATTGGCGGATCGCGCCGGTGATTTCCTGCTGCTGCGCGGTGGGCGGTGGCTGCGTGAGCTGCAGCGTGTCGGCCAGCCCGACCAGCGAGGCCAGCGGCGTGCGCAGGTCGTGCGAGATGGCCGACAGCAGCGAGTTGCGCAGCCGCTCCGACTCCATCTGCACCGTGCTGCTCTGCGCCACCTCGATGTAGTGGATGCGTTCCAGCGAGATCGCCAGCAGCGAGGCGCAGGTGTCGAGCACCCGGCGCTGCTCCGTGCCGAGCAGACGCGTGTCGCCGGGCTCCAGCACCAGCACGCCGCGCGAGCGCATCGGTGCCTTCAGCGGCAGCACCAGGCACGGGCTGGCCGGCAGCGTGTCGGTGCCGCGCCCGGCGGCCTGGCCACGGTCGAAGGCCCATTGCGCCACGCCCAGCTCGACCGTCGCGCTGGCGCCGGGCAGCGGCTGCAGCTGGTCGTGCAGATCGGCCAGCAGCACGGTGCTCTTGGCGCCGAACTCGGCCGCCAGAAAGCGCGCGCCGATCTCGGCCACCTGCTCGGCCAGCAGCGCGCCTGACAGATCGCGCGACATCTGGTACAGGCCGCGCACGCGCTGTTCCCGCTCGGTGGCGACCTCGGCCTGCACCTTCAGGCCGGCGGTCAGCTGGCCGACCACCAGCGCCACCACCAGCATCACGGCAAAGGTGACCAGGTACTGCACATCGCTGACCGCGAACGAGAAACGCGGCGGCACGAAGAAGAAATCGAACAGCCCGACGCCGACAAACGCCGCCAGCACCGCCGGACTGCGCCCGTAGCGCAGCGCCACCCCGATCACCGCCAGCAGGAACAGCATGACGATGTTGCTGAGCTCCAGCACGCCCCGCAGCGGCGTGGCCAGCAGCGCGGTGACGCCGCAGATGGCCAGCGCGGCCAGATGGCTTTGCCACAGCGCCGCGTCGGCGTCGGGTGTCGGGCCTGGCGGCACGGCGGAGCGTTTGGCCGCGCCGCTTGGCAGTGCCACCTGCAGCAGATCCAGATCGTCGGCGCGCGCCATCACCGCATCGGCCAGCGAGCGGCGCCACGGCCAGCGCCAGCGGCGCTCGCGCCGGCCGCACACCAGCCGCGACAGGTTGTGCTGGCGGGCGTAGCGCACCAGCGCATCGACGGTGTCGGGCGCCGACAGCGAGGCGGTGGTGGCGGCCCCCATCTCCTGCGCCAGCTTGAGGGCTTGCAGCAGCTGGGCGCGCTGCGCCTCGCTGGGCCGCTGCCGCGCCGAGGTCTCGACATGCACGGCGTGCCACGGCACGTCGAGCTGGGCCGCCAGGCGCGCGCAGCTGCGCACCACCTTTTCGGCGTGTTCGCCCGGACCGACGCAGGCCAGCAGCGACTCGCGGTTCGGCCAGACCGGCGCAATGGCGCTTTGCCGGCGGTAGGCCTGCATCTCGTCATCGACCCGGTCGGCGGTGCGGCGCAGCGCCAGCTCGCGCAGCGCCAGCAGATTGCCTTTGCGGAAAAAATGCTTGGCGGCGCGCTCGGCCTGCTGCGGCAGATAGACCTTGCCTTGCTTGAGCCGCAGCAGCAGCTCGTCGGGCGGCAGATCGACCACCACCACCTCGTCGGCTTCGTCGAAGAGGCGATCCGGCACCGTCTCCCAGACCCGGATGCCGGTGATGCCGCTGACGATGTCGTTCAGGCTCTCCAGATGCTGGACGTTCATGGTGGTCCAGACGTCGATGCCGGCACCGAGCAGCTCCTCGACGTCCTGCCAGCGCTTCGGGTGCCGCGAGCCCGGCGCGTTGCTGTGCGCCAGCTCGTCGAGCAGCACCAGCGCCTCGGTGTGCGCGGCGCCGAAGGCCAGCGCGGCGTCGAGGTCGAACTCGGTCAGCCGGCGCTCGCGGTAGGGCACCTGTTTCAGCGGCAGGCGGGGCAGATCGCGCGCCATCGCCTCGGTGTCGCTGCGGCCATGCGTCTCGACCAGGCCGACCACCAGCGCGCCGCCCGTCGTCTGGAGCTGGGCCTGGGTCTGCGCGGCCCGCGCCGCCGCCAGCATCGCGTAGGTCTTGCCGACGCCGGCCGAGGCGCCAAAGAAGATCTTCAGGTGGCCGCGCCGGGCCCGCGCCTCTTCAGCCTGCACCTGCTCCAGCAAGGCGTCGGGATCGGGGCGCGTCGGGCTCATCCGGGCATCTTCCCACCGGCGGCGCTGGCTGCGTCCAGCGCCAGATTCAGCTCCAGCACGTTGACGCGCGGCTCACCCAGAAAGCCCAGCCACAGGCCCTCGGTGTGGCGTTCGATCAGCGCGCGCACCTGCGGCACCGGCAGGCCGCGCAGCCGCGCCACCCGGGCGGCCTGGTAGTCGGCGGCCGCCCGGCTGATGTGCGGATCCAGGCCGCTGGCCGAGCTGGTGACCAGATCGACCGGCACCAGCGCGGCATTGCCCGGATCAGCCGCCCGCAGCGCCTCGATACGAGCCTTGACCGCATCGGTGAGCGCCGGATTCAGCGGCCCGAGGTTGGAGCCGCCTGACGAGCCGGCGTTGTAGGCCATCGGCGCGGTGGCGGACGGCCGGCTCCAGAAGTAGTTCGGCGCGCTGAAGGTCTGGCCGATCAGCCGCGAGCCGATCGGCTGACCGCCCTGCACGATCAGGCTGCCGTTGGCGGCCTCCGGCAGCGCCAGCTGCGCCACGCCGGTGACGAGCAGCGGATAGGCCAGCCCGGTGAGCAGCGACAACACGACGAACAGCGTCAGGGCCGGGCGCAGCAAGCCTTCGGTGGCCGCAGCGGTGGCGGTGGTGGGGGCGATCGGGGCGGTGTGCATGACAAGCTCCTTGGGTTCGTTTGAACGGCAGACTTGAACTCAGGCCAGGCCGACAGCAGCCACCAGCCAGTCGATCAGCTTGATGCCGATGAAGGGCACGATCACGCCGCCGAGGCCGTAGACCGCCAGATTGCGGCGCAGCAGCGCGGCGGCACCGACCGCGCGGTAGGCCACGCCCTTCAGCGCCAGCGGGATCAGGAAGACGATGATCAGCGCGTTGAAGATCACCGCCGACAGGATCGCCGAGCTCGGGCTGGCCAGCTGCATCACGTTCAACGCGCCGAGCTGCGGGTAGGTCGTCACGAAGGCGGCCGGGATGATGGCGAAGTACTTGGCGACGTCGTTGGCGATGCTGAAGGTGGTGAGCGAGCCGCGCGTCATCAGCATCTGCTTGCCGGTCTCGACGATCTCGATCAGCTTGGTCGGGTTGCTGTCCAGATCGACCATGTTGCCGGCCTCCTTGGCGGCTTGCGTGCCGGTGTTCATCGCCACCGCCACATCGGCCTGCGCCAGCGCCGGCGCGTCGTTGGTGCCGTCGCCGGTCATCGCCACCAGCCGGCCGGCAGCCTGGTGCTCGCGGATCAGCTTGAGCTTGGCCTCGGGCGTGGCTTCGGCGAGGAAGTCGTCCACACCGGCTTCGGCAGCGATCGCGGCGGCGGTGAGTCGGTTGTCGCCGGTCACCATCACGGTCTTGATGCCCATGCGGCGCAGCTCGGCAAAGCGTTCCTTGATGCCGCCCTTGACGATGTCCTTCAGCTCGACCACGCCGAGCACGCGGGTGCCGTCGGCCACCACCAGCGGCGTGCTGCCGCGCCGCGCCACCTCATCGACGCTGGCCTGCAGCGCGGCCGGGAAGTGGCCGCCCAGTGCCTCAATGTGCTGCCGCACCGAGTCGGCCGCGCCCTTGCGCACCGCGCGGCCACGGCCGTCCGGTGTCGGCAGATCGACACCGCTCATGCGCGTCTGCGCCGTGAAGTGCACGAAGCTGGCGCCGAGCGCGGCGACGTCGCGCTCGCGCAGATTGAACTTCTGTTTGGCCAGCACGACGATGCTGCGCCCTTCCGGCGTCTCGTCGGCCAGCGAGGCCAGCTGGGCCGCGTCGGCCAGATCGGCCTCCTTGACGCCCGGCGCGGCAATGAAGCTGCTGGCCTGGCGGTTGCCGAGCGTGATGGTGCCGGTCTTGTCGAGCAGCAGCACGTCCACATCGCCGGCCGCCTCGACCGCGCGCCCGGAGGTGGCGATCACGTTGGCCTGCAGCATGCGGCTCATGCCGGCCACGCCGATCGCCGACAGCAGCCCGGCAATCGTGGTCGGGATCAGGCAGACCAGCAGCGCCACCAGCACCACCAGGCTGACCGGCTGGCCGGCGCCCGCCACCTGCACGCTGAAAGCCGAGAACGGCAGCAGCGTCACCACCACGCCGAGGAACACGATGGTCAGCGCCACCAGCAGGATGGTCAGCGCGATCTCGTTGGGCGTCTTCTGGCGCTTGGCGTTCTCGACCATCGCGATCATGCGGTCGACGAAGGTTTCGCCCGGGTTGACGCTGACGCGCACCACGATCCAGTCCGACAGCACCCGCGTGCCACCGGTCACGGCCGAGAAGTCGCCGCCGGACTCGCGGATCACCGGCGCCGATTCGCCGGTGATGGCGCTCTCATCCACCGAGGCCACACCTTCGATCACCTCGCCATCGGCCGGCACCACGTCGCCGGCCTCGATCAGCACGATGTGGCCCTTGCGCAGCTCGTCGGCTTCCTGCGGGTGCCACTTCATCGCCTGGCGGGCGCTGCCGGGCGTGAAGGGGCCATCGATCAGCTTGGCCCAGGTGCTTTTCTTCAGCCCGCGCAGGCTGGCGGCCTGCGCCTTGCTGCGGCCTTCGGCCAGCGCTTCGGCGAAGTTGGCAAACAGCACCGTGAACCACAGCCACACCGCCACCCAGATGGTGAAGCCGGAGGGCTGCTGCAGCGCCAGCAGCGTGGTGAAGGCGCTGCCGACATAGACCACGAACATCACCGGGTTGCGCCACTGGATGCGTGGGTCGAGCTTCTTGAAGGCATCAAGCAGCGCCGGGCGCAGCAGCACCGGGTCGAACAGCGCCAAAGTCTTGCGGCTCATGAGTGGCTCCAGAGCATCAGATGTTCAACCACCGGGCCGAGCGCCAGCGCCGGTACGTAGTTCAGCAGCCCGACCAGCAGCACCGTGCCGATCAGCAGCGCGACGAACAGCGGGCTGTGCGTCGGCAGGGTGCCTTCGGTGGCGGCGAGACGCTTCTTGGCGGCCAGCGAGCCGGCGATCGCCAGCACCGGCACGATCACGCCGAAGCGGCCGAACCACATCACGATGGCCAGCAGCACGTTCCAGAACGGCGTGTTGGCCGACAGTCCGGCAAAGGCGCTGCCGTTGTTGTTGGCTGCGGATGAGAGCGCGTACAGCACCTCCGAGTAGCCGTGCGCGCCGGGGTTGGCGATGCCGGCGCGGCCGGCCTCGCTCAGCACCGCCACGGCAGTGCCGAGCAGCACCAGCAGCGGCGTGACGAGGATGGCGATCGAGACCATCTTCATCTCGTGCACCTCGATCTTCTTGCCGAGGTATTCGGGCGTGCGGCCGATCATCAGTCCGGCGATGAACACCGCCAGCATGGCGAACACCAGCATGCCGTACAGGCCGGAGCCGACGCCGCCGAACACCACCTCGCCGAGCTGGATCAGCACCAGCGGCACCGCACCGCCGAGCGGCGTGAACGAGTCGTGCATCGCGTTGACGGCGCCGCACGACGCTGCGGTCGTGATGGCGGCGAACAAGCCGGACGCAGCGATGCCGAAGCGGGTTTCCTTGCCTTCCATGTTGCCGCCCGCCTGCGTGACGCTGGCCAGCTGGTCGACGCCCAGCACCGCCAGCCGAGGGTTGCCCTGCTGCTCGAAGCTGATCGCCGCTACCGCGCAGACCACGAACAGCAGCGTCATGGCCGCCAGCACCGCCCAGCCCTGCCGTTGATCCGCCACCATGCGGCCGAACACGAAGCACAGCGCCGCCGGAATCACGAAGATGCTGAGCATCTGCAGGAAGTTGCTCAGCGCAGTCGGGTTCTCGTAGGGGTGTGCCGAGTTGGCGTTGAAAAAGCCGCCGCCGTTGGTGCCGAGCATCTTGATCGCCAGCTGCGAGGCCACCGGACCCATCGCGATGCTCTGGGTCTGGCCGGTCTTGTCTTCCAGCACTGGCTGGCCCTGCGCGTCCTTGACCGGCTGGCCGTCGGCACCGAGCTTGGGCTCCTGCCAGCTCTGCGCCTGCAGCGTCTGCACGTCCTGGTAGGGCGAGAAGTTCTGGATCACGCCCTGGCCGGCCAGCACCAGCGCGAACACAAACGACAGCGGCAGCAGGATCCACAGCGTCGCCCGTGTCAGATCAACCCAGACGTTGCCGATCGCTTGCGCCGAATGGCGCGCAAAGCCGCGCACCAGCGCGATCGCCACCACCAGGCCGGTGGCGGCCGAAAGGAAGTTCTGCACCGTGAGCGCCAGCATCTGCGTCAGGTAGCTCATGCTCGTCTCGCCCGCATAGCCCTGCCAGTTGGTGTTGGTGACGAAGCTCACGGCGGTGTTGAAGGCCGAATCAGCCAATACCGCCGGCATGGCCTGCGGGTTGAGCGGCAACAGCAGCTGCAGGCGCTGCAGCGCATAAACCGCCAGCACGCCCAGGCCGTTGAAGAGCAGCAGGCCGAGCGTGTAGCGCAGCCAGCCGGATTCGACCTCGGGGTGCACGCCAGCCAGGCGAAACAGCGGCGCTTCCAGGCGCCGGCCCAGCGCGAAGCGGCCGGCCATCACGGTATCGATCAGGCGCGCCAGCGGCCAGGCCAGCGCCAGCAGCGCCACAGCGTAGGCCACCAGCAGCATCCAGGCTTGCGTGGTCATGAGAAGTCCTCCGGCCGCAGCAGCACGGCAACGAGGTAAACGAACAGGCCGGCAGCCAGTGCTGCCGCCAGGATCGTGAGCGCATTCATGAATGAGGCCCCTTGAAGATGACCGGATCGTAGGCCGGTCGATATCAAGAGCGCAGCAAGACTTCGGCTTCGGGTATCAAGAACCCATCAAGATGACGAGGTCACCGGGAAATGGAATCAAGTCTGACTTTCGGGTACGATAGGCTTTCAGGTGTCACTGCCGTACGCTTGCGGTCGGTTAAACCGCACCTGACCAGTGTTTTCACTAGGCTGTGCCTCCTCCCGTCTATACCTGACGTTTCTCTTTTCTCCGCATTGGGCCGCAGTGGTTCGCTGCACTTGCGCAGATGTAGCCGGTATGCACAGGTATTCCGTGTATTCGTGGCGTGTGTAATTTCTCATGTCGAACGACGCATCAAACCATTTTTATTCGCCGGAAAAAATTGCTGCAATCCGCAAGATTCGCAAGCTGATGGATTTCTGGCGCATCACCCCCAACGAAATCCGCGTGGCGCCCAAAGTGGAACGTCAAGAGCCGGTGTCGGCACCCGCGCGGTATCAACACCCGATCACCGGTGCGAGTTGGGACGGCTTGGGCAAGCAGCCGGACTGGCTGCGGCAAGCTCTCACCAAAGAAGGCTACACGGTCGAGGAGCTGCGCCGCGCCGTGGGGCAACCGCCAGGTGGCCTCAGCATGGAAACGGAAACTGATTCAGCCCAAGTCGAAAATCTCTGACGACCAAGCGTGAATTAATACCGCACAAAGACACAAGTTGTTGCAGGTTATCTCCCCTGTTTAAGGGGGGTGCCTCGCGTTGAATGTGTTATCCGCACGCAGCCACCGCTTCGGGGCTCGGCGTACCCCCCACAACAACGCTGGCAACCCACAGAATCGGGCCTTGCTTGTGCATTCCCCGCCGGGTCTGCACACCGCCGAACCCCCTTTTGCTGTGTGTGCCGCCATGTCACGACATCTCGTCTGGTTGTCAGGTTTTGCCTTGTTCGCCTCGCTGAGCGGTTGCGGCGGCGGTGCCGATAGCGAGATACCGGCATCGTCCACACCGTTGGTCACACCGAGCAGTGTTTCCAACGCTTCGCAGCCGGTTTCAGCGACAGCGAGCAGTGCGGCGGATACCACCTGCGGGCTGAGCAGTTTTCAGACTGAATTGTTGCGTCGAATCAATGCAGTGCGTGCCAGTGGAGCGAGTTGCGGCAGTCGGGGTGATTTTCCGGCGGTGGCCGCAGTGAGCTGGCAATCCACGTTGTCGAGCGCGGCAGCGGCGCATTCCCAGGAAATGGCCCGCGCCCAATATTTCTCACATACCGATCTGAGCGGCCATGACGCCGGGTATCGGATCACGCAGGCGGGATATGCCTGGTCAGCCTGGGCAGAGAACATCGCCGCCGGCCAGACTTCGGTGGAGCAGGTCATGTCGAGCTGGATTGCCAGCCCCGGGCATTGTGCCAACCTGATGAGCGCCCAAGTCACGCAGGTGGCCGTGGCCTGCACACGTGCCGACAACGCGACCTATTACTGGACCTTGGACCTGGCCCGCCCGGCTTGAGCGTTCAGCGTGCGCCGGCAATCATGCCGCCGCCCAGACAGACTTCGCCGTCATAGAGCACTGCCGACTGGCCCGGCGTGACGGCACATTGCGCTTCGGGAAAGCTCAGCGCGAAACCGTCCGGGTCCGAGCGCTCCAGCTGACACGGCGCATCGGCCTGACGGTAGCGGCTCTTGGCGGCGTAGCGGCCGGGTGCGGGTGACTCACCCGCCACCCAGCTGACATCGGCCGCCTCAAGCCGCCAGCTCTGCAGCCAGGGATGCTCGTGGCCCTGCACGATATAGAGCGTGTTGCTGGCCATGTCCTTGCGTGCCACGAACCACGGCTCGTGCTCGCCACCGCCGCGCGCGGCACCCTTGTCCTTGATGCCGCCGACGCCGATGCCCTTGCGCTGCCCCAGCGTGTAGAAGCTGAGGCCCACGTGCTCGCCGAGCACGCGGCCGCGATCGTCCTTGATCGGCCCGGGTTCCTTGCTCAGATAGCGGTTCAGGAATTCGCGGAACGGCCGCTCGCCGATGAAGCAGATGCCGGTCGAGTCCTTCTTCTTCGCGTTCGGCAGCCCGATCTCGGCGGCGATGCGGCGCACCTCGGTCTTGTGGATCTCGCCGACCGGAAACAGCGTCCTGGCCAGCTGGGTCTGGTTCAGGCGGTGCAGGAAGTAGCTCTGGTCCTTGCTCGGGTCCAGCCCCTTCAGCAGTTCGACGTGGCCGCTGGCGGCGTTGTGGCGGACGCGGGCGTAATGGCCGGTGGCGATCTTCTCGGCACCCAGGCGCATGGCGTGGTCAAGGAAGGCCTTGAACTTGATCTCGGCGTTGCACAGCACGTCCGGGTTGGGCGTGCGGCCGGCGGAGTATTCGCGCAGGAACTCGGCGAAGACGCGGTCCTTGTATTCGGCCGCGAAGTTGACGTGCTCGATCTCGATGCCGAGCACATCGGCCACCGAGGCGGCGTCCAGGAAGTCCTGCCGGCTGGAGCAGAACTCGCTGTCGTCGTCATCTTCCCAGTTCTTCATGAAGATGCCGATGACCTCGTGGCCCTGTTGTTTGAGCAGCCAGGCGCTCACGGCGGAGTCCACACCCCCGCTGAGGCCGACGACGATGCGTTGTTTCATTGCGAATAGCGCTTGAGGTGTGTCAATGGAATATCAATTTTCGCGGCGCACAGAGCATCACCCGGCGCGCGTCATGCGCGAATTTGCAGCAGTGCCCGATCGCAGATTTGAGCAGTATGGCGAAGCTGTCAGTCGGTCGGCGCTGAGCCGGTGGCAACGGACACGTCGGTGATGACGGTATCCAGCGGATGGCGCCGGCCGGCCAGATAGTCTTCCACACAGCTCAGCACCAGCGGCGAGCGGTGCCGGGCGCTGCTGCTGCGCAGCTCCTCAAGTGTCATCCAGAGCGTGCGCACGATGCCCGCATCGAGTGCCTGCCCGGGCAACTCGTCGCTGACGCTGCCACAGTAGGCGAAACGCAGATAAGTGAGGTCTTCGCCGAGGCTGCGCTGCCGCCGGGCCAGGTAGATGCCCACCAGCGCCTGCGGGCTGAAATGGCGTGCGGTTTCTTCAAGCGCCTCGCGCACCACGCCTTGCTGGGGCGATTCCCCCGGCTCCAGATGACCGGCCGGGTTGTTCAGGCGCAGGCCATCGCGGGTCTCTTCCTCGACCATCAGGAAGCGTCCGTGGTGTTCGATGATCGCCGCCACGGTCACGCTTGGTTTCCACCGCAACTCGCTCATGCGGCGATGCTAGCGTGTCAGCCTGACACCGCTGCGAACCCTCTCCGGGATCTTACGGGGGTGGGCGTGGCACGGAAGTTGTGTAATCTGCCCTGCCATAACGAGGAGGAGTTCATGCAAATCGGAGTACCGCTGGAAACAGTGGCGGGTGAAACCCGTGTCGCTGTGACGCCTGAAACGGCCAAGAAGCTCAAGGCCCAGGGTCATGTGCTGCGTGTGCAATCGGGCGCGGGTGTCGCCGCGAGCGTTCCTGACGAGGCCTATGTGGCGGTCGGGGCCGAGATCACCGATGCCGCCGGCGCCTACGCCTGCGACCTGGTGCTCAAGGTGCGCAGCCCCTCGACGGCTGAGCTGGCGCTGATGAAGTCCGGCACCACGCTGGTCGGCATGCTGGATCCGTTCAACCGCGAGGGACTTGACCAGCTTGCCAAGGGCGGCCTGACCAGCTTCGCGCTGGAAGCCGCGCCGCGCACCACGCGCGCGCAGAGCATGGACGTGCTGTCCAGCCAAGCCAACATCGCCGGCTACAAGGCCGTGATGATGGCGGCCAACCAGTACCAGCGCTTCTTCCCGATGCTGATGACGGCCGCCGGCACCGTGAAGGCGGCCCGCGTCGTCATCCTCGGCGTCGGCGTGGCCGGCCTGCAGGCCATCGCGACCGCCAAGCGGCTCGGCGCAGTCATCGAGGCCTCGGACGTGCGGCCGTCGGTGAAGGAGCAGATCGAGTCGCTCGGCGGCAAGTTCATCGAGGTGTCCTACGACACGCCCGAGGAAAAGGAAGCAGCGGTCGGTGTCGGCGGTTACGCCAAGCCGATGCCGCCGAGCTGGCTGGCGCGCCAGCAGATCGAGGTGGCCAAGCGCATCGCCCAGGCTGACGTGGTGATCTCGACCGCACTGATTCCGGGCCGCGCCGCACCGACGCTGATCACCGAGGAGATGGTGAAAAGCATGAAGCCGGGCTCGGTGATCGTGGACATCGCCGCTGGCAAGGGCCCCAACGGCGGCGGCAACTGCCCGCTCACGGTGGCGGGCCAGACCGTCAAGGTGCACGGCGTCAACATCATCGGCGAGACCAATCTGCCGGCGCTGGTCGCGGCCGACGCCTCGGCGCTGTACGCACGCAACGTGCTCGACTTCCTCAAGCTGGTCATCAGCAAGGAAGGCCAGCTGATCGTGCCGATGGACGACGACATCGTCGCGGCCTGCCTGATGACGCAGGGCGGCGACGTCAAGCGCAAGTAACCCACGAGTCAACGGAGACAGCCCCATGGATGTCGTATCCCCAACGATCATCAATCTGATCATCTTCGTGCTGGCCATCTACGTCGGCTACCACGTCGTCTGGACCGTCACGCCGGCGCTGCACACGCCGCTGATGGCGGTGACCAACGCCATCTCGGCCATCGTCATGGTCGGCGCGATGCTGGCGGCGGCGCAGACTGAAACCGTGCTCGGCAAGAGCATGGGCGTGCTGGCGGTGGCGCTGGCGGCGGTGAACATCTTCGGCGGCTTCCTGGTCACGCGCCGGATGCTGGAGATGTTCCGCAAGAAGGACAAGAAGCCTGAAACGGCCAAGGAGGGCGCCAAGTGAGCCTGAATCTCGTCACCCTGTTGTACCTGGTCGCCAGTGTCTGCTTCATTCAGGCGCTGAAAGGTCTGAGCCACCCGACCACCTCGATCCGAGGCAACCTGTTCGGCATGATCGGCATGACCATCGCCGTGCTGACCACCTCGGCGCTGATCGTCAAGATCGCCGAAGGCAACATCACCGGCATGGGCTGGGTGCTGCTCGGCGTGGTGGCTGGCGGCGCCTACGGTGCCTACCGCGCCAAGACGGTCGAGATGACCAAGATGCCCGAGCTGGTGGCCTTCTTCCACAGCATGATCGGCCTGGCGGCGGTGTTCATTGCCGTGGCGGCGGTGGTCGAGCCGGCGGCGCTGCTGCACGGTCTGGTCAAGGGCGAGCCGATCCCGACCGGCAACCGGCTGGAGCTGTTCCTCGGCGCGGCCATCGGTGCCATCACCTTCAGCGGCTCGGTCATCGCGTTCGGCAAGCTCTCAGGCACCTACAAGTTCCGCCTGTTCAAGGGCGCGCCGGTGCAGTTTGCCGGCCAGCACAAGCTGAACCTGGTGCTCGGCCTGGCCACGGTCGGCCTGGGCCTGATGTTCATGGCGACCGAAAGCTGGACGGCGTTCTTCGCGATGCTTCTGCTGGCCTTCGTGATGGGCGTGCTGATCATCATCCCGATCGGCGGCGCCGACATGCCGGTGGTGGTGTCGATGCTGAACAGCTACTCCGGCTGGGCGGCGGCGGGCATCGGCTTCTCGCTGAACAACTCGATGCTGATCATTGCCGGCTCACTGGTGGGGTCATCGGGTGCGATCCTGAGCTACATCATGTGCAAGGCCATGAACCGCTCGTTCTTCAACGTGATCCTGGGCGGCTTTGGCGGTGACGCTGCGGCTGCCACGGGCGAAGCGCAGCCGCAACGCCCGGTCAAGAGCGGCTCGGCCGACGACGCCGCCTTCATTCTCGGCAACGCCGAAACCGTGGTCATCGTGCCGGGTTACGGTCTGGCTGTGGCACGCGCCCAGCACGCCGTGAAAGAACTGGCCGCCAAACTCACCGAAAAAGGCATCACGGTCAAATACGCGATTCACCCGGTGGCGGGTCGCATGCCGGGCCACATGAATGTGCTGCTGGCCGAAGCCGAAGTGCCGTACGACCAAGTCTTCGAAATGGAAGACATCAACGGCGAATTCGGCCAGGTCGATGTGGCCATCATTCTCGGCGCCAACGACGTCGTGAACCCGGCCGCGCTGATCAAGGGCTCGCCGATTTACGGCATGCCGATTCTGGAAGCCTACAAAGCCAAAACCATCATCGTCAACAAACGCTCGATGGCCGCCGGTTATGCCGGCTTGGACAACGAGTTGTTCTACATGGACAAGACCATGATGGTGTTCGGTGATGCCAAGAAGGTGGTCGAGGATATGGTGAAGGCGATCGAGTAAATCGACTCTGCCTGAATGACAAGGCCGCGCAGTGCGCGGCCTTTTTATTTTTACCAAGCTCTCCACACGCCGATTTCGCTGCAGAATTTGCCACTTCAATCAGGCAACTACCCGTCATCACCAGAGCGGGCTTCAGGAGGGAACACCATGCCACTGTCCACCTACGGCGTGCTCAAAGGCACCGCGATCGGCCATCTGCGCGACGCTGACGACGACCACTACCAGATCCTGCTGCGCGCGGCGGGTGTGATGAACCGCGTCGCGGTCAACGTCCGGTCATCGGCGCCCAATTCGCCCTCGACCGTGCTGTTTCAGAGCACCACGGCGTTGCCGGCCGCGTTCACTGCGGCGCTGCAGGCGCTGCCCGCCGGCTACAAGAAACTGCCGCACAAGAGCGGCGGCCTGGCGATTGACTATGTGCGTAGCGGTATCGTCAAACCCAATTTGATGCGGCCGGTGCCACCCGATGTGCCCGGCGTCGACAACGACCTGAAAGACCTACTGGAAACTGCCACCCTGAAAGCGATGGCCCAGCCGGGCGCCGCCATTTACGCCTTTGGCGCCAAATGGGGCCCGGAAAAAGGCAAGCCCGACCAGTATTTCAAGTTCACCCCCGGCAACGGCATCCACGACATCCACATGAACCAGGGCAACAGCGGCAGCTACGCTGCTGACAACGGCGCTTGGCAAGACGGCGCGCTGATCATCGAATACCCAGGCAACAAGTGGCGCGCGTTCTTCTTTGCGTTCCAGTCGCAGAGTTTCAAGACCGATGCACAGGGAAATTGTTTGTAAAGCCCACAGCTATTGGAAAGAAAGCTGGCTAGAGGTTTAAACGGTTTCGTCAATCATTCGTAAATGGAAGTGCGCCGAGTCTGGGACAGAGCGCCTCAAACGAACACCGGAATATCGCGCATCCGAAAGTATTAATTTGCGTAGTTTGGATTCTGTTTTTTGTGAAATTCTCGCTCCCAATATAATGCCGCGAACTATTTCAGGCGGAAATTTAAATAAATGTATCATTTCCGAATTACAAGAAAATGATTTGTTTGCTTCTACAAAACTACGAGTTATTCTCCATTCTCGCTCGTAGGCCCAGTGTCCACTCTTCGTAAAAGACAACTCCATCATCCCAAAATCTTCATCATGCAAGCTGGGTCTTGTTTCTCGATAAAGAACTCGATGAAGATGGTTCAATTCATTTTTACTTGAGTGCCGGTCGTTGAAATATTGATGTCGCGCATCGAATTCAATAACATATCCACTGTGACTGGCCGCATAATGTGCCCACATCAATAGGCTATCTGGCACTTCAGATAGGCAAAGCACGCCGCGATGCATATCGAGCAGTCTGATCAATAATTTGCTTATTTCTGACTCATGTTTTGGTAAATCATTAAATATGTCTAAAAATCGCTTTGATTCAGCACAGGCAACGGCTCCGAGAAAGTCATCGAAACTATATTCGCTCTTTGTTTCTGGATCCAAGATGGCATAAGCCAGCCTGAAATTTTCAGGATCAATTCCAGGTAAATCATCTTTCGAAACATCGTTGAGGAATTTTTTTATCTCTGGTCGACCTTCAAAAGGATCATTGAATGATTCAAGTTGACTATAACGAATTTCCCCGTTAATAAGCACATCCACTCGATCTGGATGACAGTATTTATATAAAAATGACGGATACTGTTTCAATTTGCACCTCTTGAGATTGATCTCAATAAAAATACTTTCTGAAATATATCCGTCACAGCATCAAAAACCCGTCACGCCAACGCCCGCCCGATCAGAATCTTCTGCACATCACTGGTGCCCTCGTAGATCTGCGTGACGCGCACGTCGCGGTAGATGCGCTCGACGGGGAAATCGCTGACGTAGCCGTAGCCGCCGAAGGTCTGGATCGCTATCGAGCAGACCTTTTCGGCCATCTCGCTGGCGAACAGCTTGGCCATGGCAGCTTCTTTCAGGCAGGGCACGCCAGCGTCTTTCATGCTGGCGGCGTGCCAGATGAGCTGGCGGGCGGCTTCGATCTGCATTGCGGCTTCGGCGAGGCGGAACTGCACCGCCTGGTGCTGGAAGATCGGCACGCCAAAGGCAATGCGGTCCTTGCTGTATTGCAGCGCGGCCTCGAAGGCGGCGCGCGCCATGCCGACGCTCTGGCTGGCGATGCCGATGCGGCCGCCTTCCAGGCCGGCCAGGGCGATCTTCAGGCCTTGGCCTTCTTCGCCCAGGCGATAGCGCGCCGGGATGCGGCAGCTGTCGAAATTGATCTGCGCCGTGTCCGAGCTGTGCTGGCCCATCTTGTCTTCGATGCGCGCCACCGTGTAGCCGGGCGTGGCGGTCGGGACGAGGAAGGCACTGATGCCTTTCTTGCCGGCGGCCTTGTCGGTCACGGCCATCACGATCGCCACATCGCCGTTCTTGCCGCTGGTGATGAACTGCTTGACGCCGTTCAGCACGTAGTCATCGCCATCCCGGGTCGCGGTGGTTTTCAGGCCGCCGGCTTCGGAGCCGACATGCGGCTCGGTCAGGCAGAAGGCGCCGAGCATGTCGCCACGCGCCAGCGGTTTCAGAAACTCCTGTTTCTGCGCCTCGTTGGCAAAGCCCATCAGGATCGAACAGACCGGGCAGTTGTTGACGCTCACCACCGTCGAGGTGCCGCCGTCGCCCGCCGCGATCTCTTCGAGGATGATGGCCAGCGCCAGATAGTCGAGCCCGGCGCCGTCGTAGTCGGCCGGCACCGCCACGCCGTAGCAGCCGAGCTGGGCCAGGCCCTTCAGCTGCTCGGCGGGGAAGTGGTGTTCCTTGTCCCAGCGCGCCGCGTGCGGGGCGATCTGGTCTTGCACATAGGCGCGCACGGCGTCCTGGACGGCGCGGTGGTCTTCGCTGAGCAGCATGGTGGTTCTTCCGTGAGTGGTTGTTCTGAAGCAGATGCAGGGCGGCGCGGCGCGCCTTACCAGGCGATGACGCTGCCGTCGTGGCTGCGGAAACTGCCGTTGTCGGCCGGGGTCAGGCTGTTGATGAGCGCGCGCAGGTCGCCGGCACTTTGTTCGACGCTGAGCTGGCCGTTCGGGCCGCCCATGTCGGTGCGAACCCAGCCCGGATGCACGGCGATGCAGGTGGCTTTGCCGGCCAGCGTCAGCGCGATGTCTTTCAGCACCGAGTTGAGCGCCGCCTTCGAGGCGCTGTAGAGCCAGCCGCTGGCCTGGCCGCGCGCGCCGATCGAGCCCATCACCGATGACAGCACCACCAGCCGCGCGCCCGGCGCAAAGGCCTCGACCAGCTGCGGAATCACCTGCATCGCTCCGAGCACGTTGGTGTGCATGACGTGGTCGAAGTCGGCCAGGCTCGGGCTGTCGAGCGTGCGCAGGCGCGGACCGTAGACGCCGGCATTGACGATCACGGTGTCGAACGCCTCGCCATCGATCTGCCAGGCCAGGCCGGCCACGCTGACGGCTTGCGTGACGTCGAGCTTGATCGGCGTGGCGCCCAGCTCGCGCAGCGCCTGCAGGCCGGCGTCGCTGCGCGCGGTGGCCACCACCGGCGCGCCGGCGGCACGGTATTGCCGCACCAGCTCCAGACCGATGCCGCGCGAGGCGCCGATCACGAGGATAGAAGAAGAGGGCGTTGCAGCAGTCATCAGAGCAGTCCTTCCAAAGCAGTGATCAGGGCTTGGCACTCGGCGTCGGTGCCGACGGTGATGCGCAGGAACGGCGCGATGCGCGCCGGGCGCTTGAAGTGGCGCACGATGATGGCGCGCTCGCGCAAGGCTTGCTGCAGCGCGGCGCCCTCATGCGCCGGGTGGCGCGCAAACACGAAGTTGGCTTGCGAGGGCAGCACTTCGAAGCCGAGCCGGGTCAGCTCGGCCGTGAGCCAGTCGCGGCTGTGGATGACGGCCCGGCAGGTCTGCTCGAAGTAATCGACGTCCTGCAGCGCAGCTTGCGCGCCGACCAGCGCCAGGCGATCCAGTGGGTACGAGTTGAAGCTGTCCTTGACGCGCACCAGCGCCTCGATCAGCTCGGTGTGGCCGAGCGCGTAACCGACCCGCAGCCCGGCCAGCGAGCGCGATTTGGACAGCGTGTGCACCACCAGCAGGTTCGGGTAGCGGGCAATCAGCGGCGCGGCCGATTCGGCACCGAAGTCCACGTAGGCTTCATCGACCACCACGACCAGATCGGGGCGGGCCTGCAGTAGCCGCTCGATCTCGGCCAGCGCGATGCCGCGCCCGGTCGGGGCGTTCGGGTTCGGGAAGATCACCGCACCGGCGTCGCCAGCGTCGATGTAGGCGTCGAGGTCGAGCTGCAGGGCGTCGCCCAGCGCCACGGTGCTGGCGCTGATGCCGTAGAGCTTGCAGTAGGTCGGGTAGAAGCTGTAGCTGATGTCGGGATAGAGCAGCGGGCGCGGCTGGCCGTCGGCATCTTCGTGCTTCAGCAGCGCCATGAAGGCGTGCGCCAGCACCTCGTCGGAGCCGTTGCCGACGAACACCTGCTCAGGCGCCAGGCCGTGCAGCTCGGCCAACGTGGCGCGCAGCGCGCTGGCGATCGGGTCCGGGTAGAGGCGCAGCCGCTCGGCATCAGCGCCCAGCTCGGCCTGGATCGCCTGCAGCACGCGCGGGCTGGGCGGGTAGGGGTTTTCGTTGGTGTTGAGCTTGACCAGTTGCGCGAGCTTGGGCTGCTCGCCCGGCACGTAGGGCTCAAGCTGGTGGACGATGGAACTCCAGTAACGACTCATGGGGTGATCACAGCAGACAGCAAAAGGTCAGGCATGTTCCGTCAACGCCAGCCGCAGCGCCAGCCCGGCAAACAGCAGACCTGACGCAGCGTTGAGCGCGCGCAACGTGGCCGTCGCCGGCCGCCAACGCCGCAGCGGTGCCACCAGCAGCACCAGCACCGTCAGGAACAGCGCGCTCTGCAGCACGAACCAGCCGCCCAGCGCCAGGAAGGCGAGCGTCTTGTCAGGCGCGTCGGCAGCGATGAACTGCGGCAGCAGCGCCAGGAAGAAGATCGCCACCTTCGGGTTCAGCACATTGGTCAGCAGGCCCTGGCGGAACAGCCGGCCGGCGCTGATGGTCGCGGCGGTCTCGGCTACATCAGCGCCTGCCGCCGACCCGCTGGCGCTGTGCGCCGGCCTGAGCGCGCCGCGCAGCATGCCCAGCGCCAGCCAAGCCAGATAGGCAGCGCCGGCCCACTTGATCAGGTCGAAGGCATGCGCCGAGGTCGCCATCAGCGCCGCCAGCCCGAAGGTGGCGCCTAGCGCGTGCACGACGCAGCCGGCGCTGATGCCTGCTGCGCCCGCCAGCCCGGCACGCACGCCATGCTGCAGCGTGCGCGTCAGCGTGAAGATCAGGTCCACGCCCGGCGTGGCGTTCAGCACCAGCACCGTCAGGCTGAACAGCGCCAGATCGTGCAGGCCGAGCGCCGGCATCACAGCATTTCGACTGCCAGCGCGGTGGCTTCGCCGCCACCGATGCACAGGCTGGCGACGCCCTTCTTCAGGCCGCGCTTGCGCAGCGCGCCCAGCAGCGTGACGACGATGCGCGCGCCGGAGGCACCGATCGGGTGGCCCAGCGCGCAGGCGCCGCCGTGCACGTTGACGATCTCGTGCGGCAGCTTGAAGTCCACCATCGCCGCCATCGTCACGGCCGCGAAGGCTTCGTTGACTTCCCACAGATCGACGTCGCTGGCTTGCCAGCCGGCTTTTTGCAGCGCTTTTGTGATCGCGCCAGCCGGCGCGGTGGCGAACCAGGCCGGCGCCTGCGCGTGCACGGCGTGCGCGGCGATGCGGGCGATCGGCGTCAGGCCTTGCGCGGCGGCGGTCGAGGCGCGCATCAGCACCAGCGCGGCAGCGCCGTCGGAGATGCTCGACGCGTTGGCGGCGGTGATGGTGCCGTCCTTCTTGAACGCGGGCTTCAGGCCGGCGATCTTGTCGAGCTTGGCCTTGGCGGGCTGTTCGTCGAACTTGATCAGCGTGTCACCGCTGCGGCCCTTGATGGTCACCGGGGCGATTTCCCAGTCGAACGAGCCGTCCTCGTTGGCCTGCTTGGCGCGCAGCGTCGAGGTGATGGCGTACTGGTCCTGCGCCTCGCGGGTGAAGCCGTATTTCTCGACGCACTGCTCGGCAAAGACGCCCATCGCCTTGCCGCCACCATTGGGCAGACGTTCATAGGCGTCTTCCAGGCCGTCCATTGCCATGTGGTCGAACATCTGCGCCGCGCCGTACTTGACGCCCTTGCGCGCAAACATCAGGTGCGGCGCGTTGGTCATGCTTTCCATGCCGCCGGCCACCATCACGTCGGCCGAGCCGGCCTGCAGCATGTCGTGCGCGAACATCATGGCGCGCATGCCCGAGCCGCACATCTTGGAGAGCGTCACCGCGCCGGCCGATTGCGGCAGCCCGGCGCGCAGCACCGCCTGGCGCGCCGGGGCCTGGCCCTGACCGGCCATCAGGCAGTTGCCCATCAGCACCTCGTTGACGGCGTCGCCCGAGATGCCGGCGCGCGCCACGGCGGCCTGGATGGCGACGCCGCCCAGTTCCCAGGCGGCCAGGTTGGCAAAGTCACCCAGCAAGCCGCCGATCGGCGTGCGGGCAGCGGAAACGATGACGATGGGATCGGACATGGAAAACTCCTGTTGAGGATGAGGTGGTTGGGTCGGCGTGGCGAGTGTTCAGGCTCGCTCAGGGGCCGATGTCGTCGGCCGCGCTGACATCGACGGCTGCGGCGGCCTTGCGCTGGTTGATGAAGCGCTTGTCTTGCTCGTAGGGAAAGACGTCGTGCACGTGGCCGGCCTTGATGCGCTCCTTGTGGCCTTGCCAGAAGGCGGCGTCGAGCAGATCGGCGTGGTGTTTCATGAAGACCTCGCGCACGGCGTGGTTGCCGAGCAGGAACGGGCCGAAGGTCTCGGGGAACACGTCTTTCGGGCCGACCGCGTACCAGATCTCGCCCGACATCTCTTCTTCCTCGTTGCGCGGCGTGGGCACGCGCCGGAAGTTGCAGTCGGTCATGTACTCGATCTCGTCGTAGTCGTAGAACACCACCTTGTTGTGGCGTATCACGCCGAAGTTCTTCCACAGCATGTCGCCCGGGAAGATGTTGGCGGCGACCAGATCCTTGATGGCGTTGCCGTACTCGACCACTGCATGTTCAAGCTGCGCCGGGCTGGCTTCCTGCAGGTAGATGTTGAGCGGCACCATGCGGCGCTCGATGTAGACGTGCTTGAGGATCAGCGTCTCGCCGTGGTCTTCCATCAGGCTCGGGCAGAAGTGCTCGATCTCGCGGATCAGCTCGTCGCTGAAGCGGCCGCGCGGGAATGCCACGTTGCTGAACTCCAGCGTGTCGGCCATGCGGCCGACCCGGTCGTGCTGTTTCACCAGCAGGTATTTGCTCTTGATCAGCTCGCGCGTGGTCTCTTTCTGCAGCGGATAGAAGTCCTTGATCAGCTTGAAGACGAACGGGTAGCTCGGCAGGTCGAACACCAGCATCACCATGCCCTTGATGCCGGGCGCGATGCGGAAGTGGTCGCTGGAGTGGCGCAGATGGAACTGGAAGTCGCGGAAGAACAGCGTCTTGCCCTGCTTCTGCAGCCCGAGTGCGTTGTAGATCTCGCTGCGCGGCTTGCGTGGCATCAGCGCGCGCAGGAACTGCACGTAGGCCGACGGCACTTCCATCTCGACCAGGAAGTAGGCCCGCGCGAAGCTGAACAGCATCTGCAGGTCGTCCTCGCCGAGCAGCGCCGCGTCGATGTAGAGCTGGCCCTGCTCGTTGTGCAGGATCGGCAGCGCGAACGGCGTCTCGCGGTAGCCGTTGAGGATGCGCCCGACCACGTAAGCGCCCTTGTTGCGGAAGAACAGCGAGGCCAGCACCTGGAACTGGAAGTTGGTGCGCAGGCGCTCGGCGCCGATCTCGCGCTCGACCACCGCGTGCAACTGGCCGAGGTCGCGCTCGAAGTCCTCCCAGCTGCCGCGCAGGTCGAAGTTGAGGATCAGCTCGGCCAGCGTCGCGCGCATCGTCGCGCGGGTCGGGTAGTAGGCGCGGAAGGTCGGCTTGGCGGCGGGCTCGTCGTTCTCGATGTACTCGGTGCTGACGGCCGGCCGCACGAAGATGAAGTCGTTGTGGAAGTACGTGTGGTGCAGGATCTTGGTCGTGACCGAGTTGAAGAAGGTCTCGGCCAGTTCCGGCTGGTGGTGGTTGGTCAGCAGGCCGATGTAGTGCAGCTTGACCTGCTGCCAGACATCCATCGGCAGCACATCGGCCTGGAACTCGTGCTGCAGCCGCTCGGCGGCCTCGTCGACGCGCTTGTCGTAGAACTCGATGCGCTCGCGCTGGGCGCGCTGCTGGCCGTGCCAGGCCGCCTGCTCGAAGCGCTGCTTGGCGGCGGCGCTGGTTTCGCGGAACAGCCGGTAGTGGCGGTTGAAACCCTCCACCAGCGCGCTGGCGATGTCGAAGGCGCGGGTGTCGGTGAGTTGCTGGGGAAACATCGGGCGACTTGGCTCCGCGTCGGCGCTTCAGAGCTCGGTGGAGGCGGGCGCCGCAGGCGCGGGTGCTGGCGCAGGGGCCGGCGCCATCAGACCCTGGCGATGGCGCTGTTGCACCGCCACCAGCGCCTTGGCGTAGGCCGGTGCCACGTCGTCGGCGTGCGCCACCGTGATGCGCAAGTCTTCCAGCAAGCCGTTGTGCAGGCCGTAAACCCAGCCGTGGATCACCACTTCCTGGCCGCGCTGCCAGGCATCTTCGACGATGGTGGTGCGGCAGACGTTGCGGGCCTGCTCCAGCACGTTGAGCTCGCACAGCGCATCGACACGGCGCTCGGCGGGCAGGCCGTCGAGGAACTCGCGGTGCGCGTCGCGCACGTCCTGCACATGGCGCAGCCAGTTGTCGGCCAGGCCGACGCGCAGGTTGTTCATCGCCGCCTTGACGCCGCCGCAGTTCGAGTGGCCGACCACGATGACGTGCTTGACGCGCAGCATGTCGACCGCGAACTGGATCACCGACAGCGCGTTCAGATCGGTCGGCACCACCACGTTGGCGATGTTGCGGTGCACGAACAGCTCGCCTGGCAGCAGGTTGACCAGCTCGTTGGCGGGCACTCGGCTGTCGGCGCAGCCGATCCACAGGTACTGCGGCGTCTGCTGCTTGAGCAGGCGCGAGAAAAAACCCGGCTCGCGTGTTTCCACGTCAGCCGCCCAGACACGGTTGCTCTCGAAGAGCTCTTGCAGTTCGGTAGTCATGCAGCGATTGTTGCGCAGTGCCGCCTGAAACTCTTCAATGCCGGACGTTGTCGCGACCGGTCACCGTCATCAGCGTGGCGCTCATGGTGGCCATCAGCTGCTGCTCGCCGGCCTTGCTGGGATGCGGCTGCCAGGCCCGGCCATCGGCGACCGTGATGGTGCGGCCGGCCTTGGTGACCAGGCCTTCGAGTCGCAGCACCGGGCCGCGCGCCGGGGCGAGCAGATTGATCTTGAACTCGATCGTCAGCACGCCGGCATCCGCCGGCATCAGCGTGGCGGCCGCATAGCCGCAGGCTGAATCGAGCGCGGTGGCAACGATGCCGGCATGGATGAAACCATGCTGCTGGGTCAGGCTGTCGCGATGCGCGAGCTCGATGACGACCCGACCCGGTTCGACCTCCAGCAGGCGGGCACCGATGGTGTCCATCGCACTCTGGCGTGCAAACGAGGCACGCACACGCTCGGCATAACCGGGATCGACAGGGTTTGAGGCCATGACTGAACAAGTGACGTTTACGTAAACGTCAATCATAAAGGCGCGGCGCGCTGTGGGTACTCGGGATCACCCGAGCTGCGCTGACCGGACGCTCAGCTGTCGCTGGTCGCGGTGCTGCCGCTGCGCGCCTGCGCGATCAGGTTGTGGCAGCGCTCCTCGTGCTGGGTGATCTCGGCCAGCGTGATCTGGATGTCTTCGAGCTGCTGCTCCAGCTGGGTGCGGTGCGCCGCCAGCACAAGCAGAAACGCTTCCAGCTGCGGCGCGGTGTCAGCGGGCGAGTCGTACATCTCGACCAGCTGCTTGATCTCCTGCAGGCTCAGGCCGAGCCGCTTGCCGCGCAGCGTCAGCTTGATGCGGGTGCGGTCGCGCTGGGTGTAGACGCGGTTGCGGCCATCGCGATCGGGCGCCAGCAGGCCGACATCCTCGTAGAAGCGGATCGCGCGTGGCGTGACGTCGAACTCCTGGGCCAGTTCGGTGATCGTGTAGGTACGGGTTTCACGTGAAACCGGGGTCGAGCGCGCGGGATTGGCCATGGTTACACTGCCGTTGACGTAAACGTAAGAGAGTCTACTCACTCATGGCGAATCCCCTCGAACACGAACTCGTCTATCCGCTCGGCGATGCGTTGCCTGCGCTCGGCACCAGTCTGGAAGTGGCGCCCGGCGTGCGCTGGATCCGCATGGGGCTGCCGTTTGCGCTCGACCACATCAACCTCTGGCTGCTGCGCGATGAGATTGACGGCCGGGCCGGCTGGAGCGTGGTCGATTGCGGCATCAGCAATGACACCACCCGGGCTGCCTGGGAGCAGGTGTTCGCGCATGAGCTGGACGGCCTGCCGGTGCTGCGCGTCATCGTCACGCACATGCATCCGGATCACGTCGGCCTGGCGCATTGGCTCACCGAGCGCTGGAGCACGCCGGACCACCCGTGCCGGCTCTGGATCAGCGGCACCGACTGGAACGCGGCGCGCATGGCCTCGATCCACACCATCGGCTTTGGCGGCGAGCCGGCGGCGGCCTTCTTCGCCAGCCACGGCTTGAGCGATCCGGAAGCGCTTGCCAAGGTGCGCGGGCGCGGCAACTATTACTCGGGCATGGTGCCGGCGGTGCCGAATCAATACCGCCGCCTGATGGATCAGCAGCTGCTGACGATCGGCGGGCGCACCTGGCGCTGCCATTCCGGCTACGGCCACGCGCCCGAGCACATCAGCCTGCATTGCGAGGCGCTTGGCGTGCTGATCTCGGGCGACATGGTGCTGCCGCGCATCTCGACCAACATCAGCGTGATCGATCTGGAGCCGGAAGCCAATCCGCTGCCGCTCTATCTGGCCTCGCTGGACCGCATGCGGCCGCTGCCGGCCGACACGCTGGGACTGCCATCGCACGGCAAGCCGTTCCGGGGTCTGCACCCGCGCATCGAGCAGCTGCACGGCCATCACCGCGACCGGCTTGCCGATGTGCTGGCAGCCTGCGCTGCGGCGCCTTGTTCAGCGGCCGACATCCTGCCGGTGCTGTTCAAGCGCGCGCTCGATTTGCACCAGACCACCTTCGCGATGGGCGAGGCGATTGCCCACTTGAATGCGCTGTGGCTGGATGGTCAGCTGCTGCGTTTGCGCGGCGCCGACGGCGTGCTGCGCTTCCGGCCCGCCTGAGCTGGCTCAGCGTCGATTTCGGCGGCGGCAGTCTCGGCCGCCGGATCGGCCGGCGCATCGATCGCACCGAAGGTGCTGCCGAACAGGCTGGGCTGGACCCGCTCAACCAGCTCGCGCGCAAACGCGATGAAGGCCTGTGCGCCCTTCGAGCTCGGGTCGAACACCACGCCGGGCAGACCGTAGCTCGGTGCCTCGGCGAGTCGCACGTTGCGCGGAATCACGCTGCTGAAGACCTTGTCGCCGAAGTGCGCGTGCAGCTGCTCGCTGACTTGCGTCTGCAGCGTGATGCGTGGATCGAACATGACGCGCAGCAGACCGATGATCTGCAGGTCGCGGTTCAGATTGGCGTGCACCTGGCGGATCGTGTTGACCAGGTCCGAGACACCTTCCAGCGCGAAGTACTCGCACTGCATCGGCACGATCACGCCGTGCGCGCAAGTCAGGCCGTTCAGCGTCAGCAGACTCAAGGACGGCGGGCAGTCGATCAGGATGAAGTCGTAGTCGGTGGCAACCTCGGCCAGCGCGCCTTTCAGGCGCCGGTCGCGCTGATCCAGTCCGACCAGTTCGATCTCGGCGCCGGCCAGCTCGCGGTTGGCGCCGAGCACGTCGTAGCCGACCTTTTCGCTGCGCTGGCGCGCCTCGCGCACGGTGCTTTCACCGAGCAGCACGTCGTAGATCGACAGCTCCAGCGCGCGCTTGTCCACGCCCGAGCCCATCGTGGCGTTGCCTTGCGGGTCCAGATCGACCAGCAGCACGCGCTGGCCGATCTTGGCCAGCGCAGCGGCCAGGTTGACGGTGGTGGTCGTCTTGCCGACGCCACCTTTCTGGTTTGCAGTGCAGAAGATCTGGGCCATGTCGCTTCAGAGGTAAGAGCGGAATGCCGCGAGCTTAGCGGCTGATTCTGTCGGTGGCCGCAACATCACCATCAGGCGCCGGTGCCGAGCCGCACGCCGAAGCCGATCAGGAAGATGCCGGCCAGCCGCTCCAGCCAGCGCCCGAGACGGCGGTGCGCGCGCACCTTGGCCACCAGCGCGGCCGCAAAACGGCACAGCAGCAGGCAGTAGAGCGCCGTGATGCTGGCGATGGTCAGCGCCATCACGCCGAAGGTCAGCGCCCCTTGATGGCGCGCCGGGTCGATGAAAAGCGGAAAGAAAGCCATGTAGAACACGATCGCCTTCGGGTTGAGCAGCGTGATCAGCAGCGCTTGGCGCAGATAGCGGCCCGGCGCCATGCGCACCACCGGCGCGGCGCCTTCGCGCGCAAAGACGAGCTTCAGGCCGATCCAGCCCAGATAGGCCGCGCCGGCGTACTGCACAGCGTGGAACAGCGCCGGATTGGCCGCCAGCAGCGCCGCCACCCCGGCCACCGCCAGCCAGAGCAGGATCTGGTCGCCCAGGATCAGCCCGAGCGTGGCCGCCGCACCGGCGCGGAAACCGCCTTGGCCGGTCGCGGTGAGCAGCGCGAAGGTGCCCGGCCCCGGCAGCGCCAGGAACAGGACGATGGTGGCGCAGAAGGCGCCGTAGTCGGTGATGCCGAACATGCTCTGGCTCCGGTGATCGGGGCAGGGGTCAGGCGGCGCGCGGCCGCATCCAGATCAGGCAGCGCTCGGCGTCCAGCCCCGGCACGCGCAACGGTTCCACGTGAAACACGTCAATGTCGGCCGGCAGGGCGGCCAGCTCGTCATGCGGATGCACGCCCTTCATGGCGGCCCAGACCCCGCCTTCGGCCAACTGCTCGCGGGTCAGATCGACGATGGTCGGCAGCGAGGCAAAGGCGCGCGCGGTGATGACGTCATAGCGGCCCGGCAGCGTCTCGACGCGGGCGTGCAGCGCTTGCAGGTTCGGCAGTCGCAGCTCGGCGCCAGCCTGGCGAATGAAGGTGGCTTTCTTCACCACCGTGTCGACGCAGGTGATCGAGAGCTGCGGGCACAGCGTCGCCAGCACCACGCCGGGCAGGCCGCCGCCGCTGCCGACGTCGAGCACACGCGCCGGCTTGCCACCGAGCTGGCGCAGCAGCGGCGGAATCAGCGTCAGGCTGTCGAGCAGATGCTGGCCCAGCATCTGGGCCGGATCGCGCACGGCGGTCAGGTTGTAGACCTTGTTCCAGCGGTTCAGCAGCGCCAGGTATTGCAGCAGGCGCTCGGCCGCCGCGTCGTCCATCGCGACGCTCAGCTCGGCGGCGCCGGCCAGCAGCTGCGCCTTGAAACGCTCCAGCTGCGCCGGCTCGAAGGGTCGGTTCGAGGCGCCGACCAGCGGGTGATGGCGCGCCGCTTCCGGCACGACCGGTGCACCACTCGGGCGATGCGTCCAGCCTTCGACCTGTGCCGTCGGGGACGCGGCGTCAGCCGCCGATGCGTCTGGAGCTGCGGCTGACCGGTGCGAGGACTGCGCGCCGCTGTTGCGCTTGAGCGGCGTGCCGGACTTGGGGCCTCGGTGGGCGGAATGGTGAGAGCGCATCAGACGTTTACCTTGTTATCCGCAGCGGCCGCCGTTGGCGTGGCGTCGCGTCCGCCGGGCAGCGAGGCGAAGCCCTTGAAGCGGTTCTTCTTCAGATGCACCAGCAGCAGCGACAGGGCCGCCGGCGTGACGCCCGAGATGCGCGAAGCCTGGCCGAGCGTTTCGGGCCGGTGTTTGGCGAGCTTCTGGCGCACCTCGATCGAGAGCGCCGTGACCTGCGCATAGTCCAGCTCGGCCGGCAGCTTGAGGTGCTCGTAGCTGCTGGCGCGCTGCACCTCGTCGTTCTGCTTGTCGATGTAGCCGGCGTACTTGGTGGCGATCTCCAGCTGCTCGATCACCGCATCAGCCAGCGTCACGCCGAGTTCGGCCTGCAGTGTTTCACGTGAAACCACCGGCGCGGGTGGCGCGTCCGGCGTGGCTGACGACGCCGTGCGGCAGCGCTCGGCGGCCGTCATCACCTGCGCCAGCGTGTCGAACGTGACGCCCGGGCGGCGCAGCAGGTCGCCCAGGTTGTACTCGCGCTCGATCGCCTTGCCGAGCAGCGCCTCGGCATCGGCGGCCGGCAGGATGGCTGGATGCACCCAGGTCGATTTGAGCCGTTCGGTCTCCCGCGCCACCGCATCGCGCTTGCGGTTGAAGGCGTCCCAGCGCGCGTCATCGACCAGCCCGACCTGGCGGCCGAGCTCGGTCAGGCGCATGTCGGCGTTGTCCTCGCGCAGCTGCAGGCGGAACTCGGCGCGACTCGTGAACATGCGGTACGGCTCGGTGACGCCCTTGGTGATCAGGTCATCGACCATCACGCCCAGGTAGGCCTGATCGCGCCCGAAGCTCAGCGCGTCGATTCCCTTGGTCTGCAGCGCAGCGTTCATGCCGGCGTACAGGCCTTGCGCGGTGGCTTCCTCGTAGCCGGTGGTGCCGTTGATCTGGCCGGCAAAGAACAGGCCGTGGATCGACTTCGATTCGAACGAGGCCTTCAGCTCGCGCGGGTCGAAGTAGTCGTACTCGATCGCGTAGCCGGGCCGCAGAATGTAGGCGTTCTCCAGCCCCGGCATGCTGCGCACGGCGGCGAGCTGGATGTCGAAGGGCAGCGAGGTCGAGATGCCGTTCGGGTAGAACTCGTTGGTCGTCAGGCCTTCCGGCTCCAGGAAGATCTGGTGCGAGTCCTTGTCGGCGAAGCGGTTGATCTTGTCTTCGATGCTCGGGCAGTAGCGCGGCCCGACCCCTTCGATCACGCCGGTGAACATCGGGCTGCGGTCGAAGCCGGTGCGCAGGATGTCGTGCGTGCGCTGGTTCGTGTAGGTGATCCAGCACGGCAGCTGGCGCGGGTGCTGCGCCGCGTTGCCCAGGAAGCTGAACACCGGCACCGGCCCGGTGGGCGGCGAGCCGTCGGCGCCCGGCATGCCGTCGCCGGGCTGCTCGGTGCATTTGCTGAAATCGATCGAGCGGCCGTCGATGCGCGGTGGCGTGCCGGTCTTGAGGCGGCCCTGCGGCAGCTTGAGTTCCTTCAGCCGGCTTGAGAGGCTCACGGCGGGCGGATCACCGGCGCGACCGGCGGGATAGTTGTTCAGGCCGACGTGGATCTTGCCGTCGAGGAAGGTGCCAGCCGTCAGCACCACCGCGCGGGCGCGGAAACGGATACCGACCTGCGTCACGGCGCCGACGACCCGGTCGCCTTCCACCATCAGGTCATCGACCGCCTGCTGGAACAGCCAGAGATTGGGCTGGTTCTCCAGGCGCTGGCGGATCGCCGCCTTGTAGAGGATGCGGTCGGCCTGGGCGCGGGTGGCGCGCACGGCAGGGCCTTTGCTCGAATTGAGGATGCGGAACTGGATGCCGGCCTCGTCGGTGGCCAGCGCCATCGCGCCGCCCAGCGCATCGACTTCCTTGACCAGATGGCCCTTGCCGATGCCGCCGATCGACGGGTTGCAGCTCATCTGGCCGAGCGTTTCGATGTTGTGGCTGAGCAGCAGCGTGGCGCAGCCCATGCGCGCGGCGGCCAGCGCCGCTTCGGTGCCGGCGTGGCCGCCACCGACGACGATGACGTCAAATTCTTGGGGGTAGAGCATCTCGGGGCTCCGCAGAGAGTGGGAGCCGCGCGGGCCGCAGGGAAAGGGCAGCAGGGCGCGGAACAAAAGGTGGATTTTAGGTTTCGCGCGCCGCTGCGTCAGCAAAAGGGCCGCGCCGAATCAGGCGGCCGGCTGCGGATGGCCGTGCCGGTAGGCCACGCCGATGGCTTCCTGCACCAGCCGGCTCAGGTCGTCACGCGCCTCGGGCGAGCTGATCAGGGCCTGCTCTTCTTCGCTGAGGGCCTGCGGATCGGCGCCGAGCAGCGTGATCGGCGCCAGGCTCTCGCCGAGCTCCTCGTCATCGAACAGCGCTTCCCAGTGATCCGGCAGCAGCGAAGCGGCGTGCAGGAAACCGATGCACCAGATCTCGGCATCGACCAGCTCTTCGCCATCGACCTCGGCAAAGCTGAAGATCGGCTCGATGGCGTCAGCATCGGTGTGCAGCTGGCGGTCGATCGCCGCCATGTAGCGCAGCACCAGCTGCACGAAATGCTTGGTCTGCTTGCCGCTTGCAAACGGCGCCTCACCGCCGCCCCAGATCGGCGGGATCCAGGCGTCGGTGTCGGGCAGTTGCGGGCCGAGCAGCAGCGCGGTGAGAAAGCCGTCGAGGCACTCCAGATCCATCGCCTCGGGGTGCTTGAGCCGGTCGAGGGTGCGCTCTAGCTCGTCGGACTCGACCTCGGTGAGCGGCTGGTTGTTGAGCGCGGGGTTGTATTGCGGATGTTTCACGTGGAACAGCGATGCGGTGGGGAGGGCAGTCAGTGTGGCACGATCGGCGCACCATGGAATGCCGCGCTGACTCTCGCCCGAAATGCCGCTCAGCGTGCGCCGCCTGCTGCATCGCGCCGTCGATCTCCAGCCCGATTCCCGGCATGCCAGGCGGCAAGCCAGCCGGAGTGCCGTGCGTGCAGCTCGACGCTGAACTGCGCTGCAAGATCTTCGGCTTGCCCGGTCGTCCTGCCGTCTGCGCCGGCCTGCAGCCGAGCGCCGAGATGTGCGGCGAGAGCCGCGAACACGCCCTGCACTGGCTCGGATGGATGGAAGACCTGACGCGGCCAAGCTGAAAATGCTCCATGCTTCGGCACCAGCTTGAAGGAGTGTTCCACGTGAAACTTTACGTCTCTGCCCGGGCCCCGAATCCGCGTCGCGTCCAGATGTTCCTGGCCGAAAAAGGTCTGCAGATCGAGACCGTCGAGGTCGCGATCATGAGCGGCGAGCACCGCTCAGCCGAGTTCCTGGCGCGCAACCCGCTGGCGCGCGTGCCGGTGCTGGAGCTTGACGACGGCCGCTGCCTGAGCGAGACCCGCGCCATCTGCAACTGGTTCGAGGGCCGGCAGCCCGAGCCGAACCTGATGGGCTTGGATGCCGACGAGCGCGCTTTCATCGAGATGCACGACCGTCGCGCCGAGTTCTTCCTGCTGCTGCCGATCGCTCACTGGATCCGGCATTGCCATCCCGGCCTGGCGCCGCTGGAGCAGCCGCAGTTTCCTGACTTCGGCGCGGCGCAGCGCGACAAGCTGATCGAGCAGGCCCGCGTCTTCGACACCGAACTGGCCCGCCAGCCGTACTGGGCCGGCGAGCGTTTCACGGTCGCCGACATCACGGCGTTCTGCGCGCTGGAGTTCGCGCGCGGGCTGATGAAGTTCCGCCCCGGCAACGAAGGTCTGCCGCACCTGCAAGCCTGGCGCGATCGCATCAACGAGCGACCGAGCGCCAAGGCTGGGATGTGAATCCTCTTCGCAAGCCAGGGGCCGCCGATCCGCCTTACTTGGATGCCCAGGTGTGCAGGTTACTGTCCACCGACGTCACTCCTGGCACCTTCATGGCGTCATGCATGGCCTCTTGAACATCGGCCGGGTCGGTGACCCAGCCACTCAGATGCACCCGACCGGCCTGGGCCACCACCTTGATGTCCTGCGCCTGCAGATTGTCATCGTGGGACAGCGTTTCCTTGACCTGGGCGGCCAGGCTCGTGTCGTCCACCGTGCCGGCGGCCTGCGCGTGCGAGGCGACCACCAGGCCGGACATGGCGGTCAGCGCGCCAGCCACCACGGTGAGGGCTCGCACTGAAGCAAGTAGCGTCGATCCAGAAAAACGGCTCATGACGAACTCCTTGATGAGTGCTTTTTTAGATCAAGCAGCCGGCCACGCCGTTCAGAGGTTTACTTTTGTTTGCCAAGCAGCCCGGTTGCAAATCCGGTGCCGAGCAGCACCACCGCGCCGCCGAGCAGCATGGCGGGCGTGACGGTTTCACCGAGCAGCAGCACGCCCCACAGCGTGCCGAAGACCGGAATCAGGAAGGTCACCGTCACGGCTCTGGACGCGCCGACCCGGCCGATGAGCCGGAAAAACAGCAGGTACGCTACCGCCGTGCAGCCGATGCCGAGCGCCACTGCCGCCAGCCACGGCAGCGTGCCCGGCAGCGTCGCCGGCCAGGCCCACAGCGCAAACGGCAGCAGCGCGAGCGTCGAGATCAGCTGCGAGCCGGCCGCATTGACCAGCGGTGCGGTTCCGGTCAGATGCCGCTTGGTGAAGTTGGCGGCAAAGCCGTAGCAGCTGGTGGCGGTCAGCATCGCGACCAGCGCCCAGCCGGAGCCACCCGGTTTGAAGTCGGCCTTGTCGGCGGCCAGCAGTGCCACGCCGCCCAGGCCGATCGCCAGCCCGAGCGCGCGACTGCGGCCGAGCCGATCGCCCAGCCAGAGCGCGCCGATCAGCGCGGTGAAGATCGGCACGGTGGCGTTCAGGATCGAGGCCAGCCCGGCGGTGATCGAGAGCGTCGCCCAGGCGATCAGCACAAAGGGCAGGGCGCTGTTGAACATGCCCATCACGGCGATCGGTCCGGCCTGCGCGCGCAGGGCGCCGAGCTGGCCGCGCCAGATCAGGACCGGCAGCAGGCAGGCGGTGGCGATCGTGACGCGCAGCCACATCAGCGGCAGCACGCCGAAGGCCGGCACGGCGTAGCGCATGAACAGGAACGAGCCGCCCCAGAGGGCCGCCAGCAAGATCAGATCGGTCAGGTCGCGAGGTTTCACGTGAAACTTTCCAGAGCCGCCGCGTCGCCAGCTTCAAAGGCGAGCAGCGCACGCTTGCGTGCCAGGCCGCCAGCGTAGCCGGTCAGCGCGCCGCTGCGGCCCACCAGCCGATGGCACGGCACGATGATCGAGAGCGGATTGCGTCCGGTCGCGGCGCCCACCGCGCGCGCCGCCGCCGGTTTGCCGATCACGGCCGCCACCGCGCCGTAGCCCTGCGTGGCGCCAAAACCCACTTGCGCGATCGCCTGCCAGACCGCTTGCTGGAACGACGTGCCCTGCGGCGCCAGCGGCAGATCAAAGCCGGTGCGCTGGCCGGCATACCAGGCGTCGAGTTGGGCAGCAGCCTGGCGCAGCACGGCGTGCTCAGGCTGTTCAAGCCACTGCGGCGCCACACCGTCGAAATGGGCCTGGCCCTCGAACCAGGCGCCTTGTAGGCCGGCGTCGCTGGCGGCCAGGATCATCGGGCCGAGCGGCGTGGCCCGACGGGTCCAATAGGTGGTGTTCATGATGGCAAGTACTCCAAGATCAGATGTCGGAGGGATCGGTGCCGGCGGGCGATTCGGCCGGATCGGCCGCGAACGGCCCGGCGCCTTCGCCGAGGCGTCGCCACAGATGCAGCGTCGCGTAGCTGCGCCAGGGACGCCAAGCTTCGGCCAAGGCATCGGCGTCACGCGCCTTGGTCACGCCCAACGCCTTCAGCAGCGCAACGTCGCCGCTCGGCCAGGCGTCCGGCCAGCCGAGCGCACGCAGCGCGATGTACTGCGCCGTCCAGCGGCCGAAGCCGGGCAGCGCTTCCAGTTGCGCGACAGTGGCGGCCACATCAGCGGCCGGGCCGAGATCGAGCCGGTCGCTGCTGACCTCGCGCGCCAGCGCGATCAGCGCCGCCGCGCGGCTGCGCACGATGCCGAGCGCGGCGATCTCGTCCACCGCCGTTTGCGCGACGCGCTGCGGCGTCGGGAACAGATGTGTCAGCGCCGCGAACGGTGTGGCGATCGGCTCGCCGAGTGCAGCTGTGAAGCGGCCAGCCAGCGTGTGCGCTGCCTTCACCGTGATCTGCTGACCGAGCACGGCGCGCACCGCCATCTCGAAACCGTCGAAGGCGCCCGGCACGCGCAGGCCCGGCGCATCGGCGGCGAGCGGCCCGAGCGCCAGCGCGACGGCGTGCGGATCGCAAGACAGGTCGCACAACCGGCGCACGCCCGCGAGCACGGCCGGCAGCACCCGCACCAGACTCGGCGCGACGCTGAGCGCGACGGCATGGCGCTGCGGCGCCAACCGCAGCTCCAGCCAGCCGGTGTGCACGGCCGGGCCGGCCGCCAGCCGCACGCTGCGGCGATAGACGTCCGCGCTGGCGTCGCTCGCATCGGCAGCGGGGGCGGGACCGCTGACTTCTTCGACGCCGCGCACGCAGCGCCCGGCCAGAAAGGCGAGCAGGCGCGGCCAGTCGAGCGGCGGGCGGTACGCGAGTTCGAAGCGCAGGCCGGTGCTGGCCGGCGTGGCATCGGCGGCCCGGCGCAGTTCGCCGGGCGTCAGGTGGTAGCGGCGGCGGAACAGATCGTTGAAGCGGCGCAGGCTGCCAAAGCCGGCTGCGAGCGCCACTTCGGTGATCGGCAGCGGCGTGTCGGCCAGCAGCCGCTTGGCGAGCAGCAGCCGCTGCGTCTGCGCGTACGCGACCGGCGTGACGCCAAACGCCGCGCCGAAGATGCGGCGCAGATGGCGATCCGTGATGCCGAGCCGCGCCGCCAGACCACTCAGGCCATGCTCGTCGAGCTCACCCGCGTCGATGCGCTGCGCCGCCGCCCATGCCAGTTGCGACGCGGCATCGATCGCTGCCAGCCCCGGCGCCAGCTCCGGTCGGCAGCGCAGGCAGGGCCGGAAGCCGCCCGCTTCGGCAGCGGCGGCGTGCGCAAAGAAGCGGCAGTTCTCGGCCTTCGGCGTGCGCACGCTGCAGACCGGCCGGCAGTAGATGCCGGTCGAGGTCACGCCGACAAAGAAGCGGCCGTCGAAACGGCGGTCGTGCGCCAGCAGCGCGGCGTAGCGGGCAGCGTCCGGCACGCCGTCGGCGGTCATGGTGGGGGCAGGATCAGCAGGGTTCACGTCGGGAATTATCCGCAGCGGCGGGCGCGGCGCTGGCTGTTTTCGGACACGATGTTTGGCGCCGCCCCGCAGGTGGCGGCGGGACACCCAAGGGTGTTTCTGGATGGTGACTTCAAGGGTTGCCACCTAGCATGATTGTTCATCTCATGAACTCCAGTTCGTATCACGAACCTTCAGGAATCGACCGCATGACCCGCCACGCCTACATCTGCGACGCCATCCGCACCCCTTTTGGTCGCTACGGCGGCGCGCTCGCCAGCGTGCGGGCCGATGACCTCGGCGCCATCCCGCTGAAAGCCCTGATGGCGCGCAACCCGAGCGTCGATTGGGCCGCCGTCGCCGACGTGCTGTACGGCTGCGCCAATCAGGCCGGCGAGGACAACCGCAACGTCGCCCGCATGAGCGCGCTGCTGGCCGGCCTGCCGCTGGACGTGCCGGGCGGCACCATCAACCGCCTGTGCGGCTCGGGGCTGGACGCGATCGGCAGCGCCGCGCGCGCCATCAAGGCCGGCGAGGCCGGGCTGATGATCGCCGGCGGCGTCGAGAGCATGAGCCGCGCGCCGTTCGTGATGCCGAAGGCCGAAAGCGCCTTCAGCCGTGCCAACGCCGTCTACGACACCACCATCGGCTGGCGCTTCATCAACAAGCTGATGAAGGCGCAGTACGGCGTTGATTCGATGCCCGAGACGGCCGAGAACGTCGCCACCGAATTCGGCATCGAGCGCGAGGCGCAGGATCGCATGGCGCTGGCGAGTCAGATGAAGACGGTCGCGGCGCAGCAAGCCGGCGTGTTCGACGCCGAGATCACGCCGGTGACGATCACGCAAAAGAAGGGCGAGCCGATCGTCGTCGCCAAGGACGAACACCCGCGCGCCACCACGCTCGAAGCACTCGCCAAGCTGAAAGGCGTGGTGCGGCCGGACGGCACCGTGACGGCCGGCAACGCCAGCGGCGTCAACGACGGCGCCTGCGCGCTGCTGCTGGCCGACGAAGCGACTGCGGCACGCCAGGGCCTGACGCCGCGTGCTCGCGTGGTCGGCATGGCGGTGGCGGGTGTGGCGCCGCGCATCATGGGCATCGGCCCGGCACCCGCGACGCGCAAAGTGCTGGCGCTCACCGGCCTGACGCTGGCTGATCTGGACGTGATCGAGCTGAACGAAGCCTTCGCCGCGCAAGGTCTGGCGGTGCTGCGCCAGCTCGGCCTGGCTGACGACGACGCGCGTGTGAATCCGAACGGCGGTGCGATTGCACTCGGCCATCCGCTCGGCGCTTCGGGCGCGCGGCTCGCGACCACCGCCATCAATCAGCTGCACCGCAGCGGCGGGCGCTACGCGCTGTGCACCATGTGCATCGGCGTCGGCCAAGGCATTGCGCTGGTGCTGGAACGGGTCTGAGCGCGGGTTTTCCATATGCACTACAGTGCACCGCTTGTCCCCGCCGAGACCTTCCATGCCCAGTCATCCGCCCCGTTCTCGCCAAGCCATCCTGCTGGTGATTGCCGCCGTCGCCCTGTTTGCCTGCTTCGACACCGGCATCAAGGCGGCCAGCGCAGTGGCTTCGGCGGGCATGGTGGTCTGGGCGCGCTACTGCTTTCAGGTGCTCTTCACCGGCGTCACGGTGCTGCCACGACGCGGTCTGGCGCTGCTGCGCACCCAGCGGCCCTGGCTGCAAGTGATGCGCGGCCTGACGCTGCTGAGCTTGAGCCTGCTGGCCTTCTTCAGCCTCAAAGTGATGCCGGTCGGCGAGTTCACCGCCATCGTCATGCTCACGCCGCTGCTGATCACGCTGCTGGCGTCGTGGATGCTCGGTGAGCGGGTGGCGCCGCTGCGCTGGCTGCTGATGGCCGGCGGGCTGGCTGGTGCGCTGATCGTGATCCGCCCGCACAGCGACGAGTTCAGCTGGGCGATGCTGCTGCCGCTCGGCCTGGTGGTGACCAACGCCAGCTTCCAGATCATCACCAGCCGGCTCGCCAAGACCGAAGACCCGGCCACCACCCACTTCTACACCGGCCTGGTCGGCGCCGTGCTGACCACCGCGCTGCTGCCGTGGAGCTGGCAGCAACTGCCGCCCACCGTCTGGGCGCTGCTGCTGCTGCTCGGCGCGCTCAGCTCGTCCGGGCACTTCCTGCTCATCATGGGCTACATGCGCGCCAAGGCAGCGACGCTGACGCCGTTCCTGTATTTCCAGATCGTCTTCGCGACGCTCGGTGGCTGGGCCTTCTTCGGCCACGCGCCCGATGCGATGACGCTGCTCGGCATTGCCGTCATCACCAGCTGCGGCGTGCTCGGCACCTGGCTGACGGCGCGTGAAAGCGCGGTCGCTGCACCCAAGCCGGCCGAGCCGCCGTGCCGTGGTTGCGCCGCCCAGCCGTGACACACTGGCGGCCATGAGCCGCAGCCACACCTATCTTCAACGCGTCGAGTTCGGCGATTGCGACCCGGCGCAGATCGTCTGGTTTCCCAACTTCTTCCGCTGGGTCGATGCCGCCAGCCGGCACTTCTTCGTGCAATGCGGCTTGCCGAGCTGGAAAGACAGCGAGCGCGAACGCGGCATCTTCGGCACGCCGCTGGCCGACACCCAAGCCAGGTTCCTGCGCCCGGCTTCTTATGGCGATGTGCTGGAAATCGACAGCTCGGTGCTGGAATGGCGCCGCAAGAGTTTCGTCATGCGCCACGTGATCCGCCGTGGCGAGGCCACGCTGGTCGAGATCACCGAAGTGCGCGTGTTTGCGCGCCGCAAGGGCGACGGCAGCGATCCGCATGCGATCGAGGCCGTGCCGGTGCCGGAGGATTGGCGCGCGCTGTGTGAATAGTCAGTTCACGGCCGCCGTTGGCGTGCCACTTGCGGCGGCTGCCGGCGGCGTGGCTTGAACTGTGGTGCTGGTGGTCGCGCAGCCCAGTTTCTGGCGAATGCTGTCACGAGTAGGCACGGCCATCATCCAACCACGCAAAGTCTTGATGATGGAAGTTTCGCAGTTTTCCGACAACAACTGCGCCCGTTCCATTTTTTCACTGCGGCCTTCGTTATAACGAATGGTGCGTTGCGTCGTGTCTGCGCTGCTGAAAGCGCCCTGCCAGTCGCTTACCGCAATCGAAACTGCCTGAGCGAGCATCTCCGCAGTTGTTTGATGCCAGGCTTGGCCCTCATTTCCCGTCCAGGCGGCGAGAAGGTCGTCATCGGTCTTGGCGCGACTCACAACCCGTATGGTGTTCTGATACGAAGCTTTTTCTGATGAATTGCTGGTGTAAATCAGCGTGACGTTATCGAGAATCATGCTGCTCTGATCCTGCGTCATGGTGTAGACAGGGGTGATATCCATCCACCAGTCCCCCTGCGGTTTTTCGTTTGTCGCCACCAACGATTTATCACCCTGCAGTGATGGTGACAGCAGCGCTTTTTCGAATAGCTTCTGATGCGTCGATGATTCAATCAGAGGTTGATACGGGACCAAGATTTTATCGGCTTCGGTTTGTAGTTTCCGTTTCTGTTCATTTTTTGTGGATTCTGCCAGAATACCATGAGTAATAATGGCTGCGATCAACCCTGCCGCATTAGGGGCAGGATACATCATCTGGTAGGCACCAGGACCGGCACCATCAAGACTTAGTGAGCCTTGGAAGGCTACCGCAGTTTCCTTGGGTAAACGGATAGACCAGCGGGTCTGCTCTGCCAGCGGCGTAACGGTATTTGATGAAATTGCCGGTATTTGGGCACCCGTACTGCCAGATAGGAATCCAACAAGCACCGGCAACAAAAGCTGCGGCAGCTTTCCCCGGAAATTATGGAAGATAGGCATGGACTCACCATCAGAGGTGGACTTGATTGCAGATGAGGGCCTGCGCATTGCCTCAGCACGCACCACTGCAATCAAGCAAATCAACAGAGGAGCCGCAAGCTGCGGCATCAATCACTGCCCAAGAGGCTTGAGCAGTGTGTCCTTGCCAATTTCAAGCGACTGATAATAAGCGTTGGTGAGTCCCGGGAACTTTGGTGGTTCGTCCCACGAGCCATCACTGCTCTTGAGTACATTCACCGGAAGATACCACTCGTAGGTATTGGTGCTTAGATTAACCAAGTACCCGGTTGCAGAGAATCTTGCATTGGGATTGCCGGTTGGGACATAGGACGAGTAATTTCTTTGGAAACCAATGAATTTCACGTCAATAACGACCAATTTGTCAACATTGAGCGCTGAACGAAGACGTGAAAAATCCTTGGCTGCCACATTGGCCCCTGCCGTTCCTGAAAAATCAGGCAACTCCTTCAACTTGAGATCGGTGGTGATTTCAACTGCATTGATACCACGCTTGCGCAGCAGGTCTGCGACCTCCGTGCGGAGCTTTGGAAGCTCTTCCGGGCCGAGCGTCTTGGTGTGCTCTGTCAAGGTTGAGTTGGCAACTGAAGCAGCGGCATAGCACAGCAGACAACCAGCACCCGGGAATTCGGTATCAGCCGCTGGAATGGGCAATACGGCAACACCGACACGGCTATTGACCGTCGTCAAACTACTTCCAACTAAAGACACGGGCGGTTGAGGCGGTGTTGCACAGCCAACCAATAAAACAGCACTGAACAACGCAGCAAAGCGAACATTTTTCATGACATATCCAATGTGATGATTAACATCAAGGCCGAATCCCAACGGCTGCACACTGTGCGTCATCTGCAATTTGGTACGTCGCATTTTGCGACTGTATTTTTATGCTTGTAGCGATTTCATTATAGACACAAATGCCATCTGCATTGCATTCGTGTGGCGTGCATCGTACGCTTGCAGAACCTTGACGATGGGCAAGCCCTCCGCCAGATTAACGTGCGGTGTAAATTGCCAGCGCACACTATCTCGGTCCGTCTGAATAAATATCAGACCAATACTGCTTTAGCGATGGCGTAGAACTTCTTGCGTTCGTCCATGCCGTTGTAGCCGCCGTTGATCGTGATGCTGATGAATTCAACCGGTGACACATCGGTGACGACGCCCTTGACCTTTTTCTTCAGCAGATCGGTGTCGGGATGATTGGACGCATCGTTCAGGTTACGGGTTGCCCAATATTCGCAAGCGCTCCAGACCGCATATTCCGGCTGCTCCAGCAGCGTCGGGGTATTGATGAACAGGTCACGCCGGCCCTTCTTGATACCTAGCTGCAGATAGTTGGCGCGCCCGGTAGTCTGGAAGATACCGCGCCCCTTGAACTTGACGCCATCCCCGGGCTGGGTATTGCCGAGATCCGCCCGACCTTCATAGCTGCTGCCGGAGGCATATTCGCGCAGCGTATTGAAATGATCAGTTTCATGGCAGCCCTGCGCCAGAAAATGGGCATATTCCTGCGGGGTATCAATCTCGTAAGTCGGGCAGAGCTTGTTCATCCACTCGGCCAGACCTGCCATCAATGGGGTGGAACGGCCCGCAATCCTGGCCAGCTGTTCGGGTTTGATAATATATGCCATGGTTCACTCCTGCTGAGAATTGTTGGTTTGTCGGACACTGCAAGACATTCAAAATTCGCTGCCCAGCTTACGTCTGGCAATGCTCATTGTCTACAGCCAAAAATGGTAATTTTTGTTACCTGTGCCGGCCCTGGCATGTTGCAGCGCCACAATATCAAGTCAATGCGCCTGAAGTTGGGCGCCTGGGGCGCTATTTTTTCGCAGGCTTGCGGGGCTTCTTCGGCTTCGGCTCAGGCAACTCGCTGGCCGTGACACGCAACAGCTGCGTCATCCACTCCCGGTCTTCGATCTGGTCCTGGATCAGGAAATAGGGCTTGGCGCCAGGGTAGGGCGGCGCCTCTGCCGACGTGCCCAGCACGGCCCGCCCGCCGGGCGTCGGCTTGATGAACAGCTGGTTGTCGCAGACCAGCGCCACCACCTTGCTGCCGCAGTAGAGCGCATATTCACCAAACATTTTCCGGTACGAGATCGGCCCGGCGCCCTGAAGCTGGTCGCAGAGGTATTGCACGAAGCTCAGGTCGGTGGCCATGGATTCTCCTGGGCGATGGACGCCGGAACCATCTTATGTGCGCAACTCTCGCAAGACTTCCGGATGCATGACGGCCACACGGAGCAATGTTTTGGCGGCGCCGGTAGGTGCGCGACGACCTTGCTCCCAATCTTGCAGCGTTCTGGCTGAAACACCCAGCAGTAAAGCGAATGCTTGCTGCGATAACCCAGTTTTCGCGCGGGCTTCTGCTGCTTCTGGCAGTTTGATTTGCGTGGTGCGTGCAGCCTCACCGCGTTTCATCTGCTGAACGGATTCCAGCAAATCACGTTGGAACTGTTCCATTTCAGAGGGCATCTTCAACTCCTTGCTTCAAATCCACCAGAAAAGACGTGGGGAGGTTATCGAACTTGGCTTTCTTGTAGACGATCAAGAGCCAGATGATTTCGGTGCTCGGGTTGAAGTAGATGACCCGGGCGCCGCCGCGCTTGCCTTGCCCTGCAGAGGTCCAGCGAACCTTTCGGCAGCCACCGCTGCCTCGGATCAGATCGCCTGCTTCTGGATTGGCAGCGATCCAGTTGATGAACTCAACGCGTTCGGCGTCCGACCAGACTTCACTGGCGTAGCGCTGGAAAATGGTGGTTTCAGCAACTGTTCTCACCGACACATCATACGGCATTGCCGTATCAATGCAAGGGCGGTGTGATGCTTCACACTGCAGGACGTCAGATGTCCAACGATTAACGTTGTCAGGCGGCTGCGAGGCCAAGGTGTCGATCAATCAGCGCCGCGACCTGCGCCGCGCGCTGCTGGGCCAGATCATGCGCCGCGCCGGCAAATACATGCAAGCGGCTGGCGGGCAGCAATTCATTCAGTCGCCGGCCGACCGCCACCGGGCTGATCGGGTCGGCATCGCCCCACAGCAACAAGGTCGGCGCGCGCACCGACGTGATCGCGGCCGACATGTCCTCGCGATATTCGGCCAACCAGCGCGGCAGCGTCGGATTGGCCGCAAAAAACGCCGGCCGCCAATCCTCGGCCTGCAGCGCCGACATATCCACCCCGCCCGACGTCACCGTCAGCACCAGATGCGTGACGAGTTCCGGCCGCCGCAGCGCCGCCTGAATCGCGATGACCCCGCCCATCGATTGCGCAATCAACGCCGTCGGCTGGTCGATTTGATCCACCACCATCGCCACCAGATCCGCTATGCCGCGCACCTTCGGGTCCGCAGGCACCGTACCAAACCCCGGCCAGCCGAGCAGTTTGCGCTGGGCTGGGTGGGTGAGTAGATCAGCTACCGGTTGCCAGAATTGGGGGGTGCCGCCGGCGCCGGGGAGGAAGAGCAGTTTGGTGGGGTTGGGCAAGAGTGAATTGTGAGTAAGTAAAGTAAGGTACTTCAGGTTTGCGAGCGACCTGACCCTTGTGGTTGTTTTGGTTTTTTATTTTTCCACTCGATGATAAATGCATCATAGCTATTTTTTGCGGATTCTATAATTTTTGACGTTGCAGATGGTACAAGTGCTTTGCCATCGTTTTTTCCTATCTCAATCGCTATACGTCCTAAAATATACGTTTGCACGCCTGCAGTTGTCGCGCCAAGGACGCTGAGTGCCGCCAAGGCCCAAACACTTCCGGTTCCCCATGACAGCAGTTTTGCTCCTTCGATAAAAAATGTACGCCCGGCTATGTTTAGTGATCCTGCGATTCCTATCGATTCAACTATTGTGCTCACGCTGATCTCGGCGCCAAGTGTGCTTGCGATATGACCGAACATAACTCCATTTTGAGCAATAATTGCGCCGGAAGATGCTGGAATTGGAACTGCCCCGGTTCCGGATGCCAAAAGTGTATAGTATGCAATAATTTCTTTGGCGGATTCAATTTGTTCGGGTGTTGCCATGACTTTATTTCCTATTGAGTGCGTAATTTTTGATATTCATCATAGACTTTATAATATATGTTGCCTGATGAATTCTGGGTTATTGAAGTGTTATTTTGTTGCGACAGAATTTTCTACCAAATGCAAATGAATGTAGCTTTATAAGTTGTTTTTCAGTGGAGTTGCACCAACTCTCTGCAGAGTTATTGTGGTGGCTGTGTCAGTGAATGGAGCATGTATGAAATTCTCATTACAGGTTATTCATAGATGCATGACGTGTCTACCAAGACAGATCATGCATAGTGGTTTTTTAGGTGAAAATCCCCCACTCCGGGGGATAAGCAGAGGCCCTTGCAGCCCCTGCCGCAGGTCCATCACACCCGAATCACCTGCTCCGACACCACCGGCGCGTACAGCGCCAGCACCTGGTCGGCGCGGCGCGTCAGGACGGCGCGCTGGTTGATGTAGCCCTTGTCGGTGATTTCGCCGGCATCGACGCTGGGCGGCTCGTCCAGGACGATGGCGCGGGTTGGCGTTTGGGATGAGCCGCCGCCTTCGGCCTTGATGGCTTGCAGGCCGGCGCGGATGTGGGCGGCGAGTTGTTCGGGTGGCAGGGTTTTGGCTTGCGGCGTGGGGAAGACCAGCAAGCCGACTTCCTCGCGTTCGTGGCCGGTGATGACGACGTCAGCGGCATGCGGTGCCAGCGCCGTGACGGCTCGGACACGAAGTGTGCCCACGCTCACCCAGGTGCCGCTCATCAGTTTGAAGTCCTCGGCGACGCGGCCGTCAAACATCACGCCGCGCTCCGGGCGGGATTCGTCGAGCAGTTTGGCGGCGTCGCCGATGCGGTAATAACCGTCTTCGTCAAACGCCTGCGCGGTGATTTCCGGCGCGTGGCGATAACCGGCAAAGATATTCGGGCCGCGCACGCGGATTTCGAGTTTTCCGCCGTTCGGCACGAATTTGAGTTCGACGCCCGGCAGCGGCAAACCGATGCAGCCGGCGCGGTCGATGCGCCAGTGCACGCTGGTGGCGGCCGGCGCGGTTTCGGTCGAGCCCCACGACGAGGTAAACCAGAGCGGCCGGTCGCGCATCTTGCGCGCCACGGCTTCCAGGCGTTCCCACAAACTCTGCGGCAGCGCGGCGCCGGCGTAGAAAACCCCTTCGAGCTGGGTGAATACCTTGCGCGCGAGTTCCTCGTCGGCTTCCAGATACGGCAGCAGCATGTCGAAACCGCGCGGCACGTTGAAATAGAAGTTCGGCTGCACCTCGCGCAGATTGGCCACCGTCTTCTCGATCGCACCCGGCGCCGGCCGGCCTTCGTCGATATACAGACTGCCGCCGTGCGACAGCACCATGTTGAAGTTATGGTTGCCGCCGAAAGTATGGCTCCACGGCAGCCAGTCGAGCAGGCGCAATTGGTGCCGCACCAGGAATGGCCAGGCCTGCGCCATCTGCTGCTGATTCGCGCACAGCATGCGGTGCGTGTTGATGACGACCTTGGGCACGCCGGTCGAACCGGAGGTCAGCAGATACTTGGCTGGCCAGCTGGGACGCACCAGGTAATAGGCATCCATCACCGCCTGAGTTTCTGGGCGGTCCAGCAAGCTGGCAAATGACTGCGCGCCGGCAAACTGACCGGCGTTGCTGCTGAAAACTACCGGTGGCAGCTCAGGTGCAGGCCGAGTTTGTTTATCCAGCCAGCTGCGCGCGGGCGGGCCGTAGACGCCAGGCTCGGCAGCGTAAATCAGCGCCGGATCGAGCGCGTCGAGAATGGCGTGGATCTTGTCAAAGTCTTTGGTGAGGCGGCAATAGGCGCTCGACACCGTGCAGACGACGCGGCCCAGATGCATGGTCGCCAGGATCAGCAGCGCGTGGTCGATCGAGTTGTCCGACAGCACCACCACCGGTTTGTCGGCCGGCAGGTTCAGATCGAGCTGCGCTTGTGCCAGGCGGCCCACCGCGTCGCGGACTTGGCGATAAGTCATGCGGCGCCAGCCACCGGCAGTATCTCGCTCGGCCAGGAACAGCGCGTCGGGCGTCATCGCCGACCAATGTTCCAGCCAGGCGCCGATGCAGCGGCCAAAGGGCTGCAGCGGTTCGGGCGAGCGCAGCACAAAGGCGCCGTTGCCCAACTCTTCGCGCACCACGCGAGGCGGCGCCAGCGCGGCGGCGTCCTCAAACAACATCAGGTCCATGTCTGTCTCCTTGCTTGTTCTGTGCGGACGCCAGTGAATGCCGCAGGCGTGCCGCAGTGCGCTGCGGATGCGCTGTTTTCAAACGCCCAGATAACCCGCCAGTTCGGCGCTGCCACGCAGCGCGTCAGATTGGCCTTCCAGCACGACGCGGCCTTTTTGCAGTACCACCAGCCGGTCCGATTCGCTGCAGACCTTGCGGTAATCGCGGTCCACCACCAGCGTGGCAATACCGCTGGCGCGAATCTGGCCGATGACGCGCCAGATTTCGTTGACGATCAGTGGCGCCAAACCCTCGGTGGCCTCGTCGAGGATCACGGCGTCGGGGTTTGTCATCAGCGCGCGGCCGATCGAGAGCATCTGCTGCTCGCCGCCCGAGAGCTGGCTGCCGAGATTGGTGAGGCGCTCGGTCAGGCGCGGGAAGGTCTGCATGACACGCTCATAGGTCCAGTCGCGCTGGCCTTTGCTGCCGGCGCGCGCCGCCATGACGAGGTTTTCCTGCACCGTCAGGGTCGGGAAGATGCCGCGCCCTTCCGGCACGTAGGCCACGCCGAGCCGCGCCACTTCGTGCGGCTGGCCGCGCGAGAGGTCACGCCCGGCCACGCTGATGCGGCCCTGGCGCTGTTTGACGTGGCCGAGCAGGGTGCGGATCAGGGTCGATTTGCCCATGCCGTTGCGGCCCAGCAGGCCGACGGTTTCGCCGGGCGCGAGCTTGAAATCAATGCCGTGCAGGATGTGGCTGGAGCCGTACCAGGCTTGCACGCCGCTGGCGTCGATGATCAGGGTGTCGTTGCTCATGGCTGGGCTCATCGTCTGGCTCATCAGTGCGCGCCGTGGCCGCCGAGGTAGGCCGCCTGCACATCGCGGTTGGTGCGCACCTCGTCCGGCGTGCCGGTGGCGATGACGGCGCCGTTCACCATCACGGTGATGCGATCCGCCACCGCGAACACCGCGTCCATGTCGTGCTCGACCAGCAGGATGGCGTGGCCGCTCTTCAGCTCGCGCAGCAGCGCCAGCATGCGGGTCGATTCTTCCGGGCCCATGCCAGCGAGCGGCTCGTCAAGCAGCAGCACACGCGGCTGGGTCGCCAGGCACATGGCGATCTCGAGCTGGCGTTTCTGGCCGTGCGACAGGCTGGACGCGATGCGCTGCGCGAAGGCGCCCAGCCCGGCGCGCTCCAGCGCCGCTTGCGCCCGGCCGGTGCTGGTGCGGCAGCTCTGCGCCGCTTCCCACCAGGCCCAGGGGCGTGGCGTGCGCGCCTGCGCGGCCAGGCGGCAGTTTTCGAACACCGTGAGCGGCAGAAAGATGTTGTTGCGCTGGTAGCTGCGGCCGATGCCGGCGTGCGCCAGCTTGGGCTGCGACCAGCTCGTCACCGGCGCGCCCTGCAGCAGCAGCTCGCCGCTGCTCGGCGGCAGTTCACCGGAGAGCAGGTTGATCAGGGTCGATTTGCCGGCGCCGTTGGTGCCGATCACGGCGTGGATCTCGCCGTCATGCAGCGCGACCGAGACCTGATCGACCGCGACCAGCGCGCCGAAGCGCCGGCTGAGCTGGCGCGCCTCGAACAGCGCCGCCGATGGCGTGTGGATGGCGGTCGTCATGCGCGGGCCTCGCGGGGGGTGGTGATCGGTTGAGCGGGCGTGGTGCGTGGCGCGGCGCCGGTGTCGGGCCGGGTGTCGATGTCATCGCCCGTGTCCGGTGGCTCAGTCAGCGCGTCAGCTGGTGCCTCACGCCGCTGCCAGCGCGTCCACAGCCCCGCCAGCCCTTGCGGCAGCAGCGCCACCGCGACGATGATGAAGCCGCCGAACAGCAGCTGCCAGTGCTTGGTCAGCGACGAGAACCATTCCGACAGCAGCACAAAGGCAAACGCGCCCGTCACCGCGCCGCCCAGACTGCCCAGGCCGCCGAGGATGATCATCACCAGCGCGTTGCCGCTCTGGTGCCACGACAGGATCTCGGGTGTCACGAAGCCGTACTGCGCCGCGTACAGGAATCCCGCCAGCCCGGCCAGCATGCCGGCCACCACAAACGCCGCCAGCTTGTAGAGCACGGTGGCGTAGCCGGCCGCGCGCATGCGCTGCTCGTTGTGCTTGATGCCGATCAGCGCGTGGCCGAAGCGCGAGCGCAGCAGCAGCGCCAGCACGGCCAGCGCCAAGGCCAGCATCGCCAGCACGAACCAGTAGAAGCTGTTGGCTTTTTCCAGGTCGATCCACTGCCAGCCGCCGAGCGCGAAGTCGGGCTTGAAGTAGACGTAGGCGCCGTCGCTGCCGCCCGCGATCGAGGTGTCGTGGAAGACGAAGAACACCAGCTGCGCGAACGCCAGCGTGACCATGATGAAGTAGATGCCGCTGGTGCGCATCACCAGGGCGCCGACGATCAGCGCCAGCACGCCCGCGCCGCTGACCGCCGCCGCGAGCATCAGCCAGCCGTTGCCGGCCTCCGACATCGGCGCCAGCATCGCGACCATGTAGGCGCCCAGGCCGAAGTAGGCCGCGTGGCCCAGGCTGACCAGCCCGGTGTAGCCGACCAGCAGCTGCAGGCTGGCGGCGAAGATCGCCATGATCATCACCTTGGCGAGCAGCTCGGTGTGGAACTTGCCGCCGATCGGCTCGGGCAGCAGCGGAAACAGGGCCAGCAGCGCGAACACCGCCAGCCAGGCGATCAGATTGAGTCGTGGCATTGAGAGTCCTCTGCCTTTAGCTTTGCCGTCAACCGGCCTTGAACAGACCCGCCGGGCGCCACAGCAGGATGGCGGCCATCAGGACATAGACCAGCGCCCCGGCGCCTTCCTGCCAGAGCACCTTGCCGAAGGTATCGACGAAGCCGATCAGCAGCGCCGCGATCAGCGCACCCTTGATCGAGCCGATGCCGCCGATCACCACCACCACGAAGCAGATGATCAGCACCTGCCCGCCCATGCCCGGGTAGACCGACGACACCGGCGCGGCGATCATGCCGGCCAGCACGGCGAGCGCCACGCCGACCGCGAACACCATGCGGTACAGCAGCGTGATGTTGATGCCGAGCGACTGCACCATCTCGCGGTTCGTGGCGCCGGCGCGCACCATCATGCCCAGGCGGGTCTTGCGGATCAGCGCGTACATGCCGGCCGCCAGCAGCAGGCAGACGCCCGAGATGAACAGCCGATAGACCGGGTACGTCATGTCGTTGCCGATCGCGATCGAGCCGGCCAGCCAGTCGGGCATCGCGACGCTGTGCACGTCGTCACCGACGGTGATGCTGCGCAGCTCCTCGAAGACCAGGATCAGGCCGTAGGTCATCAGCACCTGCTGCAGATGCTCGCGCTCGTACAGGTAGCTGAAGAAGACCCACTCCAGCACGTAGCCCAGCAGCACCGCCAGCACGATGCCAAGCAGCAGCGCCAGTGGCAGGCTGCCCAGCATCGATGTGAGCGTGAACGCCAGGTAGGCGCCGATCATGTAGAAGCTGCCGTGGGCGAGGTTGATCACGCCCATGATGCCGAAGATCAGCGTCAGGCCCGAAGCGACCAGGAACAGCAGCAGCCCGTACTGCACGCTGTTCAGGCACTGAATAAGGAAGGTGGTCAGGTCCATGGAGGTGTCACGGTGATGTCGGTGTGGCCAACGTCGCGAGCGGGCTCAGCTTGCGTCGAGAAGCGCAGCCGTACATGGGTACGGCGAGCATCGCAGGCGCGAGATGTGCCCGCGCAGCAGTTGGACATCCGGCATCACAGCTTGCAGCCGCGCGCCGGATCGGCCAGCGCCTTGCTGGCCACGCCGAGGTTCTTGTTGACCTTGCCTTCGACCTGGCGCAGGTAGATGTCCTGCACCGGGTTGTGGGCCTTGCTGAGGGTGAAGGCGCCGCGCGGGCTGTCGATCTTCGCGGCCTCAATCGCCTTGACCAGCGCGTCGCGCTGCTTCACGTCGCCCTTCACCGCCGCCAGGCCAGCGCCGAGCATCTGCGCGGCGTCGTAGCCCTGCACCGCGTAGACGTCGGGCTGCTGCTTGTAGGTCTTGACGTACTGCAGGCGGAAGGCCTTGTCCTTCGGCAGGGTCAGGTCGTCGGCGTAGTGCAGCGTGGTCAGCAGGCCCTTGGCGGCGTCGCCCTGCGCTTCAAGGGTGCCGTCGGTCAGGAAGCCGGCGCCGATCAGCTGGATCTTGCCGCCCAGGCCCGCCGCCGCCCAGTCCTTGACGAACTTGACAGCGCCGCCGCCGGCAAAGAAGACGTAGACCGCGTCCGGCTTGAGCGACGAGACCTCGGTCAACAGCGCCTGGAACTCGACGCCCGGGAAGGGCAGGTTCAGCTCCTTGACGACCTTGCCGCCGTTCGCTTCGAAACCTTCCTTGAAGCCCTTGACCGATTCGTCGCCAGCGGCGTACTTCCAGGTCAGCGTGACGGCGGTCTTGATCTTGCGTTCGGCCGCGACCTTGCCCATCGCGAAGCCCGGTTGCCAGTTCGAGAACGAGCTGCGGAAGATGTTCGGCGCACACAGCGGGCCGGTGATGGCGTCGGCGCCGGCGTTCGGCACCAGCAGCAGCGTGTTGTTGTCCTTGGCAACCTTGGCCATCGCCATCGCCACGCCCGAGTGCACCGTGCCGACCATCACATCGACGTTGTCGCGCTTGACCAGCTTGTTGGCGTTGTCGGCTGCCTTGGACGGGTCAGACTCGTCATCGACCTTGACGTACTCGATCGCCTTGCCGCCCAGCTTGCCGCCTTGTTCATCGACGTACTGCTTGAAGCCGTTCTCGATCGCGTTGCCCAGAGCGGCGTAGGTGCCGGTGTAGGGCAGCATGAAGCCGACCTTGATCTTTTCCTGCGCGAGCGTGCTGCTGGCGCAGGCGGCCAGCAGCGTGGCGGCCAGCAGGGTGCGGGCCAGGGCCGGGTGTCGAGTCGTGCGGGTGATGCTCATCGTGTTGTCTCCGTGAGGTCGGCGCGGGGCCGTGGTCTGGGTGTGGGTCGTTCAGGCGCCGTGACGATGCATGAATTCCCCCGTGCCCGCTATCAGGGCTTCCGGCTGGTCGCGGTGGGGGCTGTGGCCGCATTGCTGCAACTGCAGCAGTTCGGTCTGGCCGGGGCGCAGCGCGGCGATGCGCTCGATCTGCGCCATGGTTCCGTACTGGTCGTCAAAACCCTGCACGGCCAGGATCGGACAGCGCAGCGTCGCCACCTCCGCCTCGATGTTCCAGGCTCGGAAGGCCGGAGCGAGCCAGATGTCGTTCCAGCCGCGAAAGGCCGAGTCCGGATCGGCGTGATGGCGGCCCAGCTTGTCGCGCAGGTCGGTCGTCTCGTAGGCGACGCGCGCCTCCTCGATGCTCGCGATCGACAGATCCTCGACAAACAAATGCGGCGCCGCGACCACCAGCCCGGCGACCTGCTGCGGGAACATCGCCGCGTGCAGCAGCGCGATCGAGCCGCCGTCGCTGTGGCCGAACAGCCAGTACGGTGCCTGCACGCCGATCGCAGCGAAGAAGGCCGGCAGCACCTCGCGCGCCTGGCGGTGCATGAAGTCAGGCAACCAGCGCTCGTCGGGATGCTTCGGTGTCGAGCGGCCGTAACCGGGGCGCGAAAACACCAGCCCGCGCAAGTCGAGCCGCGCGCACAGGCGCTCAGGGAAGTCGCGCCACATGCTGACCGAACCGAGCCCTTCGTGCAGGAAGATCAGCAGCGGCCGCTCGGCGCGCTCGGGCCGATCAAAGCCGATGCGGCGGTATTCGATCCGGACCGGTCGGCCGGCCCAGGCGATGTCGGCAAATTCGACGCTCATCGCTTCAGCCCTGCGCCTTCTCGCCGCGCTCACGTTCGCGCAGCTTGAAGCGCTGGATCTTGCCGGTGGCGGTCTTGGGCAGATCCTCGACGAACTCGATCTGGCGCGGGTACTTGTAGGGCGCCAGCTTGTCCTTGACGAAGCTTTTCAGCTCGGCCTCGCTGACCTGGCTGCCGGGTTTCAGCACCACGAAGGCCTTGGTCTTGGTCAGGCCGTCGGCATCGACGACGCCGATCACGGCCGCTTCCAGCACCGATGCGTGCTGCACCAGCGTCGCTTCGACCTCGAAGGGGCTCACATAGATGCCGCTCACCTTGAGCATGTCGTCCGAGCGGCCGCCGTAGGTGTAGGTGCCGTCGGCGTTGCGGATGTACTTGTCGCCGCTCTTGGTCCAGCCGCCCTGGAAGGTGTCCAGGGTCTTGGCGCGGTTGCCCCAGTACATCATCGCGGCGCTCGGGCCGTGGATGTAGAGGTCGCCGGGTTCGCCGTCCGGTACCGGCTGGCCGTCTTCGCCGCGCAGCTCGACTTCGTAGCCCGGCACCGGCCAGCCGGTGGTGCCGTAGCGCACGGCGTCCGGCTTGTTGCTCAGGAAGATGTGCAGCATCTCGGTCGAGCCGATGCCATCGACGATATCGACGCCGAAGTGGCGCTTGAAACGCTCGCCGATCTCGGCCGGTAGCGCCTCGCCGGCCGACGACACCAGCCGCATCGCCACCGCTTCGCGCGCCGGCAGATTCGGGTGCGCCAGCATGCCGGCAAAGCCGGTCGGGGCACCGAAGAACACGGTCGGCTTGACGCCGCCCTGCGTCGCAGTAGCGCCGAGCCAGCGCTTGAAGGTGGCGTCGGGCGTGGGCCGCTCGGCCATCAAGACGGTGGTGGCGCCGACGCTCAGCGGGAAGCTCAGCGCGTTGCCCAGCCCGTAGGCGAAGAACAGCTTGGCGGCCGAGAAGCAGACATCGTCCTCGCGCAGCTCCAGCACGCCCTTGCCGTACAGCTCGGCGGTCCAGTAGGGATTCGCGTGCGAGTGCACCGTGCCTTTGGGCCGGCCGGTCGAGCCGGATGAATAGAGCCAGAAGCCGGCCTCGTCGCCGGTGGTGGCGGCGGGTTTCTGAGCGGGCGTGTGCGGCTGCAGGAAGGCCTCGAACTCGACCTCGGCCGGATGCAGCGGCGCGGCCGGGCGCGAGACGATGACCTTGTGCACCTCGTGATCCGACTTGACCATCGCGGCGGTCAGGGTCGGCAGCAGCGCACCCGACACCAGCACGGCCTGGGCGCGCGAGTGCTCCAGCATGTAGGCGTAGTCGTCGGCGGTCAGCAGCGTGTTGACGGCGACCGGCACCAGCCCGGCGTACATCGCGCCCAGGAAGCTCACCGGCCAGTCGTTGCAGTCCTGCATCAGCAGCAGCACGCGCTCCTCGCGCTTGAGGCCGAGCCCGCGCAGCGCGGCGGCCAGCTGGCGCACCCGCACGTCGAGCTGGCCGTAGCTGAGCGCGCCCAGATCGTCGATGAAGGCGGCCTTGGCGGCGCGGCCGGTGTTGAGCCCGAGCAGATGCTGCGCAAAGTTGAACGGCTGGCCGGCCACCGGGCCCGGCTGGACGGGATTGCGGGTGTCACTCATGGTCTGGTCTCCTGGGATCTTCGGGATGGCGGCGCGGTGGTGGCGTGAGCGGCTGGCGGGCGTTCAGGCGTCCGGCCGCAGCGCGCCGAGCACGGCGCTGCTGGCCTGCACGGCGGCGCGGCGGTGATAGAAATTCAGCGCGCGCGCGCCGCCCAGCTCCTCGCCGCCACCGGCGCGGCCCGGTCCGCCGTGCAGCGATTGCGGCATGACGTTGCCGTGGCCGCTCTGCACCGCAGCCACTTCCGGCGTGATGACGTGGACGCGGCCGTGGTTGGCGGCCAGCTCCAGCGCGGTGCCGGCCAGCGCCTGGGCGGCGTCGGCACCGTCCTCGCCGTACAGCGAGCAGACCAGCGAGCCTTCGCCGCGCTGCACCAGCGCCTGGGCGTGCGCCAGATCGCGATACGGCAGCAGCGTCGCGACCGGGCCGAACACCTCAGTGGTGTGGATCAGCGCGCTGCTATCGCTGGCATGCGCGTCGCGCACGCCGAGCAGTACCGGTGCCACGCAGGCGGCAATGGCCGGATCGGCGTCGATCAACGGCTTGTCCCGGCCATCGAACAGCGTGGCGGCCTGCGCCTGCAGCGCCTTGATGCCGGCCTGCACGCTGTCATATTGAGCACGGCTGACCAGCGAGCCCATCCGCACCGATTCGTTGCGCGGGTTGCCGACCGTGGTCTTGGCGAGCCGCGCGCCGATCGCCTCGGCCGCCGCATCAAACAGCGCCTCGGGCACGAAGATGCGCCGGATCGCGGTGCACTTCTGGCCCGACTTGACCGTCATCTCGCGCGCCACTTCCTTGACCAGCAGGTCGAAGGCACTGCTGCCCGGCGTGGCGCCCGGCATCAAGACGGCCGAGTTGACGCTGTCCGCTTCGATGTTGACGCGCACCGAGCGCTCGGCCACCGCCGGGTGACGCCGCAGCAGCGCGGCGGTGTCGGCCGAGCCGGTGAAGCTCAGCACGTCGAAAGGCTGCAGCGCATCAAGCAGCCCGTTTGAACTGCCGCAAATCACACTGAGCGCGCCTGCCGGCAGCACGCCGGCGTCGATCACGTCGCGCACCATGCGCTGCGTCAGCCACGCCGACGCGGTGGCCGGCTTGATGACGACCGGCACGCCCGACAGCAGCGCGGGCGCGGCCTTTTCCCACAAGCCCCAGCTCGGGAAGTTGAAGGCGTTGATGAACAGCGCCAGGCCAGTCGTCGGCACCTGCACATGCTGGCTGCCGAACACGCCGCCTTTGGCCAGCGCGGTGACCTCGCCGTCGAGCAGCACGCGCGCGTCACCCAAGCCGTCGCCGAGCTTGGCGTAGACGCCGAGCGTGTAGATCGCGCCGTCGATATCGACCGCCGAATCGTTCTTGACGGTGCCGGAGTTGGCGGTGGCGATCTCGTAATAGGCGTCGCGGTTGGTCTGCAGCACCTTGACGATGGCGCTGAGCAGCCCGGCGCGCTGGCGGTAGGTCAGGGCGCGCAGCGCTGCGCCGCCTTGCCGACGGGCGAAGTCAAAGCCGGCGGCCAGATCGAGCCCGCCGGCATCGACGCGCACGAGTTCGGTGCCGAGCACCGGGTCGAACAGCGCGGTGCCGGCGCCGCTGCCGGTGGTCCAGCGACCGCCGAGGTGGTTGGCGAGCAGTTCAGTCATGAGTCGGTCCCCTGTATTGGTGTGGTCGGCTCACTGGCCGGTGAATTCGATGCTGCCTTTGGGCAGCAGATAGAGCACGAAGGCGCGGCCGCCGCGCACGGTCGGGCGGTGCGCGGTGTCGGCGCCGTAGACCAGCCAGCCAGCGCCGCGACCGTCGAAGGTGGCGTCGGCATCGACCGGCACGATCAGGTCGATCTCGCCGTTCGGATGGCGGTGGTGCGGGCCGGCCAGATCGTTCATGTCCACCACATCGACCGAGCAGCCGGCCAGATCGTCGGCCGGCTTGAAGATGCGGCCGTAGCGGATGCCACCGCCTGCGCGGTTGCACAGCCAGCCCTCGGCGACGCCAGTCTCGATCGATTCTTTCAGCGCCGCGTAGCTGGCGCTGCCGGCGCCGTGTTCGGTGTTCAGCCAGGCGTCGAGCGCGCCATCGAGCGGCCGGTCGGCGATCTGGCGGGTCAGCTCGGCGAGCAGGGAGCGGAAATGGGCCTGAGGGTCCTGTGACATCATCGGTTCGCCTGGGAGATGAGGTGGTTGCAGCCAGGTCAGTGGTCGGTGGTTTGCCAGCGGCTAGTCTTGGCAGGGAAACCAGTCTTGCGACCCCAGGTGGTATGCAGTATTGTGCGTGTGATGGAACCATAGCCAGCAGGCTTATGGGTGTCAAGCAATATAGTGCATACGTGGTGTTTCCCCTAGGCGGGAAACGGAATGACGGCAAACACATGCAGGCCAAGACCTTGGGCACTCCGGAACGCGCGCTCCACGCCAACACTGAATCTGTCGGACTCTCGGCCGACTCGCGCACGCCTGACCGCGCTACCGAACCCGCTGCGGAGGACGAGGGCAAGAACCCTTTTCTGGTCGCGCTGGGCGAGCGGGTTCGCACCCTTCGCTCGCGTCGTGGCCTGACCCGCAAGGCGGTCGCGCTGGCGGCCGATGTGTCCGAGCGGCATCTGGCCAATCTGGAATACGGCATCGGCAACGCCTCGATCCTGGTGCTGCAGCAGGTCGCCGGTGCGCTGCAGTGCTCGCTGGCCGAGCTGGTCGGCGATGTCACGACCTCGTCACCCGAGTGGCTCTTGATCCGGGAACTGCTGGAACACCGCAGCGAAGCCGATCTGCGCCGCGCCCGCGAGGCACTCGCCGGGCTGCTCGACAGCCACGGTGCCGCGCACGCGCGCAGCCGCTGCATTGCGCTGATCGGCCTGCGCGGCGCGGGCAAGTCGACGCTCGGCCAGAAGCTGGCCGACGATCTGGGCTACCCCTTCATCGAGCTGAGCCGCGAGATCGAGCAGTTCGCCGGCTGCAGCATCAGCGAGATCCACAACCTCTACGGCACCAACGCCTATCGCCGCTACGAGCGCCGCGCGCTCGAAGAGGCGATCCAGATCTACCCGGAAGTGGTGATTGCCACGCCGGGCGGGCTGGTGTCGGACGCCGCCAACTTCAACCTGCTGCTGAGCCACTGCTACACGATCTGGCTGCAAGCCGCGTCCGAAGACCACATGACCCGCGTCGCCGCCCAGGGCGACATGCGCCCGATGGCCGGCAGCAAGGAGGCGATGGATGACCTGCGCCGCATCCTGGCCGGCCGCTCAGCCTTCTATTCCAAGGCCGATCTGGTGTTCGACACCAGTGCCCAGCCGCTGGAGGCAACATTCCAGGGCTTGCGGGCCCAGGTGCGTGCCGCCCTGGGTCGGAGTTGAGACTGTCACGAACCTGTGTTCCACTACAGCCCGTGCCGGAATACGGAGCAAAAAAATTTGCGGTTGACCTGTCAACCACCTGTAGTCCGGCTGCGTTGAACCAGTATCCCTAACCTGACCTACGAGTCATTCATATGAACAAGCTGCTTGCTGCCCTGATCGCTTCCGTGTTCGCTGTTGGCGCTTTCGCCGCTGACGCTGCTGCTCCTGCTGCCATGACCAAGGAAGCCGCACCGGCTGCCGCTGCTTCGGCACCCGCTGCCAAGAAGCACGCCAAGAAGCATGCCAAGAAGGCTGCCAAGGCTGACGCTGCTGCTCCTGCTGCCAGCAAGTAAGTCATTCAGCCCGCTTCACAGCGGGCCGAACTGAAAAGGATCCTTCGGGATCCTTTTTTATTGCCCGCGCCTCAGGCGCTCAGGCCGCGCAGCACGTCGTAGCAGGCGCCCATGGTGTGATAGTCGGTCTTGCCGGCGGGGCTCTTCTCGTCGGAGTAGGCGCGGTTGTCGGGCGTGCGGATGCGGTACCAGGCACCGTGCTGGTGATCGATCATGTGCGCCCAGGCGTAGGTCCAGATGCGGTCGTACCAGTCCCAGTACGCGCTATCGCCGGTGCGGATGGCCAGCAGGGCTGCGGCGGCCAAGCTTTCCGCCTGCACCCAGAAGTACTTGTCGGCGTCGCAGACCGCGCCGCCCGGCGCGAAGCCGTAGACCAGTCCGCCGTGCTGCTCGTCCCAGCCGTGGCGCATGGCAGTGTCGAAAAAATGGCGCGCGGTCGGTAGCAGCCAGGCCGGCCGCTCGGCCTCGGGCAGATGCGCCTCCAGCTGCAGCAGCAGCTTGGCCCATTCGGTCAGATGCCCGATCTGGAAGCCCCAGGGCCGGAAGATGTTGCTCTTGTCGTCGCGGTTGTAGTCCCAGTCGATCGACCAGTCGGACCGGTAGTGCTCCCAGATCAGGCCGCCAGCCAGCGCGGCTTGGCGCTGCGTGATCGACGTGGCGAGCAGCAGCGCGCGGTCCAGATACTGGCGATCCTTGGTGGCGTCGTAGGCGGCGATCATGGCCTCGCAGCTGTGCATGTTGGCGTTCTGGCCACGATAGGCGCCCACCTGCCAGTCGGGCGTGGCCTCGTCGGCGTACAGGCCGTGCTGCGGCTCCCAGAAGCGCCGTTCCATCAGCTCGAAGGTGGCTTGCAGACCGGTCGCCGCCTCATCGACCCCGGCCATCAGCGCATGCGCGTGCGCCAGCAGCACGAAGGCCAGGCCGTAGCAGTGGTTGGTGCCGTCCTGCACGCTGGCTTGCTGGCCGTCCCAGTCGATCTGCCAGGCGTAGCCGCCCTGTGGCTGGGCGTGGGCCTGCTGCAAAAAAACCAGGCCGTGGCGGACGCGCTCCTGATCCGTCGGCCGGCCGAAGCGGCGCCAGGCCATCGCGTGGTTGAAGATGAAGCGGGTGCTGCTGACCAGATGACGGGTGCGCCGGTCGTAGACCGTGCCGTCGTCCTTGTAGAAGTGGAAGAAGCCGCCGCTTGGATCGACGCAGCGCGAGTCGTAGAACGCCAGCGTGTCGCGGATGTGGCTGAGCAGGAAGTCGGTACTGCGAAAATTGATCAACATGATAGTTTCGGCGTGGTTACAGGCGGCGAGGGCAAATTTCAGACAAATTTCTTTACTTGTGTCATCTGGGCTGTCATCCAAATTGCCGGGTACTGCGTTGTTGACGGGTAGGCCAGCCGATGTCGAGCAGGGCCCTGATCCAGAAAGCACAAGGCAATGAAGTACTTTCTCCGTTCCGAGCAGCAGGCCCCGCGTCGTCAGCCCGAGCCCGAGCGCTTCACTGAAAAGGGTCGCAAGCACGAAGCGTTTGACGGCGGCCGCATCGGCTGCAATCAGCGCAGTGTCGCGCTGGCCCTGCGCATGGACCGCAAGCGCTGAATGTTCCGCCTGGGCCTTGTGCCCGCCATGTGCTGCGCCCCTGCGCCCCTGCGCCAGCACAGCCATCAGCCACGAAGCCATTCGTCGGCAGTATCGGTAATTCAGAAACCTGATCAGGCTGTCATGGCGTTCCCGCACGCCTGAGCCTGCGCCTCGCATCAGGATCAGCAGGGGCACCTGACCAGCGCCAAGCCGCTGCCGTCAGCCCCGCCTAACGACTCCCGTACCTCAAGACGCCTGCCGTGGCGTTGCGTCGAGGCGTGCCGCGCGAGTAATCCGTCTGTAACCAGGAGGAGCTTGCCAAGTGCGCCCATGCGTTCGACGGATGTCGGTTATTTGATTCAATTTTTGAAGTAATTTGACGAAGCAATCTAAGGATAAACCCTGAAATTAGGGTAATGACACTTGCAAATATGCCCTGACATCTTCAATGATGAGCATCGAACTGCTTCAGTTTTTTAACGATTTCAGGTTGTTGTCATGAGCGATCAATTCATTCCCGCCAGTGGCCTGCTGGCTGCGCTGGAGTTGCTGCAGATCAGCCAGTCCGGCCCGGTCCTGCACATCCGCCTGAACCGGCCGGCCAAGCGCAACGCCATCAACGACGGCCTGATCGCGCAGATCCACACCGCCTTCGTCAACCTGCCGGCTGAGACGCGCGCGGTGGTGCTGAGCGGCGAGGGCGAGCACTTCTGCGCCGGGCTCGATCTGTCCGAGCTGGTCGAGCGCGACATCCACGCTGCCGTGCTGCACTCGCGCGGCTGGCACGCGGCGTTCGAGGCGATCCAGTTCGGCAAGGTGCCGGTCATCGCCGTGCTGCACGGTGCGGTGGTGGGTGGCGGGCTGGAGATCGCCGCCTCGTGCCACATCCGCGTTGCCGAGGATTCGGCCTACTTCGGCCTGCCGGAAGGCCAGCGCGGCATCTTTGTCGGCGGTGGCGGCTCGGTGCGCATTCCGCGTCTGATGGGCACGGCGCGCATGACCGACATGATGCTCACGGGGCGAGTCTTCGACGCCGACCAGGGCGAGCGCTACGGCGTCGTCAACTACCGCGTCGGTGAGGGCGAAGGTCTGGCCAAGGGCATCGCGCTGGCACGCAAGATCGCCGGCAACGCGCCGATGACGGCTTTCGCGGTGATGCACGCCTTGCCGCGCATCGTCGAGATGAGCCCGTCGGAAGGCCTGTTCACCGAATCGCTGATGGCCTCGGCCGCCAGCAACACACCGGAAGCGCAGGAGCGCCTGCGCGCCTTCCTGGAAGGCCGCGCCGGCAAGGTGGTCAAGGAGAGCAAGTGATGAGCGCGGCGGTCTATCGCCACGCCGACGTCGGCGGCTGCGTCGATGCCACGCTGGCGCTGCGCGCCGACGGCACGCAGCTGCTGCGCTCGACCGAAGAACTGGGCTGGTTCCCGGACCGGCTGACCGACGCGCTGGAGCAGTGGGCCGCCGAAGTGCCGGAGCGCAGCTTCGCCGCCAAGCGATTCAAGGGCGGCGACTGGCGCCGCATCAGCTACGCCGAGATGCTGGTGCGCGTGCGCGCGGTCGGCCAGGCGCTCACCGATCGCGGCTTGTCGGCCGAGCGGCCGATCGCGATCCTGTCCGACAACGATCTTGAATACCTGACGCTGGCGCTCGGCGCGATGTGGGCCGGTGTGCCGTACACGCCAATCTCGCCGGCCTATTCGCTGATCTCGCAGGACTACGGCAAGCTGCGCCACATCGCCGACACCGTCACGCCGGGGCTGGTGTTTGCCGCCTCCAGCGCCTACGGCAAAGCCATCAGCGCGGTGTTCGGCGCGGACGTCGAAGTGGTGCTGACCGAAGGCGCGCTGGATGACCGCCCGGTGACGCCCTTCGAGGCGCTGCTGGCGGTCCAGCCGCGCGAGTCGGGCGACGCCGCGCACGCCAAGGTTGGCCCGGACACGATCGCCAAGTTCCTGTTCACCTCGGGCTCGACCAAGCTGCCCAAGGCGGTGGTCAACACGAACCGGATGATCTGCGCGAATCAGCAGATGATCCGCCAGTGCATGGGTTTTCTGGCCGAGGAGCCGCCGGTGCTGGTCGACTGGCTGCCGTGGAACCACACCTTCGGCGGCAACCACAACGTCGGCATCACGCTCTACAACGGCGGCACGCTCTACATCGACGAGGGCAAGCCGACGCCGAAAGGCATGGCGGAGACGTTGCGCAACCTGCGCGAGATCTCGCCGACGATCTATTTCAACGTGCCGAAGGGCTTCGAGGAAATCGCCCGGGTGATGGAAACCGACGCGCAGCTGCGTCAGACGCTGTTCGCGCGCGTCAAGGCCTTCATGTTTGCCGGCGCTGGCTTGAGCCAGGCGGTCTGGGACAAGCTGGAAGCGCAGGCCGAGGCGACGGTGGGCGAGCGCATCCGCATCATCACGGGACTCGGCATGACCGAGACGGCACCGTCCTGCCTGTTCGCGGTCGGCACCGACGTGCGCTCGGGCCATGTCGGCCTGCCGGCGCCGGGCGTTGAGGTCAAGCTGGTGCCGGACCCCACCGACCCGCTGCACGGCAAGACCGAAGTGCGCTTCCGTGGTCCGAACGTGATGCCGGCCTACTGGCGCGCGCCCGAGCAGACCAGCGAGGCCTTTGACGCCGAAGGCTTCTACTGCACCGGCGACGCCGTCAAGTTCATCGACCCGGCCCAGCCGACTCGCGGTCTGCTGTTCGACGGCCGCACCGCCGAGGATTTCAAGCTCTCGACCGGCACCTTCGTCAACGTCGGGCCGCTGCGCGCCCGGGTGACGCTGGCCGGCGAGCCGTGCGTGCAGGACGTGGTCGTGACCGGCCTGAACCGCGACGAGATCGGCCTGCTGATCTTTCCGCGCGTCGATGAGTGCCGCAAGCTGGCCGAGGCTGACGGCCTGGAAGCCGACGCGCTACCGGTGCCCGAGCTGATGCACACGCCAGCGGTGCGGGCCTTCTTCCAGGCGCTGGCCGATCGGCTCTGGCAGGCCGGCACCGGCAGCGCGAACCGGCCGGCGCGGCTGCACGTGCTGGCCGAACCGCCCTCGATCGACAAGGGCGAGGTCACCGACAAGGGCTCGATCAACCAGCGCGCGGTGCTGACACATCGCGCTGCGCTGGTCGAAGCGCTCTACGAGGGCCGCGAGAGCGACCCCTTCCTGATCCTGCCGCGCCGGGCCTGAACGCTCCGGCCCCGCTCAAGCCAACCCGCTCCAGCAAGGAAAACCAGCATGCAGATTCAAGGACAGGCCGCCATCGTCACCGGCGGCGGCTCGGGCCTCGGTGAGGCGGTGGCACGCGAACTGGCGCGCCAGGGTGCGCGCGTCGCGGTGCTCGATGTCAACCAGGCGGGCGCCGAACGGGTCGCGGCCGAGATCGGCGGCATCGCCTGCCGCTGCGACATCACCGACAGCGCCAGCGTCACGGCCGCACTCGACGCCGCCGAGGCCGCGCACGGCACCGCGCGCATCGTCATGAACATCGCCGGCATCGGCTCGGCGAAGCGCGTGATCCAGCGCGACGGCTCGCCCGCGCCGCTGGAGGACTTCGAGCGCGTGGTGCGGGTGAATCTGATCGGCACCTACAACGTGATCCGCCTGGCCGCAGCGCGCCTGGCCAAGACCGAGCCGCTGGAAGGCACCTCGGGCGAGCGCGGCGTGATCGTCAACACCGCCTCGGTGGCGGCGTTCGACGGCCAGGTCGGCCAGGAGGCCTACGCGGCCTCGAAGGGCGGCGTGGTCGGCCTGACGCTGCCGCTGGCGCGCGATCTGGCGCAGTGGGGCGTGCGCGTCTGCACCATCGCGCCGGGCCTGTTTGCCACGCCGCTGATGAACGAGCTGCCGGAAAGCGTGCAGCAGTCGCTCGCCGCGTCGATTCCGTTTCCGAAGCGGCTCGGCCAGCCGGACGAGTTCGCGCAGCTCGCGGCGCACATCGTCAGCAACGGCCATCTGAACGGCGAGGTGATCCGGCTCGACGGCGCGCTGCGCATGGCGCCGCGCTGACGCAGCCATAAATCGACCGGTCGGTCGGACAAACACGGATTGCCCGCTCCTCGCCCTTCACGGCACATTGACGTTCCTCAAGGCTCAACCCGAGACCTGTCATGGATTTCTCCATCGCCAGCATCCTCACGCTTGACGGCATCACCAACGGCGCGATCTACGCGCTGCTGGCGATGGCCACGGTGCTGCTGTTCGCCGTCACGCGTGTGATCTTCATTCCGCAGGGCGAGTTCGTCGCCTTCGGCGCGCTCACGCTCGCCATGCTGCAGGCCGGCCAGGTGCCCGGCACGGTCTGGCTGCTGCTCATCATGGCCGCCCTTGCGGCCGTGCTGGAGCTGGCGCAGGCCTTCCGGCGCGGCTTGCCGCCGGCGCGCTGGTTGCCCGGGCTGGCCCGCACCTTGGCGTATCCGGTGCTGATTTCCTTGCTGGCGATCTGGGCCGCGCCGAAGCAGTTGCCGCTGGTCGCGCAGGCCCTGCTGACGCTGGCGCTGGTGACGCCGTTCGGCTCGCTGGTGTACCGACTGGCCTACGAGTCGCTCGCCGACGCCACCGTGCTGGTGCTGCTGATCATCTCGGTCGGCGTGCATTTCACGCTGACCGGGCTGGCGCTGCTGTTCTTCGGCGCCGAGGGCTTTCGCAACCCGAGCTTCTGGGACGATCGCTTCACGCTCGGCCCGCTGATGCTGTCCGGCCAGACGCTGATCATCTTCCTGGCCTCGATCGCGCTGATCGTGATGCTCTGGCTGTTCTTCGAGCGCACGCTGTACGGCAAGGCGCTGCGGGCCACCGCCGTGAACCGGCTCGGCGCGCGGCTGATGGGCATCCCGACCGTGAACGCCGGGCGGCTCTCTTTCACGATGGCGGCCTTCATCGGCGCCCTGTCGGGCCTGCTGATCGGCCCGACCACGACGATCTTCTACGACTCGGGCTTCCTGATCGGCCTGAAAGGCTTCGTCGCGGCGGTGTTCGCCGGGCTGTCGAGCTATCCGCTCGCGGCGGCCGGCGCCTTGGGCATCGGCGTGCTGGAATCGTTCGGCTCGTTCTGGGCCAGCTCGTTCAAGGAGGTGATCGTGTTCACCTCGATCCTGCCGGTGCTGCTCTGGCGTTCGCTGCGTGATCCGCACCAGGAGGAGGACTGAATGAATCCCCGTCGCATGGTTTTTGTCGGCCTGGTGCTGCTGCTGGCGCTGTTGCCGGTGCTGCCGGTGCCCGAGTTCTGGATCACCCAGCTCAACTACATCGGCCTGTTGTCGATCGTCTCGCTCGGCCTGGTGCTGCTGACCGGCGTGGCGGGCCTGACCTCGTTCGGGCAAGCGGCGTTTGTCGGCCTGGGCGCCTACACCTCGGCCTGGCTGGTCACGGCGCATGGCGTCTCGCCCTGGCTGACGCTGTTCATCGGTCTGGCCATCACGGTGCTGGTGGCGCTGGTGCTGGCCGCGATCACGCTGCGCATGTCGGGCCACTACCTGCCGCTGGCCACCATCGCCTGGGCGCTGTCGCTGTACTACTCGATGTCCAACATGGACTTCCTCGGCAAGTACGACGGCATCCTGGGTGTGCCGGCCATCGAGCTGTTCGGCCTCAGCCTGGCCTCGGGGCGCAGCTACTTCTATCTGATCTGGGTCTTTGCGCTGCTGGCAGCGGTGGCGGTGATCCGCCTGCTCGACTCGCGCACCGGCCGTGCCATCCGCGCGCTCAAGGGCGGCGTGACGATGGCCGAGGCGATGGGCATCTCGACCTACCGCTACAAGGTGCTGGTGTTCGTGATCGCGGCGATGCTGGCCTCGATCTCCGGCTGGCTGTTCGCGCACTTCCAGCGCACCGTCAACCCCTCGCCGTTCGCGCTCGGCAAGGGCATCGAGTACCTGTTCATGGCGGTGCTGGGCGGCGTCGGCAATGTCTGGGGCGCCTTCACCGGCGCGGTCGTCGTCAAGGTCATCGAGGATCAGCTGCAGGTGATCCTGCCCAAGCTGTTCGGCGGCTCGGGCAACTACGAGATCATCGTGTTCGGCATCGTGCTGGTGGTGACGCTGAAGTACGCGCCGCAGGGGCTGTGGCCGTTCGTCGAGCGCCTGGCGTCGCGCTGGATCCCGAATCCGCCGCGCCCGCGTGACTGGGCCAACGCCGCCGCGCTGGAAGAGCGCAGCAAGCCGACCCAGGGCGAGTTGCTGCTCGACGTGCAGGCGATCCGCAAGCAGTTCGGCGGCCTGGTGGCGGTGAACGACATCACTTTCTCGATCCGCGCCGGCGAGATCATGGGCCTGATCGGCCCGAACGGCGCCGGCAAATCGACCACCTTCAACCTGATCACCGGCGTGCTGTCGCTCACCAGCGGCAAGGTGCAGTTCCGGGGCAAGCCGGTCGGGGGCCTGAGCTCGCGCCAGATCGCCGAGCAGGGCATGTCGCGCACCTTCCAGCACGTCAAGATGCTGCCCGACATGACGGTGCTGGAAAACGTCGCGCTCGGCGGCTACCTGCGCTCGCACGCTGGCGTGACGCAGGCGATGCTGCGCCTGGATCGCGACGAGGAGCGGCGCCTGTTCAAGGAAGCCGAACGCCAGCTGACGCGCATCGGCATGCAAGAGCAGATGCACGAGCTGGCCGGCAACCTGGCGCTCGGGCCGGCGCGGCTGATGGAAATCGCCCGGGCCCTGTGCACCGACCCGGCGCTGCTGCTGCTTGACGAGCCGGCCGCCGGCCTGCGCCACAAGGAAAAGCAGGCGCTGTCTGCGGTGCTCAAGCAGCTCAAGAGCGAGGGTATGAGCATCCTGCTGGTCGAGCACGACATGGACTTCGTCATGAACCTGACCGACCGCATCGTCGTGATGGAGTTCGGCACCAAGCTGGTCGAAGGCACGCCGCAGGAAGTGCAGGACAGCCCGGCGGTGCGCGCCGCTTACCTCGGCACGGAGCACTGAGCCATGACTGATCTACTTCATGTCGCCGATCTGCACGCCGGCTACGGCCGCGCCGAGGTGCTGACCGGCCTGAACCTGCGCCTGCCGAAAGGCTCGGTGGTCACGGTGATCGGCCCGAACGGCGCCGGCAAATCGACCACCCTGAACGCGCTGATGGGCGTGCTGCCGTCACGCGGCCAGATCGTTTTCGACGGCCAGGATCTCGCCAACGTCACGCTGGAAGAGCGCGTCATGGCCGGCCTGGCGCTGGTGCCGGAAAAGCGCGAGCTGTTCGCCACCATGTCGGTCGAGGACAACCTGGTGCTGGGCGGCTGGCGTCAGATGCGGCTCAAGAACAGCGCCTGGCGCGAGCAGCTGGAGCGCGTCTACACGCTGTTCCCGCGCCTGAAAGAGCGCCGCGACCAGCTCGCCGGCACCATGTCAGGCGGCGAACGCCAGATGCTCGCGGTCGGCCGGGCGCTGATGAGCCAGCCGAAGGTGCTGATGCTCGACGAGCCCAGCCTGGGCCTGGCGCCGCTGATCGTGCGCGAGATCTTCCGCATCATCGACCGGCTGCGCGAAACCGGCGTGTCGATCCTGCTGATCGAGCAGAACGCCCGTGCCGCGCTCGAAGTGGCCGACTACGGCTACGTGCTGGAAACCGGCTCGATCGCGCTCGAAGGCCCGGCGGCCGAGCTGGCGCGCGACCCGCGCGTGATCGAGACCTACCTCGGCGCGCAGAAGAAACACTGACGGGAAGAAAACACCGATGTCATCCGCCTACGTTCCGCCGCTCGACGAGATGCGCTTCGTCATCGAGCAGGTGCTCGATGCGCCGGCCAGCTGGTCCGGCCTGCCGCTCTACGCCGATCTGGATGCCGACACCGTCCGCGAAGTGCTGGCGCAGGCTGGTCGCTTCGCCGCCGAGGTGATTGCGCCGATCAACGCCAGCGCCGATCTGGAAGGCTGCCACTGGACGCCGCAGGGCGTGACGACGCCGCAGGGCTATCCGCAGGCCTGGGCGGCGTTTGTCGAAGGCGGCTGGCCGGCACTGGGCTGCGACCCGGAAGTCGGCGGCCAGGGCCTGCCGCAGCTGCTCAACGCCGCGCTGTTCGAGATGCTGGTCGCGGCCAATCACGCCTGGACCATGTACCCCGGCTTGCTGCACGGCGCCTACGAAGCCATCAAGGCGACCGCCACGCCGGAGCTGCGCGAGCGCTATCTGCCCAAGGTCGTCAGCGGCGAATGGCTCGCGACCATGAACCTGACCGAGCCGCAGGCCGGCAGCGACCTGGGCCTGATCCGCAGCCGCGCCGAGCCGGCCACGCCGAGCGCCGATGGTTCGGTCGCGAACGGCGCGCCGGTGCTGGTCAGCGGCAACAAGATCTTCATCTCCGGCGGCGACCAGGACATGACAGACAACATCGTCCACCTCGTCCTGGCCCGGCTGCCCGACGCCCCGTCCGGTACCAAAGGCCTGTCGCTGTTCCTGGTGCCCAAGTTCCTGCCGGACGGCCGCCGCAACGCGGTGTTCTGTGACGGCATCGAGAAGAAGATGGGCATCAAGGGCAGCTCGACCTGCCAGATGCGCTTCGAACGCGCCGAAGGCTGGCTGCTCGGCGAGCCCGGCGCCGGCCTGGGCGCGATGTTCCTGATGATGAATGCGGCGCGGCTGCACGTCGGCGTGCAGGGCCTCGGCCATCTGGACGCCGCGACGCAGAAGGCGCTGCGCTACGCCGAGGAGCGCGTGCAGCTGCGCGCGCCGAAGCGTCCGGACGCTGCGACGGGTAGCGGCGCTGACCCGATCGTCTGGCACCCTGCCATGCGGCGCATCCTGCTCGGCCTGCAGGCGCAGACCCAAGGCGCGCGCGTGCTGGCCTACTGGACCGCGCTGCTGCTCGACGAACACGAGCAGCACCCCGACGCCGAGCGCCGCCGCGACACTGGCGACCTGGTCGCCCTGCTCACGCCGGTCGTGAAAGCCTTCCTGACGCATCTCGGCCACTACGGCGCCGACGAAGCACTCGGCGTGTTCGGCGGCTACGGCTACATCCACGAGTACGGCATCGAGCAGCAGGTGCGCGACAGCCGCATCGCCATGATCTACGAGGGCACCAACGAGATCCAGGCCATCGACCTGGTGATGCGCAAGCTGCTGCTGAACGGCGGTGCCGGCCGGGGACTCGTGCTGTTGCAGGCCGAGTTCAGCGCCGAGATCGAGCGGTTGGACGCCGACGCGGCGCTGGCCCCTTACGCCACCGCGCTGCGCCAGCAGGCTGAGGCGCTGCAAAACGCCGTCGCCGCGCTGGTGGCTGCGCGCGCCGTTGATCCGGAAGCGCCGCTGCGCGTCGCCGACGACATGCTGCACGGCGTCGGCCATGCGCTGCTGGCCTGGGCCTGGTGCCGCATCGCCCGCGCTGCGCTGACGCTGGACGACGCCGCGCTGCGCCAGGCCAAGCTGGACGTGAGCCGCTACGGCATCGAGTGGCTGCTGCCGGCAGCGCAGTGGCGCTGGCAGCGGGTGCAGGCGGCCGAGACGCTGGTGTTGCCGTGGGTGCGGGCGTTGGGGTGATGCCGGGCGTCGGTCAGGGCGTGTGGCTCGCCGGAGCGGGAACAAAGCCGACGCGCAGGCCGAAGATCTGCGCGATCTTGTTCAGGGTCGCCACGGTCGGGTTGCCTCGGTCGGATTCGATCTGGCGCAAGGCGTCGAGGCTGATGCCCCGGTGCGCGGCGAATTCCGGCTGGGTGAGCCGGCTGAGCCGGCGCATGCCCTTCACGGCCTGACCCAGGCTGAGGGTGCCGGCCGCCAGATCGCGGTAGAGCTGCTCGCGCGTTTCGCGGTCCTTGGCGCGGTCGATGATCTTGATGCGCTTGTCCATGGTCTCGCCTCAATGGCCGCAACGAACAGGCCGCTTCACACCGTCAGTCCGGCCAGCTGCCCGGCTTGGGCCTCGATCGACGCCAGGCACTGGTCCAGCACTGCGGGTTCGACCCCGCATGCGGTGGCCAGGGCCGGCAGATTGGCGACCACGGTGCTGAAAGCCTTGAGCTCCGCCACCAGAGCCGCATGCTCGGCCGCAGGCAGGGCGCCGCTCTCGACCAGCTCCCGAAGGATGTCGGTCCAATCGCGCTGGATCACGCCCCGGGCATCCTTCCACTCGACGCTGCGCGGGATCCCTTCGGGGTCCATGAACATGGGCGCGAAGTCGAAGACCGGCGTGAGCTGGATCGTGCCGTCCGGCAGGCGCTGCATGGCGGTGTTGCGGGCGTGGTTGTCGGTGTTGCGCATGGCGCGGTTCAGCACGTCGCGCTTCACGAACTCGACGGTCTCCGCCGCCGGGTGCGTCGCGTGCGCCCGCAGCACCTGCAGCAGCGCATTGAGCGTGGTGCCTGGCGCAAAGCCGCGCAGCCCGGCGACGCTGGCCAGGCTCTCCTGGTGCAGTCGGTGCAACTGGCCATCGATCACCCGGCGATCGAAGCGCCGGACGAACAAGATCTCGTCGATGAGCATCACGCCGTTCTCCAAACCCCGCTCGCCGCGTGGCGCCCGCAGGCCGCACTGGCCGGCCAGGCGCAGGTACGCGGCCTCATTGCGCAGCACCGCCCGGTCCGCGTCCGACTTGCCGCGCGGCAGCTTCATGAGCCAGTGCGCCACCGCCTGGTCATCGGGCAGGGCCAGATCGGCAAACCAGCGTCCTTGCCGGTCCTGCGCCATCAGATACTTCGGCGCAACGCCCTGCACACCGGTGGTGCCGGTGGCGAGCATGGCGTACAGGCTGAGGTGGTCCAGGTAGTCGTCCGAGCGCTGGCGAATGTCCTCCAGCGCCAGCCCGCCGGCCTGGTGTGCCTCGGGGTGCCTGGCGGCTTGCGTCTTGAAGAACTCAACCGCCGAACTGAGCCGCAGCCGACCGATGGGGTTGAAGGCGCCCGCCATCAGCAGCGGCAGGACCAGCGTGTCAGCGTCGCTCCGCTGGATCAGATCCAGCAGGAAGCGGCGCCCCTTTCCCTGAGGCACCAGGTCATAGAGAAACGACGGCACCGATCGATCGACCAGGCCATCATCGCCAGGGATGTCCGGGTTGAACTGGACCGGCAGGCCCAGGGCGATCGGTTCTGGGCCGGCCTGAAAGATGTATTCGGCGAGGTACTCAAGCCGGCACCGCTCATCGCCGAGCGGCTGCAACTCGGCAGCGGGCTCCCAGGTGCCGTTGCGATAGATCTCGATGAGGGCGGGGTCGGAAGCCACGGTGGTCGCGTGAGGGTGATTTGAGGGTCATGATACAAAAACTTGCTCGCCGGCATGAGCAATTTATGTACTAAAACAAATCAAAAACCCTACGGAGCCCGTACAGAGAAGATTTATCAGGACTTACCCGCATTCGCCTCTCACAGGCACTTTTGTGCATTGATCCATCGCAACACATGCAATATCATGCATGAACCCGATTCGAACTGATGCACGACCGTGCGTCCTGCCCCCTGAAGGAGCCCCCAGATGAGCGCTGTCGCACCCCGTGTTGAAACCCGTGTCGATTACCAGACCGATCCGTCGCAGTACAAGCACTGGAAGCTCAGCTTCGAAGGTGCCGTGGCCACCCTGGCGATGGGCGTGGACGAAAACGCCGGCCTGCGGCCCGGCTACAAGCTCAAGCTGAACAGCTACGACCTCGGCGTGGACATCGAGCTGCACGACGCAGTGAACCGCATCCGCTTCGAGCATCCGGAAGTGCGCACCGTCATCCTGACCAGCCAGCGCGAGCGGGTGTTCTGCTCGGGCGCCAACATCTTCATGCTGGGCCTGTCCAGCCACGGCTGGAAGGTGAACTTCTGCAAGTTCACCAACGAGACCCGCAACGGCCTGGAAGATTCGTCCAGGCATTCGGGCCTGAAGTTCCTGGCCGCGATCAACGGCGCCTGCGCCGGCGGCGGCTACGAAGTGGCGCTGGCTTGCGACGATCTGGTGCTGGTCGATGACCGCTCTTCCGCCGTCTCGCTGCCGGAAGTGCCGCTGCTTGGCGTGCTGCCCGGCACCGGCGGCCTGACCCGCGTGACCGACAAGCGCAAGGTGCGGCACGACCTGGCCGACATCTTCTGCACCTCGCAGGAAGGTGTGCGCGGCCAGCGCGCCGTCGATTGGCGCCTGGTCGATGCGATCGCCAAGCCGCAGCAGTTCGCCCAGGTGGTGCAGGAGCGCGCCGCCAAGCTGGCCGAGCAGAGCGACCGTCCCGCCGACGGCAAGGCCGTCGCCCTGACGCCGCTGACGCGCAGCTTCAGCGATGCTGGCGTCGAGTACCCGAACGTCAGCGTCGTGATCGACCGTGCCAAACGCAACGCCACGCTCACCGTGCGTGCGCCGCAGACCGCGCAGCCGAGCGACATCGCCGGCATCGAAGCTCTAGGTGCCGCCTGGTGGCCGCTCGCGATGGCGCGCGAGCTGGACGACGCCATCCTGCATCTGCGTACCAACGAACTCGACATCGGCACCTGGATCATCAAGACCGAAGGCGACGCCGCCGCCGTGCTGGCGTCGGACGCCACGCTGGCCGCGCACGCCGGCCACTGGCTGGTGCGCGAAACCACCGGCCTGCTGCGTCGCACGCTGGCGCGCCTCGATGTCTCGTCGCGCACGCTCTACGCGCTGATCGAGCCGGGTTCGTGCTTTGCCGGCACGCTGGCTGAACTGGCCTTTGCCTGCGACCGCAGCTACATGCTGACGCTGCCCGACGAGCCGGCGCGCACGCCGCGCCTGACGCTGTCCGCGCTCAACTTCGGCACCTTCCCGATGGTGAACGACCAGTCGCGCCTGCAGCGCCGCTTCTACGAAGAGACCGCGCCGCTGGCCGCTGCCGAGGCCGCCATCGGCCAGGCGCTCGACGCCGACGCCGCTGAAGCGCTCGGTCTGGTGACCGCCGCGCTGGACGACATCGACTGGGCCGACGAGGTGCGCCTGGTGCTGGAAGAACGCGCCAGCATGTCGCCCGACGCGCTGACCGGCCTGGAAGCCAATCTGCGCTTCGCCGGCAAGGAAAACATGGCCACGCGCGTGTTCGGCCGCCTGAGCGCCTGGCAGAACTGGATCTTCATCCGCCCGAACGCCACCGGCGAAAAGGGTGCGCTGAAGGTCTACGGCAAGGGCGACAAGGCCGCCTTCGACTGGAACCGCGTCTGAACCCGCAACAGGAGACAAGCATGTCCAACATCACCTACAGCGACAAGATCCCCAACAACGTCAACCTGAGCGAAGACCGCACGCTGCAGCGCGCGCTCGAACATTGGCAGCCCAACTACCTGAGCTGGTGGCAGGACATGGGTCCGGACGGCTCGCACGGTTTCGACGTCTACCTGCGCACCGCCATCAGCGTCGATCCGCAGGGCTGGGCCCAGTTCGGCCACGTCAAGATGCCCGACTACCGCTGGGGCATCTTCCTGAACCCGGCCGAGGCCGACCGCAAGATCCATTTCGGCGACCACAAGGGCGAGGCCGCCTGGCAGGACGTGCCCGGCGAACACCGCGCGAACCTGCGCCGCATCATCGTCACGCAGGGCGACACCGAGCCGGCTTCGGTCGAGCAGCAGCGCCACCTCGGCCTGACAGCCCCCAGCCAGTACGACCTGCGCAACCTGTTCCAGGTCAACGTCGAGGAAGGCCGGCACCTGTGGGCGATGGTCTACCTGCTGCACAAGTACTTCGGTCGCGATGGTCGCGAGGAAGCCGAGGCGCTGCTGGATCGCCGCTCGGGCGACCAGAACAACCCGCGCATCCTGCAGGCGTTCAATGAGCCGACGCCCGACTGGCTGTCGTTCTACATGTTCACCTACTTCACCGACCGCGACGGCAAGTTCCAGCTCTGCGCCCTGGCTGAAAGTTCGTTCGATCCGCTGGCGCGCACCACCAAGTTCATGCTGACCGAGGAAGCGCACCACATGTTCGTCGGCGAGTCGGGCGTGAGCCGCGTCATCGCGCGCACCTGCCAGGTCATGAACGAGCTGAAGACCGACGATCCGGCCAAGATCCGCGCCGCCGGCGTGATCGATCTGCCGACCATCCAGCGCTACATCAACTTCCACTTCTCGGTCACGATCGACCTGTTCGGCGCCGATCAGTCGAGCAACGCTGCAACCTTCTACTCGTCCGGCCTGAAGGGTCGCTATGAAGAAGGCAAGCGCGTCGATGACCACATCCTGAAGGGCACCACCTACAAGGTGCTCGACGTGCAGGGTGGCCAGCTGGTCGAGAAGGAAGTGCCGATGCTCAACGCCCTCAACGAAGTGCTGCGCGACGACTACATCAAGGACTCGATCGGCGGCGTGGAGCGCTGGAACAAGGTGGTCGAGAAGGCCGGCATCCCGTTCCGCTTCAAGGTGCCGCACAAGGCTTTCCATCGCCAGATCGGCACGCTGGCCGGCGTGAAGGTCGCGCCGGACGGCCGCGTGGTGAGCGAAGCCGAATGGAACGCGATGAAGAACCAGTGGCTGCCGAGCGTGGAAGACCGCGCCTTCGTGGCCGGCCTGATGGGCCGCGTCACCGAGCCGGGCAAGTTCGCCAACTGGATCGCGCCGCCGGTGATGGGCATCAACCGCCAGCCGGTCGACTTCGAGTACGTCCGATTCAGCTGATCGCCCTGTTCGGGGCTCGGGATCATCCCGAGTCCCGGGCCGGTGATTGCGGCCCATCATCCGGGCCGATCGTCATTTCCGGAGACACGCCATGGACATGGCCACAACAGACCCTGCTGCGGCCGTGATCCGCCAGCATCTGATCGACCCCGAGATCTGCATCCGCTGCAACACCTGCGAATCGGTCTGCCCGGTCGGCGCGATCACGCACGACTCGCGCAACTACGTGGTGGATGTGGCGACGTGCAACTGGTGCAACGCCTGCATTTCGCCCTGCCCGACCGGCTCGATCGACAACTACCGCACCATGCTGCGTGGGGCCGCCTATTCGATCGAGGCGCAGCTGGGCTGGGATGAGCTGCCGGCCGAGCTGACGCCCGAACAGCGGGCCGCCGCTGGCGTGGCGACGGACGCCGCCGTGGCCGAGCCGACTGCCGCCGTGCTGTCAGATGTGACGAGCGGCGCAGGCGCCTTCAACAGCGCGCAATACGGCGCCCAGCTGCCGCCGTGGTCGGCCGCGCACGCCTACACCAATCTGTACGGCCCGAAGGCGGCCGAGAAATCGATCACTGCGACGGTGGCGGGCAACGTGCGCGTCACCGAGGTCGGCAAGCAGGCCGGCCACGACTACGACACGCACCACATCGTGCTGGACTTCGGCGCGCTGCCGTTTCCGGTGCTGGAAGGCCAGTCGGTCGGCATCATTCCGCCGGGCCTGGACGCCGCCGGCAAGCCGCACCACGCGCGGCAGTATTCGATTGCCAGCCCGCGCAACGGCGAGCGGCCCGGCTACAACAACATCTCGCTGACCATCAAGCGCGTGCTGGAAGACCACCAGGGCCAGCCGGTGCGCGGCGTCGGCTCCAACTACATGTGCGACCTGCAAGTCGGCGACAAGGTGCAGGTGATAGGGCCCTTCGGCGCCAGTTTCCTGATGCCGAACCACCCGAAGTCGCACATCGTCATGATCTGCACCGGCACCGGCTCGGCGCCGATGCGTGCGATGACCGAATGGCGCCGCCGGCTGCGCCAGAGTGGCAAGTTCGAGAGCGGCAAGCTGATGCTGTTCTTCGGCGCCCGCACCAAGGAAGAGCTGCCCTACTTCGGCCCGCTGCAGAACCTGCCGAAGGATTTCATCGACATCAACTTCGCGTTCAGCCGTACTGCCGGTCAGCCGAAACGCTACGTGCAGGACGCGATGCGCGAGCGCGCCGCCGACCTGGCCGCGCTGCTGGCGGATCCGAATGCGTACTTCTATGTCTGCGGCCTGAAGGCGATGGAAGAGGGCGTCGTGCTGGCGCTGCACGACATCGCCACGCAAGCCGGCTTGAACTGGGATACGGTGGGTGCGGCGCTCAAGAAAGAGGGGCGTCTCCATCTTGAAACCTACTGATCGACGGATGCACTGATCCATGAAATTTGCCGACTTCCACCCCGAGCAGCAGCTGCGCGCCGGACCGTACACCGTCAGCGAGGCCGAGATCCTGGCCTATGCCAAGCAGTGGGATCCGCAGTGGTTCCACACCGACCCGGTGGCGGCAATCGACGGTCCGATGGGCGGCCTGATCGCCAGCGGCTGGCACACCTGCGGCATCGCGATGCAGCTGGTGGCGCACCAGTTCCTGGCCGGCTCGGAGTCGTTCGCGTCGCCGGGGCTGCAGTATGTGAAGTGGCCGAATCCGGTTCGGCCGGGCGATGCCTTGAGCCTGCTCGTCACGGTGCTGGAGGTGCGGCGCAGCAAGAGCCAGCCGCATCTGGGCATCCTGCGCTGGCGCTGGCAGCTGTTCAACCAGCTGGAGCGCGAGGTGCTCGACATCGACGCCACCAGCCTGTTCCGTCTGAGCGGCACAGCGGCCGCCTGAGCGCCAGCCGTTCCAGCAAAACACCCCGAGAGCGGGATCCATCAGCGCCGCCTCGATCCACTTCTGTCGTGTCGAGGCTGCGTCACATTGCCGAGGAGACGAGATGAGTACGATCGATTTGCGTGGCTGCGTGGTGGCCGTGATTGGCGCCGGCACGATGGGCGCCGGCATTGCCCAGATCGCCGCCCAGGCGGGTCACCTGGTCTGGCTGCATGACGCTCGCGAGGGCGCTGCCGCAGCGGCCTGCGAACAGCTCGCCACCACGCTGCGTGGCCTGACCGCCAAGGGCAAGCTGACGCAGGAAGCCGCTGACGCCGCCATCGGGCGCATCCGCCCGGCGGCGCAGCTCGCCGACCTGGCCGACGCCGGCCTGGTGATCGAGGCCATCGTCGAGAACCTCGCCATCAAGCAGGGCCTGCTGCGCGATCTGGAAGCGCTGCTGGCGCCCACCGCCGTGCTGGCGTCGAACACCTCGTCGCTCTCCATCACCGCGCTCGCCAAGGGGCTGGTGCAGCCGGGCCGGGTGGTTGGCATGCACTTCTTCAATCCGGTGCCGCTGATGAAGCTGGTCGAGGTGGTGTCGGGGCTGCGCACCGATCCGCTGGTCGCCGAAGCGGTTCATGCGCTGTCGGGCCACTGGGGCAAGACGGCGGTGCACGCGCGCTCGACCCCCGGCTTCATCGTCAATCGCATCGCCCGGCCCTATTACGCCGAGGCGCTGGCGCTGCTGCAGGAGCGCGCCGCCACACCGGTGCAGATCGACGCCGCGCTGCGCGGCGCGGGTTTTCGCATGGGTCCGTGCGAGCTGATGGACCTGATCGGCCACGACGTCAACTACGCGGTGACCGAGTCGGTCTTTGCGGCCAACTACGGCGACAAGCGCTTCGTGCCCTCGCTGGTGCAGAAAGAGCTGGTGGACGCCGGCCTGCTCGGGCGCAAGAGTGGCGCCGGCTTCTACCGCTACCCGAACGATCCGGCGCCGCTCGCGCCAGCGGGTGAAATGGTCAGCCTGGCTGGCCGGCCGCTCGTGGTGCATGGTTCAGACCGCATGGCTGAGCGGCTGGCGCAGGCGCTGGAAGCGCATGGCTTGAGCGTGACGCGCGACACCGGCAGCGGCTGGACTGGCGTGGCGATCGGTGCTGGCCAGCTGCGTCAGACCGACGGCCGTTGCGCCCAGCAACTGGCGGCTGAGCTGGGTTGCGCCGATGTGGCGGTGTTCGACTGGGCGCTGACCGACACGCCGCGTGCGGCCCTGGCTCACGCCGTGGCCTTCAGCGCGAGCGCCATTTTTGCAAGTGAATGTGCGGCGCTGTTGCAGATAGCCGGTTTTTTACCGATCGCGGTGGGCGATGTGGCCGGGCTGGTGGTGGCGCGCACGATCGCGATGCTGATCAACGAGGCCGCCGATGCGGTGCAGCAGGGCGTCTGTGATGCGGCGGGCGCGGACATCGCCATGAAGCTGGGCACTGGCTACCCGGCCGGCCCTTTCGAATGGCTGCTGCAGCTGGGGGGGGGCGAGGTCATCACGCTGCTCGATGCTCTCCAGCAGGCTACTCGTAGCGAGCGGTATCGGGTCAGCCCTTGGCTGTGCCAGCAGGTCTGGCAGCGGGCTGTTGTATCATTTCGGGCGTCTTAAAGGGCGACAAGTCAAGGGTTGAAACTGATAAAAATAAACGACACTTGTCAGTGCTCAGGGCTTGTCAAAGCCGGCCGACTTAGTCGACAATAAGTCTCACTTTTTCACATCTCGTGAGATGAGTGGTGGTTAAGGTACGGTCTTGCGTGTTGACGTCCAGACCAACTTGTGATGAGAACCACACGCTGGGCGTAAGCCGACCAAATGACCGATCTGCCGGAGCTGCCATCATGATTTCCCGCCTGACCTCTGCCGCGTATCAGCTGTCCCGTGTCGAGGGCCTCACCAAGCTGGTGCTCATGCTGATGGCCCTGCCTGCTGTGGTGCTTGGTACGCTGGTCGCTGCCACGGCGGCCTTGGTGGTGGCACCGCTGATGGCGGTTGCGACATCGTTCTACACGGCAGTGCACGCGGTGGGCACGCTGGGCGAATCGCCTTTCCTGGATCTGCCGGCGAGTTTCTCCGCTGGCGCTAGCCACTTCACGGTCTGAGTTTGACTGCTTGACGGCTTCCGTGGGTGTCGTCGGGAGGCGGTAGTTGCCAGCCCGGATGCCGCACTTGATGTGGTCATCGAAGTCACGGCCGCAGACCAAGTCGCTGGGTTGATTTGAAAAAGTCACCGCGCCATAAAAAGCGCCTTGCATGAAGCTCCATGCAAGGCGCTTTTGTTTGGGTATTTAGTTATTGATGGCTTCGACAGCAATGTTGATGGTCACATCGTCACCAACGTAAGGTGCATATTTGCCAGCGTTGAATTCGGTCCGCTTGATGACGACATTGGCGTCGGCACCGATCGCGTCCTTCTTCAGCATCGGATGGGCTTGGTTGACGTAGTTCGTCACCTTCAGGACGGCCGGCTTGGTGACGCCCTTGATGGTCAGATTGCCTTCAATCGCCGTGGGCTTGTCGCCATCGAAAACCACCTTGGTCGACTTGAAGGTGGCGGTCGGGTACTTGGCGGTATCCAGGAAATCTTCGCCCTGAATGTGACCATTGAAAACTTCGAAGCCGGTGTCGACCGACTTCATGTCAATCACCACATCCACCGAACCCGTCTTGGCGGCCTTGTCCAGGACGATGGTGCCGGTCGTCTTGTTGAACCGGCTCAGCTGCGTCGACATGCCGAAGTGGCTGTACGAGAAACGCGGGAATGTGTGCGTGCTGTCGATCGAATAGGTTTCCGGCGCGGCCAGAGCGGGCGCAGCTGCGGCAGCAAACAGGGCAACGGCAGCGGAGAGTTTGAGGAGCTTGTTCATGGGGAATGACCAGTCAGGGTTGGTGAAATTTGCGGTGCGGAAAAAACAGATGGGGCTCAAAGCGCCGGCACGCCGCCAAGGCTGAGCTTGAACTTGACCTGCACGTCGTTGGCGACCATCGAGGTGTCGGCCCATTCGCCGTCACCGATCTTGAAATCGAGCCGCTTGATCAAGAAGCTGCCGGTCGCGGTGCTGACGCCGCCGGCCTGAGCCAGTTGCACCGGCACCACCACGTCGCGGCTGCTGCCCTTGATGCTGAGCTTGCCGGTGACGTCGAAGCGCCCCGGGCCGGCCGCCTTGATGCCGGTCGACTGGAAGGTGGCCTGCGGGAACTTGGCCACGCCGAACCAGGCCGGCTTGGGCAGTTCGACATCGGTTTCCGGCGCGCCGACGGTGGCGCTGCCGAGCTCGATCGTGAAGCCGACCTTGCCGGCCTCGGGCTTCTTCGGGTCGAAGGCGATCTGGGCGTCGAACTTGCGGAAATGCCCTTCCACCGGGACACCCATCTGCTTGCTGACAAAGGCGATCTCGCTCTTGGCGGCGTCGAGCTTGGCGGGCGCCGTCTGGGCGCAGACCGGCGTGCTGATCAGCAAGCCATACGCGGCGAGGGCGATGGCGGCCGTCATGGTGGTGGATGAGGCAACAGCGGACAACAGTTTTTTCATGATCGGTTGGCAGCGCTTGGCTGCAACAAGGTCAGTGGGCGGGCATGCCAGGCCGGTGTCGGCGCTGTAGCAGCGCGGGTCAGCCGGGTGGCGATGAAGAGGGGCGAACGTCAGTGGCGACCAACGCCCATGCGGGCCAGCAAGCCATCACGGTCGATCAGCTGGTGCTTGAGCGCAGCACCGACGTGCAGCAGCACCAGGCCCGCCAGCGCCAGGGCGCCGAGCTGGTGCAAGGGCTTGATCAGTGCGGCCAGCGCCTTGTCGGTCGGCATGAAGTCGGGCAGCGGCAGCACGCCGAACCAGACGATCTGGAAACCCGCTGCCGAGCTGTAGGCCCAGCCGATCAGCGGCACGGCAAAGAACAGCAGGTACATCAGGTGGTGCGTGCCGTGATGGGCGGCGCGCTGCCAGCCGGGCATGGCTTGCTCGATCCTGGCCGGCAGCGCGGGCGGGCGGTGCGTCAGGCGCCAGACCAGCCGCAGCAGCGACAGCAGCAGGATCGCAACGCCGGCCCACTTGTGCCAGTTGTAGAGCTTGAGGCGCTGCGGCGAGAACGGCAGATCGGCCATGTAGAGGCCCACCACGAAGATCGCGGCAATGGCCAGTCCGAGCACCCAGTGCAGAACGATGGCGGTGCGTGAATAGCGCGAGGGCAGAGCAGAGTCAGACATGGGGTCGGCTCGTGACGAGCAACTGCGTAAACATGTCGTCAGCTTAGGCTGTCGTCAGCCCGCAGCGGTTCACCGGTCTTGATGCAAGCGTTGGAAAACTCTGAATGGCTGGCCGGGCGCTCAAGCGTCACTGTTGCAGCGCCGAAGGGCGGCGGCGGCCTGACTCAACAGCGCGGGTTCGCCACTGCGAAGCAGGTCGTGGCGCAGGCCGAAGTCGAGCGTGGCCAGCGCGGCGTCCACCGTCATCTCGCCACTGGCGGCGTGTTCCAGTGCTTCCCGCACCGGCATGCGGCGGAACTCGGCCACTTCGCCGTCTTGATTGATCGGCGTGATGTCTTCGGGCAGCGCCAGATCGAACACATGCAGATCCTCGACCTGCAGGCCTTCCGGGATGTCGCGCACCAGGTGGTAGACGCTGTGGGCGGTGGCGGCGCGCATGCGCTCGGGCGCCAGGCCGGCCTCTTCCCAGCCTTCGCGCACCAGCGTCTCGAAGGGCTGTTGATCGTGCGGCACGCCGCCGCCGACCAGGTTGTCGAGCAGGCCTGGATCGGTGGCCTTGCTGAGCGAGCGCCGCGCGATCCACAGATGGCTGGGTCGGCCATCCGTGCCGAGCACATGGCCGTTGCAATGGGCGCCAAAGGTCAGCGTGCCCCAGAAGCGTGACGCGGCGCGCTCGATGTGCGCCAGCGGCGGCGCGCCCAGCGCGGTGACGATGGCGTAGGTCTCGTTGCGCCAGGCGCGGATCAGCCCGGCAGCGCGCAGCGCAGCGTTGATGCGCGCCAGACATGGCGTGCGATCAAACACCGGCACATCGAGCCGGACGTGGTGCTCGCTCAACGTCAGCGCGGGAGCGTGCCGGGCCAGCACCGGCAGATGGGCCCGATCGACGCTGCCGACGCAGAGTGCGCCGTTCGGCGTGCTGATCTCGAAGCGGATCCGCTGCTCGGCGCAATGGGCGCGCGCCGCTGCCAGGCAGGACCAGCGCGGACGTGGGGTGGTGGTCATGGCTTGCTCCGCCAGCGTGCCACTTCGCCGGCAATGCCGTCGAGTCGGCTCATCAACTTGACTCCCGCCACACCGCGCTTCAGCAGCGATGGCGCGGAGGTGCCGGCCCAGATTTCAATCGTGCTGTCGAGTGCGGCGCGCAGCTCGGTCAGGCTTTCAACCGCATGGTGGAGGTTCATGGCGCTGCTGAAACTCAGGGCCACGATCTGGGCGCGGTGCGCCTGGGCCGCCAGCACGATTTCCCGCAAGGGTGCCTGCACACCCAGGTCCATGCGGTTGCAGCCTTCGACGCAGAACAGCGCATCGGCCATCAGCAGCCCCAGGCCATGCGATTCGGTCGGGACGGTCGCCAGCAACACCCGGGGCTCATGGCCGCTCTGCAGCAGATCGGGTGCCGAGGCGATGGCGGCGCGCAGCACGGTTTCCAGTGCTTCGCTGCAGAGATGCTCCTGGAAGATTTCCAGTTCACCGCGCGACCAGGCCCAGCCGATCTCGGTCATCAGCGGCACCGCCATCTCGGTGACGAAACGCTCCAGGCCCATGCCCAACAGGGCTTGGGTCAAGGTGTGGCGCAGCGTGCCTATGTTGTGGCTGCGCAGCAGCTGCACCAAGGCGACGAGCGAGTCTTGCCGGGCCACTGAGCCTGCCTGAAGTGGTTCGGCCGGGCAGGCCGTGGTTGTGCTGCCAAGTTGCTCCAGCCCTTCCAGCGACAGGCCGACGATGCGGCCGGGCCGGTGACCAGCGTCCATCAGCCGTTTGATATGGCGCAGCTGGCTGACTTGCTGAGCTGGGTAAAGGCGCTCGCCGTTGGCATCGCGCTCCGGCGCTGGAAAGCCGTAGCGCCGTTCCCAGACCCGCAAGGTGTCTTTGCTGATGCGGGTGTCGCGTTCGACTGCGGCGATGGTGAGCAGCGGCGGTGACGCCGGCAGCGGGCAGGTGGGAGCACTCATTTTGCGTCGTGGTCAGGCCGGGCATCAAAAGACATCTTAATTGTATGACTTAGACAAACACTTGCGAATCACTGATTTTGTGCCTAATATTCGATACAAACTAAATTTGACCAAGACAAACCATGGGCAAATTCTTCAATCTGGGCTTGGCCTGGTCAAGTCGCGCTGGAGCAAAAGCAGCAGGCCATGCCGTGCGCATTGAAAATTTGCATGAACGGCGGGAACTCGTCTGGCGTTGGTTGCTCCAATCCGGCATCGGTGACGCGCTGCCGCAGTGGCGTGCATCGACATCTGTTTTGATGCTGTGCAGCCTTCCGGGCACACCGGTCGATTGCCCGAGGCGGTCCCCCTCCTCCTCCCTCCCTCCCTGTTCCGCCTCAGGGTGCTGCACAGCATTCCTTCTTTCCTGGCTGACACCGCCGCGCAGCGCCAAGCTGCGCGGCGCCTGAGCCATGCGTCGCGTTGCCGTGATCGGCTCAGGCATTGCGGGCCTGTCGGCGGCCTGGCAGCTCAGTGCGCCAGGCTCGGGTTGTCGTGTCAGCCTCTATGAGTCCGGCAGCTACTTCGGCGGGCACACCCACACCGTGGATGTCACTCTGGCGCGTGCCGATGGCGCCCTGGTCCGGCATGGGGTGGACACCGGCTTCCTGGTCTTGAACCAGCGCACCTATCCGGAGCTGCTCAAGCTGTTCGCCACGCTCGGCGTGGCAACCTCGGCATCGGACATGTCGTTTTCTGTCCAGGCCGAGCAGGGTGCGCTGGAGTGGAGCGGCTGCAGCCTGGACAGCGTGTTCGCGCAGCGCAGCAACCTGCTCAAGCCACGCTTCTGGGGCATGCTGGGTGACATCCTGCGCTTCAACAAGCTCACCACCGCTCTGGCGCGCGAGGGCAGCGAGGCGCAACTGGCGCAGTCGGTCGGCGATTTTCTCGACGCGCACGGCTTTGGCGCCACGTTCCGGCACTGGTACTTTCTGCCGATGGTGGCCTCGATCTGGTCCTGCCCGACCGGGCAGATGCTGGCGTTTCCGGTCGCGACGATGATCCGTTTCTGCCACAACCACGGCCTGCTGCAGGTGCTGGACCGGCCGCAGTGGTACACGGTGACGGGCGGTGCGCGCCACTATGTCGAGCGCATGTTGCCGCGCATCGCCGATACCCGTCTGGCCACGCCGGTGCGGGCGCTGCACCGTCACGGCGGTGGACTGGGTGTGTCGGTCCTGACGACCGCAGGCGCCGAGCACTTCGACGCTGTCGTGCTGGCCTGCCATTCCGACCAGGCGCTGACGCTGCTCGGCTCGGACGCCAGCGCGCAGGAGCGCGCCGTGCTGGGCGCCATCGGCTACCAGCGCAACCGGGCCGTGCTGCACACCGACACCGCCTTGCTGCCGCGCCGACGCAAGGCCTGGGCGGCCTGGAACTATGAACATGCGGGCCAGACCGGTGCCGACCAGGCCAGCGTCTGCCTGCATTACTTGCTGAATCGCCTGCAGCCGCTGCCGTTTGCCCAGCCAGTGCTGGTGTCGCTCAATCCGGTGCGCGAGCCGCAGGCCGCGATGGTGCTGGACGAGTTCGATTACGCCCATCCGGTCTTCGACGCCGCTGCCATCGCCGCGCAGCAGCGCCTGCCGGCCCTGCAAGGCGCGCAGGACACCTGGTTCTGCGGCGCCTGGACCGGCTACGGTTTCCACGAGGATGGCCTGAAGTCGGGCTTGGCCGTGGCAGGTGATGTGCTGGCGCGGCGCAGCGAGCTGGTCGCCGCTGCGCTGGCCGCCTGAGGCGGATGCGGAGCCTCTGATGTCCATGCCGCCCTTATCCGCTGACCGTGCTGCCGCACAGGCGCAGATCGGCATCGGCCGGGTGTGGCATGCCCGATTGGCGCCGGTCCGGCATGAGTTCAGCTATCCGACCTGGTTCGTGCTGTTGCCGATGCGAGCCTGGCGCGCCGGCCACAGCGACGGCCCGCCGCGCAACCGCCGTGCGCTGGTGAGCTTCCACGACGCCGACCATGGCGACGGCGGCCCGGACGCGCTGGCCTGGTGCGAGGCGCTGCTGCGGGACGCCGGCATCCCGGACGCCGACGGCGAGATCTGGCTGCACACCTACCCACGCGTGCTGGGCTACGCCTTCAAGCCGGTCAGCTTCTGGTACGCGCACCGGGCCGACGGCTCGGTGGTGGCGATCGTCGTCGAGGTCAACAACACCTTCGGCGAGCGGCACTGCTATCTGCTCACCGGACCTGACTTGGCCTCGGGCCGCGAGCTGCGGGCGAGCAAGGTGTTCCACGTTTCGCCGTTCTGCGCGGTCGCGGGGCGCTACCGCTTTCGTTTCGTGCGCACCGAGGTGGCGGCCGCGCAGCCTGCGCGCACGCTGGTGCGCATCGACCATGACGGCGCTGCGGAGGGCGAGGCCGCCGGAGCGTTCATCCCGCTGCTGCAGACCAGCGTCAGCGCTGAGCTGCAGCCGCTCACGCCGGCCGCGCTGCGGCGCACCTTCTGGTCGAACCCGCTGCTGACGCTGGCCGTGATTGCCCGCATCCACTGGCAGGCCTGGCGGCTGTGGCGCAAGCGCGTGCCGTTTTTTGGCAAGCCCGCAGCGCCTGCGCAGTCGCTGACCCGTTGAACGCCGCCTCGCCTGGCCGCCCTTGTGCGGATGTGTTTGTTCTTATAGCAACCGGAACGTCGCCTGCCATGAACGACTGCGCTCCTCCGTCATCGCCTCTGTCCGCTTTTGCGCCGCCGGCCAGCACGCCGCCCGCCGCCCGGGCTGTCCTCAGTCTGCTGCAACGGCTCCAGCACGGCACGCTGGAAGTGCAGCTGCCGGACGGCTCGCACGCCCGCTTCGGCAGCGGTGCCGGCCCGCGCGCCTCGATGCGGCTGCTCGACTGGCGCGCCTGCGGCGCCGCGCTGCGCTCGGGCGACATCGGCCTGGCCGAGGCCTACATCGCCGGCCACTGGCACACGCACGATCTGGCCGCGCTGCTCGGCCTGCTGCTGGCGAACCGCGCCGCGCTGGAGCGCATGGTCTACGGCTCGTGGTGGGGCGCGCTGGCGTATCGGCTGCGCCATCTGCTCAACCGCAACAGCCGCAGCGGCAGCCGGCGCAACATCCACGCCCACTACGACCTTGGCAACGAGTTCTACCGGCGCTGGCTCGACGAGACGATGAACTACTCCAGCGCCTGGTTCGAGGGCGACCTGAGCCGGCCGCTGCCGGAAGCGCAGCAGGCCAAGATGCGCCGTGCCTTGACCGAGGCCGGTGTGGCGCCGGGCGCGCGCGTGCTGGAGATCGGCTGCGGCTGGGGTGCGGTGGCCGAGCTGGCGGCGCGCGACTTCGGCGCGCACCTGACCGGCGTGACGCTCTCGACCGAGCAGCTCGCCTGGGGCCAGCAGCGCCTGATGGATGCGGACTTGAGTGATCGCGCCGAGCTGCGCCTGCAGGACTACCGCGCCATCGACGACGCGCCGTTCGATGCTGTCGTCTCGATCGAGATGTTCGAGGCGGTCGGCCGCAGCTACTGGCCGAGCTATTTCGAGACGGTGGCGCGCTGCCTGAAACCCGGCGCGCGCGCCTGCATCCAGAGCATCACGATCCGCGACGACCTGTTCGAGCGCTACGCGCGCTCGACCGACTTCATCCAGCAGTACATCTTCCCCGGCGGCATGCTGCCGAGCCCGAGCGAGTTCCGCCGCGCCGCCGCGCGCGCCGGGCTGGTGGTCGAGCGCGAGCAGGCCTTCGGGCCCGATTACGCAGAGACGCTGCGGCGCTGGCGCAGCCGTTTCCAGGCCGAGGCCACCGCCTTGCAAGGCTTGGGTTTCGATCAGCGTTTCATGCGCACCTGGGAGTTCTACCTTGGCTACTGCGAGGCCGCCTTTGATGCCGGCAACACCGATGTCGTGCAGTTCACCTTGCGTCGGCCTTGAGGGCGGGTACTTTGACACTGACTGGTACGAGGTAATCAACATGACACGGCGTACCTTGGCCGCAGCGCTGCTGTCGGCGGCCACACTGTTCACCGGCTGTGCCGGCCCGCAGGTGCAGGACTACGCGGGCGAGACGCCGCCGCTCGACCTGCGCCGCTACTTCAACGGCAACCTGATCGCACACGGGCTGTTCACCGACCGCTCCGGCGCGGTCAAGCGGCGCTTCACGGTGCAGATCAAGGCCTACTGGGTCGGTGATGACGGCGTGCTCGAAGAAGATTTCCGCTACAGCGACGGCAAGACCGAGCGCCGCGTCTGGAACCTGACCCGCCTGGCCGACGGCCACTACATCGGTCACGCCGCCGATGTGGTGGGCGAGGCGCAGGGCCAGGCCGCCGGCAACGCGCTGCGCTGGCGCTACACGCTGAGTCTGCCGGTGGACGGCAGCGTCTACCAGGTGCAGTTCGACGACTGGATGTTCCTGATGGACGAGCAGACGCTCCTGAACCGCGCGACCATGAGCAAGTTCGGCGTGCGCCTGGGCGAAGTGACGCTGTCATTTCGCAAGCTCTGAGTTCAACCCGAGATTCAACCCGAGAGCACGCGAATGGCATGCAACCCCTTGATGCGCGAATGGCGTGGCCAAGTGGTCTGGGTGATCGGCGCGTCGAGCGGCATCGGCCTGGCCACTGCCGAGCGGCTCGCTGCGGCCGGCGCGCAGGTGCTGGTGTCGGCGCGCCAGCCAGCGCCGCTGGCCGCGTTCGCGGCCCGCCATCCCGGCGCCATCGCGCTGCCGCTGGATGTGTGCGATGCGGCCTCGGTGCAAGCGGCCGCCTGCGTCTTGCGCGAACGCGTGCCGCAGCTCGATCTGGTGCTCTACTGCGCCGGCCATTACAAGCCGCAGCGCGCCACCGCCTTCGATCTGGCCGAGATGCTGCGTCACCAGCAGATCAACTACGTCGGTGCGCTGCATTGCCTCGACGTGGTGCTGGCGCAGCTGCTGGCGCAAGGCCATGGCCATCTGAGCCTGGTGGCGAGCGTGGCGGGCTACCGTGGCTTGCCGAATGCGCTCGCCTACGGGCCGACCAAGGCGGCGCTGATCCTGCTGGCCGAGACGCTCTATCTGGACCTGGCGCCGCGCCGTATCGGCGTGTCGGTCATCAATCCGGGCTTTGTCGCCACGCCGCTGACCGCGCAGAATGATTTCCGCATGCCCGCGCTGATCACGCCCGAGCAGGCGGCGCAGGCCATGCTCGACGGCTGGGCGCGCGGGCAGTTCGAAATCCACTTTCCGCGCCGTTTCAGCCGGCTGCTCAAGGCACTCGGCTTGTTGAACGACAGGCTGTACTTCGCGGCGGTGCGCCGCCTCACCGGAGGGTGATCATGACCATCTTGTCTGCAGAGACGCCGTTGTCGGCCGACGTCCATGTGGTCGAGCTGATCACGTTTTTCGAGGCGCTGGCCCCAGCCGACCTGGAGCGGCTGGCCGAGTTCTACAGCGAGCAGGCTCGTTTCAAGGATCCGTTCAACGAGGTGCAGGGGCTGGCGCCGATCCGGGCCGTGTTTGAGCATATGTTCCAGGCGCTGCAGGCGCCGCGCTTTGTGGTGCGGCAGGTGGTCTCGGCCAGCGACCAGTGCTTCATGACCTGGGATTTCCTGTTCGGCCTGCCGCGCCTGGGGCTGACTGGGCAGCGAATCCGTGGCTGCACCCATTTCCAGTTTGGCGCCGATGGCCGCATCACGTTGCACCGCGACTACTGGGACGCCGCCGAGGAGCTGTACGAGAAGCTGCCGGTGCTCGGCGCGCTGATGCGTCTGCTGCGGCGCCGGGCCAGCCGCTGACGCCGGTTATTCGTCGCGCTGGCCTTCGGTCAGCGTGTCGAGCTGGAACTTGCCGCTTTCATCGACCAGCCAGACATCGGTGTAGATCGCTTCGCCCAGCTTCTGCGGCAGCGGGAAAGGCTGCGCGCGCCGGATCAGCGCCACGATCCAGGCGGTGACTTCCTTGGCGTGGGCCGGCTCGCGCACCACCTGCAAGTCGGTGATGTGGCCCTGGGCATCGATGCTGGTCTGGATCACCGCGATGGCGTAGAGCAGCGGCGGCAGCTGGCCGCGCCAGATCTGCATCGGATAGGTCTGGTAGAGATGGCGCGCACCGTCCTTGCGGTAGGCCAGATCATCGGCAGCGGCGGACAGAGCTGGCTCGCTCTGCTGCAGCGGCGTGGGCGTCAGCGCAAACTGAGCCTGCGCCAGGTGCCCGAGCGTCAGGCTGGCCAGCAGCAGGGCGAGTGCGGTGCCGCGTCGGCAGAACTGCAAGACCTGGGAGTGCTGCGAAAGTCGTGCTGTCATGACGGGGCTCCTCGCCGACGCGATGACACCAGTTTAGGCCTGCCGCTCTGGCTGCCAAGGGCGCCACAACAGCTGTTTCCCCGTGCAATTGCGCATTTGCACGCTCGGCGCGCGGGCTTGCCTCAGAGCCAACCCTTGCGGCGGAAATACCAGAATGGCATCACCACGCTGACCAGCATCAGGCCAATGGCGAACGGGTAGCCGTACTGCCACTCCAGTTCGGGCATGAGCTTGAAGTTCATGCCGTAGATGCTGGCGATCAGCGTCGGCGGCAGCAGCGCGACCGACGCCACCGAGAACAGCTTGATGATCTTGTTCTGGTTGATGTTGATGAAGCCGACCGTGGCGTCCATCAGGAAGTTGATCTTGTCGAACAGGAAGGCGGTGTGCGAGTCGAGCGAATCGATGTCGCGCATGATCTGACGCGCCTCCTCGAACTGCTCGGCGCTGAGCATGCGGCTGCGCATCATGAAGCTCACCGCGCGGCGCGTGTCCATGACGTTGCGGCGGATGCGCCCGTTCAGGTCTTCCTCGCGGGCGATCGCGCCGAGTGCTTCGCTGGCGGCGGTGTCGTCCACGTCCTGCTTGAGAACCCGAACGCTGACCTTCTCCAGGTTGTCGTAGATGCCTTCGAGCGCGTCGGCCGAGTATTCCGCGTCGGCGTCGTACAGCTTGAGCAGCACGTCCTTGGCGTTCTCGATCAGCGCGGGAATGCGGCGTGCGCGCAGGCGCAGCAGCCGGAACACCGGCAGATCCTCGCCGTGCACCGAGAACAGCACGTTCTCGAACAGGATGAAGGCGACGCGCACGTTGCGCGGCGCTTCGCCGTCGTCGATCAGGAAGTCGGAGCGGATGTGCAGCTCGCCGTTGTCTTCCTCGTAGAAGCGGGCGGATTCTTCCAGGTCGTCATCAACGATGTTGTCGGGAATCGAGAGGCCAAACCGGGTGCGGACCCAGATTTTTTCCTCGTCGGTGGGCGCTTCCAGATCGACCCAGACCGGACGCACATGGTCGAGGGCGTGGGCGTGGTCGATTTCTTCCTGGAACAGCCGGCCGGCAGCCAGCGTGAAGACGTTGAGCATCGGGATTCCTGCGTGACGCATGTCTATGCGCCGCATCGTCGGGCCAAAGTGAGGGTGTTGTCGGGGAGAACCGCCTCACTCCTGGCCGTGCGCACCAAGTGCGCGATCGCTCAGGAGGGACGGTCACCGAGGGTGACTGCTGTCCACAAACGCTCCAATGAAAGTCGCTCGGCGCGAATTATTGCACTGCCACAGCCAGCATTGCGGCTGTGACTCAAAGTGCAAGGCTACCGTGAAACGCACCCCGGTGGAGCATTTCGTCACAACGCTTGCATGGTCTGACCTATCCGGCTTGTCAGCCGGTCGCGAAGCGGTCACACTGGTTTCACAGAGGGAGACATTTCGATGTCTCAAACTACAACCAATAGCGTGACTTCTCACCAACCCCCTGGAAAGGCGGCCTCATGAACCTGACGATCAGCGGACATCACCTCGAAGTGACCCCGGCTCTCAAAGAGTACGTGCTGAACAAGCTGGACCGCGTGACGCGGCATTTTGATCAAGTCGTCGACGTCAACGTGCTATTGACGGTGGAAAAACAGAAGGAGAAGGAAAAGCGCCAACGAGCAGAAGTCACTTTGCACACCAAGGGCAAGGATATTTTTGTTGAAAGTGCCCATGAGGATTTATACGCCGCGATCGACCAGTTGATGGACAAGCTGGATCGACAGGTGGTGCGTCACAAGGACCGCCTGCAGGATCACCATCACGACTCGCTCAAGCGTGCGACGCTGGATGAAAGTGCCGCCTGAACCGCAGGCGCAAACATAAGACGGCCCCTACAGGGGCCGTTTGTTCATTTTGACGGGCGTCCGTTGTGCACAGACAACCGAAGATCGCACCGCCAGCAAATCGGGGGCGCGGTTTGTCGTGGTGCAACCAAGCGCGTTTCTATAATTCACTTCCCTTCATCGTAAAGCGGCTGCCTTGGCAGTGGCTTAACAGGCACCTGTTGTCATGAACCGTCTCGCCGCGATCCTGCCAGCCAGCAATGTGCTGGTGAATGTGGATGCATCCAGCAAGAAGCGTGCATTCGAGCAGGCTGGTTTACTGTTCGAAAATCAGCATTCCATCGCGCGTGCCACCGTCACTGACAACCTGTTTGCCCGTGAGCGGCTCGGCTCCACCGGCCTCGGCCATGGGGTGGCGATCCCGCACGGTCGCATCAAGGGCCTGAAGAATCCGCTCGCTGCGGTGCTGCGGCTGTCGCAACCGATCGCCTTTGAAGCGCCGGACGACGAGCCGGTGCCTTTGATGATTTTTCTGCTTGTGCCGGAGGCGGCGACACAGCGGCACCTGGAAATCCTCTCCGAGATCGCCGAGTTGCTGTCTGATCGTGAACTGCGTGAACAGCTCAAGGCCGAGGTCGATCCGGTGCGTCTGCACGAGCTGATTCTGCGCTGGGAGCCGCTGAAGTCAGTGGCTTGAGTCGGTTGACTTTATCCAGGGCCGCGTTTGAAACCCACCGTCATCAGCGCCGAGGCGCTGTTCGAAGCGCATCGCACCACCTTGAAGTGGGACTGGATCGCTGGACACGCCCATCCTGAGCGCCGTTTCGACGAAGTTGCCGTGCGCGACGCCCAGTCGGCCGCCGATCTGGTCGGGTATCTCAACTACATCCACCCGTATCGGGTCCAGATCGTTGGCCGGCGCGAGGTCAAGTATCTGCAGCATCCCGATTTCGACACCCAGGAACGGCGCACCTCGCGCATCGTCACGCTGGAGCCGCCCGTGCTGGTGGTGGCGGACGGCTGCACCCCGCCGGATCGGCTGGTCGCCATGTGCGAGCGGGCCGACATTCCGCTGTTCTCGACCCGCGATTCGGCCGGGCATGTCATCGACGTGCTGCGCGGCTATCTCAGCCAGCATTTCGCCGAGCGCACCTCGCGGCACGGTGTGTTCATGGACATCCTCGGGCTGGGCGTGCTGCTGACGGGCGAGTCCGGTCTGGGCAAGAGCGAACTCGGCCTGGAGCTGATCTCGCGCGGCCACGGCCTGGTGGCTGACGATGTGGTCGATCTGTTCCGCGTCTCGCAGACCGCCATCGAGGGCCGTTGCCCCGAGCTGCTGCGCAACCTGCTCGAAGTGCGCGGCATCGGTCTGCTCGACATCAAGGCGATCTTTGGTGAGACGGCGGTGCGCCGCAAGATGCGCCTCAAGCTCATCGTCCATCTGGTGCGCAAGGAGACCATGGACCGCGACTTCGAGCGCATGCCCTACGAGCCGCTCTACGAAGACGTGCTCGGCATGCCGGTGCGCAAGGCGGTGATCGCGGTGGACGCCGGCCGCAACTTGGCCGTGCTGGTGGAAGCCGCAGTGCGCAACACCGTGCTGCAGCTGCGCGGCATCGACACCTACCGCGAGTTCATCGAGCGGCATCGCCAGATGATGGAGCGCGGCGAACCCGGGCTCTGAACGACGCCTACTTGGTGTGCCGGTGCGGACAGGTGGCTCGGTTGCAGTGCGCGTACAGGGCCAGCGAATGTTCCTGCAGCGCAAAACCGCGTTCCAGCGCCACGGCGCGCTGACGGGTCTCGATCTGCGCATCGAAGAACTCTTCGACATGGCCGCAGTCCAGGCAGACCAGATGGTCGTGATGCTGGCCTTCGTTGAGCTCGAAGACCGACTTGCCGCTCTCGAAATGGTTGCGATTCAGGATGCCGGCCTGCTCGAACTGCATCAGCACCCGATAGACCGTGGCCAAGCCGATGTCCGAGCCGTCGACGAGCAGAATCTTGTAGACATCCTCGGCGGTCATGTGCCGCTGCGTCGAACGCTGGAAGATCTCGAGGATCTTGATGCGTGGCAGCGTGGCCTTCAGGCCGGAGCTCTTGAGTTCTTCCGCGTTGGTCATGGGTAGGGTGCTGATCGGCGCTGGAATGCAGCGTCGCTAGAATGCCCGGATGATATCGGCAGTCAGCGCATCCCGCGTCGGCTGGGTACTTTTCAGCAAGATGACCTTTACGCGCCACATGCTTCGTTCCTGGTTGGCTGTGCTGGGCTTGTTCCTGGCGCTGGCTGGCTGTGCCTCTCAGACGGATGACAGTTTTCTGGGCCTGATCACGCCTTACCGTACCGAAGTGGTGCAAGGCAACGTCGTCACCAAGGAAATGGCCGAGCAGTTGCGTCCCGGGCTGACGCGCGATCAGGTGCGCAGCCTGCTCGGCGCGCCTCTGCTGGCCGACATCTTCCACGCCGATCGCTGGGACTACGTCTTCACGCTCAAGCGCCAGGGTGCCGCACCCCAGCAGCGCCGCGTGACGGTGTATTTCTCGGCCGATCGAGTCGACCATTTCGACGCCGTGGCCCTGCCGTCCGAGCAGGAATTCGTCGCGTCCATCGACGTGCGCAAACCTGACAAGCGCAAGCGTCCGCTCGAACTCGACGCCGAGCAGATCAAGGCGCTGCCGCTGCCTGACTACAAGGCGCTGGCCGCACCGCCGATCCCGGCCAGCGGCCCGGCTCGCAACTACCCGCCTCTCGAACCCCTGACGACATCGCGATGAGCGCCATTCACAAAATCGCCGTGGCCGGCTGCACCGGCCGCATGGGCCACATGCTGATCGAGGCCGTGCTGGCCGCTGACGACTGCCAGCTTGCTGGCGCGCTGGATCGGGCCGACAGCCCGGCGCTCGGCGCTGATGCGACCGCCTTCCTCGGCCAGAGCAGCGGGGTCATCACCCAGGCCGACCTGCGCGCCGGCTTGGCGGGTGCCGAGTACCTGATCGACTTCACCCGGCCCGAAGGCACGCTGGCGCACCTGGCGGTGTGCCGCGAGCTGGGCGTCAAGCTGGTCATCGGCACCACCGGCTTCAGCGCCGAGCAGAAGGCCGAGATCGAAGCAGCGTCCAAGGACATCGCCATCGTCATGGCGCCGAACATGAGCGTCGGCGTCAACGTCGTGCTGCGCCTGCTCGACACCGCTGCGCGCGCTCTCAGCCAAGGCTACGACATCGAGATCGTCGAGGCGCACCACCGCCACAAGGTCGATGCGCCGAGCGGCACGGCGCTGAAGATGGGCGAAGTCGTCGCCGACGCGATCGGCCGCGATCTGAAGGAATGTGCCGTCTACGGCCGCGAAGGCGTCACCGGCGAACGCGACCCGAGCACGATCGGTTTTGCCACCGTGCGCGGCGGCGACGTGGTCGGCGACCACACCGTGATGTTCATGGGCACCGGCGAGCGCATCGAGATCACGCACAAATCCAGCAGCCGCGCCACCTACGCGCAGGGCAGCTTGCGTGCGGTGCGTTTCCTGGCCACGCAGAGCAGCGGCCTGTTCGGCATGGACGACGTGCTCGGCCTGCGCTGAGCCGCCAACGATGAGCAGCTTCCAACAGATCTGGTCTGAAGGCGACAGCGTCAGCCGGGCGGTCACGCTGCTGCTGCTGACGATGTCGATCTCGGCCTGGGTGCTGATCCTCTGGAAAGGCTGGGTGCTGACACGCGCCCGGCGTGATCTGGCGCGCGCCGTGCCCGCCTTCTGGGCCGCGCCCGATCTGGTCACCGCGCGCAGCCAGATGGCGGCGCTGGACCGCGAACAGGTCGCGCTGCCGCTGCTCGACGCCGCCCTGCAGACCGCGCCGGCTGGCACGCTGGAAGCGGCTGGCCAAACCGGCTCGCAACTGACGCGCCGGCTGCGCGACGCGCTGCATGCGGTGCTCGGCCAGCTGCAGTTCGGCCAGGTGCTGCTGGCCTCGATCGGCGCCACCGCGCCGTTCATCGGCCTGTTCGGCACGGTCTGGGGCATCTACCACGCGCTGCTGGGCATCTCGGCCTCGGGCTCGATCGGCATCGACAAAGTCGCCGGCCCGGTCGGCGAGGCGCTCATCATGACCGCCGCCGGCCTGGCGGTGGCGATTCCGGCCGTGCTGGCCTACAACCTGTTCGGCAAGTGGCTCGGCGCCTGCGAGGCCGATCTGGAAGGCCTGGCGCACGACCTGCGCGAGATGCAGCTGGATGCGTTTGATGTGGCCAACGGCCTGTCCGCCAGCCGCGCGCGCCGCGACGCCTGAGCTGACCATGGCCTTCGGACGCCTGGAACGCACCAGCAGCCCGGCCCCGATGGCCGAGATCAACATGACGCCGTTGATTGACGTCATGCTGGTGCTGCTGGTGATCTTCATGATCACCGCGCCGCTGATGACCGCCAGCCTGAAGCTCGACCTGCCCAAGGCCGAGGGCCAGCCGGCCAGCGAGACGCCGCAGGCGCTGTCACTGGCGCTCACGGCCGCCGGTGGCCTCTACCTCGGCGACGAGAAGATCAACCCGGCTGCGCTCGACCAGCGCCTGGCCGCTGCCGCGCGCCAGAGCCCTGACACCGAAGTGCAGCTGCGCGCCGACCGCGCCGTGCCCTACGGCCGCGTCGCCGAGCTGATCGGCCAGCTGCAGAAGGTCGGGCTGAACCGCATCGCCTTCGTGACCGAGCCGGGCGCAGCGGCTTCAGCGGCGCGCTGAGCGCCGCACGCGATAATCGCCCGATTCCACCGCCGACCCCGGCGACTGCCTGCGCGCCCCGGTTTGTGGCGCTGCGCGGGCTGCCTTAGCCATTGAACGCGCCTGCCCATGAACGAGAAATACGATCCCGCCGCCGTCGAATCCGCCGCCCAGGCCGCCTGGCGCACCGCCGACGCCTACCGCGTCAGCGAGGACCAGACCAAGCCGAAGTTCTACGCCTGCTCGATGCTGCCGTACCCGTCGGGCAAGCTGCACATGGGCCATGTGCGCAACTACACCATCAACGACATGCTGACGCGCCAGCTGCGCATGAAGGGCATGAACGTGCTGATGCCGATGGGCTGGGACGCCTTCGGTCTGCCGGCCGAGAACGCCGCGCTCAAGAACGCCGTGCCGCCCGAGCAGTGGACGCGCGAGAACATCGCCTACATGAAGACCCAGATGCAGGCGATGGGTCTGGCGATCGACTGGAGCCGCGAGGTCGCCACCTGCGACCCCGAGTACTACAAGTGGAACCAGTGGCTGTTCCTGAAGATGCTGGAAGCCGGCATCGCCGAACGCCGCACTCAGGTCGTCAACTGGGATCCGGTTGATCAGACCGTGCTGGCCAACGAGCAGGTCATCGACGGCAAGGGCTGGCGCTCCGGCGCGCCGGTCGAGAAGCGCGAGATCCCCGGCTACTACCTGAACATCGTCAAGTACGCCGACGAGCTGCTCGGCGCGGTCGCCAATCCGGAAGATCCGAACTACCTGTCCGGCTGGCCGGAGCGCGTGCGCCTGATGCAGGAAAACTGGATCGGCAAGAGCGAGGGCGTGCGCTTCGCCTTCCCGCACCAGATCGCGGGCGCGGACGGTGAACTGATCCAGGGCGGCAAGCTGTACGTCTTCACGACCCGCGCCGACACCATCATGGGCGTGACCTTCTGTGCCGTGGCGCCGGAGCATCCGCTCGCCGCGCACGCCGCCGCGACCAACCCGCAGCTCGCCGCCTTCATCGCCGAATGCGCGCACGGTGGCACGACGGAAGCCGAACTCGCCACGCAGGAAAAGAAGGGCGCGCCGACCGGCCTGTTCGTCACGCACCCGCTGACGGGTGCCCAAGTCGAGGTCTGGGTCGGCAACTATGTGCTGATGAGCTACGGCGATGGCGCCGTGATGGGCGTGCCGGCGCATGACGAGCGCGACTTTGCCTTCGCGAAGAAGTACGACCTAGCCATCAAGCAGGTCGTTGCGGTCGAAGGCGAGACCTTCACGACCGAGGCCTGGGCCGAGTCGTACGGCGACAAGCAACGCGGCCGCAGCATCAACTCCGGCGTGCTCGACGGCCTGAGCTACAAGGACGCCGTCACCAAGGTCGCCGAACTCGTCGGCGCCCTTGGCCTCGGCGAGAAAAAGACCACCTGGCGCCTGCGCGACTGGGGCATCAGCCGCCAGCGTTACTGGGGCACGCCGATCCCGATCATCCATTGCGACGATTGCGGCGCGGTGCCGGTGCCGGCCGCCGATCTGCCGGTGGTGCTGCCGATCGACTGCGTGCCGGACGGCTCGGGCAATCCGCTCAAGAAGCGCAGCGACTTCCTGAACGTCGCCTGCCCCTGCTGCGGCAAGCCCGCGCAGCGCGAGACCGACACGATGGACACCTTCGTCGATTCGTCGTGGTACTTCATGCGCTACTGCGATGCGCAGAACAGCGAAGCGATGGTCGGCGCTGGCACCGACTACTGGATGCCGATGGACCAGTACATCGGCGGCATCGAACACGCCATCCTGCACCTGCTGTACGCACGCTTCTGGACCAAGGTGATGCGCGATCTCGGCCTGGTGAAGGTCAGCGAGCCCTTCACCAAGCTGCTGACGCAAGGGATGGTGCTGAACCATATCTACAGCCGCCGCAGCGAGAAGGGCGGCATCGAGTACTTCTGGCCGCACGAGGTCGAGAACGTGTTCGACGCCAGCGGCAAGACCGTCATCGGTGCCAAGCTGAAGTCGGACGGCTCGGCGGTGGAATACGGCGGCATCGGCACGATGTCCAAGTCGAAGAACAACGGCGTCGATCCGCAGGATCTGATCAACCAGTACGGCGCTGACACCGCGCGCCTGTTCGTCATGTTCGCGTCGCCGCCGGAGCAGACGCTGGAGTGGAACGACTCGGGCGTGGAAGGCGCGCATCGCTTCATCAAGCGCGTCTGGGCGTTCGGCGCCAAGAACGAGGCGGTCCTGAAGGCAGCTGGCGCCGTCACGGGCGAGCTGCCGGCCGCCGCCAAGGCGCTGCGCCGCGAGGTGCATCTGGTCCTGAAACAGATCAGTCACGACTTCGAGCGCATGCAATACAACACGGTGGTGTCGGGCGGCATGAAGCTGCTCAACGCGCTGGAAGGCTACAAGCACGACGGCAGCGATGCGTCGGCCGCCGTGCTGCGCGAAGGCTATTCGGTGCTGCTGCGCGGTCTCTACCCGGCCTGCCCGCACATCACCTGGAACCTGTGGAACGAGCTCGGCTACGCCGCTGCGGCGGGCGATCTGCTCGACGCGCCGTGGCCGCTGGTCGATGAAGCCGCGCTGGTGCAGGACGAGATCGAACTGGTGCTGCAGGTCGGCGGCAAGACGCGTGGCTCGATCAAGGTGCCGGCCGGTGCCGACAAGGCCACCATCGAAGCGGTGGCAGCCGCCAGCGCCGAAGTCGCCAAGTTCGCCGAAGGCAAGCCGCCGAAGAAGATCATCGTCGTGCCGGGTCGCCTGGTGAACGTGGTCGTCTGAGGTGACGATCTCGCCTCGCCGTCGGCTGATGGCCGCGCTGCTGGTCAGCGTGGCGCTGACGGGCTGCGGCTTCGCGCTCAAGCGTCCGCCGCAGCTGCAGCTCAAGCGGGTGCAGCTGAGCGGCTTTGCCAGCCTCTCGCCGATGGCCGACGAGCTGCGTCGCCAGCTGCGCGCCAGCCCGGGTGTCGAGGTGGTCGAGTCGGCCGTACGCGCCGATCTGGTGCTGCAAGCGCTGGAAGATGTGCGCGATCAGGTGGTGGCCGGCTCTACCGCCGCCGGTCAGGTGCGTGAGCTGACGCTGCGCGCCCGGCTGCGCTTTCGCGCCACCACGCCCGCCGGCCGCGAACTGATTGGCATCACCGAGCTGGCCCTCAGCCGCGACATGAGCTACACCGAAACGGCCGCGCTGGCGAAGGATTACGAGTCGCAGCTGATGTTCCGCGCCATGCAGAGCGACATCGCCGGCCAGGTGCTGCGGCGTCTGGCGGCGCTGCCCGCCGCCGTTGATGCGGCGCCTTCAGCCGCCTCGGCGCCGGGTGCCACCGCTTCAGCGGGTGGTGCCGCTTCGGCGCCGGCCCGCGCTGCGTCGGCAGCACCGGCCACCTCGGCGGCCCTGCCGGCCGGATGGTGAGCCGGCATGCAGATCCGCGCTGATCAGCTCAGCCAGCAACTGGCGCGCGGCTTGCGGCCGCTCTACACAGTCTACGGTGACGAGCCGCTGCTGGTGCAGGAAGCCGCCGACACGATCCGCGCTGCGGCGCGTGCCGCCGGTTACGCCGAGCGCAGCGTGCACACCGTCGCTGGCGCGCACTTCGACTGGAGCAGTCTGCTCGGCGCCGCCAGCGAGCTGAGCCTGTTCGCGGCGCGCCAGCTGATCGAGATCCGCATCCCGTCCGGCAAGCCCGGCAAGGACGGTTCGGAAGCGCTGCAGCGCTACTGCTCGCTGCTGTCCGACGACGTGCTGACGCTGGTGCTGCTGCCGCGCCTGGACCGCACCCAGCAGGGCAGCGCCTGGTTCACCGCGCTCGACGCCGCCGGCGTGACCGTGCGCATCGATCCGATCGAGCGCCGCGCGCTGCCGACCTGGATTGCGCAGCGCCTGGCCGCACAAAACCAGCGCGTCGCCGATGGCGAGGAAGGGCAACGCACGCTGACGTTCTTTGCCGATCGGGTCGAGGGCAATCTGCTCGCGGCGCATCAGGAAATCAGCAAGCTGGGCCTGCTGCATCCGGCCGGTGTGCTGAGCTTGGAGCAGGTCGAGTCGGCGGTGCTGAACGTGGCGCGCTACGACGTCTTCAAGCTCGGCGAAGCGGTGCTGGCGGGCCAGGCCGCGCGCGCGCTGCGCATGCTCGACGGCCTGCAGGCCGAAGGCGAAGCCGCCGTGCTGGTGCACTGGACGCTGGCCGAGGACATCCGCATGCTCGGCCGCATCCACGCGGCGATCGCGCAAGGCACGCCGGTGTCGATGGCGCTGCGCGAGGCGCGCGTCTGGGGCGCGAAGGAAAAACTGGTCGAACGGCTGGCGCCGCAACTCGACGCCGCGCGGCTCGACGCGCTGCTGGTGGCGGCGCAGATCTGCGACGGCCTCGTCAAAGGTCTGCGCCATCCCGACTGGCCGAGCGAGCCGTGGGCCGGCCTGCGCAGGCTGGTGCTGCTGCTGGTCGAGCTGGCCAGCGCGCGCCCCGGGCGGCCCTCGCCCCGGCTGGCCTTGCTGCCCTGACTCAAGCGCCCTGCAGCGCGCCGACCAGCGCGCCCAGCGCATGCGCGACGCTGGCCTGGCGCACGGCGGCGCGGTCGCCGTCAAAACGCTGGCATTCCGACCAGACCCGGCCCGGCAGCGCCCAGCCGAACCAGACCGTGCCGACCGGCTTGTCGGCGCTGCCACCACTCGGGCCGGCGATGCCGGTCACCGCCAGCGCGACCTCGGCGTGCGCATGCGCCAGCGCGCCGCGCGCCATCGCTTGCGCGACCGCCTCGCTGACGGCGCCGTGCGCCTCGATCAGCACGGCCGGCACGCCGAGCAGCTCGCTCTTGGCGGCGTTGCTGTAGGTCACGAAACCGCGCTCGAACCAGTCGCTCGAACCCGCCAGATCGGTGCAGGCAGCGGCGATCAGCCCGCCGGTGCAGCTCTCGGCGCTGGCGAGGCGCCATTGGCGCTGGCGCAGCAGCTCGGCCAGCGCGGCGGTGTGGGTCGAGGTCATCTGGTCAGAAGTGGAAATCATGCGATCCGATCGATGAGTCGGCCGTGCGGGTCAGTCAGCGCAGCCCCGGCCAGATCCGCAGCGCCACCGCCAGGATCAGCAGCGTGCCAAACGCGGCGACCAGATCGTCGAACACGATGCCGAAGCCGCCGCGCCAGCCCTCGCCCTTGAAGCGCTGGTCGGCCCAGCCGACCGGGCCGGGCTTGGCGGCGTCGAGCCAGCGGAACAGCGCGAAGGCCAGCAGCTGGAGCCAGCCACTGGCCGGCGTCAGCAGCCACAGGATGATCCAGAACGCGATCACCTCGTCCCAGACGATGAAGCCCGGATCCTGCAGCCGGGCGTTGCGCGCCGCCACCGTGCAGGCCCACCAGCCGATCGGCAGGCCGGCGGCGATCACCCAGCCCCAGCCGGCCGGACTCAGCCAGTTGCTGAGCACCACATAGGCCAGCCAGGCCCACAGCGTGCCGGCGGTGCCGGGCGCGACCGGACTCAGGCCGCTGCCGGCGCCGAGCGCAATGAAATGGGCCGGATGGCTGAGCAGAAAGCGCAGGGTTGGGCGGTGTTTCGGCGCTGCCGTCGGCTGCGTGTTGCTGGACGCGTCGGGCGAGAGGAGGGCTGCTTCCACTCCGGCAGCATTGGCGGCCAGGGTGGCATCGTCGGAAAGAGTGATCGGTTCTGGCATGGTGAGTGGCAACGGGGGTAGCAAGGCGCATCAGCCGGGCCGGGCGCCGGTGTGTGTCAGCGCCGGAAGTGGTCGAAGGCATGCCAGGGCGTGCTGAGGGCCGCGCCGGCAGCGTCGAGCACGCGCACGCCGGGCTCGGCGTCGATCCGGCCGATGCGGCTGACCGGCGTGGCACTGCTGGCCGCCGCTGCCAGCACGGCGGTGTGGCGTTCGGGCGGCGCACTGAACAGCAGCTCGTAGTCGTCGCCGCCGGTCAGCAGACATTGCAGCTGGCGCTCAGTCGGCTGGCGCGCCAGCACGGCGCTGCGCGGCAGCGCGTCGGCGTGCAATGTGGCGCCGAGCCGCTGGCCAGTGCCGAGCACGACCTCGCCCGAGCGTGCCAGCACATGGCCGAGGTCGCCGAGCAGGCCGTCCGAGATGTCGATCGCGCTGGATGCCACGCCGCGCAGTGCCAGGCCGAGCGCGACGCGCGGCTGCGGCAGCTCCAGCGCGTCGCGCACGGCGGCGAAGTCGTCGCCCGGCAGCGCCGCCGTGCCGCGAAACACCTCCAGCGCCAGCCGGGCGTCGCCGAGCTGGCCGCTGACCCAGAGCTCGTCGCCAGGCCGCGCGCCACTGCGCAACAGCGCCGCACCGGCCGGCACTTCGCCGAACACGGTGATGCACAGATTGAGCGGGCCGGCGGTGGTGTCACCGCCGATCAGCTCGATGTCGTGTGAGTCGGCAAGCTCATGCAGGCCTTGCGCCAGACCGGCCAGGAAGTCTTCGTCGGCGCCGGGCAGTGACAGCGCCAGCGTGTAGGCCAGCGGTCGGGCGCCACAGGCAGCCAGATCGGACAGGTTCACCGCCAGCGCCTTGTGGCCGAGCCGCGCGGGCGCCACCGTCGAGAGGAAATGCCGCCCTTCCACCAGCATGTCGGTCGAGACGGCCAGCTGCATGCCGGGCTGCGGCGCCAGCAGCGCGCAGTCGTCACCGACGCCGAGCGGGCTGCGCCGCACCGGGCGGGTGAAGTAACGCGCGATCAGGTCGAATTCGCCGAGGGCCATGGGCAGGCAGCGCCGAGCGCGCTGGAGAGAGGTTGGACGGAACAGGCTGGCAATTATCGGCGCGCGCTCTGCCGGGCTCGCTGTGCGTGCCCTCAGTTCGGGTCGAGGTGGCGCAGCAGATTGGCCAGCTCGACGGCCGACTTGACGTCCATCTTGTCGAACACGCGGGCGCGGTGCACTTCGACGGTGCGCACGCTGATGTCGAGCGTGTCGGCGATCTGCTTGTTGGCGCGGCCGTCGATCACCAGCTGCATGACTTCGCGCTCGCGCTCGGTCAGCTCGGCCAGCCGGCTGCGCATCTGGTCGTGCTCGCGCTGGCGTTGCAGCGCGGCCGCGCTGAGCGCCAGCGCCTGCACGACCCGATCGACCAGCGCGTTGTCGGAAAAAGGCTTCTCGACAAAGTCGAAGGCGCCACGCTTGACCGCTGCCACCGCGGTGGCCACATCGGCGTGGCCGGTCAGGAAGATCACCGGCAGGCGCTCGATCAGGTTGCGCTCGATCAGGCGCTCGAACAGCGCCATGCCGTTCATGCCGGGCATGCGCATGTCGAGCAGCAGGCAGGCCGGGCCGTCGGGGCGCACCTCGCCGCGTTCCAGCGCGGCCCAGAACAGATCGGCCGAGGCGTGGCCTTGCGGCAGCAGGCGGCGCGAGCGCAGCAGCCAGCCGAGCGCGTCGCGCACCACGTCCTCGTCATCGACGATGTGGACGGTGCCGGTCAGGGACGGGGCATTCATGCGGGCAGGCTCGGGCTGTGAGACATCGGGGGCGCGGGGGCGCTGGCGGCGGCCTCTAGCGTAAACCGGAACTCGGTGCCGTGCGCGCCGACCGGACTGGTGAAAGCGAGCACGCCGCCGTGCTGCTCGACCACCGTGCGGCACATCGCCAGGCCGATGCCCATGCCTTCCGGCTTGGTGCTGAAAAACGGCGTGAAGATCTGCGCCGCCACCTCGGCCGGAATGCCCGGACCGCCGTCGGTGACGGCAAATTCGACCCAGCGGCCTTCGAGCGGGCGCACCCGCAGTTGCAGCACGCACTCGGCGGCCGGCGTGTCATCTTCCATCGCCTGGATGGCGTTGCGGGCCAGGTTCAGCAGCACCTGCTCGACCATGGTGCGGTCGCACGAGACGCGCGGCGCCGGCTTCGGGAGGTCGAGCTCGATGCGGGTGTGGCTGCGCCGTGCGGCCAGCCGCACCAGCGGCAGGATGGCCTCGATCAGCTCGTCGCAGCGCACCGATTCACGCAGCCGGTCGCGTCGCCGCACGAACTGATGCACGCTGCGGATGATGCGGCCGGCCCGCTCGGCCTGCTCGGCCACGCGCGCGGTGGCGTGGCGGATCATCAGCTGGGTGTCGAGATCGGCAGGCGGGTCAGTGGCCTCGGCCGGCAGCAGATTCAGCGAGCCGGTCGCGTAGCTGGCAATGGCGGCGAGCGGCTGGTTCAGCTCGTGGCTGAGCAGCGTGGCCATCTCGCCCATCGTCGCCAGTCGGGCTGCGGCGTGCAGCTTGTCCTGCTGCAGGCGCGACAGCTCCTCGATGCGGCGCTGCGCGCTGACGTCCAGCACCGTGCTCATCCAGCCGGTCTGGCGGCCCAGGCCATCGACCAGGGCAGCTTCGAAGATCAGCACCGGAAAGCGCTCGCCGTTCTGGCGCATGAAGATGGTCTCGAAGCCTTCGCGCGGTGGTGTGTCACCGGCCATGCGCACGGCCAGACGACGGCGGTATTCGTCAAGCAACTCGGGCGGCCAGTACGGCGGCGTGTCGGTGCCTTGCATCTGCGCGGCTGAAAAGCCGACCATCTCGCAAAAGGCCGGATTCACGTAGGTGATGCGGCCGCGCAGGTCGCGGGCGCGCAGGCCGGTGACGAGCGCGTCTTCCATCGCCTTGCGAAAGGCCAGCGCCTCGGCCAGGCCCTGCTCGGCGGTTTCGCGCCGGCGCACATCGAGCAGCAGCAGCACCAGCACCAGCGTGAGCGCGAGCGACAGCCCGACCACCACCACCATGGTCGGATTGGCAATCAGCCGTGGCGCCCCGGCGATGCTGTCGAGCCGCAGCGGCAAGGTCAGGCCGGCGATGTCGACCAGCCGCTCGGCGGTGTAGACGCCAGCGCCCCGGCCGGTGCCGGCGCGCGCCAGCCGGGTGCCGTCGGATTCGGTCAGCAGCACTTCATGGCTGCGCACGATCGCGGCCGGCACGGCGCTTTGCAACAAATCGGACAACACCAGCGTGGCGACCAGCGCCCCGGCCGGCTGGCCACCCTGCTGGCGCGGCAGGCACAGATCGACCACCTCCAGGCCCAGCCCGCCGCCGGTCGGCAGGAAGTAGCTGCGCGAAAACGCCGGGGTGGCAAAGCGCCGCGCGGTGGTGCAGGCCGCTTCGGCGTCAAGGCTCATCTCGCTGCGGGCAATGTCCTGGAACTGCGCCGGGTGATAGCTCGACTCCTCGACCTCGGTGAGCTGGAACTGGCGGTCGCGCTGCTCGATGCGCATCAGCTCGCGGTGCTCCCGCAGCAGCTCGCGACCCTGCGCGCGCCAGCTTGGCGGCTTGCCGTCGAGCCAGAGCAGTTGCTGCAGCAGTTGCAGGTCGCTGGCCAGCCGCTGGTGCACCTCGCTGGCGGCCGTGGCGGCAGCCTGTTCGGTGGCTTCCTGGACGCGGGTTTGCTCGTGCTGCCAGGTCAGCCACCACAGCGCGGCCAGCGCGACCAGGATCAGCGCGGTCAGCAGGATGCGCAGCAGCGCACCGCTCCAGCGGCGTGGCAGGTGATCAAGGGGTGGCAGATGCATGGCGTGAGTCCGAGCCGGTCCGGGCAAGTATCCGGCGGCCGTGACGGGGCGGCGTAAGCAGTTCCGCGCATGGATCCTGCTTGCGCAGGCCTGACACTGCGATCCACCGGGTTGCACCTGTCGCTGCGGCGGCTGACATGCATTGCCGGCATGAGGCCATGCTGGTTCCATGTCTGCACGTCCTGCAGGGTTGGCAGGGGCTCCCTACAATCGCACCCCCCGCCTTGGTTGGCGTGGGCGCTGCCGCAGCTCTGTCTGCGGTCCTTGTGGCCTGACACTGTTTCACGCACTCATTCCCATGTCGACCTCCGAAGAAAAAGGCGCCGAACTGCGCCGCAGCGCCCTCGAATACCACGAGTTTCCGACCCCCGGCAAGATCGCCATCGCGCCGACCAAGCAGCTGATCAACCAGCGCGACTTGGCGCTGGCCTACTCGCCCGGCGTGGCCGCAGCCTGCGAGGAAATCGTCGCCGATCCGGCCAACGCCTTCCGCTACACCTCGCGCGGCAACCTGGTCGCGGTGGTGACGAACGGCACCGCCGTGCTCGGCCTGGGCGACATCGGCCCGCTGGCGTCCAAGCCGGTGATGGAAGGCAAGGGCGTGCTGTTCAAGAAGTTCGCCGGCATCGACGTGTTCGACCTGGAGATCCAGGAACGCAACCTCGACAAGCTGGTGGACATCATCGCGGCGCTGGAGCCGACCTTCGGCGGCGTGAATCTGGAAGACATCAAGGCGCCCGACTGCTTCTACGTCGAGCGCAAGCTGCGCGAGCGCATGCACATTCCGGTCTTCCACGACGACCAGCACGGCACCGCGATCGTGGTCGGCGCGGCGCTGCTGAACGGCCTGAAGGTGCTCGGCAAGGACATCAAGCAGGTCCGGCTGGTCTCGTCGGGTGCTGGTGCAGCGGCGCTGGCCTGCCTGAACCTGCTGGTCAAGCTGGGCTTCCCGCGCGAAAACATCTGGGTCACCGATCTGGCCGGCGTGGTCTGGAAGGGCCGCGTCGAGCTGATGGACCCCGACAAGGCCGAGTTCGCGCAGGAAACCGAGCTGCGCACGCTGCGCGAGGCGATCAAGGGCGCCGACATCTTTCTGGGCCTGTCGGCCGGCGGCGTGCTGAAGGCCGACATGGTGGCGACGATGGGGCCGCGCCCGCTGGTGTTCGCGCTGGCCAATCCGACGCCCGAAATCATGCCGGAAGAGGTGCGTGCGGTACGCGACGACGCCATCATGGCGACCGGTCGCACCGACTATCCGAACCAGGTCAACAACGTCCTGTGCTTCCCGTACATCTTCCGGGGCGCGCTGGACTGCCGCGCCACCACCATCACCGACGAGATGGAAATCGCGGCGGTGCATGCCATCGCCGACCTGGCGCAGGCCGAGCAGAGTGAAGTGGTGGCGGCCGCCTACGCTGGCGTGAACCTGAGCTTCGGGCCGGAATACCTGATTCCGAAGCCGTTCGACCCGCGTCTGATGATCAAGATCGCGCCGGCGGTGGCCAAGGCCGCAGCGGATTCGGGCGTGGCGCAGAAGCCGATCCAGGACTTCGATGCCTACCGCGAGAAGCTGCAGGCCTTCGTCTACGCCTCCGGCACGACGATGAAACCGATCTACGCGCTGGCCAAGCGCGCCAAGAACAAGCGCATCGCCTACGCCGAGGGCGAGGAAGAGCGCGTGCTGCGCGCCACCCAGATCGTCATCGACGAAGGCCTGGCGCGCCCGACGCTGCTGGGCCGGCCGTCGATCATCGCGCAGCGCATCGAGGCTTTCGGTCTGCGGCTGGAGGAGGGGCGCGACTATGACGTCGTCAACACCGACTTCGACCAGCGTTACCGCGACTTCTGGCAGACCTACCACCAGATGACCGAGCGCAAGGGCGTGACGCAACAGCTCGCCAAGATCGAGATGCGGCGCCGCCTGACGCTGATCGGCGCGATGCTGCTGCACAAGGGCGAGGTGGACGGCATGATCTGCGGCACCTGGGGCTCGACCGCAGCGCACCTGCAGTACATCGACCAGGTCATCGGCCTGCGTCCGGGCGTGGCGACCTACGCCTGCATGAACGGGCTGGTGCTGCCGGGCCATCAGGTCTTCATCGTCGATACGCACGTCAACTACGACCCGACGGCCGAGCAGCTCGCCGAGATCACGGTGCTTGCGGCCGAGGAGATGCAGCGTCTGGGCATCCAGCCGAAGGTGGCGCTGCTGTCACACTCGAACTTCGGCTCCAGCATGCATCCGTCGGCCGCCAAGATGCGCGAGGTGCTGCCGCTGCTGAAGGCGCAGGCGCCCTGGCTGGAAGTGGACGGCGAAATGCACGGCGACACCGCACTCGACCCGGCCTACCGCGCCGAGCTGATGCCGCACTCGACGCTGCACGGCGAGGCCAATCTGCTCGTCATGCCGAACATCGACGCCGCCAACATCGCCTACAACCTGCTCAAGACGGCGGCGGGCAGCGGCATCGCGATCGGCCCGATTCTGCTCGGTGCCGCCAAGCCGGTGCATGTGCTGACGCCATCGGCGACGGTGCGCCGGATCGTCAACATGACGGCGCTGACAGTGGCCGACGCCAACGCGGCGCGTTGATCAAGTGTGGTGAGAAGCCTGCGTGGCTGTGCCGCGCGGGCTTGTTTAGCCTGCAAACCCGGTTTTGTCTGCTGAAAATTGAGGCAGAGTCTTGAGCTTGGAGCCCTGTTTCGGTAACATCACCGCTCCAGGATTCAGGAAAACCCGTGGTGCTTCAAAGGCGACCCCTCAGCTGGCGGTCAGTCTGTTCGGCGGTATGTGGCGTGATGCTGTCGTTGGGTGCCTTCTCGGCACCCGAAACGACCTTCGCACGCGACAACTCCGCTGATCAGACCGTCGTGCTGGCGACGCTGCCGGTGCAAGCCCAGCATACGCACCAGCTCATCCAGGCTGGCGGGCCTTTTCCTTATGCCAAGGACGGGATAGTGTTCGGCAACCGCGAGCGGCAATTGCCTCGCGAGCCACGCGGCTACTACCGCGAATACACCGTACCGACTCCGGAGTCGCATGACCGTGGTGCGCGGCGCATCGTCTGCGGCGGGCGTGAGCCCAGGACTCCGGACGTCTGTTATTACACCCAGGACCACTATGCGAGCTTTCGCCGCATCGCACCGTGAGTTCGACGAGGATTGAAGAGCCCCAAGGGACCATCATGCTTTTGCAGACCGTGCGCCCGAACATTGTTCAGTCGATCCGCGCATTTCGCGTGGACGATCTGATGCAAGCGGCCCAGGATCTGGGCCACCATTTTCTATATGCCAACCTCTCCAAGGCCCAATCCAAGCAGGAAGTGCTGGAAGCCATTGCCGAGGCATTCCTGTTTCCGGCCCACTTCGGCAAGAACCTGGACGCCTTGCATGACTGCATGACCGATCTGGTCAACAAGTCAGGCTCGCAGCAAGGTTTTGTGCTGGTGCTGGAGCAGCTACCCGACAGCGCCAAGTTCGACCGCGAGGCGCGCGAGCAACTGCTTGACGTGTTCCGCGACGCCGCCGACTTCTGGGGAGAGAGAAAAATACCCTTCAGGTGTTTTTATTCTTTTCAGTAGCCCGCTCCCAGGACCAAGGGCAATGGGAGCGGGCTGAAGCAGCCCAGGTTGAACAGCCGGTCAAGCCGGCACCGAAGCCGAGCAAGAACGCAGCACCTGCTTTTGCACCGCACATGCCGGTGATGAGCAGCGCGTTCGATACTTCGGCCTGGATGGTCGCGGCCTGATCAGGCCAGACCTCTCAACCCTCCGAGCAAGGCCCGCCATCGGCGGGCCTTGTCGTTGGTGTCACTGCAGCAGCCAGTTGCCGATCTGCAGCAGCACTGCGGCATCGAAGCCGACAAAACCAGGCTGGCCGATGCCGTTGAGCACCCGCGCCTTGTCCGGGTTGCTGTCCAGGCCGATGAAATAGGTCTGCAGGCGCTCCAGGTCGGCGTCGCTGATGGCGCGTGCCGCCAGCACATACTTGATCGGTACCGGCTTGCTGCTCGCCAGAATGCGGCCGCCACGCGCGGTCCAATCGCGGATCACGCTCTCGGAGGCGGTTGCGCCCGCATCAGCAAAACCGTGCTCGACCATGAACGGAATCGCGTCCTGGTAGCGGGTGGCCTGGTAGATCACGCTGCCGGCCTGCTCCTTGAGGGTATCGCGCAGCGTCGCCCGAGCCAGAACGGCGGTGATCGAATCCGGATCGGGCGTGCCGATGCGCCGCCCGCGCAACTCGGCCACCGATTTGAGCGGTGAGTCGGCGCGCACCAGAAAGCGGGCTCGGTACTCGGTGGAGCCCTTGGTCAGGGCGACCAGCCGATAGCCGTCCTTGATCATGGCGCGCAAGGCGTAGTGGGCTGGATGCACGTAGGCCAGCGCATAGCGGCCGGAGGCGAGGCCCTGTTCCAGGGTGGGATAGTCGTCAACCGCTTCGGGTACCACCCGGCGCTTGAGCAGCCGCGACAAGTCGTCGGCCAGATCCTTGTAGCGCACCTTGACGCTGGTGGTTGCCGCCCGGTAGCTGACGCCTTCGTTGATGCCCAGGATCAGCTCCTGGGCCGATGCCGGCAGGCTCAGCAGCAGGGCCAGCCACAATATCCATCGCTCCATCCGCATCGCGGGCTCCTTTGACTTGGATCAGGCGATCCCGTGAGCCAGTCTAGTGCGAGCCGGACCCCGGCAGGGAGCGGAAAACTACATAGACGCGATCCGGCGCGTCAGGGCGACGTACTCGGCCACCGGCACTTCTTCGGCGCGCCGCTGTAGGTCGAAATCGACCTCGGCGCCGCGCTCCTTCAGCCAATGCCCGAGCGTGTTGCGCAGCATCTTGCGGCGCTGCGAGAACGCCACCGTGACCAGCTCGCCCAGCAGCTTGGCGTCGGGCAGCGGCGGCTCGGCCAGCGGCACCATGCGCACCACCGCCGAATCGACCCTCGGTGGTGGGTCAAACGCCTCGGGTGGCACGTCGAACAGCGACTCGATCGCGTAGCGCCACTGCAGCATCACGCTCAGGCGGCCGTAGTCCTTGCCGCCGGGCTCGGCCGCCATGCGGTCGACCACCTCTTTCTGCAGCATGAAATGCTGGTCCTCGACCACAGCGACGTGATCGAGCAGGTGAAACAGGATCGGGCTGGAGATGTTGTACGGCAGGTTGCCGATCACGCGCAGTTTCTGACCGGTCGGGGCGGCCAGTGCGGTGAAGTCCACCTTCAGCACGTCGGACTCGACCACCGTCAGCTCGGGCCGCTTGCGCAGCCGCTCGGCCAGATCGCGATCAAGCTCGACCACCGTCAGGCGCTCGCAGCATTTCAGCACCGGGTTGGTCAGTGCGCCCAGGCCGGGGCCGATCTCGACCAGCGCCTGGCCGGGCAGAGGCTTGATGGCCGTGACGATCTGGTCGAGCACGTAGCCGTCGGTGAGAAAGTGCTGGCCGAAGCGCTTGCGCGGAATGTGTTTCAAGTAGGGGTCCTGTCGTTCGAGGCGTTCACAGCTGCGGCGGCTCGCGCAGCTCGACAAAAGCGCGGGCCCGCACGTCACGTGCCCATTCGGTGTAGGCCTCTTCGTATTTCTGCTCGCGCAGGGCGGTGCGGGCCGATTCGCGCTGCTGGCGCACATCAAGCGACACCGTCCGGCGCTCCAGCAGCTGGATCAGGTGCACGCCAAAGCGTGACACCACCGGCGGCGAGATGCTGTTGGGGGCGAGTGCCGACAGCGCTTGCTCGAACTCGGGCACGAACTGGCCCGGGCCGGCCCAACCCAGGTCGCCACCGCTGGCGGCGCTGCCGTCGTCCGAGTGGCGCTTCGCCAGGTCGTCGAAACGGGCTTTGCCGCTCTCCACCTCGCGCTTGTAGCCGGCCAGACGCTTGGCGGCGGCCTCCGCGCTGAGCTGCGCGCTGGGCCGCAGCAGGATGTGGCGGGCATGTTGCTGCGTCACGGTCAGCGCGGCGTCCTGGCGCGCGATCAGCTTGAGGACATGAAATCCGGCGCCGGAGCGCAGTACCTGCGGCGCCACCTCGCCCGCCAGCAGCGGCTGCACGGCCTCGACGAACAGGTCGGGCAGGCGCGCCGCCGGGCGCATGCCGAGCTGGCCGCCCTGGTCCTTCGGACCGTCCGACAGTGCCTTGACGAGGGCGCCGAAGTCTTCACCGGCGCGCAGGCGCTGCAGTGCCTCGACGGCGCGGGCGCGGCGCACGGCGACCTCGGCCGGCCCGGCGCTTTCGGGCACCGCGATCAGGATCTGCGCGATGTTGTATTCGTTGGTCAGCCCCAGCTTGGCGCGCTCTTGCCCCAGCCAGTTCTCGATGTCGCGGTCGCTGATGCGGATGCGCGACTGCACCTCGCGTTCACGCGTGCGCTCCAGCAGCAACTGGTCGCGCAAGTTGTTGCGGAAGCGCCCGTAGTCCATGCCGTCCTTGCGCAATTGCTCGCGCAGTTCGGCCAGGGTGAGCTGGTTTTGCGCGGCGATGTTGCCGACCGCGCGATCCAGTTCGGCCTCATCGACGCGCACGCCGGTGTCACGGGCGTTGCCGAGCTGGGCGCGCTCATCGATCAACTGGTCGAGCACGCGGCGTTCCAGCTCTTCGCGAGCCGCCGCGCTGGCGCCGCCACCGCTTTCCTGGATGACGCGGGCCAGGCGCTGTTGCACCTCGCTGTTGGTCACCAGCTCCTGATTGACGATCGCAACGATGTAGTCGCCGCTGCGACGGGTGCTTTTGGTTGCGCTGGCGGGCGCGCTGTCCTTGCGGGCCTGAGCCTGGCTGTCGAAGTGCGCGCCACCGAGCGTCACGAGCAGCAGGCCCAGCATCGAGGCGTTCAGGTGGCGGCGCAAGAAGGTAGGAGTCAACTCGGTCATGGGGCGCGGAGCCGCCAGCGCGGGCGGTTTAAGGATCGGAGACGGCCGGCAAGGCCGGGGATGGTGCGGCCGGAGCGGTTCGCAGCAACTGGTAACCGGGGATATTGTCCTTCAAGACCGTCAGCGAGTTGGATCCGAAGCCGATGCGTGACAGTCCGACCAGTTCCAGCTGCAGCATCAGCTTGGTGGTCGAGGCGCTGGTGCTGGTCGATTGGCGCGACACCACCAGGCGGCCGATCCAGCAGCCGGAGTCGTATTCGAAGCCGATCAGACTGCTGCTGATGCGCCGCTCCAGCATGCTGTAGTCGGCCCGACCGGCGCTGTACAGCGTGCCGCTGCAACTGCCGGCGTCGGGGCGGGCCGCCAGCCGCAAGGTTTCACCGGCCTGTACCGCCTCGGCCGCCGGTGTGGTGCGAGTGCCGGCACCCGGACCGAGCAGCGGCCATTGCCAGCCGATCGAAACCTGCTCACTGGCGTCGCGCTGCAAGCGGTAGGTCGCACTCAAGACGTGCAAGGGGCCGGGCGAGTAGCTCACGCTGGTGATGGTGCGCGTGACCTGCTGCTGCGCCGAGCTGTACTGCAGCGACATATCGAGGCCCCAGTGCGGTATCACGCTGGTCGAGCCGAGCAGCAGCAGGTCCGAGCGCCGGCTCGTCAGTGGCACCCCGTCCGGGGTGATGCGCTGATCGGCCAGCAAGAAGCGCTGCGCCAGACCCAGACGGGCCAGCTCAGCACCCCCTTGCGCATCAATGAAGCGTGTTGTCAGTCCGCCGGTGATCTGGTGCGAGTCGGAGACGCGGTCCACGCCTGAAAAGGCGTTTTCGGCAAAGGCCGTGGTGGCGTTGTAGTCGAGGCCGGCACTGTCGAAATTGGGCAAACCGAGCTGTTCGCGCCAGGGCGTGTGCACATACAGCAGGCGTGGTTCCAGGGTCTGGGTGAGGGTCCGTTCACCCCAGGTGACCTCGCGCTCCAGCTGCCAGCGGTTGTCGAGACTGAAGGTCGGAATCACCCGTGTCGCTTCGGTGCGGCCGTCCGTCAATGGTTGATCCAGGGCGTAGGTGGCCGCGTTGAGGCTCAGTTTCGGTACGAGCTGCCAGCCGCTGTTGCCGAACTGCCAGGACAGGCTGCTCAAGGCATGAGCGCGGCTGCCGGTGAGTTGGCTGCTGTCCTCGTTGGCGAAGCGGTTCACCTCGGTCTGCAGGGTCCATTCGAGCTGATGATCGCTGGCTCGCCAGCGCACGCCCAGCTGCGGTTCGCGCCGGTAGGGACTGTCGATCCGTGCGCTGGGGTCGTTCGGGTCACTGGCCTGCAAGGTCTGCCAGCGCTGCACCCGCGCATAGACCTGCTGCTCCAGCTCGGTGCTGTCGCCCAGGCTGAACAGGCGTGTGCGTTGCAGCACGGCCTGGGTCGGCAGCAGGCGCGGCGTGAGGTTGTCGGCGCCGCGCAGGCCGTCTTTCCAGTAGTTCTCGTCCGAAACCCGCAGCATCTCCCAGCCGTAGGTGTAGCCACTGCTCAACTCGCCGGCATGGCGCCAGCGGGCCGCCCAGCGGCTCTGCGCGGTGACTCGGTCGTAGGGCAGCGTGTAGAGGCGAGTCTCGCCGCCCCAGCTTGGCTCCAGATAGCGGAATTCGCTGTCGAGCCCGGCGCCGCGCCGGGTCGAGAGGGTGGGCGTCAGCGTTGCATCGCGATTCGGGGCGATGTTCCAGTAATAAGGTACGCCCAGCTCGAAGCCGACCACGCTCGATGTGCCGATCTCGGGCGGCAGCCAGCCCGACTTGCGCTCGCTGTTGAGCGGAAAGCTCAGCACCGGCACGGCCAACAGCGGCACGCCGTAGAAACGCAGCACGGCGCCGCTGGCGATGCCTTCGTTGCTCACCATGTCCAGGTGCACCTGGCGCGCCTGCAGCACCCAGGCTGGCTCGTCGCCGTCTGCGACCCGGCAGGTGCTGTAGCTGGCATCCAGGATGGCGAAGCGGTCCGGGCCGAGGAAATCGACCCTGGAAGCCTGGCCGCCGCCTTGGGTGCGCCCGAGCAGATAGCGCGGCTTGATGAAAAAGCCTTCCTGCGTTTCCGAGTTGATCTCCAGCTCGGGGCCGCTGAAACGGTCACCGTTGCGGCGCAGATCGACCTGTCCGGTGGCGCGCAGTCGGCTGTCGCCGAGCCGCACTTCCAGATGGTCAGCCTGCAGCCGCAGGCCGCCTTGCTGCAGTTGCACGCCAAGGTCGGCATTCAGTTGCTCGCCGGTGCGTCCCGAGATGCTGCCGGCTTGCAGGCGCACCTCCTCGCCGCGACGTGGGGTGGGATCCAAGCTGTCGCCGGGCGCCGCGACGGCAAGACGGGTGACGGCCAGGCACACCGCCAGCGCCACCGGAGTGGGATGAAACACGGACAAGGGCAAAACGGCTCGACCAGAGGGGATGGCAAGGGCGGCCGACCTTGGGGCGCATGGTTGCCCCGGGTCTGCTCGCTAGAATCGATCGATTATTTCATGCGCCCGACGGCCGTCCTTGCAGGCCGCCCCGTTGGCCGCCCTTGACGCCGAGGCCTGCTGTGTCAGCGCCGGCCGCGTCTTCCCCTTGCGCCTCGGAATCACCCGTGACCACTTCAGCTTCTGCCCTGCCCACTTCGACTGAGCCCATCACCTGGCCCGACAGCATCCGCGCCCAGACCTTCGCGGTCTGGCTGATGAGCCAGGCCGGCGAGCACGCGCTCGACGTCACCAGCCTGCGCCCGGCCAGTGCCGACGCCAGTTTCCGGCGCTACTTCCGCATCGATGTGCGCGCCGACGCGCAACAAGCCGGTGCGCCGGCCTCGTTCATCATCATGGACGCGCCGCCCAGCCACGAGAACTGCCAGCCCTTCGTCAAGGTCGCCGGACTGCTTGGCGGCGCCGGTGTGCATGCGCCGACCGTGCTGGCCTGGGATGAGCCGAACGGCTTCATGCTGCTGGACGATCTGGGCAGCCGCACCTATCTGGCCGAGCTGCAGTCGCTCGACCTGGCCAGCCCGGCCGGTTTCAAGGCCGCCGACACGCTCTACCGCGACGCGCTGGCCAGCCTGATCCAGCTGCAGGGCATTGCAGCGCAGAACCAGGTGCCGGCCTACGACCGCGTGCTGCTGCAGCGCGAGCTGGATCTGTTCACCGAGTGGTACATCGGCCGTCACTGCGGCGTGACGCTGACCGACAAGCAGCAGACCCAGCTGGCCAAATGCTTCGAGCTGATCCTGAAGACCTGCGAGGCGCAGCCCGCCGTGCTGGTGCACCGTGATTTCCACAGCCGCAACCTGATGCTCGGCGCGCGCCCGGGCGTGCTCGATTTTCAGGACGCCGTCTGGGGTCCGGTCAGTTATGACCTGGTGTCGCTGCTGCGCGATGCCTATATCGAATGGGAAGAGCCGCAGCAGATCGATTGGGCGGCGCGTTATTGGCAGCAAGCCAAGAAGGCTGGCGTGCCGGTGCCGGAAGACTTTGGTATTTTCTGGCGCGATTTTGAATGGATGGGCTTGCAGCGCCATCTGAAAGTGCTGGGTATTTTTGCGCGCCTGTGCCACCGCGACGGCAAGGCAGCTTACCTGAAAGATCTGCCGCTGGTCTGGCGTTATGCGCATCATGTGGCGATGCGTTATTCGGTGCTGACGCCGCTGGCGCGCATTCTGGAGCAACTCGCCGGCGTGAAGGCCGAGGACGGTTATACGTTCTGATGCGGCAAACTCGCCATGGCTGAAGCTCCCTCGACCCTGAATCCCGCCCAGCTGGAGGCGGTGCATCACCTGCACAGCCCGTGTCTGGTATTGGCCGGCGCCGGCTCAGGCAAAACCCGCGTCATCACGCACAAGATTGCACGGCTGTTGCAGGCTGGAATGGCGCCAAGCCAGATTGCCGCCATCACCTTCACCAACAAGGCGGCGCAGGAAATGCGCGAGCGGGCCAAATCATTGGTCGGAGCGCGCGCCGCCAAGCATCTGGTGATTGCGACCTTCCACAGTCTGGGCGTGCGCATGCTGCGCGAAGATGGCGAGCGGCTCGGTTTGAAGCCGAAGTTTTCGATACTCGATGCCGACGATGTCCTTGGCGTGCTGCGCGATGCGGGTGCCACCACCGACGTCAAGCTGGCGCGCAGCTGGCAATGGACCATCAGCCTGTGGAAAAACAATGGCCTGAGCTGGGAGCAAGCTGAGGTTGCCGCCAAGGACGACGCCGAGCGCATCGCCGCGCGCGTCATGAAGCTCTACCAGGAACGGTTGGCGGCCTATCAGGCGGTTGATTTTGATGACTTGATTAGCCTGCCTTTGAGGCTGCTGCAAACCGACGAAGGGGCGCGGCAGAAATGGCAGTCCCAGCTGCGCCATGTGCTGGTCGATGAATATCAGGATACCAACGCGACCCAGTATGATCTGCTGAAATCACTGGTCGGTTCCGAGGGTGTGTTCACGGCGGTGGGCGATGATGACCAGAGCATCTACGGCTGGCGTGGTGCCACCATCGAGAACCTGAAGCGCTTGCCGCAGGATTATCCAAAACTCAAGGTGATTGCGCTGGAGCAGAATTACCGCTCGACCGGGGCGATTCTGAATGCGGCCAATAACGTCATCGCGCTGAATCCGAAGATCTTCCAGAAAAAACTCTGGAGCGAGTTTGGTGAAGGCGAACCGGTGCGGGTGGTCGAATGCGACCAGGAAGAGCACGAAGCCGAGCGCGCGGTGGCGCGTATTCAAGGCATTCGCGCCAACGCCACCGGCGCCTATACCGGCACCACCGAGTGGAGTGATTTTGCGATTCTGTACCGCGCCAATCATCAGAGCCGCAAGCTGGAAGAATCATTGCGCAAGGCGCAGATTCCGTACAAGGTCTCGGGCGGGCAGAGTTTCTTTGATCGGGCTGAAATCAAGGACTTGTGCGCCTGGCTGCGGCTGCTGGTGAATCAGGATGACGATCCGGCCTTTTTGCGCGCCATCACGACACCCAAGCGCGGTATCGGCCACACCACGCTGGGCGCTTTAGGTGAATTTGCCGGCAAATGGAAGGTGAGTCTGTTCGAGGCGCTGTTCAAGGAGTCACTCGGCACGGCGCTGAACAAGAAGGCGATCGGCTCTCTGCACGAGTTCGGCCGTTATGTGAACGACCTCGAATATCGGGCGCGCCACACGGTCGGCGCGGAAGCCGCGCGGCCGATGCTGATGGAATGGCTGATGGACATCGGCTACGAGCAGTCGCTGCTCGACGGCGAGGAAAACGCCAAGGTGGCAGCGGCGCGCTGGTCGAACGTGATCGACTTCATCGACTGGGTGGCGCGGCGCTGTGGCGGCGAGATCTCGAACGACGGCGGCATGCAGACCGAGACCGAGAAGAAAAGCGTGCTCGAGGTGGCGCAGAGCATCAGCGTGATCCTGAGCCTGGCCGAGCGCAGCGAGGACCAGAACATGGTCACGCTCTCGACGCTGCACGCCAGCAAAGGGCTGGAGTGGCCGCATGTGGTGCTGGCCGGTGTCAACGAGGGCACCTTGCCGTTCAAGCGCGACGAGGAAGACATGAGCGCCGAACGCCTGGAAGAAGAGCGCCGCCTGATGTACGTCGGCATCACGCGGGCGCGGCGCACGCTGATGGTCAGCACGCTGCTGCGCCAGAAGCGCGGCCGCGAGATCAAGAAGGCCTTCCCGAGTCGTTTCATCGCCGAGATGAAGCTCGACGAGAAGACCATCAAGGAAGATCCGCGCGAGAAGTTGAAGGCGCTGCGGGCCGAGTTTGCGGCGCGTGCCGCGCTGGCCAAGCCGGTCTGAAACGGCCGATCTCATCGATGGGGCCTAGAATCGAAAGCTTTGCGTTCCCCCGCGAGGAGCTAGACCGTGTTCATTTCCAATGCCTATGCACAAGCAGCACCGGCCGCAGGCGCAGCTGGTGGCTCACAGCTGATGAGCTTTCTGCCGCTGGTTCTGATGTTTGTTGTGCTGTATTTCATCATGATCCGTCCGCAGATGAAGCGGCAGAAGGAACAAAAGGCCATGATCGACGCTCTCGCCAAGGGCGACGAAGTGGTGACCTCCGGTGGCTTGCTCGGCAAGGTCACCAAGCTCGGTGATACCTATCTGAGCATCGAGATCGCCAACGGTGTCGAAGTCCAATGCCAGCGCCCAGCGGTGGTGCAAGTGCTGCCCAAGGGCAGCTTGAAGTAAACAAGCAAAGCCAACGCAGCCCCACGGGGCTGCTGCCGGGGCCGGCCCCCGAGGAATTCACATGAACCGCTATCCCTGGTGGAAGTACCTGATCATCGCCATCGCGGTGGCGGTCGGGCTGCTGTACACGCTGCCCAATTTCTTCGGCGAAGCGCCGGCCGTGCAGGTTTCGAGCGGCAAGGCCACCGTCAAGGTCGAGAGCAATCTGGTGCCGCGCGTGCAGCAAGCACTCGAAGGCGCCGGCCTGAAGCCCGACTTCGTGCAACTCGAAGGCATGTCGGTGCGGGCTCGTTTCGACGACACCGACACCCAGTTGAAGGCGCGTGACGCGATCGTCAAGGCGCTCAATCCCGACATCAACGACCCGAGCTACATCGTCGCGCTCAATCTGGTGTCGCGCTCGCCGCAATGGCTGAGCGCGCTGCATGCGCTGCCGATGTACCTGGGCCTGGACTTGCGCGGCGGTGTGCATTTCCTGATGCAGGTCGACATGAAGGCGGCGCTGACCAAGAAGGCCGAATCGATCACCGGTGACATCCGCACCCAGCTGCGCGACAAGAATCTGCGCCACGCCGGCATCAGCCGCAGCGGTGAAACGGTCGAGGTGCGTTTCCGCGAACGCGACACATTGACGGCGGCCCGCACGCTGCTGACCGATCAGTTGCCCGATCTGCAGTGGGCCGAGACGGCCGACGGCACCGAATTCAAGCTCACCGGCGCGCTCAAGCCCGAGGCGGCCCGGCGCGTGCAGGAGCAGGCGGTCAAGCAGAACATCACCACGCTGCACAACCGCATCAACGAACTCGGCGTGGCCGAGCCGGTGATCCAGCAGCAGGGCATCGACCGCGTGGTCGTGCAGCTGCCGGGTGTGCAGGACGTCGCCAAGGCCAAGGACATCATCGGCCGCACCGCGACGCTGGAAGTGCGTCTGGTCGATGACAGCGCCGAAGCGCAGGCAGCGGCTTCCGGTGGCGGCGTGGTGCCCTTCGGCACCGAGCGCTACCTGGAGCGTGGCGGCCAGGGCGTGATCGTCAAGCGCCAGGTCATCCTGACCGGCGAGAACCTGACCGACGCCCAGCCCGGCATGGACGACAACCACCAGCCGGCGGTGCACCTGTCGCTTGATGCGCGCGGCTCGCGGATCTTCCGCGACGTCACGCGCGAGAGCATCGGCAAGCGCATGGCGATCCTGCTGTTCGAAAAGGGCAAGGGCGAGGTCGTGACCGCGCCGGTGATTCGCAGCGAGATCGGTGGCGGTCGGGTGCAGATCTCGGGCGCGATGACCGCGATCGAGGCCGCCGACACGGCGCTGCTGCTGCGCGCCGGCTCGCTGGCCGCGCCGATGGAAATCATCGAAGAGCGTCTGATCGGCCCCAGCCTGGGCGCCGACAACATCGCCAAGGGCTTCAACAGCGTCACTTACGGCTTCATCGCCATCGCGACCTTCATGTGTCTGTACTACATGCTGTTCGGTGTGTTCTCGACGCTGTCGCTGGGCGTGAACCTGCTGCTGCTGGTGGCGATCCTGTCGATGATGCAGGCCACGCTGACGCTGCCGGGCATTGCCGCCATCGCGCTGGTGCTGGGCATGGCGATCGATGCCAACGTGCTGATCAACGAGCGGGTCCGCGAGGAGCTGCGCGCGGGTGCTTCGCCGCAGATGGCGATCCACACCGGCTACGAGCGCGCCTGGGCGACCATCCTCGACTCGAACGTCACCACCCTCATCGCGGGGGTGGCGCTGCTGGCCTTCGGTTCCGGCCCGGTGCGCGGCTTCGCGGTGGTGCATTGCCTGGGCATCCTCACCTCGATGTTCTCGGCGGTGTTTTTCTCGCGCGGTCTGGTCAACCTCTGGTACGGCCGCAAGAAGAAGCTGCAGTCGGTCGCGATCGGCCAGGTCTGGCGCCCGGCTGGCGCCGCGCTGCCTGCCGTTGAACCCGACGCCGAAGCCTGAGGCTCAGAAGGAACTCACATGGAATTTTTCCGTATCCGGCGCGACATCCCGTTCATGCGGCATGCGTTGGTGTTCAACGCGATTTCACTCGCCACCTTCCTGGCGGCGGTGTTTTTCCTGATCGCCAACGGGCTGCACCTGTCGATCGAATTCACCGGCGGCACGGTGATCGAGACCAAGTACGCCCAGAGCGCCGACATCGCCAAGGTGCGCGGCACCGTCGAAGCGATGAAGTTCGGCGAGGTGCAGGTGCAGAAGTTCGGCACCTCCAGCGACGTGCTGATCCGCCTGCCGCTGCGTGGCGACGTCAAGCAGACCGAGGTGGTGAGCCGCGTGTTCGCCCAGCTCTGCGCCGCCGAGCAAGGCAGCGTGTCGCAGCGTCAGAGCACCACCGACAAGGGCGAGTCGATCAGCCGCCAGGTTTGCGAAGCGAACGGCGTCGAGCCGCTCAAGCTCTCGCGCAGCGAGTTCGTCGGCCCGCAGGTCGGCCGTGAACTGGCCGAGGACGGCGCCAAGGCGCTCGCCTTCGTGGTGATCGGCATCATGATCTATCTGGCGATCCGCTTCGAATGGAAGTTCGCCGTCGCGGCGATCATCGCCAACCTGCACGACGTCATCATCATCCTGGGCTTCTTCGCCTTCTTCCAGTGGGAGTTCTCGCTCTCGGTGCTGGCGGCGGTGCTGGCGGTGCTGGGCTACTCGGTCAACGAGTCGGTGGTGATCTTCGACCGGATCCGCGAGGCCTTCCGCAAGTTCCGCAAGATGACGACCATGGAAGTCATCGACCACGCCATCACCTCGACGATGAGCCGCACCATCATCACGCACGGCTGCACCCAGATGATGGTGCTCGGCATGCTGATGTTCGGCGGCCCGACGCTGCACTACTTTGCGCTGGCCCTGACCATCGGCATCTGCTTCGGCATCTACTCGTCGGTGTTCGTGGCGGCCGCGATTGCGATGTGGCTGGGTGTGAAACGCGAAGATCTGATCAGTACGTCGCGTCAGGATCACGATCCGTCTGATCCGCACGCCGGGGCAGTGGTGTAGAGTCTTCCCGCTGATCCCTACCCACCTCTTTCGGCCCTAGCCCGCACTCCATGGCCACCGTTGCTCCGATTCCGGCTTTGGCCGCGCAGGCTCGCCGCTTCTATGCGGAGTTGCTGCTGCGTGAGCTGCCGCGTGTGGTGCGGGCCACCGTCACGGGTGCGCGTGAGCTGATGAGCGAGGTCGGGGTGCCCGATCAGGTGACCCGGCGGCGCGATCTGGTGCTTGATCTGCCTCGGCTGGCGCCGCGCTGGCAGCAGGCGCTGGTCAGCGGTGTGCGTGGTGCGGCGGTGCCGACGACGGGCACTGGCGTGGCCAACCCGCCACCACGCCCGGAGCAGCCTCTGGCGCTGGTCGATGACGACACGATCGAGATCGAGATCGTCAGCTCGCGCATGGCGCTGGCGATGATGGACAAGGCCTCGTGGGAGTTCTCTGATCTGCGCTACCGGCTGTCTGCGCTGGATCGGCGCGACGAGATGGATCCGCACGATGTGTTGCGCCCGCATGTGATTGCGCGGGTGGCGATCGAGGCTTGGCGCTCTGCCGGGCTGACGATCGAGCACTGGCGTACCGCCCAGGCGCTGCTCAACGAGGAGTTCGCCGGGCTGGTGCAAGAGGGCTATCACGAGACGAATCGCTGGTTGATGACCCAGGGGATCTGCCCCGAGGTCAATCTGCGCCCTTTCATCCGGCGCAGTCGTGACATGGGCGTGCCTGCTGCGCCATCCGCCGGGCCGCCGGGTGGTGGTGGGCATCAGAGTGGCTTCGGCGCCGGTCAAGCTGGTTCGGCGGCGGGCCCTTCGACGGTGCCGCCGCCAGTGCCCGGGACCGGTATGCCGGCCCCCCGCTATCCGACACCGGGTGGATTCCAGCGTCCCACGGCCACCTTGGGTGAGTCATCCAACTTGTTCGCACCCACGGTGGTGAGCGATCTGCATCAGCGGCCGGGCTCCAACCGGGGCGGTGGGTCGGACGAACCGACCGTGCCTTCCGCGCAGCTCGGTGAGGGCAGCGGCTTCAGCACCAGCTCGCAGATGGGCGTGGGCGGGCATGCCAGCCAGGAGCACCGTTCGGCGGTCTATGAAGAAACGCGGCTGATCACCCGTGCTGGCGCCATGCTGCGCAGCGTCGAGCATGCCGAGGCGGTGATCGGCCGGCTCAATCGCCTGGTGGCGCGCCAGGTGCCTGATTTCGCGGGCTCGACCATCGTCGAGCCGTACCAGCCGTCACCTGGCCTGAAAGTGGCGATGAACGACGCCCAGGCGGCGTTGCAGCAACGGTTCGACCAGCAGGCCGGCCAAGCCAATGCGGGGGCTGGCGGGGGCGCTGCTGCCGCCACGCCGCCGAGCACGCCGACACTGCTGCGCGAGCTGCAGGAGCGCAAGCAAGCGCTCAAGCAAGCCGCCACCACCCCGGTCGAACGGGCCACGATCGAGATCGTCGCCTTGATGTTCCAGAGCCTGCTGACCGAAGAGCGCATTCCGGCCACCGTGCGGGTCTGGTTTGCCCGGCTGCAGATGCCGGTGCTGCGGGTGGCGATCGCCGAGCCCGACTTCTTCGCCACCATCGACCATCCGGCGCGCAAGCTGATCGACCGCATGGGCGCCTGTGTGATGGGCTTCCAGGCCAGCAACACCACCACGCCGCCGCCCAAGAATGGCGCCGAAGACGACAACATTCCGCTTGAAAAGGAAATCAAGCGGGTGGTGCAGGTGGTCGAGGCCTATCCCGACACCGGCCGGCGGGTCTTCCAGACCGTGCTGACCGAGTTCGAACGCTTTCTCGAAAACTATTTCAAGACCGAGCACGCCGCCGCCAGCAAGGGCGTGTCATTGGCCCAGCAGATCGAGCAGCGCGAGACGCTGGCGATCCAGTACACCATCGAGTTGCGCAAGATGCTCAACGAGGTGCCGGTGCATGAAGGCGTGCGTGAATTCCTGTTTCACGTCTGGGCCGACGTGCTGGCCACCACGGCCGTCAAGTCCGGTCAGGCCAGCGAGCCAATCAAGCGCATGCAGCGTGCGGCGGCCGATCTGATCTGGCTGGCCAGCGCCAAGGTGTCGCGCGAAGAGCGCTCCGAGGCGATCCGCCGCCTGCCGCCGCTGCTCAAGCTGCTGCGCGAGGGCATGGCTTCAGCGGGTGTGCCGGTACCGAAGCAGAACGAATACATCCAGGCGCTCAACAACTCGCTGGCAGCAGCGTTTTCAGCCCGCACCGCGACGATTCCGAGCGAGCGCCTCAACGAGCTGATGATGCAGCTCGAAACCCTCGAAGACCTGATGCCCGACGTGGATAACTTCGAGATCGACGAGTCGATGGTGCGCGATCTGTCCGGCCACGAATCGTCCGGACTCGAAGTGGTGGCTGAAGGGGGCTCGATGCCGACGCCGGCCATGATCGCCTGGGCGCGCGATCTGCAAGTGGGCAACTGGTTCAAGCTCGACTACCGCGACAGCGTCGAGCCGGTGCAGCTGGCTTGGCAGGGCATGCGCAAGCAGCTCAGCCTGTTCGTGACACCGCAGGGTCGCGGCATCATGTTCCAGCAGCACCGTCTGGCGGCCTTCCTGCAAGCTGGCTTGATGGTACCGGCCGAGGAAGAGTCGCTCACCGTGCGAGCCACGCGTGACGCGCTGGCCAAGCTGGACGCCGATCCGACCCGCTTGTTGCACTGATCTGCCGGCCCGCCCGCCTCGGGCCTGATCACGTCGTTTGCAGACAACAAAGGCGCCACAGTGGGCGCCTTGGGGTGCCAGATCGACCTGTGTTCAGTGAATCAGCCGGTCTTCGGCGTCGACGAACAGCTCGTCAAGAATCAGCGCATCCGGCTCTTCGCCCAGGCTCCAGAACACCATCAGCACGATGATTTTGAGGTCGTCGAGCGGCAGCGGACTCTCATCAGTCGCCATGGCGCGATCGACCACGATCTCGCGCATCGCTGCAGGCAAGACGCCGGCCGATTCCAGAAAGCTGAGAAAAGCGATCGAGGCGGTGCCCAGATGAGCATGTTCTGCGGCGGTGTAGACGCGCAGTGCATGCTCACTTTGTACGCCGGCATGAGACTCGGCCGTTTCGGTCAGACCATCAAGCCAGCTCAGGGCATCCTGGATTTCTTCAGTCTCGAAGCCGACTGCAGTGAGTTTTTTGGACAACTGGTCGTGATCCGGACAGGCGTCCGGACGCCAGTAGTTTTCGTAGAGGTACACGAGCACGTCGAACATAAATCCACTATACCTGAGCGCTGCAGGCTTGTTCGTGCGTTCTGCACGCGCCTTTCGCCCAGTCTGGGGATCAGGCGCGGGCGCAGCGCTGGAACAACTGGCCGGGCAATCTTTCGACCTCGCCGCTCAATTCCAGGGTCAATAAATGCACGCTGAGATCCGAGGTGGACCAGCCCGTGCGAGCCTGCAAAGCGTCCAGCGTGGCCGGTCCGAAGCCGAGCGCCTGCAAGATCTGCTGGTCCTTGTCGGTGCGGTCAGTGTCAGGCGCGAACAGGTGCTCGGTCTGCGGCGGCGCCAGCTTGGGCGGTGGATCGGTTTTGCGGTAGCGGCGCCCGGTGCCAGTGGGCAGCGCCGACTCGGTGCTGGCCGGCTGGGCGGGCGCGGCCAGTTTCAGCTCTTCCAGGATGTCCTGGGTGCTTTCAACCAGCTTGGCGCCTTGCTTGATCAGCGCGTGGCAGCCCTTCGATTGCGGGCTGTGGATCGAGCCCGGAATTGCAAACACCTCGCGGCCGTATTCGGCGGCGAGTCGGGCGCTGATCAGCGAGCCGGACTGCAGCGCCGCTTCGACCACCAGCGTGCCCAGGCTCAGCCCGGCGATGATGCGGTTGCGCTGCGGAAAGTTCGGCGCCAGCGGGGCGGTGCCGAGCGGAAACTCGCTCAGCAGCAGTCCTTGCTTGACGATCTGGTGTGCCAGATCGCGATGTCGTCTGGGATAGACCCGGTCCAGTCCGGTGCCGACCACGGCGATGGTGCCGCCCCAGCCGAGCAGGGCGCCTTCATGGGCGGCGCCGTCGATGCCTTCGGCCAGACCTGACACGACCGCCAACCCGGCCTGGCTGAGCGCGCAGGCAAACACGCGGGCGTTTTCAGCCCCTTGTGCCGAGGGATTGCGGCTGCCCACCACTGCCACGGCCGGAGCGCCAAGGCGTTCGAGCCGGCCGCAGGCGTAGAGCAGCAAGGGCGGGTCCGGCGTCTCCAGCAGCCGTGCCGGGTAGCGTGCGTCTCCCAAGGCCAGGATCGCGCGGGTCCCGGGCGCGTCGTCAGCTTGGGTCAGCCAGGTCTGCGTGCGCTCAATCAGGGCCGGCAACTCGGCGGGTGGCTGAGCGAGCTGCTGGGCCAGCTTGTGGCCGAGCAGCTCGTTCCATGCGGCGGTCGGTGCATCGAAGATCGCTTGCGGGCTGCCCAGCGCCGCCAGCAGCTTGCGAGCGCTTGCGCGGCCGATGCCGGGCGTTTCGAGCAGGCGCAGCCAAGCGATCAATTCGTCGGACGACAGACCGTCCGACGCCGGTGCTGCGGTGGTGCTCATCCGGACCGCTGCTGTCGCAAGGGGTTGGCTCAGGGCTCGACGAAACGGTCGCCGGCCCTGACAGGTGTCTGCGCCGACAGGATCAGCGCGTAGGACACGCGCTCGAAGATGCGGAACACAAACAGATGGCCGTTGCGTTCATCCGGCAGCCGGAGCTCGGCGCGCAGCGGATCGCTGCGATCGATCATCGGTTCGCCCGCGCGCACCACGGCCATGACATGACCGCGCTCCATGCCGTCACGCCGACCCTTGTTGAGCGCGACGATCTGGTTCTGTCCGGCTGACAGCGCATCGCCATAAACCGAGATCACCCGACCAGCGATCGGCTGTGCCGGGGCATGGGGGACGTAGGGGCTGTCGTCATTGGGCGTAGCGGGCGCGAGCCGATCGCCTTGGCCGGCTTCCTGGCGCAGGTCGGTCAGCAGGAAGCTGGCCGGCACGATCTCCTGGTGGTCAGCGTCCAGGCGGCGCACTTCGCCGCGCCGCACATATTCGGCGGTGCCCACATAGACGGCCTCGTAGCCGAGGATTTCATGGCTGTCGGGATCCTGCAGCGGATGCGCTTCACGGAAGACGCGCCAGTTCTTGCGTTCGACCAGCTCGCCACGCACATAGGCGGTGTCGCCACGGCCCAGCAGCACCCGATCGTCGCGGCCTGCGACGATGCGCGGGGCGCTGTCCAGCTCATTGGTGTCGAGCACCACGGCATCGGTCAGAAACTGCTTGATCAGGTGCAGCGGCACCGCGCTGATGGCGCTCAGATCCAGGCCCGTGGAACGTGCCCGTGGCGACAGGCGGCCCGTCGCATCGACGGACCCCGGTACCTCACCCGCCTGCAGCAGGGCGCGACCGTTGCTGCCGCGCACCAGCACCAGCACCTGGCCTGGGTAGATCAGGTGCGGGTTGCGGATCTGCTCCAGGTTCATGCCCCAGAGTTCGGGCCAGTGCCAGGGGCTGCGCAGGAACAGCTTGGAGATGTCCCAGAGCGTGTCGCCGTGCTTGACGGTGTAGCGCTCCGGGGCGTCAGGCGCCAGCTCCGAGATCGGCACACCCGCTTCTGCCACTTGGCGAGCGGTACCGCGTTGACCGGCGGTGATCGGATAATTGGGAGCGGCGTGGGCGGCGCACAGGCCAGCGGCCAGCAAGGCAATGCCCAGCACGCCCGATCTCAGCGCCGAATGACGTGAGTGATGGCCCGTGGGGCGGCGGGAAAGAATCATGAACCAGGTCTCCGGCGGCGCCCCGCACCGAAACGGCTGGCGCTTGAGGGTTGATGCAATGTCGGCGGCAAATGCGACCAGCATGCGAGAAAATCTTCATTCGGCTTGGTAAATTCTGCCCCTAAACCCTTGATATCGCAATGAAACCGGGTCACGCCCCCGAGTTGGCCCCGTTCTGTCTGGAGCGCTGACCAACTCGGCAGGCCCGCAGGCCGTTGCGCCCGATCCACAACAAGACCCGCCCGAGACCGCTCGCGGCGACCGTGCATGATGAGCAAGCTTTCCATTCTTCGCTACCCCGATGTGCGCCTGCACAAGATTGCCAAGCCGGTCGCCGTGGTCGATGACCGCATCCGCCAGTTGGTGGATGACATGTTCGAGACCATGTACGCCGCGCAAGGCATCGGTCTGGCCGCGACCCAGGTCGATGTGCACGAGCGGATCATCGTGATCGATGCCTCCGAAGACCGCAAGGAGCCGCGCGTGCTGATCAACCCGGCCATTCTTGCCGTCAGCAATGACATCCTCGTCGGCGACGAGGGCTGCCTGTCGGTGCCGCAGATCTACGACAAGGTGCCGCGCCATGCGCAAGTGTCGGTGCGCGCACTCGACCGCGACGGCCAGCCCTATCAATTCGAGGCCGACGGCCTGCTGGCCGTGTGCGTGCAGCACGAGATGGACCATCTGCTCGGCAAGGTGTTTGTCGATTACCTCTCGCCGCTCAAGCGCAACCGAATCAAGAGCAAGCTGCAAAAGCGCACCCGTGACGAAGAGGAGGGCGCATGAGCCGCCCGCTGACGATCGCCTACGCCGGCACGCCCGAGTTCGCCCGCGCGGCGCTGGAACGCATCGCCGCCGCCGGCTACCCCGTGCCGCTGGTGCTGACCCAGCCGGATCGGCCGGCTGGCCGAGGCATGAAGCTGCAGCCCTCGCCGGTCAAGCAGTACGCGCTGGAGCAGGGCTTTGCGCTGGCCCAGCCGCGCAGCCTGCGCCTGGACGGCAAATATCCTGACGAGGCAGCCGCCGCGCGGGCCGCCCTTGAAGCTGCCGCGCCTGACGTGCTGGTGGTGGCCGCCTACGGCCTGATCCTGCCGGCCTGGGTGCTTGAGCTGCCACGCCTGGGTTGCCTGAACATCCATGGGTCGCTGCTGCCGCGCTGGCGCGGTGCGGCGCCGATCCACCGTGCCATCGAAGCCGGTGACGGCGAGACCGGCATCACCATCATGCAGATGGACGAGGGGCTCGACACCGGCGACATGCTGCTGATCGAGCGCGAAGCCATCCGGCCCGACGACACCACCGCGACGCTGCACGACCGGCTGGCCGAGCTGGGCGCGCGGATGATCGTCACTGCGCTCGACCAGTTGAGCCGTGGCGCGCTGCCGGCCACCAGGCAGCCCGCTGAGGGTGTGACCTACGCGCACAAGATCGAAAAGGCCGAGGCGCCGCTCGACTGGCAACGCCCGGCGTTGGAGCTGGCGCGGCGGGTGCGAGCGTTTGATCCGTTTCCGGGCGCCAACTTCAGCCGCCAGAGCGAAGTGATCAAGGCCTGGGCCGCGCAGGCGGTGGCGAGCAGCGGTGCGCCTGGCGAGGTGCTGTCGGCCGGCCCGGCCGGCTTGGTGGTGGCTTGCGGCGAAGGCGCCTTGGCGCTGACCCAGCTGCAGCGGCCCGGCGGCCGGCGCCTGGGCGTGCGCGAGTTCCTGGCCGCGTGCCCGATCGCCGTGGGCGAACGTCTGGCGAACTGAGCGGGCTGGCAGCGTTGGGTCTGTGCCTGGCGCCACGCAGTTTTGCCAGATTGCTCAAGTTCAGGGGCGCAGCGGTCGATAGCAGCGGCAAGCTCAACCGATGACCGTCATGCGCGCCTTCACCCTGCCTCTGATTCTTGCCTCCGCCTGGTTGCTGGCGGGCTGTGATCAGCTCGGCATCGAGTCGGGCACCACCACGGCGGCGCGCAAGGAGGCCGAGGGCAAGGCGATCGGCAGCGCCTGCCGCCACGCCATGCGCGCCATCGAGGACTGCTACACGCTGAACCCGAAGGCGCAGAAGGCGGCGGTGTTTGCCGGCTGGCGCGAGTTCGACGAATACATGCGCGAGAACAAGATCGAGGGCATCGTGCCGGTGATTCCGCGCAAGGTGCCGGGCGCGGCGTCCGCGCCGCCAGCCGAGGACGCCGAGTCGAGCAGCGCTGCGCCCGAAGAAAAGCCGGCCAAGCCCAAGCACGGCTCGACCCATTGACATGCTGCGGCAGCGTCGGCGTCCGGCGATGGGACAATCCGCGCCATGCCCGTTTCTGCCGTCTCCGGCTCGCCGCGCTGGCGTGGCCTGGTCGATCACCCTGAATTCCGCCGTGGCCTGCGCGAGATGCTGCCGATGCTGCCCGGCATCGCCGCCTGGGGGCTGGTGACGGGCGTGGCGATGGTCAAGAGCGGGCTGGACGTGCCGCTCGCGCTGCTGATGTCGCTGCTGGTCTACGCCGGCAGCTCGCAACTGGCCGCCTTGCCGCTCATCGCCGTCGGCGCGCCGCTCTGGGTGATCTGGCTGACCGCCTTTGCGGTGAACCTGCGCTTCGTGATCTACAGCGCGCAGTGGCGCTGGTACTTCGGCCGCCTGCCGCGCTGGCAGCGCGTGACCTTGGGCTTCTTCGCCGCCGACATGAACTACGCCGTGTTCCTGCGCCGCTGGCCCGAGCCGCAGCCGCAGGCCGGCCAGGTGCCGTACTTTGCCGGCGGCGTGCTGGTGCTCTGGCTTGGCTGGCAGCTGCCGTCGCTGGCCGGCATCGTGCTGGCCGATGCGATTCCGCCGCAGTGGGGCCTGGGCTTTGCCGGCGTGCTGGCGCTGCTGGGCATGACGGCGTCGATGCTGGTCGATCGGGCCACCTGGGTCTGCGGCGCGGTGGCGGCGCTGGCGGCGGTGGCCGCCTACGCCTTGCCGTACAAGCTGCACATCATCGTTGCGGTGGCGGCTGCGGTGGCGGCCGGCCTGCTGATGGAGCAACCGCGCTTGTGGCGCCACCCGAGCCCCGGCGCGCACAAGGAGCCAGCATGAACGGTCTCGGTTTCTGGCCCACCGTGCTGGCGATCGTCGGTCTGGCCGGCATCACCGTGCTGACGCGGGCCTTTTTCATGCTGCCGGACCGCGAACTGCCGCTGCCGGCCTGGGCCCGGCGCGCGCTGCGTTACGCGCCGCTGGCCGCGCTGACCGCCATCGTCGTGCCCGAGATCGTGCTGACGCAAGGCCATCTGGTGCACACGCTGGCCGACGCGCGCCTGATCGGCACCGCCGCCGCGCTGGCCTGGTTCTTCTGGCAGCGCGGCATCCTGGGCACCATCGTGACCGGCATGGCGGTATTCCTGCCGCTGCGCATTCTGTGGGGCTGGTGAGGGGCTGGCAAAAGCGGCCCGGATTGCGTCATAGTTTGCTGTTTTTTTCCTGTTCCACTCGACAACAACCGTCCTATGAAAATCAACCGTCTCTCCGATCTGATCGCCGCCGGCCAAGTGGCTGGCAAGCGCGTCTTCATCCGCGCTGACCTGAACGTGCCGCAGGACGACGCCGGCCACATCACCGAAGACACCCGCATCCGCGCCTCGATCCCCTGCATCGAGATGGCCCTGAAGGCTGGCGCCGCCGTGATGGTCACCAGCCACCTGGGCCGCCCGACCGAAGGCGAGTTCAAGCCCGAAGACAGCCTGGCGCCCGTCGCCAAGCGCATGGGCGAGCTGATGGGCCGCGAGATCCCGGTCGTGGCCAACTGGACCGATGGCGTCGAAGTGGCACCCGGCCAGCTCGTCATGCTGGAAAACTGCCGCCTCAACAAGGGCGAGAAGAAGAACAAGGAAGACCTGGCAAAGAAGATGGCGGCGCTGTGCGACATCTTTGTGCACGACGCCTTTGGCACCGCGCACCGCGCTGAAGCCAGCACCTACGGCATCGCCCAGTTCGCGCCGATCGCTTGCGCCGGCCCGCTGCTGGCCGCCGAGATCGACGCCATCAGCAAGGCGCTGGCCAACCCGAAGCGCCCGCTGGTCGCCATCGTGGCCGGCTCGAAGGTCTCGACCAAGCTGACCATCCTGAAGGCGCTGTCCGCCAACGTGGACGGCCTGATCGTCGGCGGCGGCATTGCCAACACCTTCATGCTGGCCGCCGGCCTGAAGATCGGCAAGAGCCTGGCCGAACCCGATCTGCTGGCTGAAGCCACCGCCGTGATCGAGGCCATGAAGGCACGCGGCGCCGCCGTGCCGATCCCTGTCGATGTGGTTTGCGCCAAGACCTTCTCGCCGACTGCCGAAGCGACCGTCAAGGCCGCCACCGACGTCGCCGACGACGACCTGATCCTGGACATCGGCCCGCAGACCGCCGCCATCCTGGCCGAGCAGCTCAAGGCCGCCGGTACCATCGTCTGGAACGGCCCGGTCGGCGTGTTCGAGTTCGACGCCTTCGCCCACGGCACCGAAACCATCGCCCGCGCGATTGCCGCCAGCGACGCCTTCTCGATTGCCGGCGGTGGCGACACCCTGGCCGCGATCGCCAAGTACGGCATCGAAAAGGACGTGAGCTACATCAGCACCGGCGGCGGCGCCTTCCTGGAAGTGCTGGAAGGCAAGACCCTGCCGGCGTTCGAGATCCTGACCAAGCGCGCAGCCGGCTGATCGCCCGTTGCCCCAGGCCGGCACCCCCGGCCTGACGCCATCGAGGGCCGCCGCAAGGCGGCCTTTTTATTTGTAGGCGCTTTTTTGACTGCCTTCCCGCAGAACGTAAGGTCAGCTATCGGCCAAAAGCGGGCGTTCACGACGGACCGCTATAGGGCAGGGCGTCCCAAACCGTCCGTGGAACCGGGTCGAGTCGATCAAGGCCGAGAGGGTATTGGGATGGCTTCTCCAATGACTTGCACCTTCGTCAGGGCTTCGTCTATTTTGTCTGGCCTGCGCAAGGGAGAGGAAATGGACATCGGCTCGGCATCCATCAACCCGTCGGCACGAGTCACGCCTTCGTAAAGAATCAGCTCGCCAGACTCCGAGGTGTCGAAGTAGCCTTCAGGCGTCCACATAGCCCAACTCCTGTGGTCGTTCAACGCGTAGAAGGCGAGCATTTCCTTGCCATCGAGCAAGCGGTGCCACCGCAGCGTGCCGTCATCAAGCACCAGCAACACCAATCGGCCATCGCGTGAGGTGTTGAGGGCAGTAGCCCGTGCCGGAACAGGCACACGCCAAAGCTTCCCTCCGTTGCGATCGAATCTGTAAAGCGAGTAGCTGGTGCCAAGCAGCAGGGTTTGTCCATCGGCGGAGAATGTGTAGGCACCTGGGCGACCGTCGACTTCCAGCCGAATGCCGTTGAGGATCGGGTTGTCGCTCAGCAGGCCAATGTTGTCCATTCCAGGTGCTTTCTCAAGCTTGTGGAACGATGCAGGGAGTTCTCGCTGCTCAGGTAGTAGTGTGCGTTTGATTGCATCGAATACATAACGATCACCCAGCAGTTGGTCCGGCGCTGGATACCAGAAATAGAAGGTGAACCCATCTGCGGTGTTGTCGATGCTGAGGTTGCCGCGAAGCCCCGACAACGGTTCCATCACGCGGAATCGTCCATCCTCATAAAAGCCAATGGCGTCGTCAGAAACGAAGGCGAAGCCTAGGGCTGTGGCGACCAAGTTGTTGATAGCCAGCTTGCGGTCCTTACCGGTGGTCGAGTCGTCGTCCTCGAAGGTTGGCTTGGGTCCAACACTCCACTTGCGGATGACTGTGGGCTTCAAGAACTTGGATCCCATGGTGCCTGTGCTTAACAAGGTTTTGGAGTCTGGAGCCCATGCAAGAATCGCCATAGTATTTGGCCCGTTGAAATAAGCCAGTGCGAGCTTGGTGGCGGGTAGCTCGGTTTGTTCTCCTTTTGCGGCGGACGCCAGCGTAACCGATGGCGTGTCCAGGTAGCCATAGGCGATCCACTTCCCATCAGGTGACCATTTCACTCCGACCGGATTCTTGCCGTGGATGGGCTTCAACGTTCGCTCGACTGCCATGCGTTTCTCGCTTGCAGATATCTCTGCGATGAACCGCCCCGGGAATTGAGGAGGCTCCAACCCTTGAGAAGATGGAGCCATGAACAAGACGAACAAGTTCTCACCCGAGGTGCGTGAGCGCGCAGTGCGCCTGGTGCAGGAGCACCGAGGAGAGTA
>JBFPGZ010000059.1:0-35820 GCA_041083665.1 Leptothrix sp. (in: b-proteobacteria)
TGAACTGCCGGATAGGTAGCTCAGAAACCGGAACACGCTGCAGGTCACAGCCTGGGTGGTTGAACTGCCGGATAGGTAGCTCAGAAAAGTACGGCACCGGGTCGCCCAACCTGACCCCGCTTGAACTGCCGGATAGGTAGCTCAGAAACGCAGCTATGTGGATGCCGTGCTGGCCATCGATTGAACTGCCGGATAGGTAGCTCAGAAATCAATCAGGTCAATCGAGAACGGCGGGCAGATTTGAACTGCCGGATAGGTAGCTCAGAAAGCCCATGGCTTACCCCTTGAACAGCATCTTGATTGAACTGCCGGATAGGTAGCTCAGAAAAGGCGCCCAGCGGATCGACACAGCGCAGGTGGTTGAACTGCCGGATAGGTAGCTCAGAAACCAATGCCCGTACTGTGAACTTGATTTTGCTTGTGAACTGCCGGATAGGTAGCGGATAAATAAGGCCTCATGGCCGATCCACCCATTCACCGAGCATTCCCAGCAAATTAGACTAGAATGTATCGAGCCATAGCACAGGAGGCCACATGCTTTCGTTTCAACCGATCCCCACTCAAATCAAACTCGCGGTGTTGGCGCTGGGGTTGAGCCTGCCGCTGGCTGGCTTTGCAGAAGTCAGCAGTGAATCACTGCTCGGAGCCGGGCTGCGCTCGCGTCCCGCGTATGACGGCTCAGCATCGCAAAAGCTGGATGTTGTGCCGGTCGTTCGATATTTTGGTCAGCCTTGGTTTGTGCGATCCACCCAAGGTGTGCTTGAGGGCGGTGCACGGTTGGAGCTGGCGCCGGGGCTGCACGCCGGTGCTCAACTGGCGTTTGAACCGGGTCGCGATGCGAATGAATCCGAGTTTTTGAAAGCTCATGCGATTCCTGATCTCAAGATCGGCGGATCAGTCGGGCTGCATCTTGAATACGACCACAAGTTCGGCCCGATGCCTGTCGCATTGCTGGTGCGGACTCGGCAGCATACTGATACGGATCGGGGTGCGCAGGCAGATATGCGTCTCACGGCTGGCATTTTCCAAAGCGGACCGTTCTCCGCAGGTTTGTTCACGCAAGCCACATGGGCCAATGACAAAGCGACCCGTGCGTCTTATGCAGTCACCCCGCAGCAATCGGCCAGCAGCGGCCTGCCTGGTTACACGGCCGGTAGCGGCTGGTTATTCAGCAGCATCGGATTGCTCTGGTCGGTGGACTTGAGCAAAAGCTGGGCGATCGTCGGTAATCTGGAGGCGCGGCATCTGCGCGGCGATGCGGCGCGCAGTCCGTTAGCCGAACGGACGTCGAATTACTATTCATCGGCCAGCCTGACTTATCAGTTCTGATCGCTCGCTGGCACAGCTCAGCTGTGCCAGCCATACGCCGCCGACAGCTCACCCAGGAAGAACTTGGTGTAGCGGCCGACGGTTTTGACGCTTTCTGCCATCGAATGGGTTTCGGTGGCGTGAATGCTGCCCAGCCAGGTTTTCAGGTCCGGCATCGACAAGTGCAGATCGCCGGTGGCCCAGGGTGCATCACCGTCATACAAACGCACCGTCAGGGTGGACAGATCTTTCCAGAAATCGTGCCTTTGCGCATCGCGCAGAATCTGCTCTGCCACCAGCACGATGGTTTTGTCGCCGTGCGGGATGTTCATCTGATAGATACCGCGCCGAGCGCCGCCCGACAGAATAGTCAGCATGTACTGCCCCGCATGGATGGGCGTCACGCTGGTATTCAGGGCGGTGGTCTGAAGATGGCCGGTCAGGCGTGCATTGGGCTCAACCGCATCGATGAATTGCTCCAGATCGTGCACATGCAGGCACAGATTCAATTGGCTGGCATGGTGCGTACCGCTGTCCAGCAAGACCAGTTCGCCCACGAACCTGAGTTGCAGCCGCACACCCGGCACCGGATTGGGCATTGAGGTCGGGTTTTTGGCGTTCAGCGCCGTAGCACCGCCAGGTGCCTCCGAAAGCTGTGCAAGATACTGCTTGGCATCGGCATAGCCCATATCGATCAAGTTGTGGTGGTCGATATGGCCTTGATGCAACTCGGCATCGAGCGGCAACGGGTAATCCGGCTTGATGATGTGCACCTGAATCTGGCGACGCTGGCCATACGGGCTGTCACCGCCGGCAATGCGCTGATTGAGTTCGCGGATGGCGGCCAGTTGCTGATTCAGGGCGGTATTGGCGCTGGTTTCCAGCATCTGCAGGTACAGGTGCAGCGGGTCGCTTCGATATGCGCTGGTATTGCCCAAACCCCACAACACCCAAAGCTCTTCGGCGCCCTGCCGCACCGCCTCGCTCAGATTGGCATCCTGCACAAAACCGCTGTCCAGATAAACCTTGCCGCCCAGATGCAGCGGTGCCACCACGCCCGGCAGCGACATGCCGGCAATCAGCAGATCAGCGTTGATGGCTGAATGCGAAATCACCTCAACCGCTTTGTCACCATAATCGAGCAGGTTGTAGCCGGCCTGCACCACCGAGACGGCATGGATGCGCTCAAAATCAATCCCGAGCTGCGGCAGCACCTTTTCCTTGAAACTGATGCCATCGCTGAGCGATTCGAGCGGGTTCGCTTTCAGATACTCCTTCATGGGCGAGAAGGCCATGGAGGTGTGGATTTTCAACTCACGCCAGCGTTGCGCCATGTCAGCAGGAGCAAGGCCGGAGAGCAGCATCGACATATTCAGGCTGCCGCCCGATGTGCCGTTCATGAGCTGGAATGTCAGGCCCTGTTCCTGCAGCGCCAGCAAACTGCCGACCTGATAGGACGGGCGCGCGGCGCTGCCCGACAGAATCAGTGCCCGCCGAGCTTGGCCGACCTGTTGGGGGGCCGCCAGACAAACCGGATACGCTGTATCGCCCATCATGCAACTCCTCGTCAACCGAGATTGCCTGCGAAGCCGGCCCGGGTCGGCGCCAGCTTCCTGCTGTGGGCAGTGTAGTCAGACCGGGGGCGCGGACCAGCCCCCCGTCTGAATGGCCGCAATGTCAGCTGCGGTAGTCGGCGTTGATGGTGACGTAGTCGTGCGAGAGGTCGCAGGTCCAGACGGTGGCCACGGCGGCGCCACGGTTCAGCCCGACGCGCACGTTGATCTCGCTCTGCTTCATGACGCGCTGGCCGTCTTCCTCGCGGTACTCGGCGCGGCGGCCGCCCTGGTGCACGATGTGGACGTCGTCGAGGTGCAGGTCGATGAGAGTCTGGTCCAGATCGTCGATGCCGGCGTAGCCGACCGCCGCCAGGATGCGGCCCAGGTTCGGGTCGCTGGCAAAGAACGCCGTCTTGACCAGCGGCGAATGCGCGATGGCGTAGGCGGCCTGCAGGCACTCGGCCTCGGTGCGACCGCCTTCGATGGTGATGGCGATGAACTTGGTGGCGCCCTCGCCGTCGCGCACGATGGCTTGCGCCAGCTGCTGCGACACGGCGATCACCGCTTCGCGCAGCAGCACGCCGTCGGCCGAATCAAGCGCGGTGATGGTCTCGTTGCCGGCCTGATGCGTCGCGATCAGCACGAAGCTGTCGTTGGTCGAGGTGTCGCCGTCGATCGTGATGCGGTTGAAGCTGCGATCGGCCGCTTCCTTCACCAGCGGCTGCAGCAGCGCGGGGTCGATGGCGGCGTCGGTGGCGACGAAGCCGAGCATGGTCGCCATGTTGGGGCGGATCATGCCGGCGCCCTTGCTGATGCCGGTCACCGTCACGGTCTTGCCGCCGATCTGCAGCTGGCGCGAGGCGGCCTTGGGCAGCGTGTCGGTGGTCATGATGGCTTCGGCGGCCACCGCCCAGTTGTCGGCCTTGGCATCGGCGATGGCGGCGGGCAGGCCGGCCTGGATGCGATCGCTCGGCAGCGTCTCCATGATCACGCCGGTCGAGAACGGCAGCACTTCTTCGGGCGCCAGGTTGAGCTGCTGCGCCAGTGCGACGCAGACGGCGCGCGCGCGCACCAGGCCGTCGTCACCGGTGCCGGCGTTGGCGTTGCCGGTGTTGATGACGATGGCGCGCTTGCTCGGGCTGGCGGCCAGGTGGTCGCGGCAAATTTGCACCGGCGCGGCGCAGAAGCGGTTCTTGGTGAACACGCCGGCCACGCTGGAGCCAGCGGCCAGCAGGATGACGCTCAGGTCACGCCGGTTGGCCTTGCGCACGCCGGCCATCGTGATGCCGAGCTGCACACCGGCGACCGGGTGCAGGTCGAGAGGATTGGGAGCGGAAAGATTGACGGGCATGGTCTGGGTTCAGGCGGGGGGTTGGGACACTGTCAGAGCGACGGATGCGACGAAATTGTAGGGATGGTGTCGGGCCACCAGTGGCAATCCATGCGCGGCAGGGCGTCATGCGCCAGCCGGGCCAGCACGAGCTGGTCGCACAACAGGCCGCGCGGGTCGCGGGCGGCCTGGCGCAGCAGGCCTTCGCGGCGCAGCCCCAGGCTCTCGGAGAAGCGGATCGAGCGGCTGTTGCGGGCGTCGCAGCGCGCTTCGATGCGCAGCACGCCCCAGGCGTGCGCCTGCGCGATCAGGGTCAGCGCGGCCTCGCGCATCAGGCCCATGCCACGCACGGCGCTGTCGCCGACGTAGCCGATCTGGCAGCACGGCACTGAAAAATCAAAGCTGTGCAGATCCAGCAGGCCGACGTAGTGCGCCAGGCCGCGCGGGCGCTGCAGCAGGCCGAGCGGCCCGCTGGCCGCAGGCTGAGCGCGGGTGTCGAACGCCAGGTAGGTCAGCACCCGGCCGTCGTGGTCCATCGCATCCCGGCTGTCACGACAGAACTGCTGGGCCTGGGCCAAGCCCCACTCGCCCTGAGCCCAGTCGATGTATTGCAGATCCACCCGCGAGCGCAGCACCGACGCGCGCAGCAACTCGGCGTGGGCAGGGTGGATCTTTTCCAGCAGCAGGCGGGCCGTGACGAGCCGCTCGGGCGACTGGCGCAGGGTTTGGATGTTCACCTGCCACCGTCCCCCTAGCGGCTGCTCAGCTCAGCTGCCCATGGCACTGCTTGTACTTCTTGCCGCTGCCGCAGGGGCAGGGATCGTTGCGGCCGACGCGCGGCACGCTGCCGGGCGGCGTCGGCGGGCGACGCAGCGACGCCGCCGCCAGCGCGGCCGAGCTGAGCTGGGGCTCCTGCACCACGCTGCCGTCGTCGCTCGGATGGGTGTAGGTGACGTTGCTGATATGCTCGGCGCGCTCTTCGATCGCACTGGCGGCCTGGGCCACTTCTTCCTGGCTCTGGATGCGCACCGTCATCAGCACGCGGGTGACTTCCATCTTCACCATGTCAAGCAGCTGGCTGAACAGCTCGAAGGCTTCGCGCTTGTATTCCTGCTTCGGGTTCTTCTGTGCGTAGCCGCGCAGATGGATGCCCTGGCGCAGGTAGTCGAGCGCCGCCAGATGTTCGCGCCAATGGCTGTCGATCGATTGCAGCAGGATCATGCGTTCGAAGGTGGCGAACTGCTCCTGGCCGACCAGCGCCAGCTTGGCGGCGAAGTGCTCGTCGGCGGCGGTGATCACCGCCTTGACAAGTTCGTCATCGGTGATGGCATCGCTCTTGTCGACCAGCGCCTTCAGGGCCACCGCGACCTGCCACTCGTCGCGCAGCGTCTTCTCCAGGCCGGGCAAGTCCCACTGCTCTTCGACGCTCTCGGCCGGCACGAAGGTGCGCACCACGTCCTTCATCGCGCCGCTGCGCAGGTGCGTGATCTGGGCATCGACGTCCGACGCTTCCAGGATCTCGTTGCGCTGCTGGTAGATGACCTTGCGCTGGTCGTTCGAGACGTTGTCGTATTCGAGCAGTTGCTTGCGCACGTCGAAGTTGCGCGCCTCGACCTTGCGCTGCGCGCTCTCGATCGAGCGGCTGACGATGCCGGCCTCGATGGCCTCGCCGTCGGGCATCTTCAGGCGTTCCATGATCGCCTTGACGCGGTCACCGGCGAAGATGCGCATCAGCGGATCTTCCAGCGACAGGTAGAAGCGCGAGGCACCCGGGTCGCCCTGGCGGCCGGAGCGGCCACGCAGCTGGTTGTCGATGCGACGGCTCTCGTGGCGTTCGGTGGCGATGATGCGCAGGCCGCCCAGCGTCTTGACCTGCTCGTGCAGGCCGGCCCATTCGCTCTTGAGCTGCTCGATGCGCGCGGCCTTGTCGGCCTCGGCAATGCTGGCGTCAGCCTCGATGAACTGGATCTGCTTCTCGACGTTGCCGCCCAGCACGATGTCGGTACCGCGACCGGCCATGTTGGTGGCGATCGTGACCATCTTGGGCCGACCGGCCTGGGCGATGATCTCGGCTTCACGGGCGTGCTGCTTGGCGTTGAGCACCTGATGCGGCAACTTGGCCTTGTCGAGCTGCAAGCTGATCAGCTCGGAGTTCTCGATCGAGGTGGTGCCGACCAGCACCGGCTGGCCGCGCTCATAACACTCCTGGATGTCCTTGACGACCGCTTCGTACTTCTCGCGGTTGGTCTTGTAGACCAGGTCGAGCTCGTCGCGACGCTGCGTCGGCCGGTTCGGCGGAATCACCACCGTCTCCAGACCGTAGATTTCCTGGAATTCGTAGGCCTCGGTGTCGGCGGTGCCGGTCATGCCGCCGAGCTTGCCGTACATGCGGAAGTAGTTCTGGAACGTGATCGAGGCCAGCGTCTGGTTCTCGGCCTGGATCTCGACGCCTTCCTTGGCTTCGACGGCCTGGTGCAGACCGTCCGACCAGCGCCGACCGGTCATCAGGCGGCCGGTGAATTCATCGACGATCACCACCTCACCCTCTTGCACCACGTAATGCTGGTCGCGGTGGTAGAGGTGATTGGCGCGCAGCGCGGCATACAGGTGATGCATCAGCGTGATGTTGGCGGCGTCGTAGAGCGACGCGCCTTCCACCAGCAGACCGGCCTGGGCCAGCAGGCGCTCGGCGTTTTCGTGACCGTCTTCGGTCAGCACGATCTGATGGGTCTTCTCGTCGGCGGTGAAGTCGCCCGGCTCGATGACACCTTCGCCGGTGCGCGGGTCGGCCTCGCCGATCTGCTTCTTGAGCGCCGGCACGACGGCGTTGATGCGCACGTACAGCTCGGTGTGGTCCTCGGCCTGGCCGGAGATGATGAGCGGCGTGCGCGCCTCGTCGATCAGGATCGAATCGACTTCATCGACGATGGCGTAGTTCAGGCCGCGCTGGACCCGATCGGCCAGCTCGTAGACCATGTTGTCGCGCAGGTAATCGAAGCCGTACTCGTTGTTGGTGCCGTAGGTGATGTCGGCGGTGTAGGCGGCCTGTTTTTCCTCGCGGCTCATCTGCGGCAGGTTGATGCCCACCGTCAGACCGAGGAAGTTGTACAGCTTGGCCATCCACTCGGCGTCGCGCCGGGCCAGATAGTCGTTCACCGTCACGACGTGCACGCCCTTGCCCGACACCGCGTTCAGGTAGACCGGCAGCGTCGCCATCAGGGTCTTGCCTTCGCCGGTGCGCATTTCGGCGATCTTGCCGTAGTGCAGCGTCATGCCGCCGATCAGCTGCACGTCGAAGTGGCGCATCTTCAGGGCGCGCTTGCTGCCTTCGCGCACCACGGCGAAGGCTTCCGGCAACAGCTCGTCGAGCGATTCGCCGCCGTTGGCGCGCTGGCGGAACTCAAGCGTCTTGCCACGCAGCTCGTCGTCGCTGAGCTTCTCGAACTGGACTTCGAGCCCATTGACACGCTCGACCACACGCCGGTACTGCTTGAGCAGCCGGTCGTTGCGGCTGCCGAAAATCTGAGTGAGGAGCTTGGGCAACATGGACAGGGCAGACGTCAAAACGCCGCCGACTGGCCTGTCGGCGGCGCCGATGGATGAGAGGTACAGCGCGACCGGCCGTGCTGCAACGCCTGGGCCACTGGGGGCGGGCGTCGCGCGCTCGTCGCGCCGTCAAGATCCAATCGAGTTTATCACCTGGCCTTGACGCGCCGACCCTTGTCACGCGGGCCGGCACGCGGATCCATGGGGGCTGCGGCAAGGTTCTCACTTCGGGCCGACAGGAAGCGTTGCGGGTTCTGCGGCACGCCGTCAAGCAGCACCTCGAAGTGCAGGTGTGCGCCGGTCGAACGGCCGGTACTGCCCACCAGTGCCACGTTCTGGCCACGCCGCACCAGCTCGCCCGGGCGAACCAGGATCTTGGACGTGTGGGCGTAACGGGTCACCAGACCGTTGCCGTGATCGATCTCCAGCATCAGGCCGTAGGCCGGATCGGTCTCGACCGAACGGACAATGCCGCCCGCCGCCGAGTTGATCGGCGTGCCGATATGGGTCGGGAAATCGAGCCCGGTGTGCAGCGCAGCACGGCCGGTGAACGGATCGGAACGGAAACCGAAGCCCGAGCCGATCGGACCCTCCACCGGCGCGATGCTCGGCATCACCAGCGATGCCAGCTTGCGCTCCAGCAGCCGCGATTCGACCAGCATGAACACATCACTGCTGTGCTCGGCCTGGGCTTCCATATCGGCCACCATCTCGTTGATGCGCTCCATCGACGGCGAATCAAGCGGAATGTAGGGGCCGCCACTGCCACCCACCGGCACCGGCAGAGCACTGCTCTTGACCGCCGCGCCGGAGGCTGCTGCTGCTGGCGCATCGATGGCGCGCAACTCCTCAGGCTTGATGCCGGCCAGACCCGACACGCGTGAGCCGATCGCATCCAGGTGCACCAGCTTGGCCTGCATTTCACCGACCTTGCGCGCCATGGCGTCGAGGTTTTCGCGCATGAAACGGTCACGCTGGGCCACTTCATCACGCACCATCAGGCCGGTGATGTTGCTCACGATCGGCCAGCCTTCGCGGGCGGCCTTGAGGAACACGAAGTGGTAGATGGCGCCGGACAGCCCCAGCAGCAGCAGCAGCAGGCTGAACACGAATGCAAAGATTTGCAGTGGGTGCAGGTGCAGTGAGCGCATGCGGGCGCCATGGGTAATCAGGATGTCCATTGTCGCTACACTCCTTGCGTGAAATCGGGTATTCCTAGAGCCGTCCCTGATGCGCTGCCGCTGCAGCAGGTGCTGAACGATTGCGAGCCGTTGCGGCGCTTGCATCAGCGCCTGGCCGAAGCCAACGTGCGCATGAATGCCGTGCGGCCGCTGCTGCCACCCGCCTTGGCCGCCTGCCTCACGGCAGGTCCGACCGACGACAAGGGCTGGACACTACTGGCCCCCAACGCCGGGGTCGCAGCGAAACTGCGCCAGTTCATTCCTCGCCTTGAAGCGGTTCTGCGGCAGCGGGGGCTGGAGCCAAACACCATCAGGGTACGTGTCCAATCATCCCACACGGGGTAATCAAAGCACCCCCGCGAATAGGTGGATCACCCGCCTTGACAAGTGGTTAGCCCTGATCTGGACCAAGCTTTCCACACACTGCCGCCACTCTCTGCGTGTGGGTCGTGACAGGTCGCACAGCGGGCTTTCTTCCAGCGCACCAACGCCTTAGGTCAAGCGTGCGTTATTGCACACCGCGCCAAGCTGCAAACCAATCCAGCCCGGCCGAGCTGCCGGCACGCGGACGATATTCGCAGCCCAGGAAGCCTTGATAACCAAGCTCATCAAGCAATCTGAACAAATACCGATCGTCGAGTTCGCCGCTGCCAGGCTCTTGGCGCAACGGTACGCTGGCGATCTGCACATGGCCGATGCCGGCCAGATGGCGGCGCAGCTTGGTGCTGACATCACCTTCCATGATCTGGCAGTGGTAGATGTCCATCTGCACCTGCAGATTGGCGGCACCGACCTCGGCCACCAGCTCATGTGCCTGCTGCTGGTAGTTCAGGTAGTAGCCCGGCATGTCGCGCGTGTTGATCGGTTCGATCAGCAGCGTGATGCCGAACGGCGCCAGCCGCGCGGCGGCCGCACGCAGGTTGCCCACATAGGTGGCGCGCAGGGCCTCGGCGTCGACCCCAGCCGGCACGATGCCAGCCATCGCATGCAGACGCTGGCACCTCAGCGCCTGCGCATAGACCAGCGCCTGCTCGACCCCGGCGGCAAACTCGGCCTCGCGGCCCGGCAGCGTCGCCAGGCCACGCTCGCCGGCCGCCCAGTCGCCCGGCGGCAGGTTGAACAGCGCCTGCACCAGGCCGTGCCGATGCAGCAGTTCGGCCAGCACCTCGGGCGGGTGTTCGTACGGAAACAGGTACTCGACCGCCTTGAAGCCGTCCGCCGCCGCAGCGGCAAACCGATCCAGGAACGGCAGCTCCGTGTACAGGAAGCTCAGGTTGGCGGCAAAACGTGGCATGGCGGTCGAGTCCTGATTCCTGATCTCAGCGCGACCCTCAGGCCTTGCCCTGGCTCGCCACGGCGGCAGCGGCCTTGGCGGCCGCTTCGGCATCGCCCAGGTAGTAGCTCTTGATCGGCTTGAGATCGGCGTCCAGCTCGTAGACGAGCGGAATGCCGTTCGGGATGTTCACGCCGACGATGTCGGCATCGCCGATGTTGTCGAGGTACTTGACCAGCGCGCGGATCGAGTTGCCGTGTGCCGCCAGCACGATGCGCTGACCCGACTTGATCGCCGGGGCGAGCACCTCGTTCCAGCACGGCAGCACGCGTGCGACGGTGTCCTTCAGGCACTCGGTGAGCGGGATCTGTTCGGCGTCGAGCTTGGCGTAGCGCACGTCCTGGCGCTGGCCGCGCGGGTCGGTCGCTTCCAGGGCCGGCGGCGGCGTGTCGTAGCTGCGGCGCCAGACCAGCACCTGCGCGTCGCCGTACTGCTTGGCCATGTCGCCCTTGTTCAGGCCCTGCAGACCGCCGTAGTGGCGCTCATTGAGGCGCCAGTCCTTGACCACCGGCAGCCAGTCGCGATCCATGCTGTCGAGACAGTGGTTCAGCGTGTGAATGGCGCGCTTGAGCACCGAGGTGTAGGCCACGTCGAACTCGTAGCCAGCCTCCTTGAGCAGCCGACCAGCCTGCTTGGCTTGCTCGACACCCGTGGGCGTGAGCTCCACATCGGTCCAGCCGGTGAAACGGTTTTCGAGATTCCAGGTCGATTCGCCGTGGCGGATGAGGACTAGCTTGTACATGGATGGCGCCGTCGGGGTTGGTTGTAAATTGAAGGAGAAACTACGCGGAAAGCCTCAAATTCTATAATCCGCGCCCTCTACAACCCCGCCTGCGGCAGCCCTCTGCCGACACATGCCGTGAATTTCCTCCTCGACAACTGGATCTGGATCGTGACTGCACTGGCTTCTGGCGGCTTGCTGCTGTGGCCAACCCTGAAAGGCAGTGGCGCAGACGCCGTTTCCACCAATGAAGCGGTGCAATTGATCAACCGTGAAAAGGCCATCGTGATCGATGTCTGCGAACCGGCCGAATACGCCGCCGGCCATGTCAAGGGCGCCCGCAACATCCCGCTCGGCCAGGTGGCGACCAGCAAGGACTTGCCCGGCAACAAGACCTTGCCGCTGGTGCTGGTGTGCGCCTCCGGTGCTCGCGCCTCGCGCGCAGTCGGAGCACTGCGCCAACGTGGTCATGAACGTGTGCATGTGCTCGCCGGCGGCAACGCCAGCTGGCGCGAAGCGGGCCTGCCGACCGAAAAATCTGCCTGAGTACACCCGAGGGCTTTGCACATTGCCTCAGGCAGGCCGGCTGGCCTGCCTTGACAATTCCAGGCCAGTGGCGCCAGCCGGCGCCGCAGTCCTCACCGTTTGCTCTGTCACGCCATCATGAAACACGTCCGGATGTACACCACGCAGGTCTGCCCTTACTGCGTGCGCGCCAAGTCTCTGCTGCAGCAACGCGGCGTGGCGCAGATCGAGGAAATCCGCGTTGATCTGCAACCGACCGAGCGCGCCCGCATGATGGAAATCACCGGCCAGCGCACCGTGCCGCAGATCTTCATCGGCGAACATCATGTCGGCGGCTGCGACGACCTGATCGCCCTTGACCGAGCCGGCCATCTGGGCGCTTTGCTGGCCGATTGATGCCGCAATGTTGTTGCGGCACCGCAGCAACACACGACCCGACACCCGCAACCGACCGCAGGCGGCCACTCGCGCGCACAATCCGGAGCTTTGAACTCGGCCGGCGTTCGCGCCAATGCCCCGATCCGTGAGCTCTGATTCCTCTCTGCATGGCTCGCCTCGTGCGCTTGCTGCCCTGACGCTGGGCGCCCTGGGCGTCGTGTACGGCGACATCGGCACCAGCCCGCTCTATGCGCTCAAGGAAGTTTTCCACACCGGCCATGTGCCGGTGACGGCCGACAACGTCCTGGGCGTGCTGTCGCTGATCTTCTGGACGATGACCATCATCGTCTCGCTCAAGTACGTGTTCCTGATCCTGCGCGCCGACAACAACGGCGAAGGCGGCTTGATTGCGATGCTGGCGCTGGCCACTCACGCGGTACGAGATCGCCCGCGTCTGCGCGAAGCGCTGATGGCGGTCGGCCTGTTCGGCACCGCCATCTTCTACGGTGACGGCGTCATCACACCGGCGATTTCGGTGCTGTCGGCGGTCGAGGGTCTGGAAGTCGCCGCACCGTCGCTGCACGCCTATGTGGTGCCGCTGACGCTGATCGTGCTGACCGGCCTGTTTGCAGTGCAGCGCTTCGGCACCGGCGGCATCGGCAAGGCCTTCGGGCCGATCACGCTGGTGTGGTTCTTCGTGCTGATCGCGCTCGGCCTGCCGCACATCGCCGACAACCCCGACGTGCTCAAAGCGCTCAACCCGATCTACGCGATCGGCTTTTTCACGCATCACAAGCTGGAAGCCTTCATCGGCCTGGGCGCGGTGGTGCTGTGCGTGACCGGCGGCGAGGCGCTCTACGCCGACATGGGCCACTTCGGCAAGCTGCCGATCCGCCTGGCCTGGTACGGGCTGGTGATGCCGGCGCTGGTGGTGAATTACTTCGGCCAGGGCGCCATGCTGCTGGCCGATCCCGACACGATCGAAAACCCGTTCTTCCTGATGGCGCCGGCCTGGGCCACGCTGCCGCTGGTGATTCTGGCCACCGGCGCAACCGTGATCGCGTCGCAGGCGCTGATCTCGGCAGCGTTCTCGGTCACCAAGCAGGCCATCCAGCTCGGCCTGCTGCCGCGCATGCACATCAAGCACACCTCCGTGCGTGACCTCGGGCAGATCTATGTGCCCTTCGTCAACTGGGGCCTGTACGTGTTCATCGTGCTGGCGGTCGGCCTGTTCAAGACCTCGTCGAACCTGGCCTCGGCCTACGGCATCGCCGTGACGCTGGACATGACGATCACCACCATCATGACCTTCTACGTGCTGCGCTACGGCTGGCACTATTCGCTGGCGCTGTGCCTGGCGGCGACCGGCTTCTTCTTCGTCATCGACTTCACCTTCTTCGCCTCCAACATGCTCAAGCTGGTGGCTGGCGGCTGGTTCCCGCTCGTGATCGGCATCGGCATGTTCATCCTGATGCTGACCTGGAAAGAGGGCCGCCACATGATGAGCGAGCACCTGCGCGACGAGGCCATCGACCTGAAGAGCTTCCTGGAAGCGGTGTTTGTCAGCCCGCCGATCCGCGTCAGCGGCACGGCGGTATTCCTGTCGGCCGAGCAGGGCCTGACGCCGAACGCGCTGATGCACAACCTCAAGCACAACAAGGTGCTGCACGAGCACAACCTGTTCGTCACGGTGCGGCATCACGACATTCCGTGGATCGGCTTCGATCAGCGCATCGAGATGGAGCCGCTCGGCCACGACTGCTGGCTGGTGATGCTCAACTTCGGCTTCAAGAACGACCCGGACGTGCCTGAAGCGCTCAAGCTGCTGCAGGGCCGTGGCGTGCCGCTCGACCCGATGGACACCAGCTACTTCCTGTCGCGCGACATCGTCATCCCGACCATCGGCGAAGGCATGTCGCTGTGGCGCGAAAAGCTGTTCGCCAGCATGCACCGCAACGCCACGGCGGCGGCCGACTTCCTCAACCTGCCCGCCAACCGGGTGGTCGAGCTGGGCTCGAAGGTCGAGATCTAAGCCCGGCGGGTGCGAAGCGCGCCCGCCGCTCCGGTGGCAGAATGGCCGGCACAAGTAGTGCGCGCCTCCGTGTGGGGTTCAGACCGTATGAACGCAGGACGAGACGATGGCCTTCAAGTTCTCATCGGCATGCAAGCGCTTCGTACCCGCCCTGGCGGCCGCGCTGATCGTCCATGGCGCTGCGGTCGGTGCGCCGACTTCCACCAGGTTCGAACCCTTCACTGAAGTCGGCGGCACCGGGCTGGTGCTCAACGGCAAGGGCACCCGCTATCGGCTGGCGTTCAAGGTGTACGACCTGGCGCTCTACACCACCCGGCGTGTCACAACGCCGGCCGAGCTGCTGGCGCAGCCCGGGCCCAAGAAACTGCACTTCGTGGCCCTGCGCGAGCTGTCCGGCACCGACCTGGGCCGGCTCCTGCTCAGAGGCATGTCGGACAACACCTCCAACCTGCAGATGAACCGCCATACCCTGGCGACGACCCGGCTGATCGAGGTGTTCTCCGGCAAGGACAAGATGCTGCCCGGCGAGAGCTTCGCGATGGAGTTCGTGCCCGGCAAGGGCACCACCTTCTACATCCAGGGCCAGCCGCAGGGCGCGCCGGTCGGTGACGACGAGTTCTTCACCATCGTGCTGCGCATCTGGTTCGGCGACGCCTCGACCGACCCGCAGCTGCGTGATGCGCTGCTGGACGGCGGCCGCGACTGACTGATCAAGGCCGGCGCTGCGGCAGGCACAGCCACGCCGCCAGCAGCCCGCAGGCCGTGCCGGTGGCATGCGCCAGCGGCACCACCGCGATGTCCCAGCCGCCGCCATGGCGCAGCTCCAGCAGCCAGAAGCGCTCCGACACCAGCTTGGCGAGCAGCCCGGCGCCCAGCGCCAGCCCGATCAGGCGCTCGCGCCGATCTTCGCTGCGGCACAGCGCCACCACCACCACCGCCACCCCGGCGTGCAGCACACCCGAGAGCCCGCCGTAGTGCCGCAGCGCCGGCTGCAGCAGCAAGCCCAGATGCGTCAGAGGCCAGGCCAGCGCCCACGCCAGCGTGGCCCGGGCCGGCACCCGCGCGGTCCAACCGAGCGCCAGCACCAGCAGCGCGCCGGCCGTGTTGGCCAGCAGATGCAGCCGGCTCCAGTGCACCCACGCGGCACTCCAGCAGCGCCAGGGCTGCGACAGCAGCAGCTCGGATTGCCAGTCGAGCAGCCGCGTCGCCAGCGCACCGCCCCGGTACACCGCCAGGCTGGGCAGCAACAGCAGCAGCCCCAGCGCCAGCCAACCGATGCCCCGGCTGCGCATTCAGCCGAACACGCAGCGCCACAGGGTCCGCACCGCCTCACGGTGCGGCGCCAGCTCGCCCAGGCTGCTCAGCTCCAGGCTGGTCGAGGCCTCGTCGAGCCGGGCCCTGTGCTGGGCGCGCCGCAAAGCCCGGTAAGCATCTGCGGCGGCCTGACCGACCCCCACCGGCAGCAGTCCGGCCGCTTCGGCGCGCAACAGCAAGGCGATGTTGCCGACGTTGCCCTGCAGCTGCGGATGCACCGCGCTGTGCGCCAGCACCAGGCATTGCACGGCGAACTCGACATCGATCATGCCGCCCGCCGAGTGCTTCAGCTCATAGCGCCCGGCCCGCTCCGGATGCGCCTGGCGCATGCGCTCGCGCATGGTGCGGATCTCGCTGCGCAGCGCATCGGCATCGCGATCAGCCGTCAGCACAGCGCGACGGACGGCATCAAAGCGCCCTGCCAGCTCGGCCGAGCCGGCACACCAGCGCGCCCGCGTGATGGCCTGGTGCTCCCAGATCCAGGCGGTGTTGCTGCCGCGCTGCTGCTGGTAGCGCTCGTAGGCCGCCAGCGAGGTCACCAGCAGGCCCGAGTTGCCGTTCGGCCGCAGGGCGGTGTCGATCTCGTACAGATCCCCGGCCGCCGTGCGCAGCGACAGCCAGGTGATGACCTTGCGCGCAAAGGCAGCGTAGATCTCGGGGGCGTTGTCATCGTCGTCGTCGTAGACGAACACCAGATCGAGGTCGCTGCCGTAGCCGAGCTCCTTGCCACCCAGCTTGCCGTAGGCGATCACGCCAAAGCGCGGCTGATCGCGGTGGCGCTTGCGCAGGTGCAGCCAGGCCCAATCGAGACAGCGCGCCAGCGTCGCATCGGCCAGCGCCGAGAGGTCATCGGCGACCTGCTCGACGCTCAGCTCGCCTTCGACGTCGCGCACCAGGGTGCGGAAGATCTCGGCGTGGTGGGCGCGGCGCAGCGTGTCGAGCAGCGACTCCTCGTCGGCCTCGCCGGAACGCATCCAGGCCTGATGGCGATCCTCCAGGTCGCGGCTGTAGTTGGCGGCATCAAAGCGCTGATGTGTCAGGCGCGCATCGGCCAGCTCGTCGATCACGCCGGGATGCTGCATCAGATAGCGCACCGGCCAGCGCGCCTGGCCGAGCAGATGCAGCAGCCGGCCCAGGATGGTGGGCCGCTCGGCCAGCAGCGCCAGATAGCTGTCACGCCGCAGCAGCGGCTCGACCCAGTCGAGAAAGCGCAGCACTGCGGCCTCGCCGACCGCCTCGCGCTGGCGCAGCGCGCGCGCCAGCAGCCGGGCCAGGCGCTGGCGTGCCTCGTCGCGCAGCATCAGTACCCTGGGTTGCCCGATCAGGCTGCGCAGCCGATCGGTCAGCGCGACCGGCAAGGTATCGGACTGCGCCAGCGCCTCCAGCGTCGGCGGCGGCCCGCCACAGCTGCGGCAGCCGCCGGGCTGCCGCGCCGGTGTGCGGCCGTCGTGCAGCAGCGCGTCGAATTCGGTCGCCACCAGCTCGCGATGCGCGCACAGCTGGTCGAGCAGCTCGCAGGCATCCTCGCTGCAGACCAGCCCCATCGAACCGGCGATCCAGCCCAGGTCGCTGTCCAACGTCGGTAGCTGGTGGGTTTGCTGGTCGTCCAGAAACTGGATGCGGTGCTCGACCCGGCGCAGGAACACGTACGCCGCCGCCAGCTTGTCGGCCGTCTCTGGCTTGATCAGGCCGACCGCCGCCAGGCGCTGCAGCGCTTTCAGCGTCGGGCGGGTGCGGATCTCGGGAAACTGGCCGCCGCGCACCACCTGCAGCAGCTGCACGGTGAACTCGATCTCGCGGATACCGCCGCGCGAGAGCTTGACGTCATTGGCGCGCTCCGGCCGGCCGGCGGCGCGGCGATTGGCCTCGTCACGCACCTTCTGGTGCAGCTGGCGCAGGCTCTCGAACACGCCGTAATCGAGATAGCGCCGGTAGACGAACGGCGAGACCACCTCGCCGAGCGCCTTGGCGCGGCCCGACTCGACCGCAGCGCGCGGCGCCACCACCCGACTCTTGAGCCAGGCGAAGCGCTCCCACTCGCGGCCCTGCACCAGGAAATACTCTTCCAGCATCGCCAGGCTGACCACCGGCGGGCCGGAGTTGCCGTTCGGGCGCAGCGCCAGATCGACCCGGAACACAAAGCCGTCGGCGGTGACATCGCCGATCAGCGCGCGCACCGTGCGCACCACCTGCGAAAAATACTCGTGCGCCGTGATCACGCCGCCGCCATCGGCACGGCCGGTGGTGTAGCCATCGGTCGCGTAGACGTAGATCAGGTCGATGTCGGACGACACATTGAGCTCGCGCGAACCGAGCTTGCCCATGCCGACGATCCATAGATCGATCGAGGCGCCAAACTCATCGCGGGGTTCGCCATGCCGCTCGGCCTGTTCAGCCCGCCCCGCCGCCAGCGCGTGCTCCAGCGTGACCTCGGCCAGCTCGGTCATGGCGCGGGTGATCAGCTCGACCGGTGCCAGCTGCTCGATATCGAGCACCGCCAGGCGCTCCAGCACCAGTTGGCGCGTGACGCGCAGCGCCGTGGCCAGCGCCCGGCCTTTGGCGAGCAGTTGCAGGATGGTCTGCTCGATGCCGATCCGCTCCGGGGCACCGGGCGGCAGCAAGTGCATCTCAGCACCACAGACGCGCCGCACGCGCTGCACAAAACGGGAGTGATCGGCTTGCGCCGGGAGCGATATCGCAGGCTCGTGGTGCTGCGGATCCGGACTGAGTTCAGACGCAACGACCATGGCGATGCTCCATCGGTATGTTAGGGTTTTGGTTTATGCCCGTCGCGCTATCGGCGACTATCACGATCGTCATGCCTTCGGTCTCATTGTCTCCAGCCTGGTGGACCCGCCTGCTGCGCCTGTCTGGGCGCGGCTTGCGCTGGTGCGCCGGGCTATTGGCCGGCGGCGCAAGTATCCTGCTCGCAGCATGGTTAACGCTGCAATGGGGAATTTTGCCCCGGCTCGAACTGTGGCGACCACAGATCGAAACCTGGTGCAGCGACACGCTCGGCCTGCCCGTGCGGATCGCCACGATCGAGGTCGAATCCGACCTGTGGGCGCCCACGCTGACGCTGCGCCAGCTGCAGATCAACGATGCCGAAGGCCGGCCGGCGCTGCAGCTGGCGCAGCTGCGGGCGCGGCTGGTGCCCGGCTCGCTGCTGCCACGCGCGTTGACACACTGGGAGCCGACCTTCGCCGAGCTGCAGATCGATGCGCCCGAGCTGGTGCTGCGGCGGGATCGCAGCGGCCAGCTCTGGGTCGCCGGGCTGGCCATCGCCCCGCCCGAACCAGCCGTCACCGAACCGGCTGGATCACCGACGAGCCACATGCCGCGCGCGCTGCAGTGGCTGCTGCGTCAGGGCCTGGTGCAGGTGCAAGGTGCGCGGCTGGACTGGATCGACGAGCGACGCAGCGCCCCGCCGCTGCACCTGGACGCGCTGAATCTGACCCTGCGTCGCCGCCCGCTCGGCCATGCGCTGCAGATCGACGCGGTGCTGCCGCCCGACTGGCGCACCGACGCGCCGGACGGCCAGCACAGCGATGGCCATCTGCAACTGCAAGGCGGCTGGAGCCGCCCGCTGCTGTCGAGCACCGGGCTGGTCTCGATCGACGACTGGCGCCGCTGGCAAGCCAGTCTCACGCTGAGCCTGCCCGGCACCGACCTGCAACAGCTGCGCCGCTACATCGATCTGCCGCTGCAGATCGACCAAGGCCAGCTGGCGCTGCAAGCCGAACTGACTCTGGCCCAAGGCCGGCTTGAGCGCGTGCAGGCAGACACCTCGGTGCAGAACCTGCGCCTGCAGTGGCAGCCCGACCTGGCCCCGCTGGCGCTGCAACGGCTCAGCACTCACCTGGATCTGAGCCGCGCGGGCCGCAGCTTCCTGCTCGCCCTGCAGCCGCTGCAGTGGCGCGACGCCGAGGGCCACGACACCCCGGCAAGCGATCTGAGTCTGCAGCTCGACCGCGACGGCCAGGGTGCCGTCAGCGGCGGACAGCTGCGCCTGGCACGGCTGGATCTGGCCCAGCTTGGCCAGCTCGCCAGCCGCTTGCCGCTGGGCACGCCACAACGGCAGTGGCTCACCGAGCTGGCGCCGCAGGGCCAGTTGCAGACGCTGCAATACCGCTGGACCGGCCCGTACGCCACGCCGACCAGCTACCAGGCCGACGGCGAACTGCAGGGCCTGGGCCTGCGAGCCCAACCGGTCACCGCCGCCCTGCTGGCCAGCGCCACACCGGGCCGGCCCGGGCTGAACAACGCCAGCCTCAGCTTTTCACTCGACGCGGGCGGCGGCCAAGCCAAACTGCACCTCGACCACGGCATGCTCGAATTCCCCGGCGTGTTCGAGCAGCCCCGCGTCGCGCTGCAACAGCTCGACCTGCCGCTGCGCTGGCGGCTGCAGCGGCGCGACAACGAGCCGCTCGCGGTCCAGGTCGATGTGACACGCGCCCGTTTTGCCAACACCGACGCCGCCGGTGAGTTCAATGGCCACTGGCGCACCGGCACCGGCCGGGGCTATCTGCCCGGTGTGCTCGACCTGCAGGTGCAACTGAGCCGGGCCGAGGCGGTGCAGGTGCATCGCTACCTGCCGCTCGCCCTTCCGGCCGCGACGCGCCGCTACGTGCAAGAGGCCGTGCAGGCGGGCCAAGCGCGCCGGGTCGAGGCCCGCGTGCGCGGTGATCTGCGCGACTTCCCGTACAGCCGGGCCGGCAGCGGCGAGTTCCGGCTGCTGGCCGAGATCGACGCCGGCCGGCTCGCTTATGTGCCGGCGCCGGACGGCCTGCCGCCGGCTTGGCCGCTGCTCACTGACATCCACGGCGAACTGCTGTTCGAAGGCAACAGCATGACGCTGCGCCGCGCCAGCGCACGGCTGGGCGAGCTCGGCAGCCGCCACTTCGAGCTGCAGGATGTGCAGGGCCGCATCGCCGACTTTGCCCAGCACCCGACGCTGCAGATCAGCGGTCAGGGCCATGGCCCGCTGCCTGATCTGCTGGCCTTTGTGCACGCCAGCCCGGTGGGCGGCTGGCTGGCCGGCGCACTGGACGCGGCGCGCGGCAGCGGCCCGGCCGGGCTGCAACTGGCGCTCGACTTGCCGTTCGACGATCTGCTGCACAGCCAGGTGCGCGGCAAGGTGCAGCTCGACGGCAACGAGCTGCAGCTGCGCCCCGACACCCCGGCGCTGAGCGCGCTGCGGGCCGACATCAACTTCAGCCAGGCCGGCTTCAGCCTTGGCAACGCCAGCGCCCAGACGCTCGGCGGCCGACTCAACTTCGGCGGCGGACTGCAGAGCGACGGCCGACTCCATTTCAGCGGCACCGGCAGCGCCAGCGCCGACGGTCTGCGCAGCGCCCCGGCGATTCCGGATGAGCTGCGCCGGCTCGCCAGCCAGCTCAACGGCATGGCGCCTTACCAGCTGGAACTCGGTTTTGTGGATGGCCAGCCCGAGATCCAGGTCAGCAGCAGCTTGCTCGGCATGGCCGCAGCCTGGCCCGCGCCGCTCGGCAAGACCGCCGCCGAGGCCCGCCCCTTGAGCGTCAAGCTGGAGCCACAAAGCGCCGGGCCGGGCAACGCGCCGCGCATGCAGTGGCAGGTCCGCCTCGGCACCGTGCTGGATCTGCAATGGCTGCAGGAAGACCGTGACGGCCAGACCCGCTTGCTGCACGGCGGCATCGGCCTGGGCAGCCCGGCACCTCAGCCGGCTGCAGGCCTGCACGCCAGCGTGAGCTGGCCCGAGGTCCGGCTGGACGACTGGCTGCGCTGGTTCGACACGCTGCCGCCCAGCCCCGCCACCCCGGTCACGTCTGCCGCAGCACCCATCGCAACAGGCAGCGCGACGCTCGATACCAGCCTGCTGCCCGAGCACATCGACATCCACACGGCCCGCCTGGCGCTGCCGGGCCTGGCGCTCACCCAGGTGCAGGCCAGCCTGCAGCGCGACACCCAGGCCGGGCCGCAGCGCTGGCACGCCGACCTCAGCGCCGACCAGTTGGCCGGCCAGCTGAGCATTGATCTGCCCGGCGTGGCCGCGCCTGGCGCTGCCACGCGAGTGCACGCCCGCCTGAGCCGCTTGACGCTGCCGTCAGCCGAGCCAGCCCAGCCTGGCCCCAGCCACGGCAAGAGCACCGACACCCCGGCACACGCCGCATCGACCCGGCCCACGCTGCCAGCGCTCGACATCGCGGTGCAGGCGCTGGAATGGCAAGGCCATGCGCTCGGCCGACTTGAGCTGCAGGCCGGCCCGGCGCAGGACGCGGCCAGCCATGCCGGCGCCACGGCCGACTGGCGCATCAGCCAGCTGACGCTGAGCCACCCGGCTGCCGAACTGAGCGCCAGCGGCTTGTGGAGCGAACGCGCCGGCAGTGCGCCCGGCCGCACCGCACTGGTCTGGCGGGTCAATCTCCATGACGGCGGCGCCTTGCTGGCGCAGTTCGGCCAGGCCGGTGTGCTGCGCGGCGGCCAGGGCACCCTGAACGGTCAGCTGAGCTGGCAGGACGCCCCCTGGTCACCCGATCTGGCCAGCCTGGCCGGCCAGGTCCGCATCGCGCTCGGCCGTGGTCAGCTGCTGCAGGCCGATCCGGGCGCAGCACGGCTGTTCGGCGCCTTCAGCCTGCAGTCGCTGCCACGCCGGCTGCTGTTCGATTTCCGCGATATCACCCAGCAAGGCTTCAGCTTTGACAGCATCGACGGCACCCTGCGCATCGTTGAGGGCGTGGCACACACCGAACACCTGCAAGTACAGGGTGTGCAAGCGGCCGTGGTGATCGATGGCAGTGCCGACCTGCGCCGCCGCAGCCAGGATCTGCATGTGCGGGTGGTGCCCGACCTGAACGCCGGCACCGCCGCGCTGGCGTACGCGGTGGTCAATCCGGTGTTGGGGCTCGGTACCTTGCTCGGGCAATGGGTGCTGCAAAAACCGCTCGCCGACGCCGTAGCGCGCGAATTTCACATCACCGGCCGCTTCGATCAGCCGCAGATCAATGCGCTCAACCCCGACCCGTGGCCTGACGAGTCGACCGCGCCAGCCCTCACCGGCGCCCTGCCCGCCCTACCATCAGCGCCACTCACACTGCCGAAGGCCCCGCCATGAAGATCGCCGCCATCCAGATGGTGTCCACCCCGCGTGTCGCCGACAACCTGGCCCGCGCCACCGAACTGGTGGCCCAGGCCGCCGCGCAAGGCGCCGAGCTGGTGCTGCTGCCGGAATATTTCTGCCTGATGGGCCTGCAGGAGCGCGACAAGCTTGATCTGGCCGAGCCGCTCGGCGACGGACCGATCCAGCGCTGTCTGGCCGGCCTGGCCAGGCAGCATCAGCTCTGGCTGGTCGGCGGCACGCTGCCGCTGGCGGTGACCGGCGACCCGTTTCATGTCTGGAACGCCTGCCTGGTGTACGGCCCGGACGGCCAGCTGGCGGCGCGCTACGACAAGATCCACTTGTTCCGTTTTGACGACGGCAAGCAGCGCTACGACGAGGCCGCATCGCTGCGTGCCGGCCAGCAACCGGTCGCGCTGGAGCTGCACTCGCGTGCTGGTGCCGCGCACCGTGTCGGGCTGTCGGTCTGCTACGACCTGCGCTTTCCCGAGCTGTACCGCGCGCTGATGCAGCCGCCCTGCAGCCTGCTGCTGGTGCCGGCAGCCTTCACCTATTCGACCGGCCAGGCGCACTGGGAGCTGCTGCTGCGCGCCCGCGCGGTCGAGAACCAGTGCTACGTGCTGGCCAGCGCGCAGGGCGGCCAGCATGAAAACGGCCGGCGCACCTGGGGCCACTCGATGCTGGTCGATCCGTGGGGCCGGGTGCTGGCCGAGCAGGCCGAAGGCGATGGCGTGGTGCTGGCCGAGCTGGATCCGGCGGTGCTGGTCCAAGTGCGCCAGCAACTGCCGGCCCTGCAACACCGGGTGCTGGCGGCTGGCTGAGTTACTCGCGCGCCTTCACCACCAGATCGAGCATGCGCGGCAGCGCCACGGCAATCAGCAGGCCCAGATTGGCCTTCTTGTTGTTGAGCAGGATGCCCTGCAGCAGATCCTTGCCGTGCTGCACGATCAGCACGGTCGAGTTGCCGTCCAGGTCCAGCAGGTAGTAGCGGTTCAAACCCGGAAAGCCCGAGCTGCTGAGCGCCGTCGCCAGGTCGTTGGTGACCTGCGTGAACAACGCCACCGCCGCAGGCTGGGCATTGAAGCCGGCCAGTGACAGACCGGTTTCCCGATCCCAGATGTCGGTGGCGAGCAAACCATCCTTGAGCAGGTTGCACAAGTCCGCGATGGTCTGTTCCAGCAGGGTGATGTTGATATTCATGAGTTGGGTGCTCCGTGGGTTGGTGAGGACGTCGTCGTGCTGGTGCTGCTGGGCGAACAACCCAGCAAGGCAGAGATTTCTTCAGCGGTCTGGCGCGCGCGCAAGTGCAAGACGCCCAACGGGGTCTGGGTGGCGCTGACCATCAGCACCAGCGGCTCGCCCGGCGCCACCACCCGGACCGCCACCGTGATCCATTGGCCGGCCTCCAGCGTGAGCAGATCGAGCTTCACGCTGGCGTCGTTGCTCAGGCTGCTCAGGGTGGCATCACCCAAGGTCAGCAGCGAGCCGGCCAGCGCCGCCATCTTGCCCAGCTGGGCTTCGCTGATACCGATCGAGCAGATGTTGAAGCCGTCGGCGGTGCACAGGGCTGCGCAGCGCAAATGCGCCAGCCGGCCGGAGAGCCGTTCCATCGCCGGCAACACATATCGCCCCAGAGCTACCGAATCCATTTGCCACCTTTGGACATGTTGAAAGCTGATGCCGGCGCGGCGTCTGCTGCGCACGGCATCAATCCGGCATCAGGATCGGCGCGCTTGGGGATGCCAGCGACACTGCAATCGCCTGGCGCACATCGCCGGCCTTGCGCGGATCGGCCGACAGCACTGGCGCCAACGGGTGATAGTCGGACAGGCGCTGGCGAAAGGGATCGAGCAACTCGTCGTCATGATCCGGGGGCAAACGCGTCACCGCCACCGTCAGCCGCGTGATCGGCATGCGCGCCGCAATCGCATCCAGCCAGGTGCACATCTCGGTGACCGCGTGCGGCTGGTTGCCGAACAGCCAGAGAATCACGCCACTGCTCTGCGGCAGCAAGGCATCCCAGACCGCTCCGAAGCGCGCCTGGCCCGGCAAGCCGCACAAACCGACTCGCAGTCCGTCTGGAAACTGCCACTCGCCATAGTCGAAGCCCACCGTGGTGTGGGTTTTCTGGGCATCGCCCGCGACGCGTTCGCGGGTCCAGACATCGGTATTGACGACCGGAATATCGGAAACCGCCCGCAAGGCGGTGGTTTTGCCGACCCCGAACGGACCGACAAAGGCCAGCCGGTGCTGCACGATATCGCCCAGCAGCGTCAGACGTTGGGGGCTCGTCATGAGAAACGTTTCCAGATCCGCTTGAGCAAACTCCAACGACCGTCCTCGATCGCGGCAACCGGCGGCGCGGATGCTGCCGGCCGGGCCGGGTCATGGGCCTTCTTGTCGGCCACCAACAGAAAACCACGCCGCTGCGCATCGCTCAGCATGGCGTGCAGTGACGGCAGATCCGGCACGAGCGGCAGGATGTCTTCATAGGCGGTCCAGTCGCGCAACAGCACGCTGCACGCCACCGTCAGTCCGATCGAACCATCGCCATAGCGCGTCACATCGGGCCAGCGGGTCAGACGCAACTCGCTCGCCTCCCAGCGCGGCCGGGTCGGCGGCACCAGCGCAGCCAACATGAGCGGGGCATGCAGGCGGCGCTGCCGGCTGATTTCCTGCTCCAGCCAGACCAGCACCTGCTCAGGGCTGAGTGGCACCTTGAAAAAGGTCCAGCACGGCGCCGGCAGATCGATCCAATGGCGCGCCAGGGCAATCCCCTTGACGCCATGGCGCTTGGCCAGCTGCTCGGTCCAGGCCGGCTGCACCCCACGCGACACATCGACCACATACCAGTGCGCCTGCTCCAGGTGATCGACCCAGTGCCAGGGTTCACCGCGAAACGCCAGCATCGATTTCCAGAGCACCACCTCGCGGGAATCCCGATGCGGCGACCACATGGCATAGGAATTCGGCAGGGAGGTGTCGTTGGTGGGAACGGCCGCCAACCGCCGCATCGAGATGGGCTCAGCAGTGCCGGCTGGCGCTGTAAATGGGTGTATGCCCATAGCAATCTCTGATCTCAGATGGATACTGTTTGATCTATCCCAGAATTACGTGCTTCTGCAGTTTTCGCAGCATAGCGCGACCCGCGAGATTGCGCCGCGCGTGTTTCTCACTAGATCCGGCGCAAGGGCCGGATCAGGCCGGCCGCATCAGCGTTGGCCGAACATCATGTGCCGCACCAGCGCCGACTTGAGTCCCGGCAGATGCTGCAGCACCGCCAGACCGGCGCCACGCAAGGTGGCCAGACCGGGCAGCGGCCAGGTGAAGCTGCGCGCCAGGAAATCAGTGCTGGCGATGGTGAGCCAGCGGTCTGGCGCGCGCTGCCACTCGACCTTGGCCAGCGCCCGATCGACATCCGGCTCATGCGCCAGACGGCGCAGCAACTCATGCGCGTCGCGCAGGCCCAGATTGAGGCCTTGCCCGGCCACCGGATGCAAGGTCTGCGCTGCATTGCCGATGCGCACCGTGCGACCACGCACCAGGCTGCGCTCAGCGTTCAAGCCGAGCGCAAACGATTTGAGCGGGGAGATCGCGCGCAAGCGCCCGACCTGGGCCGGCAGCAACGCCTGCAACACCGCCAGGCGCTGCGCGTCGTTCAGCTCGGGCACGGGATCATCGGCCTGTGCCACACACCAGACCAGCGCGGCGCGCTGCAGGCCCGTGCTCGCGCCCGCAGCACCGAGCGCCGGCAGAGGCAGCAGGGCCACCGGGCCTTGCGCGGTGAAACGCTCATAGGCCCAGCCGGGTTCGCCGCCATGCAGCTCCAGCGTGCCGACCCAAGCGGTCTGCCGGTAATCGTGCGCCAGGCTCTTGCGGGCCTGATCGGCAAACACGCCGCCTTCCGCCACCACCACCAGATCGTAGGCAGTGGCCTCATCCGCCACCACCACCTCGGCACCCTGCGCCGACGGCGTCAGCGCCGTGACCTTGCCGCCCAGCCGCGCTTGCAGCCGTTGCGGCTCGCGGGCACAGGCAACCAGCCAGGCAGCTTTCAGGGGGGCCACGATGCTGCCGTAGCTGGCCACCGCACCGAGCTGCGGCACGCCGGCGTCGGCGGCGCGGATCAGCACTTCGGGCTCATGCACGCTGCTGCGCCCGAACAGTTCGAACAGCGGCGCCAGGCCCGGTTGCTGCTGCGACACATGCACTGCAGCGATCGGTGCCGCGTGCGGCGCGATCTGCGGCCAGACGCCCAGCTGCTGCAGCGCCTGCACGCTGCCGAGCGACAGCGCCAGCGTGCGCGGGTCGCGCGCCACATCATGCTCGGCCGGCAAGGCGTCATAGACGGTGATGCGGGCCTGGTGGAAGCGCCGCGCCGCCAGCAGCGCCAGGGCCAGTCCGACCGGACCGGCGCCGATCACCGCCAAGCGCAAGGAAAGAGTTTTGCTCATCGGGCTCATGGCCGCCGCAAGCCAATTTTCGTGGCCAGCCAGCCCCCGGTCAGGCGCAGCGCCGGCCCCGGATCGGCCCAACTCCAGGCTTGGTAGACCATGCCGGGCCGCAACAGGCTGCCGACATAGCGGCCCAAACTCCATTCACCCATGCGGTGATAGGCCCGGAATGCTCGCAAATCATTCTTGCCATTCAGATAAAACACCCCGGTGCGCCGCGCTGGCGGTGTTTCCGGCAGCAGGCCGCACACATCGCGATAGGCAATCCACGGCAGATTGACGCCCGAGCGCGCCGCCAGGATATTCCACTGGCTGACGCGCGGATTGATTTCCAGCAGCTTGTAGGCACCGGTCCGGCTGTGGCGCTTGAAATTGATATTGGCGATGCCGCGATAATCAACCTTGCGCAGAATATCGAGCGCCAGCTCCTCCAGCTCAGGAATATGCAGGCTCTCGACATAACAGCCGCTGCCGGCATGCGGCGGATAAATGCGCCATTTGCGGCCGCTGTAGGTGGCCAGCGAGCGGCCGTTGCGGTCGATATAGGCATGCACGTCGTAATGTTCTTCGTCACCGCCCGGAATGTATTCCTGGATCAGCAGCTCCATGCCATGCGGCGCCACCGCACGGCAGATGCGCAGCAATTCGCCGGCTTCTTCCACCAGAATGGCCTTGGCGCGGGCAATCGCCAACGGAATATCGGCGTGTTTCCAGGCCACCGGCTGCGAGGGTTTGACGATCAGCGGGTATTCAGCGCTGCGCGCCACCTCTTCGACCTCGGCCATCGTCGAGGGCGTGTAGGTGCGCGGCACCGGCAGGCCGACCCGCAAGGCCAGATCATTGAAGCGGCGCTTGTCCATCAGCTCGTCGATCAGCGCGGCGGGCGCCAGCGTCGAGCGCACCACGTCGGTCAAACGGCTTTGCAGCTGATTGAGAGCCGTCAGATCCGGATCAGCCGACGGGAACACCACTGGCGCGCTGCCGTGGCGCTCACGCAGGCTCTGCAGCACTTCGAGCAGCCGCTCGGGTGCTTGCGTGTAGCCGGGCAGGTGCAGAAATTCGCTGCAGTACCGGGATGCCCCCGAGGGCGGATCGGCATATTCGCTGATCACCGTGACCGGCACACCGTGCTCACCGAGCGAGCGCACGACGTTCAGATCCCCTTCGGGCGCCCCCAGGCAGGACAACACGACCGCAGGGATCGGCACAGAACGGGAAGCAGAGTTCATCGGCGACTTGGGAACGGAGGTAAAAAAACTGGGGCTCAGGACTCGGTGCTCTGCACCGCGCTGTCGGGTTCGACGGCCGAGTTCGGCTTGCGCAGGCGCCGCACGGTACGACGCAAACTCGCCGACGTACGCAGCCCCAGATCACCCAGACGCGTGAGCGGAACCACCAGCGTAGCCAGTTCGCGGCGCTCGGTCCAGAGTCGATTGATGAACGAATCTGGTGCCGCCCCGCTGTCAAACCAGGCCAGATCGGCACAAACCTCCGGCGCAGCGCGCACAAACTCGGCCTCGTTGAGCAGACCCGGGCCATATTTGCGCAACCCGGCCTCCCAGCCGACCTTGAAAGCAAAGCCCACCCCGCCCGAAACGAAGTTACTGGTGGAGGCCACTGCGCGCCCACCCACCCACAATTCAGTGAACAAGGCACGTGAATCGCTGGCAAACCCTTTCACGACGTCCTTGAAGAAAGCCTCATCGACCGGATTGGCTCGCAAGGAAGAACCAACCTCGGCTTTCCAACCTTGATGTTCCAGGCGCAGAAAGTTTTCCACGGCAATTTCATCGACCTGCTGGCGCAAACTGCGCCAGTTCACTTCGCCATACTCGGCCAGACGACGCTTGCAACGCTCGACCTCGTTGTAGCGCTTGCCCAGCGCTGTGCGCAAAGCGTCCTGCCCAGCCGCTGCGGGTACCAGAATGGCCCGCTCCTGCACGCCAGGACGATGCACCGACAAACCAGCCGCGAGCGCTTCGGCTTCCAATGCCGACGCCACCGGGCCGTGACTTTGCAACTTTGGCAAAACCAGCACATGCCAAGGCAGCAGTCCACCGCGTACATAGGCATACATCGCGGCAACCGCCTCGCGCACATGATCGCGATCGACCAGCAGCCCGCCCAGATAAGAATGGCGTGACTGGTAACCCACCAGTTGCGGCATCGGGCACAGGCGCGAGGCGGTCACCGAAGTGAAAACCCCCAGCGCAACCAGACTGGCATCCACACCACGGCCACGCTCGACCATCAGCACGACCGGTCGCAGCCCCGGGTCCAGGTGGCGCAGCGCTGGCAACACGAAATGCGGCGACAGATAAGCATTCGGCTCCGTGGCACGCGCCTCCAAGGCCACCCAGGCTTGCAAATCATGTGGCGTCAGATCAGCCAGCGGCAACCGACGCACGCTCAGATGGTGCTCGATGCCGGCTGTAACGATGTTGCGCACCGTACAACGCGCATCAGCAGCCGGTGCGACCTGGGTCAACGCTGGGGCAGCCATGGCAGAAACAGTGCAAGCAGAAGGCGACATCAATGGAGGGCGGCACCACCCTCGGCCGACAGGCCGAACCGGATGGTGCTGAAACCGCGAAATTCTGTCGGATTTCCGATCCTTTAACGGCCGGTCGAGTTGTAAATCTGTGCCGGACAACACAGACATCACGTTGCCGGGCTGCGCTTGGACACTAAATCGTCTATTTATGAATCACGGTTAAGCAAAACGTGCGCCATGCCCTGCAGCGGCTGAAACAGCGTTCCGAGCAAAGCCGGTGCAGGGTTCCAGATTTCTGTTTCAGTGGTGTGACTCAAATTGCCAGCGGATCGACATCGACCGCCCAGCGCAGCACACGCTGCTCGGCCGTGTTGAGCGTCTGCAGATGCGGCAGCCACTGGCTGAGAAAACGCTGCAGCGCCTGGCGGCGTGGCGCCTCGACCAGCATCTGGGCACGCCAGACATCCGCCACGCGTTGCAGCGAGGCCGGCACGGGCGGATAGAGCATCACCCCGTCTGGCAGGGCGTTGGACGACTCGTCGCTCAGCCGGGTGGCGGCGTCCAGGAAGGCCAGCGCGGCCTCCAGGGTGCGCGCCTCGGTGCGCAGCAGCGCCAGGTGCACATAGGGCGGCAGTCCGGCGACCTCGCGCTCCTGCAGCTGGCTGGCGGCAAAGGCGGCGTAGTCGTGCCCGCGCAAGGCGGCGTAGAGCGGATGCCTGGGATGCCAGGTCTGCAGCCACAGCTCGCTGCGATCAGCCTGCGCGGCGTCGCGCCCGGCGCGGCCACCGGCCTGCATCAGCAGCGCGAACAGCCGCTCGGCGGCGCGGAAATCGCTGGAATAGAGCGCCGAGTCGGCGTTCAGCGCCACCACCAGCGTGACGCGGCGGAAGTCGTGGCCCTTGGCCACCATCTGTGTGCCGACCAGCACATCGACCTCGCCGGCATGCACGCTGGCGAGCTGGCTCTCCAGGCTGCCACGCGCGCGGGTGGTGTCGGCGTCGATACGCTGCACGCGCGCGCCGGGCAGCAGCTCGGCGAGCAGCTCTTCCAGGCGTTCGGTGCCACGGCCCATCGGCTGGATGTCGGGGTCACCGCAGCCGGGGCAGATGCGCGGCACCCGTTCGGTCAGGCCGCAGTGATGGCAACGCAGCGTGCGGTCCGAGCGGTGAAACACCCGCCAGGCGCTGCAATGCTTGCAGCCGCTTTTCCAGCCGCAGCTGGTGCAATGCAGCACCGGGGCATAGCCGCGCCGGTTCAGCAGCACCAGGCTCTGCTCGCCGCGCGCCAGGCGTTCGCGCAGCGCGGCCAGGATCGGCGGCGCCAGCACCTGATCGAACAACAGCTTCTTGCCGTGCCGGGCCTGCTCGCGCTCCAGATCGACGATACGAACCTTGGGCAGCACGCCGTCGCCGATGCGGTTCGGCATCACCAACCGGCGGTAGCGGCCCAGCCCGCCGGCCTCGGACGCCGGTTGAGCGTTCAGCCAGGTCTCCAGCGACGGCGTGGCCGAGCCGAGCAGCACCGGCACGCTTTCCAGGTGGCCGCGATAGACCGCCAGATCACGCGCCGAGTAGCGCGCGCCCTCCTGCTGCTTGTAGGACGGATCGTGTTCCTCGTCGACCACGATCAGGCCGAGGCGCGGCAGCGAGGCAAACACTGCCATGCGCGTGCCGAGCATCAGGTCAGCGTGGCCCAGATGCGCCGCCAGCCAGTGCTGCAGGCGCTGTGCAGGCGTCAGGCCACTGTGCTGCGCAACGATCCGGCGCTGCGGAAAACGCGCCTTGAAACGCGCTTCGAGCTGCGGCGTCAGGTTGATCTCCGGCACCAGCACCAGCACCTGGCGCCCGGCGGCCAGCACCCGCTCGGCCTCGCGCAGGTAGACCTCGGTCTTGCCGCTGCCAGTCACGCCCCAGAGCAGCGTGGTGCCGAGCGGCGCGGCGGCCAGCTCGGCCAGCACGCGGGCCTGGTCGGGGCTCAGCTCGGGCCGGATCGGCGCGGTAGGCGCAGCCAACTCGGCGGCAGCGGCTGGCTCAGACTCGACCTCCTGCGGCACCTCGGTTTTTTTCTTGCGACCCGGCTTCGGCGGAGGCACCGGCAGCAGATCCAGATCCTTCAACAGCCGCTTCAGGCGCCGGGCCAGCTGCGTGCCATCGATCTGGCGCAACTCGGGCGGCAGCACCGCCAAGGCCAGCTCGCCGACGCTGCGCTGGTAATAGGCGGCAGCGAAGCGCAGCAGATCGCACCAGGCCGGCGCCAGCGGCGGCAAGGCAGCCAGCACCTCGGCGATCGGCTTCAGCTCGAAACGAGGTTCGGACACTGCCACCGTGCCAGAAGTAGCGGCACCATCGGCGACGACTTGATCCAGCGGCGCATCGGTCAGATCAGCCGCTGGTGGCGCTGGCGGTCGGTTCGGGGCCGCCCAGACCATGCCGGTGACGATGCGCCGCCCCAACGGCACGCGCACCAGACTGCCCGGCGGCAGCGGCTCAGAGCTCAGGTAATCGAGCGCCACCGCCAATTCGCTGTGGCGCGGCATCGGCACTAAAACCGGCACCGGTGTCGGCAAGACGGAGTTATCCACAGCTTGGCGGCTTGGCAGCCAGGTGATCAGAATGACTCAACCCAGCTCGCACAAAGGTTCTCCACAACTCACGTTTTCTGTGGATAACCCTGGGTACAAGCTGGGCAGAGCTGCGCCAAGTCCTTGTCAGCAAAGGCGCCAGCTTGGATTGCCTCTTTATGCAGCAATGGTCAACATGCTGTCACGCGGCGGCGCCAGCACCCTGCCGCAGTGCGCGCGAGTGGCTGTGCACCGCCTCGACCAGCACGCTGACCGCTTCCGGCGGCGTGAACTGGCTGATGCCGTGGCCGAGGTTGAACACATGGCCCGGATGCGCGCCGAAACTGTCGAGCACGCGCTTCGCTTCAGTCCGGATCGCCTCGGGCGGCGCGAACAGCACGTTCGGATCCAGGTTGCCCTGCAGTGCGACCTTGTGACCGACACGCTCGCGCGCCGCGCCGAGGTTCACGGTCCAGTCAAGGCCGATGGCGTCGGTGTCGCTGGCAGCGATCTCGTCGATCCACAGCCCGCCGCCCTTGGTGAAGACGATGCTCGGGATCTGCTGGCCATCGTGTTCGCGCTTGAGTTGCGCCAGCACGCGCCGGGTGTAGGCCAGGCTGAATTGCTGGAAGGCGCCGTCGGCGAGCACACCGCCCCAGCTGTCGAAGATCATCACGGCCTGCGCGCCGGCTTCGATCTGCGTGTTCAGGTAGAGCGCCACGGCATCGGCGTTGACGGCCAGGATGCGGTGCATCAGGTCCGGACGGCTGTACATCAGCGACTTGACGCGCCGGTAGTCGTCGCTGCCGCCGCCTTCGACCATGTAGCAGGCCAGCGTCCACGGGCTGCCCGAGAAGCCGATCAGCGGCACGCGGCCGTTCAAGGCCTTGCGGATCGAGGTCACGGCGTCAAAGACGTACTGCAGCTTGGCCATGTCGGGCACAGCCAATTCAGCCACTGCGGCCTCGTCGCGCACGACCTTGGCGAACTTGGGGCCTTCACCCGCAGCGAAGCTCAGGCCCAGACCCATCGCGTCGGGCACGGTCAGGATGTCGGAGAACAGGATGGCGGCGTCGAGCGGATAGCGCTCCAGCGGCTGCAGCGTGACCTCGGTGGCGTAGTCGACGTTGGTCGCCAGGCCCATGAAGCTGCCGGCCTTGGCGCGGGTGGCGCAGTACTCGGGCAGATAGCGTCCGGCCTGGCGCATCAGCCAGACAGGGGTGTGCTCGGTGGGCTGGCGGCGCAGGGCGCGCAGGAAGGTGTCGTTTTGAAGCGGTGCGTACATGGGGCAGGATTGTAGGCACCTGAGCAGCTTGACTTGCCGACATTGCGCTCACCGGGCTGGCGTGGATTCGTGCAGTGAATTTTCCAGCTTCAGTGCGGCCACTCGTCATCATCAGCGTTGACATCGATTCGCCTGCCGACGGACCATCGAGGCAGACCAGCCTGTATGGCACATCGCCTCGGAGCCCATGAACACTGCACCCACCCTGCCTGCCAACGAGGACTGGCCACTGCCCTCACTGCATTGCCAGGTTCAGTGGGATACGGCCGTGATGTCGTTCGAGGCGGTGTCCGGGCTTGAGGCCACGACAACCCAGCAGACACGGCTCAAACCAGGCCTGAGCCAGTGCGGGCATGTGACGATGACGCGCGGCATGTTCCGGGCCAGCAGCACGTTCTGGGACTGGTTCAACCAGATCAAGAGCAATGCCATCCGGCGCGCGCCGGCCATCATCACCCTGCTCGACCCGGACGGGCGTCCGGTCATGGTCTGGACCCTCAGCAATGCCTGGCTGACCGGCATCACCGGCACCAATCTGAAGGCCGAAGGGACCGAAGTCTCGATCACAAGCATCGAGATCGCGCATGAGGGTCTGAGCTGCACGCGCCACTGACAGATAGCAGCACACAAACAAAAACGCCCGCGCAAGCGGGCGTTTTGGCGAGCAAGGCAGTCGGGCGGCGAGCGCCCGGCCACATCACTTGCGGCGGAACTTCTGGATCGCGGCGATCTGGGCTGCCATCGCAGCGAACTCGCCCTGGGCCTTGGCCAGGTCGATGTCGCTCTTGGCATTCTTCATCGCTTCTTCGGCTTGACGCTTCGCTTCCAGAGCCTTGGCCTCGTCGAGGTCATGGCCACGGATGGCGGTGTCGGCCAGCACGGTCACGCAGTCGGGTTGCACTTCGAGAATGCCACCCGCGACGAACACGAACTCTTCTTCACCGGTGTCGGCGCGCTCGATGCGCACCGCGCCCGGCTTGATGCGGGTGATCAGCGGCGTGTGGCGGGGCAGAATGCCCAGCTCACCGCTCTCACCCGGCAGCGCGACAAACTTGGCCTCGCCCGAGAAGATCGACTGTTCCGCAGAAACGACGTCAACGTGGATCGTTGCCATAGCTTTCTTTCGTTAGCGTGTAGAAAAGTTGCAGAAAGCAAGCAGACGGGTGTCAGGCTAGGCGCCGCGCACAGCCGGCCTGGTGGCCGGCGAGCACGGCAACGACGCATGCCGCCCGTATGCGCCGCTTACTGGACCTTCTTCGCCTTTTCGAAGGCTTCGTCGATGGTGCCGACCATGTAGAACGCCTGCTCAGGCAGGTGGTCACATTCGCCAGCCACGATCATCTTGAAACCACGGATGGTTTCCTTCAGCGGCACGTACTTGCCCGGCGAGCCGGTGAACACTTCAGCCACGTGGAACGGCTGCGACAGGAAACGCTGGATCTTGCGTGCACGGGACACGGCCAGCTTGTCTTCCGGGGCGAGCTCGTCCATGCCCAGAATGGCGATGATGTCGCGCAGTTCCTTGTAGCGCTGCAGAACCTGCTGCACCGCACGGGTCGTGTTGTAGTGCTCTTCACCGACGACGTTCGGGTCAACCTGACGGCTGTTCGAGTCGAGCGGATCCACCGCCGGGTAGATACCCAGCGAGGCGATGTCACGCGACAGCACCACCGTAGCGTCCAAGTGGGCGAAGGTTGTGGCAGGCGACGGGTCGGTCAAGTCATCGGCAGGGACGTAAACGGCCTGGATGGAAGTGATCGAACCGACCTTGGTCGAGGTGATGCGCTCTTGCAGACGGCCCATTTCTTCCGCCAGCGTCGGCTGATAGCCCACGGCAGAAGGCATACGACCCAGCAGAGCGGACACTTCGGTACCGGCCAGCGTGTAGCGGTAGATGTTGTCCACGAAGAACAGCACGTCACGGCCTTCGTCGCGGAACGACTCGGCGATGGTCAGGCCGGTCAGCGCGACGCGCAGACGGTTGCCCGGCGGCTCGTTCATCTGACCGTAGACCATGGCGACCTTGGACTTGGAGAGATCCTCCAGGTTCACGACGCCAGAATCGGCCATTTCATGATAGAAGTCGTTCCCTTCACGGGTCCGCTCACCCACACCAGCGAACACCGACAGACCGCTGTGGGCCTTGGCGATGTTGTTGATGAGTTCCATCATGTTCACGGTCTTGCCGACGCCGGCGCCACCGAACAGACCCACCTTGCCGCCCTTGGCGAACGGGCAGATCAGGTCGATCACCTTGATGCCGGTTTCCAGCAGATCCTGCGACGGGCTCAGCTCGTCATAGGCCGGGGCCTTGCGGTGAATCGAAGCCGACAGCTCCATGCTGACCGGACCACGTTCGTCGATCGGCGTACCGAGCACGTCCATGATGCGACCCAGCGTGGCCGGGCCGACCGGCACGGTGATCGAGGCACCGGTGTTCTTCACTTCCAGACCGCGGCGCAGGCCGTCGGAGGTGCCCAGGGCAATGGTTCGCACCACGCCGTCGCCCAGCTGCTGCTGAACTTCCAGCGTCAGGGCCGTGCCTTCCAACTTCAGGGCGTCGTAAATCTTGGGCATCTGGTTGCGGGGGAACTCCACGTCCACCACGGCGCCGATGCACTGAACGATCTTGCCCACTGCTTGAGTAGTCGCCATTTTTCGTTCCTTCAATCTTGATTCGTTGCGTCTCGTCGCGAAGCCGGGGGAT
>JBFPGZ010000036.1:0-33154 GCA_041083665.1 Leptothrix sp. (in: b-proteobacteria)
CCAGGAACTGGCAGTAATCTCTGCTGGTTGACTTCATATTCATGATAATATCACCAATATACTGGTTCTTGATCATGCCAGTGATACTGTCGGTACATATTCAAAAGTTTCTTTTGCGTAAGTCCTAATTGAGATTCGTATGGTATCGTTTTCACAGCCAAAGCCATATTCATTCCTGATTAGCAATGATCCTCCGCAAACCCGTGGTGGAGTGACCGGAGTAAGGTGGAAAGCCAGCGACACAGCAGGAGCCTGATCATGGTGATGAACCGCATCCAGTTTCAGCACGGCATGTCGCTGCCGGAGTTTGCGACGAGCTTTGGCAGCGAAGCGCAATGCAGCGCAGCCTTCAAGCAAGCGCGCTGGCCGGAGGGGTTCCGGTGTCCGCGCTGCGGCGGTGCAGCGCACTATGTGGTGGGCCAAGGCACGCGCCAACGCTACCAGTGCGCCGCTTGCCGGCACCAGGCGTCGCTGATCGCAGGCACGCTGCTGGCGAGCACGAAGCTGCCGCTGACGACGTGGTTCCTGGCGATGTACCTGCTCAGCCAGGCCAAGACGGGGCTGTCGGCGCTGGCGCTCAAGCGCCAACTCGGGGTGAGCTACCCGACCGCTTGGCTGCTGCACCACAAGATCATGCAGGCCATGACCGAGCGCGACGGCGTGCACCGCTTGGGCGGCACCGTGCAGCTCGACGATGCCTATCTCGGTGGCGAGCGCTCCGGTGGCAAGGTCGGTCGAGGCTCGGAAAACAAGGTGCCCTTTGTCGCGGCCGTCTCGCTCGACGCCCAAGGCCATCCCGCCTATCTCAAGCTCACGCCGCTGCCCAGTTTCACGCGGGAGGCCGTCGGTCAATGGGCTCGGACCGCCCTGCGCCCCGGCAGCTGCGTGGTCAGTGACGGCCTGGGCTGCTTTGCCGCCGTCAGTGCGGCCGGCTGCACCCATGTGCCCCTCGTTGCCGGCGGGCGCAAGCCCCGCGAGCTGCCCGAGTTCGCCTGGGTCAACACCGTGCTGGGCAACCTCAAGATGACGCTGTCGGGTGCTTTCCATGCGTTCAAGTATCCCAAGTACGCCCGCAGCTACCTCGGCGCCTTCGCCTATCGCTTCAACCGCCGTTTCGACCTGCGCGGCCTGCTCGCCCGCCTCATCACCGATACCGTCCAGTGCAAACCCCGTCCTCAGCGTGTCATTCGGGGGAATGCGGAGGATCATTGCTAATCAGGTATTCATTAGCCGTTTCGCTGGTTGAGTAACGGATCTACGCAACACGACCATTGGCAAGACGCGCCAGCGCAACGCCTCGACAGTGCGAGTTCAGACCGGACTCAACGCCCGGTCTTTGAATCAGCCACATCCGGATCCGCCACCACCACCTCGGTCACCGACGGCGGCTCATCCTCCTCGTCGGGGAGTTCGTCGGGCACTTCCTCCACGCTCACCTTGACCTCGACGCTGATGCCAAGATAGGCCTCGGCCGGGCCGGCGTAGCTGCCGGTGAGTGGTGCGGCCTGCGAGGGGTCGCGTGCCGTGGCGACGCGGATCAGATGGCGGCTGCCGATGATGGCGTTGGTCGGGTCGAAGGGCAGCCAGCCGGCGCCGGGCAGGTAGACCTCGACCCAGGCGTGGGTGGCGCCGCCGCCGACCACCGCATCGGCGGCGTTGGGCAACGCCTCGTCATACAGGTAGCCGGACACGAAGCGGGCCGCCAGCCCGAGGCTGCGCACCGCTTCCATCATGAACAGCGCGAAGTCGCGGCAACTGCCGCTGCCGTGCTTGAGGGTCTCGATCGGCGTGCGGGTGCCTTCGTCGTCGCGAGCCTCGTAGGCAAACTGCGCCTTGATGGCGCGGGTGACGGCGATCAGCACTTCCAGCGTCCTGGCAGTACCGGCCTGCGCGCACACCGCGCGCACCCAAGCGTCGATCTGGTGCCACGGGTCGGCGTGGTGGCGTTCCATGACGCGCGACAGGTCCGGAATCTCGCTGGCGTCGTACGAGAAGGGCAAGGTCTCGGCGTAGGGCTCGATCAGCTCCACATCGGGATCGGCCGGATAGTGCTCGGCCACGAACGAGGACTCGAACACCAGCTCCTTGGCCGGCTCGGAGAAGGTCGCCACCAGCACCGAGTTGCCGAACACGTCGTGGATCCAGCGCAGCTTGGGCGTCGGGCTGATGGCGAGGCCCGTCTCGACCAGCCGCAGGTCGTGGCTGTCGCGCGGCCGGCACATGAAGCGGTGCTCGCCGAACTGCACCGGCTCGCGGTAGCGGTAGACCGTTCGGTGGGAAATCCGGATGAGCACCATGGACTGGTTCCGGCGCGTCAGGTGGCTTTGGCCGCCAGCACCTTCAGCAGCCAGGCGTTCAGATCCTCGATCTCCTCCTGGCAGACCGAGTGATCCATCGGGTAGTCGTGCCACTCGACCGCGTAGCCCAGCGCCAGCAGTGCGTCGCGCGCCGCCACGCCACGTGCCGGCACCACCACTGGATCGAAACTGCCGTGCGCCAGGAACACCGGCACATCACGGTTGGCGGCGCTGCGCTCGGCGGCGGTGGTTGCCGCCAGCGGCAGATAACCCGACAGGCCGACCACGCCGGCCAGCCGCTGCGGTGCGCGCAAGCCCGCCAGCAGCGCCATCGCGCAGCCCTGCGAGAAGCCCATCAGCACGGTGCGCTCGGGCGGGATGCCACGCGCGGCCTCGGCGTCAAGCAGCGCCTGCACATCCAGCACCGAGGCGCGCAGGCCGGCTTCGTCCTCGCGGCGCACCAGGTCGGGGGCAAAGATGTCGTACCAGGCGCGCATCTGCATGCCGCCGTTCAGGGTGACCGGGCGGACTGGTGCATGCGGAAACACGAAGCGCACCGGACCGACCGCCGACAAGTCGAGCTCGCGCGCGATCGGCACGAAATCGCTGCCGTCGGCGCCGAGGCCGTGCAACACGATGAGGCTGGCCACCGGCTGCTCGCCGGACTGGAGTTGGAGGGTGTCGAGTGCCATGCGGGGCAGCATAACGTGGGCTGGCGTAACGTGCGTCATCATGTCAAGGTACGACCCGAGCCCGCCCGACCATGCCCGATACCCTGCCCACCGCGCCATCCCGGCTCCGCGCCCTCCTGCGGCCGTTCCTGCTGGCCTGGCGGCCCGGCGCCCCGAGGGCGCGTCTGCGACGCTGGCTGCTGGCACTGGCCAGCACCTGCCTGGTGGCATACACGCTGGTCCTGGTGGGCATGTGGCAATGGCAGGAGCGACTGCTGTTCCACCCGGTGCCGCTGTCGGTCGAGCATCGGTTTGGCATGCCGGCCGATGTGACTGAACTCAGCATCGACGTGCCAGGCGCCCAGCTGAATGCGCTGCATCTGCACCTGCCCCATCCGGACGGCGTGGTGCTGTACCTGCACGGCAACTCGGGCAACCTGGACCGATGGTTCGTCAACACCGACTTCTACCGGGCCATGAATGTCGATCTGTTCATGCCCGACTATCGTGGCTTCGGCAAGAGCAGTGGCCAGATCAGCAGCGAGGCGCAACTGCTCGACGACGTGCGCCGGGCCTGGCAGTCGATCGCACCGCGCTACGCCGGCCGGCCGCTGATCCTGCTCGGGCGCTCGCTCGGCACCGGCCTGGCGGCGCAGCTGGCCGCGAGCCTGCCAGCGGCGCAGCGACCGGCCCTGCTGGTGCTGGTGTCGCCCTACCGCAGCATGGCGGCGCTGGCGGCCGAGCAATATCCCTATGTGCCGGCCGCGCTGCTGCGCTATCCGCTGCACACCGATCAGGTGTTGCCCACACTGGCCGCCAGCCAGACCACCCGCATCGTGTTGATCCACGGTGAGCAGGACCGCCTGATTCCGATTCAGCACAGCGAGATGCTGGCAGCCAGCGCACCCGGCGCCGAACTGCACCGCATCGCGGGCGCCGGCCATGGTGATCTGCTGCAATTCCCGGCCTACACGGAGGCGATCCGCAGCGCAGTGCTCGCCACCACCCAGCCACACGCAGCCGCCCCGGTGCCCCGCGCCCAGGCGGCCTGGTGAACCGGCCGCCTGGCTGGACCCAGGCTGTGCCGACTGCGGCGGATCGGAGACACTCGCCCCTCAAGCCCTGCCTGCAACGCAACGAGTGACACCATGGATCTGGGACTTCAAGACAAGACGGCGCTGGTGCTCGGCGCCAGCAGCGGACTCGGCGCCGCCATCGCCCGCACGCTGGCGGCCGAAGGTGCGCGCGTCGCGCTGGCGGCACGCCGCCCCGACAAGCTGGCGGCGCTCGTCGCCGAGATCGAGGCCGCTGGCGGCCAGGCGCTGGCGCTGCCGTGGGACTTGGCCGATCTGGCGCAGATCGAGCCGCGCGTGGCCGAGGTCGAAGCGCGCTTCGGCGCCATCGAGATCCTGATCAACAACACCGGCGGGCCGCCGCCGACCAGCGCCGCCGGCCAGCCGCCCGAACTCTGGCTGCAGCAGTTCCAAGCCATGGTGCTGAGCGTGATCGCGGTCACCGACCGGGTGCTGCCCGGCATGCGCGCACGCGGCTGGGGCCGCATCGTCACCAGCACCTCGTCGGGCGTGGTGGCGCCGATCGCGAATCTGGCCATCTCGAACGCGCTGCGGCTGTCGCTGCTGGGCTGGTCAAAGACGCTGGCGCGCGAGGTGGCACGCCACGGCATCACCGCCAACGTGGTGGTGCCGGGACGGATCGCCACCGATCGCATCCGCTTCCTCGACGAGCAGGCGGCGCAACGCCAGGGCCGCGCGGTCGAGGCGGTGCAGGCTGACAGCGCCGCGGCGATCCCGATCGGCCGGGTCGGCACGGTGCAGGAATACGCCGACGTGGTGGCGTTTCTGGCCAGCACGCGCGCCTCGTACGTCACCGGCTCGGTGGTGCGGGTCGATGGCGGCATGATCGCCAGCGTCTGAGGTAAATCATGCTCACGGACATCACTTGGCTCGGCACGCTGCTGCCGCCGCTGCCGCTGTTGCTGGCTTTCATGGGCGCCAGCCTGGTGCTGGCCATCACGCCAGGGCCGGCGGTGATCTACATCCTGGCGCGCACCTTGAGTCAGGGTCGCCGCAGCGGGCTGGCCTCGGTGGCGGGGGTGGCGATCGGCAACTTCGGCAACGCGGTCGGCGCGGCGCTGGGGCTGGCGGCTGTGCTGGCGGTGTCCAACGCGGCGTTCACGCTGATCAAGCTGGCCGGCGCGGCCTATCTGATCTGGCTCGGCCTGAAGATGTGGCGCGCGCCAGAGGCCGCCGCCGACATGGCGGCGCTGCCCAGCGTGGCCAGCTCGCCGCTGCGGCAGGTGTTTCGCGATGGGTTTGTCGTCGCGCTGCTGAACCCGAAGACGGCGCTGTTCTTTGCCGCCTTTCTGCCGCAGTTCATGACGCCGGGGCTGGCCACACCGATCGGCCAGAGCGTCACGCTCGGCGCGGTGTTCGTGCTGATCGCCAGCGGCACCGACAGCCTCTACGTGCTGCTGGCCGGTCTGCTGGCGCCACGGCTGCAGCAGGCGCGCGGTGCGGCACGCTGGGGCCGGCGTGCGGCAGGCAGCGCCTTCATCGGACTCGGGCTACTGACGGCGTTCTCAGCCAGGCCGGGACGCTGACACCCCTTCATCGGCACACGAGCCGCGCCCGTGGCCCGGCAAAGTGCTGCGCCGTCCCGGACAATGCGAGTCTTGTGCGCCCTGCCCCCTCCTTGAATGCCCGCCATGTCTGAACAAGCTGCCCTGCTCACCGTCAACAAGCTGCTGCCGCAAGGTCGCGGACTGGCCGCCGTGCTGCTCAAGCGCGCCGCCAGCGTCGAACTCGACTGGGACGTGCGGCAGAAAAGCCGCTTCGACGCCACCGACTCGACCGGCCGGCGCCTCGGCGTGTTCCTGCCGCGCGGCACCGCCGTGCGCGGCGGCGACGTGCTGATCGCCGAGGACGGCTCGCTGATCAAGGTGCTGGCCGCGCCGCAGCCGGTGCTGGTGGTGCGGCCCTGCGCCGAGCACGGCACGCCGTTCGACCTGCTGCGCGCCGCCTATCACCTCGGCAACCGCCATGTGCAGCTGGAGCTGCAGCCCGATCACCTGAAGTTCGAGCCCGACCACGTGCTGGCCGACATGCTGCGCCAGATGCACCTGATCGTCACCGAAGCGCAAGCTGCGTTCGAACCCGAAGGCGGCGCCTACGCGGCGGGCGGACATGGTCACAGCAACGATCACGGCCATGCGCATGGGCACGAGCATGCCGATCACGCGCACGCACCGGCTCAGGCGGCCACCGCACCGGCGGCACCGGCACGTGGCAAGCCGGTCGGCATCGCCATCAGCGCCGCCCCGGCCACCAAGCCGCATGTGCACGGCCCCGGCTGCGGGCACCACCATCACGACAAGCACGGTCACTGATGCCGCGCGTCCAGCCGCGTCCGGCGCCGCTCGCGCCCACCGCCCTGCTGCAGCTGATCTGGCTGGCCTCGCCAGCGCTGCCGGTGGGCGGTTTCAGCTATTCGGAAGGTCTGGAAGCGGCGGTGGAAGCCGGCCGCGTGACCGACGAGGCCACCGCCGCGCTCTGGCTGTGCGACCAGTTGCACTTGGCGCTGGGTCGCGCCGATCTGGCGGTGGTGGCACGCGCGCACGCCGCCTGGCACCAGCACGATGTGGCACGGCTGCGTGAACTCAACGACTGGGTGCGCCTGACGCGCGAAAGCCGCGAGCTGCGCCAGCAGACCGAGCAGATGGGGCGCTCGCTGCTGGAATGGCTGCGCACGCAGGACGCCAGCGCTGCCACGCCCGACCCGCGCCTGGCCACGCTGGCGGCCTTGGGCAGCGCGCCGAGCTGGCCGGTGGCGTTTGCGCTGGCGGTCGAGCGCACTGGTGCGCCCTTGCGCGAGGCGCTGCTGGCGCACGCCTTCGGCTGGGCCGAGAACATGGTGCAGGCCGCCATCAAGTCGGTGCCGCTCGGCCAGAGCGCCGGCCAGCGCATGCTGGCGCAGCTGGTGGGCGTGATCCCGGCCGCCGTGGAAACCGCCCTGACCCTGCCGGACAGCGCGCGCCAAGCCCACACGCCGATGCTGGCGATCCTGTCAGCGCAGCATGAAAACCAGTACTCGCGGCTGTTCCGCTCCTGACGGCGCCCAAGATACTCAACGCACCAATATCAGAACGACCGCATCAACTGCCAGCCACGGCGCATCAAGCCCGGCGAGGCTTCGCCAGGCACCACCATGCGGTGCACCGTGAAATTGCGCTCCAGCAATGGCGCCCGCTTGCTCGCCAAAGAAATGGTGGTCGACTCAAACGGGAACGTATCGACATAAATGATATTGGCCGGCGGTTTGTGCTGGAATATCAGCGCCGCTTCACAGCGCTCACGCTCAGCCGCCGCGACCGGTCCGAAACTGAAATACAGCCCGCGACCTTTCTTGATACAGCTGCGCCAATACGGAATCGCATCATGCTGCGCCAAGCGGCGGTTCACGTTGTCAGACTCGCCGACATAGATCAATTCCTTGATATCGACACTTTTCTTTTGCGGATCTTCTATGCCACCATACACGCAATAAATACCAGACAACTCTGGCATGTTTCCCTTGTTATATTCATTCCAATACCCTCTGAAATCCAATGAAATCTTGTGGTCGGCCATGTCTGCCCATGGAAAGCCATTGCGAATGGATCAGATTCTGGCTTGCCAATGCGCCAGGCAGGGGCTCGATTGGAAGGTTGCAATAGGAAAAGTGAAAAATTTGAGCGTGCAGCTAAATTTTTCACATTTGCAATTTATGGCCTGCGGTGTCGACACCACAGTCTGGGCTCCACTTGGGTCGGCTAGGGCAGCCGGACCACCATGCTGAACACCATCGCGACCTTGCCCAGCGGCAGCAACTCGACCGAGACATCGCGCGTCAGGTTGTAGCCAAAGCGCGGCACCAGCGCGGGCGTCAAGCCCAGGTAGTTGAGACCTGCCTGATCCTTGTACTGGCCACGGTAACCCCAGATCAACCCAACGCTCCAACCCCAGTAGGTATCTTTCCAGCCGAAAGGCTCGACATATTTTTGACCGGCAAATCCGTACACACTCGGTTGGCCAAACGAATTGCGAAATGCCGAGGCACCCGCAAAGTAGCCGTCCGAACGCACCGAAGCCAACCCGAGCAGAAACACCGGCCGGTGTTCCGGCTTGTAATCGTAGTGATGTGTGTAGGGGCTGATGACCAATTCAGTACCTTGCTGATCAACGTCCTGACGACCATCCCAGCCGATGTCGTCGGCCCAGGCCGACAAGGTACTGCCGGCCAGCAAGGCCAGTATGGCCAGGCGCTTGCCGAGCGTTGGCATGATTTGGGTACGGTGTCGTTCTTTCATCGCGTTCAATGGTTGAGTTGTGTGCAGTCGGCGGCGGATTATCGGGGCAAGAGCACAAGCCAGCCGCATGCGCCAGAATGGCGCCCACTCATGACCACGCCCGCCACGCTCCGCGACCTCTTCAACCTGCGCCCTTATCTGATGTTCTGGGGCGCCCGGCTCAGCACCCAACTGGCGGGCCAGATGATGATGGTGGCTTTAGGCTGGCAGATGTACGACCTCACCGCCAGCGCCTGGGATCTGGGCCTGGTCGGCCTGGCGCAGTTCCTGCCCGCGCTGCTACTGACGCTGCCGGCCGGCCATGTGGCGGACCGCTGGCACCGCGCCCGCATCCTGCTGGCCAGCATCATCCTGCAGGGCGCGGTCGCGCTGGTACTGGTGGCCGCCAGCCACGACACGTGGATCAGCCGCGAGCTGCTCCTGGCGCTGTCGGTGCTGCTCGGTGTGGCCAAGGCGTTCCAGATGCCGGCCTCGCAGGCACTGCCCGCGCTGCTGGTGCCGCCTGAGCTGCTGCCACGCGCGGTGGCACTCAGCTCCAGCGGCATGCAGATGGCGATCATTACCGGGCCAGCGCTGGGCGGTTTCGTCTATGTGGCGGGGGCGGCGGCGGTTTATGGTCTGTGCAGCGCCTTCCTTCTGCTCGGTGCGCTGCTGGCCAGTGGCATCCACCATGAAGCCCCGGCGGCGCAACGCGAACCAGTCAGCTGGGCCAGCGTGCTGGCCGGGGTGCATTTTCTGTGGGCCCGGCCGGTGCTGATCGGCGCCATTTCGCTCGACCTGTTCGCGGTGCTGCTGGGGGGCGCGACCGCGCTGCTGCCGATGTTCGCCAAGGACATCCTGCACACCGGCCCCTGGGGCCTGGGCTTGCTGCGCGCCGCACCGGCGGCAGGTGCGCTGCTGCTGTCGGCCTGGCTGGCGCATCATCCGATCGAGCGCAAGGTTGGCCGCTGGCTGTTCGGCTCGGTGGCGCTGTTCGGCCTGACGATGCTGGTGTTTGCGCTATCCAGCTCGCTGCTGCTGTCGCTGGCGGCACTGCTGCTGTCAGGCGCGGCCGACATGGTCAGCGTCGTGATCCGCCAGACGCTGGTGCAGCTCGAAACCCCGGACGAGATGCGCGGCCGCGTCAGCGCGGTCAACTCGATCTTCATCGGTGCCAGCAACCAGCTCGGCGAGTTCGAGTCGGGCGCCAGCGCCGCCTGGCTCGGGCCGATCGGCTCGGTGCTGCTCGGCGGCGTCGGCGTGCTGCTGGTGGCCGCGCTGTGGGCGCGCTGGTTTCCGAGCCTGTGGCAGCGTGAGCGGCTGCTCAGACACGACCCGCTGGTGCGCTGATCGGACACAATACGCACCGGCACGGGCCCCACCCGGCAGCCGGATCGAGGCGCACCAGGCGCCATTTTCTTTGGAGCCAAGCATGCGTCGTGTCGTGTTCAATCAGAAGGGCGGGGTCGGCAAGTCCACCATCACCTGCAACCTGGCCGCCATCAGCGCCCAGAAGGGTCTGCGCACCCTGGTGATCGATCTGGACCCGCAGGGCAATTCCAGCCATTACCTGCTGGGTGAAGGCGCGCCCGACGCCAGCGGCACCGCCGCCGAGTTTTTTGAGCAAACCCTCAAGTTCAGCCTGAAACCCAAATCGACCATGGAGTTTCTGGTCGAAACCCCGTTCGAGAATCTGCACCTGATGCGCTCGCATCCGCAGCTGGAAGAGCTGCAGAGCAAGCTTGAATCGCGCCAGAAAATCTACAAGCTGCGGGAGGCGCTCGATGAGCTGGCCGATGAATACGACCAGGTCTGGATCGACACTCCGCCGGCGCTGAATTTCTTCACCCGCTCGGCGCTGGTGGCCTCACAGGGCTGCCTGATTCCGTTCGACTGCGATGATTTCTCGCGTCGGGCGCTGTATGCCCTGCTGGAAAACGTCCAGGAAATCCAGGCCGACCATAACCGCCAACTGAAGGTTGATGGCATCGTCGTGAATCAGTATCAGCCGCGCGCCAATCTGCCGCAGAAAATGGTGCAGGGCCTGATTGACGAAGGTCTGCCGGTGCTGCGGCCCTATCTGAGCAGCTCGGTCAAGATGAAGGAATCTCACGAGCAAGCCCTGCCGATGATTCATCTGGACCCGAAGCACAAGCTCACGCTGGAGTTTGTGGCGCTGCATGACGGGCTGTCGGCCAGCTGAAAAACCTCAGGCTGCCGCGCTCCGACGCCAGGGTTTGAAGCTGAACCACAGCAGCAGACCCGGCGCTTGCAGCGCCAGACACAGGCCCAGCGCAACCCGATAGGCCGATGCGGCGTAATGGCCGTCCTCGGTCGGCCACAGGCCGAGCAGCGCGCCCAGACCCCACTGCAGCAGGAAGGCCAGCAGACACACCAGCAGGTTGAAGGCGGTGCTGGCACGGCCGGTCAGGTGGCTCGGCACGCTTTGGGCGACGATCGCGAAGTTCATCGACGCGGCAATACCGAAGAAGCTGAAACCCATCGCCAAGGCCAGCGGCGGCACTGGCACGCCCGCGACCATCAGAACCTGGCAGACCGCAAACAGGCACAGCCCGAGTCCGCAGGCCAGCATCGGCCCATGACCGCGTCGACGCAGCCAGGTGGTCAGCCAGCCAAAGAATACCGAGCCGGCCATCATCGCGGCGGTGACCAGAAACAGGCCGTTGGCCACCTCGGCGCGGCTCATGTGGCCGACATCGCGCAGCCACGGACCCAGCCAGAGGCCCTGAATGGCGATGCAGCTGGCATGCGCCACCAGCGAATACAAGGCGACCCGCCAGAACGACGGCGCCCGGTACAGCTGCCCGACCGCCTTGACCATGTCGGTGAGCCGCGTGGTCTGCGGCTTGCGCGCCAGCTCGGGCACCGTCAGGTAGATCAGCGCCGCCACCCCGACCGTGACAAAGCCCAGCGCGATGAACAGGCCGCGCCAGTCGGTGTGGCCGAGTGCCGCCTGCACCGGCGCGGTGGACAGCATCGAGCCCATGCCTCCGACCACCAGCAGGCCGGAGGTCAGGGTCGGCAGCCGATCAGCCGGCAGCCACTGCGAACCGGCCTTCAGCGCCGCCATCATCGAACCGGCCACGCCCAGACCGATCAGGCCGCGCGCCAGCACCAGTTCAGTCAGCGTGTGCGCCTGGGCAAACAGCACCGCGCCGACCGCCGCCAGCAACAGCAGCGGCCCTTGCACCTTGCGCGGCCCGAACCGGTCCAGCGCCACCCCGACCGGCAACTGCGCCAGCGCGAAACTGAGGAAGTAGCTGCCAGTCAACAACCCCAGGCTGCTGCCCGCCAGCGTCAGATCAGCCGCCAGATCGGTGTAGACCACCGCGTTGACGGTGCGAAACAGATTCGACAAGCCATGGGCCAGCGCAAACGGCAGCAACACCATCACCAGGATGGCGAACTGACCAAGCGGCCGCGCCGTGTCCGCAGCCGGCCTGGCTGGCGGCGCTGCGCTGACTGACCCGGTCAGACCACGGCTCGTGACCAAGGTGATGAATGACAGCTTCTTCATGCCCTACCCCCAAAAGCGGTATCAAATTCCGCAATTCAGGATAAGCAATGCCGTCAAAAACTTAAGTTGGAATACAGGCCTTTCCAGGCCCCTTTTCTCTCGTTGGCCTCAGTGCGCTTCTTCCCAGTTGGCGCCCACACCCAGCTCGGCCAGCAGCGGCACGCTCAAGCGCGCCACGCCGGCCATCAGGCGCGGAATCGCCTCGCGCGCCCAGGCCAGTTCGGCATCCGGCACTTCGAGCACCAGTTCATCGTGCACCTGCATGATGATGCGGCTGGCTTTGGCCTCGTCGTCGAGCGCCTGCTGCACCGCCAGCATCGCCAGCTTGATCAGGTCGGCCGCCGTGCCCTGCATCGGCGCGTTGATGGCTTGGCGCTCGGCCGCCGCGCGGCGCGGACCATTGCCGCCACGAATGTCCGGCAATTCGATGCGCCGCCCGAACAGGGTTTCCACAAAACCCTGGCTGGAGGCGGCGGCGCGGGTTTCATCCATATAGCGCTTGACATCCGGATAGCGCGCGAAATAACGCTCGATATAGTCTTTCGCGGCCTTGTTCTCGATGCCCAGGCTCTGCGCCAGCCCGAAAGCACCCATGCCGTAGATCAACCCGAAGTTGATGGTCTTGGCATAACGACGCTGCTCGCTGCTGACTTCATCCGGTGTCAGACCGAATATCTCGGCGGCGGTGGCGCGGTGCACATCCAGCCCTTCGGCAAAGGCGCGTGTCAGGCTGGCGTCGCCCGACAGATGCGCCATGATGCGCAACTCGATCTGCGAATAATCGGCGCTGACCAGCTGGCAGCCCGGTGGTGCAATGAAGGCCTCGCGCACGCGCCGGCCTTCGGCGGTGCGGATCGGAATATTCTGCAGATTGGGCTCATTACTGGCCAGCCGGCCGGTCACCGCCACCGCCTGCGCATAATTGGTATGCACCCGCCCGGTGTTCGGATTCACCATCTGCGGCAGCTTGTCGGTGTAGGTGCTTTTCAGCTTGGCCAGACCACGATATTCAAGCAGGCGCGCCGGCAGCGGGTAATCGGCGGCCAGTTCCTGCAGCACTTCTTCATCGGTGCTGGGCGCGCCAGTGGCGGTCTTTTTCTTGACCGGCAAGCCGAGTTTGCCGAACAAGATTTCACCGATCTGCTTCGGGCTGCCGAGGTTGAACGTCTGCCCGGCGATCTGATATGCCTCCTGCTCCAGCGTCTGCAGCCGCGCCGCCAACTGCTCGCTTTGCTGCGCCAGCACCGCCGCATCGATCAGCACGCCATGGCGCTCGATGCGCGCCAGCAGCAGCGCGGTCGGCATTTCAATCTGCTGGTAGACATGCTGCAAACCGGCAACTTCCTGCAACTGCGGCCAGAGCGTGCGGTGCACCTGCAGCGTCATTTCGCTGTCCTCGCCGGAGTATTCGGTGGCGCGGGCAATCTCGACCTGGGCAAACGGCAGCTGGTGCACGCCCTTGCCACACAGATCCTCGTAACTGATGCCGTGCCGATTCAGATGCCGCTCGCCGAGGCTTTGCAAACCATGCGGCTTGTGCGCTTCCAGCACATAACTCTGCAGCATGGTGTCGTGCTGATAACCCTGGATTTGAATGCCGTGGTTCAGCAGCACATGCGTGTCGTATTTGATGTTCTGGCCGAGTTTGGCGGCGGCCGGGTTTTCCAGCCACGGGCGCAGCTTGGCCAGCACCGCGTCCAGATCGAGCTGCGGCGGTGCGTCCGGATAAGCATGGCGCAGCGGCACATAAGCCGCCTCACCCGCTTGCACCGCAAAACTCAGGCCGACGATGCGTGCCTGCAGCGGGTCGAGCGAATCAGTTTCGGTGTCAAACGCCACCAGCGGCGCCTGATTGAGCCGGGCCAGCCAGGCGTCGAGGCGCTCATCGGTGAGGATGGTTTCGTAGCGCGGCGCAGCTGGCGCCGCCACATCGGCTTCGGCAAACAAGTCGCCAGTGCGGCCGTACGGTTGGGTGGCGGATTGCAGCGTCGCGGCAGCAGCGGTTGGCGGCTGGTCGGAGGTGCTCGCGGGAGCCGCTGCGGCGACCGGCGCCGCTTTCAGCTCGGCCTCCAGCTCGCGGCGCCAGCTGCGAAAACCGTAGCGCGTGTAGAAATCGAGCATGCCGGGCCGATCCACCGGGCGCAGCGCCAGCGTGGCCAGGTCCGGCCAGCCGGCAATGTGCGCACCCAGATCGCAATCGATCTTGACGGTGATGAGCTCGCGGCCCTTCGGCAGCCATGCCAGCGCCTGGCGCAGGTTCTCGCCGGCCACGCCCTTGATCGAGCCGGCCGCTGCCATCACGCCTTCGAGTGAATCGTGCTCGGCCAGCCACTTCACGGCCGTCTTCGGGCCGACCTTGGCCACGCCGGGCACGTTGTCCACCGTGTCGCCAATCAGGGTCAGGTAATCGATGATGCGCTCGGGCGGCACGCCGAACTTGGCGGCGACGCCGGGCACGTCGAGCCGCTCGTTGGTCATGGTGTTGATGAGCGTGATGTGCTCGGTGACCAGTTGCGCCAAGTCCTTGTCGCCGGTCGAGATCACCACCTGATGGCCGCTGGCCTCGGCGACGCGCGCCAGCGTGCCGATGGCGTCGTCGGCCTCGATGCCGGGCACTTCCAGCACCGGCCAGCCGAGCAGGCGCACCGCCGCGTGGATCGGTGCGATCTGGCCGACCAGATCTTCCGGCATCGACGGCCGATGCGCCTTGTACTCGGGGTACATCTCGTGGCGGAAGGTCGGGCCCTTGGCGTCGAACACACAGACGGCGTGCTCGGCCGGGATCTGCTCGCGCAGGCGCTGCAGCATCGCGATCACGCCGTACATCGCGCCGGTGGCCAGACCTTCGGCGTTGCGCAGGTCGGGCATGGCGTGATAGGCGCGGTACAGATAGCTGGAGCCATCGACCAGCAGCAGGGTCGGGCGCGCGGCGGCGGGGGTGGCTTGGGGGGCGTCAGTACTCATGTCGTGGCATTGTCGTGCAGCACGGCACAGGCGCCGATCACGGTGCGCCGCCTACAATCAGCCCATGTCCCCTCGCCTCGTCTTGCCCTGGGTGTTGGCCTTGGCCTGCGGTGCCGCCGCAGCGCAACGCGCCGAGCCTCCCGCCGCCACCTTGCCAGCCGCTGCAGCGGCGGTCGCACCGACCAGCCCATCGCCATCGGTGCGAGCACCGGTGGCGTTGCCCAGCCCGGCAACATTGCACGAGCCGGCGGTACAAAAAACGGTGATCGACGAGGACGGCGTTCACATCGAAGAGCTGCGCGTGCGCGGCGAAGTGCGCAGCATCAAGGTCCAGCCGAAGGGCGTGGGCAGCAAGCTGAGCTACGAGGTGATTCCAGCCGACAGCGCGCATGACGTGGTGCCCAGCCCCGGCGCCGGCCACGGCATGGCAGGCCAGCGGGTCTGGCCCTTGCTGTCGTTCTGAATGCTGCGGCCTGCGTCTCGCTTGCCCACCGTCATCGCCCGATCGCATCGACACCGATTCTGCTGACAGCGCCTGATCCGCTGTTGGTTCCTTTTTGCCCGACTTCTGCACTGCCATGGCTGTTTTCACCCAAGTTTCCCGCGACGACGCTGCCGCGCTGGCCCTGCGCCTGGGCCTGGGCGCCCTGACCGAACTGCGCGGCATCAGCTCCGGCATTGAAAACACCAACTATTTCCTGAACACCGATCAGGGCGAGTACGTGCTGACGCTGTTCGAGCGTCTGAGCTTCGAGCAGCTGCCGTTCTATCTGCATCTGATGAAGCATCTCGCGGGCCGCGACATCCCGGTGCCTGATCCGCAAGCCGACGCCAGCGGCGAGATCCTGCACACGCTGTGCGGCAAGCCCGCCGCAGTGGTCAACAAGCTGGCCGGCGGCCATCAGCTCGCGCCCGATCTGCACCACTGCCAGCAGGTCGGCGCGATGCTGGCGCGCATGCATCTGGCCGGCGCCGACTACGAGCTGTTTCAGCCCAACCTGCGCGGCCTGGCCTGGTGGGTCGAGACGGTGCCGGTGGTGGCACCCTACCTGACTGAGTCGCAGCGCGAACTGATCGAGGCCGAACTGGCCTTCCAGCAGCACCTGGCCGACAGCCGCGCCTTCCACGCCCTGCCGCGTGGCCCCGTGCATGCCGACCTGTTCCGCGACAACGTCATGTTCGATGGCCTGCCCGGCCACGAAAAGCTCACCGGCTTCTTCGATTTCTACTTTGCCGGCGTCGACAGCTGCCTGTTCGACGTGGCGGTCTGCCTGAACGACTGGTGCATCGACCTGGAAAGCGGTCGACTCGACGAGGCCCGTGCGCAAGCCTTTGTCAGCGCCTACGACCAGCAGCGCCCCTTCAGCGGCGACGAGCTGCGCTTGCTGCCGGCGCTGCTGCGCGCCGGAGCGCTGCGTTTCTGGATCTCGCGCCTGTGGGACTTCCACTTGCCGCGCGAGGCCAGCATGCTCAAGGCGCACGACCCCGGCCACTTCGAGCGGGTGCTGCGTGAGCGCGTCGCCAATCCGTGGCATTGGGTGCGCTGACATGACCGTGATGAAACTGCGCACCGCGCCAACGCTGGACGGCGCCCGCTGGGTCCGCTTCGGCCTGACCCAATTGCTGCGCCAGCCGCTGCCCCATGCCGCGCTGTTCGGTTTCATGGCCTTCGCCTTCAGCCTGCTGCTGACGCTGCCCTGGATCGGCCCCTTGCTCGCGCTGGCCTTGCTGCCCGCGCTGATCGCTGGCTGGGTGCACAGCACCGACTGCGCGCTGCAGGGCCAGACCCTCACGCCGCTGCGCCTGCTGGTGCCGCTGCGCTCGCCGCAGCGCGACAAGTTGCTGCTGCTCGGCGCCGTGCACGCCACCGCTGCACTGCTGATGTTCGGGCTGTCCGACCTGATCGACCCGACGTTTCGCGAGCAATGGAGCCAGGCGCTCGGCGGCCAGGCCGATGACGAACTGGCGGCGCGCGCGGTCGAAGCGGTCCAGCAAGGCATGCTGCTGCGCGCCGCCATGCTGCTGCCGGTGCTGCTGCTGTTCTGGCATGCGCCGGTCATCATCTACCGCACCGGTTCAGGTGTGGCCAAAGCGCTGTTCGCCAGCGCGCTGGCGACTCTGCGCAACCTCGGTGCCTTTGTGGTCTACGGACTGACCTGGGTCGCGGCCGACCTGCTGCTCTCGGCCGTGGTGGGCACCTTGCTCGGCCTGATCGGCCAGTCTTCGCTCGCGATCCTGATCATCGTGCCGACCAGCATGCTGTTCTCGGCCGGTTTCTTTGCTTCACTGCACGCCAGCGTGCACGGCTGCATCGAGTTCGACGACGCGGCCTGACGATCACGAAGACTGGTGTCGTTACAGCCCGTGCCGAGCGCGGACGAGCGCCACTCGGTCAGCACCTGCGCAGCGCATCGCTTCATCAGCCATGGCGGCCACCCGAGAAGTAACCTCGCCACGGGTCAACATGGCGCCCAGAATGCGGGCCAACGAGTAGCCGCCAGCGCGGGCAGCGTCCATCAACTCGGAGATGGCAGAAACCGCTTTCTGGCGGGCTTCACCGCTTTGTGCTTGACTCGCGGGGCCATAGGCCACCCCGGCGCAAAAAAACAGAACGGCAACACAGTTTTGACGGATTCCAATAGCGGGCAAGAGGGGATTCTTCATGGTTGCCCGATTCGACCGCATGTCTGTGACATGGTTCCGTCGGGCGTGGAATAAACAAAAAGCCCCTAGAGCGTTGATTTCTCTAGAGGCTTGATCACGTTCTAGGTGAACGTGATTTACTAATTTGGTGCCGACTAACCGAATCGAACGGATGACCTACTGTTTACAAGACAGTTGCTCTACCAACTGAGCTAAGTCGGCAATGACGCCGCTCTGTGCAGCAACGTCGAGTTCGCTATTGTAGACAAAAAATAGCGCTTACTTGACCCGTTTTAGTGAAGGACGACCGCTTGGCGCACCGTTCGGACCCGAAGGCGGCTCATCCTGAGGCTCAGGCGTGGCTGGCACTTCGGCTTCGGTACTGGTGGCCAAGCGCAGTCCGGCCGGCGCCGGAGCCTGCAGCGGAGCCACCGTTCCGGCCGACGTGGCCGTCGCCTCGTTCGGCACCGGGAACGCCATGCCCTGGCCGTTCTCGCGAGCGTAGATCGCGATCACATGGTCGATCGGCACGACGATGTCGCGTCCGACGCCGCCGAAGCGGGCCTTGAACTCGACAAAGTCGTTGCCCAACCGCAACCCGCTGGTGGCTTCGAAACCGACGTTGAGCACGATCTCGTGGTTCTTGACGTACTCCATCGGCACCTGCACCGAGGCATCGACATACACCGCCAAGTAAGGCGTGTAGCCGTTGTCGGTGCACCAGTCGTGCAGCGCGCGAATCAGGTAGGGCCGCGTCGAGCTGCCCTGCGTATCGGTGGGAGCGGTAGGCTGGTTGGACATGATCGGCGAGGCCTTACTTGCGCATGACCTTTTCAGACGGCGTCAGCGCCTCGATGTAGGCCGGACGCGAGAAGATGCGTTCGGCGTACTTCAGCAGCGGTGCCGCGTTCTTGGACAGATCGATACCGTAGTAGTCAAGGCGCCACAGCAGCGGCGCGATGGCGACGTCGAGCATCGAGAAGTCGTCGCCCAGCATGAAGCGGTTTTTCAGGAAGATCGGCGCCAGCTGGGTCAGGCGATCGCGAATCTGCGAGCGCGCCTTGTCGAGTTGCTTGTCGGTGGCCTTGACGACGCCGCGACCTTCGAGCGTATTCACATGCGTGAACAGTTCCTTCTCGAAGTTGAACAGGAACAGTCGCACGCGGGCACGCGCCACCGGGTCACCCGGCATCAGCTGCGGGTGCGGAAAGCGCTCGTCGATGTACTCGTTGATGATGTGCGATTCGTACAGGATCAGGTCGCGCTCGACGAGGATCGGCACCTCGTTGTACGGATTCATCAGGGCGATGTCTTCCGGCTTGGCGTACAGATCGACATCACGGATCTCGAAATCCATGCCCTTTTCGAACAGCACGAAGCGGCAACGATGCGAGTACGGGCAGGTGGTTCCGGAATAAAGCACCATCATGGCCGTAGCACTCCTTTAAATTCAATCTCAAAAAGAAAACAGCGCAGAGGTGGTAATACCACCTCTGCGCGCGACGCTGGCCCGATGAGGGCCTGGACGATCAGGCCGTCACTTTACGTCTTTCCAGAAGGCCGCGTTCAAACGCCATGCAATGAAGGTGAACACGCCCAGGAACAGCAGCACCCAGACACCGAGCTTGACGCGCAAGCCCTGTGCCGGCTCACCCATCCACTGCAGGTAGGCGACCAGGTCACCAACGGCGCTGTCGTAGTCAGCCGCCGCGAGCTTGCCCGGAGTGATCTGCTCAAAGCCCTTGAAGACGTGTTCGGTCTTGCCGGCGTTGTGCGGATCAGCCTCTTCCTCGAACAAGGCACGGCGCTGGCCTTGCAGCTCCCACAGCACATGGGGCATGCCCACGCTCGGGAACGCGAGGTTGTTCCAGCCGGTGGCCTTGGTCTCGTCGCGGTAGTAGGAACGCAGATAGGTGTAGAGGTAATCTGCACCCGTGCCTTGGTGACCAGCGCGCGAGCGGGCAATCACGGTCAGGTCCGGCGGGTTGGCACCCAGCCATTCCTTGGCTTGACGCGGATCCAGCGACACCTTCATCAGATCGCCGACCTTGTCGGTGGCAAACAGCAGGTTGTCCTTGATCTGCTGCTCGCTCAGACCGATGTCGCGCAGCCGGTTGTAGCGCATGAAGGCTGCCGCGTGGCAGTTCAGGCAGTAGTTGACGAACAGCTTGGCACCGCGCTGCAAGGCGGCGGTGTCTTGCAGCTTCTGTTCCGGGAACTTGTCCCAGGCGATGCCACCGCTGTTGGCGTGGGCGGCCGGCGCCAGGGCAGCCAGACTGGCTGCCGCAGCGACGAGCAGGGACGCGATGAACTTTTTCATGGTTGTCTAGGCTCCGTGTCCGTACGCATCAGTGCGGCTTGAAAGTGACACGATCAGGCACCGGCTTGAAGGTGCCGATCTGACTCCACGACGGCATCAGCAGGAAGAAGCCGAAGTAGAACAGCGTACCGATCTGAGCGATGAGCGTGCCGATGTCCGACGGCGGCTGGATACCCAGGTAGCCGAGCACGACGAAGAACACGACGAACACGCCATACATGTACGTGTGCCAGCTCGGACGATAGCGGATCGACTTGACCGGGCTCTTGTCGAGCCAGGGCAGGAAGAACAGGATGATGACCGCACCGCCCATCACGACCACGCCCCAGAACTTGGCGTCGAAGGTCTTGAGCAGCAGCACCGCCACCACCGCGCCGACCAGCACAGCGACCTTGGCCTTGCTTTGCAGCCCGCCCTTGAGCACGGCCAGCACGGCACCGAGACCGATGATCACGCTCAGCACGTTGACCATCACGTCAGTCGTGGCACGCAGCATCGAGTAGAACGGCGTGAAGTACCAGACCGGCGCGATGTGCAGCGGAGTCTTGAACGGATCAGCCGGGATGAAGTTGTTGTACTCCAGGAAGTAGCCGCCCAGCTCCGGCGCGAAGAAGATGATCGCGCTGAACACCACCAGGAAGCCCGTCACGCCGACCAGGTCATGCACCGAGTAGTAAGGATGGAACGGAATGCCGTCGAGCGGATGGCCGTTCGCGTCCTTGGGGGCCTTGGGGCCCTTGATCTCGACGCCGTCCGGGTTGTTCGAACCCACTTCGTGCAGCGCGATGATGTGCGCCACCACCAAGCCCAGCAGCACCAGCGGCACCGCGATGACGTGGAAGCTGAAGAAGCGATTCAAGGTGGCGTCGCCGACCACGTAGTCGCCGCGAATCAGCAGCGCCAGGTCCGGACCGACAAACGGCACAGCGGCGAACAGGTTCACGATCACCTGGGCGCCCCAGTAGCTCATCTGGCCCCAGGGCAGCAGGTAGCCCATGAAGGCTTCGGCCATCAGCGCCAGGAAGATCGCACAGCCGAACACCCAGACCAGCTCACGCGGTTTGCGATAGCTGCCGTAGATCAGGCCCCGGAACATGTGCAGATACACGACCACAAAGAACATCGACGCGCCGGTCGAGTGCATGTAGCGGATCAGCCAGCCCCACGGCACATCACGCATGATGTACTCGACCGAGGCGAACGCCAGCGCGGCGTCCGGCTTGTAGTGCATCACCAGGAAAATGCCGGTGACGATCTGGATCACCAGCACCAGCAGTGCCAGCGAGCCGAAGAAATACCAGAAATTGAAGTTCTTCGGCGCGTAGTACTCGGAGAGATGCTCCTTGTACAACTTGCTCGCCGGGAACCGGTTGTCCACCCAGGTCAACAGCTTGACCGCCGCAGTGGCATCGGCGGGTGCTTCCTTGAATTCAGCCATGATGTCCTCGGTGCTCTTTAGGCCTTGTCTTCACCCACCAACAACTTGGTGTCGGACAGGTACATATGGGGCGGGACTTCGAGGTTGTCCGGCGCCGGCTTGTTCTTGAAGACGCGGCCAGCCAGGTCGAAGGTCGAGCCGTGGCAGGGGCACAGGAAGCCACCTTGCCAGTCATCCGGCAGCGACGGCTGCGGGCCGGCTTGGAACTTGTCAGACGGCGAGCACCCCAGGTGGGTGCAGATGCCGACCACGATCAGGTATTCCGGCTTGATCGAACGATGCGCGTTCTTGGCATACGCGGGAATCGGATAAGCGGTACGCTCCGAATTCGGATCGACCACTTGGACATCCAATTTCTTGAGCGCTTCCAGCTGCTCGGGCGTACGACGCACGATCCAGACCGGTTTGCCGCGCCATTCGACGGTCATCTTCTCACCCGGCTTGAGACCGGAGATGTCGGCTTCGACGGCTGCGCCTGCAGCTTTGGCGCGCTCGGAAGGTGCGAACGTGCTGACAAAAGGCACCGCTGTGGCGGCTCCGCCAACGACGCCGGCGCAGCCCGACGCGATCAGCCACGTCCGCTTGGCCTGGTCGACTTGCTGGTCACTCATGAAATTCCTCGGAAAAATGAAGAAAGTCCGCTCTTATGGGGGCAACCTCCGATTCTAACCGAGCCGATCCAGACTTCCCCGACAGAACCTGACACCGACGCTTACACACCACGGTGCCTGGTACGCCGCCGTGAGCCAGCGGCAGGTGCAACTGCCACGTGAATAGTTCACGCGACCCCGATAGACTCTCTCTCAGCAGACGTGCAGCTCGTGAGCTGCGCACTATCGACCCACCCGCAAACAGGAGCGTTTCATGGGCATCGCAAGCGAATTCAAGGAATTTGCCGCCAAGGGCAATGTGATCGATCTGGCGGTCGGCGTGATCATCGGTGGCGCCTTCGGCAAGATCGTCGATTCACTGGTCGGCGACCTGATCATGCCAGTCGTCAGCAAGGTGTTCGGCGGGCTCGACTTCAGCAACTACTTCATCCCGCTGGCCGGCCAGACCGCCACCACCCTGGCCGAGGCCAAGAAGGCCGGTGCGGTGCTGGCCTACGGCAACTTCATCACCGTCGCCCTGAACTTCCTGATCCTGGCCTTCGTGATCTTCATGATGATCAAGCAGATCAACCGGCTCAAGAACGAGTCGGTGCCTGCCGAGCCGGCACCGCCAGCGCCACCCGCCGAAGACATCGTGCTGCTGCGCGAGATCCGCGACGCGCTGAACAGATAAGCCGCCACACCACTGCAGGTCAGGCGGCGCAGCTCAGACCTCCTCGATCCGCGTCAGATCATCATCCGCCTCGACGCCCGCCATGCAGCCCAGCAGCCGGGTGTAGCGCAACAGCACGTCTTGCAGATGAGCCAGTTCGGTGCGGAACTCCTGGCGGCCGGTCAAGCCGTCAAAGCCGCCCGTCAGCGACAGGCGGTGCCACTTGGAAGTGAAGGGCCGCACCTGCTGGTTCAGGATCACGATGGCGATCTTGGCGAATTCGCGCGCGTGGCGTCCGCCGGTGCTGCGCAGAATGTCGCGCGTGAGCGGAAACAGCTGATGCACCGACTCCAGCGCGGCACGCTCGTCGCCCTGCTCCTGCGGCAGCGGCTGAGTGGTGATGCGGGTGAGCAGCTCGACGTACATGGCCCAGGCAGCATCCTTGTCGTTGTCGCTGGGCTTGAACTCGGCGCCAAGGACGCCGGGATTGATTTGCAGCCCCGAAAGGCTCCACAGGTCGAGCAGTTCACGCCATTTCATTGCATTACCTTGAAAGCACCTTGGCGAATGCCTCGGCTGTTGCTTCGACATTACCTGAATTGAGCCCGGCCACGCACATGCGGCCCGAGCGCAGCACATAAACCCCGTGCTGCTCGCGCAGCACATCGACCTGGGCGGGACTCAGGCCCGTGTAGCTGAACATGCCGCGCTGGGTCAGGAAGTAGCTGAAATCGCGCCCGGGCAGCTTGGCTGCCAGCACATCGTGCAGGCGCTGGCGCATCGCCTTGATGCGATTGCGCATCGCACCCAGCTCGTCGAGCCAGCGCTGCTGCAACTCGGGCGTGCCAAGCACGCGGGCGACGATCTGGCTGCCGTGCGTCGGCGGGCTGGAGTAGTTCTTGCGCACCGCGACCTGCAGCTGACCCAGCACCAGCGGCACCTCGGCCGGCGTCGGGCAGACCACGCTCAGGCCACCGACGCGCTCACCGTAGAGCGAGAAGCTCTTCGAGAAGCTGTTAGCCACAAAGAAGGCGATACCGGCATCGGCCAGCGCGCGGATCGCGAAGGCGTCTTCCTGCACGCCGTCGCCAAAGCCCTGGTAGGCGATGTCCACGTAGGGCAGCAGCTCGCGCTCGGCCAGCAGCGGGATCAGCTCGGTCCACTGCGCAGGCGTGAGATCAACGCCAGTCGGGTTGTGGCAGCAGGCGTGCAGCAGCACGATGCTCTTGCGCGGTAGGGTGCGCAGAGCGTCGAGCATGGCCTCGAAGCACAGCCCGCCAGTGGCCGGGTCGTAGTACGGATAGGTATGGACGATGAAGCCGGCACCTTCGAACATGGCGCGGTGGTTGTCCCAGGTCGGATCGCTGACCCAGACTTCGGCGTCCGGGAAAAAGCGCTTCAGAAAATCGCCGCCGACCTTCAGGCCACCTGAACCACCCAGGGTCTGAATGGTGGCGATGCGGCCACTGCGGACCGCCTCATGCTCGGCGCCGAACAGCAGGTGCTGCACTTGCTCACGGTAGTTGCTGGCACCCACCATCGGCAGATACGACTTGGGACCGATGCTCTGCAGCATCTGGCTTTCGGCGGCGCGCACTGCGTCCATCACCGGCAGACGGCCGGCGTCGTCGAAATAAATGCCAATCGACAGGTTGATCTTGTCCGGCCGGGCGTCCTTCTGGAAGTTCTCGTTCAGCGTGAGGATGGGATCGCCGGCATAGGCATCGACGTGTTCAAACATGGTGTGCAGCTCCTGAGGACACTTCTGGGACGGGTCGGAATTATCTGTCGCAGTGGCAACAGATCGGGCGCCAGCGCGCAGTCCGGCACCGATCCAGCGCCTGCGTGCGTTCCAGCACTGCATTGGGGGGGCCGACTGCCTTGACGCTGCCAGAGCTGCCCCGAAGAATGGCCCGGCGTCTTTGCTTTGCAGTCTTCAGGAGTTTTCATGTCCGTCAGCCGCCGGGTGGCCCTGGTCGGGTTCAGTGCCTTCGAGCGCGAAATGCTCGAAGCGTGCTTTCGCCTGGCCGGCGCCCGCACCCCCGTCTACACGGTGACCCCCACAGCCGAGCAGTGCGACCTGATCATCGCCGACGCCGACCAGACCAGCGCGGTGCACGCGGTCAGCTCACTCGGGCGTTTGCACGACACGCTGTTCATCGGCGCCACCCGCACGCCCGGCGCCCCGGCAGGTCGGCTGCCGCGACCGATCGACGCCTTGCAAGTGCAGCGCGCCCTCGATGCCATCGTGCAGCGCCGCGCGGAACGCGCCCAGGACGCCGGACGCCACCGCAGCGAGCGCCGCAACGCACGCCCCAGCGGCCGGGCCCTGCAGCAAGCGCAGGAGCACATCGGGCTGGAAGATTTCCACAGCAGCAGCGGCTTCAGCAACTCGGTGCTGATCGAGGGCGACCTCAAGCTCGACACCGTGCTGGTGGTGAGCGACAGCCGCGCCGAACAACGCATGCTGCGCGAGCTGCTCGGCAAGCTCGGCTACAGCACCGAGGCGGTGCGCAACGGCGAAGAAGCGCTGCAGCATTGCCAGGCGAACTACCGCCGCTTTGTGTTTCTGGGTGTGGGCATGACCGGGCTCGATGCGTTCCAGACCTGCCGCCGCCTCAAGCAATGCGCCTACTTGTGGCTGATGGTGCCCACCGTCGTGATCATGGCCTCGCAGCCCAGCGCTATCGATCGCATCCGCGCCACCTTCGCCGGCTGCGACGCCTACCTCGGCCAGCCGCTGCTCGACGACGAGCTGATGCATCTGCTGACCACCCACGACGCCACCTTCGAACGCGGCTTCGAACCGACCGCGCCGCAGGCGATCTGAGGGCCGGCCGCGCGGCCGCTCAGGCGGTCACGGCGCTGGCGCGCGGCTCGTCCCAGGCCGCCAGCGCGGTTGCGGCCAGAATCAAGGCGCCCCCCATCAGCACCACCGGGCGCAGCACTTCACCACCGAGCCAGACCGCCGACACCGAGGCAAAGAGGATCTCGGTCGGCATGATCACCGCCGTCACATTGGCCGGCAGCCGCGCCGCGCCATATTGCAGGCCCAGATTGCCGAAGAAGAACGCCAGCCCCATCAGCAGCGTCGGCCACAGCCAAGCCAGCGCCCAGGCCGGCGGCAACGCCACGCCACCGGCCGTGCCGGCTGAACCAGCCGCCAGCCAGGCCACCGTGGTCGACACCAGCACGCCACCGCAGAACATCGCCAGCGCGCGACCCTCTTCGGGGCGCTGCGACTCGCGCCGCAGCAGCACGTTGTTGAGCGCGAAGGTCGCGCCGCCGAGCAGCCCGAGCATATCGGCCAGCTGCAGGCCGCCGAACGACTCGGCCGCGCCTGATGCTGCGGCGCCGAGCACCAGCGCCGCGCCACTCAGCGCCAGCAGCACCCGCAGCAGCACCCGGACATCGATGCGCTCACCCAGCAGCCAGCGCGCCAGCAGCACGGTCCACAGCGGTGAGAGATAGAACAGCAGCACGACGCGCACCACCTCGCCGATCGTCACGGCCCAATTGAAGGCCGCGTTGGTGGCGCCGGACGCCAGTGCGATGCACCACAGCGCCGGCGAGCCGGCCAGCTGCGCCAGCGCGCGCGGCCGCCACAGGGCGATCACCAGTGCGGCCAGCCCGTAGACCAGCGCGGTGGTCCACAAGGGATGCAGCCCCAATTGCTGCAGCCGCCGGAATGGCCACCACGACACGCCCCAGACCAGCGCATTCAGCAGCAGCGCCAGCACCGCCAGCCAGGGTGCATGGTGGGTGCGCGGCATGCCTCAGTGCGGATCGTCGCGGGCGATGGCAAGCAAGCGGTTCACCTCGGTGGCATGCACCCGGGTATTGCGCCGATGCCAGAGCAGGATCAGCCACATCGCGCCAGCCACCAGCACACCGAAGATGGTGATGGCGTTGAAGGCCGACATGCCGAACCGCGTCAGACCGGTGTAGAACGCCCCGAGCGCCAGGATGCAGGCCTGCTCGTTGAAGTTCTGCACTGCGATCGAGCGGCCGGCGCCCATCAGGTTGTGGCCGCGATGCTGCAGCAGCGCGTTCATCGGCACGACCAGGAAGCCGCCCAGCCCGCCAAGCAGGATCAGGAATGGTGCGGCGACCCAGACATTGGTGATGACGTTCATGCCGATCACCAGCAGGCCCATCGTGATGCCGAGCGGAATGACGCGCGTGGCGTGCTCCAGCCGCATCACCATCGACGCCACCACCGCGCCGATCGCGGTGCCGATCGCCACCACGCCGACCAGCGACGAAGCCTGCGTGGTGCCATAGCCCAGCGCAGCGGCCGCCCAGGCCAGCACGATGTAGCGCAGATTGCCCGACACACCCCAGAACAGCGTCGTCGTCGCCAGCGAGATCTGACCCAGCTTGTCGGCCCACAGCCGTGTGTTGCAGCGCGCGAAGTCACGCACCAGCACCAGCAGGTGGGTCGGCAGCGGCTGCAGGCTGGTGTCGGTGCGCGGAATGTAGAGATTGAAGATGGCGGCGATCACGTACAGGAACAGCAGCGTGCTGATCGCGGCCTCGGGGGGGGTATCCACGCCGGTGTCGATGAACGGAAAGTCGAAGGCCAGCAGATGTGGCGCTATGTGCGGCCCGATCAGTTGGCCGCCGAGCAGCACACCCAGGATGATCGAGGTGATGGTCAGCCCTTCGATCCAGCCGTTCGCCTTGACCAGCTGCGAGGGCGGCAGCAGCTCGGTGAGGATGCCGTACTTGGCCGGCGAATAGGCCGCAGCGCCCAGCCCGACGATGGCATAGGCCGCCAGCGGATGGGTGCCGAACAGCATCATCAGACAGCCGACCACCTTGATGCTGTTCGAGACGAACATCACCCTGCCTTTCGGCACGGCGTCGGCAAAAGCGCCCACAAACGGCGCCAGGATCACATAGAACAGCGCGAACATCGGCACCAGGGCCGCCCGTTGCCATTCGCCGGCGCCCGAGGTCTTGAGCAGTTCAACTGCCGCGACAAACAATGCGTTGTCTGCCAGCGAGCTGAAGAACTGCGCTGACATGATGGTGTAGAAGCCTTTTTTCATCCGGCGCTCAGGTGGGAAGGGTCGCCTGTGACGGCTACGCCCCGAGCAGCACGACCCACGGTCGATCCGCTCAGGGCGTGACGCGGCGCGGTTATAGCACGGGCGTTCCAGCCGAGGTCAAACCCCAGGTGGCTGGCACAATCCTGCGCATGCCACGGCCCATCGAAGCGCTCATCCATCCCGACGCCCTTGCCCACAATCTGCAGTGCGCCCGCCGCCATGCCGCCGACGCCCGGCTCTGGGCGGTGATCAAGGCCAATGCCTACGGGCATGGCATCGAACGCGTCTATCCGAGCCTGCTTGGCGCCGACGGTCTGGCGATGCTCGATCTGGCTGAAGCCGAGCGCGTGCGCGCCCTGGGCTTTCGCGGTCCGGTGCTGCTGCTGGAAGGCTGCTTCGAGGCACGCGACCTGGAGCTGTGCTCGCGCCTGAACCTCTGGCATGCAATCCATTGCGACGAGCAGATCGCCTGGCTGGCCGCGCACAAGACGCATCAGCCGCACCGCGTGTTCCTGAAAATGAACAGCGGCATGAACCGGCTCGGCTTCACGCCGGCGGCGTTTCGCAGCGCCTGGGCGCGGCTGGGCGCGCTGCCGCAGGTGGACGAGATCTCGCTGATGACGCACTTCTCCGACGCCGACGGCCTGCGCTTCGGCGTCGATGGCATCACGCACCAGCTGCGGACCTTTGCCGAAGCCACGCTCGACCTGCCCGGCGAGCGCTGCCTGAGCAACAGCGCCGCGATCCTGCGCCACTGCGAGCGTGCCGACCTGGGCACGGCGGTGCGCGCCGACTGGGTGCGCGCCGGCATCCTCTGCTACGGCAGCGCGCCCGACTTCCCCGAGCACGACGCCGCCCACTGGGATTTGCGCCCGACCATGACGCTGCGCTCGCGGCTGATCGGCGTGCAGCAGCTGCAGCGCGGCGATACGGTCGGCTACGGCAGCAGCTACCGCGCCCAAGTCCCGATGCGCATCGGCGTGGTGGCCTGCGGTTATGCCGACGGCTACCCGCGCCATGCGCCCGGCGACAACGCCCGTGGCACGCCGGTGCTGGTGAACGGTGTGCGCACCCGCACCATCGGCCGAGTCTCGATGGACATGCTGGCGGTCGATCTGAGCCCTGTACCGCACGCCGACCTCGGCAGCGAAGTCACGCTCTGGGGCAACGGCCCGCACGGCAGCCGACTGCCGATCGACGAGGTGGCTCACGCCGCGAGCACCATCGGCTACGAGCTGATGTGCGCACTGGCGGCGCGCGTGCCGGTCAGCACCGTAGCTGATGCCAGCTTCAGCGCAATGTCATAACACGCGGCACCGACTGTCGCACCCCCGCAAACAGGTGCGCCGGTAAAGCGGGCAAGCGCGACGCGCATCACGGCGACCGATTCGCTCGGCATGACGCAGCGACGGCAGCTCACTAGCATGTCGGCATGCACGCGTTGCGTTGCTGATCGTTTGCCCCTTTGCTGTCCATGCCCGCCTCCCATCCACTTCTGCCGCTGTACGACACGCCGACCGTCTACGGTCGCATTTCACGCCTGATGCACTGGGTGGGGGCGGTGATGGTGCTGAGCATGCTGGCGCTGGGCCTGGTCTTCGATCAGTTGCCGCGCGGCGACCTGCGCGCCAGCGTGCGGCAGATCCATGTGACGCTCGGCATGCTGTGTCTGCTGCCGCTGCTGGCTCGGGTACTGTGGCGCGTGCAAGCCTTGCGCAGCGGTCACACCCCGCAGCTGCTGTCGTCCCGGCTGTGGATACAGCGCACTGAACGCAGCACCCACTTCCTGCTGCTGGCCATCCTGCTGGTGCTGGTACTCACCGGCCCCTTGTCGATCTGGCTGGATGGCGACGCGATCCACCTGCTGGGTGACCTTCACATCGCCAGCCCGCTGCAGGAGCAGCCCGGACTGCATCGCCTCAGCGAGATCGTGCACGCCCTCAGCTCGAAACTGCTGATCGCGCTGCTGCTGGTGCACCTGGGCGGCACGCTGAGCCATGGCCTGAAAGCCTGGCGTCGCATGGCCGGGCAGGTCGAGTGACAATCGGCGCATGCCCGCCAACCACCCCGCCCTGCAGATCCTGCCGAACGAAGTCCATATCACCGCGATCCGGGCCCAAGGCGCAGGCGGACAAAACGTCAACAAGGTCTCGAACGCGGTGCACCTGCGCTTCGACATCCTCGCCTCCAGCCTGCCCGACGAGGTCAAGGAACGCCTGCTGGCCAGCGCCGACCACCGCATCAACCGCGACGGTGTGCTCGTCATCAAGGCGCAGGAGCATCGCAGCCTGGAAATGAACCGCGCCGACGCGCTGGCGCGGCTGCAGGCGCTGGTCGATCGGGCCGCGCATGTGCCGCGCAACCGCAAGGCCACCCGCCCGACACGTGCCTCGAAAGAACGGCGCCTGCACGGCAAGAGCCAGCGCGGCGAGGTCAAGTCGCTGCGCGGCCGGGTCAGCGATTGAGGTTCAGGCGGCGCGCCGGAAGGTGGCCAGCACGGTGCCCGCCACCACGAACAAGCCGCCAAAGGTCCGATTCAGCCAGCGGATCTGCTCGGGCGAACGCAGCCAACCCAGCACGCGCGATGCCAGCGCCACATAGCCGCTCATCACCGCGCACTCGACCACGCCGAAGGTCGCGCCGATCGTCAGGTACTGCGCCAGCAACGGCCGCGCCGCGTCGATGAACTGCGGCAGCACCGCGATCAGGAACACCGTGCCCTTCGGGTTGAGCGCGTTGACCGCCCAGCCGCGCAGGAACAACGTGCGCGCCAGGTGCTCGGGCGGCGCCGCGTCAGGCGCCTGCGCCACCAGCGGCCGGGCCGGCGCACGCCACTGCTGCACGCCAAGCCAGATCAAATACGCCGCGCCCAGCCACTTCACCACCGAAAACGCCAGCTCCGAGGTTGCCAGCAACATGCCCAGCCCGAAGCCGACCACCAGCGTCTGCGTCCACACGCCCAGCAGCAGCCCGAACGCGATCACCTGGCCACGCCGAAAGCCGTGATTGAGCCCCGCGCCCATCGCCGCAATCGCGCCCGGCCCGGGTGACAGGCTGATCGCCACCGTCGCCAAGAAGAAAGGAAGCCAAGTTTCGAAGTTCATGGGCGAGGTTTTAGCATGATTTTTTCCAGGAGGTCGATCAGTTCGCCGCGCTGACTGACTTATTGACGGCGTAGCAGGAGTTATCGTCATCGCACTTTGCAACTTCCAATTTCATTGCATTGTCCTTGCATCAACGAATCCGAAGCGGGATTTACAAACAACGACTTAGCGATGCACTGCACTGAATCACTCAGCTCTGCCAAGCGGGATCCAGACAGTCCGGAAGTCCCTCGAAATAAATCACCGTGCTCAATTTTAGGCAGATCGGTGCCGATCGGGGCTTCCAAGGCTATCGGGGAGTGATTTCAAGGTGACAGAAAAGTCCTTTGCAATCAACAAGGTAGCGCACCAGACTTATGTCTGAATGTTTCATGATCGCAGCTGGGGCAGCTCGCTGCAGAGTCACCCCAAGCAAAATCAAGCACTTAGCAGTACTGTATATCCATCCACCTTGAAATCACTCGGCTATCGGGCAAAAAGATGTGTGTAATCGAATGGCCTAACGCCTTACCAGACTTGCCGAAGGCAATTCAGGTTGGGGTTAGATATCATCGCGTGTTATGTGAGCCCGCATTCAAGTTAGTACGACCACGCATTCTGTTGGAATAATTGAACCTCTTCCGGCTGAATGACTTCATCCGCCTCGCTGGCGTCGAATACAACAAGCCTACTCACGTCAATAGCGCCTTTCAGGGCGCTGCTTGAGATCCAGGTGCAGTCCCAAAGGCTCAATGTTTGCCCATTCACGATACGGCAAAGAGGCTCATCGCTTTGAAAAGTGAGTCCAAGGGCCTTGGGTTTAATCACTCGCTGCAGCCAGACCTCAAGATATCCATTGTATGGAACCCAAGACATCTTCTTTCGCACTTTCATCCACAAATAGGATTTATCGCTTGCCGGAGCTAATGAAATGAGGTGACTGAGTATCCCAGCAACTGCAGGAAATGTCGATGGTGAAACTAGGCCTATATCCGTCGCAATTGCTACTTGCACGTCTAGGTCGTCGGGGGCTTCAGTTTGCTTTGCAACATTTGTGTGGAATTCTCCGACAAGTCTCCTGAGTGCTCCACTGTTTGGATGCCTCTGCCCGAAGGCGTGGAGTCGAAGCAGTTGTTTCTGAATCGTCTTAGCATTTGAGGTTCCAAGGTCTTGAAGTTCGATTCCAGCCAGTTTGTCGGGCTTGACAGAACCCTCAACGACGTTGCTGCAAGCCATAGTCTTTGAAACACCAAGCCTCATTCCCACAACTCGAAGCTGATCGCTTACGATCTTGAGTACTTCTTCCGCCCGCTCCTGTGAGTTTGAGAAGATTCGATAGTCATCTCTGTAGCGGAGAATGCGAATGTCGGTAGCCTTCCCAAGCTCGTTGTTGATCATTTCATCAACAAAGCCAAGCACAATCTCGGCCACAAAATCCATGAGCACAGAGCCTTGAGAAATGCCGTTAGTTTGTCCGTATCGCCCGGCTTGTATGTGAGAATCGACAATATTTCCCAGTAGCGAAGCGTCGTTCTTGCGATTTTTTGCTTCAACCCGTCCATGTACAGCCCACGGAATGCTATGCGTGTAGAGCGCGCCATAGCAATCTGTGACGTCTGTATGCAGCAGATTCCTATATTCCAGCGAGTACGCTAGGGAGCGCTGCTCAACGGCTTGCCACCAGCCTTGCACTTGAGCTGCTACGTCGGTCTGGTGATCGGTGGAAACGACCGGCGCGCTGCAACACTCGACTACGCCACCGTCAAAAGACGCCATCCTTGTCTTCAGCGTGTTCCAGTTATTATCATCGGTGATGGCGTTGACGAGCGACACATAGAGAGCAGGATGTATTAGCTCGAACGGGCGCCAAGCAAACCTTCCATCTTTGTTCGCAGTGAAGCTGTAGTTGACATTCGGCAGGAGATGCGGGTTGGAACTCTTGAATCCGGTGTAACTTGCACTGCCAAGCACCGCCACAACATCCTTAAGAATAGGTTCGAAGCTTATGTACTTCGGAAAGTCACCATTGAAGTAGCTGCTGCCCTTCAGAAAGTGTGTGCGAGCGTCGGTGCTAGTGAGTTCGATAACTTTGGGCATGAGGAGGACGGGGTTTATATAAAGCCGACAAATAACGTTTATCTGCGGCCAAGACAAAGAAAAACGACGGCACGGTGTCTCATGGCGGCAGATAAACCCTGTTGGACTGAACCGCCTGCTCAAGTGCAGGCATGGGCAGTGTAAGTTTCAGAATGGGCCGTGAACAGACCCCCAGAAGGTGGAGAGTGACGGCAACACTGATCTGGTGGGCGGCGACCAGATACTCCCAAAGGCGCGCCACCCCCCCGCCAGGGCCTCTTTTCCTCTAGAGAGGTGCCCGTTCTTGTGGGTGAAACAGGGCATTTCCTCTAGAGATGACCTTGCCCCTGGAATTCGTCTCCCATAACCGCACTCAGGAATTGGCCTGAGCGGCCCGCCAATCTTGTTCGAACCGCACCGGGCTGACATAAGCCAGCGTCGAGTGCAGTCGAGTCTGGTTGTA
>JBFPGZ010000007.1:0-207800 GCA_041083665.1 Leptothrix sp. (in: b-proteobacteria)
TCGGGATCTTCGGCAATGCCGCCGACCTCGCCGCGATCGCCGCGTTCTTCAGCTTCGTCTTGCTCGGGGGCATACATGCTCCTTTATCTTCATGCTATGCCTCGCACACAAAATTCCTGACAGGCTCACCTGCAACGCTGCAGGCACCTATCTGCAAGCTGTGACGACCAACCTGCAGGGTGTGAACCATCGTTGTTGCGGTGATTTTCGGAGCCTGTCAGGAATTTCGCCAGCAGCAGGAGCGGTTCCGGATAATCGCGAGAAACCGGGAGCCGCATGGGAGCGCAGCAGCAATACACCGTCCGCATCTTTCTGGCCTCGCCGAGCGCCGACACGCTGCATGCCCGGGCTCGGGTCGCCGAGGTGGTGCAGGAGATCGGGGCTGATCCGCAGTACGCCGTGCAGGTGCGGCTGGAGTTGCGCCGCTGGGACGACCCGGCCCGGCCGGTGATCTGCGACCGCAGCGGCAACCCGCAACAGGACATCGTCCGGCAGGTCGGCGCGCCGGGCGAGTGCGAGCTGGTGATCGGCCTGTTCGCGCACACGATGGGTGGCACACTGCCGGCTGATCGTTTCCCGCCGCCGCCGGAACGTGACGAGCCGTGGTTCTGTTCCGAATGGGAGGTGGAGCAGGGGCTGCTGGCGGGTACGGCCGTCTGGGTCTTTCACGACCAGCGCCCGCTGACCGATACCAGCGCCAAGGCCAAGCGCAAGTCGCTCGCGGTGAGCGAATACATCGAGCGCCACAACCCGCCCGACGGCCCGATGAGCGAGGGCTACAACCCGTTCAAGGACGAGGACGATCTGGCCGGCAAGCTGCGCCACGGTCTGCGTGTCTGGCTGAGCCGCGAGTTCATCCGGCAGCCCAACCGGCCCGTAGCCGCATCCGATCTCACCCGCCGCCAGCGCGAGCAGGCACACCTTGCCGCGCTGGTCGAACGCTTGGCACAGCACGAGACGCGCTACGTGCCACTCGCCGGCACCGAGACGCCTGAGCAGCGTCTGGAGCGGGTGCTCAAGGACATGGTGATGCCGTCTGATCTGGTGTTCGAGGCGTTCGGGTTCGACCAAGGCTATACCCGCCAGAGCACCCCCGCGACCGTGACCTACACCGACGTGCTCGATGCCTACCGCGCGTTGCCGCAGCGCGGTGCTGTGCGGCGGTTGGCGGTGCTGGGCGAGCCGGGCGCCGGCAAGAGCTTTTCGCTCGCACGCATTGCCTGCGAGCTGGCACGCAAGGCGCTGGCCGATCCCGGCCAGCCCGTGCCGGTGCTGGTGGCGCTGGGCCTGTGGACCGAGCCGGCCGAATCGCTTGACGACTTCATCGCCCGCTGCAGCCTGCCGGCGGCGCCCAAGGGCTTGCCGCAGGGTATTCGCCCGATCCTGCTGGCCGACGACTTGCAAGCGCTGCGCGCCGAGCGCCGCCTGTTGCTGCTGCTTGACGCCGTCAACGAGATCCCGCCTGGCCAGCGCCGTGACAAGGTCGCCGCCATCGCAGCGCTGGCGCATGACGAGCACCTGGCCGGGCTGGTGCTGAGCTGCCGCCAGCGTGACTTCGAGGCCGAGCTGCAGTCGCGCCTGCCGTTCGATACCCTGCGCCTGCAGCCACTACGGCCGTGGCAGGTGCGCGACTTCCTGCGGCGATCGCTGATTCTGGTGTACGGCGAGGCCGAGGGGCTGCTCCGGGCGGAGGATAAGTTTTGGCAGATTGCTGGCGGCGAACGGATGCGGCAGGTCTGGCAAACTTTGGAACAAGCCGGGGAAACATTTGAAGCTCTTTGGGCGGCAGAAGACGAGGTACCGCAGGGACTGGCGGGTCGTTCATGGGCGGAGTTCACTCTGTGGCGCCAAGCCCGATTCGATCCGCGCAGCTTGATTCGCCTGGCCGAGAACCCCTTCCTGCTGTTCGTGATGATGCAGTTGCCGGTCATTCCGCTGAACCGGGCTCAACTGTTTGCTGGCTTCCTGAAGGTGCTGTACCAGCGCGAGCGAGCTACACGCACGCAGCGCGGCGACGGTGCCAGCGTGCCGCCACTAGACGTTTGGCGCGCGGTACTGGTGCAGATGGCCGAAGCGCTGCAGCGCGTCGATGGGCAGGCTGGCGACGACGGCGTCCGTACCGCGCTGGCCCGGGCCGACTGGCCTGCCTCGCTGACCGACGAGATGCTAGCCTTCTCGATTGATGCCAGCGTGCTGCAGCGCGTCGATGACGAAGTGCGCTTCACGCATCAGCTGCTGCAGGAATCGCTTGCTGCCGATGTACTGCTGCAGTCCAGCTGCACCGATAGCCGATCGGCGAGCGCCTTCTGGCCGAACGACCATGGCTGGAGTCGCACCGGCTGGGAAGTAGTGGCTGAGATTGCAGCCGAAGCCTGCGTCGGCGATGTACCGACACAAATACGGCTGATTGATTGGCTGGCACGTACGGCGCCGAAGATGGCACTAGATATCTGGAACCACGCCGGTCGGCCTGCGCTGCAGTCCGCACTGCTCGCTCGGACCAAGACGAAGTGGCTTCCCCGCATGACCGATGTGCAGGTCGAGCCGGAACCGGAAGCCCGCATGGCGATTGGCTGCTGGCTGGGTGCGTTGGACCTGGACGACCGAACCGGCACCGGCCTGCGTCCGGACGGCGCGCCGGACATCGACTGGGTGCTGATCGACGATGGCTTGCCCTTCATTTACCAGGGCGAGCCGCACCTGCCGCTGCCGGCATACGCCATCAGCCGTTACCTGGTGACAAACAGGCAGTGGCAGGCATTCTTGGACGATGGGGGTTATCAGGACGAGCGCTGGTGGCAAGGGCTGGTGTGTTGCCCGGAGCCGAGGCAGCCGCAATGGACGGAACCGACCGCGCCACGCGAAACTGTGAGTTGGTTCGAGGCTGTGGCCTATACCCGCTGGCTGAGCAAGAGATTCGGCCACGACGTGACGCTGCCGACCGAGCAGCAGTGGGAGCGTGCCGCCGCTGGGGTGGATGGCAGGAACTATCCCTGGTGCCACGATTGGGACAACACCAGAGCCAATGCAGGATTCAGATTAGGCCGTACCGCCCTTGTGGGTTTGTATCCAGACGGTGCAGCTACCAGCGGTGCACAGGACATGGCCGGTAATGTCTGGGAATGGTGTCTAAACGAGTATGACAAACCGCAGAACACTGGTTCGGCGGGCGACGCTCACCGGGTGTTACGCGGCGGCGCGTGGAATAACCCATCCATCAACTGCAGTACGTCCCACCGTATCGGGTACGCCACCGACGGCCGCACCAACCACGTCGGTTTTCGCCTAGTGATGAGCGACCCCATTCAGAGCACGGAACCATGAACCCGGCGCCAGCCCATCCACCCACTCACAGAAAGGCAGCCCGCCATGAGCACCCAGCCCCTGCTGGTTCATCTGGTGTTTCACCCGGAGTCCGAAGCGGCGCGTGAGCTGGCTCGGCAGGTGCATGCCCAGCTCAACGGCGATGCCATGGTGCCGGGGCTGCGGGTGCCGACGGTGTTCTGCCCTTCGGACGCCGATCTGCGGCCGCCCCCGGCGCTTGCATTGGGGCAGGCGAGCCGCGAGGTCGTGGTCGTGCTGGCCGACGATGCCCTGACCATCGACGAGGACTGGTGCCGCTTCGTGGCCGACGAGTGGGTGCGCTGCCAGCAGGCCGGCGTCCGGTTCGTGCCGATCCAGTTGTCGCCCAACGCCTGGCCGCTGGAGCCTCGGCTTGCGAGGCTCAGCTTCGCGCGCGCATTTGATCAGCCGGCCGGCGAGCGGCAGCTGGCCTGGGTGGTGCGGCGCCTGGTGGTTGAGCTGTGCCGCTTCCTGGCCGGCCTGGAGGCGGGCGCCGAGAGCGAGTTCAAGGCGCCAGTGCAGCTGTTCCTGAGCCACACCAAGGCCGACCTGGCAGGCGGCGCCGAGGTCACGCGGCAGTTGGTGGAGTGCCTGAAGGCCGCCAGCCGATCGAGGCCTGGTTCGATTCGGGCGACATCCCGACCGGTTCCGAGTTTGCCAAGGCTATTGCCCAGGGTGTGGCCAGAAGCTCGCTGCTGGTGATCCTGACCGATGCCTATGCGTCGCGCGAATGGTGCCGCGAGGAAATCCTGCTCGCCAAGGAACACCAGCGCCCGGTGGTGGTGATCGACGCGCTGGACGGTTGCGAGACGCGCAGCTTTCCCTACCTGGGCAATGTGCCGCGCATCCGCTGGAGCGGCGACCCGCAACAAGGCATCGACCTGCTGCTGAAAGAGACGCTGCGCCACCTGCACGACACCGCGTTGCTGAACGCTTGCAAGCTCAATGGCGACCTCGTCTTTGCCCGCTCGCCCGAGCTGGCCACGCTGGTCGGGCTGGCCCCAGGCACGACCATCCTGTATCCGGATCCGCCGGTCGGGCATGGCGAAGGCAAGCGGCTCGACAAGACCGGAGTGGTCTTCACGACACCGCTGCAGCGCGTCGCATCGGAGCGTTCACTCGCCAAGATGCCGATCGTGTTGTCGATGTCCGAGAGCACCGACATCGTCCGCCGGGGCATGGACCCGCTGCACCTTGACGGCTGCATGCTCGACATCTCGCGCCACCTGCTGCTCAAGGGCGCCACGCTGGCCTACGGCGGCCACCTCGGGGCCGAGGGCTACACGCAGCGCCTGTTCGAGCTGGTGCGCACCCACAACGATCTGGAGGGCGTAGCGCCGTTCGAGCGCATCGTCAACCACCGGGGCTGGCCGCTGCCACGCCTGAGCGTGGCGGAGCGCGCCAAGCTGAACGCCGTCTGCAAGACCACGCTCCTGCCCCGGCCCGCCGATGTTGATGAAACCTTGCATCCTGATTTTGTCAAGGAGCCGGGCTTCTTTGCCGCCGAGCTGTCACCGCTGCACCGCTACGCCTGGGCGCGTGGCATGACCGAAATGCGCGCCTACCAGGCGGACCGCGCCCGCAGCGGTGTGGCGGCGCGCATCGTCATCGGCGGCAGCTTCGGCCCGACCGTCAAGGTCGGTGAGGACGGCACGCGCCAGGAGAAGTGGTACGCCAGCCGCATCCCCGGCGTGCTGGAAGAGGTGCTGCTCTCGCTGCAGCAGGGTCAGCCGGTCTTTCTAGTCGGCGCCTTTGGTGGTGTGGCGGCGCTGGTCATCGACTTGCTGCGCGGCATCGACCGCCCCGAAGCCACCTGGGACTACCAGCAGCGCGCGCCGCATGCCCCCGCCATGCGGGCGCTCTACGAGCAGCGCGGCCCGGCGTGGATCGACTACCCCGAGATCGTGGCGCAGCTGCGCGCCCGGGGCCCGCAGGGCATCAACCCGCTGCTGAGCGACGCCGAGCAGCAGGAACTCTTCGACGCCGTCCACCCGGCTCGCATCACCGAGCTGATCCTGCGCGGGCTGGGCCGGCTCAATCGGGTTTGAACCGACCGGCCATGTGCGCAGCCGTCGGTGTCTCAGCGGCTGCGCCGCACCCGCAGCAGCTCGTCGAGGATCAGGCCGATTGCGCCCGCAGTGATGGCGCAGTCGGCCACGTTGAAGGCCGGGAAGTAGCCACCTGGAAAGAGTGGCGCCAGAAAATCCCAGTGGAACTGCAGGAAATCGACCACATAGCCGTGCACCAGCCGGTCGATCACATTGCCCAAGGCGCCACCGAGGATCATCGAGAGCGAAAAGCTGAATAGCCGCTGCCCGCCATGACTGCGCAGCAGCCAGGTGATCACGCCGGTCGCTGCCAGCCCCAGCCCGACAAAGAACCAGCGCTGCCAGCCCGCCGCACCGGCCAGGAAACTGAAGGCCGCGCCGGGGTTGTGCACCCGCACCAGGTTGAAGTAGCTGGTGATGATGTGCGCGTCGCCATAGGCGTAGTCACGCAGGATCAGCCATTTGGTCAGCTGGTCGAGCGCGATGACCAGCGCGGAAAGCAGCAGCCATAGCGGTAGTTGGGGTGACGAAGTACGGGGCTTGGGCGGCATGGCAGGCAGACACGTGTTAGATCAGGCCGGCACTGTAAACGAGAGCGAGGTAGGGCAGGGATGGCACCACACGCGGCGTGAGGGACGCCCAGCGCAATCCTGTTCAAGACGTCTGCCCGCTTGATCTCTACCGTGACCGGTATCGCCTCGCGGCATGTCACGGCAGAACACCATGATCCTTTTCGATATTGCGTTGCCAGACTTCGCCCGTTTCTGGTTGCCCGTCACGCTGTTCGCACTGGTGACCTCGGCATCGCCCGGGCCGGTCAATATCGTCGCAGCGGGCAGCGGGATCAATTTCGGGCTGCGCCGCAGTCTGCCGCAGGTGGTCGGGGCCAGCCTTGGTTTTGCGTTTCTGCTGCTGGCGATCGGATTGGGACCGGGCGCAGTGTTGGCGCGTTGGGCGTCTTTCCAGACGGTTCTCCGTTGGCTGGGCTCGGCCTTTTTGCTCTATCTGGCTTACCAGTTGCAAGCGGCCATTTCAGCGGTTGAATCGTCACCGGCTCTGATGCGGCCACCACGCTGGATCGACGGTCTGTTGGCGCAGTGGGTCAATCCGAAGGCCTGGATCGTCGCGGCCACTGGCGTGTCCAGCTACACGCTGCCCGGTGAGCGATACGTCAGCAGTGTCGTCTTGATGGCGCTGGTGTTTTTTCTGGTCTGTCTGCCGTCGATCGGCGCCTGGGCGGGCCTGGGCATGGCTGCGCGGCGTCTGTTGCAGTCCGAGCGCGCATTACGGCGTTTCAACCGTGTGATGGCAGCCGCACTGGTGTTGTCAGTCGCGACGCTCTGGGTCTGAGACGGTGAGGCCATCGTTTGGAGCGCGCGTCAGCAGTTTCTTCAACTGATTTGGCGGCACGCCATAGACCGCCTTGAACGTCCGCGTGAAATGGGCTTGATCGGCAAAACCAAGCTGCAGCGCGATATCAGCCAGCGAATGGCCTTCGGTCAGCCAGCGCCTGCTCTTCTGCACCCGCAACTGGCGCAGATAGGCGCCAGGCGCAAGTCCGGTAGTACGCCGGAAGGTGCGTATCGTGTGCCAGCGGCTGCCCACCAAGCTGAGTTCTGCCTCGGCCAGCCCGATCGTTTCAGCCCAGCGGGTGTGGAAAAGCCGCTGCAGCGGATGCAGCGTCTCGGTCAGTGACGATCGGATCGCCGTCTGGGGCGGCGTGGATACCAGGGCGCGCTCCAATGCGATGAGCCATCGGCAGGCGGCGGACATCTGGGCCAGATGTGCCGCTTCATCAAACAGCGGTTGCACGCCCGCGTGAGCCTGCCAGACTCGCTGCGCTGTCTCGTGCACCAGCGCGGCCAGTCGAGGCGCCTGCTGCTGCATCACGGCGGCCTCGACGTAGAGCACCGCATAAGCTACATCTACGCTGGCCGCCCCGCAGGCGTGCAGCTCGTAGGGCGGCAGGATGAACACGCTGCCGGTCGGTGCGTGGTATTCGACGCCACCGGCGCTGAAACGGCATGCGCCACGCAGGATCAGTCCGATCGACCAGACATCATGGAAATGTCCGGCCAGCCCGCACGGTCCCATGCGGGCCTGGACAAACTCGATCTGTTCGCAGGCGCTGACCTGCCAGCGCAGGATGGCGCGCTCGGGTGGCTGAACTGGCCGGCTCACACCGATCTCGCTCGGCGCCTGATCAGGCGACGCTGCGCACCTCGCCCGTGCCATGCAAGTTGCTGTCGCAGCGCCCGCACAGCGTCGGATGGGCCGGGTTGGCGCCGACGTCGTCGCGGTAGTGCCAGCAGCGCTCGCACTTCTGCGCCGTGCTCGGCGTGACGCTGACGCTCAGCTCGTCACCCGCCAGCAGCGTCGCCACCGAGGTGATGAAGACGAACTTCAGGTCGTTGCCGAGCGAGGCGAGAAGCGCGTGGTCGTCGGCTGGCACGGTCACGGCCACGTTGGCCTGCAGCGATGAGCCGACGCTGCCAGCCGTGCGCACGTTCTCGATCTCCTTGTTGACCGCCTCGCGCACGCTGCGGATGCGCGTCCACTTGGCCAGCAACTCGGCGTCCGGCGCGGCAAATTCAGCGTAGGTTTCCTTGAAGATCGAGCCGCTGGACTGCGCGCCGGCCAGCACGGCCCAGGCTTCCTCGGCGGTGAAGCTGAGGAACGGCGCCATCCAGCGCAGCATCGCGTGCGTGATGCGCCACAGCGCGGTCTGCGCCGAGCGGCGCGCCAGGCTCTTCGGCGCGGTGGTGTAGAGGCGGTCCTTCAGCACGTCGAGGTAGAACGCGCCCAGGTCTTCCGAGCAATACACCTGCAGCTTGGCCACCACCGGGTGGAACTCGTAGACCTCGTAGTGCGCCAGGATCTCGGCCTGCAGCTGCGCGGCGCGGGCCAGCGCGTAGCGGTCCACTTCGAGCAGATCGGCATCGGCGACCAGATCGGTGGCCGGGTTGAAGTCGCTGGTGTTGGCGAGCAGGAAACGCACCGTGTTGCGGATGCGCCGATAGGCATCGACCACCCGCGCCAGGATCTTGTCGTCGATGTTCAGGTCGCCCGAGTAGTCGGTCGCGGCCACCCACAGCCGCACGATCTCGGCACCGAGCTTGCTGGTCACCGTCTGCGGCTCGACCGTGTTGCCCAGGCTCTTGCTCATCTTGCGGCCGTGGCCATCGGTGGCAAAGCCGTGCGTCAGCAGGCCCTTGTAGGGCGCGCGGTCGTAGAGTGCGCAGCCGAGCAGCAGGGAAGAGTGGAACCAGCCGCGATGCTGGTCGTGGCCTTCCAGGTACAGATCGGCCTCGGGGCCTTCGGCATGGAACGGCGCGCGGTCGTAGTTCTTGGCGTGGCTGCCGCGCAGCACATGCTGGAAGGTGCTGCCGGAGTCGAACCAGACTTCCAGGATGTCGGTGCTCTTGGTGTAGTGCTCGGCCCCATCCGGACCATCGGCGCCGAGGATCTCCTCGGGCGTGACGCGGCTCCAGGCCTCGATGCCGCCAGCTTCGACGATCGCTGCCGCCTGGTCCAGGATCTCCATCGTGCGCGGATGCAGCTCACCCGAATCCTTGTGCAGGAAGAACGGCACCGGCACGCCCCACGAGCGCTGCCGGCTGATGCACCAGTCGGGCCGGTTCGCGATCATGTCGCGCAGCCGGGCGCGGCCGTTCTCGGGGTAGAAATTGGTGGCGTCGATGGCGTCGAGTGCCAGCTGGCGCAGCGTCTTGGGCGCCTTGTCCTGGGTGAAGACGCCTTCGCCCGCATCCATGCGCACGAACCACTGCGCGGCGGCGCGGTAGATCACCGGCGTCTTGTGGCGCCAGCAGTGCGGGTAGCTGTGGACGATCGGGCTGGTCGCCATCAGGCGGTCGCTCTGGCCGAGCACTTCGAGGATGCGCTCGCAGGCCTTCCAGATGTGCTGGCCGCCGAACAAGGGCAGCTCGTCGGCGTAGACGCCGTTGCCCTGCACCGGATTGAGGATGTCGTCGTATTTGAGGCCGTGCGCGACGCAGGAGTTGAAGTCGTCCACGCCGTAGGCCGGCGCCGAGTGCACGATGCCGGTGCCGTCACCGGCGGTGACGTAGTCGGCCAGGTACAGCGGCGACTTGCGGTGGTAGCTGTACTTGCCGCCCTCGTCGGCGCTGACGGTGTCATGCAGCGGATGGCGGAACACCAGGCCCTTGAGCGCCACGCCCGGCGCAGTGGCGACCACCGTGCCGTCGAGCTTGTAGCGCTCCAGGCATTTGGCGACCAGCTCCTCGGCCAGCAGCAGCACGCCGCGCGGGGTATCGACCAGCGCGTAGGTGAGTTCCGGGTGGGCGTTGAGCGCCTGGTTGGCCGGAATGGTCCAGGCGGTGGTGGTCCAGATGACGGCGAAGGCCTTCTTGTTGCCGTCGCCCGGTAATGCGCCCAGACCGAACGCGGCGGCCAGCGCGCCAACGTCATCCGCCTCGAAGGCGACGTCGAGCGTGTCGCTTTTCTTGTCGGCGTACTCGATCTCGAATTCGGCCAGCGAGCTGCCGCAGTCGAAGCACCAGTAGACCGGCTTCAAGCCGCGATAGACGAAGCCGCGCTCGATGACACGCTTGAAGGCGCGGATCTCTCCCGCCTCGTTGGCGAAGTCCATCGTCCGGTACGGGCGCTCCCAGTCGCCCAGCACGCCCAGGCGCTTGAAGTCCTCGCGCTGCTGGTTGATCTGCTCGGTCGCATAGGCGCGGCTCTTGGCCTGCATGTCGTCACGGCTCAGCTTGCGGCCGTGCAGTTTCTCGATCGCGTTCTCGATCGGCAGGCCGTGGCAGTCCCAGCCGGGGATGTACTGCGCGTCGAAGCCACCAAGCTGCTTCGACTTGACGATCATGTCCTTCAGCACCTTGTTCAGCGCGTGGCCGATGTGCAGCTTGCCGTTGGCGTAGGGCGGGCCGTCGTGCAGCACGAACAGCGGTGCACCCTGGCGCGCGACGCGCAGGCGCCGGTACAGGCTCTGGCCGTCGCTGTCGGCCTGGTTCCAGTCCTTCACCCAGCCCGTTTCGCGCTTGGGCAGGTCGCCGCGCATCGGGAACGGCGTGTCGGGCAGGTTCAGGGTGGCGCGGTAATCCGTCTTGGCCTCAAGGGCGGCGTCGGACGGCGTGGCGGAAGCAGATTTGTCGGTCATGGGCGCATCGCGCCACTGGGGCGCACTCGCAAGGCTGGGATTCGGGGACTCGGGCAACGCGACCAGGCGGCAGGCCTGGCGCGTCAGCAGGGCTCAGCGGGGTTGAGCCGGCAGGCGACGGGCTCGCCTAGGTCTTAATTCGGTCGCGGCTGGTCTGGCGGTGTTCGGCGGCGTGGCTGGCAAACCAGGCACGCGCCTGCACCGCGTCCTGACGGATCGCGGCGGTCAGGGCGTCCAGCCCGTCGTAGCGGGCTTCGTCGCGCAGTTTGTGCAGCAGTTCCACGTGCACGAGTTTACCGTAGCCCCCTTCCAGCCCGAGTTGTTGGCTCGGCCAGTCGAGGCAGTGGGTTTCCAGCAGGATGCGGCCGGCGTCTTCCACCGTCGGGCGCACGCCCAGGCTGGCCACGCCTTGCAGCGGCTCGGGCGTCAGGCCGCGCAAGCGCACCACATAGATGCCGCTGGCGGCCGACTTGCGGTACGGAAAGCGCAGGTTCAGGGTGCGAAAGCCGTCACTGGCGCCGCTGCTCGATTCGCCCAGGCCGCGCCCGAGCTTGCGGCCGTGCACCACATGACCGCTGATGCTGTAGGGCCGGCCGAGCAGCGCGGCAACCCGCTCCATGCGGCCCTCCGCCAGCGCCTCGCGCACGGCGGAGCTGGACACGCGCAGACCGTGCACCTCGTAGCTGAGCATGCGCGCCACATCGATGCCGAACTCGCTGCCGGCGCTGTCGAGCATGGCGTAGTCGCCGGCCCGTTTGGCGCCGAAGCGGAAGTCGTCGCCGACCAGCACGTAGCGCGCGCCCAGGCCATGCCAGAGCACTTCGTCGATGAAGGCTTCGGGTGGCAAACTGGCCAGGCGGCGGTCGAAGCGCAGCAACACCACCTGATCGATGCCGCAGCGCTCCAGCTCCTGCAGCTTGTCGCGCAGGCTGGCGATGCGGGCCGGTGCCTTCTCGGGCGCGCCGGCCAGACTGGCGAAGAAGTCGCGCGGATGCGGCTCGAAGGTCAGCACGCAACTCGGCAGGCCACGGTGGCGGGCTTCGTTCTTCAGCAGCGCCAGCATGGCCTGATGGCCACGGTGCACGCCGTCAAAATTGCCGATCGTCAGGGCGCAGGCGGGGGCCACGCCCGGATGGTGATAACCGCGAAAGACTTGCATGGGCGTGAATTATCGGCGTGCACCTGGTCGGTGCAAAACTCAGAGTTGGAGCAGCCGCACACAGTAGCCTTCGCCGCAGTGCTCGATCGGGTAGTGATCATGGATGTAGCGGTCCAAGGTTGGAAAGCGTACCGCCATTGAGCGGTTATCGATCGCGTAGGCCCAATGATTGCTTGAGGAGACCAGCGCGCTCGGCTGCCTGCGGGCGAGTGTGTCGATCAGCTCAGCCTCGTGAGCTGGGCCGCCGTAGACGGGGTAGGTGATGCGACTGCAGGTCGGTTTGCGCACCAGGGCCTGGATCAGTCCGTTGTTGCTGAGGTCGAAGACACAATCCACCGCAGCTTCGCGCAGCTTCGCGGCAGCCCATCGCACACCTGGCGGACTCAGTGAATCGTTGCTGGGTAGCTGTGTCAGCCGTGCGACCCAGCGAAACTGGCCGTCCCGGGCATGTCGGACCGTATGGCTGGCCAGGATCAGTACCGGTAGCACTAGCAGCCCAATGAGCATCCGGCGGTGCCACGGCGTCAACGGGTGCGCGGGGCTGGTCCGTGCCGCCACACCTAGCGCCATCGTGGCAGCGAGCACCGGATAAATTTTGTAATACAGAGCCAACGCCATGGTGCCTGTGATCAGTAGCAAGCGGGCCAGCCGTGTCAGTGGATCGGTCATGGCTCGCCATCCTGGTTGACCATGCCACCAGGCCGCCAATATCAGCGGGCCCCATAGGCCCATCAGGATGTGCTGGATGTCCGCCCGGTTAGTGCCGATGCGCAGCAGGAACAGCGCCAGCAATGACAGTGCGATCAGGTCGGCCTTCTGTGCGGGCGTTGGGTGTTCGCAGCGCCACCCTTGCAAGGCAAGGGTCCATGCTGCCAAGGCAAGCATGGTCAGGGCAATGGTTAACGTGGTGGTTTGACGGTCCCATTGGTACCGCCACTGGGCTGAGGTTGAAGCGAGAAATTGCACGTTCTCAATGTAGTGCGACGGGCTCAGCATCGGATGGATCAGTGGGCCGACAGCGATCGTCGCCACGAATGCGATCAGAGCCACGCGACCGGGCTGTGGCCCTTGTCCGAGACGTAGTGCGCGCGGCATGTGTGCGATACCTAGCGATATCGCTGCAGCCAGCCCACGGTCGAACGAGGCGTGTAGTCCAAAGGCAACAGTTATGCCCAGTGCTACCTCAAGGGCTCGCGTGGCTGGTGCAGTGACGCCGTCGCGTTCGCAGCGGTCACGCAGCAGCAGATGCAGCAACAGTGCGGCGAGCAGGAAGATGTCGCGGAAACCGACGCACAGCGGGGCGATCAGCGCGGTCGCCAGCAGCGTGGCTGGCGAGATTGGTTGAGTTGCAGGGCTCAATCGGGCGGCCACCGCGAGGGCAAGTACCGAGGCCAGCGAATTCAGCCCTGCGTAGGCCACCACGGTCGGCAGAAAATGGTGTTCGTCGCCGGTGTAAAGACTGACCAGCCAGCCCGGCACGATGTCAATCCCGCCGTGGATGGTCAGTGGCAGCAGCGCTGGAGATTCGGGCACGGTCGCCGTTAATGTGGTCAGCGCGGCCAAGAATTCACCGAAGTGGAATGGATCCTGCAAAATGCCATCACCGAGTCGCCACGCTTGCATTAACAGTCCCACCAGCAAGTAGAGGATGGCTAGCACGACCACCATACGGTGTGTTGGGATGGTGGAGGGCTCAGGGGCGTTGGTCATCGGTGCGGCGCAGGAGGGGGATCGAAGAGTCCGCCAAGGCGCGTGCGGCTCGCCGTATCGGCTGGCATCGACGATGCCAGATTATTGCAAACTGGGCCAGTTGGTCGGACCGGCGCAGTCTACACACCTACACTTTCAGGCTGCGCATGTCGTTCTTGACCCAACGTGCGCGCCCCGCAGACCCGAGACCGATCCGCATGAATGCCAGTTATCCTATTTTTCTGTCCGTCGTTGTCGTGACTAAGAATCAGGCTACCAACTTGGCACATCTGTTGGGCGATGTGTCCACACGACTGCAGGCGCTGGTGGTCGATCATGAACTGATCGTTATCGATAACGCTTCGTCCGACGACAGCATCTTGACCCTCAAGAGATTGACCGGTGAGCAGGGTCTGCCGAACCTGCAGGTCTACGCGTTGACCAAAGAGGTCGATGACCTGACTGCGTCGTGGGCCGGCCTGGAGAACGCACTGGGTGACTTTGTCGCGGTGTTGGATCCGGTCGCTGACGATCCGGCCTTTCTCGACGACATGCTCAAGGAGGCGCTCTTGGGTGCTGACGTGGTCTTCGCACGCAACACCGTGATGCCGCGCCGCAGCCTGGTGTACCGGGTTGCACTCAATGCCTTCAACGGGTGCTATCGGCGCCTCGGCGGCATCGACTTGGTGCGCGAGGCGCCGCAGTTTCGTGTGCTCAGCAAGCGCGTCATCAACTTCGTGCTTCAGCATGCGCAACCTGCGGTGGCTTACCGGCACTTGCCAGCCAGCAGTGGCTTCGCCCGTGCCAACCTGACCTACACCACGCCGAACGCCGGTCAGCGCACCCGCACACTTGGTCGTAGCATCGACTTGGCGATGCGCTTGATGGTCTCGACCACGCAGGTGCCGATGCGTGTCGTGATGAGTCTGTCGATGTTTGCCGCCTTCGCCAATCTGATGTATTCGGTCTATGTGATCGGTGTAGCTATTCTGAAAACCGATGTCGCGCCAGGCTGGATCACGCTGTCGTTGCAGCAGTCAGGCATGTTCTTCCTGCTCTCGTTGGTATTGCTGGTGTTGAGTGAGTACATTTTGCAGATGGCCAGCCTGTCGAACGAAGGGCCGTCCTACCACGTGGCGCAGGAGTTCACCAGTGCGCGCATCACGCGGCGCGAGAAGCTCAATATCGAGGAGTGCCAGGGTGGGGGTCTGAAGGCCGGGATGGGTGTCAGGAATGGCAACGCTTTACATGGGGTTGCCGGCCTCCGTCGCCATGAGTAGTCAAGACCCAGTGACAACAACTGAACGGTTCGATGCGATCGTCATCGGTGGCGGTTTCTACGGTTGCGTGATCTCCGTGTACTTGGCCCGCCAGCGTGGGCTCGGGCGGGTGCTACTGATCGAACGCGAAGCCGCACTGATGCAGCGTGCGTCCTACACCAACCAGGCCCGTGTACACAATGGCTACCATTACCCGCGCAGCTTCACGACTGCTTACCGCAGTCGTATCAATTTGCCGAGGTTCGTGCAGGACTGGCCCGATGCGGTGGTGTCGGACTTCACCAAGGTCTACGCGATTGCGCGCGGTCAGTCCAAGGTCACGGCGCGACAGTTCGTGCGCTTCTGCCATGAGATCGGCGCGCGCCTTGATCCAGCACCGCCGGCGATCCGTAGCCTGTTCGAGTCGCGCCTGATCGAAGATGTGTTCTTGGTTCAGGAGTACGCATTCGACACCACTCGGCTAGCAGACTGGGCCCGTAACGAACTCGCCGAGATCGGTGCTGATGTGCGGCTGTATCGGCGGGTGCAGACGATTGAGCGTAGTGCCATGGGCCTTGAGGTGTGCCATGTCGATGGTGCTGGTGTTGCGGCTCGGGCCGTGGCACCGTGGGTTTTCAACTGTACCTACAGTGGCTTGAACCAGTTCGGCGGCGATTTCCAGGGCACGCTGGCTAGCCTCAAGCACGAGATCACCGAAATGGTGCTGATGCGACCGCCTGCAGCGCTGGCCAACCTCGGCATTACGGTGATGGACGGCCCGTATTTCTCGATGATGCCGTTTCCGGCTCGTGGACTGCATACGCTCTCGCACGTGCGGTACACGCCCCATCGCCACTGGTTCGATATGCCGGGCGAGGATCCCTACGACAAGTTGCGGCGCGACCCACCGCAGAGCCGCACCGACCGCATGGTGCGTGATACGGCGCGCTACCTGCCGGCGGTCCTTGATGCAGTCCATGTCGACTCGCTGTTCGAGGTCAAGACGGTGCTACGCAAGAGCGAGGGTGATGATGGCCGCCCGATCTTCTTCGAACGCCACTCCGACTTGCCCGGCTGCTACTCGATCCTGGGTGGCAAGATCGACAACATCTACGACATTCTTGAAAAGCTCGACCAGGAACCCCTGGTACGTCATTGAGGAAGGACAAACCGATGGCTGACGCCTTGATTGGACACAGTGGCTACGTCGGTTCGACATTGCTGCGGCAGCGCTCGTTTGGGGCGCTATTCCGCTCTACCGACATCGGCACGATCGCCGGGCAGCGCTTCGGGTGCATCGTCTGCGCTGGTGCGCCAGCGCAGAAGTGGCTTGCCAACAAGGATCCCGAGGGTGATGCTCGCAAAATTGATGGCCTGATCGCCCATCTGCGCTCAGTGCGTTGTGACGGATCGTTCGTGCTGATCAGTACCGTTGATGTCTTCGGCCGGCCGATCGGTGTTGACGAGGGCAGTCCGGTCGATGAGCAGGGTCTGCAGGCCTATGGTCTGAACCGTCGCCGGCTCGAGCAGTTCGTGGCGTCACACTTCGAGCGTTCGCTGATCGTGCGTCTACCCGGGCTGGTCGGACCGGGGTTACGCAAGAACGTGATTTTCGATTTTCTCAACGACAACAACGTCGTTGCGATCGACAGCCGGAGCGTGTTCCAGTTCTACCCAATGATCAACCTCTGGGCCGACATCGAACTGGCCCTGGACGCTGGCCTGAGCCTGGTGCATCTGACGGCCGAGCCGATCAGCGTGGCCGACGTCTCACGACTCGGTTTCGGCCGGCCGTTCGACAACGCCGTCACACCGCACGCGGCGCGCTACGACATGCGCACCCGTCATGCCGCTCTGTTCGGTGGTTACGGAGCCTACGCCTACAGTGCGCGCGAGACGGTGCAGGCGGTGCGGGCCTACGCACAGTCCGAGCCGCGCCAGCTGCCGGCGCCCGCCACCCCCTGAGACTCTCACGATGCGCATTGCCTACTCCAACATTGCCTGGGACGTCGCCGAGGATGATGCCGTTGCCGCGCTGCTGATACGCCACGGCATCGATGCGATCGACATCGCGCCGGGTAAGTATTTCCCAGACCTTGATCACACGACGCCCGAGGATGCTGAGCGTGTCTCGTCCACCTGGGCTGCGCGCGGTATCGAGATCACCGGCATGCAGGCGCTGCTGTTCGGCACCACCCGCCTGAACCTGTTCGGTAGCGCCGACGTGCAGGAGGCGATGCTGCGGCGCCTGACGGCGGTGTGTCGCGTGGCTGGCTGGCTGGGTGCGCCCCGACTGGTGTTCGGTGCGCCGAAAAACCGTGACCGCAGCGGCCTCGACCAAGCACGTACCCTGACGATCGCGACCGATTTTTTCCGGCGTCTTGGTGATGTCGCCGCAGCCCATGGCGTGCTGATCTGCCTGGAGCCGAATCCGGACTGCTACGGCTGCAATTTCATGACCGATACTGATGAGACCGCAGCGATGGTGCGCCGGGTGGCGCATCCTCATGTGCGCATGCAACTCGACACTGGTGCTATCGCCATCAACCATGAGGATATCGACGCGCTGCTGCGGGATCACGCCGAACTGGTTGGTCATGTCCATCTGAGCGAGCCCGATCTGCTGCCGCTGGGTGATGGCAGTTGCGACCATGCTGCCGCGTCGGTGGCGATTGCGCGGTATTTGCCGGACCATCTGGTGTCCATCGAGATGCGCCCTACCGACGGTGAGCCGCACCCAGACTCGATGGCGAGGGCCATCGCGGTCGCACTGCGCTACTACCGTGGTAGCAGGGATGCATCATGAAGTGGCTGATCTTGCTGCTGGGCGTGCTCAGCAACGCGAGCGCCAGCGTGCTGGTCAAGGTGGCGATGCAACCACCGCGCCGGTTTCCATCGCTGGCCGACCCGATGGCGGCACTGAGTAACTGGCCGTTCTGGCTCGGCCTAGGACTCTATGGTGCGGCCTTTCTGCTGTACGCGGCGGCGCTGGCACGTTTGCCGCTCAACGTGGCGCATCCGATCCTCACCTGTGGTGCAGTGGGGATGGTTGCGCTGTTCTCGTTCGCCATCTTCCGCGAGCCTTTCCACCTCACCACCGGTATTGGCCTGGTGCTGATCGTGGCGGGTGTTGCACTGCTCACCACCCGCGTGGCTTGAACTCATGACCGATTCCGCTTCCCACTCCAATCTCACCGCCGACCGTGCCCGCTGGCAAGTGCCTGCCTGCCAAGTGTCGATGTGGCGTGGTCGACGCCATCGCCACTGTGTCGTGATCCCGGTGATTAACGAGGGAGCGCGTATCCGCAGTCTGCTCGACCGTATGAAGGTGATTGATGTGGCGGCTCGGGCCGACATTGTTATTGTCGATGGTGGCAGTACCGACGGCTCGCTGGCTATCGAGTCGCTGCAGGCGCGCGACGTCTGCGGCTTGCTGGTAAAAACTGGTCCGGGTAGGCTTAGTGCCCAGCTGCTCTGTGCCTATGCCCATGTGCTGGATCAGGGCTATGAAGGCATCGTCACGATCGACGGCAATGACAAGGACGATCCCGACTCGATCGGTGCCTTTATCGACTGCCTTGAAGACGGCTACGATTTTGTGCAGGCTTCACGGTACCTGACTGGCGGAGTCGCGATCAATACGCCCAAGTCGCGCGACTTTGCGATCCGCTGGATCCATGCCCCGCTGCTTTCCTTGTCATCGGGCTTTCGCTGGACCGACACGACGCAGGGTTTCCGTGGCTACAGTGCCCGCATGTTGCGTGACGTACGCATGGCGCCGTTCCGCAGGATTTTCCGCGAGTACGAACTGCTGGCCTATCTGTCGCATCAGGCGCCCCGGCTTGGCTACCGCTGCATCGAACTGCCGACTGCGCGCCGTTACCCCGAGGGCGAGGTGCCCACCAAGATCAGCGCCGTGCGGGGTAACTTGCGCGTGCTGACCACCTTGCTGAAGGCGTGTTCCGGTGCCTACGGTCCGGGCAGTTGAGCCATTGTCATCGCGATCAGCTCCTTGAGCTTATTGCGCAGAGGTTCGCTCGGGCCTCGTTCTTCAGCTGCGCCAGCATGGTCTGGTGGTTCCGGTGCACGCTGTCCATGCCTGACTGTGTTTGAAAACGATCGTGAGGAGCGGCATGAAATGGACTTTTGAACCCGGCATCGGCGCGGCGCTCGGTGCCGCGCTGCTGTTCGGCGCCGGCACGCCGCTGGCCAAGCTGCTGCTGGTCGATGTCTCGCCCTGGCTGCTGGCGGGCCTGTTGTATCTGGGCTCGGGCGTAGGCTTGACGGTGTACCGCTGGCTCAGCCGGCGCCCGGCCGCGACCTTGTCGCGCGGCGAGGCCGGCTGGTTTCTGGGCGCCGTGATGGCAGGCGGGGTGGTCGGGCCGGTGCTGCTGATGCTCGGCCTGATGCGGCTGCCGGCGTCCGGCGCGTCGCTGCTGCTGAACGCCGAAGCGGTGTTCACGGCGCTGCTGGCCTGGTTCGCGTTTGGCGAGCATGTCGATCGGCGTATCGCGCTCGGCATGTCGGCCATCGTCGCTGGTGCCGCCGTGCTGGGCTGGAGCGGCGAGGCCCGCTTCGGTGCGTTTTGGCCGACGCTGGCGGTGCTCGGTGCCTGCCTGGCCTGGGCGATCGACAACAACCTGATGCGCAAGGTGGCGCTGGCCGACGCGACCTGGCTGGCCGCCGCCAAAGGGCTGGTGGCCGGCCCGGTGAACTTGGGTCTGGCGATCTGGCTGGGTGCGACGCTGCCGGCCGGCTGGCAGATCAGCGCGGCGATGCTGGTCGGCCTGCTGGCCTACGGTGTCAGCTTGGCGCTGTTCGTGCTGGGGCTGCGGCATCTGGGCGCCGCCCGCACGGGAGCGTATTTCTCGGTGGCGCCGTTCTTCGGCGCGCTGCTGGCGCTGGCGCTGGGCGAGCCGTTCAGCTGGCCGCTGCTGCTGGCTGGCGCCCTGATGGCGCTCGGGGTCTGGCTGCACTTGACCGAGCAGCATGCCCACGAGCATGAACACGTGCCGCTGCGGCATGCGCACGCCCATGTGCACGATGCGCACCACCAGCATCCGCATGAGTTCGACTGGAATGGCACGGAGCCGCATGTGCATCCGCACCAGCATGCGCCGCTGCGGCACAGCCACGCGCATTTCCCGGATGCGCATCACCTGCATCCGCACTGAATCGGCCGTGATGCCAGGCGGTGCCGTTCAGGCTGTCGGGGTCGGCTTGGGCAGCTCGGCACCGAACAGCAGCGCCTGCTGCTCAGGCGTGACCCAGCACCATTTGCCTTCGGCCAGATCGGCCGGCATGGTCAGCAGGCCGGTCTGGAAGCGGTGCAGCGCCTCGACGTGGTTGCCGACTGCGGCCAGCATGCGGCGCACCTGGTGGTACTTGCCTTCGCTGAGCGTGATCTCCAGCTCGCGCTCGCCGGTGGCGTGGCAGGCCACGGCGCGCACCGGCGACGGGTCGTCCATCAGCACCACGCCGGCCAGCAGTTTGGCGATCTGCTCGGGCTCGATCGGCCGGGCGGTCGTGGCCCGGTAGACCTTGGGTACGTGGCGCTTCGGGTGCGTGGCGCGGTGGATCAGCGCGCCGTCGTCGGTCAACAGCAGCATGCCGGTCGATTCCAGATCGAGCCGGCCGATCGGTTGCATGCCGCGCTCGCGCAGCGGTGGCGGCAGCAGCTTCAACACGCTCGGATGGTGCTTGGGCTTTTGCGAGCACTCGTAGCCGACCGGCTTGTGCAGGATCACCAGCGCTTTCTCGTAAAACGGCCAGTCGACGCCGCTCACCGTCAGCACCAGGCCGTCGGGGCTGAAGCGGGCCGACGGATCATCCACCACCTGGCCGTTGACCTGCACCATGCCGGCCTGCACCTGGCCGCTGCAGATGCGGCGGGTGCCGAAGCCCTGCGAAAAAAGCAGATCGTCAAGCGGACGGGTGGCGGAAGCGGAGCTGCGGCTGGGTTTCATGGGCGGGACAGGCGTCGGGTGATCGGAGAGCGAGGGGCGACATCATGCCTGCAGCGCAGGCGCCGGCCCCAGATCGCGCGCCGCCGGCAGCACCGCCTGGCCGGGCAGCGCCAGCGCCGTGGCGTGCCAGATGGCGTTGACCACCGCGCGCGCCGTGACCTCGGCCGCCAGCGCGCCGAGCACCGCCATCTGGCCGGATCGGCCGCTGGTGCCGGTGGCCAGCGCGAACAGCGTGTCGCCGTCGGTCATGCTGTGCACCGGGTTGATGCTGCGCGCCAGGCCGTCGTGCGCCATGCTGGCGAGCTTGCCGGCCTGCGCCTTTGTCAGCCGCGCGTCGGTCGCGACCACGCCGATGGTGGTGGCCATGCCGGCCATCAGCGGCGCGGGCAGCTCGCCGGCCAGGATCGCGGCCAGGCTGTTGCGCAGGCTCCGGCCGTCGGCGCTGCGGGCGCCAGCGAGTGGCTGGCCGTTGCGCGGGTCGAGCACATCGCCCATCGCGTTGACCGCCACCAGCGCCGCCACCGTGACGGCGCCGACCTTGATCGAGGCCGTGCCGATGCCGCCTTTCATGGCCCGCTCCAGCCCGAACAGCTTGCCGACCGTGGCACCGGCGCCGGCGCCGACCGAGCCTTGCGCCACTTCGGTGCCGGCCGCCGCGCAAGCCGCGTAGCCGGCCACCGCATCCGGCCGGATCGAGGCGTCGCCGACCCACAGATCGAACAGCACCGCCGCCGGCACGATCGGCACCCGCACCGGCCCGACCACGAAACCGTGGCCGTGCTGTTCCAGCCAGCGCATCACGCCGCCGGCCGCATCAAGGCCGAAGGCACTGCCGCCGGTCAGCAGCACCGCGTGGACTTGCTCGACCAGGTTGTCGGGCCGCAGCAGATCGGTCTCGCGCGTGCCGGGCGCGGCGCCGCGCACATCGACGCCCGCCGCCGCACCGGCCGGGCACAGCACCACGCTGCAGCCGGTCGGCCGACGCGGGTCGGTGTGATGGCCGACAGCAAGGCCGGCCACGTCGGTGAGGGCGCCTGGATACATGCGCCTTTATAGGCGATCGTCCTGCTGCAGCTCCTGGCGCAGGCGCACCCGCACCGACTCCAGCGTTTCCTGATGCACGGCGGCGAGCGGCTTCCAGCGCGCCAGCAGCTGGCTCGGGCTGGGCTGCCATTGGGGCGCGCGACTCGCAAACACGATCAGGTTGGCGCCGCGCTCCGACGACAAGGCCAGACTCTGGCCGGCAAAGGCGTCGGCGATGCGGCCTTCCAGCGCCACGCTCTCGGCCTGCAGATTCACCACCATCAGGCCGGTGTCGTTCAGGGCCGCGTGGCAGTCGGCGTAGAAGGCCGCCGAGCACAGCTCTTCGGGCTGGCCTTCGTAGGTGAAGCCATCGACCATGACGAGGTCCCAGCGCTCGCTGGTCTGGCGCAGGAACTCGGCGCCGTCGGCGCAGACCACCTGCAGGCGGGCGTCATCGGGCGGAATCAGGAACTGCTCGCGCAACTCGATCACCTGCGGATCGATCTCGACCACCGTGATGGCCATCTGCGGGAAATGCCGGTGGCAGTACTTGGCCAGCGAGCCGCCGCCCAGACCGATCATCAGCACTCGGCTGGGCGTGTCGGTGAGCAGCAGAAAACCCATCATGGTGCGGGTGTAGTCGAGGTCGAGCTCGTCGGGCGCGCTCAGTCGCATCGAGCTCTGCACCGACAGGATGTCGAAATGCAGCGACAGCACATCGTCGCTCTTGAAGACAAACGGCGCCGGCAGGTAGGGGCTGTCGAACAGCGCCAGCAACTCGTCGCTCAGGTCGGCGATCGTGACGGACTCGGGAAGGTCGGGTGTGGCGGACATCGGCGCAAAGGTGGGTTCAGAGTATCCGCAGCGGGTTGAGTTTGCTGGGGTGTTTCAGGTCATGCAGCAGCGGCGGGGCGGCCATGGCGGTGAGCAGCGCGGCAATCGGCAGCGTGGCCAGAAAGCCCATGCGCTTGAACGCCACCGCGCCGAACAGGCCGCCGATGAAAAACAGCGCCACGATGGTCAGGTGGATGCGCAGCTTGTCGCGATTGGCCACCACCAGATGCTGCAGGTTGCCCTGCGCCGAGCGGTTCCAGTACAGCAGCCGGCCGAGCTCGATGCCGATGTCGGTGACGATGCCGGTCATGTGGGTGGTGCGGATCTCGGCGTTCGAGATCTTGGTGATGATGGCGTTCTGCAGCCCCATGATGAAACACAGCAGCAGCACGGTGGACGGCACGAACACGTCCACGTACAGCGCCAGGTTGGCGCCGAGCAGCCCGAACAGCAGCAGCAACGCCGCTTCCAGCATCAGCGAGAGCGCGAATTCACCCTGCAGCTGGCGCCGCCGGGCCCAGTTGATCTGCAGCGCGGTGGTTGCGGCGCCCAGCACGAAGGCCAGCAGCGAGGACACCCCGGCCATCGCCAGGAACAGGTGCCCGAGCACGATGTCGTCGGCGATCGACGAGACGATGCCGGTCATGTGCGAGGTGTAGCGCTGCACCGCCAGAAAGCCGCCCGCATTGATGGCGCCCGCCACGAAGGCCAGCACGCCGCCCAGTTGCCGGTTGGCACGGCGGGTGCGCTCGCGGGTTGTCAGGCTGTGCAGCAACTCGGCGGGCATGGTGGCAGATGGGTGGCGGACGGGTGAGGGGACTTGTTCTGCACATTCTATGTAAGTAACATGTGCCGTCAATGTTAATCACATTAACATGTGATGCACCACACAGGACGCCCCCATGGAACTCAAGACCGCCCGCCTGACCCTGCTGATCGATCCGGCCAAGAAGCAGGCCTTCGAGCAGCTCTGCGCCCTGCAGGACGTCACGCCCTCGCAGCTGGTGCGCCGCCTGATCCGCGACTACCTGGCCGAGCACGGCGTTGAATTCGTGCCGAGCGGCTCGGCTGACGCGGCCGCTGAAGCGCTCACGGCCAAGACCGGCAAGTCGGCCGGCTGAACGCCGCAGGCCGTCACGGCACCCGCGTCACGTCGATGCTGGCGTCGAAATAAGCCTTGGTGTAGGGATGCACCTGTTCGCAGGCCAGCAGCTCCGGGACGGCAAACCAGCGCAACTCGCTGTGCTGCGGGTCGATGGCCAGACTGGACGCGTCACCGATCAATATCTCGTAAGCCAGCACGATGTAATGGGTCGAGACGTCGGGCACGCCGGCAAAATTGTCCGCATACAGATGCTGAAACACGCCCAACGGCAGCGCCAGGCGCGGGTTCAGCGCCTGCAAACCCAGCTCCTTGGCCGCGATCCGGCGCAGTCCATCGGCGACCCGCTCATCCTTGAAAATCCGCCCGCCCGGCACAAACCAGCTGCCTTGCGCCGGCCGGTTGTTGCGCAAGCCCAGCAAGACCTCGCCGGCATCGTTCAGGCAGATCAGATCGATCGAAACCAGTGCGGTCTTTTCGATGACGGCGAGAAACTGTTCTTTGGGAATCGGTTGAGGCGTGGTCATGAATGTGGAGGATGATTTTTCAGGCAAACACACCAGCGGTGTCCTGCATGCGGGCGCTGACTTCACCGAGGTGGTGCAGGGTATCACCCAGGCTGAGTTCGATGCAGGTCAGGCGCTTGAAATAATGCGGCGCGCTGTATTCGATCGTCATGCCGATGCCGCCGTGCAACTGGATGGCTTGCTGGCCGACGAAGCGCAGGCTGTTGCCCAATTGCACCTTGGCTTGCGAGAGGGCGCGGCGCCGCTGTGGTGCGGGCTCAGCGAGTTTCAGGGTGGCGTAATAACTCATCGAGCGCGCCAGTTCGAGCTGCATTTTCATGTCGGCGATCCGATGCCGCAGCGCCTGGAAACTCGCGATCGGCACGCCAAACTGTTTGCGGGTGTTCAGATAATCGGCGGTGAGGGCGAGCAGTTGTTCCATCGCACCAACCGCTTCAGCGCACAGCGCGGCAATGCCGACGTCTTGCGCCAACTCCAGCACGGCAAAAGCGGCGCCGGGCGGCAATAACTCGCTGGCGCTGGCGGCTGATAATGTCAGTTCGGCGGCGGCCGAGCCGTCTTGCAGACTGTGGCCGCGCGCATTGACACTGGCCTGGCCGGCATGGACCAGAAACAGGCCAATCCCTGCCGGATCATTATCGGCACCGCTGACGCGTGCCGGCACCAGATAAGCGCCTAACTCGGCCCCGGCCGGCACCAGGCTTTTGCGGCCGGTGATGACCCAATCATCGCCAGCCCGCTCAGCGCGGCTGCTGACATGCGCCAGCTGATAACGCGCACCGCGTTCCTGCAGCGCCAGCGCAACCCGCTCGCTGCCGTCGGCAATGCCCTGCAGCCAGCGTGCCGCGCTGGGGTGTGTGGATGCGGCGAGTATTTGCGGCGCCACCAGACAAACCGCAGCATAAGGCTCGACCAGCAGCGCACGGCCGAGTTCTTCCATCACGATCATCGCTTCGACCGCGCCCCAGCCCAGGCCGCCTTGGTTTTCCGGCACGGCCAGCGCGGTCAGACCCAAACCGGCCAATTCGGCCCAGACCTCGCGGCTGTCGCCACCGGCTTGCACGCTGGCGCTGCGGCGTGCAAAGGAATAACTCTTGTCGGCCCAGCGTTTCACAGCGTCGCGCAACTGGGTCTGGTCGTCGGAGAAATCAAAGTCCATGGCGTGGCCCCTCGTGTCGGTTAACCTAGAATGGTCTGTGCAACGATATTGCGCTGCACTTCATTGCTGCCGCCATAGATCGTCGTCTTGCGATGGTTGAAATACATTCCTGCCAGCGGCGCGCAGTGCGCCGCGCCGCCCGGCCAGGCGCCACCCAGGCTGGCATCACCTTGCCAGCCAGCCTCCATCGCCTCGCGGATATAGGGCAGGCTGTAGGGGCCGGCAGCGAGCATCATCAGCTCGGTATAACGCTGCTGGATTTCGCTGCCACGGATTTTCAGCAGCCCGGCGATGTCGAGCGATTTCTTGCCGCCGCGCTCAGCCGAAAGTACCCGCAGCACCATCATTTCCAGCGCGACGATGTCAACTTCCAGCAGCGCGATCTGGTCGCGGAAACGCATGTCATCCCAGACTCCTTCGGCCTTGGCGATGCGTTTCAGGCGTTCCAGCTCGCGCTTGGTGCGGTTCACATCAGCGATATTGGTACGTTCATGTGCCAGCAGGTATTTGGCGTAAGTCCAGCCGTGGTTTTCCTGGCCGATCAGTTGGTCGGCTGGCACTTCGACGTTGTCAAAGAATACTTCGTTGACCTCATGCTCGCCGTCGAGCAGGATGATCGGCCGTACCGTGACGCCGGGGCTTTTCATGTCGATCAGCAGGAAACTGATGCCGGTCTGTGGTTTGCCGGTGTTGCTGGTGCGGACCAGACAGAAAATCCAGTCGCCATATTGGCCGAGCGTGGTCCAGGTTTTCTGGCCGTTGACAATGTATTTGTCACCGACCCGCTCGGCGCGAGTTTTCACCGAGGCCAGATCCGAGCCGGCACTCGGCTCTGAATAACCCTGGCTCCACCAGACATCGCCGCTGGCAATGCCGGGCAGAAAGCGTTCCTGCTGCGCCTGCGTGCCAAACGCCATGATGACGGGTGCGACCATCACCGGCCCGAACGGCACCACGCGTGGCGCACCGGCCAGCGCACATTCTTCTTCAAACAGATGGCGCTGCACGGCATTCCAGCCAGGGCCGCCAAACTCGGTCGGCCAGCCCCAGCCGAGCCAGCCTTGCGCGCCCAGAATGCGCGCCCAGCGCTGCATGTCGTCGCGGCTCAGGCGCAAGGCGGCGTGCACCTTGGCGCTGATGTCGGCCGGCAAATGCTCGGCGACCCAGGCGCGCACCTGGGCGCGAAAAGCCAGCTCGTCTGGGGTGAAATTCAGATCCATCGCGGTTGTCTCCTCGGCTGGCGGCGCCGGCGCTTGGTGGCCGGGCACACCTGTGGCTCGGGTTCTAGCACGCGCTCGGCGGGCCGGTTGTCCCTGCAGTGACAGCAGGGCACCGCAACAAAGGGATCAAGATTTCCTGGCTACGGCCGATGACCCACCACGGGGGCGTGTGAGTCCCCAATTCGAGCGCGTCATTTCTCGTTGCCGAGGCCGACTGTGAAAAAAACCATCACCTTTGTGAATCCCACCACCTTCAGCAGCACCGACGTTCAAGTCGGGCCGGATCACTTGCTGGTCCTGACTGGCATCGCCGCAGTGGTGGCGCGGGCGCTTGTCATGATGAGTGACGAGTCGCTGCCGTTTGCGTGGATCGTGGCGGGCGTGCTGATCGGGCACGTCCAGCTCTGGCGCCATACGCTGACGCTGCCGGCGGTGGGCTCGTTTCTGCTCGCGCTGATGTCGTTTGGCATGTCGCCGCTGATCAGCGGGCTGGTCATCAACAAGATGATTGCCGAGCGCTATCGCGATGCCGGCTGGAAAATCCGCAATATGGACGGCGAACTCGGCGAATACTCGTCGCGCTTTCTCGCCGTCGAGCACCTCGGTTTTCGCGAAAGCGACCTGATGGCGTCGGTGGTGCGCACCCACCTCGATCTGGGTCAGGACGATCACGACACCCTGCCGGCCGCCTTCCTGCCCTCGCGTCAGCATGCGGCGTCCCGTCTGGAGGCAGTTTTTACCCAGCAAGAAGGTGCGACCCGTTCAGCCGGTCACAGCCGCAAGGCCAAGGCGGCCGATGCGGTCAGCGTGTGACTTGAGGGGCCACCACCCACGGCGGCCGCCGGCGGTGCTTCAGTCCCGGAAGTTGTTGAAACTCAGCGGCGCCTCGGTGATGTCCTTCTTCAAGAGGGCCATCACCGCTTGCAGGTCGTCGCGTTTGGTGCCGGTGATGCGCACGGTGTCACCCTGGATGCTGGCCTGCACCTTGATCTTGCTTTCCTTGATGGCCTTGGTGATCTTCTTGGCCAGGTCGGCTTCGATGCCCGCCTTGACCAGCACCTTCTGCTTGAGCTTGTCGTGGCTCATCTTCTCGGGCTTGGCGGTGGTATCCAGAAAGCGGATGTCGACACTGCGCTTGCTCATCTTGGTGATGAGGATGTCAGTGACGTTGTTGAGCTGCAAATCGTTGTCGGCATAGAGCGTCAACTCTTTTTCCTTCAGTTCGATCTTGGCGTCGCTGCCCTTGAAATCGAAGCGGGTGCCGATTTCCTTGTTGGACTGCTCCACGGCGTTCTTGACCTCGACGAGGTTGGGTTCGAGCACAGTGTCAAAGCTGGGCATGGGGGACTCTTTTCTTGCGATGTCGGGGATGAACGAAAATTCTGCCATGCACATCGAACTTGACGTCAACCTGCAGCCCTACAACACCTTCGGCCTGCCCGCCGTGGCGCAGACCCTGGTGCGCATCAGCCGTGACGCTGATGTGCGGCGTTTGCTGGATCACCCGGAGCTCGGGCGGGGTCCGAAGTTCGTGCTCGGTGGCGGCAGCAACATTGTGCTGGCGCGCGATCTGGCCGCCTGTGTGCTGAAGGTCGAAGTGCGTGGCATGCAGTTGGTGCAAGAGCGCGATGATGCCTGGATCGTCGAGGCCGGTGCTGGCGAGTCCTGGCACGACGTGGTGGCCTGGACGCTGGAACAAGGCTGGCCCGGGCTGGAAAACCTGGCGCTGATCCCCGGCACGGTGGGCGCCGCGCCGGTGCAGAACATCGGCGCCTACGGGCTGGAACTGGCGGACCGGTTCGAGTCGCTCGACGCGGTCGATCTGGTCACCGGCCGCAGCGTCACCATCCAGGCGGCGCAGTGCCGCTTCGGTTACCGCGACAGTCTGTTCAAGCAGGAGCTGGCCGGAAAAAGCCTGATCACCCGCGTGCGGCTGCGCCTGCCCAAGCCTTGGCGGCCGATGCTCGGCTACGTCGATCTGCAGCGCAAGATCGACGAGACCGGCATCACGGCGCCCGACGCGCGCCAGATCTTCGAGTGGGTCTGCGCGATTCGGCGTGCCAAGCTGCCGGACCCCAAGCTGATCGGCAGCGTCGGCAGCTTTTTCAAGAACCCGGTGGTCACGCCCGAGCAGTGCCGCGACATCATCGGGCGCGATCCGCATCTGGTCCATTACCCGATGGCGGATGGCCACTTCAAGCTCGCCGCCGGCTGGCTGATCGACGCCTGCGGCTGGAAGGGCAAGGGTGTGGGCGGCGCGGCGGTGTACGACAAGCAGGCGCTGGTGCTGGTCAATCGCGGCGGTGCGCGCGGCGCCGAGGTGGTGACGCTGGCGCGCGCCATCCAGGAAAGCGTCTACGGCCGCTTCGGTATCCGGCTGGAGCCCGAGCCGGTGGTGCTGGGCTGACCGGCGGCCTCGCGCTCGGCCAGCCATAGCGCGAGGGCGTCGTCCGGATCGATGGCGTCGGCGCGACGCTCCACGGCGACTTCGGGCAAGGCAGCGGCTGGATTGACGGCGCCATAGCGACCGCTGCGAATCATGGCCGGCGTGATGCGTTCAACCTCCACCTCGGCGACACCGCGCAGCAGGCCAAGCTTGAGCGCGGCGGTGTAGCTCAGATCGATCGCGTAGCCGGCCGTGAACGGTCCGCGATCGTTGATGCGCACGATCACCTCGCGACCGTTGGCCGGGTTGCGCACCCGGGCATAGCTCGGGATCGGCAGACGCGGGTGCGCCGCTGTCATCGCGTACATGTCGTAGAGCTCGCCGTTGGCGGTCGGGCGGCCGTGGTATTTGCGGCCGTACCAGGAGCCCAGACCGTGCTCGGTGTACGGCTCGTCATGCGTGATCGGCTCGTACCGGTGGCCGGCCACCGCGTAGGGCTTGTTCGGCCCACCCGCCCGCACCGGCTCCAGACGCGGTTCAGCGTCGGGAACCTTGATCAGATCGGGCGGCGGGTTGGCGGTCGGACCGTCGGTGTCGAGCGAGGCCCCGCCCGGCGCGTTGACGGCTGGCACCGCCGCGCTGTGCGGGCGACTTGACTGCGGCGCACTGCTGCAGGCGGCCAGGCTGGCGATCAGCAGACCCAGCGCCAGTCGGGAACTCAGGCGGGTACCCAGTTGAATCGGGTCGTAAAGCGTCGGCATGGTGTTTCTTTTGGCATAGATCAAATCAGAGCAGTGCAAATATCACAAATGCAAAATGGGAACTTATGAGAGGCTTTTTTCTATACCCCTTGGTTAAGGGGGTTAAGTCCTGCCGAGTGCAGTTTTAGCACAGCTTGCACTTGTCTGGGGGGGTGTCACGGGGGGGCGGTCTGACTAGACTGGGGCCATCTGTTAAACATGCGCAGGCTGGTGGCTAGGGGAGTTGGCAGTGTGCGTATAAGGGGTAAATCATGAAGACTCATATGAAGGCCGTGGCCGTAGCCGCACTGGCTATTTTCTCGGTGGCATCGCAGGCCGCTGACCCCACCACTGGCGAGATTACTCTGAACGGCTGGTATGATACTAATGTTTCGGGCGGCGGTAGTTTCTCACTGACTACTGGTCTCGATCCGAGCCAGGAGCTCAACAAGAGCTTCACGTCGAATGTCAATGGCCTGCTGTGGCTCAACTTCAGTTCTTCCGGTAGCGGTAGTGTGGGAGTATTCGCCAACACCGAAGCCGGCAGCTGGAACTACGATATCAACCTGCTGAGTGGTTTGAAGCCAGATACACAGTTCAATGCAGGTGCCCACAGCTACAGCTTCTCGGTGACGAACCACGACTCGTATCTCGTGTACCTGACGAACCCCGGCACTTCGTCGCTGACTTTCAGCAAAATGGGTATTGGCAGCGTGGCAGCCGTCCCGGAACCAGAAACCTACGCCATGCTGCTGGCTGGTTTGGGCGTGATGGGTTTTGTGGGCCGTCGCCGTATGCGGCAAGCCTGAAGCGGCTGGGTGCTGCGGCACCTGCCAAAGTAAAAGGCGCCTTGAGGGGCGTTTTTTATTTCTTCTTTCATCAGCTTAAATCCCACCAGCACCAGCTTTTGGCAGGCTGCTCGAATAGCCGGAAAGCGTCATGCAAACCCAGGCTGTAAACCGTGCCAAGCGTTGCGTTCTTCAGGCGTGCAATGAACCTGGCCAGCCCAGGCGACCGGGTCAAACACATCGTGGTCTTCCGGGGCGATATTGAAGTCGCCCATCAGCACCAGCTGCGGGTATTGCTTCAGATCTTCCGTCAGCCAGCCTTGCAGCGCCTGCAGCCAGGCGAGCTTGTAGACAAACTCGTTTCTGTCCGGAGTATGGTTATTCAGAATTAAATAGTGAAAATATCACAAATGCAAAATGGAGACTTGTAGAAATATTATTTCTGTGCCCCTTGATTAAGGGGGGTAGGCCCCACGGAATGCGGTTTTAGCACAACTTGCACTTGTTTGAGGGGTGTCACGCGGGGGGGGGGCTGACTAGACTGGGGTCATCTGTTAAACATGCGCAGGCTGGTGGCTAGGGGAGTTGGCAGCGTGCGTATAAAGGAGAAAATCATGAAGGCTTATATGAAGCACATGGCCGTAGCTGCCTTGGCTGTTTTTGCTACAGCATCATATGCCCAGATTCAGACTGGACTTGATAATGGTTCGTTTGACTATGGTAATGTGGGTTGGGCTGAGCAAAATGGTTATTTGGACAGGATAACGATTGAGGTCGATTCTAGTGGAAATAAATTTGCTTCATTTAAGAAGCCAATAAGTATTTACGATAGTTTCACGATTCACGATGCTGGGACTTATTCAATAAGTTTTTGGGCGCAAGGATCTGGAGCGACCGCAATGTATGACTCCATGAACTTGAGTCTGCCGTTTTCACAATGGGTTGCTGTTCAGCATAGTGAAATATCAATTAATGCTGGGAATGTATGGAAAAATTACACATACGGATTTATTGCTAGTAATGAGCAATCATTCCACTTGTATTTTGACGGTTCACAAACAGGCTTGAAGCTGGATAATGTTGGCGTCAGCGTCGCTCCGGTGCCGGAACCCGAAACCTACGCCATGCTGCTGGCCGGCTTGGGCGTGCTCGGTTTCACCGGTCGCCGCCGCATGAAGCAGGGCTGATCAGTATGATGCTGCGTAGTTCTTCTGAGCTGCGCAGGCAACAAAAAGGCGCCATTCGGCGCCTTTTTGTTGGGCAGTAGAGTTTCACGGATTGATCTCGACCCAGACCGGTGCATGGTCGCTCGGGCGTTCGTTCTTGCGCGGTGCCTTGTCGATCGTGCAGGCTTGCACGCGGCTGGTCAGCGCCTCGGAAACCAGAATATGGTCGATCCGCAGACCCTGGTTCTTGCGGAAGGCCAGATTGCGGTAATCCCACCAGCTCCAGCTTTTGGCGGGTTGCTCGAATAGCCGGAAAGCGTCGTGCAAACCCAGGCCGAGCAAGCCGTGCCAGGCGCTGCGCTCTTCAGGCGTGCAATGAATCTGGCCGGTCCAGGTGACCGGGTCAAACACATCGCGGTCTTCCGGGGCGATATTGAAGTCGCCCATCAGCACCAGTTGCGGGTATTGCTTCAGCTCTTCCGCCAGCCAGCCTTGCAGCGCCTTCAGCCAGGCGAGCTTGTAGACAAACTTGTCGCTGTCCGGCGCCTGGCCATTCGGAAAATAGGCGCCGACCACCCGCAGCGATGCGCCGTCCGCGCCTGTGACGCTGGCGCTGATGACCCGCGCCTGCGGGTCGGCAAAACCAGGGATGTTCTGCACCACCGCCAGCGGCGTGCTGCGACTCAGCAGCGCCACGCCGTTGTAGGTTTTCTGCCCGAACCACGCCGCCTGCCAGCCGGCGGCAGCCAGCTCGGCGGCCGGAAACTTGTCATCGGTGAGTTTGGTTTCCTGCAGCACGACCACATCAGGCTGCTGCTGGTCGAGCCAGGCGAGCAGTTGCGGCAGGCGTACTGTCAGGGAATTGACATTCCAGGTGGCAAGTTTCATGGCAGCTCGCGGGAGTTTTTCAAGCAGATTGATTCAGTCGGATTCAGATGTGCAGCATCGCGGCACCACCCAGCGCCACACCCACGCCGGCCACACCCAGCATGCCCCATTCGAGCCATTTGCGGCGTGTCAGCAGGGCAATCGCTGCCAGTGCGATCGAGACTTGCAGTGCGGTGGTGGCCTGGGCCCAGCGATGGTGCAAGTGGATTTGCTCGTCGGATTGGTGATCCCAATCCTTCGCTTCGGCTTCGAGCTTTTCAGCAGCGAGTTTGATGTCTGACTTTTCCTGCTTGTAGCGCTCGATTTCCTTTTCGTATTGGGCTTTGCGATCGGCGGTAACCAGCACCAGCGCGAGTTCAGCCAGATTCTGTTTGCCGCTCTTGGCCTGGTAATAATTCCACTGGTTGGACGCTTCGGTCTTCTTGATGGCGGCGTTATTTTTATACAGGCCGGCGTTGGCCTGGGTGGCGCCACCTTCGTATGAAAACAGCGCACCGACCGTGGCGAGCACGGCGGTGATCACCGCGATCTGGCCCGAAAAACTGTCTTTTTCGACGCCATGCTGGGCGGCATGTTCAACCGCGTGGTCGTGCGGCCCGTGGACGTGAAAACCATGTCCGGACATATCAAACTCCTGAGGTGTTCAGCGGATACGCTGGTAGGTAACGAAGGAAAAATCGAAATCGTTCGATGCGGCGTGATGCCGCTCGCGCGTAACTTCGGCAAATTGAGTGCGGTCCCACGGTGGGAAATGGGCGTCGCCGCTCAGTCGGGCTTCGATTTCAGTCAGCACCAGCCGGTCGGCTTGCGGCAGCGCCTGGGCGTAAAGCTCGGCGCCACCGATCACGAACACGCGCGGCTGACCGGCGAGCTGTGCCAGCGCGTCGTCCAGCGAGGCCGCGCGCAAGGCACCTTCGGCCTGCCAGTCGGGTTGCCGTGTCAGCACCACGTTGATGCGGCCCGGCAGCGGCCGAAACCGCGCCGGCAGCGAATCCCAGGTCTTGCGGCCCATCAGCACCGGGCAGCCCAGGGTCTGGCGCTTGAAATGCTGCAGGTCTTCCGGCAGATGCCAGGGCAGGCGGTTGTCCAGGCCGATCACGCCGTCCTCGGCGACGGCGGCGATCAGGACCAGTTCGGGTCGTGCGGGGTCAAAACGGGTGGCTGTGTTCATCGGGCGCGATTGTCGCAAGCTCGCGCGTCATGTGCATGTCGGGCCGTGCCAACGGCGGCCGGATTGCCAGCTTCGGTTCAGCCTCATACGGCCATCGGCGCGGTCAGCGGTGCGTGGTGCTGGTAGCCGCCCAGGCTGAAGTCGCCCGGCTCGACCCGCTCCAGCCACTCCGGCTCGTAGCGGCCGGTCTCGGCATAGGCCGGGATGCGATCCGAGAGCTGCAGCTGCGGCGGCGCAAACGGCTCGCGCTGGAGCTGCTCCTGCAGCATCGGCAGGTGGTTTTCGTAGATGTGGGCGTCGCCGATGAAGTAGCTGAACCAGCGTGGCGTGAAGCCGGTCAGGCGCCCGACCAGGTGCAGCAGCGCCGCGCCTTCGGTCAGGTTGAAGGGTGTGCCCAGGCCCAGGTCGTTGCTGCGGATGTAGAGCGCCAGCGAGATCTCGCGCTTGGCGACGTTTGGCAGAAATTGGTACAAAAGGTGGCAGGGCGGCAGCGCCATTTCGTCGAGCTGGGCCCAGTTCCAGCCGTGGAAGATGATGCGCCGGTCCGCCGGGTTGCTGATGATGGTGTCCAGGCAGCGGCGCAGCTGGTCGACCGCCTTGTAGAGCAGCACTTTGGCTTCGCCATGATCGTCGAGCGGCGCGATGACTTGCCAGCCTTGCGCCAGGGCGTGCTCGATCTGCGCGGTGTTGCCGGCGGCGAGCAGCTTGTAGGCCGGCCAGGCGCGCCACTGCACGCCGTAGACGGGGCCGAGGTCGTCCTCGCCGAGCCGGTACGGGTTCGCCAGCCAGGCGGCGTTTTCATTCGCGTTCTGGTCCCAGACCTTGCAGCCCAGCGCGCGGAACTCGGCGGCGTTGCGCGAGCCGCGCAGGAAGCCGACCAGTTCGCCGATGGCGGTCTTGAAGGCGAGCTTCTTGGTCGTGACGGCCGGAAAGCCCTGCTGCAGGTCGAAGCGCATCGCCATGCCGGGCAGGCTGATGGTGCGCACGCCGGTGCGGTTGTCCTGCCAGCTGCCTTGGTCAAGCACGCTGCGGACGAGGTCGAGATAAGGTTTCATCGAGAACAGGGTTCAGGTCGTGGGGGCGGTTCAGAGGCCATGCTGGATGCGCTTGATCCAGGCCTTGATCAGCGCGCGGGCGCTGTCGTGCAGCTCCAGCCATTGCGCGCCGGCGTGATAGTCGTGGCCGCGCAGCACCACGAAGATCGGCAGGATGCGGCAATTCACCAGATAGGCTTGGCTGGGGTCGTCCAGGTCGGGCATCGTGATGCTGAGCGTGAGCGGCTGCTGCTCGACCACCCGCTCGGGCGCCAGCACACCCAGACCGCTCTCCGAGATGTCGCGTACCCGCACGTCGAGCGGCTGGCCATTCGGGCGTATCAGCTTGGCGCGCCACGACACCGAGACCCGCAGTTCCTTGCGGGCGTCGCCTGGACGGGGGATCGGAGACAGTAGAGGCATGGTGCAGCGCAGCCGGACGGTGTGCAGGATTGTCGGTCAGTCCAGGTCGAACTGCATGGCGGCCAAGCGGGCATAAAGGCCACCGCGCGCCACCAGTTCGGCGTGCCGACCTTCCTCGATGATGCGGCCGTGCTCCAGCACGACGATGCGGTCGGCGCGCTGCACGGTGGCCAGCCGGTGCGCGATCACCAGCGTGGTGCGGCCTTGCATCACCACGTCCAGCGCGGCCTGCACCAGCCGTTCGCTCTCGGCGTCGAGCGCGCTGGTGGCCTCGTCGAGCAGCAGCAGCGGCGGGTTCTTGAGCATGGCGCGGGCGATGGCGATGCGCTGGCGCTGCCCGCCCGACAGGCGCACGCCGCGCTCACCCAGAAAGCTGGCATAGCCTTGCGGCAGCGCCATGATGAAGTCGTGTGCGTGCGCCGCCTTGGCGGCAGCGATCACCTCGGCCTCGCTGGCGTCGGGGCGGCCGTAGCGGATGTTGTCGAGCGCGCTGGTCGAGAACAGCGTGCTGTCTTGCGGCACCAGGCCGATGCGCGAGCGCAAGTCCGCCAGCGCGGCATCCGGCACCGCGACGCCGTCCAGGCTGATGCGGCCGGACTGCGCATCGTAGAAACGCAGCAGCAGCTGGAACACGGTGCTCTTGCCCGCGCCGCTCGGGCCGACCAATGCGACGGTTTCGCCGGCGCGCACGTCCAGACTGAAGTCCTGCAGCGCGGCCTGCAGCGGCCGGGACGGATAGTGAAAGCTGACCTGCTCGAAGCGCACTGCCGAGCCACCTTGCGGCACTGGCAGGGCGATGGGATGAGCCGGCTCGCGCACCGGCGACTCGCTGGCGAGCAGCTCCATCAGCCGTTCGGTGGCACCGGCTGCGCGCAGCAAGTCGCCGTAGACCTCCGAGAGCACCGCCACCGAGCCGACCAGCAGCATCACGTAGACGACGGTCTGGCCCAGGTGGCCGGCGCTGATCTGGCCGGCGATCACCGCCTGCGTGCCCTGGTACAGGCCCCAGAGCAGCGCGCCGAAGGTGGCGCTGATGATGAACGCCACCAGCGCGGCGCGCACCCGGGTGCGCTTGCGCGCCACGTCGAAGGCGGCCTCGGCGGCGGCGCGGTAGCGCTCGGCCTCGCGCGCTTCCTGCCCGTGGCCCTGCACCACCGGAATGGCGTTGAGCACCTCGGCGGCGATCGCGCTGGTGTCGGCGATGCGGTCCTGGCTGGCGCGCGACAGGCGCCGCACTCTTCTTCCGAAGTAGAGCGAGGGCAGCACCACCAGCACCAGGATGCCCAGCACCTGCGTCATCACGTAGGGATTGGTGACCACCAGCATGCCCAGCGCGCCCAGGCCCATCACCGCGTTGCGCAGGCCCAAGGAGAGGCTGGAGCCGACGACGGTCTGCACCAGCGTGGTGTCGGCGGTCAGGCGCGACAGCACCTCGCCGGTGGCGGTGGTCTCGAAAAACGCCGGGCTCTGCCGCACCACGTGGGCGTAGACCGCCGAGCGCAGGTCGGCCGTGACGCGCTCGCCGAGCCAGGTCACGGTGTAGAAGCGCAGCGCCGAGAACAGCCCCAGCGCCACGCCGACGCCGAACAACGCCAGGAAGTGCTCGCGCAGTGCCATCACCCGCTCGCCCGGGTCGGCCTGGATCAAGCCGGAGTCGATCAGCCCGCGCAGCGCCGCCGGCACCGCCAGCGTGGCCACGGCGGCCCCGATCAAAAACACGAGTGCCGCCAGGATGCGGCCCCGGTACGGGCGCAGAAACGGCGCCAGTCCGGCCAGCGGGCGCACATTGCCCGAGGTCGGCAAGGCGGCGGTGCCGCCGGTGACGGATTGCGCGGCCAGCGCGGAGGTGGATGCCATGTGTGGTGGTGCGGTTGAAGTGCTGGGAGGAAGGGCTCGCTGGCCGCAGTGTAGGCAGCTTGGCGCCGATGCGAGCCGAGCGGGCCTGCATGACCCGGAGCGCTGCCTGGTCAATGATTGCCTATACAATGATTGCCTTGACAATCAATCATGCCATGCCCGACACCATTCCCGAGCCTGCTGCGCCACCTGTACCGCCCGCTGATTTCTATGACGGCAGCAACTACCAGCCTGAACTCAGCGTCGGCCTGCTGATGCGCCGGGTGCTGCATTCGATCGTGCAGCAGATAGATCGCCGCCTGGTCGATCAGGATCTGACCCACGCGCAGTGGGTGCCGCTCTACAAGCTGATGCATGGCGACTGCGCCACCGTCGCCGAGCTGGCGCGCGAGCTGCAGGCCGATCCCGGTGCGCTGACCCGCGCGGTCGATCGGCTCGAAGCCAAGGGGCTGGTGCTGCGTGAGCGCTCGACCCAGGATCGGCGCGTCGTGCAACTCGCGCTGACCGACACCGGCCAGCGCGTCGCCGCCACCGTGCCGGCCGTGCTGGCCGAGGTACTCAACACCCACCTGGCGGGCTTCAGCCAGGACGAGTGGCAGACGCTGATTCAACTGCTGCAGCGCATGCTCGCCAATGGCGAGGCGCTGCGCGACGCCGCGATACAACCATGATCAAGAACCTCACTCTGCTCAGCACGCTGCTGGCGGCCGCCTGGCTGGCCGGTTGCGCCAATCCGGGCACGTTGCCGCCACCAGCCCAGCCGCTCAGCGCCAGCCAGATCGGTCTGGCTACGGAGGGCCAGCTGCCCGCGCTCGATGAGCGTTGGTGGCATGCCTGGGGCGACAGCCGGCTTGATGCGCTGGTCGACAAGGCGCTGGCCGACCATCCCAGCCTGCAGGCTGCGCAAGCCCGGCGCGCGCGCGCCGCTGCGGGTGCCGAAACCGCCCGTGCCAGCGACGACCTGCAAGTGAATCTGAGCGCTGACGTGACGCGCCAGCGCTACACCAAGAACGGCATGATCCCGCCGCCGATCGCCGGCAACACCTGGGACAGTGCCAATCTGATGCTCGGTGCGACGTGGGAATTTGATTTCTTTGGCCGCCATCGCGCGGCCTTGGCGGCGGCAGTCGGTGCCGAGCGCGCCGCGCAGGCCGATGCCGCTGCCGCCCGCACCTGGCTGGCCACCCAGGTGGTGCGCAGCTATGTGGCGCTGGCGCGGCTGGTGGCGCAGCGCCGCATCGCCGAGCGCGTGCTGGCGCAGCGCGAGGACACGCTGGCGCTGATCCGGCAGCGCGTCGGCGAAGGGCTCGATACCCAAGTCGAGCTGCAACAGGGCTTGTCGGCGGTGCCCGACGCCAAGCTGCAACTCGGCTTGCTCGACGAGCAGATCAGCCTGGCGCAGCACCAGCTCGCCAGCCTGACGCTGCAGCCACCACAGGCGCTGCAGGATCTGGCGCCCGAGTTGCCCAGCGCAGCGGCACCGGTGCCGGCCCAGCTCAGCGCCGATCTGCTCGGCCGGCGTGCCGATCTGGTGGCGGCGCGCTGGCGCGTCGAAGCGGCAACGCAGGACGTCGCGGTGGCGCGGGCGCAGTTCTATCCGAACCTGAGCCTGAGCGCCTTTGCTGGCCTGAGCTCGCTCGGCCTGGACCGGCTGGTCGATATGGGCAGCCGCACCTACGGCGCTGGCCCGGCGCTGCATCTGCCGATTTTTGATGCCGGCCGGCTGCGCGCCCAGTTGCACGGCCGCGCCGCTGATCTGGACGGCGCGGTGGCGGCCTACAACGCCGCCTTGCTCGACGCCGTGCAGTCGGCCGCCGACGCCCAGACCAGCCTGCAGGCGCTGCAGCAGCAACGCCAGGAGCAGGCGGCGGCGCACAGCCATGCGCAACTGGCGTTCGAGCACGCGCAGCAGCGCTACCGCGCCGGCCTGGGCAGTTACCTGCTGGTGCTGAGCGCTGAAACGCAGGTCTTGACGCAGCAGCGCGCGGCGGTTGATCTGCAGGCGCGCCAGCTCGACGCCCAGGCGCAGCTGGCCCGCGCCCTCGGCGGTGGCTGGCAGCCGGAGCCGGCCTCCGCGAGCGCGCAGTGAGGCCGATCCCGAACCCGAATCAATGTGCGCGCCGCCTGTATGGCCGGTGCGCGTCTGGAGTCATGCATGAGCGCTGAAACCCCTTCCTCTTCTTCGTCTGATTCAACCGCCGCGCCGTCCAAGCGCCGGCAGGTGCTCGGCAGCGTTGCCGCTGCCGTGCTGCTGGCCGGTGGTGCCTACGCCGCCTGGTGGTTCGTGTTCGCCCGCGCCACCGAGAGCACCGACAACGCCTATGTGCAGGCCAACATCGTGCAGGTCACGGCGCAGGTCGGCGGCACGGTGGTGGCCATCGAGGCCGACGACACCGACTACGTGCGCACCGGCCAGCTGCTCGTCAAGCTCGATCCGTCCGACGCCCGCATCGCCCTGACGCAGGCCGAAGCCCAGCTGGCGCAGACGGTGCGCGAGGTGCGCCAGCTGTACGCCGGCAACGCCACGCTGCAGTCGCAAGTGGCGGCGCGCGACGCCGATCTGGCGCGCGCCCGCAGCGAGCTGGCGCGTGCCGGTGACGATGCCAGCCGGCGCGGTGCGCTGGTCGGCAGCGGTGCGGTCGGCAAGGAAGAGTTCAACCATGCCACCTCGCAGGTCACGGCGGCACGCAGCGCGGTGGCGGCGGCTGAATCGGCCCTGCAAGCCGCGCGCGACCAGCTGATCGCGAGCCGCAACCTGACCGAAGGCAGCACGATCGCGGCGCATCCGCAGATTGAGCGCGCCGCCGCGCGGGTGCGCGAAACCTGGCTCGCGCTGCGCCGCGCCGAGCTGGTGGCACCGGTTGATGGTCATGTGGCACGCCGCAGCGTGCAGGTCGGCCAGCGCGTGCAGGCTGGCGCGCCGCTGATGGCGCTGGTGTCGTTGCGCGACGCCTGGGTCGATGCCAATTTCAAGGAAGGCCAGCTGCAGAACTTGCGCCTCGGCCAGCCGGCCAAGCTGTGGGCCGATGTCTACGGCAAGCAGGTCGAGTACCACGGTGTGGTGGTCGGTCTGGGGGCGGGCACCGGGGCGGCGTTTGCGCTGCTGCCGGCGCAGAACGCCACCGGCAACTGGATCAAGGTGGTGCAGCGCGTGCCGGTGCGCATCAAGCTCGACGCCAAGGAGCTGGCGCTGCATCCGTTGCGGGTCGGCTTGTCGATGCAGGCCACGGTCGATGTGAGCCGGCAGGACGGCAAGATCCTGGCCGACGCGCCGCACCAGGGCGCCGTGGCCGAGACGCAGGTCTTTGACCTGCTGATGAAAGAAGCCGACGCCCAGGTGCAACGCATCATCAGCGCCAACCTGGGCCGCGCCTCGGCGCGGGATGTGAAGCTGGTGCCCCCGAAAGGCCCGGCGCTGACCGGCACGCCCGACGAGGCGTCCGCGCTGGCCGTGACCGATCCGGTCGCCGTCGCGGCCGTGTCGCCGCGCTGAAGGAAGCGCTCATGGCCGAACCTGTTGCCGGCACTGCGCCGGCCTTGCCACCACCGCTGCACGGCGGCCAGCTGCTGCTCGGCACGCTGGCGCTCTCCACAGCCACGTTCATGAACGTGCTCGACTCGTCGATCGCCAATGTCTCGCTGCCCGCGATTGCCGGTGACCTGGGTGTGAGCCCGGGGCAGGGCACCTGGGTCATCACCAGCTTTGGCGTGGCCAACGCGATCTCGGTGCCGCTGACCGGCTGGCTGACGCAGCGCTTCGGCGCCGTCAAGCTGTTCACCTGGAGCGTGCTGTTGTTCGTGCTGGCCTCATGGCTGTGCGGCTTTGCGCCCAATCTGGAGACGCTGGTGGCGTTTCGGGTGCTGCAGGGCTTGGTGGCCGGGCCGATGATTCCGCTCTCGCAGACGCTGCTGCTGTCCAGCTATCCGCGCAACAAGGCCGGCACCGCGCTGGCGCTGTGGGGCGTGACGACGCTGGTGGCGCCGGTGGCCGGGCCGCTGCTGGGCGGCTGGATCACCGACAACATCAGCTGGCCGTGGATCTTCTACATCAACGTGCCGGTCGGGCTGCTGGCGGCGGGCTTGAGCTGGAGCATCTATCACAAGCGCGAGACGCCGACGCGCAAGCTGCCGATCGATGTGGTCGGCCTGACGCTGCTGGTGCTGTGGGTCGGCTCGCTGCAGCTGATGCTCGACAAGGGCAAGGAACTCGACTGGTTTCATTCGAGCGAGATCATCGTGCTGGCGCTGCTGGCCGGCGTCGGTTTCGTGGTGTTCGTGGCCTGGGAGCTGACTGACCAGCATCCGGTGGTGGATCTGCGGCTGTTCGGGCGGCGCAACTTTGCCTTTGGCGCCGCCTCGCTCTCCATCGCCTACGGCCTGTTCTTCGGCAACGTGGTGCTGCTGCCGCTCTGGTTGCAGCAGTGGATGGGCTACACCGCCACTTCGGCTGGCTGGGCGCTGGCGCCGGTCGGGCTGCTGGCGATCCTGTTCACGCCGCTGGTCGGCAAGAAGGTGGCGGTGTGGGATCCGCGCCGCATGGCCACCGGCGCCTTCATCGGCTTTGCCTGCGTGCTGTGGATGCGCTCGCAGTTCACCACTGGCACCGACTTCGTCCACATCATGATTCCGACCGTGCTGCAGGGCGCGGCGATGGCGTTCTTCTTCATTCCGCTCACCACGCTGACGCTGGCCGGGCTGGACCCGTCGCGCATTCCGGCGGCGGCCGGGCTGTCCAACTTCGTGCGCATCACCGCTGGCGCGATGGGCACCTCGATCGCCACCACGCTGTGGGAAAACCGCGCCGTGCTGCACCACGCGCACCTGACCGAGCAGTTGGGCGACGCCGCCAGCAATCCGGTGCTGGCCGACGCGCTGGCCGGTTTGCAGGCTCTGGGCCTGAGCACCCAGCAGGCGCTGGCGCAGATCAACCGCCTGGCCGACCAGCAGGCCTACACGCGTGCTGCCGACGACATCTTCCTCGGCTCGGCGTTGGTGTTCCTGTCACTGATCGGTCTGATCTGGTTCACGCGCCGTCCCGCCAAGGTCGGCCCGGCCGGTGGTGCGGCCAAGGTCGATACTGGCGGGGCCCACTGAGCCATCAGGCTCAGGGTTTTTTCGCCGCCGGTTTCCAGTCGCGGAAAACGTCGATGTCGACACCGTCGGGGTAATTCAGATACCCCGGCTTGTAGCCCTTGACGTTTTTCTCGCCATATTGCCAGATCACTTCCTTGGTCTTGCGATCGACCACGATGACGCGGTCTTGCAAGTCATCGACGATCAGCACATCGCCGGTATCGGGCAGCTCGCGCGCAATCGACGGATGGTCGAGCATCTTGTCGCCTTCCGGGGCATATTCCCAGGTCGGCTTGCCGGTGGCCGGATCGAAAATCACCACGCGACCGGGTTTGCTGAAATCAGCCACGATGACTTGCTTGCCGTCCACGGTCGGGAAAGCGTCCGACGGGTAGCGAATATGCGGTGCGCGCACGCTCCAGAGCAGTTTGCCGGCGCGGGTGATGCGTGAAATCCAGGCGTCGGTGATTTCGGAGACCAGAATATCGCCGTTTTCCATCGGCGTGGCGCCGTTCGGATGCGCCAGTTGCTGCGGCGGATTGTGCTTGCACTGACCGATCGTGCCCCATTGGGTTGAAATCGTGCTGTCTTTCGGCTCGATGATCAGGACGCGGCAGTTGCGAATATCAGCGGCCAGAAACTTGCCGTCGGCCAGCAGGTGCGAATCGTCCGGATAATTGAGCAGATTACCCTTGCTGCCGCGTGTGTCGGGAATGCCATAAGTCCAGGTGACGGCATGCTGCTCGTAATCGACGATGTGCAGATCGTAGTTGTCTTCCTCGCTCACCGCCAGCAGGCGGCCATCGGCCGAGAAATTCACATCTTCGTTGCCACGGTAATAAGCCAGATCGGGCGACGGAAACTCCCAGACGATGCTCTTGTCGGGCGCAATCTCGATGAGCCGGTTATTGCGGCGGTCGGCGATCAGGATCGGATAGGGCAGCGGTTTGCCCCAGGACGCCACCGGCTTTTGCCGGTTGCCCGTCACCGGCGGAATCGGTGGCAGCTTGACGCCGCTCGACACGATGCCGGCACCGGTCATCTCCGGCGTCACCTTGACCGGAATGCCAGGTGCCTTGGCCAGTTTGGCCTGGGCGGCCTTGGCCGGTGCTGTCGCTTTGGTGGGGGCCGAGGCCTTGGTGGCCACGACGGGTGCGGCCGCCGTGTCGTCGGCGGCATGAGCCGGCAGCGCCCACAGCAGGGTGACGGCGGCACCGATCACACCCAGTTGCCAGCTGCGGCACGACAAGGCCTTGAAACTATTCTGATGAGACATGCTTGAACCTTTGTGTGTTCTCTCGGTCAGGCGGCACGATGCCCGATTGCCGCCACTTCAACCTTGCGACGCGTCAAGTTGCCCGGTGTTGCTGCAGGCATTGAAGAGCTGCCCGCGCGCAGGGGCGCGTGATCCTGCTGCCCAGCGGGTGATTGAAGGTCTTGATGCCGAGCGGCACGCTGGCACGCATGATGTCGCCAAAATGCCGGCATGGAATTTCTACTCGACCCCCATCTCTGGATCGCCTTTGCGATGCTGACCAGCCTGGAAATCGTGCTGGGCATCGACAACATCATCTTCATCTCGATCCTGGTCGGGCGCGTGCCGGCGCCGCAGCGCGACCAGGCGCGCCGGCTCGGGCTGGCGTTCGCGATGCTCACAAGGCTGTCATTGCTGTTCTCGCTGAGCTGGATCATGGGCTTGACGGCGACCCTGTTCACGCTGGCCGACAACGACATGAGCGGCCGCGACCTGGTGCTGTTGCTCGGCGGCTTGTTCCTGCTCTACAAGGCCTCGCACGAAATCTTTGTCGAAGTCGAAGCGCCCGAGCAGCAAGGGTCGGCGGCGGCCCCGCCGACTGCTGCCGCCACTCGCGGCATGTTCTGGGGCGTGATCGCGCAGATCGCCGTGATCGACATCGTGTTTTCGCTCGATTCGGTGATCACGGCGGTCGGCATGGTCAACCAGCTCGGCGTGATGGCGGCGGCGGTGGTGGCCTCGGTCGGCGTGATGCTGGTGGCCGCCAAGCCGATCGGCGAATTCATCGACCAGCACCCGTCCATCAAGGTGCTGGCGCTGGCCTTCCTGGTGATGGTCGGCATGGCGCTGACCGCCGAAGCCTTCGACGTCCATGTGCCGAAGGGCTACCTCTACGGGGCGATGGCCTTTTCGCTGGCGGTCGAGGCCCTGAACATCCGCGCGCGCAGCAAACGCTTGGCGCAGGCCGAGTGAAGCGCTGCGCGCCCCGAGCTTAAGGGCTTTCCGTGACGATGCGGCCGTGCAGCGGCTGCACCGGCCGGGCGTTGTGGGCAAACAGCTGGTTCAGCCGCGCCAGCTGCGCCGCCGACAGCTGCTGCGGCTGTTTCAGGACCAGCCAGCGCACACCCTCGGTGCAGGGCGGCGCCGTCAGCGAGCCGTCGTAGGCGTAGTAGCCATGCGCGCTGGGCAGCAGCGCGGCGGGGTCAAAGGAGCTGTCGGCCAGCAGCTGTTCCGGCGTGCCGGCTGACGGCATTCTGGGCAGCAGCGCGGCCAGCGCCGGGTTCTCGGCGCCAAGCCGGAACAGCACCGTCAGCGAGATCAGCTGGCCGGCGCGGCTCTTGTGCAGGAAGTGCATCGCCATCGGGAATTCCTCGCCCTGCAGCTTGTCGCCGCCGGGGACGTGGAAGTGGAACTGCTGCAGCGTGTGGCTGTCGCGGCCGACCAGCAGCCGGCTGGCGTTGGCGTAGCGTACCCGCACGGTGTGGCCGTCGTTGACGATGCGCAGCGGCGCCGGGTGATAGTCGAACTGCAGCGGCGCGGCCACCTGGCGCGGCGCGCCGACGATGTCGATCGGCGCCTGGCGCTGGCCGCGCTCGCACTGCGCGTAGTCGGGGCGCATGCGGCCCCAATGTTCGGGGCCGTACTCGCCGCTGTACTGCCAGTGCGGCGCGCCAGCCGCCGGCGCCGCTGGTGTCGCCAGCGGCAAGATGGCCATCAGACAGCACGCCGCCCGGCGCAACCCTGCAAAAACTGCATTCATGGAAAGACCCGCTCCGGTGAAACCTGGCTGCGCAGCCTAGTGTCACGTCATCGCTCACCTGTCGGTACTGATTCTGAACGGCATACAGGGAGCGCTCTTCAACATTTCAAGTATGACGTGACACTAGCCCTTGACGACGGCAGCGTCATCGTCGCGGACCTCGTCGTCCCGACCACACGATGCGCCCGATCGTGGCCGGGGCGATACGATACTGCCGGCTCTCCAACTTGAGAACAACGAAGATGCAATTGAGGCCCCATTCGACGCTGCTGCTTGTGCTTGCCTGTGCTGGCTGTGTGTCTGCGCCGGCCCCTGCACCCGTATCTGAGTTGAAGTCGCAAGCAGCGCCAGTTAAGCCGAAAACACAGCCCGTCCTCGAAGATGGATGTGGTAGCCGCGGCGGTCCGGGGTGGCGCCGACCTGATGGGAAGTGTGCGAGCGAGAAGGATGATTAAGGGCTGCTGGCAAGCGTCGGACACCTTCAAGAATCCATCAACGGCTTTGACGCTGTGCCCTTACGCCTAGACCACACGACAACACCCAGACCAACAGCGAGCATCGAGGCAGCGTCGGGCTCAGGCACGGCAGTGACTGTGACTCGCCCTGTTGAACCGTAATAGGTGTACGGCCACCAATTAATCCCCATCAATGCCGAAACGCTGGTGGCAGTGGCGGTAAATGACGTGTTCGATGGTGGATCAACGCCAAGCAGCATGTCGCTAGGTCCGGTGAAGGTTAAGTGGAAGTCAAACCCATCGGGCATTGCCCCGGGGGCAAGCATCGGCGCATAGAGTGCGACTGTGTCGGCATAACTGCTGCAGGACCAGCCGTTGAAGGCCAAGTTGCAGCGGTCACTTTCAAAGGTGATCCAGCCCTTTGTGCCACCGGTATTCAGGTAAGTGGCGCCGTTGAAATTGAGCACAACATCTGACAAGGCGATCCGACTTGACCCCATCCCGACCCCTATTTCGCTCCGATTGGTCACCGGCGACGATAAATCGAACGAGATCGACCCGGACAGCGTCCCCCCCACAGGAACCGATTCGAATTGATTGATCGACCTGTACATCTCGGTCGAGAAGCCCAAGGTCGTGATGTTGGCGAAGGCAGACGCAGTGCAGGCACCCAAAGCTAGTGCAACAACCTGCCCGACAGCCTTGAAAGGCGCTCCCATGAACTCTCCCTGTTTCTGAAGATAGGGATTTACGCAGGGAGCTGCCGGCGTGGGAAGCCCGCATTTGCAGGGTAACCACTTGTCAACCGCAGGATCACAGAACGGTCGATCGGCCTAACGCAAACCTCGACGGTGACGGACCCGAGTCGAGCGAATAGGTTCTAGTGTTACGTCATACATTGAAATGTCGAAGAGCGCTCCCTGTATGCCGTTCAGAATCAACGTGGCTGTGGTCTGGCTTCCGCAGCGGGGATGGTGTCGGTCACCAGCTCGCCGACGTTGGTGGCCAGATGGATCATCATCAGCGCCACCCGCTGCAGCACCGGCGGCTTCCAGAGCGTCTTCTCGCGCGGGAAGTTGTCGAGCAGGCCGTTCATGTAGCTGCCGACCAGATCGGCGATGGCGTCGTCCGGATAGGTGCTGAGGTCGGCGAACAGCAGCGGCGAGTCGCCCTTTTCCTGGGCGATGCGGCCCGGCAGCGTGATCAGGAACGGGCCGGGCGAGGTGGTCAGCCGATTCCTGGCCGCCTTGAGCGTGAACACGGCGTCCTTGGCACGCAGCTTGAGCTGGTTGCCCAGGTCGGAGTCGTAGCTGACATCGAGCCCATCGGCGTTGCTGCGGGTGCCGGGGATGCAGAACACATTCACCTCTGGGCGCTGCTCGGTGGGTACCGTCTGGGCCTGCTGCTCGCGGTGCAGCACCGAGAGCAGCACCTTGAAGCGGCGCTGCACGGCCGCTGACTTCAGGTCGTCGCGGCTGCGCAGCAGCACGTAGGTGTAGCTGCCGAAGCCGCTCGGCTCGGCATCCCATTTGGCGAAGACGTCATAGGCCTGGCTGCGCAGGCTCGGCGCAGCCAGGCCGGCCATCGGTGCCGGCGCTGGCGCCATGGTCAGGGCCGGCCCCCCGCCCCGCATCGCGCCGGCCAGGCCGGCGGCCGGTGCCTGGTCGAGTGCGTAAGGGTCGGTGCCGTAAGCGACTTGATAGGCTGCCGCCCAGGCGGTGCGGGCCTCGGTGTAGGCCTGGTCGGCGGCTTGTTCCAGTGCTTCGGCGGCGGTCTGGGCCAGGGTGCCGGCGCGACTGGTTTCATCGAGGGCGGGTGCCACGGCAGGGGCAATCCGTCCGATCGATTGGGTGTTGCTGCGGGCCTTGGCTTGCACCGGCGCGAGCAGCCGGTTCAAGCCTTGAGCTGCGGTGCTCAGGCGGGTGCGGGCGGTGCTCAGCTCGGTGCGGGCCGCGCTGATGCGCACGGCCAGATCGCGCCGTTCGGCGGTGTACGAGGCGCAGTTCTCGCCCCGGCAGGTCAGCGCTGCCGGTTGGGCCACCAGATCGAGAAAGGCCGCCGCGTCTTGCATGCGGGCCAGCGCGGTGCTGATGCGCTCGAAGTCGGCATCGGCCTGCCGCAGGGCGAGCAGGGCGCTGGTGTCGGTGGCTTCGCTGCGGGTGGGGGCGGTCTCGCCAACCAAGGTTTGTTGAAGCTGCTGCAGGGCGGTGCCCGGCGGCAGCGCCACCGGCGTGGCGCGATAGCTCAACCACGGCGCGTCGGCGGCGGTCTGGCTGGCGCTGATGGCGGCCGCCATGTCGGCGCGCAGACGCTCAAGCGCGGCCGGCAGAGCGTGCGCGTGCTGCTCGAACTCTCGCATCCGCTCGACCGTGCGGTTCACGGCGGCATCGGTGGCGGTGACGAGCGAGCTGCATTCGGCGGCGGTGGTGTTCAGGCGCTGCTTTTGCTCGGTCAGATGGTGTTCGGCGCTGCTGCGCTGCTCGAACGAGGCGTCTGCAGCGCGGGTGCGCTGGGCAAGCTGTTTGGCCGGTGCGCTGGAGACGTTCTGCACCGCCCGGTGCGACGCGCTGATGGCTTGCTCCAGGGCGCTGATCGCCGCCGCGCTGGCGCTGAGCTCAAGCTGCAGCCGGGGCAGGCAATCGCTGGCACGCTGCAGGGCGGCGCTGGCGTCGGCATCGCTCTGGCGGGTCTGCTGCCAGGCGTTGTCGGCGTACCAGCTGGCATTGCCCAGGGCGGAGGCCTGCTGCGCCGCGCGGCGGGCCTGCTCGTCGAGCGCCTTCAGCGCGTTCATGCGCGTTTCGGTCTGCTTGAGCGCGTCCAGGGCGGCGGCGCTGGGCGCGGCCCAGGCGCTCGTCAGGCCGAGCCCGCAAGCCCAGGCGAGCACCCAAGGGGCCAATGTGTGGTGAGGATGCTTCATGTGCCTGAGTTCCCTGTTCAAGATGAGGCTCGGCTGGCGCGGCGCCGCCGGGCCCAGAGGACCGCTTCGATGCCGAGCGTGGTCAGCAGGCCCCAGATCAGCGCTATCGCTTGTGCAGCGTCGGGTTGGTTGGTGGACCACTCGTGCATGGCGCTGTCAAAGAAAGCCTCCACCGCCAGGGTCACGCCACCGACCAGCGCGACGACGCGTGCCGCGCGCCAGAAGCCGCGCAGCAGCCAGTGCGGTCTGCCCTCGGGTTTCGGGACATGCGACAGGGCCTGCAGCACCTGCAGCGTCAGTTCTTCCGGCGTCTTGAAAAAGGCCGCGATGTGTTCCTTGCCGAGCTCGTCGCGAAATTGGCGGATGCGCGCGCCCTGCTCGCCGGCGCCGGTGCGGGCGTCGTCGTGCTCGTCGGGCCAGGGCGCCTTGGGGTCGAGCAGGAAGATGAAGCGCTGGCGGCCGACCCGGCTGGCTTCGCGGTATTCCATCTCGGTGATGGCGTGCTGCGCCGGGTTGGCGTCGGCGGGGATGTAGCCGTAGCGCCGGGCGATGATGCCGACGTAGACATCGCAAGCGGCCACGTCGGCGACGCATTTGTCGGCCGGACGCGCATCGCTGGCGGCGTAGGTTTCCATCGACTCGACGTCGTAGCCGGCGGTGCGCAGCGCCTGGACCAGCTTGGCGCGGTGCTCGACCAGATCGACGTAGGTCGATGACACGTAGACGCGTGTCTTCGGCAGCTGCTCCATGTGTATTTCCCCGGTGCGTTAGGCGGCCTTTTTTCAAGGCCGGCCATTGTTGCGTACCGACTGTGCAACAGGTGCCCCGCTCAGGGTTTACGCTGCCGAATTTCGCACTAGCCGATCAACTCCAACACCAGCAGCAGGTTGTTGGCCGGCATCCGGACCCGCTCGCGCAGTTGCAGGCCAGCCGCTTCGGCCTGGCTCAGCACGTCGGCCAGGCGCCGCAGCCCCCAGGCGGAGTTGCGGGCGCGCAGATCGGCATCGAAGGCCAGATTGCCCGGTGCGGTCGGCTCATCCTCCACCAGATAGGGGCCGTAGAGCAGCAACAGGCCCTGCGGCACCAGGTGGCGGGCAGCGCCTTGCATCAGCGCTGCGCAGGTCGGCCAGGGCGAGATGTGCAGCATGTTGGCGCAGAACAGCGCATCGACCTGCGCGGGCACGCCGGGCCACTGCGGCGCCAGCACGTCGAGCGGCAAGGGCGGCAGCACGTTGGGCAGGCCCTCGCACCAGGCGCTGATCGAGGTCAGCGCTTGCGGCTCGGCATCGGTGGGCTGCCAGCGCCAGCCGGGCAGGCCGGTGGCGAAGTGGGCCGCATGCTGGCCGGTGCCGCTGGCGATTTCCAGCGCCAGGCCGGTGGCGGGCAAAACGCGCTGCAGCACCGTCAGGATCGGGCCTTGGTTGCGTTCGGCGGCGGCGCTGTGTTGGCGATGCGGGTTCATCGGGGCCTCAGGCGGATTGCAGGCGCAGGCGGCGCGCGGCTTCTTCGTCGCGGGCGTCGTCGATCTCGCGCAGCACGCTGCCCAGATCGACCGCCGTCTTCTTGCGCTCGAAGCGGCCGGTGAGCGCCGTCTCGGGGTGCAGCACACCGCGCTGATACAGATCCCAGATCTCGGCGCCGAATTGGCTGTGCAGCAGCTCGGGCGCAAAGGCGCCGAAGAAGTTGCGCAGGTTGGTCACATCGCGCAGCAGCATGCGGTGGGCGTGGTTGTTGCCGGCGGCGTCGACCGCCTGCGGCAGGTCGATGATGACCGGGCCATCCGCCGCCAGCAGGATGTTGAATTCCGACAAGTCGCCGTGCACCACGCCGGCGCACAGCATGCGCACCACCTCGGTCAGCAGCGTGGCGTGGTGCCGGCGCGCCTCTTCGGGCGTGAAGACCACATCGTTCAGGCGCGGTGCGGCGTCGCCGTGCTCGTCGGCGACCAGCTCCATCAGCAGCACGCCGTCGCAGAAATTGTGCGGCGTGGGCACGCGCACGCCAGCCGCTGCCAGGCGATACAGCGCATCGACTTCGGCGCTCTGCCAGGCCTCTTCCTGCTTCTCGCGGCCGAAGCGGGTGCCCTTGGCCATCGCGCGGGCCTGGCGGGTGTTCTTGACCTTGCGGTTCTCGGTGTAGTCCACCGCCTGACGGAAACTGCGCTCGGTGGCCTCCTTGTAGACCTTGGCGCAGACCGTCTCGCCGCCGCAGCGCACCACGTAGACCTTGGCTTCCTTGCCACTCATGAGCTGGCGCACCACCGTGTCGATCAGGCCTTCGTCGATCAGTGCTTGCAGTCGCTTGGGTGCTTTCATGGGGTGCATTCTGCGCTGCACTGCACACCGAGCTGGCGTCTCCACCCGAGTAACATACCGACAGGAGCCATGTTGAACCGTGGCCCACACCATTCAATTGACGGAGAGAACCATGGCCAAAGGCGAGCAGCGCAGCAACAAGGAAGCGAAGAAACCGAAAAAAGATCAGTCGCCGAGCAAGCCGATGTCGCCCGACGCGGTGATGCCCACGGTCACGACGGTGGTGCCGGATCGCAGCAAGAAGAAGTGACCGAGACGCGATGAAGTCCAAGGCCCTGCGGGGCCTTTTTTTCACGAAAGAATCACCATGAACCGCACCCTTTGGATCGCTCTCGCGCTGGTCGCCGGTTTGAGCGCTTGCAGCAAGCCCTCAGTACGTCAGCGGGTCGATGTGCAGATCGGCGCCGATGGCTCTTGCGTGATGGCGGGGCAGCCGCTGGCCTGCCGCGATGTCGGCGCGCAGGCGGCGGCCAAGTACAGCCCGAACGGGGTCAGCGTGGTCTTGCTGAACGACCGCCAGGCTCCGCACGACAGCGCCTTGGCAGTGCGGGCTGGCTTGCTGACCGCGCACATCTCGCATGTGCAGCACGGCGATGTGGTCCAGAGCGCTGCCAAGCGCTCCGAGGCGGGTCTGGACTGAGGTTCGCGCCGCGCCGGGCGCGGGTCTAGAAGCTCGTCAAGAGCATGAAGCCGACCGCCAGCGCCATGACGCCGGTGGCAGCCCAGCCAAAAAACCGGTGCCGCAGGCTCATGGTCAAGGGGCCCATGATGGTTTCGGACTGACCGATCCACATCATGACGACCATGATCGGCACTGAAATGACGCCGTTGACGATCGCGCTCCAGAGCAGCGCCTTGATCGGATCGACCTCCAGCGTGCTGGCCAGGGTGCCGATCACGGTCGCCACGATGATGATGGCGTAGAAGCCGCGCGCCTCATGGAAGCCGTGCGACAGGCCCGCTTTCCAGCCGAACACTTCGCTCACCGCATAGGCGGCCGAGCCGGCCAGCACCGGTACCGCCAGCATGCCGGTGCCGATGATGCCGAGCGCAAAGACCGCAAAGGCGAACTCGCCCGCCACCGGGCGCAGCGCTTCGGCCGCCTGCGCGGAGGTCTGGATGTTGGTGATGCCATGCTCGTTGAGCGTCACGGCGGTCGCGATGACGATGCACAGGGCGATGACGTTCGAAAAGATCATGCCGACGTAGGTGTCCTGCTTGATGCGCGAGAGGTGTTCGGCCGCGTAGGCCGGATGCGAGCGTAGCTCGGCCGCTTCAGGCCGGCGGTCGTTGTCCTCGACTTCCTGTGCCGCCTGCCAGAAAAACAGGTACGGGCTGATGGTGGTGCCCAGCACCGCCACCACCATCGAGGCGTACTCGTTCATCGACACCCCGGGAGGGAAGTAGGCCCACGGGTTGGCAGCCTGGGCGATGGCTTGCTTCCAGGGCACCGACACCGACAGGATGACCGCCACGTACGAGAACAAGGCGAGCGTCAGCCACTTCAGGATGCGCACGGTGCGTTCGTACGAGAAGTACACCTGCCCGACGATGCACAGCACGCCAAATCCGATGATGTACGGCACCACATGCCCGCCCGCCAGCAGCCGGACCGCCTCGGCCATCGCGCCGATGTCGGCGGCGATGTTGATGGTGTTGGCCACCACCAGCAAACCGACCAGCACCAGCGTGACCCAGCGCGGGCATATCTTGGCGATGTTGGCGCCCAGCCCTTCGCCGGTGACCCAGCCGATGCGCGCCGACAGCATCTGGATGCCGATCATCAGCGGCGTGGTCAGCAACAGCGTCCAGGCCAGCCCGAAACGGAACTGCGAGCCGGCCTGCGAATAGGTGGCGATGCCGCTGGGGTCGTCATCGGCGGCACCCGTGATGAGGCCGGGACCGAGCCGGCTGGCGAGGTTGTTGACTTTGCGAGCGTTCATGCTGGGCTCTCTGGGGGGGGCCGAGGCGGCGCGCAGAGCGAGCGCTCAACCGCGATCAGCCGATGTGGACGCCAGGGTGGCGTTCAGGATGGCGTGCCAGAGAGCAAAACAAAAAAGGGCCGAAGCCCTTCTTGACGGGCTTGCTCGCTGGGCGTTGGAAAGCTTTGGAAGCCTTGCCGCCCGAGCGTCGCAAGCAGTGACAACACCGCAGAGTGTCTATGCGCGCAGATCGGACAACCAAGGCCGCAGACTGGGACCGGGGTTCATGGTCTTGGCGGGGTCGTTGACGAAGCGCGGATTATCCCGAAGCTGACGTGCCGCAGTCAACCCGAAAGTTGCATGAAGCGACGGACATTTTTTCTTTACAAGGCAGGCACCTGCAACCCGCAGGAGAATTGATCGCTGCGATGGTTTTAAAAACTAGCCGAGCTCATCGTTGATAATATTGACGAGCACGTTCGGGTCAGCACCATATCGCGATATGTTGTAATAAGATACACTGGTCGCATACAAGAAACGAATGCGTTGGGGTAGTTTCCAGCGACATATCATGCACGTGCCAAAATTGCAGCGCTTGCCAAAGCTGCCGAAATTTCCAGACTGGGCACCCTATGTGCTGGTGGTGGCACTGATCGTTGCCTCCGTCGTCAGCTTGGCCGTGCTGGATTTCTGGCAGGAGAGGCAACGCTACCGTGAACGTGCGACAGTGGCTACGCAGAATATTGCGCAACTCATTGATCAGCATGTCAGCGATGTTTTTGACAAGATTGACATCTGTTTGCAGTCAGCCGCTTTGTACTACCGTGAAGAAGCCGTTGAAGGTCAAATTGATCCGATAAGAATAAATAATTATCTGGTGACACGGCAAGCGCTGCAGCCGGATGTGGTCGGTCTGCGGATCATCGATAAAAAGGGCTGGGTGCGATTTGGCGCGGGGCTCGATTCGGGGCGTCCGGTGAATCTTGCCGATCGAGATTTTTTCATGCGTGCCCGCGATGATGCAAATGCTGGTCTGGTGGTCTATGGGCCAGTCTTCGGGCGTATCGCGAAGCAGTGGGTGATTGTATTTGCGCGACGCATCAGTTTGCCAGATGGATCCTTCGGCGGGGTTGTTTATGCAAATTTCGCCATCACCCGGTTTGAAGATGCATTTTCACTGGTGCGGCTGGGTCCGCATGGCGCGATCACGATTCGGGGTGCCGATCTGGCGCTGGTGCAGCGTTTTCCGGGAACCCAAAATGCCATCGGGAGCAAGGAGGTTTCGAAACAGCTGCGCGACATCATGGCCGCCAGCTCCGAATCCGGTGTGTATATCGCAACCACCGCACTGGATGGAATCGAGCGCAGCAATGCCTATCGAAAGCTGCCGCACTATCCATTTTATGTGATAGTCGGGCTGGCCACTGAAGACTATCTGGGGGGCTGGAAAACCAATGTTCTGATGCTTTCCGGCCTGGCTGGGTTGGCGATTCTTGCGACTTGCCTGGGTGCCATCCTGGTTTATTGCAGTACGCGTCGGTTGGCTGCTGATATTGACAAGCGCAAGCGCCTGGAAGCTCAACTTGCGGCATCGGTCAGGGAGTTTCGTGATCTGTATGATCAGGCTCCTTGTGGTTATCACTCGCTCGATGCCGACGGCAAGTATGTGCAGATCAATGCAACGGCCCTGGCCTGGATTGGCTACGAGCGTGATGAGGTGATTGGCAAGAAAGGCTTGTTCGAATTTCTCACGGCAACTGGTCAGGCACAGTTTCCGGAAAATTTTCAAAAAATAAAGAATGAAGGCCTTGTGGATGGGCTGGAGTTCGAGTTGCGGCACAAAAATGGCAGTTCACGCTGGGTCCGCGTAACCGCTAATGCGGTCTGCGATGCCGCTGGAAATTTTCTGATGACGCGGTCGGTGCTCTACGATATCACTGCAGTGCGCCAGCTTGAAGCGCAGGCATACAAACTGTTGCGTGAGCAAGCGGCGATGCTGGATAACGAATTGATCGCAGTCGTGAAACTGAGGAATCGCCGGGCCTTGTGGCATAACAAGGGTATTCAGAAGATATTTGGATACACGCCGGATGAATTTCATGGTGAATCGTCCAGGGTGTTCTATCCTGATGATGCCAGTTATCTGGCGCTCGGTGCGGCAGCCTACCCTGTCTTGCGCGGTGGGGGTACTTATCGATGCCAAATCGAGATGGTGCACAAAAATGGACAACGACTCTGGATCGATCTGAGTGGTGTGCTGTTTTCAGCCGAAGCTGATGAATCATTGTGGTTGCTGATGGACATCACTGCGCTCAAGCAAGCCGAAGCGGCGCGGGTGCAATCGATTCAACTGGAAGCGGAGAATCGACAGCTCTCGGAGGCGAGTCGCCTGAAGAGTTTGTTTTTGGCCAATATGTCGCATGAGTTGCGCACGCCCTTGAATGCCGTGATTGGTTTTGTCAGCCTGCTCCAGGCGGGTGTGGTTCGACCCGATACGCCAAAATTTGGTATTTACCTGAATCAGATTGGTGCGAGCGGCAAGCATTTGCTGCAGTTGATCGACAGCATGCTCGATTTCGCCAAGGCTGGTGCCGAAAAATTCGAGTTAAAACCCGAACCAGTGCATTTGCCAGCCTTGGTGCAGGACGTGCTCGACAGTCTGGATGCCGGGATCAAGCAAAAGCAGATCGAGGTCACGACCCGGCTCGATGCCAGCGTGGCTGATCTGGTACTTGATCCGCTGCGGCTCAAGCAGGTGCTTGCAAACTACCTTTCCAATGCCATCAAATTCACCCCGGAACGCGGCCATGTGACGGTCAGTGCGCGCGCCGAAGGCACCGAGCAGGTTCGCATCGAGGTGGCCGATACAGGTATCGGGATCGCCGCAGCTGATTTGCCCAGACTCTTCACCGAATTTCAGCAACTCAGCGTTGGCACCACCAAAACGCATCCTGGCATCGGCTTGGGCCTGGCGCTGACGCGCCGCCTGGTCGAGGCGCAAGGCGGCACGGTGGGCGTGTCCAGCATGGCAGGCGAGGGCAGTGTGTTTTGGCTGCTGCTGCCGCAGGTTGCCGCCGCGCAGGCTGATCCGCCCCACTGAGCGGTTTGCGTTCGATCGGGGTTTTGGGGGCGCTGGCAAAATGCGCTTCCCCGCCCGAGCGCCCCACCATGCCTGATACCCCTTTGCGCTCCTTGCGCGTGCTGTCCGTCATCCCGCCGATGACGCAGCTCAACACCCCGTACCCGTCCACCGCCTACCTGACCGGCTTTCTGCGCTCACGTGGTGTGGACGCGGTGCAGGAAGATCTGGCGCTGGCGCTGGTGTTGCGGCTGCTGTCCGGCGCGGGGTTGCGTGAGGTGCGCCAGCGCATCCTGGCGCAGCCCGACCTGCGTCGCAGCGCGCCGGTGCAGGGTTTTCTGGACCAGTTCGAGCGCTACCTCGCCACCATCGACCGGGCGATCGCCTTTTTGCAGGGGCGCGATGCCACGCTGGCGCACCGCATCAACACCCGCGCCTTCCTGCCCGAGGGTGCGCGCTTTGCGACGCTCGACGTCTACGTGGACGACGAGGGCGGTGATCCGCTCGCCTGGGCCTTCGGCGCCCTGGGCCTGCAGGACCGCGCCCGCCACCTGGCCACGCTGTACCTGAACGATCTGGCCGACGTGCTGCGTGATGGCATCGATCAGCGCTTCGAGTTCGTGCGCTACGCCGAGTCGCTCGCCACCAGTCAGCCGAGCTTCGAGCCGCTCGCTAGCGCGTTGGCCGCGCCGCCCAATCTGGTCGATGAGCTGCTGACCGAGTTGGCGCAGGCGGCGATCGCGCGCCACCAGCCGCGCCTGCTGCTGCTGTCGGTGCCGTTTCCGGGCGCGGTCTACGCGGCGCTGCGCATCGCGCAGGCGGTCAAGGCGGTCGATCCGAGCATCGTGATCGCGCTGGGTGGCGGCTTCGTCAACACCGAACTGCGCGAGCTGAGCGAGCCGCGCGTGTTCGACCACATCGACTTCGTCACGCTCGACGCTGGCGAGCGCCCGCTGCTGGCGCTGCTGGAGCATCTGCAGGGCCAGCGCGCGCTGTCCCGGCTGGTGCGCACCTTCGTGCGCGAGCGGGAATCGGGTTTGGTGCGCTACATCAACTTCGTCGAACCGGACATCGCTTTTGCCGAGGTCGGCACGCCGACCTGGGACGGCCTGCCGCTGGACAAGTACCTGTCGCTGCTCGACATGCTCAACCCGATGAACCGGCTCTGGAGCGACGGGCGCTGGAACAAGCTGACGGTGGCGCACGGCTGCTACTGGAAGAAGTGCAGTTTCTGCGACGTCAGCCTGGATTACATCTCGCGCTACGAGGGTGCGTCGGCGGCGACGCTGGTCGATCGCATCGAGGCGATCGTGGCCGAGACGGGGCAAACGGGTTTTCATTTTGTCGATGAAGCGGCGCCGCCGAAGGCGCTCAAAACCCTGGCGGCTGAACTGCAGCGCCGCGACGTGCAGATCTCGTGGTGGGGCAATATCCGCTTCGAGAAAACCTTCACGCCCGAGTTGTGCCAGGAACTGGCCGACAGCGGCTGCATCGCCATGTCTGGCGGACTGGAAGTGGCCTCGGACCGATTATTGACGTTGATGAAAAAGGGTGTTTCGGTCGAGCAGGTGGCGCGTGTCACCAAGGGTTTCACCGACGCGGGAATTCTGGTGCACGCTTATCTGATGTACGGTTTTCCGACCCAGACGGTGCAGGACACCGTCGATGCGCTCGAATATGTGCGCCAGCTGTTCGAGAACGGCTGCATCCAGAGCGGTTTCTTCCACCGCTTTGCCTGCACGGTGCATTCACCGGTCGGGCTGAATCCCGAGGAATATGGCGTCAAGCTGCGCCCGCTGCCGCCGGTGACGTTTGCCAAGAACGACGTCGGCTTCATCGACCCGACTGGCACCGATCACGACGCCCTGGGCATTGGCCTGAAGAAGGCGCTCTACAACTACATGCACGGCATCGGCCTGGAAGAGGATGTGCGCAGCTGGTTTGCCCACCTCAAGACCAAGGTGCCCAAGGCGACGGTGCACCGGCACCGGATCGCGCGGGCGCTCGGGCTGGGCTGAAGCTGCAGCCAGCACCCGCTGCAGGCCCGGCGGGCAGGGTGCTGAATGCCGAAAAGATCATGAAATTTAGAAAAAAGATCCCCAATTGAAAGGCCGTGCGGCGTAGTGCACAGGCTTATGGAGGTTTCCGCCTTGTGCAATTGAGGCAATCACGGCTCAATGAGGTCGTGGTTTTTGAAGGGCATCAGGGGGATATATGGCGGTATTAATCTTGGCTTGTCTTATCGGCGCGTGTGTGGCTATCAGCGAGCACCGAAAATTGCTTCGGTATCAGCTGCTGCGGCGCTCGGCCAAAAGTCTGATTTCAGTGGAGTTGCGCCGCCAGACTTATCTTGATGTCACCGGTTCAGCCGAATTTCCACAGCCTCGCGAAAAACGTGTCATGGCTTGGCGCTTGGGTGGCGTGCCATTCTGGCATCAAAGTTCTAGTATCGGTCTGCCATCGGAGCTGGATGCTCGAATTAATCATGTTGCTGCGCACGAATTTGATGATGATTTTGAATCTTGTTTTCGCGTCGCGGGCAATTTTGAAAAAGCAACATTTTTGCAGCCGTTGAATGCTTTCAGATACTGATCTGAAAATCTCCGCAAAAGCCTCTCTCTGCGGCTGACACGCTGGAGTCGTGGCGAGCCGTGTGCTCACTGACCGACGGCGAAGGTGCAGCTTTCGGTTTCAGCACGCAGTTGTCGCAAAGATCTGATTCAATCGGACACCCAGATTATTGCGTGCCGTCGTGCTGCTGCCATGTCATCCCAGACCCCAGCCAGAACCAAGACCTTATCCGTTACCGTGCCCCTGACTGCCGATCAAGCGCAGCAGCTGGCACAGTTCCTCCAGCGTTCGCAGAGGCATCTTTCGACGCAGCAGGAGCAAAACCGCGCGATGCAACACGTTGTCGAGCATGTGTGCCGCTCATTGAGCCGCGCAGGTTATGCCCGGCGCTGACCGGGGTTGCTGGCAATTAATCTGCTGTCTGCGCCGACCGAGATTTGGATCGGCGCGGACACGTGGGCCCTTGCCGTCTCTCGCTTGCCGCACCGCTGCGTCCTACAATCTGACCTGTCTGGTCAGAATTGAGGGGTTGAGCATGCACACATGGCAAATGCAGGAAGCGAAGGCGCGGTTGTCCGAACTGGTCAAGTGCGCCGAGGTCGAGGGGCCGCAGGACATCACGCTGCACGGCAAGTCGGTGGCGGTGGTGATGTCACGCGCAGCCTTCCAACGCATGTCGGGTCAGCAGGCCTCGCTGCTCGACTTCATGCAGGCCTCGCCGCTGGCCGGGCTGGATGACGAACTGGTGACCCTGCGCGATGCCAGCCTGACGCGGGATGTGGCGCTGTGAGCTATCTGCTCGATACCCATGTCCTGTCGGAGCTGCGCCGTCGCGTGCCGGACCCGGCCGTGGCTCGCTGGTTTCAGGACCGGCCGGCAGGCACGCTGTACCTGAGCGTTCTGACGTTGGGCGAGTTGCGCAAGGGCGTCGAAGGGCTGGTGGATACGACACGCCGACTGGCGCTGCTGGACTGGCTGGAGACCGAACTGCCGGGCTTCTTTGCTGGTCGCATCTTGCCGGTCGATGCGGCGGTGGCGGATCGCTGGGGGCGCATGGTGGCCAAGGCCGGGCGGCCGGTGCCGGCGATCGACAGCCTGCTGGCTGCGACCGCGATGCAGCACGGCCTGATCCTGGTGATGCGCAACGTGCGGGATGTGGCCGATCTGGGCGTGCCTGTGCTGAACCCGTGGGGGTGATCGCCAAACAAAAACGGTCTGGAGCGCGATGCTCCAGGCCGTTGATTCGCTTCGAATTTTGGCTCCTCGACCTGGGCTCGAACCAGGGACCTACGGATTAACAGTCCTTTGAACTCGGGGCTTTGGCGGCAACCGGCGTTTCAGTTTCTGGTTCAATGACTTGGACTTGTGCTGCATCTCTGCGAGTCAAGTGCTGCGGCAATGCCGACCAGATGGAGACCAGATGTCTGCGTGGACCGGCGTGGTCGACCGGAAATGCGCCGTGCCACATCATCCTGGGACATCATGTGATCCACCTCGCCGCAACACAGTCGCTGCATCGGCGAAATTATCGTATGATGTGCGTCATGCGGAATACAAAACCCAACGCCCGAGCTGCAGCTAAAGACGCCACGCATGAACGCATCGTGTCTGTGGCCGCGCGGGCCATCCGTCGTAGCGGATACGACGGTACGGGCGTTGCAGACATCATGAAGGAGGCCGGCTTGACGCACGGCGCCTTCTATTCGCACTTCGCGTCACGCGAGGCCATGTTGGCCGAAGCAGCGGGAAAGGCATGCGCGGAGTCAGCTGCCAGAGTAGCCGAGGTTGCGGCCGGCGCACCACCCGGCATGGCACTCGAGGCCATGCTCGCTGCCTACCTCTCCAGAGAGCACGTCGAGCAACTGGAGGCAGGTTGTCCCCTGGCCGCTCTGGGTTCCGAGACCTCGCGACAGGCACCCGACGTGCGTCGAGTCGCGACGCGTCATGTCAAGGCAACGATCGACCTGCTCGCCCGCCAGTCGCCAGACTGGGGGCAGCACGGCGCCCATGAGCGGGCACTCGTGATGCTTTCCACCTTGGTGGGCGCTGTGATGCTGGCTCGCGCAGTCGATGAACCCGGTCTCTCGGACAGCCTGCGCGAAGCGGCACTCAAGCATCTGACCTCGATCGGGCACTGAGCCCTGGATGTCCACATCCTTTTCGTTCGACTTTACACATGATGATCGTCATGCGAAATAAACACAACGGGCCGCTCAAGCACTGCGACGTGCCGCTCAGCCCGTGCTGCCAGCGGCTTGCCCCACCCCCACAACCTGACGGAGTAGCGTCATGAACAGGAAGAAACAGAGCAACAAGATCGCCCTCGTGACCGGTGCCTCATCGGGCATCGGACTGGCCACCGCGGAGTTGCTGACAAGCGCTGGCTACAAGGTTTACGGCACGAGTCGACGCGGCGGCGGTGCGAGCGGGCGATCGTTCGAGATGCTGACCCTGGATGTGACCAGCGATGTTTCCGTCGCCGATGCTGTGACGCAGTTGATGCAGCGAGAGGGGCGCATCGACCTGCTCATCAACAACGCCGGCTTCGGGGTCGCTCCTGCAGGGGCAGAAGAAAGCTCGATCGAGCAGGCCCAGGCTATCTTCGACACCAACTTCTTCGGGATCGTCCGCATGACGCGCGCCGTCCTGCCGCACATGCGACTACAGGGCGCCGGGCGCATCATCAACATCGGCTCGGTGCTGGGCCTGTTGCCGATGCTGTACGGCGCGCTCTACGCCGCGACAAAGCACGCGATCGAAGGTTATTCCGAGTCGCTCGACCATGAGTTGCGCACCAGGGGCATCCGGGTCTCGGTCATCGAGCCCGCCTACACGAACACACCGTTCGACGCCAACTTCATGCAGCCCGACGCCAAGCTCGATGCGTATCGCGAGGCTCGCGCCGCCGTCAGCCAGCGCGTGAAGGAAGTGATGGCCACTGCAGACCAGCCGGGCGTCGTGGCCGAGACCGTGCTGAAGGCCGCCCGTGCGGCTCACCCGCGACTGCGCTACACAGCCGGCGGGCTCGCGGGTCGGCTGACCTGGCTGCGCAGGTTTGCGCCTGCCGCAGTGATGGATGCCGGGATTCGAAGGGATCTGCGGCTCGATGCAACTTCGGCGGTGACAGCATCATGAAGGCCTACGTCGTCGATCGCTACCAGAAGCAGGGCGCTCTGCGCCTGGCAGACCTGCCCGTCCCGGAGATCCATGACGACGAGGTCCTGGTCGAGGTCCATGCCGCCGGCGTGAACCTGCTGGACGCCAAGATTCGCAGCGGCGAGTTCAAGCTCATCCTGCCCTATCGCCTGCCGCTCATCCTCGGTCACGACGTGGCCGGCGTCGTCGTCAAGGTGGGCACGCGTGTGCGGCAGTTCAAGCCGGGTGACGAGGTCTATGCGCGGGTGGATGATTTCCGCATCGGCACGTTCGCTGAATTCGTTCCGGTCAAGGAGGCGTCGCTGGCGCTCAAGCCCAAGGGCCTGACGATGGAGGAAGCCGCTTCCATCCCGCTGGTGGGGTTGACGGCATGGCAGGCGCTCGTCGAGCAGGCCGGTCTGAAGCAGGGCCAGAAGGTCTTCATCCAGGCCGGCTCGGGCGGCGTAGGCAGCTTCGCCGTTCAGTTGGCCAGGCACCTGGGCGCCACCGTCGCTGCGACGACTGGCACGACCAATGTCGCGCTCGTCAAGAGCCTGGGCGCGGACGTCGTCATCGACTACAAGACGCAGGACTTCGAGGCTGTCCTTCGCGACTACGACGTGGTGCTGAACAGCCAGGATGGCAAGACACTCGACAAGTCTCTTCGCATCCTCAAGCGTGGCGGCAAGCTCATCTCCATCTCCGGGCCGCCCGATCCCCCCTTCGGACGCGAGGTCGCGGCACCCGGGTTCGTGAGACTGGTGATGCGGCTGCTGAGCTCGGGCGTGAGGCGCAAGGCGCAGCAATTGGGCGTGGGCTACTCATTCCTCTTCATGAAGGCGAGTGGGAGCCAACTGGGCGAGATCACCCGACTCATCGATGCTGGTGCCATCCGCCCCGTGATGGATCGGGTGTTTCCATTCGCGTCGACCAACGAGGCCCTGGCCTACGTCGAAGCCGGGCGAGCGAAGGGAAAGGTCGTCGTCAGGCTGAAATGAGGCGCCTTGTTCCACCGGTGCGCAAGACATCCGAACTTCGGCTTTGTGGCAGCCATTTCTCGAGGTCGATCTTCTGGTGAGGGTCGAATGCAGCCGCCCGAATGGGTAAAGACCAGAACCGGACCGCCGCCGGTTCACCATGCCATCAAGTTGAATTCTTGATGCAGTGGGCCGATGAGCTCCCGTGCTCAACGCTGCGTCGATCGTTTGGCCAGCCAGCTGGCTCCAGTTCACCCCGCCACCCGCGACCAGAAATGAACCAGCAAACAAAAATGGCCTGAAGCGCGATGCTCCAGGCCGTTGATTTGCTTCGAATTTTGGCTCCTCGACCTGGGCTCGAACCAGGGACCTACGGATTAACAGTCCGGCGCTCTACCAACTGAGCTATCGAGGAATCGTATCTATCGAAAAACAAGCCGCAGTGCAAACACTACGGCCTTATGTTTGGCTCCTCGACCTGGGCTCGAACCAGGGACCTACGGATTAACAGTCCGGCGCTCTACCAACTGAGCTATCGAGGATCAGCTACTTGCTGAGAACGAAATTATAGAATGAATTTTTTTGGTCGCGCAAGGGGTCGATGGAAATTTTTGCGCTGGGCCAGGCCTCAGTCGTCGCTGGCTGTGGTGGCGATGCCCAGGATCTTGTGCAGTCTGGGGCTGGTGGTGGTGTATTGCAGCAGGTGCGGCTCGTCAGGGTGCAGCTGGCGAGCGGCTGCGAACGCGGCCAGGGTAGCTTCAAAGAAGCCGCACAGGATGAGCTTTTTCTTGCCCGGGTAGCTGTTGATGTCGCCCACTGCATAGACACCCGCAGCGCTGGTGGCGCAAGTGGCCGGATCGACCTGCAGTTGCTTGCGTTCCAGTGCCAGACCCCATTCGGTGAGTGGGCCGAGCTTGGGGCTGATGCCGAGCTGTACCAGCAGCGCGTCCAGCGGTACCTCGATCGGCGTGCCATCGCGACCGGCGACGCTGAGGGTGCGCAGGCGGCCATCGGCGTGGCGGTTGTAGCCGCTGATCTGCCCGAGCACCAACCGGATGCGGCCGGCGGCGCACAGCTCGTGCAGACGCTGCAATTGGGGCGCCGGGGCGCGGAAGTTGTCGCGGCGGTGGATCAGCGTGACGCTGCGCGCCTGCGCGGGGCCGGCTTCAGCGTGTTGCAGGGCGTGCTCGACGGCGGCTTCCTCGCCGCCAGTCACCACCAGATCCAGACCGGCGAATTGCGCCGGATCGCTGACGCGGTAGAACAGCTGGCGGCCCAGGTAGGCGTCGATGCCGTCAAGCGCCAGCGGGCGTGGCACGAAGGCACCCACGCCGGCGGCGATCACGACGCAGGGCGCGCGCAACTGCAAGCCGCTGCTGGTGCCGACCAGCCAGCGGCCGTCGTCCAGCCGGTTCAGCTGCGCCACCAGCTGATCCAGATGGAACGTGGCGTGCATCGGCCGGATCTGCGTCAGCAGCCGCTCGACCAGCTCGCGGCCGGTGCAGACCGGCAGACCGGGCAGGTCGTAGATCGGCTTGTCGGGGTAGAGCTCGACACACTGGCCGCCCGGATAGGGCAGGGCGTCGATGACATGAGCTGAGATGTCCTGCAGCCCGAGCTGGAACACCTGGTAGAGCCCGACCGGACCGGCGCCGATGATGACGGCGTCGGTGTCGATCGGTGCAGGCGGTGCGACCATGCGGCTGGGCCGTGCGGGCTTCAGCGGATCAGCTCGCCCAGCTTGCCGGTGCGGTCTTTCCACTCATCGGCGTCGGGCAGCGCAGCCTTGCGCTTGGTGATGCTGGGCCACAGTTTCGTCAGCTCGGCATTGAGGGCGATGTATTTCTGCTGGTTGGCCGGCACATCTTCTTCCGGCAGGATGGCGTTGACCGGGCACTCGGGAATGCAGACCGCGCAATCGATGCACTCATCCGGATCGATGACGAGGAAGTTCGGGCCTTCGCGGAAGCAATCGACCGGGCACACATCGACGCAGTCGGTGTATTTGCAGCGGATGCATGATTCGGTGACGACGTGGGTCATGGCGGGGACTCTAGGATGGAATGGGTGGACGAGGGCGCCGCGTGGGGCGGGCGGAGGCAGCGCCGGGCTCAAACTTTCGAATTCTACGGGTTGAGGGTTTCCCCGTGGAATTGACGTCCGTCAAGTGTTAATGAATCAACGCGGGCGCATATTGCGCTTCGTCATGCTGGTTCGACCCCCGGCGGTGGCTTTGGTGCGGTCTTGTCGGCCGGGGTGGTTACCTCGGCCACGATCGGGCGTGCGCCAGCACCGACCGTGACGATGGTCGGGCGGCTGTCGTGCACGCTGCTGGCGTCGGCCAGCTGCTGCACGGTGTGTTCGCTGACGCGTTGATCCGGCCAGCCGGCACGCGACACCACCAGCACCGGCGTGTCGGCCTCCCAGCCGGCGGCGAGCAGTTGCGGGCCGAGCACGCCGAGCTGCTTGCCGGCCATGTAGAAGACTTCGGTGTCGGCGCTGCGGCAGGCGTGCAGGTCGCCGGTGCGTGTCATCGCGGTGGCGAAGCTGACACTGCGGCCGCTGCCGCGCCTTGTCAGCGGGCGCTGCGTGGCGGCGGCGGCGGCGATCGCCGAGGTCACGCCGGGCACCACCTCGCTGGCAATGCCGGCGGCGGCGAGCGCCTGCAGTTCTTCTTCCAGGCGGCCGAACAGGCTGGCATCACCGCCCTTGAGCCGCGCGACGACATGGCTGCGGGCGTGTTGCACCAGCAGCTCGTTGATCTGCGATTGGCTGGTGGCGTGGTTGAAGCCACGCTTGCCAACGTCGATCCACTGCGCGTCGGGCGCCAGCTCGCGCAGGGCCGGATCGGTGAGCGCGTCGAACAGCACCACCTCGGCCTCGCGCAGGCGGGCTGCGCCACGCACCGTGATCAGATCGGCCGAGCCGGGGCCGGCGCTGATGAAGATGACACGCCCCATCGCGATGCTCGGTTCAGGCGGCGGTGGGTGCCGCCACCAGCAGCGCGCCGCTGGTGCGATTGGTGGTCGGATCGACCACGATCAGCGCGCCGCCGACGCGGTTGGCCGCGTAGGCCTCGACCGGCAGCGCCTGCTGGGTCTGGATCTGCACATGGCCGATCTCGTTGACGCCGAGCTGGTGCGCATCCAGCTCTGCCAGCGTGTTGATGTCGAGGCGGTGCTCGATCGCCGTGATGCGCGCCTGCACCCAGCGGTTGCCATGGCGCAGCCAGTATTTGCGGCCCAGCACGGCCGGCTCGGTGTCGAGCCAGGCCAGCGTGGCCTTGAATTCCTGCGTGGTCGGGGCACTGCCGGGCGTGAAGATCCAGTCGCCGCGCGACACGTCGACCTGCCGATCCAGCACGATGCCGGCCGACTGACCCGCTTCGCAGCCGTCCACGTCCAGGCCGGCGTGGCGTACGGCGGCAACGATCGCGGTTTCGCCGCTCGGGAAGATCTGCACCGTGTCGCCGGCCTTGACGGCGCCGTGGGCGATGCGGCCCCACATGACGCGGTGCTGGAATCCAGTGCCTTCGCCGTCGTCGCGCGCCACGTACTGCACCGGCACCAGCAGGTTGCCGTCGTGCGCTTCGTCGGTGACCGGCAGGGTCTCCAGGATCTGCAGCAGCGTCGGGCCGCTGTACCAGGGCCAGTTGGCCGAGGGCGTGGCGACGTTGTCGCCGCGCAGCGCCGACACCGGCACGATGCCCTTGACGGTGATGCCGACTTCGTCAGCGAACTTGTTCAGCGCCTTGGCGACGGCGTCGAAGGCGGCTTCGGTGCCTGCTTCGATCGCGTCCAGCTTGTTGATCGCGAACACGATGCTCGGCACGCGCAGCAGCTTGGCCAGCAGGCTGTGGCGGCGCGTCTGCGGCAGCAGCACGACCTCAGGCACCTTGGTGTCGAGCTTGGTGATGTCCACCAGCACCACCGCCGCGTCCGAACCGGCGGCGGCCGTCACCATGTTGCGGGTGTACTGCTCGTGGCCGGGGGCGTCGGCGATGATGAACTTGCGCGTCTTGGTCGCGAAGTACTGGTAGGCCACATCGATGGTGATGCCTTGCTCGCGCTCGGCTTCCAGACCGTCGGTCAGCAGGGACAGGTCGATCGGGGCGCCAGCGGCGCGCTTTTCCAGCGCGTCGAGCTTGTCGGCCAGGATGCCCCGACTGTCGAACAGCAGGCGGCCGATCAGCGTGCTCTTGCCATCATCGACGCTGCCGGCGGTCAGGAAGCGCAGCGCCTTGTGGGCCAGTTCTTCACCGGCGTTGATATGTTCGGTCGTCATCAGAAATAGCCTTCCTTCTTGCGGCGCTCCATCGAGGCCTCGGAGGTGCGGTCGTCCATGCGGGTGGCGCCGCGCTCGCTGACGGTGACTTGCAGCGTCTCGGCGACGATGTCGGCGGTGCTGCTGGCCAGGCTCTCGACCGGGCAGGTGCAGGTCATGTCGCCGACGGTGCGAAAGCGCACGTCGATGGTTTCGACTTCTTCACCGGCGAGCGTCGGCGTGACGTCGGTCAGCGGCACCAGCAGGCCCTTGCGGCGCATCACCTGGCGCTGGTGGGTGTAGTAGATCGATGGCAACGGGATGTTCTCGCGGGCGATGTAGAGCCAGACGTCGAGTTCGGTCCAGTTGCTGATCGGAAACGCCCGGAAGTTCTCGCCCGGCTTGATGCGGGTGTTGAACAGGTTCCACAGCTCGGGGCGCTGCTCTTTCGGCTGCCACTGGCCGAAGCTGTCGCGGTGGCTGAAGATGCGTTCCTTGGCTCTAGCCTTTTCCTCGTCGCGCCGCGCGCCGCCGATCAGGCAGTCGAAGCGGTGCTCCTCGATCGCTTCCAGCAGCGTCACGGTCTGATGGCCGTTGCGCGACTCCAGCGGATGCGCCAGCCGGATCGTGCCGCGCTGGATCGAGTCTTCCAGGTGCGCCACGATGAGCCGGTCGCCGATCTCGGCGATGCGCTGCTCGCGGAACTCGATCACTTCAGGGAAGTTGTGGCCGGTATCGACGTGCAGCAGCGGGAAGGGCAGTTTGCCGGCGAAGCTCGGACGCTCGCCGGGCTTGGAGGTCTTGCGCTTGAACGCCTTCTCGGCCAGGTGCAGCACGACGCAGGAGTCCTTGCCGCTGGAAAACAGCAGGCCGGGGCGTTCGAAGGCGCCGGCCACTTCACGCAGGATGAAGATGGCTTCTTCTTCCAGCGCGTCGAGGTGGCGGTGATCCACTTCAGGGAGCAGGTTGGTCATGGTTGTCGGGGCGTTCATCTTGTTCGAATCGGGCGGGCGTTCAGGCCTTGGCCTGCGAGACGTGCAGGCCGCATTCCTTGGCCGCTTCGTCTTCCCACCACCAGCGGCCAGCGCGGAATTCCTGACCCACCGCGATGGCGCGGGTGCAGGGCGCGCAGCCGATGCTGGGCATGAACTGGTCGTGCAGCGGGTTGTACGGCACCTCGAAGGTCGAGATGTAGTGCCAGACGTCTTTCCAGCTCCAGTCCACCAGCGGGTTGATTTTCGCACGGCCCTGATCGTCGGCCTCGATCACGCGCGCTTCGCCGCGCGCATTCGACTGCTCACGGCGCAGGCCGGTGATCCAGGCGCTGCGACCGCTGAGCATGCGCGAGAGCGGCTCCAGCTTGCGGATGCCGCAGCAGCCCTTGCGCAGCGCGATGCTTTCGTACATCGCCTTGTCGCCGTTTTTCTGCACGAACTCGATCACGGCGGTCTCGACCGGGCGGTAGACCTCGACGGCGAGACCGTAGCGCTGCTCGATGCGCGGGATCAGCGCCACCGTCTCGGCATGCAGCGCGCCGGTCTCCAGCGTGCCGATCGCGATGGGCAGCTGGTGACGGGCGATCAGGTCGGTGATGACCATGTCTTCGGCGCCCAGGCTGGTGGCCTGCACGATGCTGCCGGGGTGCGCAGCCGCCGCGTCGCGCAGGATCTGCAGCGTGGCGGCCAGGCGCTCTTCGAAGCCGGCGGTCTGGCGGGCGTAAAGGGCAATCGCGCTCATATGGCCGCTCCCAGGTTCAGGAATTCCTGCTCTTGACGGGCGGCAGCGTCGGCTGGGCGGGCGAACAGCGGGCGCCGTTCGGTGGTGTCACCCTGGTAGTGGCCGGCAAAGAAGCCGAGCGCGCGCTCGGCCGCCTCGACCGACTGGTCGTGGCGCAGCACCACGGCGTCGAAGCCGGTGCGCTCAAGCAGCGGCAGCATATCGACCAGCACATCACCGGTCGCGCGGATCTCGCCGCTGTAGCGATAGCGCGAGCGCAGCAGGCGTGCCTGGCTGTAGGCGCGGCCATCCACCCACTTGGGGAAGCTGAGCACGATCAGCGCCAGGCGCGGCAGATCGGCCTCGATGTCTTCCACGTCGGCCGTGTTGCCGAGCAGCAGGCCGGTGCGCAGGCCGGCCGGCCAGGTGTCGCGCACGGCGTGCCATTGTTCGAGCGTCAGCAGCTGGCCGGCGCGGGCGATCGGGTGCGGCGACGGGCCGTCTTCACCGCCGACGGTGTGCCACTGGTCGTGATGGGTGTCGATGAACTTCATGGTCTTCGATTCCGGATGAGGTCGGAGCGCGGCTGGCTCAGGCGGCGACGCTGTCGCGGGCGGTGGCGGTGCGGGTGGCGTTGGCGGCGGTCTTGAACGGCTCCAGGCCGATGCGCTTGACGCTGTCGATGAACTTCTCGCCCTCGCTGCGCAGCTCGCGGTAGACCTCCAGGATCGCCTCGACCGCATCGACCACCTCGCTGGCGGCGAATGACGGGCCGATCACCTTGCCGGGTACGGCGACCGGCGCGTGATGCGAGCCGTCCGAGCCGCCCAGCGTGATCTGGTACCACTCGGTGCCGTCCTTGTCGACGCCCAGGATGCCGATGTGGCCGCTGTGGTGGTGGCCGCAGGAGTTGATGCAGCCGCTGATGTGCAGGTCGATCTCGCCGAAGTCGAACACCTCGTCTTCGTCGGCAAAGCGTTCGGTCAGCTCGGCGGCGACCGGAATCGAGCGGGCGTTGGCCAGCGCGCAGAAGTCGCCGCCCGGGCAGGCGATCATGTCGGTCAGCAGGCCGATGTTGGGCGTGGCGTAGCCGGCTGCCTTGGCCGCTTCATAGAGTTCAGGCAGATCACTCGCCTTGACCCACGGCAGCAGCAGGTTCTGGTCGTGCGTGATGCGCAGCTCGCCGCTGCTGAAACGGTCGGCCAGATCGGCGGCCAGATCCATCTGCACGTCGGTGGCGTCGCCGGGCGCCTGGCCGGCGCGCTTGACCGACAGCGTCACGCCGCGATAGCCCGCGACCTGGTGCGCGTGCACGTTGCGCGCGATCCAGCGCTCGTAGGCCAGCGGCAGTTCGGCCGCCTGGCCGACTTCGGGCAGCGGCGCCACGTCGGCCGGCCGCACGAAGCTGGCGGCGACGCGGTCGAACTCGGCCTGGGTGATCAGGTGCGCGGCGCCGTCCAGATCACGCTCAAGAATGTTGTTGAACTCGACGTTGACGGCGTCGAAGAACTTCTGCCCTTCGGCCTTGACCAGGATCTTGATGCGCGCCTTGTAGGCGTTGTCGCGCCGACCGTAGCGGTTGTAGACCCGCACCACCGCTTCGATGAAAACGAGGATCTGCTGCCAGGGCACGAAGGCGTTGATCACCGAACCGATGATCGGCGTGCGGCCCATGCCGCCGCCGACCAGCACCTTGAAGCCGATCTCGCCGGCCTCGTTCTTCAGCAGTTGCAGACCGATGTCGTGCCAGCCAATCGCGGCGCGGTCCTCGACCGCGCCCGAGACGGCGATCTTGAACTTGCGCGGCAGGAAGGCGAACTCCGGATGCAGCGTGCTCCACTGGCGCAGGATCTCGCAGTAGGGGCGCGGATCGACGATCTCGTCAAACGCCACGCCAGCCAGGCCGTCGCTGGTGATGTTGCGGATGCAGTTACCGCTGGTTTGGATGCCGTGCATGTCCACCGCAGCCAGCTTGTCCATCACGTCGGCGCTCTGCACCAGCGGGATCCAGTTGAACTGGACGTTCTGGCGCGTGCTGAAGTGCACGTAGCTGCGGTCGTGCACGCGGGCGATCTCGGCCAGCGCGCGCACCTGGCGGCTGTTGATCTCGCCATAGGGCACGGCGACGCGCAGCATCGGCGCGTGGCGCTGCACGTACCAGCCGTTCTGCAGTCGCAGCGGGCGGAATTCATCGTCACCCAGCGTGCCGGCGAGGTTGCGTTCCAGCTGATCGCGGAATTGCGCCGCACGGGCGCGGACGAACTGGCGGTCGAAGTCGGTGTATTGGTACATGGCGTCAGTGAGGCGCGAAGGCCCGGACTCTCAAAATCTCAAAAGGGGCGACAGTGGTGTCGAGGCGAGCAGGCGTCAACCGGCTCAAGCCACCAGCAGCACTTTCTTGGCCGCGAACAGCAGCGAGGTGCACAGCGCCAGACGCGTGAAGCTGTCGGGCAGCATCTTGGTCAGGCGCGCGCCGATCCAGATGGCGGGCAGCGAGCCGATCAGCAACTCCAGCAGCAGCGCCCAATGCACGTTGCCGAGCGTGGCGTGGCCGATGCCGGCCACCAGCGTCAGCGGCACGGCATGAGCGATGTCGGTGCCGACCAGCCGACGGGTTTCCAGGCGCGGGTACATCAGCAGGATCAGCGTGGCGCCGACCGCGCCGGCGCCGATCGAGCTGAGCGAGACCAGCACGCCCAGGATCAGGCCGCACAGCACCGTGAGCCAGGGTTGGCGCGCCGGCGTGATCCAGCGCTCCAGCCACAGGCCGAGGCGATGCCAGACCGGCCGGAAGATGATGGTGACGGCGGTCAGCACCAGCGCAATGCCGAGCGCGACGGTCAAGGCGCTGTCGGCCCGCTTGGTCAGGCCGACCAGGTGCATGTAGCTCATGGTGGCGATCGAGCCTGGGATGCTGCCGAGCAGCAGCAGCTTGGTGATGCGGTAGTCCACATGACCGTGGCGGTGATGCGCCACCGAACCCGAGACCTTGGTCAGCGAGGCAAACCACAGATCGGTGCCGATCGCGACCGCTTTCTCCAGATTGAAGACCGAGATCAGCAACGGCGTCATCAGCGAGCCACCGCCGACGCCGGTCAAGCCGACGATCAGGCCGATGCCAAAGCCGCTCGCAATTGCCAACCAATCCATGCCTGCTCCAAAAAGGGTGATCTGACGCGCAACACGTCAGGGTCACGACTTTAGGGAGAGTCTTTATATTTACAAACTACATATTTGTTGAATGAATATGCTTCTGCGGAATATGAAGCAGCGCGGAGCATGCAGAGCGCGCAGGAGGGCGTGCAGAGCGGACAACAAGACCGCCGGAGCTTGCGCATCCGGCGGCCGATGGTGAGCGCAGCGCTGAAGTCTTGCTGCTGCTTCAGAGCACCAGCACGCGCACAGGGCTGCACCAGGGGCCGAAGCCGATGGAGTTGGCCGCGCGCAGCCGGACCCAGACAAAGCCGACCGGGAGATTGTCGATGATGATACGTTGAACCGAGAAGAGCACCGGATGGTGCGCCCAGCCGGGGTTGTCGCCCATGGTGCTGGGGTCGATGGTGGTGCTTTGCATCTCGTAGGCTTGTGCGCCGGGGGTCCGAGTGGCGTGCAGTTCGATGCGGCCACTGTGTTCAGTCGGATTGCCGCGCAGGTCAAGCACGGGGCCGGGCGCAGTAGCCGGGCTGCGGGTGGTTTCGGGACGCATCTCGAAACCCGAGCTGTGCAGCATTTCGGTGTTGCCGTTGGCCGTGAACTCGACGTAGGTGGCCGTGCGCTTAAGAAGATCAGTGAAGTTGCGCCGAGCTTCGGTGCGCAGGGCAATCTTGTGCGAGTCGTGCGCAAGTGCGGCCTGATAGCTATCGCGGAAGCCTTCGCACGAAGCGTTGAGCACCGGCCAATTGAGCCCCGGATCGCCCCAATTGCCGGGGAAGAAATGGTTGTCCTTCATCGCGGCGACGACTGCACCGCCGTAGGCCAACACATCAGAATCGCTGCGCCGATCCAGGTTGAGGACAAAAACAGACTGAGTCAAAACAACCTCCCTTCTGTGGATGCATCAAGTGATGAAAGGCGATTTTGCACTTTTCCCACTCAGAATCCACTCAGAACGCCGCTTCTGACCGACGATGTGCATCCGGTTTGCGCTAGATTAAATGGCATCGCTGCGGCCTGTTCCTGAGCACCTGATGGAGGACGGTTTTCATGGATCAGGTCGGACATCCGATGCGCCGATTAGGCCGCAGTGCCACGCTGCTGGCCTGGCCTTATGACCTGTAGTAACTGCTCAACGACATGATCCAGTCCTCTGGCCGAGGAGACGGCGACCCGGTCAGCGAGCATGGGCGAGTGGATTTGCACTCGTGATTCGTCGATGGCATGCCAGATCGGCAGAATTACTTTGACGCCTGCAGACTCACGTGCAACGAGACCATCCAGCTCAAGTTGTGGCCAGTGCTTCTGGAAGAAGGCTTCACTCAGCACGACGACTCCGAAACGGGACTGCGCCAGCCCCCGATCAATTGATCGACGAAGACTATCGCCAACTGTGAGAGTGAACGCATCAAACCAGACCTTCACGCCGTGGTCTTGCAGCGCGTGAGCCAAGGGCTTTGCAAATGTCTCTTTGTCTTCCGACGCGTGCGAGACAAAGACATCCCAGGTAGTTGCGGGCGTCATGGTCGGGATAGGGCGCGTGGCTGGTGGTGGTGGAATGCCTTGCTTCTGTGATGCAACCCACTCCTGGAGGAAGCGCTGGTCTTCTGCGGGCGGCGGACTGTACTTCTGGAAGTTTTCAGGACGCAACATGTCAACAAGGATTTCGAGTTGCTGTTCCTTCGTGAAGCGTGCGAGGCAGTCTTGGAGGATCTGTTTTCGACTTGGCACGCCGCCTGACCAAGGGTATTGTTCGACTTCAGCGTCGAAGCGCGAAAAGTAATCCAGCATTTCAGGCCCGGACAGGCCAATGTTCGTTCCTGCGAACATGGCATCTACGCGCCGCTGAACCGTAACCGGCAGGGCGAGGTTTTGTTTGGGGTTGGAGAGCGACAAGAGTGGTTCCTCTGCGGTCTAACGCCCAGGTTAACCGGCAAAAATGCGAAGCATTTTTGTCCGCGTTGAACCTACATTAGGCTGGTGATAAATACTAAAGCAGTTGAGCTACACATAGTGCTGCATTCGCTTCGAACTCCTCGGTCACTCTGGTTTACTGCCACTACTCACAGACTCCAGACAATACGGATGAGCCATTTAGAAGAACAAATGGTTTGGCTGGGCCTTCCGAGAATTCCTCGATGGTAATAACAGTGAAATGCATGCCACCAGAATCATTGGCTGCTGTTGCGACAACACTGAATGCATTTTTGGCATTACCTGGAGCAAGTATTCGATAATTGGATTCTTGGAGCGTGAGCACCTCTTCTGGACCAGTAAATACTCCTGAGCTTCTGTCTATGGCAAATCTTTGCCCGATGTGGTACGGCTTGGGGGGGCGAGCAAGGGCTCCTGCTTTGCTTAAAAAGAGATGCTCCTTTATGACGCATTGATAGGAATTTTTTCCTGCGATAGCGCCCTGCGTAAAAATAAATGTGAGAAGGAGAGCAATAAGTGTGCGCATGATGACGTCAATAACGAGTGTGCGAAAAAATAGCCTAACGAATATCGACACCAGATCTTGTCCAGTTAAATTATTCTGTTACACAGGGCGAAACTGGACAAGGCTGGGCGTGCAGTTGCGCCAAGTCGGTTTGACAGCAGGGATTTTCGGCAGAGTGGGGGTGATCTGCCGGGAGTTTCAGGAAGCGTCAAAGCAGACATGTGGCCACCTCCTTGGTGGGTGTCGCTCGGGACTCGGCGCATCGAGTGATTGGCGGCGACGTTGGGGTGGGAGATTACGGGGGGACGGGCAGGATGTCTAGCGCTGTTGCTGGAGACAGGCTGCAGATCGGGCTTGCGGGGTTGCAATGAGGGGCTGATGGGCTGCAGGTCGCGCTTGATGCGGTGCAGGCGGCCTTTGATGAGTTGCAGGTCGCGTCTGAGGCGCTGCAGGCCCCTGTTGATGAATGGCAGGTCGCGTCTGATGGCTTGCAGACGTCTCTGGTGAGTTGCAGGTCGCTGCCGATGCGCTGCAGATCGCCTTTGACGAGCTGCAGCTTGGGTTCGATGCGTTGCAGACGGCTGTTGATGACGTGCAGGTCGCCCGGGATGATCTGCAGATGGCCTGCGATGAATTGCAGGATGCTGCCGATGTGTCGCGGATGTGCCGCAGGTTATTGCGGGCCGAACGGGGCGCCGCCGAGCTTCATGCCCGCCTTGAAGCCCCGCTTGGCAAACCAGCCCTGATTCATTTCCAGCGCGTAGCGGATCGGCTTGTCTGGGCAGTGCGAGACTTCCGATTGCGGCTGCATGTCGGCGACGTTGACGATCGTGCCGTCATCGGCCACGAAGGCGATCGACAGCGGGATCAAGGTGTTTTTCATCCAGAAGCAGTGGCCCGCCGGCTGCTCGAACACGAACAGCATGCCGTCGTTGCCGGCCATGCTCTTGCGGTTCATCAGGCCGATCTGACGTTGCTCCGGCGTCTGGGCCACTTCGGCGTGGATGTTGTGCATGCCGGCATGGATCTGGATGGCGGGTAGCCGTTGTGCCATCTCCTGCGCAACGGCGGACCCTGGCGCGGCCGCAACAGATGCCAGCAAGGCGAGGCCGGCAAGTGTGCGGCGAATGCATGTAAAAAGTTGTACCTTGATCTGTATCATGTCTGCGTAAGGGATGACCCCTAAAAATGTCGCTCGGGTGACATGGCCGCCGGCCATCAGCCTGCCCGCCACGATGCCACCGACCATTCCTGTGCCCACTTCTGACGTCGGCTCCGCCGCTGTTGCCACTGCGCCTGCGCTCACACCGACGCAGCTTGCCGCCGTAGATGACGCTGACACCCTGGCTGTTTGCACACAGTGGCTGACGGCAGCCGACGGCCGCGAGCTGGCGCAGTCGCGTTTGCTGCTCAGCGGCATGCATTGTGCCGCCTGCTCGGGCCTGATTGAAACGGCCTTGCAGCGGGTGGTCGGCGTGTCGAGCGCCGAGGTCAGCGCTGCCGCCCAGCGGGCGGTGGTGGTCTGGGATCCAAAGCAGACTAGGTTTTCAGCCTTGATCGAGGCGGCGCGCCGCGCCGGGTATGGCGCCTTTCCGGACACCGGCGCGCAGGCGGTGGCGCTGGCGGTCAAGGAGTCGCGCAAGGCGATCTGGCGGCTGTTCGTGGCGGCCTTCTGCATGATGCAGGTGATGATGTACGCCACGCCGGCCTATCTGGCCGCGCCCGGCGAGATCACGCCTGACATGGTGCAACTGCTGCACTGGGCCAGCTGGGTGCTCTCGATTCCGGTGCTGGTGTTCGCGGCCGGTGACTATGTGCGCGGCGCCTGGCATTCGCTCAAGTCCGGCCGCATCGGCATGGATGTGCCGGTGACGCTGGGCCTGCTGGTGACCTTTGTCGCCAGTTCGGCGGCGGCCTTTCATCCGGACGGGCAGTTTGGCAGCGAGGTCTATTTTGATTCGCTGACGATGTTCGTGAGCTTCCTGCTCGGCGCACGGGTGCTGGAGACGCAAGCGCGCCGCCGCGCCGCCCAGTCGCTCGACGCGGTGATGCGCCAGTTGCCGGATGCGGTCGAGCGTCTGGATGCCCAAGGCCAGGGCGAGCTGGTGCAGGCGGCGCGGTTGCAGATCGGGGATCGGGTGCGGGTCTATGTCGGCCAGGCTTTTGCCGCCGACGGCGTGTTGCTCGACGGCCGCACTCAGGTGGATGAATCGATGCTGACGGGCGAGTCGCTGCCAGTCGAGCGTGCACCCGGCGACACGGTGTCGGCGGGTTGCATGAATCTGGGCGCGCCGGTGGTGATGCGGGTCGATCAGCTGGGGGTGCAGACGCGCTACCAGCGCATCGTCACGCTGGTCGAGCGTGCGCTCACGCAACGCCCTGCCTTCGTGATCGCCACCGATCGGCTTGCCGGGCCGTTCTTGTGGGCGGTGCTGCTGCTGGCGCTGGGCGCCTATGTGGTCTGGCATTTCATCGACCCGGCGCGCGCGCTCTGGGTTGCCGTGGCGGTGCTGATCGTCACCTGTCCTTGTGCCTTGTCGATCGGTGCGCCAGTGGCTTTGCTGGCCGCGACCGGCGCGCTGGCGCGGCGCGGCGTGCTGGTGCAGCGCAACGACATCCTCGAAGTGCTGACGCGCGCCCAGGATCTGGTGTTCGATAAAACCGGCACCCTGACCGAAGACCGCCTGACGCTGGCTGCAACCGTCGAGTTGGATTGCGCCCGGCTGCGGCCCTTGTCTGGCGTGGCGCCCCTGGCGGCCAGTCTGGCGGCGCTGTCACATCACCCGTTGGCGCGTGCGCTGTCGGCAGCGCACAAGTCATCGACAGCGGGTTGGCTGGATGTGCGCGAAGAGCCGGGGCTGGGCATGGAGGCCTCGACCCTGCCGTCGGAGGCGGGCATGCCGCCGCAGCGCTGGCGTCTGGGCCAGGCGAGCTGGTGTGGCGCATCTGCCGATGGGGTGTTGCGGCCGGCAGTGTGGTTTGCTTGCAACGATGGCGCCGCATGGGTGCCAGTGGTGCGTTTCGAGTTTGATGAAGCGCTGCGCCCTGATGCAATCCAGGCGGTGCAGGCTCTGCAGGCGCGCGGTTTGCAGGTTCATCTGCTCTCGGGTGACCAATTTGGCAGCGTTCAGGCGATGGCAAAACGGCTGAATATCACGCAAGCCAAGGCACAATGCACGCCGCAGGACAAGCTGGCGGCGGTCGAAATCCTGCAGCAAGGTGGTCGGATCGTGGCCATGGTGGGCGATGGCATCAACGATGCGCCGGTGTTGGCTCGCGCTGATGTATCGATCGCCATGGGCTCTGCGGCCGCGCTGGCGCAGGCGCGCGCCGATGTGATCGTGCTGGCCAACCGCATCGATGATCTGGTGCTGTTGCGCGACACGGCGGTGCGCACGATGCGCATCGTGCGGCAGAACCTGGGCTGGGCCGTGGGCTACAACCTGGCGAGTGTGCCGCTGGCCTTGATGGGCTGGCTGCCACCCTGGCTGGCCGGGATCGGCATGGCGGCGAGTTCGCTGCTGGTGGTGCTCAACGCGTTGCGACTGGCGAGAGACAAGTCGACACCTGCTGTGCCAGCGTCATCGACGCTGGTGTCTCAAACAACCGCCGCTTGAAGACTGCGATTCAGACTGATTATTGATGGACATCTTGTTCTTGCTGGTGCCGCTGTCGGTCGTGCTCGTTTTCGTGATCCTGGGGGTGTTTGCCTGGGGTCTGAAGGCGGGGCAATTCGATGACGTCGATCGAGAGGGTTCGCGCATCTTGCAACACGAGACCGGTGGCATTGATGCCGATCAAGAACACAAGTAACAAGGTGTCCAAGAATGCACGTCGCAAGGATGGAGAAGCTTCCTAGGAGCACACAGATGGCAATCAATTCGCAGCCGGCACAGCCGGTCTACAGCGACGGTGTGGTGAGATCATTCTCACTCGTCGCGGTGTTATACGGGATCGTGGGGATGCTGGTGGGGGTGATCATCGCCTCCCAGTTGGCATGGCCCGAGCTCAATTTCGGCATACCGTACATCACTTACGGGCGCTTGCGACCACTGCATACCAATGCAGTGATTTTCGCGTTCGGTGGCTGCGTGCTGTTTGCCACCAGCTACCACATCGTGCAGCGTACTTGTCAGACGCGGCTGTTCGCACCCGCGTTGGCTTGGTTCACTTTCTTCGGCTGGAATCTGGTGATTCTGCTGGCAGTGATCACGCTGCCATTGGGTTTTACCCAGGGCAAGGAATACGCCGAGCTGGAATGGCCGATTGACATCCTGATCGCGATCGTCTGGGTGTCCTACGCGATCGTCTTCTTCGGTACGGTTGGCATCCGCAAGGTGCGCCACATTTATGTGGCTAACTGGTTCTTCGGCGCTTTCATCATCGCCGTGGCCCTGCTGCACATCGTCAACAGCGCGGCCATCCCGGTCTCGTTCTGGCCCATGAAGTCCTACTCGGCCTACGCCGGCGTGCAGGACGCCATGATTCAGTGGTGGTACGGCCATAACGCGGTGGGCTTTTTCCTGACCGCCGCCTTCCTGGGCATGATGTATTACTACATCCCCAAGCAGGCCGAGCGTCCGGTGTACTCGTATCGCCTGTCGATCGTGCACTTCTGGGCCCTGATCTTCACCTACATGTGGGCGGGTCCGCACCATCTGCACTACACCGCGCTGCCGGATTGGACCCAATCGGTCGGTATGGTGTTCTCGCTGATCCTGCTCGCACCGAGCTGGGGCGGCATGATCAACGGCATCATGACCCTGTCGGGCGCCTGGAACAAACTGCGCGATGACCCGATCCTGAAGTTCCTGATCGTCTCGCTGTCGTTCTACGGCATGAGCACGTTCGAAGGTCCGATGATGTCCATCAAGACCGTCAACGCGCTGAGCCACTACACCGACTGGACCGTCGGCCACGTGCACTCTGGTGCGCTGGGCTGGGTGGGTCTGGTGTCGATCGGTTCGCTGTATCACCTGATTCCGCGCATGTTCGGCCGCAAGCAGATGTTCAGCGTGCGTGCCATCGAGCTGCATTTCTGGACTGCCACCATCGGCATCGTGCTCTACATCGCTGCGATGTGGATTGCCGGTGTGATGCAGGGTCTGATGTGGCGTGCTACCAACCCGGACGGCACCCTGGTTTACAGCTTTGTTGAAAGTGTCAAGGCGACCTATCCGTTCTACGTGATCCGTGTGCTGGGTGGTGTGCTGTACCTGAGCGGCATGATCATCATGGCTTGGAACACCATCATGACGGTCCGTGTTGGCAAGATTGAACCGGTGCAGATTCCGCTGGTTGCCGCCCACGCTTGAACTGGAGAAACAACATGGCAAATCACAATCAAGCGGTGGGTCACGCCAAGATCGAGACCAATAATTTCTTGATGATCGTCCTGATCCTGCTGACGGTGTCGGTGGGCGGGTTGTTGGAAATCGTTCCGCTGTTTTTCCAGCATTCAACCACTGAGCCGGTTGAAGGTCTCAAGCCGTACACCGCACTGCAACTGACGGGGCGTGACGTCTATCTTCGCGAAGGCTGCTACAACTGCCATTCGCAAATGATTCGTCCGTTCCGTTCGGAAACCCTGCGGTACGGACCGAATTCGGTGGCTGGTGAATTCGTTTATGACCACCCGTTCCAGTGGGGTTCCAAGCGGACCGGGCCGGATCTTCACCGCGTTGGCGGCAAGTACAGCGATCAGTGGCACCGTGTGCACCTGAACAATCCGCGTGATCTGGTGCCTGAATCGAATATGCCGGCTTATCCTTGGCTGGCAACAGCGCAACTTGCGCCTGAAGATGTGGCACCCAAGATGCGTGCGCTGCGCAAGGTGGGTGTGCCTTATACCGATGACGAAATCGCCGCTGCCGGTGATGAAGTCAAGGGCAAGACCGAAATCGATGCGCTCGTAGCTTATCTGCAAGTGCTCGGTACCGCCGTCAAGTGAGGTAGAGATGGAAATATTCCTTGATATCAATACTTGGCGCAGCATGACCACGGTGCTGTCCTTCGCGGTCTTTCTTGGCATTATTGCGTGGTCTTTTTCACGCAAGAACCGGCAAGATTTTGACGAAGCGGCTGCCTTGCCATTCCAAGAAGAAGTTGTGACCCAATCTAATACGGGAGGCACTCATGAGTGACTTCGTTTCCGGTTTCTGGCCGCTCTATGTGGCAGGAATCGTTGTTGCGAGCCTGATTTTTTGTATTCTGGTTCTGATCGGTGCGAGCAAACGTACCGTGATGGCCGATGACAACACGACGGGCCATGTCTGGGATGAAACCCTGCAGGAGTTGAATAATCCGCTGCCGCGCTGGTGGATGGGTTTGTTCGTGATTACGGTCGCTTTTGCCGTGATCTACCTGGCGCTTTACCCGGGGCTTGGCAGCAACGCAGGCACCCTCAAGTGGAGCAGCAAGGGCCAGTTGGAGGCTGAACAAGCCAAGGCCAAGGAGGCAATGGCTCCGGTCTATGCCAAGTTTGTCAACATGCCGGTGGAGGCTTTGGCCGCTGACGCGCAGGCGATGGGCATTGGTGAGCGTCTGTTTGCCAATAACTGCGCTGGTTGCCATGGCTCTGACGCGCGTGGCAGCAAGGGTTTCCCCAATCTGACCGACAATGACTGGCTGGGTGGCGACGGTAGTTTGGCCTACATTGAGAAGACCGTTACCAACGGCCGGCAGGGCATGATGCCTGTCATGGCGGGTGCGGTCGGTTCGCCAGAAGATGTGAAGAACGTGGCGAATTATGTGCTCAGCCTGTCGGGTAGCCCGCACAACAGCATCGCAGCCCAGCTTGGCAAGAGCAAGTTCGGTGCTTGTGCGGCGTGTCATGGACCGGACGGCAAGGGTAATCAGGCGATCGGCGCCCCCAACCTGACTGACAAGATCTGGTTGCATGGCTGGGGTGAAGATGCGGTCATGGCGATGGTCAACAATGGCAAGACCAACATCATGCCGGCGCAAAACAAGCGCCTCACGCCCGAGCAGATCCATGTGGTGGCTGCTTATGTCTGGAGTCTGTCGCACAAGAGCGGCGCAACAACGGCCATGAACAGTGTTCAGTAATTGAGTGTTGGTGATCAGGTACCCCGATGGACGAAAGTAGTCAGACGTCACAGCCGCATGCGTCAGCGGTGGCCAATTCGGGGGGCGATCGCCCAGTAGCAGCGGCATCCATCGAAGCACCAGCCAAGATGGTGTCGCTCTACGAAAAGACCAAGAAAATCTACCCCAAGGCAGTCGATGGGCTGTTTGTGAAGTGGCGGTGGATTTTGGTCTGGCTGACGCAGATCGTTTTTTACGGCCTGCCGTGGCTGATGTGGAACGAGCGCCAAGCGGTACTTTTTGATTTGGGTACGCGGCGTTTTTATATTTTTGGTTTGGTGCTGTACCCGCAGGATTTTATTTATCTGACGGGCTTGCTCATTATTTCGGCATACGCTCTTTTCTTATTCACTGCGCTCGCTGGCCGCCTTTGGTGTGGTTATGCGTGCCCACAAACAGTCTATACCGAGATTTTCATGTGGTTCGAGCACCGTTTTGAAGGTGATCGTGCCAAGCGCATGAAACTCGATGCTGGTCCTTGGACTGGCGATAAATTTCTTCGCAAGAGCGGCAAGCAATTAGCCTGGGTGCTGTTCTCGCTGTGGACTGGTTTTACCTTCGTCGGGTATTTCACGCCAATTCACAGTCTTGCTGCCTCTGCAGTTCAGTTGGGTTTTGGCCCTTGGGAATGGTTCTGGGTGCTGTTCTACGGCTTTGCCACCTACGGCAATGCTGGTTATATGCGCGAGCAGGTGTGCAAGTACATGTGCCCCTACGCGCGGTTCCAGAGTGCGATGTTCGACAAGGACACGCTCATCATCACCTATGACACCGAGCGCGGCGAGCCGCGTGGTTCGCGTGGCAAGAAGGTCGATTACAAGCAGGCGGGTCTGGGTGCCTGTGTCGATTGCAACCTGTGTGTGCAGGTCTGCCCGACGGGGATCGATATTCGCAAAGGTTTGCAGTACGAGTGCATCGGTTGTGCCGCTTGTATCGATGTCTGCGACAGCGTCATGGACAAGATGGGTTACGCGCCCGGGCTGGTGCGGTACACCACGCAGAACGGCATTGACCAGAAATGGACCCGTGCCCAGATGGTCAGTCGGGCGCTGCGGCCACGGGTGCTGATCTATACCGTGATCCTTGTGCTGATTGTCGCTGCGGTCGGCACCAGCATCTGGATGCGGTCACCCTTCAAGGTCGATATCGTGCGTGATCGAGCCTCATTGGCGCGGATCGTTGAGGATGGCAAGATCGAAAATGTCTATCGGCTGCAGATCATGAATACCACCGAGAGCACGCAGGTGTATCGTGTGCGCGTCAATGGGCTGCAAGGTCTCGATCTCGATGCGATACCGGAAATCCGGCTAGGCCCAGCCGAAGCCAAGTGGGTGTCTGTGAATGTGCATTTGTCGCCGGAGGTAGCACAAGCGGCCGGCCCAGGCGCCAAGACCATCCATTTTGATATTGATCGCCTGGATGCTCAGTTGGGTGCACCCGTCACCGTCAGAGAGAAGTCCACGTTCATGATCCCGCAGTGATCGGGTGGGGCCGGAGGGATGCCCCTTTCGGCCGATGTGTTTTAGTGCTGAGCAGGAGTTGGTCTATGTCGAACACCGATCGTTCTGAGAAGCCGGTGCCTTGGTGGCGTTTCCGGATGGTGTGGTTTGTGATCAGCGGGCCATTGATCGTGGTAATTGCTAGTTTCGTGACGCTCGGACTAGCGATCAAATACCCTGACCCTGTCCTGCACAACTCAAGTGACGTTGAGCAAGCCAGCAACAAGGTGTCTGATGGAGCCAGTGCAAGGTCTTCGTCAAATAACGCGAACCTGCCAGCGATGGAGGCTCGTAATCACGCTGCGACCGGAGGTCGATGATGAATCTCGATGTGGCTGACGATGAAGTGGTGGTTTCCGAAGCATTGCCACCTTTGACACCGTTGGCACATCGAGTCTCAGCTGTCTTGTGGCCATCGTTCCTGATGGCTGGTGTGCTGGAAATGCTGGTATTCGCGTTCGTCGATCCGAATGATCTGCATTGGACCGGCGGTGCGCCACTGGGGTTGTCCAGTGCCTCGGCCTACACGCTGGCGTTTTTTGTGTTTTGGCTGGTTATCAGCTTGGCGGGGGCGCTGACACAGTTGCTGTTGGTCGAATCGCAGCAGCTCAATGCGCCACGCACAAACAGGAACTGGCCCTGAAGCTAAACTCCGCCCGTTCCGTGTGACGGGCGATCAACCGGTTAGCAACTGGCGCTGTTGACTACCCGTTGCAAGGCATTTTGGTCAAGGATGCGGATATCGCGCTGCTTCACTTCCAAGATGGCGTCGTCTTGGAACTTGGAAAACGTGCGGCTGACCGTTTCCAGCTTGAGGCCAAGGTAGCTGCCGATTTCTTCGCGTGTCATGCGCAGAACCAATGCTGAAGCTGAAAAACCACGCGCTTGCAGGCGCTGAGTCAAATTCAGCAAAAAGGCGGCCAAACGCTCTTCTGCGCGCATGCTGCCGAGCAGCAGCATTACACCGTGATCGCGCACGATCTCGCGGCTCATGATCTTGTGGAACTGGTGTTGCAGCAGGGTGAACTCGCGCGACAGTGATTCCAGTTGACCATAAGGGATCATGCAGACCTGCGAATCTTCCAAGGCAACTGCGTCACAGGAATGGTGGTCGGTGCTGATGCCATCCAGCCCGATCAGTTCGCCGGCCATCTGGAAGCCGGTGACCTGTTCACGGCCATCCGCAGCCGAGATGACCGTCTTGAAAAAACCAGTGCGAACGGCGTAGAGCGCTGCGAATGCTTCACCAGCATGGAAAAGTGCTTCGCCACGCCTGACGCTGCGTCTGGTCGATACCATCGAGTCGAGCGAGGCCAGTTCATCTTCACTCAAGCCTACAGGCAAGCACAGCTCACGCAAATTGCAAGCTGAACAAGCGACTTTGAGGGTGTCGAGGCGAGCGGTGGAGGTCTGATCAGGCATGGTGGCCGTGATTATGTCGGTATTTGATCGGTCATGGGCACTTCTCGCCAAGTGCGATCAAGGGACATTCATGGGTGATACGCGCGAATGAAACTCATTCTTCTTGAGTGTGTGCGCATAGTGCTTGAGCTATATCAAGGCCCAAGAGCCTAGCTGCGGCACAGTGCGGGCGATGGAACAGATGCTTGTTGCCGGCGGACTCGGCATGGAATCAGCGCTCACCCCGGCTTACGGCGCGCAGCCGGTGCTCACTGATGAGCTGTTACGTCGCATGGACGTGCCCGGGCCGCGCTACACCTCCTATCCAACGGCGGATCGTTTTGTCGAGGCTTTTGGGGCCGAGCAGTACGCGCAGGCCTTGGCGCAACGTGGCATGGGCGGCGTGTCTGGGGCTGGCGGCACGCTGTCGCTGTACGTGCATGTGCCGTTTTGCGAATCGGTGTGCTACTACTGTGCATGCAACAAGGTGGTCACCCGCGATCACAGCAAGTCGGAGCCGTATCTGCGTGCGCTTGGCCAGGAGCTTGATCTGGTCATGCGGTCGCTCGGTGACCGGCCGGTGGTGTCGCAGCTGCACTTCGGTGGTGGTACGCCGACCTACCTGACCGACGAGCAGCTGACCCGCTTGATGGCTGATATCCGCAGCCGCTTCCAGCTGGCGCCGCACGGTGAATATTCGATCGAGATCGATCCGCGCACCGTCACCCACGATCGGCTGGCCCATCTGGCCTCGCTGGGCCTGAATCGGCTCAGCTTCGGGGTGCAGGACTTCGATCCCGATGTGCAGCAGGCGGTGCATCGTGTTCAGCCGCTCGAACAGGTCGAGACCCTGATGGCGAGCGCCCGTTCGCTTGGTTTCACCTCGATCAATGCTGATCTGATCTACGGCTTGCCGCGCCAGACACCGGAGAGCTTTGCGCGCACGGTGCAGCAGGTGGCGGCGTTGCGGCCGGACCGCATTGCGATGTACGGCTACGCGCATTTGCCGCAGCGCTTCAAGCCGCAGCGCCGCATCATTTCGGCCGAGCTGCCGAGCGGTGCACAGCGCATCAACATGCTGTCGCAAGCCATTGGCGGCTTCATCGGCCACGGCTATCAGTACATCGGGATGGACCATTTCGCGCTGCCGGACGATCCGCTCGCGGTGGCCAAGCGGCAGGGCTTGTTGCACCGCAACTTCCAGGGCTACAGCACTCAGCCGGATTGCGACCTGATCGGTCTGGGCGTGTCGTCGATCGGCCGCGTCGGCGCGACCTACAGCCAGAACGCCAAGACGATCGACGAGTACTATGATGCGCTCGATCGTGGCGTTTTCCCAACGGTGCGTGGCTTGGTGCTGACTCGCGATGATCTGGTGCGGCGCGCGGTGATCATGTCCATCATGTGTCACGGCCGAGTGAGCTTCGAGTCGATCGAGCTGGCGCACCTGATCGATTTCCGGCGCTACTTCGCGGCCGAACTGGCTGACTTGGTGGCCTTGTCGGATTCGGGCTTGCTGACGCTGAGTCACGATGGTTTCGAGCTCACCTCGTTGGGTTGGTACTTCGTGCGCTCGGTGGCGATGCAATTCGACCGCTATTTGCGCACTGATCAAGTACGAGAGAAGTTTTCCAAGGTGATTTGATGACCGGAGCCTTGCTGCTCACCGGTGCCTTGATGGGGCTGGCTGGTACGCCCCACTGTGTGTCGATGTGTGCGGCAGGCTGTGCTGCGGCCGCCAAACGGTGTGCCCCGCAGTCGTCCGGTCGGGCCTTGGCTGCCTTGCTGCTGGGACGTTTGCTGGCCTATGCGGCCGCTGGCGCGGTGGCCGCATCGGTGATTGAAGGCGCGCGCTGGTTTGTTGACGGCACGGGTTGGCTCAAACCGATCTGGACCATGTTGCAACTTGCGCTCCTGTTGCTCGGGGTCTGGCTGCTGCTGCGTGGCCGTCTGCCTCCCACCATTGAAGCCTGGGCTGAGCAATTGGGCCGTCCGCCGGTCACCGGTCAGGTGCAAAAAATTCATCTGCCGGGTGAGCTTAAAGCTTTCGGGTTGGGCACCTTGTGGCCAGCTCTGCCCTGTGGCCTGTTGCATGCCGCTTTGCTGGTGGCAGCGGTGGCCTCCGGTCCGATCGAGGGCGCCGGTGTGATGGCCGCGTTTGGCGCCACGAGTTCACTGGCGCTGGTGATCGGCCCGGCGCTGTGGCTGCGGCTGCTGCGTGGTGGCTCGGCGGCGGGGGCTGCAACCCTCAATCCAGCCTGGGCCATCCGGATGGCGGGTGCGGCCATCGTTGTCGCGGTCGGCTGGTCGATGGGGCATGCCCTGCTGACTGATCTGGCACCGGCATGGTGTGCCTGATCATAAAATCCAAAAATCGAGACATCTCCCACCATACACAGCAAAAACGGAGCAGGCGACATGTATCAACACATTCAGGTGCCCACGGGGGGCGAGAAGATCACCGTCAACGCGGACTTCTCCCTCAATGTTCCGAACAATCCGATCATTCCGTTCATCGAGGGTGACGGCACCGGCTTGGACATCACCCCGGTGATGATCAAGGTGGTCGATGCGGCGGTGGCGAAGGCTTATAGCGGCGAGCGCAAGATCCACTGGATGGAGATCTACGCGGGCGAGAAGGCGACCAAGGTCTATGGTCCGGACGTCTGGCTGCCGGCCGAGACGCTGGAAGTGCTGCGCGAATACGTGGTGTCCATCAAGGGCCCGCTGACCACGCCGGTCGGTGGCGGCATCCGTTCACTGAACGTCGCGCTGCGTCAGGAGTTGGATCTGTATGTCTGCCTGCGTCCGGTGCAGTACTTCAAGGGCGTGCCCTCGCCCGTGAAGGAACCCGAGAAGATCGACATGGTGATCTTCCGCGAGAACTCGGAAGACATCTACGCAGGCATCGAATACGAGGCTCAGAGCGACAAGGCCAAGAAGCTCATCAAGTTCCTGCAGGACGAGATGGGCGTCAAGAAGATCCGCTTTCCGGAGACCTCGGGCATTGGCATCAAGCCGGTGTCGATCGAAGGCACCGAGCGCCTGATGCGCAAGGCGATCCAGTACGCGATCGACAACGACCGCTCCAGTGTGACCATCGTGCACAAGGGCAACATCATGAAGTTCACCGAAGGTGGCTTCCGTGACTGGGCCTACAACCTGGCCCAGAAGGAATTCGGCGCCGAGCTGATCGACGGCGGCCCGTGGTGCAAGTTCAAGAACCCGAAGACCGGCCAGGACATCACGATCAAGGATTCGATCGCTGATGCCTTCCTGCAGCAGATCCTGCTGCGCCCGGCCGAGTACTCGGTGATTGCGACGCTGAACCTGAATGGCGACTACATCTCCGACGCGCTGGCAGCTCAAGTCGGCGGCATCGGTATCGCCCCGGGTGCGAACCTGTCGGATTCAGTCGCCTGCTTCGAAGCCACTCATGGCACGGCGCCGAAGTACGCCGGCAAGAACTACGTGAATCCGGGCTCCGAAATCCTGTCGGCCGAGATGATGCTGCGCCACATGGGTTGGATCGAAGCTGCTGACCTGATCCTGGCCTCGATGGAGCGCTCGATCGCGTCCAAGCGCGTCACCTATGACTTCGCACGCCTGATGGAAGGCGCGACTCAGGTGTCCTGCTCCGGTTTCGGTCAGGTGATGATCGACCACATGTGAGTTGGCTCGACTCGGGCGCCTGCCGTGGCGCCCTGATCGTTCGCACATGAAAAATCCCGCCAGCTGGCGGGATTTTTCATGGCGGTGCCTCAGCGACTGAGGTCTGCCTCAAGCTCAAGACGGCAAGCTGACCGGCTGCGGCGCGATGTTGATGCCAACAGGCGCGGCGGTACCCAGGCTGCCGTCACTCACTGAACAGATGTTCTGGGCAAGTTTGCCCTTCGGGCCATCGACCACTTCGAAGCTGACTCGCGAGCCTTGTCGCAAGGTGCGAAAGCCCTCCATCTGGATCGCCGAGTAGTGGGCGAAGATGTCTTCGCCGCCGCCTTCGGGTTCAATGAAGCCGAAGCCTTTTACGTCATTGAACCACTTCACCACACCTTCTTGTGCCATCGATCTGCTCCAATTCCCCGGAATGCGCTGGGGATTCTGGGCAGGGGTGTCGGGCCTGTCAATAACGCATACCCTGCGACAAAACCGCACAAACGCGACACAAACAGCGATTGTTTCGGCGCATCAGGCTTGGCTGAATAGCAGGTATGGCTCCTGCATATCTAGGATGAGCACGCGCCGAAGACCGTCGATAGAATGCACTCATGTCCACCCCTCAACCTGAAAATCCCCAGGGACCCGCAACACCTGATGATGGGCAAGGCTCTGTTGTTGCCGAGCGGCAGACTCAGAAGGTCGAACCGCCGCCGGTGTATCAGGTCGTGCTCCTCAACGACGACTTCACGCCGATGGAGTTCGTCGTGCTGGTGTTGCAGCAGTATTTCCATCGCGATCTCGAGACCGCCACGCAGATCATGCTCAAGATCCACCATGAGGGTCGAGGCGTGTGTGGTGTCTACACAAGAGATGTGGCGACCACCAAGGTCGAAACGGTTCTGGCAGCAGCACGCAGGGCGGGTCATCCGCTGCAGTGCATTATGGAGGTCGCATGATTGCGCAAGAGTTGGAAGTCAGTCTCCACATGGCGTTTGTCGAAGCACGCCAGCAGCGCCACGAGTTCATCACCGTGGAGCATCTGCTGCTGGCTTTGCTCGACAACCCTTCAGCCTCCGAGGTGTTGCGGGCCTGTGCGGCCAACATCGATGACCTGCGCAAGAGCCTGACGCAGTTCATCAAGGAGAACACGCCCACGGTCGGTGGCACCGACGAGGTCGACACGCAGCCGACGCTGGGTTTCCAGCGCGTCATCCAGCGCGCGATCATGCACGTGCAGTCCACCGGCAACGGCAAGAAGGAAGTCACCGGCGCCAATGTGCTGGTGGCGATCTTCGGCGAGAAGGATTCGCACGCGGTCTACTACCTGCACCAGCAAGGTGTGACACGCCTCGATGTGGTGAATTACATCGCGCACGGCATCCGCAAGTCGGATCCGCCGGAGCCGACCAAGTCGGCTGGCGAGAGCAGCAGCAACGAAGGCGACAAGGAAGAAGCAGACGCCAAGGCCTCGCCGCTCGACCAGTACACCCAGAACCTGAACCAGTCGGCGCGTGAAGGCCGCATCGATCCGCTCATCGGTCGCGAGCTGGAGGTCGAGCGCGTCGTGCAGGTGCTGTGCCGCCGGCGCAAGAACAATCCGCTGCTGGTCGGCGAGGCCGGCGTCGGCAAGACCGCCATCGCCGAAGGCCTGGCCTGGCGCATCACGCAGGGCGAGGTGCCCGACATCCTGTCTGACGCCACCGTCTATTCGCTCGACATGGGCGCGCTGCTGGCCGGTACCAAGTACCGGGGCGACTTCGAGCAGCGCCTCAAGAGCGTGCTCAAGCAGCTCAAGGAACACCCCAACGCGGTGCTCTTCATCGACGAGATCCACACCCTGATCGGCGCCGGTGCCGCTTCGGGCGGCACGCTCGACGCCAGCAACCTGCTCAAGCCTGCGCTCAGCTCGGGCCAGATCAAGTGCATCGGCGCCACCACCTTCACCGAATATCGCGGCATCTTCGAGAAGGATGCGGCCTTGTCACGGCGCTTCCAGAAAGTCGATGTGGTCGAGCCGACCGTCGAGCAAACGGTCGAGATCCTGAAGGGCCTCAAGTCGCGCTTCGAGGAGCACCACAGCGTCAAGTACGCATTGGGTGCCCTGCAGGCAGCGGCCGAGCTGTCGGCCAAGTACATCGGTGACCGCCATCTGCCCGACAAGGCGATCGACGTCATCGACGAAGCCGGCGCCGCGCAGCGCGTGTTGCCCAAGAGCAAGCAGAAAAAGACCATCACACGCGCCGAGGTGGAAGAGATCGTTGCCAAGATCGCGCGCATTCCCCCGGCGAGCGTCTCCAGCGACGACCGTTCCAAGCTCAAGACCCTGGATCGCGATCTGCGCAGCGTGGTGTTCGGCCAGGACGCCGCCATTGAGGCGCTCTCGGGTGCCATCAAGATGGCGCGCTCGGGCCTGGGCAAACCGGATCGGCCGATCGGCTCGTTCCTGTTCAGCGGCCCGACCGGCGTCGGCAAGACCGAAGTGGCCAAGCAGCTCGCCTACATCCTGGGCATCGAGCTGATCCGCTTCGACATGTCCGAGTACATGGAACGCCACGCCGTGAGCCGCCTGATCGGCGCGCCGCCGGGCTATGTCGGTTTCGACCAGGGCGGTCTGCTGACCGAGGCGGTGACCAAGAAGCCGCACTGCGTGCTGCTGCTCGACGAGATCGAGAAGGCGCACCCGGACGTCTTCAACGTGCTGCTGCAGGTCATGGACCACGGCACGCTGACCGACAACAACGGCCGCAAGGCGGACTTCCGCAACGTCATCATCGTCATGACGACCAACGCGGGCGCCGAGACGATGAACAAGGCCACCATCGGCTTCACCAACGCTCGCGAGCGCGGTGACGAGATGGCCGACATCAAGCGGCTGTTCACGCCCGAGTTCCGCAACCGGCTCGACGCGATCGTCAACTTCCGCGCGCTGGACGAGGAAATCATCCTGCGCGTGGTCGACAAGTTCCTGCTGCAACTGGAAGGCCAGCTCAGCGAGAAGAAGGTCGAGGTCACCTTCACCGACAACCTGCGCAAGCACCTTGGCAAGAAGGGTTTCGATCCGCTCATGGGCGCGCGGCCGATGCAACGCCTGATCCAGGACATGATCCGGCGCGCGCTGGCCGACGAGTTGCTGTTCGGCCGCTTGGTCGATGGCGGCCGGCTCACGGTCGATATCGATGCCGAGGACAAGGTCCAGCTCGACATCGAACCGCGCAAGAGCGACAAGCCCAAGGCGGAGCAGGCCACGGCATCCTGACCGCCAGCCGGTCGGCCGGATCCACCGCAACAAAAACCGCCACCTTTGCGTGGCGGTTTTTTCATGCCTGCGCGCAATGGATTCCCAGCCTCCAACACATGAAGGCAGCGGCCCAAAACATGAAGGCAGCGGTCCAGCCCATGAGTCCCACCCGCCAACGGACGGTGTCCAGACCGCACAAAGTCGAGTACGGGGCTTGGTCTTTCCATGCCCACCTCGCAGTCCATGAGATCGAGACCTCATAAAGCTGAGTACCGGACTTGGTTTTTACGTTCCCATCCTTCAAGCCATGGAGTCCAGGCTGCACAAAGTCGAGTCGGACACTTGGTTTTCTGATTCCGGTTTCACGGCATGGCAAGTCCACGACGTGCCAAGCCATGTCCGGCGCTGATTCAATGATCCCTGGCCTGGGTCAGATCATCCCCGCCACATCGGATAACGCTCCCAGCTTGGCGCCTGTCGTTTCTGGCATGCTGCTGCCCAGAGCGCAAGCATCGCCAGACATCCCCGGGAGCCAACGATGGGAGCCCAGCCGGCCCCACGTTCGAGCTGTTCTGGACGGCTGAAGAGATTCCGCGATCAGTCTGGAATCAAGCGAACTACCGTCGGAGGATGGATAACAGCTGGAAAGCTCCGCTGAAAGATCAACGTGGCCTGATCCGCCCTCGCCGAGAATCCCTTCCTGCTGTTCGTGATGATGCAGTTGCCGGCGCTTCCACCGAGCCGGGCACAACTGGTCGGCGGCTTCGTGAAGGTGCTGTACCAACGTGAGCACGACACCCGCACGCGGCGCGGCGACGGCGCCAGCTTGCCGCCGTTGCGAGCTTGGCGTGCGGCATTGATCCAGGTGGCTGAGGCGCTGCAGCGCGCCGATGGCGGCGAAGGCGATGACGGTGTCCGCACCGCGCTGGCTAGAGCCGACTGGCCCGCTGCGCTTCACGCACCAGTTGCTGCAGGAATCCTTGGCAGCCGATGTGCTGCTGCAAGCCAGCCGCACCGGCAGCCGGCCCGTCAGCGCCGGGAAACCTTCAAGTCCCCAGCGTCTCCACCTCAAACCCGACGATGTTCCGATCCGCCTTGCTGAACTCGACCCCGATCAGCTGGATCAGCTCGCCGCGCGCCCTGTATTTATCAGCGTAGCCACGGTCCTTGAGCTGCTGCAGCGCGCGGCCCTGCGGCGTCAGCTCGACCACCTTGAATTCGAACAGCCAGACGGCACCGCCGAACAGCACGGTCATGTCGATGCGGCCCTTGTTGGTGGTGTCCTCGACGACGATGTCCAGCCCGAGCGCGGCGAAGTGGCTGTAGAAGATGCTGGCGTAGTAGCCCTCGAACTGGGCGATCGGGCTGTTGCGGTACCAGTCGTGCGGGATGCTGGCGAAGAAGGCATGGAACAGCTCGCGCATGCCTTGCACGTCGCCGGCTTGCAGCAAGTCGTCGAGCCGGTTGATTTGCGGCCCGGGCACGCTCAGGCTGCCGGTCAGGCTACCGAGCAGGCTGTCGTTCAGTGCCGCCTGCACTTCCTTGTTGGGATACTTCAGACGCAACTCGCGCCGGCCGGGTCGCAGGCGGCTGCTCTCGATGGTCAGATAACCGGCTTGAAACAGCAGCGCTTCGGGCAAGAGGGTGTTCACATCGAAGGTGGACAGCAGGGCATCGGAGGCGACCAGCCGGCCCAGATCGGGCGTGAACTGCTGGCGCTCGGTCAGCAACTTGATCAGAAACGTCGGCGTGCCGGTCTCGAACCAGAAGGGCAGAAACTCGCGGCGGTCGAACAGCAGCAGCACGTCAAACGGGTTGTAGACGCTGGTGCCCAGCCAGTTGTAGCCGTTGTACCAGCGCCGGATCTCGTCGCGGTCCAGGCCCGGCAGCTCGGGTGCGAAGATGGTATCGACGTCATCGTCGGTGTAGCCGCACAAGGCGCTCCAGCGCGCATCGAGGGTGATGTCCTGCAACTGGTTCAGCCCGGAAAACAAGCTCACCTTGCTGAACTTGCTCACGCCGGTCAGGAAGACGAACTTCAGATGCGCGTCGGCGCCCTTGAGCACCGAATAGAGGTTCTTCAAACCCTCGCGCATGGCGCGGGCCAGCTCGGGCACCTCAATGTTGTCGAGGATCGGCTTGTCATATTCGTCGATCAGCACCACGGCGGGCCGGCCGGTGCGGACGTGGGCTTGTTCGATCAGGTCGGCCAGATCGCTGGCGACGTCCCGGGCAGGGATGACGGCTGGCAGCGGCAGCCCGAGTGCCGCACGGTTGCTGCGCAGGTTGTGCTGAATGCGCTGTTCCAGATCCAGCGTGCTTTGCGCCACGCCGTCCGAAAAGCTGATGCGAATCACCGGGTGTGTCTTCGACCAGTCCCAGCGCGACTCGGCCGCGAGGCCACTGAACAGGGCCCGGTTGCCCTCGAACAGCTCCTTCATCGTGTCCACCAGCAAGCTCTTGCCAAAACGGCGTGGTCGGCTGAGGAAGAAGCAGCCACCCGATTCGATCAGATCGATCAACAGCCCGGTCTTGTCGACGTAATAACAACCCTCCTCGCGCAGCTTGGCGAAGGTCTGGATGCCGATCGGCAGCTTGCGGCGTGGCAGCGGGATGGCGGGGGCGGCAGTCATGCAGAAAGTGTAGTGGGCGAGGGATCCGGTATGCCGCCCCGGGTGTTCAGGGTTCGGTGCGCTGAATGGGGCGAGTCAGCACCAAGCGGAAACCCAGGTAGTGGTAGCGGTCGACGGGGGGGCACCCGTCGCGGAAGGGCGCACGGCAGTTCACGGTGGGGTCGTTCCACGAGCCGCCGTGCACCACCCGGCGAGCCAAGCCTTCTGGCGGTTCACTGTTGAAGTCTGGCTCGTCCAAGCGCTCGGTGTACAGGCTGGTCGTCCATTCCCAGACATTGCCAGCCATGTCGGTCAGCCCGTCTTGCATGTCCGATTGCGCGAAGACGCCGACCGGGCTGGTGCCGCGCAGGTGCGCCGGGTCGGCATTGATTTGCCAGTGCTGCGGGTCCGCGTCGCCCCACGGCCAGCGCAGGGCTGCCGGGCCGCATGCTGCGGCTTCCCATTCCACCTCGGTGGGCAGTCGCACGGTCTGGCCGGACTGCGCCTGCAGCCATCGGGCAAAGGCGAGTGCTTCGAACTGGCAGATGCCCACCACAGGTTGCGCCGACGCGTTGAACAGCGGATTCAGCCATTCCTGCGGCAAATCGAAGCGTTTGGCGCCGTACCAGAAGTCGAGCAACTCCGCATGCCGCACTTCCGACTCGGTCGAGCGTTCCCGGTACCACTCGCGATTGACTTCGGTCAAGTACGGCCGTGCAGCAATCCAGGCTTCGCCCTTTTGGCGCAGCTCGGCAAACAGCACTCCCATGCGTTCGATCTCCGCTTCATTCCGCACCCCTTCGTTCAACCAACGCCGCGCCGTCTCGCCTTGCCACCACTGCTCGTCCTGGTAGCCGCCAGCTTCGATGAAGCAGCGGTATTCGGCATTGGTCACCGGCGCAAAGACCATCTCGAACGGTTCAATGGTCACATCGACCTCAGGCTTCTCGTCCGGCTCGCTGCTGCTGTCATCGCCGATGCGGTAGACCCCGCCCGGCACCTGCACCCATTGCTTCGGCCAGAGGTAGCGGCCGTGCGGGCCTTGGCGCTCTTCAAAGCGCGGGTCGCCCAGTTCGCCGAGGACGAGGCCAGCTTCGATGCGCAGGCGCAGGTCGGTTTGCGGGTCGCGGCTGCGGGCCAGCAGGGCTTGGCGCAGACCGTCGAGGATGGTTTGGCCGCGCATCCCGTGGAGTTGCTCGACCTTGTCTCGGCACGCCACCGCAGCGCGGCCAGCCAGGGCGAGGTTTTGCTGCTCCAGCACGCGCAGCCACGGTAGCGGGTCGCGCACCAGTTGCACCGCCAGCTTGACCGGCTCTTCCCAGTGGCTCGGGTCGGGGCCGGGCAGGGGCTCTTGGGTGCCGAGTTTGGCCAGGGTCTGGTCGAGCGGCGGCAGTGCGGGGGCGCGCAGGTCGGGGAGCTGCTCGGGCTGGCTGGTGGGCAGCTGGCGGATGCCGCGCGCGGCGAAGAACTCCTGCCAGAGCTGGTGGGTGCAGCGCAGCAGTGGTTCGGTGGAGTATTCGTCGTGGCCGCCCAGGCCGATCAGCTCCAGACTGCGCACCGCGTGCAGCCAGTCTGCGGGCGCGGCCCAGCCGGGGCGGGGCGTCAGGCCGGCGAGCAGCTCGTCGCGTGTCACGCTCACCTGTCGACCGCGTCGGTGCAGGCGTTGCAGCGTCTCGTCCAGCCAGGGCACCAGGCAGCCGTGGCGTTCGGGCAGGGCGCGCAGGGTTTCTTTCCACGCGCCGCTGGCGATGAGCTGGCGATCCTCGTCGCCGAGCAAGCCCTCCACTTGCAGCGGCGCGTCGCCGGTGCGCCGGCTCAGCATCTGCCAGAACATGCCGCTCATCAGCTCGGCGCGGTCGCGCGCCGGGCGGCCCAATGTGTTGAACAGCTTGCACTGCGCCCAGAGGTTGAACGGCAACGCCGACAGCTCCAGCAGCGCGGTGTCTTGCTCGATCACCGGCCAGAGCGCATTGTCGGCGCCGAACCGGGTGGCGCAATAGGCTTCGATCTGCTCGCGCTCCCAGGGCGAGAGCACGATCTGGCGCACCTCGAAATCCTTGCTGCTGAGCGGACTCTGGTCGAGCGTGCGCACGCTGAAGACCGGCGCGAGCAGATCGCCCCGGCTGGCGTGCGCGGCAGCCCAATCGGTCCAGCGCTGGATGGCTTGCAATTGGCGGCTGCGGTCGCTCGCCTTGATCTCGTTCAGGCCGTCGAGCAGAAAGCGCACTCGTGCGACGCGTAGCAGCTCAGGCCAAGGCGGCAGACCCTGCGGCCAGCGCGTCGGCAGCGCCAGCCAGTCGTCGGGCGCGGGGCTGTCGAAGCTGTATTCCGAGAGGCGGTGCCAGATGCAGACTTCAGGCCGCTGGTCGGCCGGCGCTCCGGCGGCTTCAGCCGAGTCCTTCAGCGCAGCGAACAGGCCCAGCGCGGCCTCGGCGGTCGCCATCTCGTGGTGCTGCAGCACGGTCGATTTGCCCGCGCCGGGCGAGCCGACCAGCACCCAGGCGCCCACGTCGGGTCGCGTGGCGAGCAGTTCAGCCAGCAGGTCGAAGCGCCGCTGCGCCTCGTGGCGCGGGCCGTCGTATTCCAGACCGTGGTCAAACATCAGCGTCAGGTTGACGAAGCGCTGATCGAGCTTGCCCGCCGCGCTGCTGCGCCAATGCTCGTTGCGGCGGGTCAGATAGGGCCGCAGTTGCTCGGCGGTCGGCTGCGGCACATCGGTCGATGGTTCGGTCGATCCGGCCGGGCTGCGCGCAAAGAAGCCATCCGCCTCTAGCTTGTCGAGCTGCTCGTGGAAGTGGCCGCAAAGCTTGTCGTGGTTCTCGTAGACATTCTGGAAGTGCCCGAGCGCCAGCAGCTGTTTCTGGAAACGCTTCAGGCTGAGGAAGTCGTCCTCGCTGATCGAGTCGATATCGACCGGCATGCGGTTGAAGTAGGTCCAGATTCGCGGCCACCCGGTGGCCTTGAACTGCCCGAATGCCTTCTCGAACTCCTCGGCGGTGTACTTGCCGACCTTGGTGCGGAACAACATGACGAACAGCTCACATTCCTTGAGCGCCTTGTTGTATGCGTCCTGCAGCCGGGTCTGGTCCATCGCGTCGATGAAGTCTTCCCACATCACCAGCTTCAGGAATACGCCGCGATCAACCAGCAGCTTGTTCTGCCGGCCGATGAATAGCTCGAACTCGCGCCGGTGCTCGGCCAGCTCGGACGACGAGGCAAGAAAGATGCGGACGGTCTGGACCATGGGGCTCCGGGGCGGCTGGCGGCGGTCAGGGCATTGGATGCGCCAGCATGCCAGATCGGTCAGGGTTTGCGCGGCAGCTGCTGGATCGCAGCCCGGCCGGCGCGCACCGCGCCTTCCAGCGTCGCGGGGTAGGGGCCGTCGATGTAGTCGCCCGCCGCGATCAGCCCGGCTGCGATCAGCGCTGGCGGGCGAGGCAAGCCCGGCGTGCAGCGGAAGGTGGCGCGTTTCTCGGTGATGGTCTGGTGCAGCGTGATCGGGCCGCGTGGCGTGCCGGGGCGTGCCGGGCGTAACGCTGCGTCGGCCTGCTGCAGCACGGCCTGCGCGGCGGCGGCGTTGCCGCGTGCCAGCCACGGCGCGGCGCCGCTGATCACGAAGGTGTACAGGTCGGCTGCGGGCGCCGCTGCGCTCGTGTCGGCCGCTCGGCGACCGGCTTGCTGGATCTGCCGCTGGTCGAAGGCAAACTGCGCTGGCGCGTCGGGGCTCTCCGTCAGCCGGATCATCGGCGCGGCCAGGCACGCGTCGGCGCAGGCCACGGTCACGGTGATGATCGGCTCGTACTGGAAGGCGCCGGCTTGCGCGGCCCAGGCCGGGGCGTACGGCTCGGCCAGGCGTGCGGCCTCCAGCGCGCTGCAGGCGAGCACGATGGCGTCGTGGCGCGCGCCGTCCACCAGCCAGCCACTGCCGGATGCGTCCGGCGCACGTTCCAGCTGGCCGACGCGGTGCCGCAGGTGCAGCGTGGCGCCGTTGGCTTGCAGCCAGGCCAGTGCGGGTTCGGGCAACAGCTGGGCCAGCGGTGCGCGCGGCAGCAGCAGGTCGGCCGCGCCAGGGCCGGCGAACAGGGCGTCGCACAGCACGCGCAAGAACACCTGGCCGCTGGCGGCGTCGGCCGGCGTGTTGAGCGCGGCGACACACAGCGGGTCGATCAGCTCCTGCCGTACGTTGGCGGGCAAAGACGCGGTCAGCTCGGCCACCGTGGTCGATGCCGCGCAGCGAAAGCCCCGCAGCGCCCACTGTCCGGCGGTGGCCAGCAGCGCCAGCCGCTCGCTGACGCGCCAGCTGCGCTGCGCCCAGACGCCACGGCCAAAGGCGATCAGCGCCGGACCGGTCGGCAAGCTCAAGCCCTGGCCGTCGGCATCGGCGAGCCGCAGCGGCAGGCGCCGCAGCAGTCGATCGGGGTTGGCGCCGACGGCTCGCATCAGCGCCAGCGTCTCGGTGTAGGCGCCGATCAGGATGTGCTGGCCGTTGTCGAGCCGCAGGCCGCTGGCATCCATCGGCTGGCTGCGCGCCCGGCCACCGGCCTGCGGCGCCATCTCGTAGAGCGTGACGCGGTGGCCGCGCCGCAGCGCTTCGACCGCCGCAGCCAGCCCGGCCCAGCCGGCGCCGATCACGGCGATGTCAGCCATGGGCAATGGGGCGCGCGCTCAGCGGCCGCGCCAGTTGGTCTGCATCGCGATCCAGAGCTTGCGCACCGGCGTGAGCGAAATGCGCTGGTGCAGCACCTGGAAGCCGCCGGCCTCGATCTCTGTGAGCAGCGTGCGGTAGATGTTGGCCATCATCAGGCCGGGTTTCTGGGTGCGCCGGTCGGCCTCGGGCAGCAGCGCGAGGGCCTCGTCGTAGCAGCGCTGCGCGCGCTCGGCCTGGAAGCGCATCAGCGCGGTGAAGCGCTCGCTGTAGCCACGGTTCAGGATCTCCTGCGCCGTGACTTGGAACTGCTGCAGCTCGCTCACCGGCAGGTAGATGCGGCCGATCCGCGCGTCATCGCCGACGTCGCGGATGATGTTGGTGAGCTGGAACGCCAGGCCGAGCTTGTGCGCGTAGGCGGTGGTTTGCGGGTCGGTCTGGCCGAAGATGCTGGCCGCCACTTCGCCGACCACGCCGGCCACCAGGTGGCAGTAGCGCGTCAGACCGGGGAAGTCGAGGTAGCGGGTCTGGCTCAGATCCATCTCGCAGCCGTCGATCACCGCCAGCAGGTGCTCGGGGCGGATGTTGTAGTCGGCCACATGCGGCATCAGCGCCTGCATGACCGGGTGGCTGGGCGCGCCGGCCCAGGCCTGCTGCACCTCGCGGCGCCACCAGGCCAGCTTGGTCGCGGCCACGCCGGGGTCGCCGACTTCATCAACGACGTCATCGACCTCGCGGCAGAAGGCGTAGAACGCCGTGATGGCAGCGCGGCGCGGTGGCGGCAGGAACAGGAAGGCGTAATAAAAACTGGAGCCGCTCTTGGCGGCCTTGTCCTGGACGTATTGAGCCGGTGTCATGGGGCTGCGATTCTTCCTCCGCCCACGCTGGGGTCGGTGTTGGTGCGCATGCGCATGGCGCGCCAAAGCAGCAGTGGCGCATCGAATTTGCCCAGGCGCGGCCGGCGCTGTCGGCTGGCATGGCCGCTCCAGCGGATCTTGTCGATGATGCGCAAGCCCCCCTGCACCACCAGGCGCAGCTCCCAGCCGACGCGGCCGGGCAAGCGGCTGGCGAGCGGTGCGCCTTGCCACATCAACTGCTCGGCCCAATCGACCAGATGCGCCACCAGCTGCCGGGTCGCCACGTCATTGCGTCCGGTGTACAGGTCGCCGGCACTGACGCCGGCCAGCTCGCAATCCTGTTGCGGCACATAGAGCCGGCCGCGCGGCAGGTCGATCGACAGGTCTTGCCAGAAGTTGATCAGCTGCAGGCCGGTGCAGATCGCATCGGACTGCAGCAGCGAGCGCTCGTCATCGACGCCATAGAGATGCAGCAGCAGCCGCCCGATCGGGTTGGCCGAGCGGCGGCAGTAGTCGAGCAGTTCGATGCGGCTTGGGTAGATCGGGTTGCGCACATCCTGCTCGAAGGCGCTGAGCAGGTCTTCCAGCAGTTGCAGCGGCAGCTTGTGTTGTCGGATCACCACGGCGAGCGGCTGAAATACCGCCGACCAACGTGGCGACGGACCCAGGCCACGCGCGATGGCCTGCAGGTCGTGGCGATAGTCGGCCAGCGCTGCCAGGCGTTGCTCCGGCGACGCGTCGCCTTCGTCGGCCAGATCGTCGGCGGTGCGGGCGTACCAATAGATGGCAGTGATCGCCGGACGCAAGTGCGCAGGGCACAACCAGGACGCGACAGGGAAGTTTTCGTAGTGCTGGACTGACATGGCTCAACCGGTGACAGCGCCGATTATCCCCAGTCGCGTCGGGGTTGGTCGGTTGGGCATGAATCGGCAGGGCGGTGAGCGTTGATACGGTTTGACAAAGATCTAGGCGGCTGCATATATTACTGACCAGTCAGTCATTTTCAGCTTGATCGCCGTTCTTTGCCGAGGCCCCATGCGACCCGTCCTGCGCACCCTTCCTGCCGTCTTGCTCCTGAGCCTGCTGGCCGCCTGCTCCCGACCCGAGCCGGCCCCCGAGCCGATCCGCGCCGTCCGCACCCTGACGGTCGGGGTCGAGAGCGCCAGCCTGGTGCGCGAGTTCGCCGCTGAAGTGCGGCCCCGCACCGAGAGCCGGCTGGCGTTCCGGGTCGGTGGCAAGCTGGTGCGGCGCAGTGTCGATCTGGGCGATACGGTCAAGGCCGGGCAGCTGCTGGCGCAGCTCGACCCGCAGGATCTGAAGCTCGGCCAGGAGGCGGCGCGCGCTGCCGTGCAGGCCGCCCAGACCCAGCAGGAGCTGGCGGCGGCTGATTTCAAGCGCTACAAGGAGCTGCACCAGCAGGGTTTCATCGGCGCGGCCGAACTGGAGCGGCGCGACGCCACCCTGAAAGCTGCGCAAGCCACGCTGGAGCAGGTGCGCGCCCAGGCCGGCGTGCAGGTCAACCAGGCCAGCTATGCCCAGCTGCTGGCTGATGTGAGCGGTGTGGTGATCGGTGTCGATGCCGAGCCGGGCGCGGTGGTGGCGGCGGGCACGCCGATCCTGCGGCTGGCGCCGGACGGTCCGCGCGACGTGGTGTTCGCGGTGCCCGAAGACCAGATCGGTGCACTGCGTGCGCTGGCTGGTCGCAAGGAGGCGCTGAAAGTGCGCCTCTGGGGCATGAGCGAGCCCCTGCGCGCGACGGTGCGCGAAGTGGCTGCCGCTGCGGATGCCACCACCCGCACCTTCCTGGTCAAGGCCGATGTGGGCCGCGCCGAGGTGCGCCTGGGCCAGACCGCCACGGTGCTGATCGACAGTCCGCAGACCACCGGCGTGACGCGCCTGCCGCTGCCGGCCGTGACCGAGCTGGGCGGGCACAGCAGCGTCTGGCTGCTCGATGTGCCGACCATGACCGTCAAGTCGCAGCCGGTCACGGTGGCCGGTGCCGACGGCAACGCGGTGCTGATCAGCGCCGGTCTGCGGCCAGGTCAGGAGGTGGTGACCGCCGGCGTGCATGTGCTGACGCCGGGCCAGAAGGTCAAGCGCTATCTGGAGCCGGGTGCTGCCACGCCGGCTGCGGCCAGCGCTGCACGCTGAGTCGCCGGGAGCCACAGCGATGCAATCACATCCGCACGACAACCGCGCGCACGCGCGCTTCAACATCTCGCGTTGGGCGCTGGAACATCCGGCCCTGACCCGCTACCTGCTCATCGTGCTGATGGTGCTGGGCGTGGTGGCCTACTTCCAGCTCGGCCAGGACGAGGATCCGCCCTTCACCTTCCGCGTCATGGTGGTGCAGGCCGCCTGGCCGGGTGCCAGCGCGCTGCAGATGGCCGAGCAGGTCACCGACAAGATCGAGAAGACGCTGCAGGAAGTGCCGTATTCCGACGTGATTCGCTCTTACACCAAGCCGGGCGAGTCAGTGACGATCTTCCAGATCAAGGACAGCTCGCCGCCGAAGGAAGTGGCGAACGTCTGGTACCAGGTGCGCAAGAAGATCGGCGACATGCGCGCGACGCTGCCGGCCGGCGTGATCGGGCCGGCGTTCAACGACGAGTTCGGCGATGTGTACGGCTCGATCTTCGCGCTGTCGGCTGACGGTTTCAGCCAGGAGGAGCTGCGCGTGTTCGCCGACTCGGTGCGCTCGGAGCTGCTGCGCGTGCCGGACGTGGCCAAGGTCGAGATCTTCGGCGCGCAGCCGGAAAAGATCTTCGTCGAGATCCCGGCCAAGCGGCTCGCGCAGCTCGGCGTCGATCTGAATGCGGTGATCGGCCAGCTCGGCGCGCAGAACGCGGTCGAGGGCGCGGGCGTGTTCGACGCCGGCAGCCAGAACCTGCAGGTGCGCGTCGGCGGCCAGTTCGGCTCGGTGGACGAGCTGCGCAACCTGCCGATCCGCGCCGTCAACCCGACGAGCGGCGTGGCCAGCATGCTGCGGCTGGGCGACATCGCGCAGATCCAGCGCGCTTACTCCGATCCGCCGGCCGTCAAGGTGCATTACCAGGGCAGGCAGGTGCTGGCGCTGGGCGTGTCGATGGGCAAGGGCGGCGACATCATCGCGCTCGGCAAGGCGCTCAAGGTCAAGGTCGCGCAGGTGCGCGCCACGCTGCCGGTCGGCGTCGAGCTGGCGCAGGTGCAGGATCAGCCGACGGCGGTGTCAAGCTCGGTGAGCGAGTTCGTGGATGTGCTGGTCGAGGCGGTGCTGATCGTGCTGGCGGTGAGCTTCATCAGCCTGGGGCTGCACACCAGCCCCGGCCGTTGGGGCTTTCGCATCGACATCTGGCCCGGCATGGTGGTCGGCGTGACGATCCCGCTGGTGCTGTCGATCACCTTCGTGACGATGTACTACTGGGGCGTCGGGCTGCACAAAATCTCGCTCGGCTCGCTGATCATCGCCCTGGGCCTGCTGGTGGACGACGCCATCATTGCGGTCGAGATGATGGTGCGCAAGCTCGAAGAAGGCTACGACAAGCTGCACGCCGCCACCTACGCCTACGACGTGACGGCGATGCCGATGCTGACCGGCACACTCATCACCGCCACCGGTTTCCTGCCGATCGGCATGGCCAAGTCGATGACGGGCGAGTACACCTTCGCGATCTTTGCCGTGACGGCCGCCGCGCTGATCATCTCGTGGCTGGTGTCGGTCTACTTCGTGCCGTACCTGGGCGCGCGCATGCTGCGAGTGCACGCCAAGGATGGCGCCGGCGGTGGCGCCGATCACGAGCCGCACGAGCTGTTCGACACGCCGTTCTACAGCCGCTTTCGCGCCACGGTGAACTGGTGCGTCCAGCATCGCTGGATCACGATCGGCCTGACCATCGGCACCTTCGTGCTCGGTCTGGTCGGCATGGGTCATGTGCAACAGCAGTTCTTTCCGGATTCGAGCCGGCCGGAAATCCTGGTTGATCTGTGGCTGCCGGAAGGCGGCACGCTGGCCAGCAGTGAAGAAGTGGTGCAGCGCTTCGAGGCGCGCATGCTCAAGGAGTCGGGCGTCGAGAGCGTGACGACCTGGGTCGGCGCCGGTGTGCCGCGCTTCTATCTGCCGCTGGATCAGATCTTTCCGCAGAGCAACGTCAGCCAATCGATCGTGCTGCCGAAGGATCTGGCCACCCGCGAGACGCTGCGGCTCAAGTTGCCACAGCTGCTGGCGGAGGAATTTCCCGAGGTGCGTGCCCGCGTCAAGCTGCTGCCGAACGGGCCGCCGGTGCCGTACCCGGTGCAGTTTCGCGTCATCGGGCCGGATGCGGCGCAGGTGCGGCTCTGGGCCGACCAGGCCAAGGAGCTGCTGCGCGCCAATGCCTCGATGCGCGGCGTCAACGACAACTGGAACGAGCAGATCAAGGCGCTGCGGCTGGAGATCGACCAGGACAAGGCGCGCGCGCTGGGTGTGAGCAGCCAGTCGATCGCGCAGGCCACGCGCATGCTGCTGAGCGGCAGCACCGTTGGCCAGTACCGCGAGGGTGACAAGCTGGTCGATATCGTGCTGCGTCAGCCGGTGGCCGAGCGTGCCGTACTGACCGATCTGGCCAGCGCCTATGTGCCGACCAGCAGCGGCAAACCGATTCCGCTCACGCAGATCGCGCACATCCGCCACGGCTGGGAGCCGGGCGTGCTGTGGCGTGAAGGGCGCAACTTCGCCGCCACGGTGCAGGGCGATGTGATCGAGGGTGTGCAGGGCGCCACCATCACCGCGCAGGTCTGGCCGGACATGCAAAAGCTCGCCAATCGCATGCCGGACGGCTACCGCATCGAGATCGCCGGCGCAGTGGCCGAAAGCAGCAAGGGTCAGGGCTCGATCGTGGCCGGCGTGCCGGTGATGCTGTTCCTGACCTTCACGCTGCTGATGCTGCAGTTGCAGAGCTTCAGCCGGGCGCTGCTGGTGTTCCTGACCGGGCCGCTCGGCATCGCCGGTGTGGCGGGGGCGCTGCTGCTGCTGAATCGGCCGTTCGGTTTCGTGGCGCTGCTGGGCGTGATCGCGCTGATGGGCATGATCCAGCGTAACTCGGTGATCCTGATCGATCAGATCGAGCAGGACCGCGCGCGCGGCGTGCCGGCCTGGGATGCGATCGTCGAAGCGGCGGTGCGGCGCTTCCGGCCCATCGTGCTGACGGCGGCAGCGGCGGTGCTGGCGATGATTCCGCTCAGTCGTAGCGTGTTCTGGGGGCCGATGGCGGTCGCCATCATGGGCGGGCTGATCGTGGCCACGATGCTGACGCTGCTGGCGCTGCCTGCGATGTATGCAGCCTGGTTCCGCGTGCGGCGCACGGTTTCGTGAACTCTGGCCCCAAGAAGCAGCTCGCGACCAAGCTAGAATAACGGTCTCAAGGATCGCCCGGGGGAAGTCTGAAGCGACTTCCCCCGTCGTTTGTTGTCAGGCAGGGTCATAGGCTTTTGCCAGCAGCAACACACCGCGCGGGTGGCGAAATTGGTAGACGCACCAGGTTTAGGTCCTGACGCCTTCACGGGCGTGCCGGTTCGAGTCCGGCCCCGCGCACCAGGCTACAAAGCAACTGAAAGAGCATCAAGCATGGCTGTTACTGTGGAGACCCTCGACAAGCTCGAGCGCCGCATCACGCTGACGCTGTCGGCCACCGAGATCAAGAACGAGGTCGAGTCGCGCTTGAAGCGCCTGGCCCGTACGGTCAAGGCCGACGGTTTCCGTCCCGGCAAGGTGCCGATGGGCGTGGTCGCGCAGCGCTACGGCTATTCGGTCCAATACGAAGTCATGAACGACAAGGTCGGTCAGGCTTTCGCCAGTGCCGCATCCGAAGCGCAACTGCGTGTGGCCGGTGCGCCGCAGATCAGCGAAAAGGCTGCCGGGGCCGACGGCGAAGTGGCGTTTGACGCCACCTTCGAGATCTATCCGGAAGTGCAGCTGGTCGATCTGACCACGCTGGCCGTGGAGCGCATCGGCACCGAAGTGACCGAAGCCGCGATCGACCGCACGCTGGAAATCCTGCGCAAGCAGCGCCGCACCTTCGCACAACGTCCCCATGGCGATGCAGCCGTCGATAGCGATCGTGTCACGATCGACTTCGAAGGCAAGATCGACGGCGAGTCGTTCGAAGGCGGCAAGGCCGAGAAATTCCAGTTCCTGCTCGGCGAAGGCCGCATGCTCGCGGAATTCGAGAAGGCCGTGCGCGGCATGAAAACGGGTGAGTCGAAGACTTTCCCGCTCAAGTTCCCTGAGGATTACCACGGCAAGGACGTGGCCGGCAAGGAAGCCGACTTCCTCGTCACGCTGACCAAGGTCGAGGCACAGAACCTGCCGGACGTGGACAACGAGTTCGCCGGTTCGCTCGGCATTGCCGATGCGACCGTTGAAGGTCTGCGCGCCGACATCAAGAAGAACCTTGAGCGTGAAGTCAAGTTCCGCGTTGCTGCCCGCAACAAGCAGGCCGTGATGGCTGCGATCGAGAAGGCGGCCGAGTTCGACCTGCCCAAGGCGCTGATCAGCGCCGAGCTGGAGCGTCTGGTCGAAGGCGCCCGCGCCGATCTGAAGCAGCGTGGCATCAAGGACGCTGACAAGGCGCCGATTCCGAACGAGATCTTCCAGCCGCAAGCCGAGCGCCGTGTGCGCCTGGGTCTGGTGCTGGCCGAACTGGTGCGTGCCAACACGCTGAACGCCACGCCGGCGCAGATCAAGGCCCACATCGACGAGCTGGCGCAAAGCTACGAAAAGCCCGAAGAAGTGGTGCGTTGGTACCTGGGCGACCAGCAGCGCCTGTCGGAAGTCGAGGCCGTGGTCATCGAAGCCAATGTCACCGACTTCGTGCTGTCCAAGGCGCAGGTCACCGACAAGCAAGTCGAATTCGACGAGCTGATGGGCGCACAAGCCTGACCTGGCAACTCGTTTCCGGTTGAGCAAGGGGCGCCTACGGGTGCCCCTTGTCACATCAGGATGCTAGGGATACCTCCTGTGCGCCAGCAAAGGCGCACACACCCTTCATAATCAGGTCATCGTTGTCTGATGGCGGCCTGTCGGCCGTCTTCTCTAAAGGTCAGCATGAGCGCACTCGACACGCAAAATCTGGGCATGGTGCCCATCGTCATCGAACAGTCCGGCCGCGGTGAACGCTCCTACGACATCTATTCGCGCATGCTGCGCGAGCGAGTCATCTTCCTGGTGGGGCCGGTCAATGACCAGACCGCCAATCTGGTGGTGGCTCAGTTGCTGTTTCTGGAGAGCGAAAATCCCGACAAGGACATTTCGCTCTACATCAACTCACCGGGTGGGAGCGTGAGCGCAGGCATGTCGGTTTTCGACACCATGCAGTTCATCAAGCCGGATGTCTCGACGCTGTGCATGGGCATGGCGGCCAGCATGGGGGCGTTTTTGCTTGCCGCTGGCACCAAGGGCAAGCGCTTCTCGCTGCCGAACTCCAAGATCATGATTCACCAGCCGCTCGGTGGTGCCCAGGGTCAAGCCACTGACATCGAGATCCACGCCCGCGAGATTCTCAAGACTCGTGAGCAGCTCAATCGCATCCTGGCTGAGCGCTGCGACCAGTCGCTGGAGAAGATCCAGCAGGACACCGAGCGCGACTACTTCATGTCAGCGCAAGAGGCGCAAACCTACGGCCTGATCGATCAGGTGTTGAACAAGCGCGGCTGATCCCGCGACAGCGTCTGGTGGCGCGGATGACGGAGCTGAAAAAGCCGGTCTATCCGGTGCTCTTGTCGCCAGGCAGGCTGTCGTAATTGACTTATCATCGTTTCAGAGATACTGCAAGGCCGCATTCATGCCCGAGAAAAAAAATCCCTCCGGCGAAAAGACGCTTTACTGCTCGTTCTGCGGCAAGAGCCAGCACGAGGTGAAGAAGCTCATCGCCGGCCCGTCGGTCTTCATCTGCGATGAATGCATCGAGTTGTGCAACGACATCATTCGCGACGAGGCCCCTGCGGGCGACGTCCCGCACAAAGCTTCGCGTGATGATCTGCCGGTGCCCAACGAGATCAAGGCCATTCTTGATCAGTACGTGATCGGCCAAGACCCCGCCAAGCGCACGCTGGCCGTGGCGGTCTACAACCACTACAAGCGGCTCAAGCACATGGCCGGCAAAGGCAAGAACGACGAAGTCGAACTTGCCAAGAGCAACATCCTGCTGATCGGCCCGACCGGTTCCGGCAAGACGCTGCTGGCCCAGACGCTGGCACGCCTGCTCAATGTGCCGTTCGTGATCGCCGACGCCACCACGCTGACCGAAGCCGGTTATGTGGGCGAGGACGTCGAGAACATCATCCAGAAGTTGCTGCAGAACTGCAACTACGAGGTTGAGCGTGCTCAGCGTGGCATCGTCTACATCGACGAGATCGACAAGATCAGCCGCAAGGCCGATAACCCGAGCATCACCCGTGACGTCTCCGGCGAAGGTGTGCAGCAGGCGCTGCTCAAGCTGGTCGAAGGCACGATGGCTTCGGTGCCGCCGCAGGGCGGACGCAAGCATCCGAATCAGGATTTCCTGCAGATCGACACGACCAACATCCTGTTCATCTGCGGCGGCGCGTTCGACGGCCTCGACAAGGTGATCCAGAACCGCTCCGAGAAGTCGGGCATCGGTTTTGGTGCCACCGTCAAGATGAAGTCGGAGCGCAGTCTCACCGAGCTGTTCACCCAGATCGAGCCGGAAGACCTGATCAAGTTCGGCCTGATTCCCGAACTGGTTGGTCGCTTGCCGGTGATCGCCACGCTCGGCGAGCTGACCGAAGACGCGCTGGTGCAGATCCTGACCGAGCCCAAGAACGCGCTCGTCAAGCAGTACCAGAAGCTGTTTGCAATGGATGGTGTCGAGCTTGAAATCCGTCCTACCGCGCTGACCGCGATCGCCCAGAAAGCGCTCAAGCGCAAGACCGGTGCGCGTGGTTTGCGCTCCATCGTCGAGCAGTCGCTGATGGACACCATGTTCGATCTGCCCACCATGGACGGTGTCGCCAAAGTGGTGGTGGACAACAACACGATCGAAGAAAACACCAAGCCGCTGCTTGTCTATCGCGAGCAGGCCAAGGCGAGTGCCTGAAGTCGGCGTACTGTCTGCCTTTGCGGCTGAATGACCGCAGGGTAGCCTTCTGGCTGCCCTGCGTGTCTGTCAGCTCTGCCAGTCAGACAGGCTCTTGCAATCAGTCGCTGTGCTCCCACATCGAGCACAGAAAGAGAGGTTCCGATGTCCGGTCATCCCATCCTGCCCCCTGACCCGATCACGCTGCCGCTGCTGCCGCTGCGCGATGTGGTGGTCTTTCCGCACATGGTCATTCCGCTGTTTGTCGGGCGCCCCAAATCCATCAAGGCCCTCGAAGCAGCCATGGAATCTGGCCGGCAGATCATGCTGGTGGCTCAGAAAGCTGCCGGCAAGGACGAGCCGAAGCCGGAAGACATGTTCGAGACCGGCTGTGTCTCCAACATCCTGCAGATGCTGAAGCTGCCCGACGGCACCGTGAAGGTGCTGGTCGAAGGCTTGCAACGCGCCAATACCCGCACGATCGACGACAGCGGCGAGCATTTCACCGCCGAAGTCGAGCCGGTGCCACCGCCCGATCAAGGCACGCCCGAGATCGAGGCGCTGCGCCGCGCCGTGACGCAGCAGTTTGACCAGTACGTCAAGCTCAACAAGAAGATCCCGCCTGAGATCCTGACCTCGATCGCCGGTATCGATGACGCCGGCCGTCTGGCTGACACGATCGCCGCGCACCTGCCGCTCAAGCTGGAAAGCAAGCAGGCCATCCTGGATCTGGTGGCGGTTGGCGTCCGGCTGGAAAAGCTGCTGGAGCTGCTGGAGCACGAGGTTGACATCCTGCAGGTCGAAAAGCGCATCCGTGGTCGCGTCAAGCGCCAGATGGAAAAGAGCCAGCGCGAGTACTACCTGAACGAGCAGGTCAAGGCGATCCAGAAGGAGCTGGGCGAAGGCGAAGAAGGCGCTGATCTCGAAGAGCTCGAGAAGAAGATCGTCGCCGCCAAGATGTCCAAGGAAGCGCGCAAGAAGGCCGAGAACGAGCTCAAGAAGCTCAAGCTGATGTCGCCGATGTCAGCTGAAGCCACTGTGGTGCGCAATTTCATCGACACCTTGATCGGCTTGCCCTGGAGCAAGAAGAGCAAGGTCAAGCATGATCTGCTGCATGCCGAGTCGGTGCTGAACGAGGATCACTTCGGGCTCGACAAGGTCAAGGAACGCATCCTTGAGTATTTGGCGGTGCAGCAACGCGTCGAAAAGGTCAAGGCACCGATCCTGTGCCTGGTTGGTCCTCCGGGCGTCGGCAAGACCTCGCTGGGGCAATCGGTGGCGCGCGCCACTGGCCGCAAGTTCGTGCGCATGGCTTTGGGCGGCGTGCGTGACGAGGCCGAGATCCGTGGCCACCGCCGCACCTACATCGGCTCGATGCCGGGCAAGGTGCTGCAGAGCCTGACCAAGGTCGGTGTGCGCAACCCGCTGTTCTTGCTCGACGAGATCGACAAGCTCGGCATGGACTTCCGGGGGGATCCGTCTTCGGCGCTGCTGGAAGTGCTCGACCCCGAGCAGAACCACACCTTCGCCGACCATTACGTCGAGGTCGATTTCGATCTGTCGGACGTGATGTTCATCGCGACGTCCAATTCGCTCAACATTCCGCCGGCGCTGCTGGACCGGATGGAAGTGATTCGCCTGTCGGGTTACACCGAGGACGAGAAGGTCTCGATCGCCCAGCGCTATCTTCTGCCCAAGCAGCGCACCAACAATGGCGTGAAAGACGAAGAGATGGTGGTGGGGGAAGATGCCATTCGCGGCATCATCCGTTACTACACCCGTGAAGCTGGCGTGCGTTCGCTGGAGCGCGAAATCTCCAAGATCTGCCGCAAGGTGGTGAAGGGTTTGTCGCTCAAGAAATACACCGGCACGGTGCAGATCAATGCCGACGCTCTCAACGAGTTCCTGGGTGTGCGCAAGTACAGCTACGGCGAAGCCGAGAAGCAGAACCAGGTCGGCCAAGTCAATGGCTTGGCCTGGACCGAGGTGGGCGGCGATCTGCTGACCATTGAGGCGGCGGTCATGAACGGCAAGGGCGCCATCATCCGCACCGGCTCGCTCGGTGATGTGATGAAGGAATCGGTCGAAGCGGCCCGCACGGTGGTGCGTAGTCGTGCGGCTCGCCTTGGCATCAAGGATGAGATGTTCGAGAAGCGTGACATCCACATCCACGTGCCCGATGGCGCCACGCCCAAGGATGGCCCGAGTGCAGGTGCGGCCATGACGACGGCGCTGGTGTCGGCGCTGACCGGTATTCCGGTGCGTGCTGATGTGGCGATGACGGGTGAAATCACCTTGCGTGGCGAAGTGACCGAGATCGGCGGCCTGAAAGAGAAGCTGCTCGCGGCGCATCGTGGCGGTATCAAGACGGTGCTGATCCCGGAAGAAAACGCCAAGGACTTGCAAGACATCCCGGAGAACGTCAAGAGCCAGCTCGAGATCATTCCGGTCAAGTGGATTGACAAGGTGCTGGAATTGGCCTTGGCGGGCAAGCCCCAACCGCTGCCCGAAGAAGAGGTCAAGGCAGAGCCGCCCAAGGCGGTCGAGCCAGCCGCTGCGGTGGAAGCAGCGACCAAGCATTGATTGCTTAGAAAGTGCTTGCGCGTCGAGATTGAAGTAGTCTATAATTTCGGTCTCGACGCGCTGCAAAGCAGATTTGCAGTCAGTTAAGAAGTTAATGCGGGAATAGCTCAGTTGGTAGAGCGCAACCTTGCCAAGGTTGAGGTCGCGAGTTCGAGTCTCGTTTCCCGCTCCAGATTTTGAATGGAAAGCCTAGCAAGCTTTCCATTTTTGTCAGATGACGATGGCCTGCATAGGCCGATGGCGCGGTAGCAAAACGGTTATGCAGCGGATTGCAAATCCGCCTACGGCGGTTCGACTCCGCCCCGCGCCTCCAGTCTGGCAAGTGTTGGTTAGAAGTTAAGTGCGGGAATAGCTCAGTTGGTAGAGCGCAACCTTGCCAAGGTTGAGGTCGCGAGTTCGAGTCTCGTTTCCCGCTCCAGGTTTTCAGGCTGGTGCATCGAAATCAGTGTCGTAGATAATCACTGCTCCATGCCCGGGTGGTGAAATTGGTAGACACTGCGGACTTAAAATCCGCCGCTTTCCCGTGAGGGGGCGTACGGGTTCGATTCCCGTCCCGGGCACCAGTTCTTGCTGTCGTATACCAAGTCGATGTCATGTCGACGATCCTGCGGGAATAGCTCAGTTGGTAGAGCGCAACCTTGCCAAGGTTGAGGTCGCGAGTTCGAGTCTCGTTTCCCGCTCCAATATGAAAACAAGCCGTCCATTGCGACGGCTTGTTTGCTTTGGAAAGCCGCATTGCTACGTGGCGAGCTGATCGATCACGCAATCGAAGTCGAGCCAGCGCTGCACAAAACCCTGCAAGGTCGCGATGTCACCCGTCGTCCACAAGCGTGCGGGCGTAGGTGCAGCTGGCGTCCTGCTGAGCGGGTCGGCACAAGTCAATGTCGTGCACAGTGCGGCGGTGCGACGCGCCACGGCCTCGGACGTGTCGATCAGCCGCACATCCGGTCCCATCTCGGCCTGGATGTGGTGCGCCACAAACGGGTAATGGGTGCAACCGAGCACCACCGTGTCGATGTCTTGCTCACGCAGCGGCGCGCAGCATCGGGCGACATGCAGCCGGACCGAATCGGTATCGACCTCGCCAACCTCGATCGCTGCGGCCAGTCCGGGGCAGGGTTGCAGCCGCAGGTCGATGTGGGCGGCGTGCGCCTGCGCCAGCAGCCGGAAACGTTCGCTACGCAGCGTGCCGGTGGTCGCCATCACGCCGACGCGGCCGTTGCGGGTCAGCGCGGCGGCGGGTTTCAAGCCGGGCTCGACACCGACGATGCGCCAATCCGGATAGCGCTCGCGCAAGGTGGTCACGGCAGCAGCGGTGGCGGTATTGCAGGCGATCACCAGGATCTGAGCCTGCTGCGCATGCAGAAATGAAGCCACGGCCCGCGAGCGGTCGCAGACATAGGCGTCGCCGCGCTCGCCATAAGGCGCGTGGCCCGAATCGGCCACGTAAAGCAACTGCGCCTGCGGCAGGTGTCGGCGAATCGCCCTGAGCACCGACAGGCCGCCCAGCCCGGAGTCGAACACGCCAATGCGGGGGGCTGTGCAGATGTCGGCGGGCATGCTTGAGTCAGAGCGGCTGGATGAGACGGGTTGCCAGTCTAGCGCCCGGCCGGCTTCGGGTTTTCCCAGTGTGAAAAGTTGGTTTGCGCCCGAAACTTGACCTAAAATAGAACGATCGTTCTATTTTAGGCTGGCGTTGCCACAATCCGTCGCAATTCACGCTCGGCTGACATCTAGAATTCCGCATCCCATCTACCGCATTCAATCTGGAGAACGTCGCATGAAGGCACTCGTACCCGTCAAGCGGGTGGTCGACTACAACGTCAAGGTCCGCGTCAAGTCGGACGGCACCGGGGTGGACATCGCCAACGTCAAGATGAGCATGAACCCGTTTGACGAGATTGCCGTCGAAGAGGCCGTGCGTCTGAAGGAAAAGGGCGTGGTCACCGAGATCATCGCCGTTTCCTGCGGTGTCACGCAGTGCCAGGAAACCCTGCGCACCGCGATGGCGATCGGCGCCGATCGCGCCATCCTGATCGAAACCACCGAAGAGCTGCAGCCGCTGGCGGTGGCCAAGCTGCTCAAAGCGCTGGTCGATCGTGAACAGCCGGGCCTGGTGATCCTGGGCAAGCAAGCCATCGACGACGATTGCAACCAGACCGGCCAGATGCTGGCTGCGCTGGCTGATCTGCCGCAAGCCACCTTCGCCTCCAAGGTCGAAGTGGCTGACGGTCAAGCCAAGGTCACGCGCGAAGTGGACGGCGGCCTGGAAACCGTTTCGGTGCGCCTGCCCGCCGTGATCACCGCCGACCTGCGCCTGAACGAGCCGCGTTATGTGACGCTGCCCAACATCATGAAGGCGAAGAAAAAGCCGCTTGAAGTCCTCAAGCCGGCTGATCTGGGTGTGGACGTGAGCCCGCGCCTCAAGACCCTCAAGGTGGCTGAGCCTGCCAAGCGCGGCGCCGGCATCAAGGTGGCCGATGTGGCTGCGCTGGTGGACAAGCTCAAGAACGAAGCCAAGGTGATCTGAACATGAGCATCCTCGTCGTCAGTGAACACGAACACGGCAGCCTGAAGGGCGCCACTCTCAATACCGTCACCGCTGCCATCCAGATCGGCGGCGACGTGCACCTGCTGGTGGCTGGCCAGGACTGCGCTGCGGCCGCCCAGGCTGCCGCACAGATCGCCGGTGTCGCCAAGGTGCTGCACGCCGAAGGCGCCAGCCTGGCCGAACAGCTGGCCGAGAATGTCGCTGCGCAGATCCTTGCGATCGCCGGCAACTACAGCCACATCCTGTTTGCCGCCACTGCGCATGGCAAGAACGTGGCCCCGCGCGTCGCCGCCAAGCTCGATGTCGCGCAGATCAGCGAGATCAGCAAGGTCGTCAGCAGCGACACCTACGAGCGCCCGATCTACGCCGGCAACGCGGTCGCCACCGTGCAGAGCAGCGACAAGGTGCAGGTCATCACGGTGCGCACCACCGGCTTTGATGCCGCTGCCGCGACCGGTGGCAGCGCCGCGATTGAGAGCCTCGCTGCCGTGGCCGATTCGGGCCAGAGCGCCTTCATCGGCCGCGAAGTGACCAAGAACGACCGGCCTGAACTCACCGCCGCCAAGATCATCGTCTCGGGCGGCCGGGCGATGGGCTCCAGCGACAAGTTCAACGAAGTGCTGATGCCGCTGGCAGACAAGCTCGGTGCCGCTTTAGGCGCCAGCCGCGCTGCCGTTGATGCCGGCTACGCGCCGAACGACTGGCAAGTGGGCCAGACCGGCAAGATCGTGGCGCCGCAGCTCTACATCGCCGCCGGCATTTCGGGCGCGATCCAGCATCTGGCCGGCATGAAGGATTCCAAGGTGATCGTCGCGATCAACAAGGATCCGGAAGCGCCGATCTTCTCGGTGGCCGACTACGGCCTTGAGGCCGATCTGTTCACCGCCGTGCCCGAGCTGGTGAAATCGCTCTGATGTGATGTTTGACTTGACCGCCGGTGATTGACACCACGGTCTGTCCAGGGCGCCCAACTGATTGGTTGCGGCGCCTTTGTTTTGTGTGGAAGGAGATAAATCATGACCTATCGCGCCCCTGTCAAAGATTTCCTGTTTGGCATGAAAGAACTGGCCGGCCTGGAACAGCTGACCCAGATCCCCGAATTTGAAGACGCCGGCCTCGAAACCGCCGCAGCCGTGCTGGAAGAGTGCGCCAAGTTCAACGAGAACGTGGTCGCGCCGCTGAACTTTGAAGGCGACAAGAACCCGTCATCGTGGAAAGACGGCGTCGTCACCACCACGCCGGGTTTCAAGGACGCGTTCCAGCAGTTTGGCGCTGGCGGCTGGCAAGGCCTGCAGCATCCGGCTGATTTTGGCGGCCAGGGCTTGCCCAAGGCGATCGGTGCGGCCTGCATCGAGATGATCAACAGCGCCAATCTGAGCTTTGCGCTGTGCCCGCTGCTGACCGATGGCGCTATCGAAGCGCTGCTCACCGCCGGCACCGACGAGCAAAAAGCCACCTACCTGACGCCGATGGTCGAGGGCCGCTGGACCGGCACCATGAACCTGACCGAGCCGCAAGCCGGCTCCGATCTGGCCGCAGTGCGCACCAAGGCCGATCCGCAGCCGGACGGCACTTACAAGATCTTCGGCACCAAGATCTTCATCACCTACGGTGAGCACGACATGGCCGAGAACATCGTCCATCTGGTGCTGGCACGCGTGGTCGGCGCGCCGGAAGGCGTGAAGGGCATCAGCCTGTTCATCGTGCCCAAGTTCATGGTCGGTGCCGATGGCGCCCTGGGCGCGCGCAACGACGTGCACTGCGTGTCCATCGAACACAAGATGGGCATCAAGGCCAGCCCGACGGCGGTGCTGCAGTTCGGCGACCACGGTGGTGCGGTCGGCTATCTGGTCGGCCAGGAAAACCGTGGCCTGGAATACATGTTCATCATGATGAACGCCGCCCGCTTTGCGGTGGGTGTGCAGGGCATCGCGGTGGCCGAGCGCGCTTACCAGAAGGCGGTCAGCTATGCGCGTGATCGCGTGCAGTCGCGTCCGGTGGATGGCTCGGTGGCCGGGTCCGCCGCCATCATTCACCACCCGGACGTGCGCCGCATGCTGATGACGATGCGCGCCTACGTCGAGGGTTGCCGCTCGCTGGCGCTGGTGGCCGGTGCCGCCTATGACGCCGCGCACCATCACCCGGATGCCGACACGCGCAAGCAGAACCAGCTGTTCTACGAATTCATGGTGCCGCTGATCAAGGGCTTCTCGACCGAGATGAGCCTGGAAGTCACGTCTTTGGGCGTGCAGGTGCACGGCGGCATGGGCTTCATCGAGGAAACCGGCGCGGCGCAGTACTACCGCGACGCCAAGATCCTGACCATCTACGAAGGCACCACCGCGATCCAGGCCAACGACCTGATCGGCCGCAAGACCTCGCGCGACGGCGGCCAGTCGGCCAAGGCGATCGCCGCGCAGATCGAGCTGACCGAGCTGGCGCTGGCCGCCCGCGACAGCCAGGCCGCGCAGTCCTTTGCGCGTCGCCTGACGGCGGCGCGGCTGGCCTTCATCGAGGTGGTCGAGTTCGTCGCCGGCAACACCAAGGCCAGCCCGAACGCGGTGTTCGCCGGCTCGGTGCCGTACTTGATGCTGGCCGGCAACCTGATGGCCGGCTGGCAGATGGGCCGTGCACTGCTGGCGGCGCAGGATTGCCTGAACGAAGGCGATGACGTCGCCTTCATGCAAGCCAAGATCGCCACCGCGCAGTTCTACGCCGAGCACATCCTGGTCAAGGTGCCGGGCCTGCGCGACAGCATCGTGACGGGCGGTGAATCAGCCTGCGCGATGCCGCTGGACGCGTTCTGATATTGATTGACTGATGGTGCGGCTGCATTGCAACGATGCAGCCGCTACGGCTGCGCTTCGACATGCTTGGCAAAATTGTCCAGAATGGCTTGCCATCCTTGACGCTGTTGTTCCACAGCATTTTCAAGTTCAGCATCAAAGGTAATTCGAACTTCAACACCGTTTGCCACGGTGTTGAACTCGACCGCGCCGCTCCGATCTCCGAACGAATACTCAATCAGCTCGTTCGGTACGATCTTTGTGTAGGTTCCGGCGAAGTCAAAACCAAAGCTTTTGTCTTTGGCCTCCATGCGTGAGCTAAATGCGCCGCCAACCCGCAAATCAACCGTGGATTCGGTGGTGTGCCAGTCATCGGACGCCGTGTTCCACTGCTTGATGTCTTCTGGTGTCGTGTAGGCGCTCCAGACTTTGGCGATGGGCGCTTTGACAATGGTTTCAACGGTGATTTTCACGATTCATCTCCGGTTGGGCGCGTGTTTCGAACTTTCTGTCAGGCCTGGCCGGAAGTCGGCGCTGGCTTGGGTGGCAGGGGCTGCTGCTCCACGCGCTCAATGGACGGGTCAAGGCATGCCCAAGTGGGCGCACTGGCCGCCCAAATATTCATGGTTGGCTGGATAGAGGATGAATCGTCGAGATTGCCGGCGCGCAGTACTCTGAATTGCGGGCGAGCCGAAGACTTGGCAAACAGGTGTGTTCCGCAAACCGGGCAGAACTGCCGAGTCACCTGATTGCCGCTGTCCGCCGTTTTTGTGTGCTCGGATAATGTTCCGGTGATGGACAGCCCCTCCGCAGCAACGAGCAGGTTGACCGTGCCATTTGCGGCGAGATGCTGGCAGTCGCGACACCAGCAGATTCGGGTCGCCATGGGTTCTGTCGCGAGCTTGAAACTCACCGCGCCGCAAAGGCAGCTTCCCGTTCTTTCAGTCATTTGTTTGTGTCTCCATTGGGTTGATTAAGGTTTGAGTCCGAGCGCAACCCGGCTACGACCCGAAGGCGCCGGCCATAGCGAGCAGCCAAAATGCCCCGAAGACAAACGGAAGGGATTGTGCGGCCCACTTGCCACGATTGCCGACGTGCTGGCTGGGTGTGAGGCTGCACAGCCTGGCCAGACCGGCCACTTCGTATTGGTGGGCAATCTCCTCCGTCGCAGCCAGTGCCGCGAAAATGCTGACCCCGATGACGCCCGCCACCGTCATGCCGAAAAATGGAAAACCAAACACCAGCCAGTGGAGCTTGGCGGTTGAAAGCGTTCCATAGGCGGTGAACAACAGACCCTCGGACAGGATCAGCCACATCAGACGATGGTTGACGAGATTGTCTTCATGGGTCCACTGCTCGCGCAGGGCTCGATACAGATCCCAGTCCGCTTGCGTCGGATGTGGTTCGTGCGACATCGGCTGCAGCCCTCCTTGCCTTTCAGCGGTGGGCGCAGCTTACGTCCGGCATTTTGGATTGTCCAGAACAGTCAGGTCAGGCAAAGCAGCACTTGACGCGCCTATGGTTGCGCCACGCGCCGGCTGTACGCCAAGAACACATCGTCGCGGACCCAGCCGAGTGATTCGTACAGAGACTGGGCCGCCTTGTTGGCCTTCGCGGTGGTGAGGTCCATGCGGACCTTGCCTGCCTTGGCCGCCTGAGCCTCGGCGGCTAAAAGCAGCAAGCGCCCGACACCACCCTTGCGTGCGGATGGCAGTACGAAAAGGTCGTAAAGCGCGTAGATGGGCTTGGCCTCAACCGAGCAAAACGTTGGGTAGAGCTGGCAAAAACCAACTAGACCCGACTGATTGCTTTCCGCCACAAGGATGACGGATTCCTGCTTGGCGAGGCGCTCAGTGATGAAAGCCAGCGCCAATGGCTGATTGGGCTCCTGCTCGTAGAACTGGCGATACAAATCAAACAGTTCCGCGATGGCAGGAACGTCGGTTTGGCAGGCTTCGCGGGTGATGATGGGCATGTGGTTTTGGTGGTGGTCTAACAAAACTAACCGGAATGGTTGGGCGGCAAGGTTATTGACGCCATTTTGGCTTCTTGGTGCTTTGACAAAAATTTCTTGCTTTTGACTTATCTGCCGGCTCGATGGTACGGCTCGTACTAAGCCAAAGATTCTTGAACATCTACTTGGTTTTTGTATTTATCTTTGAGATGGGCAAGTTCTGAGTCCGTTCCGACGCAGCTTTGGCAAACAACCCAACCGATCTCTGCTTGCTGTTCTCGGTCGTATCCTCGTTCGCTGCACCAGTGATCGCAGGACTCGCGACGCCCTATAAACCTAGGTACATCATCCGAAAACTGTGGATCTGCGAGTGTGGAGAAGGAAGCTCCGCAAATTATGATCGTCGGAACGATATTTTTCATGGACACCCAACGTAAAAGTCTCCGACGCTGCGCGGCGTTATCGTGCAGCGTCCGTGTGGACTGCCAGGTTATGCATTTTTTTGATTTCGAGTGTAACTGTATTTTCGATATCCTGAATTATCAAAGTGGGCGCAATCATAAAAAGCAACATTTCCAGTTTGTATGGCTTACTGTCAGCACCAAATATTTTCGGGGACAAGTGCTTTATAAGTTTGCAGTATTCGTGAAATGCATCTTTGTAAGGCCAGAATTTGAAATGGCGCTTGGTAAGGCGAAAAATGGTCTGCATATCATACTTCGCCAAATCGGAACTGCGCCCAACGGGTTGCGGGAATAGATTCTGCTTACTGGAGTAGTTAAAAAGCAGCCAATTAAGTGAGTAAATCGCACGAGAGTCGTAAATGACGTATGTGTTGTGGTCGATGAATGACGCAACTTTTGATAGAGAAGAGATGCACTCAAATGATCTTCTTGTTAGCTTTTCCCTCCCAAGTTCTTCCATGAAACTTCTAATGCGATGATCGTTCTTTTCATTTTTCTTGAATGACCCTATTCCGCCCCACTTTTGTATGACCCAGTAGTGGCTTTCCAGTGTCTGGTCGAGCCCAATAATGCTGTGAAAGTTCTCTTTCAAATGAACATTTTTCGCATAACCGCTTTGATTGGCTTCTGGAATAGCAACAGGGCAACTTCCTGGAATTGTCCACTTAAAACTATCAAGAGGGGAGGTTGCTGCAATCTGCTTTAGTGTATTGACCAAATAATTCATGTGGGTGCTCTGGGTATGCGTAACTTGTTGTGGATGGACGACTCATGTTCAACAATATGGCGATATGTCCCATAACAACATGGTTTGTCTGATAACACCCATTCTTGTTTTATGAGCATGAACATGGTGTGATCGGGCAGGGTGGCCGTCGGTGGGCTAGCGTGACATGGGCGCTGGGGCTGGTTGTGTCGGCGTGAAATCATGGTATGCCGGCCCTCCTTGCCTGTCATCGCTGGGCGCAGCTTACGTCGATCATTTCGGATTGTCCATATTCGGTTAGAGGGTAGCCGAACTGACCGCAGCGCAAATGCACGGTATCGCGGCTCGGCGTGGCACGCGGCGCCGTGTTGATGGCTGAGGCTGTCTACGTGGCAGGGCGGAGCAATGGCTTGGCAAATGAGTTGTCATCGCTGACGCGGGACAGAGTTTGGATCGGTGCGAGGCCGATCGTTCGTCCGCGTTCGCGTCAGAGAGCCTCAAACCTCAGGCAGAAACTCCACCGACAGCACCTGATCCATCGGCCACGGGCAAACCTCAGGGAAGTTGTCGAGCCCGGTCTCTTCAATGGCCTTGCTGACGGCATCGTCCCACGTGCCTTCTAACCAATCCGGATCGCTCAGTGACGCTGTGAGGCTGGGCGTCGTACGCAGTGCCCGTGCAAGGGCCTTGCGCTGGACCCTGATTGTGCTGGTCCAGCTGCTGCCCCGCCGTTCTGGCTGCTGCTGCCACTTCAGCAGGTGCGCCAGCAGCACCGCCATGCGGCGGGCCAGCTCGCGTTGTTCACTCTTGGCCACGTCCTCGATCTCCTCGGCGATGTGCTCGATGTCGATGGCCGAGAGCTTGCCTGCACGCAGCAGCGCGGCCTGCTCCATGGCCCATGCCACCACATCCTGTTCGTACGGCGTACCCATTCGGAACCTCCTTCTGTCAGGTCCAGGTTTCTATTGTTTGCCGATGGGCGTGTCCAGGGCGTCGTCCTCTCAAGATTGGCGCCTGAGCGACACGTCTGCGCCCCCGGAAAAGGCACACTGGCCCGACCGTTCCTTCGCCCTACGATCAGGAGACTGCCTTGTCCCTCCCGCCCATCCTTGCGAACCTCACCCTGCCCGTCATCGGCTCGCCGCTGTTCATCATCAGCAACCCCAAGCTCGTGATCGAGCAATGCAAGGCCGGTATCGTCGGCGCGATGCCGTCGCTGAACGCCCGCCCGGCAGATCAGCTCGACGACTGGCTGGCCGAGATCACTGAAACGCTCGCCGCCCACAACGCCGCGCATCCTGAGGCGCCGGCCGTGCCGTTTGCCATCAACCAGATCGTGCACAAGAGCAACGACCGGCTGGAGCACGACATGGCGCTGTGCGCCAAGTACAAGGTGCCGGTGGTGATCACGTCGCTGGGCGCGCGCACCGACGTCAACGACGCCGTGCACGGCTGGGGCGGCATCGTGCTGCACGACATCATCAACAACGCCTTTGCGCACAAGGCGGTCGAGAAGGGCGCCGACGGCCTGATTGCGGTGGCGGCCGGCGCGGGCGGCCATGCCGGCGTGAAGAGCCCGTTTGCGCTGATCCAGGAAATCCGCCAGTGGTTTGACGGCCCGCTGGCGCTCTCAGGCTCGATCGCCTCGGGCGGCGCCATCCTGGCCGCGCAGGCGATGGGGGCGGACCTGGCTTACATCGGCTCGGCCTTCATCGCCACCCTGGAGGCGCGCGCCAGCGAGGCCTACAAACAGGCCATTGTCGATGGCGACAGCGACGACATCGTCTACAGCAACCTGTTCACCGGCGTGCACGGCAATTACCTGAAACCCTCCATCCGCGCCGCCGGCCTCGACCCGGATAACCTGCCCGAGAGCGACCCGACCAAAATGAACTTCGGCGGCGACGCCAAGAAAGCCTGGAAGGATATCTGGGGCTGCGGCCAGGGTATTGGCGTGATTGACGCGGTGCTGCCGGCGGCGGAGCTGGTGGCACGGTTGAAGCGGGAGTATCTGGCGGCGAAGACGCGGATCGGTGTTTGATGACTGCATCTGGATAAATAGAGCCGGTATGGTGTTCCATATTAGATAATGAATCGTGTTTGATTTTGTGGACTTGCTGAATATGAGTTGAGTTTTTGATTGTGATACAATCACCGCCATTTTATGGTTTGTGGTAATGATGCAATCAATTGCTTTTGACAGAAGTAAGCATGTCTACAAAAACGATGCTTTTGTAGAGTTGGTCAAAGACGCGGTTCGATTCTTCAATGGAACACCGGTCCACACACTTCCTCCGCCTGAGAAATTTTTGGGTACAGGTGTTTATGCCATTTATTACATTGGCGATAATTTGCTGTACAAAAGATATGCCGAACTGAATCGACTGTCGTACGACTTTCCGATTTATGTCGGAAAAGCGGTCCCGAAGGGTTGGCGTCAGTCAAGAACCTCTGGTGATGCAGGCAGTAAAAATGATGAGCTGCATCGTCGATTGAGAGAGCATGGCAGAAGCGTTGCCATGGGCGCCGAGTTGCAGATTGAACACTTCATGTGCCGCTTCATGATATTTGAAGATGCCGGGTCGGACATGATCAGCACGATTGAAGCGGCGCTCATCAAGTTGAATCGTCCGCTGTGGAATGTTGCCCTTGATGGGTTTGGCAATCATGACCCCGGCAGTGGCCGCTATGAACAGGCCAGATCAGATTGGGATGTGATTCATGCCGGCAGATCATGGGCTGATAAATGCAATGGAATGGCAAATGATAAAAATAAAATCATTTCCAATATTGAAAGCCATTTGAATACGTTGAAGAAATGACGATGCGATCCTTGGAGTTGTTTTCTGGCGCAGGTGGACTCGCCAAAGGTCTGGAGTTGGCTGGATTTGAACATGCGTCTTTTGTCGAATTCAACAAGGATGCGTGCGCGTCTTTACGGCTGAATTTTAATCGGAACCTTGTTTTTCAGGGTGACATTGCCAACTTTGACTTCTCTGCGCTTGATGGCATTGATGTGGTCGCGGGCGGACCACCATGTCAACCATTTTCATTGGGTGGCAAGCATAAGGCGCATCAAGATAGCCGTGACATGTTTCCTTATGCGATCAAGGCGATCGAATCACTGCAGCCGAAAGCATTTGTTTTTGAAAATGTCAAAGGACTGTTGAGGGATTCGTTCTCAGAGTATTTTAATTATATTATTTTGAGATTGACTTATCCGGGTTGTCAAATCTATTGGCAGGAAAGTTGGGAAAGTCATCTGGAGAGACTGAAGAGGATTGATGGGAAAAAACATGATGGCATCAGATATGACGTAAAATATAAGCTGCTCAATGCCGCTGACCATGGAGTACCTCAGAAACGAGAGCGGGTTGTCATCGTCGGGACACGCGCTGATTTGCGCATGGCATGGAGTTTCCCAAATTCAACGCACTCGGAAGATCGTTTGAACTGGGATAAATTTGTGACTGGCGAATATTGGCGTCGACATCGGTTGCCAATTCAAAAAGATTCAAATCTCGCCATGGCACTTGAAAAAAAGTATGGAATTTTTCCTCCAGAGGAGAAGCCGTGGCAGACGGTTAGAGACTGCCTTGTCGGTGTCCCGCATCCGGAAGACTCGCATGGAATTGATGGCCATATTTTCAAGGATGGCGCCAGAACGTATCCTGGTCATACAGGCAGCGAGATAGATCAGCCATCAAAAACCATCAAGGCTGGCGGTCATGGCGTGCCTGGCGGAGAGAACATGATTCGCTATGACGATGGGTCGGTACGGTACTTTACCGTCTATGAAGCAAAGTTGATTCAGACATTTCCCAGAGATTTTCTGGTGACGGGTGCGTGGGGCGAAGCAATGAGGCAGATTGGAAATGCTGTTCCTGTTAAATTGGCTGAAATAATAGGCAGCCATCTGTATCGGACTATTGTTTCATGCCGTGAGGGCCTGGCTGTGATTGGTTGAGTCAGAGCGTTGGCGGCGGTGACCGAGTGGTGCCGCCTGCCTCACTTCACTGCGAAATCAGCTCATCCCCCAGCACCAGCACCGTGGCGGTCTGGTTGTAATGCCCGATTGCGCCGCCCAGCGTGTTGCCCTGTTCGCCAAAGGTATTGAAGCCGATCATCGGTGTGTCGCCGGCCACTTCACGCAGGATGTCGAGGTCGTTGATATCGATGCGGCATTTCAAAAGATGGCGCAGGATGCAGTTGAAAACAATGATGGCGCCGATTTTTTTCGGGCTGCCGGCGTCGGCAATGGCGCGCTGCAGCGTGCTGCGGTAACTGTCGATGGCATATTGCCGGTCGGTTTTCATCAGGCGCAGGTAGGCGCCTTCCGGGACTTCAGCATAAAAGGTCACGCTGCCGTCCGGCTGGGCCGACATGATGCTCTTGATGGTGTATTCACCGAACACGTCGGATGATTTGAGCCCGAACGGTTTCTGCGCAAACAGCTCGGCGCTCAGCTCCGGCACGCCATAAAGGCTTTTCACCACCTCGGCGGCGGGGCGGCCATCAAACTCATGCACGATCCGGCCACTGGTGCGCGTGGCCACCGCGCCGACCTCGGCCGGATAATAGGGGTGCCCCATCGCCGTGCCGATTTTCAGGCCGCTGCTTAAAGTGGCGACCACGCCGCTGTTGCGGTGCACGCCGTTGCCAAACTGGAAACTGTCGGTGCTGCTGAAATTGTTGGCGGTGGAGCCACCCACGATCCGCGCGACGTTGCTGGCCTCCTCGATCAAATGGCGGATGAAGGCTTCTTCCTGGCCGGTGCAGCCGTCCGGCAGAATCAGATTCACAAAGGGTTTCAGGCGCGAAGCGTCGGCAGTTTTCTTGCTGTCGAGCGCCAGCAGCATCAGCGACATCACGGTCGGGTTCGAAGGTAATGTGCGGTGCGCACCGGCCACCGCCGCGCGGGCACAGCCTTGCGGATCGCCACTGAGGTTTTCACCAACGCCGACCCCGACGCTCAGATAAGAACTCTGCAGCGTCATCACCACCACGCTGTCATTTTGCGGCGTGGGCATCGCACTGGAAAACTCGCCAGCGGTCGAGCCGCCGATGATGGCAGCTTTTTCGCCCACAGCCCGGCGCACCTCGGCATATACCTGCTGCGGGTCGCAACCATAAGCGCAAAATACCAGCGCCAATTCGGGGCGTGGGGTGTTGCGCATCGCGCCAGCGACCGCTTCAGCGGCCGTGGTGGCGTGCCCGAGACCGACTTTCAAGACTGCCATGGTGTTGCTCCGTGTTGTTGGTTTCACTGAAACCGCCATGGCAAGCACGAAATGTGCGAATTAACCTTTGAAAGGTGACCGTCAGGGTAATCGCGCATCCCTGTGGTGCATGACTATGTGCTGCTGTGCCTTGCTGCAGCAGTCGAATGTGTCATAACGCAGCCTGTGGCAGGACGGTGCAGGTGAGTCAGTGCATCAGCCTGCCACCGTCTGAATCGGTCAGGGTATAGTTACTTGGGCTGAGCGACAATCACCGGTTCGATCTGGAACACTTGCTCGGATTGCGGATTCACCGTCACCTTGACCCAATGCAGGCTCGGGCTGCCAAAGGTCTGCAGCCGGGTGAAGTTGGGCAGCAGTCTGGTCGGGCTGTAGAGCGGCTTGTCGAGCTTGAAGAAGTGCGTGTCGCCGTGCACCAGCAGCACCTGGCCGTTGAACGCGATGGTCTGCTTCTCGATATTGGCGATGAAGTTGCGATAGCCACTGAACTCGGGCAGCAGGCTCTCATCCACTTCTTCAGTTTCTGGCAAATCAAAGCCCGGGTCGGCTTGAATCACCAGCACCACACCGCGCGCATGGCTGTCCTTGGCTTGCTGGAATGACTGCTCCATCCAGGTGATATTGGCAGCGTCACGTTCAAGATATTCGGCGTTCGATGCATCGCATTGTTCGGCGGTGCGGGCGCTCTTGTGGCTGCACTCCTTGGCACTCATGATGACGTTGTTGTTGCTGCCCGGTACATTCATGCCGACGAACATCACCGGGCCATACGAGAAGCGCACATTCTCGATGTATTTGTCACCAGCAGCCTTGCCTTGGTGCTCCAGCGGCAGGGTGCTCTGGCCGAGGCTGTCGAGCGTGGGATACATCACCTTGCGGATATGCGCCAGGCGCTCCAGCGCATTGAAACCACCATTGTTGCTGCGGTGGCAATCGGTCCATTCGTTGTCGCCCGGGATATATACGACCGGTTTGGTCAAGCTGCCAAACATGGTGAGCGCTTCGGTATACACCTCGTCGGTGCATTTCGAACTGCCATCCTTGATGTCGCCGTCGTAAATCGAGAATGCAATGTTTGACTGGTTGATGCTTTGCAAGACCGCCGGCAGTTTGGGCGCGTCGCCGGCCTTCTTGTAGGGCATGTCGCCCCACAGGCCGAAGGTATAGGTATCCGCCGCACCGGTTGGCGTGCTGGCGCAGCCGGCCAGACACAAGATCAGTGGTGCCAGGTAAGTCGCAGGGTGACAGATGAAGGTAGACATGGGCGTTGGTTACTTCAGAAGTTGTAACGGATACCGAGGCCCAGTGCGTGCGGATCATCACCAGCATTGACCACGGCAGGGAAGTTGTCTGCCGCAGCAAACGAACCCTTGGCCTTGGTGCCGTTGGTGATGCGGGTGTAGTAGGTGTACAGCGTGAAGCTCTTGTCGAAAGCGTAGTCCGCTTCGAGGGCCACAGCCGACAATTCGTCAGCAGCGCCCGAAGACGATTCGCTCGACTTGCCGAAACTGGCCTTCAGCGTGGTAGCGCCCAGTGCGTAGGTGGTGGTGGCGAGCCAGTTGCTGGTTTTCTTGCCCAGGCTGTTATCCAGCTTGCTCATGGCAATGCCGACCGTCAACGCATCAATGCTGATGCCGCCGGTGACCTTGTTGGCCTTCATGGTGGCGCCATTCACGGTCGCCGTCGGAGCGTTGAAATTCTCCTGGGCCTGGGTTGCAAAACCACCGTTGAACATGCCGTCGTTGTATTCAACCGAAGCGCCGTACATCGACTTGCTGTAGCTCGGCACAGCGCCAGCGGCAGCAACCTTGGCTTCATCAGGCGAATAAGCAACCTTGGCAACGATGTTGGCAAACTTCGGGCTGGTGTACAGCAGCACGTTGGTCTTGCGGGTATGTGCGTTGTCGAATACGGTGCTGCCGATGGCGGCGCGCGAAGCCTTGCCGTGAATGATCAATTCTTCCAGGTCACCTTCGCCCCACAGCGCATAGGCGGTGCCTTCCAGCGACTTGAGTGGCATGTCGTGCGTGCCCATGATGATGGTGCCGGCGGCAGCGCTCTTCAGGCCGACAAAGCTGTTGCGGCTTGCCAGCGTCTTGCTTTGCGCCGTGTCGTCCGGGGCAATGCCGGTTTCGACCTGGAAAATACCGCTCAGGTCAGCGGCAAGCTTGTGCTCGCCACGCACACCCAGACGGGAAGAAAAGTTTTGCACCGCCATGCGGCTGACAGCGCCGTTGCTGTTGCTTTCCAGCGCCAGATCAAGGCGGCCGTACCAGGTGAATTCAGCGGCTTGTGCAAACACGGCGGTCGGAGCGATGGCGCCGGCCATGGCCAGAGCCGAAGCGAGAATGGTCTTGCGAGCGTTGAGTTGCATTTTTGATGATTCCAGCAGGGTTTTGAAATGCTTGCGGTTATCCGCAGTCAGAGCAACGCCAAGGCTAGAGACAAAATATTTCATCTTCTTGAAATTGCCTTGGCGTGCCTGATTCAGCACCCTGGGAAAATCATTCAGATGTTTTCATGCAACGTCACCTGAATGTCATGCAGAGAATTTTCTATTCTGCAATGGCCTCCACCACCATCTGCACCCGCTGGCGGCCCTGAAACTCATCGACGCTGAGCCGGTAGGCGATGCGCGCCCGGCTCGGCACCGGCTCGGCGTGGCCGAACCAGATCGCATCGCGCACTGCACCGGCATGGCGCACCGCCAGTTTCAGGTGCCGCTCGCCGACCAGGCGCTGCGAGATCACGTCCATCTCGTCGACGAAGATCGGCGCCTCGAAGGCCTGGCCCCAGACCGCCTCGTCGAGCAGGCGCACCACGCTGGCGTCGAAGCAGTCGGGCGGCAGCGGCCCGTCGGTGGCCAGGTGGCGCTGCAGCGTGGCGGCGTCGAGCTGCTCGAGCGCAATCTGCTGCAGCGCGATGTCGAAGGTGTCGAAGTCGGCTTCGTCGATGCTGCAGCCGGCCGCCATGGCGTGGCCGCCGAAGCGCTTGAGCACCTGCGGATGGCGCTTGGCGATCAGATCGAGCGCGTCGCGCAGATGAAAGCCGGGAATGGAGCGCCCCGAGCCCTTCAGCAGCCCGTCGGCGCCGACACCAAAGATGAAGGTCGGGCGGTGCAGCCGGTCTTTCAGCCGCCCGGCGACGATGCCGACCACGCCTTCGTGGAATTCCGGGTCGAACAGCACCAGCGCCGGTGGCGGCTCACCTTCGGGCATCAGGTGGTCGAGCAGGTTCTCGGCCTGCTCGCGCATGCCGGCTTCGACTTCGCGGCGTTCGCGGTTGATGGCGTCCAGCGAGCGCGCCAGCTCGGCGGCGCGGCTCGGGTTGTCGGTCAGCAGGCATTCGATGCCCAGCCGCATGTCGGCCAGCCGGCCGGCGGCGTTCAGGCGCGGGCCGATCGAGAAACCCAGATCGAAAGTGCTGCAGCGCTGCGGGTTGCGCCCGGCCGCCGCGAACAGCGCCGCGATGCCGGGTTGCATGCGCCCGGCGCGCATGCGCTTCAAGCCCTGCGACACCAGCCGGCGGTTGTTGGCATCGAGCTTGACGACGTCGGCGACGGTGCCGAGCGCGACCAGATCGAGCAACGTGTCCAGGCGGGGCTGGTTCCTGGCGTCGAAGGCGCCGCGCTCGCGCAGCTCGGCGCGCAAGGCCAGCAGCACGTAGAACATCACGCCGACACCGGCGATCGACTTGCTGGCAAAGCGGCAGCCCGGCTGGCTCGGATTGACGATCACGTCGGCTGCCGGCAGCACGACCTGGCCGTGTTCCACCGCCGGCAGATGGTGGTCGGTCACCAGCACCTGCATGCCGTGTTCGCGGGCGTGCTGCACGCCGCTGACGCTGGCGATGCCGTTGTCGACCGTGATCATCAGCTCGGGCTGCTGCGGCAAGGCCAGCGCCAGATCGACGATGGCCGGCGTCAGGCCGTAGCCGTGGATGGCGCGGTCCGGCACGATGTAGCTGAGGTGGTCGGGGCGCGCGCCCAGCATCGCCAGGCCGCGCAGCGCCAGGGCGCAGGCGGTGGCGCCGTCGCAGTCGTAGTCGGCGACGATGACGATGCGGCGCTCGGCGGCGATCGCATCGGCCAGCAAGCGGCCGGCATCCAGCGCGCCGAGCAGCTCGGCGGGCGAGAGCAGCAGCGCCAGGTTGTCGTCCAGCTCGCTGCTGCTGCGGATGCCGCGCGCGGCGTAGAGCCGTGCCAGCAGCGGGTGGATGCCGGCTTGCTCCAGCGCCCAGGCGGCGCGGGGCGGCACATCGCGGATATCGATCTGTGGGGTCATCGGAACCAATCAAAGTGCCGCGAGCAGCGCGCCGACGGCGGGCGGCTGCCAGCGGCTGCGCAAGCCTGTCAGCCAGCCGCGCGGGCGCAATTCATAAGTCTGGGCGTGGCGTTCACCGCACAAGGTCAGCGTGACGGCCTCGCCGCGCTGGGCACGCGCCAGCAGCGCGGCGATCGCTCCGGCGTCGAGCGCGCGCCAGGCTTCGCACCAGCCGGCCCAGTCGCCGGCCAGCATCGTGGCGGGCAGGCTGGTGTCGATCTGCAGCTCGGCGGGCTGCTGGCTCGGCTGCGGCCGTCCGCAGCCGCTGAGCCAGAACGAGTTGACGGCCAGCGCGCCGCGTGCTTCGCGGGTCTCGTTGACCGGGTGTTCGTGCCAGAGCATCTGCGCTTCGACCTGCAGCCGACGCAGGCGGCGCGCGTCGGGATCCTTGCCGCGCAGCCACAGGTCGAGGTTGCGGCCGATGGCGCGCTCCAGCGAGGCGGTCTTCAGCTCGGCCAGCACCGCGTGGCGGGCGTACCAGCGCAGCGGCGCGCCCCATTGCAGCTGCCAGCCTTCGGCTTCGAACGACGGCCGCAGGGCGTCGAGCAGCGCGCGCGACTCATCAGCGCCGAGTGCCAGCGCGGCCGGGTCGATCAGCGACACCGAATCGCTGCCGACGTGCCAGTGGCAGGGCGTGATCAGGCCCCAGCCGTCGGCCAGGTCATCCGGGCGGTCGCTCAGGCAGCCGTCCTGTTGCGCGGCCCAGGCGGCGAACGGCCAGCGGCCGTCCTCGCCTTGCCAGCCGTGCAGTCGGGCCAGCACCCGTTCATGCGGCATGCTGAGGGTGTATTCGTCGCCTTCGCTGCGGTCGGTGGCGCTCAGGCGTGCCAGCAACTGGCTCAGATTGGGCCACTGCAAGGTGGCGAGGGCGGCCGCGCCGGCGTCAGAGGCGGCCGAGGCGTGCGGGATCAGCCAATGAAGGCCCATCGGGGAGCGAGGCATGGTTCAGTCGCGTGCGGGGCTGGTGGCATTGGCGGCGGGCGGTACCTCGACCAGGATCTGGTTCGGCCCGGCCAGGCAGATGCGATTGATGCCGCCGGTTTTGGCGGCGTAGAGGCCACGCTCGGCGCGGGCGATACCGGCTTCCAGCGTCATGCCGGTGTGCATTTCAGTCACGCCGAGTGAGGCTGTCAGCCGCAGTCCGGCGGGCAGGCCCTTGGTGTCGATTTGTTGCACCGCCTGACGCAGGCGTTCGGCGGCGGCGCAGCCTTCGCTGGCTTGGGTACGCGGCATGAAGATCAGGAACTCTTCGCCGCCCCAGCGCGCCAGGATGTCGGCGCCGCGCAGCGTGGTCTGCAGGGCGGTGGCGACGCGTTTCAGCACCTCGTCACCGACTTGGTAGCTGTATTGGTCGTTGATGGCCTTGAAGTGGTCCAGATCGACCATTGCCATCGATGACAACTCGTCGTGGCGGCGCTGCGCCGAGAGCTCGCCGTTGGCACGATCGTTGAAGGCACGTCGGTTCAGCAGGCCGGTGAGTTCGTCATACGAGGCCAGCGCATGGGCACGCTCCAGCGCGGTGGCGAGTTCCTGATTGGCCCGCGTCAGTTCGGCGCTTTGGGCCTGCTCGCGCAGATGGGCTTGGCGCACGGTGTCGAGCAAGCGGCGGTTGTGCAGTTCGGTGACGATGCTGGTGCGGTTTTGCGCATGCAGCCGCATGCCGTGCGCCAGCGAGATGGCGGCATAGGCCAAGCTGCCCGCAAACAGATAGCGGGCATAGGCGTCGTGCATCCAGAGCGCCCGCAGCATCACCATGCCCCAGAGGCTGACAACGAAGAACAGCACCGCCCGACGCGTCAGCGAGGTGGTGTTGATCATCACGCCATTGATGGCAACCAGCAGCAGCAGCAGGAAGTGGGCGGCCGGGTCGGAGGCCATGCGGTCCGGCAGCAGCCACGCGGCCAAGCCCCAGGTGCAGCCGGTGGCGAGCAGGCCCCATTCAAGCTGAGCCAGGCCGCCGCCTTTCAAGGCTGCGGTCGCGCCCAGTCGGATGACCTTCTTGCAGACCACATGGTGATACCAGAGATTGAGCAATCGGATCGCCGCAAACCCCAGCAGCACGCTCCAGGCCACGCTTTGCGCTTGCGAGATCAGCACCACCACCACACCCACCAGTCCGCTGCGGACCGAGGTCAGATTGCGCTCGGCCATCTGCTGCAGCTGTTCAGCGCGGATCTCATCGTCGGCAATACCGTTGCGGGTCGAGGCAGGCAGTGCTGTCTCGGCGACTGGCGTGGGTGCAGCGGGAACGGGGCGAGAGGGCGTTGCCTGTGGTGCGGCCGGGGTATTGGTGGTCATGGGGAGTCGGAGCGATGAAGCGCCGAGCGTACACCGGCCTCAGGTAGCATGCCGACCCCATGAACTGGCCTTATGAAATGCGCATCGGTTGGCGCTACACCCGTGCGGGACGCGCCGGGCGGCGCAACGGCTTCATCTCCTTCATCTCGGGCGTCTCGATGCTGGGCATCGCGCTGGGCGTGGCGGCGCTGATCATCGTGCTGTCGGTGATGAACGGCTTCCAGAAGGAGGTGCGCGAACGCATGCTCAGTGTCATCGCGCATGTCGAGATCTACGGCGCCGGCGGTGCGCCGCTGGATGACTGGCAGGCGGTGGCCCGGCAGGCGCGTCAGCAGCCGCAGGTGCGGGCCGCCGCGCCTTTTGTCGCCGCGCAGGGCCTGATCGCGCGCGGCGAGGACATGCGCGGTGCCATGGTGCGTGGCATCGATCCGGCCCTGGAGGCCACCGTGACGCCGCTGGCGGCGCAGCTGCGCGACGGCGTGTTCAAGCGCCTGGTGCCGGGCGGCTGGGGCGTGATCCTCGGGCGCGAGCTGGCGCGCAGCCTGGGTGTGCAGGAGGGCGACGTGATCACGCTGGTCACGCCGAGCGGTCAGACCACCCCGGCGGGGGTGGTGCCGCGCCTCAAGCAGCTCACCGTGGTCGGCACCTTCAGCGCTGGCCACTATGAATACGATTCGGGGCTGGCGCTGATGCACATCGACGACGCCGCCAAGCTGTTCCGCACCGGCGGTCCGCAGGGCGTGCAGCTGCGGCTGGTGGATCAGCAGCAGGCGCGCGAGGTCGGCCAGGAGCTGGCGGCGCGGCTGGGCGAGCGTTTCGTCGTGCGCGACTGGACCCGCACCAACGCCGCCTGGTACGACGCCGTGCAGATCGAGAAACGCATGATGTTCATCATCCTGACGCTGATCGTCGCGGTGGCGGCCTTCAATCTGGTCTCGACGCTGGTGATGACGGTGACCGACAAGACCGCCGACATCGCCATCCTGCGCACGCTGGGCGCCAGTCCGCACTCGATCATGGGCATCTTCATGGTGCAGGGCGCCGCTTCGGGGGTGATCGGCACCTGCACCGGCGTCGGCCTGGGCCTGCTGGTGGCGCTGAACATCGATGTCATCGTGCCGGCGATCGAGCGGCTGCTGGGCATCAGCTTCCTGCCGGGCAGCATCTATCTGATCACGCGCATGCCGAGCGATCCGCAGGCGGCCGACATCGTGCCGATTGCGCTGATCTCGCTGCTGCTGGCGTTTGTCGCGACGCTGTATCCGAGCTGGCGCGCCAGCCGTGTCAATCCCGCCGAGGCGCTGCGTTATGAGTGAAGCCACCACCGATCGACCCATCGTGCTGCAGGCGCTCGGGTTGGGCCGGCGCTACCACGAGGGCGGCCCGGACGGGCTGGAGCTGCATGTGCTGCAAGGCGTTGATCTGACGGTGCGGCGCGGCGAGATCGTGGCCATCGTCGGTTCATCCGGCTCGGGCAAAAGCACGCTGCTGCACCTGCTGGGCGGGCTGGACGCACCCAGCACCGGGCGGGTGGCCCTGATGGGGCGCGATTTCGTGCAGATGGATGCGGCCGCGCAGGGCCTTTGGCGCAACCAGTACCTCGGTTTCATCTACCAGTTCCACCACCTGCTGCCCGAATTCAACGCGCTCGACAATGTCGCGATGCCGTTGATGATTCGCCGGGAGGAGATCGACACCGCTCGCGATGCGGCTCAGCGTGGCTTGGCGGCCGTCGGTCTGGCGGCGCGCATGCTGCATCGTCCGGGCGAGTTGTCGGGTGGTGAGCGCCAGCGGGTGGCCATCGCTCGTGCCTTGGTCACCGATCCGGCCTGTGTGCTGGCGGATGAACCGACGGGCAATCTGGATCGCGATACCGCGCAGCAGGTGTTCGAGCTGATGCTCGGGCTGGCACGCAAGCAGGGCACGGCGTTTGTGATCGTCACGCACGATCCGCAACTTGCGGCCCGTTGCGATCGCATGTTGCGACTCGACAAGGGTAGGGTGGTGGTTTCTGGCTGTTGAGGCCGAGCCAGAAAGCAAAAAACCGCGCAGAGCGCGGTTTTTTTAAATGAGGTTGACGAGCCTGAACCCCGGCACTGACAGCAAACGGTTAGGGCTGCTTCGTTCCCGACCTGACCCGGTTGGCCGCGCCACCATGCGGGGAGGCCCGTCAGCTGCGGATTGTAGTTGAGGCTGGCGTCACTACGCTGGCGGGCAGCAAAAAGAATTCGCCAGCACAAACAAAAAAACCTGCAAACATGTGTTTGCAGGTTTTTTTGCGAAATTGAAGCAAGTCCAATCTATTATCTGGTCGGGGTGAGAGGATTCGAACCTCCGGCCTCTACGTCCCGAACGTAGCGCTCTACCAGGCTAAGCTACACCCCGTGTCTATTTTGCTGCGTTCTTTTCAAGAAGTTCGCTCAACCGACTGAGAACACAATTGTAGCAGTGCATTTTTGAATTGTGAAGGGGGTAGCGCAAAAATCTGTGCTTCGGCTTTTTGCGCTTCGCTGCGGGCGGCCAGACGGGTGGCTTCCAGCGCCCCTGTTTCACGCACGATGGTCACGATATCGGGCAGACGTTCGACCTCGCCATGCTGGATGGCATGACGAATCAGTTCGCGCTGCTCTGGCGTGCCTTGCTGCATGGCGACCAGCAGCGGCAGCGTGGGTTTGCCTTCACGCAAGTCATCGCCGACGTTCTTGCCGAGCTGGGCGGTGGCACCTTCATAGTCGAGCAGATCGTCGACCAGCTGGAAGGCGGTGCCGAGCGCGCGGCCGTAGGTGGCGCAAGCTTCTTCGACCTCAGGCGGCGCATCGGCGATGACCGCACCCAGCCGCGCGCTGGCTTCAAACAGCTTGGCGGTCTTGTAGCGGATCACGCGCAGGTAATCGTCCACGCTGATGTCGGGGTCGTGCATGTTCATCAACTGCAGCACTTCCCCTTCGGCGATCACATTCGTCGCGTCGGCCAGCACTTCGAGCACCCGCAAGCGGTTGATCGACACCATCATCTGGAACGAGCGCGAGTAGAGAAAATCGCCCACCAGCACGCTGGCGGCGTTGCCAAACAGCGCGTTGGCGGTTTCGCGGCCACGACGCAGTTCGGATTCATCCACCACATCGTCATGCAGCAGCGTGGCCGTGTGGATGAACTCGACGATGGCGGCCAGCTCGAAGCGTTCCGGACCGTCAAAGCCGAGCGCCTTGGCGAACAGGAGCACCAGCATGGGCCGGATGCGCTTGCCGCCCGCGCTGACGATGTAGTGCGAGATCTGGTTGATCAGCGCAACTTCCGAAGCCAGACGGCGGTGGATGACCGCGTCCACTTCGGCCATGTCCGCCGCCATGAGTTGGTGCGGAGTGGGATGCAGGGTGACAGGGGCAGCGAGGCTCACGAGGCGGGGGTCTGTGCAACAAGGCGCGAGGCGCCAAACCCGGCGATTATAAGAACCTCGTCACGTTCGGCGCATGGCGTGCGGACCATCTCTGCGAACAAGCGCCGCCGAGCCCTGTGAGCGGTATGAAAGACGCGTGTTGCGTGTGGTACAATCGAAGGCTTCGCGTTGGGTGCGTTTGGATGCATTCGGCTGCGAAATCATTTGTTGAAAGGGCTGATATGTACGCGGTCATAAAAACCGGTGGCAAGCAATATAAGGTTGTTGCCGGCGAGAAGATCAAGATAGAACAGATTGCTGCGGAAGTTGGCCAAGAGTTTGTGTTCGACCAAGTGCTCGCCGTCGGTAGCGGCGCTGAGCTGAAGGTTGGCACTCCCTTGGTTGAGGGCGCATCCGTGACGGCCATTGTGCTGGGGCAAGGCAGACACGACAAAGTGCGCATCTTCAAGATGCGTCGTCGCAAGCACTACCAGAAGCGCCAAGGCCATCGCCAGAACTACACTGAGCTGCAAATCAGCGCAGTGCTGGCCTGAGCACGCGTCTCGACCGGATTCTTCCGAAACCACGGAGCTAGAACATGGCACAGAAAAAAGGCGGCGGTTCCACACGGAACGGCCGCGATTCCCAACCTAAGATGCTGGGTGTCAAGGCCTACGGCGGCCAGGTGGTGAGCGCAGGCTCGATCATCGTCCGTCAGCGCGGCACCCGTTTTCACGCCGGCCCGAACGTGGGCATGGGCCGTGACCACACGCTGTTTGCGCTGGTCAATGGCACCATCTCCTTCGGTGTGAAGGGCGCAGCAAACCGCAAGACCGTGATCATCACGCCGGTCTGAGCGTTTCAGCAGCGCAAGCACCCAAGCCCCGGCCTGCCGGGGCTTTTTGCTTTGTCTATCGTCTCGCTACCATGCGTGACGGCGTGATAGGCCCATTGCCGGGTCAATGGCGCCGTGACGCATGTGTGGTGAGTAAGGGCGGTTCGCCCTGGAGAGTGATCCCATGAAATTCGTTGACGAAGTCACCATCGATGTGACCGCCGGCAACGGCGGTGCCGGCTGCGCAAGCTTTCGGCGCGAAAAGTTCATCCCGTTCGGCGGCCCGGACGGCGGCGACGGTGGCCGTGGCGGCCATGTCTACGCGCTGGCCGACCGCAATCTCAACACGCTGATCGATTTCCGCTACACGCGCCGCCACGAAGCGCGCAACGGCGAATCCGGTCGCGGCACCGACCAGTACGGCGCCGCTGCCGATGACATCGTGCTGCGCGTGCCGGTCGGCACCATCATCACCGACACCGAAACCGGCGAAAGAATCGCCGAGCTGCTGGTCGATGGCGAGAAGATCATGATCGCCAAGGGCGGTGACGGCGGCTTCGGCAACCTGCACTACAAGACCAGCACCAATCGCGCGCCGCGCCAGAAGACGCCCGGCTGGCCCGGCGAGACCAAGAATCTGCGCCTGGAGCTGCGCGTGCTGGCCGATGCCGGCCTGCTCGGCATGCCGAACGCCGGCAAGTCGACTCTGATCGCCGCGATCTCGAACGCGCGGCCAAAGATCGCTGACTATCCGTTCACCACGCTGCACCCGAATCTGGGCGTGGTGCGGGTCGGCCCGAGCCAGAGCTTCGTGGTCGCCGACGTGCCCGGTTTGATCGAAGGTGCCTCCGAAGGCGCCGGCCTGGGGCATCGCTTCCTGCGCCATTTGCAGCGCACCCGCGTGCTGCTGCACATGATCGACATGGCGCCGTTCGACGATGCCGTCGATCCGGTGGCGCAAGCCAAGGCGATCGTCAAGGAGCTCAAGAAGTACGACCCGGAGCTGCATGCCAAGCCGCGCTGGCTGGTGCTCAACAAGCTCGACATGGTGCCGGTCGAGGAGCGCGAAGCCAAGGTCAAGGACTTCGTGAAGCGCATGCGCTGGAAGGGTCCGGTGTTCCAGATCTCGGCGCTGACGCGCGAAGGCTGCGAGCAGCTCATCCGCGCCGTCTACGAGCATGTCGCCGCGCTCAACGCGCCGCCGATCGAGGTGCCCGACGTGCGTTTCGTCGAGGAGGCTGTTGCGGCACCGGCCGAGGCTGCGTCGCAGAAGAAGCCCACCCGCAAGGCCGCTCCGAAGAAAGTCGAACCGCCGCGCGAGGACGAGGCCAATTACCTGCCGGCCTCCGACGACCCGCGCTTCCGCTGATCCTTCTCCTCCAGCCCGACCCGTCCTGCCCGAATCGCCTGCCATGAGTGAAGTTCTGAAGAACGCCCGCCGCATCGTCGTCAAGGTCGGCTCCAGCCTGGTCACCAACGAGGGCCGTGGCCTGGATGCCGAGGCGATCAACGCCTGGTGCGTGCAGCTCGCGGCGCTGGTGCGCCAGGGCCGCGAGGTGGTGATGGTGTCGAGCGGCGCGATCGCCGAAGGCATGAAGCGCCTGGGCTGGACGACGCGGCCCAAGGAGCTGCACGAGCTGCAGGCGGCCGCCGCTGTCGGGCAGATGGGCCTGGCGCAGATCTACGAAACCAGCTTGCGCGAGCAGGGCCTGGGCAGCGCGCAGGTGCTGCTGACGCACGCCGATCTGGCCGACCGCGAGCGCTACCTGAATGCCCGCTCGACCCTGCTGACGTTGCTGGGGCTGGGCGTGGTGCCGGTCATCAACGAGAACGACACCGTCGTCAACGACGAGATCAAGTTCGGTGACAACGACACGCTGGGCGCGTTGGTGGCCAATCTGGTCGATGCCGATGCGCTGGTGATCCTGACCGACCAGAAGGGCCTGTTTTCAGCCGACCCGCGCAAGAATCCGGACGCGCAGTTCATCCACGAGGCGGTGGCAGGCACGCCGGAACTTGAGCTGATGGCGGGCGGCGCCGGCAGCTCGATCGGCCGCGGCGGCATGATCACCAAGATCCTGGCCGCCAAGCGTGCCGCCGGCAGCGGCGCCAGCACCGTGATCGCCTGGGGCCGGGAGCGCAACGCGCTCTTGCGGCTGGTCGAGGGTGAATCGATCGGCACGCTGCTGGTCGCCACGACGCAGAAGGTCGCGGCGCGCAAGCAATGGATGGCCGACCACCTGCAGCTGAAAGGCGCCGTGGTGGTCGATGACGGCGCCACGCTCAAGCTGCGCGAGGAAGGCAAGAGCCTGCTGCCGATCGGCGTGACCGAGGTGCAGGGCGAGTTTTTCCGGGGCGACGTGATCGCGGTGCGCTCGCAGGCCGGCGTCGAGATCGCGCGCGGCCTGGCGAACTACGCGTCGAGCGAAGCGCGCCTGATCGCGCGCAAGCCCTCGTCGCAGATCGAGGGCCTGCTCGGCTACGCCAACGAGGCCGAGCTGATCCATCGGGACAATCTGGTGCTGGCCTGAGGCTTCATCCCTTTCATGACTGATCGGCCCGCCGTGTTCGCGCACGGGCGGGCCGCTGTCATTTCGGCCGTCAGCCCAGCACCGGCGCCAGGGCGCGGCGCGCCGCAAGCTCAGCCAGCGACTGGCGCTGCGCAAAATCCCGCAGCTGATCCTCGCCGATCTTGCCGACGTTGAAATAGGTCGCGTCCGGATGCGCCAGGTAGAAGCCGCTCACGCTCGCGGCGGGTGTCATCGCCATGCTTTCGGTCAGCTGCATGCCGATGTCGGGCGCGTCGAGCACCTCGAACATGCCGCGTTTGACCAGATGATCCGGGCAGGCCGGATAACCCGGCGCCGGGCGGATGCCGCGATAGGCTTCTTTGATCAGCGCTTCAACGCTGAGCGCCTCATCGGCGGCGTAGCCCCACAGCTCGGTGCGCACGCGCTGGTGCAGGCGCTCGGCAAAGGCTTCGGCCAGGCGATCGGCCAGCGCCTTGAGCATGATCGAGCTGTAGTCGTCCAGCTCGGCCTGGAACTGCGCTTCCTTTTTCTCGATGCCCAGCCCGGCCGTCACGGCGAACAGGCCGATGTAGTCGGGTTTCGTGCCCTTCGGCGCGATGAAGTCGGCCAGGCTGCGGTTCGGGCGCCGGATTTTCTGCCCGTTCTCACCGTCGATCACCGGCCGCTCCGACTGCATGCGCAGCGGTTGCCAGCGCAGCAGCACCTCGGTGCGTGACTCGTCGGCGTAGATCTCGATGGTGTCGTCGTCCACTGTGTTGGCGGGCAGCAGGCTGATGACGCCGTTCGCCTGCAGCCAGCGGCCGTCGATCGCGCGCTGCAGCATCTGCAGCGCATCGGCGTGGACGCGGGTGGCTTCGGTGCCGACCAGCGCGTCCTGCAGGATGTCCGGAAACTTGCCGGCCAGATCCCAGGTCTGGAAGAACGGCGCCCAGTCGATGCAGGCGGCCAGTTCGGCCAGGTCGTAGTTGCGGAACACCCGGCGGCCGATGAACTTCGGTGCCGGCGGCGTGTAGGCGCTCCAGTCGATCATTGTTTTGTTGGCGCGCGCGGCGGCCAGGCTGACCAGCGGCGTGGCCTTCTTGCTGGCGTGCTGTGTGCGCACGCGGTCGTAGTCGGCGCTCAGCTCGTCGATGAAGCGGGTGGCGCGCTCGTCCGAGAGCAGGTCCGAGCAGACACCCACCGCGCGGCTGGCGTCCGGCACGTAGACCACCGGCCCTGAGTAGTTCGGCGCAATCTTCACGGCGGTGTGCACACGCGAGCAGGTCGCGCCGCCGATCAGCAGCGGCGTCTGGCGCTCGACGAAGTACGGGTCACGCTGCATCTCGGCGGCGACGTGCTGCATCTCTTCCAGGCTCGGCGTGATCAGGCCGCTCAGGCCGATGATGTCGGCACCTTCCAGCTTGGCGCGCGCCAGGATGTCCTGGCAGGGCACCATCACGCCCATGTTGATGACCTCGAAGTTGTTGCACTGCAGCACCACCGTGACGATGTTCTTGCCGATGTCGTGCACGTCGCCCTTCACGGTGGCCATCACGATCTTGCCTTTCGGCTTGACGTCGCCACCGGCGTCCAGCAGCGCCTTTTTCTCGGCCTCGATGTACGGCAGCAGGTGCGCGACGGCCTGTTTCATGACGCGCGCGCTCTTGACCACCTGCGGCAGGAACATCTTGCCGGCGCCGAAGCGGTCGCCGACGATGTTCATGCCGGCCATCAGCGGGCCTTCGATGACGTGCAGCGGCCGGCCGCCTTTGGCCGCGATTGCTTGCCAGGCTTCTTCGGTGTCAGCGTCGATGAAGTCGGTGATGCCGTGCACCAGTGCGTGGCTCAGGCGGTCATCGACGCTGACCGGCGTCTGCGCCGTGCCGCGCCAGGCCAGCTTGGCGCTCTCATCCTTGGCCGCGCCCTTGGCGGATTCGGCCACCTCGATCAGGCGTTCGCCCGCTGACAGCGGCGGCTCGCCCGGCTTGTAGGCCGGTGTCCGATTCAGCACCACGTCCTCGACGCGCTCGCGCAAGGTCGGTTCCAGATCGTCATAGACGCCGACCATGCCGGCGTTGACGATGCCCATGTCCATGCCCGCCTGGATGGCGTGGTACAGGAACACGGTGTGGATCGCTTCGCGCACCGGCTCGTTGCCCCGGAAGCTGAAACTCACGTTCGAGACGCCGCCCGACACCTTGGCGCCGGGCAGATTGGCCTTGATCCAGCGCGTCGCCTCGATGAAATCGACCGCGTAGTTGTCGTGCTCCTCGATGCCGGTGGCGATGGCGAAGATGTTCGGGTCGAAGATGATGTCTTCCGGCGGGAAGCCGACTTCCTCCACCAGCACGCGATAGGCGCGGGCGCAGATCTCGATCTTGCGCTGGTAGGTGTCGGCCTGGCCGGCTTCGTCGAAGGCCATCACCACGGCCGCCGCGCCATAGCGCTTGACCAGCTTGGCCTGGCGCTTGAACTCAGCCTCGCCTTCCTTCATCGAGATCGAGTTGACGATGCCCTTGCCCTGGATGCATTTCAGGCCAGCCTCGATCACGCTCCACTTGCTGGAGTCGATCATGACGGGGACGCGTGCGATCTCGGGCTCGCCGGCGATCAGGTTCAGGAATCGCACCATCGCGGCCTGGCTGTCCAGCATGGCCTCGTCCATGTTGATGTCGATGACCTGCGCGCCGTTCTCGACCTGCTGGCGCGCCACGGCCAGGGCCCGTTCGAACTCGCCGGCCAGGATCATCTTGGCAAAGACGCGCGAGCCGGTCACGTTGGTGCGCTCGCCGATGTTGACGAACAGCGTGCCGGCGCCGATCTCGACCGGCTCCAGGCCGGACAGCCGCATCGGCGGCGGGGTGACAGGCGGGGCGGCGGTGAGCGAGGTGGGCACGGTCGAAGAGGAGGTCATGAGCAAGGCCGTCCGGAAAGGTCAGGCGTGAGCGAGCAAGGGCAGGGCGAGCGGTCAGGGCGGGGGCCGGGCCGGCGAGGCGGCCCTGGCCCTCAGGCGCTGACCAGCGAGCTGAAGGGTGTGGTGTGCTGGCAGCCTGGCCGGTAGCGCGGCTGGTGTTGGCCGACCCGCTCGGCGATGGCGCGGATGTGGTCCGGCGTGGTGCCACAGCAGCCGCCAGCGATGTTGAGGAAACCCGCCTGGGCGAATTCCTCGACCAGGCTGCCGGTGATCTCGGGCGTTTCGTCGAAGCCGGTGTCGCTCATCGGATTGGGCAGGCCGGCGTTCGGGTAGCACGACACGAAGGTGTCGCCCGCCACCTTGGCCAGCTCCTCGATGTAGGGCCGCATCAGCGTGGCGCCTAGCGCGCAGTTCAGGCCGATCGCCAGCGGCTTGGCGTGGCGCACGCTGTGCCAGAAGGCGGTGACGGTCTGGCCGGACAGGATGCGCCCGGAGGCGTCGGTCACGGTGCCGGAGATGATGACGGGCAGACGCTCGCCGGTGTCGTCCATCAGCTCGTCGAGCGCGAAGATGGCCGCCTTGGCGTTCAGCGTGTCGAAGATGGTCTCGACCAGGAACAGGTCGGCGCCGCCGTCGAGCAGGCCCTTGGCTTGCTCGTAATAGGCGGCGCGCAACTCGTCGAAGCTGGTGTTGCGCGCGCCGGCGTCGTTCACGTCCGGGCTGATGCTGGCGGTGCGCGGTGTCGGGCCCAGGGCGCCCGCGACAAAACGCGGCTTGTCCGGCGTGGCGTATTTGTCGCAGCACTGGCGCGCCAGCCGGGCGGCGGCGAGGTTCATCTCGTAGGACAGCTCGCCCAGGCCGTAGTCGTCCTGCGCGACGCGGTTCGCGCCGAAGGTGTTGGTCTCGATCAGGTCGGCACCGGCGGCCAGGTACTGCGCGTGGATCTCGGTGATCACGTCGGGCCGGGTCAGCACCAGCAGGTCGTTGTTGCCCTTGAGGTCTTTCGGGTGAGCGGCCAGGCGCGTGCCACGGAAGTCGGCCTCGCCGAGCTTGTAGCGCTGGATCATAGTGCCCATCGCACCGTCGAGCACGAGGATGCGCTCGGCCAGCAGCGCCGGCAGACGCGCGGCGCGGGTGTAGCTGAGGGGTGAGCCGCCGGGCAGGGCGGGGGTGGAAGCAGGGGTCGAGGGGCCAGTCATGCCGGAATTGTAGGCAGAGCGGTGGCTCGATCGGGTTATGGCAGTTCGGAGAGGGTGCTGCCGCTGTAGACCGAGTTGGTGAATTCGAGCGGGCGGTCCAGGCTGGTGGCCCAGCGGCTCAGTGTGGCGGCCGGCATCGGCTTGGCAAACAGGAAGCCTTGCAACTCATCACAGCCGAGCGCCACCAGGATGCCGCACTGGCCCTGGGTCTCGACCCCTTCGGCGACGATTTTCAGCCCCAGCGCATGGCCGAGCCGCACCACCGCATCGACGATGGCACGCGCGTCGCCGCTCGATTCGAGGTCGGCGACGAAGCTGCGGTCGATCTTGAGCTGCTGCGCCGGCAGTCGGCGCAGGTACGACAGGCTGGAGTAGCCGGTGCCGAAATCATCGATCGACAGCTGCACGCCGAGCGCGCGCAGGCGCTCGAAGGCACGCAGCGTCACTTGCACATCGTCCATCGCCACCGATTCGGTGATTTCGAAGGTCAGCAGCGCCGCGTCCACGCCGTGTTGTGCCAGCGCCTGCTCGATGCGTTCGATCAGGCTGTCTTGCAGCAGCTGGTGCATCGACAGGTTGAGCGCCACCTTCATGCGCAGGCCCTGGTCGCGCCAGGCGCTGATCTGGCGGCAGACCTCGTCGATCACCCAGCCGCCCAGAGCGACGATCAGACCGAAACGCTCGGCGAGCGGAATGAACACGCCCGGGCTGATCAGGCCGCGCTGCGGGTGTTCCCAGCGCAGCAGCGCCTCGGTACCGGTGATGCGCAGGCCGTCTGCGGTGATCTTGGGCTGGTAGTGCAGCAGCAACTGGCCGGCATCGAGCGCCACGCGCAGGTCGCGCAGCAGATCCATCTGCTCGCGGGTATGGACGTCCATGTGCTCCTGGTACAGCACGGCGGTGGCGCCGCCGGCGCGCTTGGCGGTGTGCATCGCGGCGTCGGCACAGCTCACCAGCCGATCCGGGTTGGCATGGGTCGGGTACATCGCGATGCCCACCGAGCAGCTCAGCTGCAGCTCGCGCTCCAGCAGGTCGCAGGGCGCGGAGACGGCTTCGATGATGCGGTCGGCCACCAGCAGGGTCTGCACCGGTGTGATGGTGTCGCCTTCGAGCAGCACCAGAAATTCATCGCCACCGACTCGTGCCACCGTGTCGCAGCTGCGGCAGAGCTGGTGCAGGCGGGTGGCGACCTCGCGCAGCAGCCGGTCACCCACCACATGACCGAAAGAGTCGTTGATCGGCTTGAAGCCGTCCAGATTGACCACCAGCACGGCGAACTCGTTGCCCTGGCGCTGGGCTCGCGCGGCGGCGTGCTGCAGCCGGTCTTCGAACACCAGCCGGTTCGGCAGGCCGGTCAGGATGTCGGTGCGGGCGATGCGCTGCAGCTCCTCGGTGGCGGTCTGCAACGATTCGGCCAGTACTTTGGCTTGGGCGCGCAGGTGCACGTCGAGTGCCGAGGTCAGCAGGGTCAAGGTCAGCAGGACGGCAGTGCCGATGGCGACGATCTGGACCAGATTGGTGCCGCCCAGCTCGCCCAGCGCCAGACAGACCGTGCTCGGATCAAAATTGGAGGCTGCCATGCCGGTGTAGTGCATGCCGGCAATCGCCAGTCCCATCACACTGGCGGCGGCCAATTGCCAACTCAGCGCGTGGCCGGTGACTTGCCGCCGCAGCCAGAAAAATATCAACAGGGCGGCCGCCGAAGCGCTGACCGCGATCAGCACCGAAGCCGCCACCAGCCAGTAGTTCCAGACAATGCCGGGCGAGAGCTGCAGGGCGGTCATGCCGATGTAGTGCATCGCGCTGATGCCGGCGCCCATCAATGCCGCACCCAGGATCAGATGGCTGAGGGCCAGCCGGGGCCGGGCCGCGATGCTGAGCGCCACGCCCGATACGGTGACTGCCGCGACCCAGGACAGCAGCGTGGTCCAGTAGTCGTAGGCGAGTTCGATCGGCAGCTTGAGCGCCAGCATGCCGACAAAGTGCATTGACCAGATGCCGGTGCCCATCGCGAGCGAACCACCGGCTTGCCAAGCCAGCGCCGTGCCGTCGTCCTGCGCATCCTTGACCCGACGCGCCAAATCAAGCGCCACGTAGGACGCCAAGGTGGCGATCAGCACCGAAGCGGCGACGATCCAGAGATTCCAGCTAACCAGCAACATCGCTGCAGCCCTTAGCCGCAGCAGTGAAGGTGTTGCCGGTCGATCAAGCTCGTGAGCGGATGGTCGGAGGCGATGTCGGGCACGGTGGGCGCTTGCATGGTGGGTGAGCGTGAAAGTGAGAAGTCACTGACCGCTGGCCGCGATTATCGACGCACCGAGTTGTGGCGGCTGCCATTGCCCCGGATCCGCTGCGGGCAATGGCGCGATGGGTGAGTCAGTGCAGCACGACGGGTTGCTGCGCCAGGACAGTGAAGCCCTCCAGATAGTCGTCGATCTCTTCTTCCGAGGGCGAGGTGCGGATCAGGTTTTCAACACCCTGCTTGAAATGCTCGGCCAGCGCCCCTTCGATGAAGATCTCGCGCTTGGCATGCTTGTCAACGATTTCGTAACCGCCACGCGCCAGCGCTGGGGTCTGAGTCACCTCGGTGTTGAGTTCGAATTGGACCACCGCAAAATTTTCTGAGTTGTAGAGCATTTGCATGAGAAGACTCCGGTTGACCAGCAACTGCGGCCAGGCAAGCAGGTTTCAAGCCTGTGCGAGGTGATGTGCTGATGACAACATGAATTTCGACCTTCGGATGGGGCAAGTTGAGGTGTTTTGCCTAGAAAGATGGCCGGGGCGTCTCAGAACGGCAGCACCACCAGCTCCAGCGGGTCGCCGCGAGCTTCTTGCAGACGGATGTGCACCAGCCAGTGATGGTGCAGCGGGTCGGCCCAGACTTCGGCGCGGGTGTCGTACAGCCCGTCGGACTGGCGCACCAGCTTGATCAAACCGGTCGAGCCTGCCGCAGGCGTCTCGGTGACGACGAAGCGCCAGCTTTGCACCTCACCTTGCACACTCGCCACCTGCAGCACGAACTGCTGGCCGGTTTGCACGGCGGCGGCACCTTCCAGCAAGGCCGGCAATTGCACCATCCAGCTGACCCGGTCCTGGGTGCCGGCACTCAACGGTGCGTGGCCGGTCTGGCTGGAGAAGGCGATGTGATCGTCCTGGCCGTCGGTGCTGTGCACAAAACTCAGGGCCCGCTCGCTGCGGCCGATGCGGCGCTCGGTGTGTCGCAGCGGGGCCAGGCCGGCCGCGTCGAAGCCACCCTGGCTGGCTTGCGCAAAGATGGTGCCCAGCAGCGGCACCTGTGCTTCCAGCTGCAGGCGGTACTGGCGTGCATCGGTGTGCCATTCGAGCTTGCCGTCACCGCTGATGGCGCCGCGATAGACGCGGTACAGCAGCGTTTCCGAGGGCGGAATGCGGGTCGGCGGCGCTGGTGTGGCGGCGGCGGGCCGTCTGCTGGCCGAGTCGCCCGGCGTGCTGCTCAGCTGCGCAAGGGATGACACCGGTGGCGCGGCTTCGGCGCTGGCCGGCGCGGACGGTGTGTCCGGCAGGTTTTGCCTGAGTACGGGCGGGTTGACGGCCGTGTCAGGGGCGGTCGGCCCGGCTGGCGGCACCACCTGCATCACGCTGGTTGCGGCGGGTGCCATACCGGCGGTGGACGGGCGCGGTGCCTCAGGTGGGGTGTCTGCCGGTGGTAGTCGCGGTGCAGCGACGACAGCCGGGACGCTTGGTGTGATCAGCCCGGGTCGGACGGTGACCACGGCTGTGACGGACCGCAGTGCTGGCGAGTCGTGATGTGCGGCAGGCGCCGCAGTCTCGCTTTGCAAGGCCCACCAATGCACGACTCCCACCAGCATGGCCAGCAGCACCAAGCGGCGGCGTTGGCCCGGAGCCAGATCAGCAGAGCGAAGGGGGAAGAAAACCAGCCGTGTTGCCATGGTTCGAAATCTACAATGTCCCTCACGACTCTGATTCACACATCCTAGGAGACATCGACATGGCCGACGCAACGTCATTCACCAAGCTGGTACCGGGCTTTGACTTTTTGCAGGGACTGGTCAAGAACGCTGGCTCGGCACTGCCCAGTATGGGTCAGTGGATCGCTCCGACGCTGGATCCGGTCGAACTGGACCGGCGCATTCAGGAACTCAAGACCGTGCAGTTCTGGCTGGAGCAGAACGCCCGCATGATTTCCGCGACGATCCAGGCGCTGGAAGTCCAGCGCATGACGCTCAATACCTTGCAAGGCATGAACGTCTCGGTCGGCAATCTGCAAGAGGCCCTCAAGATCCAGGTGCCGAGCATGGCCGATGTGCCTAAGCCGGCCGCCAAACCGGCGCCGGCGCCCGCACCTGCCGCCTCGGCGGCGCAGGGTGACGACGCTGAGGCCGCCGCTGGCGTGGTCGATCCGATGCAGTGGTGGAATTCGCTCACCCAGCAGTTCACCCAACTCGCCACCAATGCCATGCAGGCAGCCGGTGAGGCGGCCCAGAATGCGGCGCAAACTGCAGCTCAGACCGCTGCGACCGCCACTGCCAACGCCACGGCTGCCGCCGCCGCCGTGGCCGCCAGTGCCGCACCGGCTGAGACGGAGGCCGAATCGGACACCAAACCGGCGCGCAAGACCAGCCGCAGCCGTCGCGCGGCCACTTGAGCCGCGTCACGCGCTTGATGTCATCAGCTTCAGAAGTACCGCTGCCATGACTGCCTTCCTGCTCGGTCACGCGACGCACCCCGACTGGCGCATGGCGCTGGCGCTGGCAGCGGCGCAGCTTGATGCTCAGCGTGCCCAGGCGTCGGGATTCGTCCCGACGCTCGGGCTGGTCTACCTGACGGATCACTACGCCGAGCAAGCCGAAGCGCTGCTGGCTGATCTGCAGCAGCGCTGGCCCGGCGTCAGCTGGGTCGGCAGTGTCGGGGTCGGCATCGCTGCCACCGGCGTCGAGTATTTCGATGAGCCGGCGCTGGCCTTGCTGATGAGCGATTTGCCGCGCGCGCAGTTCCAGGTCTTTTCTGGCGCGCAGCCGCTGCAAGCCGGGCGTGCCTGGAGCGCGCTGGTGCACGCCGATGGCCGCACGCCCGATGTGGCCGGGCTGATCGGCGAGCTGGCCGAGCGCACCGGCAGCGGCTATCTGTTTGGCGGTCTGGCGTCGTCGCGCAACCGCGCGCTGCAGATCGCCGATGGCGTCTATGAAGGCGGCGTCAGCGGTGTCGGTTTCGGTGCCGAGGTGCGGTTGATCTCGCGTGTCACGCAGGGCTGCCAGCCGGTCGGGCCGGCGCGCCGCATTACCGCCGCCGACGGCTATGTGGTGCTGCGCCTCGATGACCGTCCGGCGCTCACCTGCCTGCTCGACGATCTGGGCATCGATCTCGGTGAGCCGCGCCGCGCCCTGCCGGTGCTGCGCGGCACGCTGGCGGGTTTGTCAGACGCGGCCGATGAGCTGCTGGCGCACCGCGACCAGTTTGGGGTCGATACCCGCGTGCGCCATTTGATCGGCCTGGACCCGGCGCGGCTCGGTGTCGCGTTGGCCGACACGGTCGAGGCCGGCATGCATCTGGCCTTTTGCCGCCGCGACCTGGATGCGGCGCGGCGCGACCTGACCCGCATCTGCAGCGAAATCCGCGAGGAGCTCAGCCCGGAAGAGGTGCTGAGCGACGTGCCGGCCGACTCCGCTGCGCAGCCGCAGGCGCTGCCGCCGGTCGCGCCGGGTTTGGCGGACGGGTCGCCGCAACAGATGATCGGGGCCATCTACGTCAGCTGCGCCGGCCGGGGTGGTCCGCATTTCGGCGGACCATCGGCCGAGCTGCAACTGCTGCGGCACGCCTTGGGCGATGTGCCGCTGGTCGGTTTCTTTGCTGGCGGCGAGATCGCCCGCCATCATCTGTACGGTTATACCGGGGTGCTGACGGTGTTCATGCGCCAAGCCTGAGCCGGCCCCCCAACCAACAACGGAGAGTGGTATTCATGAACGCACCCCTGCCGGGTGATGTGGTGCGCGCCAGCGACGCTGGTGCGGCGGGGCCGGCCGGTGGGTCGGCCGCCTCGGATCAGGTCTGGCGCAGCGCGCGTCAGGCCGAGGTGGTGGCGGCACTCGCCACCGTGCTGCCGGCGCATGCGCTGCTGTGGCAGCGCGAAGACACCGTGCCCTACGAATGTGATGGTTTGACCGCCTACCGCGAGCAGCCGCTGGTGGTGGCACTGCCGGAGACCGAGGCCCAGGTCGCCGCAGTGCTGCAGGCCTGCCATCGGCTGGAAGTGCCGGTGGTGGCGCGTGGCGCTGGCACCGGTCTGTCGGGCGGCGCGATGCCGCACCGCCTGGGCGTGACGCTGTCGCTGGCCAAGTTCAACAAGATCCTGGAGATCGATCCGCTCGCGCGCACCGCGCGAGTGCAGTGCGGCGTGCGCAACCTGGCGATCAGCGAGGCGGTGGCGGCCCACAACCTCTATTACGCGCCCGATCCGTCGAGCCAGATCGCCTGCACCATCGGCGGCAACGTGGCCGAGAACTCGGGCGGCGTGCACTGCCTCAAATACGGCCTGACGCTGCACAACGTGCTGCGCATCAAGGGCTACACGGTCGAGGGCGAGGCGGTCGAGTTCGGCTCGGAAGCGCTCGACGCGGCCGGGCTGGATCTGCTGGCGATCGTGATCGGCAGCGAGGGGATGCTGGCGGTCACCACCGAAGTGACGGTCAAGCTGATCCCGAAGCCGCAGATCGCGCGCTGCATCATGGCCAGCTTTCCGACCGTGCGCTCGGCGGGCGGCGCGGTGGCGGATGTGATCGCCGCCGGCATCATCCCGGCCGGGCTGGAGATGATGGACAAGCCGATGACTGCGGCGGTCGAAGACTTCGTCCATGCCGGCTACGACCTCGACGCCGCCGCCATCCTGCTGTGCGAGAGCGACGGCACGGTCGAGGAAGTCGAGGAAGAGATCCGCCGCATGACCGAGGTGCTGCGCCGCTGCGGCGCCAGCCGCATCGAGGTGAGCCAGAACGAAGCCCAGCGGCTGCGTTTCTGGAGCGGGCGCAAGAACGCCTTCCCGGCTTCGGGGCGCATCAGCCCCGACTACATGTGCATGGATTCGACCATCCCGCGCAAGAAGCTGGCCGAGATCCTGGAAGCGATCGCCAAGATGGAGCAGATCTACGGCCTGCGCTGCGTCAACGTCTTCCATGCCGGCGACGGCAACCTGCATCCGCTGATCCTGTTCGATGCCAACGACCCGGACCAGCTGCGCCGCTGCGAGCTGTTCGGCGCCGACATCCTGGAAACCAGCGTGCGCTTGGGCGGCACCATCACCGGCGAGCACGGCGTCGGCATCGAGAAGCTCGGCTCGATGTGCGTGCAGTTCACGCCCGAAGAGCGCGAGCAGATGTTCGCCGTCAAACGCGCTTTCGACGCCCGTGGCCTGCTCAATCCGGGCAAGGTCATTCCGACCCTGCACCGCTGTGCCGAGGGCGGCAAGATGCATATCAAGAAGGGCCTGCTGCCCTTTCCCGACCTGCCGAGGTTCTGACTGATGACTGATGCATTGCAGCGCCTGGTCGAGCGGGTTCGCGCCGCCCGGGCGGCCAAGACCACCCTGGCGATCCGGGGTGGCGGCACCAAGGATTTCTACGGCGGTGCCCTGAAAGGCGAGCCGCTCGACACCCGCGAGCTGGCCGGCATCAGCCGCTACGAGCCCAGCGAGCTGGTGGTCACCGCCCGGGCCGGCACGCCGCTGGCTGAGCTGGAAGCGGTGCTGGCCGAGCGCGGCCAGTGCCTGGCCTTCGAGCCGCCGCGCTACGGCTGCCCGGTGGTGCCGTTTGCCGGGCTGTTTGGCGTCACCGCCACCGATGATCTGGCGCCGGTGGCGCTGCGCGGCGGCACGGTCGGCGGCATGGTCGCGGCTGGGCTGGCCGGGCCGGCGCGGGCGGCGGTGGGTGGCGTGCGCGACTTCCTGCTCGGCGCCACGCTGCTGAACGGCCGTGCCGAGGTGCTCAGCTTCGGCGGCCAGGTGATGAAGAACGTTGCGGGTTACGACGTCGCGCGGCTGCTGGCCGGCTCGATGGGCGTGCTCGGCGTGATCTGCGAGGTTTCGCTCAAGGTGCTGCCTGAGCCGCCCGCGCATGCCACGCTGCGTTTCGATCTGGACGAGCTCAAGTCGCTGCGGCAGCTGGCGATCTGGGGCGGTCAGGCGCTGCCGATCAGCGCCAGTGCCTGGTGGCGCGGCGCGCTGGTGGTGCGGCTGGCCGGCGCGCGGGCGGCGGTGCAGGCCGCCCTCCAGCGTATGGGCGGCGAGCCGATCGACAACGAGCTGGCCGATGCCTTCTGGCGCGGCCTGCGCGACCACACCGACGAGTACTTTGACGCCGCCGAGCGGGCCATCGACATGGCGCCGCAGCGTGCGGCCGCAGCCAATCGTGCGGCAGCCAACACCACGCCCGCGCTGTGGCGTCTGTCGGTGCCGCCGACCGCGCTGCCGATCGCGCTGGCCGGTGATCAGCTGATCGAGTGGTGCGGCGCGCAACGCTGGTGGCTCACCGCCGAGCCGGCGGCGCGGGTGCGTGAAGCGGCGGCTGCGCTGGGCGGCCACGCCACGCTGTTCCGGGCGCGTGACAAGGCGGCATTGCTGCCGGCCGGCGGCGTGTTTGCGCCGCTCAAGTCGCCGCTGGATCGGCTGCACCGTGAAATGAAAAAGTCCTTTGACCCGGACGGTGTCTTCAACCCGGGCCGACTCTACCCAGACTTCTGACGCACAGTCAGCCCGGAGGCCCGGTGGCCGTGGCATGCTAGCCCCCAAGCACCGACACCCGACTGATACATGCAAACCGAACTGGATCCCGAGTACCAAGGCACCCCCGACGGCGACGCGGCCGAAGCCATCCTGCGCCGCTGCGTGCACTGTGGTTTCTGCACCGCCACCTGCCCGACCTACCAGCTGCTCGGCGATGAACTCGACGGCCCGCGTGGCCGCATCTACCTGATCAAGCAGGTGCTGGAAGGCGCCACGCCGACTGCCAGGACGCAGCAGCACCTCGACCGCTGCCTGACCTGCCGCAACTGCGAAACCACCTGTCCCTCGGGCGTGCAATACGGCGAGCTGGTCGAGATCGGCCGCCGGCTGGTCGATGCCAAGGTCGAACGGCCGCGCCAGGAGCGCCTGACGCGCTGGGCGCTGCGCGAGGGTCTGACCTCGCCGCTGTTCGGCCCGGCATTGCAATTGGGCCAGCGCATGCGGGGCCTGTTGCCGGCGACGCTGAAGAACAAGGTGCCCGAGCGCGCCACGCCCGAGCAGCTGAAGCGCGCTCGCCAGTGGCCGACCAAGACTCACGAGCGCAAGGTGCTGATGCTGCTCGGTTGCGTGCAACCGACGCTGGCGCCCAACATCAACAGCGCCACCGCGCGGGTGCTGGACGCCGCCGGCATCCAGACGCTGGTGTCCGACGAGGCGGGCTGCTGCGGCGCCATTCGTGCCCACCTGAACGATCAGGCCGGCGCGCTGGCCAACATACGCCGCAACATCGACGCCTGGTGGCCGCAGGTGGCTGGCCTGGGCGACAACCCGCAGGTCGAGGCGATCGTCTTCAACGCCTCGGGCTGTGGCGTCACCGTCAAGGAATATGGCCACGCGCTGGCGGGTGAGCCGGAGTATGCCGAGAAGGCGCGCCGCATCAGCGCGCTTGCCAAGGACATCTCCGAGCTGCTGCCCGACATCGTGCCGCGTCTGGCGCCGCTGCTGGGCCAGCGCAAGGCCAATCCGGATTCAGTCATCCGCCGGACCGAATCGACCATTCGCCGCGCGGGTGCCGCAGCGCCACCGGCGCCGGCACCGTTGCCCGAGCCGACCATCAACCCGAGTTTTCCGCGTCTGGCCTACCACCCGCCGTGCACGCTGCAGCATGGCCAGAAGTTGCGCGGCGGCGTCGAGGCGGGCCTGCGCGCGCTCGGTTTCGATGTGCAGATTGCCGGCAGCGACAGCCACCTGTGCTGCGGCTCGGCCGGCACCTATTCGGTGCTGCAACCGGAGCTGGCGTATCAGTTGCGCGACCGCAAGCTGGCGCAGCTCACGCCGATCAGCCCGAAGTTCATCGTCTCCGGCAACATCGGCTGCATCCAGCATCTGCAGACCGGCACCGCCATTCCGGTGCGGCACTGGATCGAGGTGCTTGATGAGGTGGTGGCACGGCTGCGCAGCATTTGACACAAAAACAAGACTCAATTCGGCAAGTCAAATCGCAGCTCGTTGAACCCGCGCAGCCAATCGAGCGCACGCGCCGCTGGCATCGGTCGTGCCACCAGGTAACCCTGAATATGGCTGCAGCCAGCCTGCCGTACAAAGTCGAGTTCTTCGGCGGTTTCAACCCCTTCGGCAACCACGTGCAGCCCGAGTGAGGTGCCGAGCTGCGAGCAGGCGCGCACGATCGCCTGTTTCCCGCTGTCTTCATCGACGCCGGAGATGAAGGCTCGTTCGATCTTGAGTTCTGAAAATGGAATGCGCGACAGCTGGAACAGGCTTGAGTAAGCGGTGCCGAAATCGTCAATGGCCAGATTGAAGCCCAGCATCCGGATGCGCGCGGCATTCTCAATCACGGAAAGCATGTCGGCCATCGCGTCCGTCTCGGTGATCTCGATCGTGATCCAGCTGGGGTCCAGCTGAGCTCGTTCGACGATCAGTGCCAGTTCCCGGCAGAAAGCGAAATTCGACAATGACTGCATCGAGACATTGATCGAGGCGCTGATGGCCATGCCCTCGCTGAGCGCCGTGGCGACGAAATCCACCGTCTGCCGGGCCATGCGCATGGTGGCCTCATCGAGCAGGCCGTGGCACGCCAAGGCCGAAATCAGGCGATCGGGCAGGATCAGCGCCCCGGCGTTGTCATGGGCGCGCATCAGGGCTTCGAATCCAACTACTTCCTGGCTGCTCAGGCGCAGCTTGGGCTGCATCCACGGGTACAAGGCGCCACGGTCGAGCAGCGATAGCAAATCGTCGCGCTCCAGCGGGGGACGCGCAATTTGCTGGGCCCGACCCATCCGACCGGGCTCGAAGGTTGCCAGACTTTGACCGATCGCTCTGGCTTCGATGGGTTGCTCGGCCGAGCCGGCCACTTCGATGCGGCAGGCTTCGGCCAATGCCAGGGCGGCCTTGATCACCGCCCGCTGCTGGTGGCTGGCGATGAACAGCGCCGGTGGGTGAGGGCGTTTGGCGAGCTGGCGAATCAGCTGGAAGCCGTCACCGTCGGCAAATCGCAGCCCGGTGATCAGCACATCGGGCAGCGCGTCCAGTCCGGTGATCAGGCGATGAATGCTGTGCAGGTCGTCGGCGATGTGGTCGATCTGCCAGCCATGGTCACGCATGGCTTGGGCGATGGACTGCGCTTGGGCCGATGCGCTGATGACAATCCAGGCCGTGCGGCGGCGCGTTGGCACCGGCTGGCTGATCGGGACGACATCGGACAGAACGGCGCTCATGGGCAGACGTCAGCACAGACCTCTTTGACGTCCTGGAATGAAATCGGCTTGATCAGCAAGCCACTGAAGCCCGATGCCAGGATGCGAGATTTTTCCTCGGGCATGCTGTGGGCCGTGTAGGCAATGACAGGTAGATGGGCGAGCCCGAGTTCCTGGCGAATGCTGCAACACACTTGCTCGCCGCTCATCTGCGGCATGCGCAGGTCCAGCAAGACGAGATCGAAGTTCTCGCCGCGCAAGGCCACCAACGCTGCGGCACCGGTGTCGAGCACCTGAGACTCCCAGCCAAGGCGTTTCAAGAACAGCGCGACCAACCGGCTGTTGATGTGGTTGTCATCAACCACCAGGGCACGTCGGGTCGCAGTCATGGCGCTTTCTCAGTGTGGGTTGGCGGGCCGGCCACCGGCAAACGCACGGTGATGCGGGTGCCTGAAGCCATTTCAGAATCTATTGCGATCGATCCACCGAGCAGCGCGACCAGTTCCCGGGCGAGTGGCAGCCCGAGGCCGGCACCCTGTGCCGGATGAATGAAGGTGGTGCTTGTGGCGTGAAAGTGCGTAAATATGCCATCGCGCAGGGCCGGCGGGATGCCGCTGCCGGTATCGCTTACAACGATCACAAGTTCGGCTGGGGTGGCTTGCGCCGCGATGGTCACGCGGCCGACATCCGTGAACTTGATGGCGTTGTGGATGAGGTTGTTCAGGATCTGCGTCAGCCGTGTGCTGTCGGTGATGATCTCTGGCGGGCAATCCGGCTGCATTTCCAGTCGAAGCTCCAGTCCGCGTGCTTGAGCATGCATCGCATTGAGGGCGTGCGCCTCAGACAGGATGGTGTGCAACTTCACCCGCGTGAGGTTCAGCGTCATGCGTCCGGATTCGATCTTGGCCAGGTCCAGAACGGTGTTGACCAGGCTGTGCAAGTGCTTGGCGCTCTGATGAATGATCTGGCCGAATTCGCGCGTCTCTTCTTCGCTGGAGCCGTCTTGCAGCAGCTCGGCATAGCCAAGGATGCCATTGAGCGGTGTGCGCAGTTCATGTGAGACGCTGGCCAGGAACTTGGTTTTCATTTGATTGGCTTGATTGGCTTGCTGGTTGCTAGCCTCAAGTTGTCCCATCAGCGCCTGTTGCATTTGTTCGCGCCGCACCAGACTGGCAACAAATCCGATCACGACCAGCGTGATCAGGGCCGCACTGACCAGGTACGACTGGCGGCGCTTGAGTCCCTCGGCCATCACGTCAGCGGTGCCCATGCCGGTGAACACCATCAAGCCGTATTCGTCCAAGGTGCGAAATGCCCAGATGCGTTCGATGTTGTCGATGCGGCTGGTGGCACGAACAGTACCTGCCTTGCGTTTGAGTGATTCCTGAAACAGCGGGCTATCAGACATGTTTTGTGCCGTTTGAACACTCTCATGTGTGGCACGTGCTCGTATGACGCCGTCGAATCCGACCAGCGTGATGGCACCTTGCTTGCCGAGATCGACATCGCTGTAAAAGCGCGTCAGATACTCGGGCGACAGCGACAGCACCACCACGCCGCCAAAGCTGCCGTCGGGCGCCGTGATGCGCCGGGTCAGCTGGATCGACCACTTGCCAGAGACTCGCCCCAGCACGGGTTTGCTGATGAAAAGACGGTCTTGCGACCCTTGCGCATGGACGCGAAAGTGTTCCCGGTCGCGCAGATCAATCCGCTGGAACGGTTGAGAAGAATTCGTCACGAAGCCGTCGGGCCCAATGATGGATACCAAATGAAAGGTGGAGTCGACGATCGCCTTCTGTGTCAGGTAGGTGGCGATATCCAGGTTTTTGCCGTGGTCGGCATATTCGCTGCGAACAAAGCGGATCGCTTGATCGGCGCCCATCAGGGTCTTGGACGTGTGTTCGGTGAACGCGCGGGTCAAGTTGGTGAGATCGACCTGAGCGTTGCGGATCGCATCGACCGATTCACGCCGAATCTGGTAAACGACCGCGACCCAGAGCGCGATCAAAAGAAACACCGAAAAGGCAATCAGCATGAGTGAGTGCCGAATCGCCGTGACCCACGACCTCGGGCCGCGCAGAGGTTCTTTGCGCAGCCGTGGAGCAAAAAGGCGGGGGGCAGGCGTTGTCATGGCACCGTTCGAATGCCGCTCACAAGGCGGTCTTGTTCGATGTCGGAATTCGGCGCCATGACTTGAGCGGGTCATTGAAAGCAAAAAAGCCTCCAAGCGTTTGCTTGGAGGCTTTTTGTGCGCTCACAAAAGAGCGTCGAATTTTGGGGTGGCTGATGGGACTCGAACCCACGACAACAGGAATCACAATCCTGGACTCTACCAACTGAGCTACAGCCACCGCATAAAGAACGCTATTGTAGCCAAATTTTTGGCTATGACCAGCTTTTTGCCAGAAAAGTTATCAGCTCAGAGCGCTGATAACTTTTTCAGGCTCAGTTGGCGGCGCTGCTGTCTGCTGGCGTGGCCGCCTTGCCGGTGATCTTGGCCTTGTAGCGTTCGTGCAGTGCCGCCGAGTACGCTTCGCTCTCGGCCTGGGCCCACAGCTGGGCGTACTGGGCCTGGATGCGAGCCGGGCCGCCTGCGGCCACCTGGTCGGCAGGCAGAACCTTTTCGACCTTGACGACTGCGTAACCTTGCGTGCCCAAATCGACCCCGACCCAGCTGGGCAGCGGCTCGGACTTGGCCCGCAGTGCAGCGTCGATCAGCTTGCGCGGCTGCTTTTGCATCTGCGAGCGCGACACGGTGATGGCGGCGGCAAGGGCCGTGGCGCTGGCCGGATCGGCTTGCCATTGCTTCAGATGCGCCTCGCCGTCTGTGCGGGCGGTGGCAGCGGCCTTGTCGGCCAACACGCTGTCACGCACCTTGTCGCGCACTTCATCGAGCGGCAGCTTGCGCGCCGGGCTGTAGCTGAGCACGCGCGCCGAGGCGAGCTGGTTCGGGCCGATGTCCACTGCCTGCAGGTTGTGCTTCTTGCTCAGGCTGTCGCTCTGGAAGATCGCGGCCAGCAGCTTCGGGTTGGCCAGAGGGCCGGCAGCGCCCGGCACGAGCTCGCGCGCCAGCTGCGGCGCCTGCTGCAATTCGAGCTTGAGCTTGGTCGCCACCGCCTGCAGATTGCTTTCCTGTTCGACCGCGTCGCTGAACTGCTCAGCCACTTCGGCGAAACGCTTCTGGGCCAGCTGCTTGCGCACTTCCTCTTCGAGCTCGCCACGCACCGACTCGAAGCTGCGCTGGGCGCCGCCACGGATGTCGGTGACTTCGAGAATGTGCAGGCCGAAGTCGGTCTGGACGATGCCGCTCAACTCGCCTTTTTTCAGGCTGAAGACCGCTTCGTCAAACCCTTTGGTCATGGCGCCACGGCCGAACCAGTCCAGATCGCCGCCCAGCGCGGCCGAGCCCGGATCGTCCGACTGCTTCTTGGCCAGTTCGGCAAAGGCGGCGCGGTTCTTCTTCAACTCGGCCAGCAGCGCTTCGGCCTTGGCTTGCGCTTTGGTTTTGGCGTCGGCAGAAGCGTTCGGCTCCAGCTTGACCAGGATGTGGCGCGCCCGGCGCTCTTCCGGCTGGGTGTAGCGCGCGGCGTTTTCGTCGTAGTACTTGCGCAGGTCGTCCTGCGGCACGCTGATGGTTTTCTGGATGGTGGCCAGATCCAGCACCACGTACTCGACCGAGGCCGTTTCCGGTGACTGGAATTGCGCCGCGTGCAGCGGGTTGTCGTACCAGGCTTTCAGGTCGGCATCACTCACCTGCACCTTGGCCAGGTAATCCTTCGGTTCGAAGCGGGCGATCTGGATCTCGCGCTGCTGGAACATCGCATTGATGGCCTGGCTGGCCACACCGGCCGGCGCGAAGGTGGTGCCGGTGATGCCGCCCATCACCTGGCGCAGCGCCATGTCCTGCTTGATCTGGTAAGCCAGTTGCTCGGACGTCATGCCGCGCGCTGCCAGCAGATCCTTGCGCACCGTGCCGTCGGCGTTGCGCAGCCCTGCGAACTGCGGGTCGTTCTGGAACGCACGGGCCAGCTGCTCGTCAGACGGCAACAGGTTGAGCTTGCGCGAGGCTTCGAGCAGCACGCGTTCGTTGACCAGCTCCTCAAGCACGCGCTGCTTCATCTCGGGCGTGTCGAGCAGCTTGATGTCGAGGTTGGGCGACTGGGCCCGCATGCGCTCGATCTGGTTGCGGTGCGCGTTGTCCCATTCGGCCTGGGTGATGTTGCTGCCGGCCACCTTGGCAACCGAGCCGTTGTTGTCGTTGAAGTGCTGATAGCCCTGAATGCCGAAGACGACGAACGACGGGAAGATCAACAGCATCAGTCCCATCTGCAGCAGACGGTTGTGGCGGCGGACAAAATCAAACATCAATGCATCCTTGGGCGAGCGTCAGACATGAAAAAGGCGAACTGGTCGTTCGCCTTGCATGATCCTGTCTGCGGCTGAGTGGTCTTGTCAAACCGGTGGTGGGTGCTGAGGGGCTCGAACCCCCGACCTACGCCTTGTAAGGGCGCCGCTCTACCAACTGAGCTAAGCACCCGGTCTGATGGAATCAGTGTCGGACAACGCGACGACGGCTCAACCTATGGCGTCCTTCAAGGCCTTGCCAGCGCGAAACTTCGGCAGTTTAGCCGACTTGATCTTGATCGGCGCGCCGGTGCGCGGATTTCGTCCGTCGCGGGCTTCACGTTTCGTGACCGAAAACGTGCCAAAGCCGACCACTGACACTGCTTCGCCCTTCTTCAGGCTCATCAGCACGCCGTCAATCATGGCTTCCAGCGCCCGCCCTGCGCAGGCCTTGGAGACGTCGGCCTGGATGGCAATGTGGTCGATCAGTTCGGACTTGTTCAAGAGCAATTCCCGGGGGCGTATGGTTTGCTGCAGGCAGCGAGCGCGAATTCTAGACAAGTTCCGCCCCGGTGGCGAAGCGTCAAGGTCGCGGCAGCGCAGCAGGTCGGACCGCCAGCACGACACCGAACACCGTCACGGCAATGCCGGCCCAGGTGATCAACCCCAAGGCCTCGCCGAACAGCAACCAGGCCAGCACGGCGGTGCAGGGGGGCACCAGGTACATCAGGCTGGTGACTCGCGTGGCCGCACCGCGCTGGATCAGCAGATAGAGCAGCGAGCTGCCGCCCAGCGTGAGCGCCAGGATCGACCAAGTGAGCGCGCCGATCAACTCGGGCATCCAGCGCACCGGCTCCGGCTCCAGCAGGCTGAGCGGCAGCGTGACGCTCAGGGCAGCGAGCAACTGCACCGTGTTGGCGGTGCGCACATCGCAAGGGCGCACGAACTGCTTTTGATAGAGCGTGCCGATGGTGATGCTGGCCAGCGCCAGCAGCACCAGTGCCAGCGAAACGGGCGTGACCTCGCCATGGCCCAGCTTGGGCCAGACCACCAGCGTGACCCCACCCAAGCCGAGCCACAGACCCAGCCACTGGCGGGCATCGACATGCCGGTGCGAGCCGCGCCACGACAGCCAGCAGGCTGTCAGCACCGGCTGCAGCCCGACGATCAGCGCGGTGGTGCCGGCGCCCATGCCGGACTTGACTGCGGCCCAGACGCCGCCCAGATAACCGGCGTGCATCAGCATGCCGGTCACGGCCAGGTGCGCCCACTGGGCGCCGCCGCGCGGCCAGGCCGGACGGCTGATGGCGATCCAGAGCAGAAAACACAGCACCGAGCCGGTGTAGCGCAGCGCGAGGAAACTCAGCGGCGGCGCATGCGGCATGCCGTAGCGCGCGACGATGAAGCCGGTGCTCCAGATCAGCACGAACACCACCGGCATGGCGCGCAGCCAGGTGCTGTCGTCGGCCGAGTCGGTCATGGTGTCAGCGGGCCTTGGCGCGAATTTCGGGTACGGCCTTTTGCAGGTAATACACCATCGACCAGATGGTCAGCACGCAGGCGATGTAGATCAGCACCGTGCCCCACCAGCGGGTGTTGACGAGGCCGCTGAACAGCGGTCCGTCATAGAGCAGGAACGGAATCGCGACCAGCTGCGCGGTGGTCTTGAGCTTGCCGAGCATGTGCACGGCCACGCTGCGCGAAGCGCCGATCTGCGCCATCCATTCACGCAGCGCCGAGATGGCAATCTCGCGGCCGATGATGACCAGCGCGACCAGCGCGTTGACGCGGTCGAGCTGCAGCAGGATCAGCAGCGCCGCGCAGACCAGGATCTTGTCGGCCACCGGATCGAGGAAGGCGCCGAATGAGGAGGTCTGGTTGAGCTTGCGCGCCAGATAGCCGTCGAGCCAGTCGGTCAGTGCGACAACGATGAAGAGCGAAGTGGCGGCCAGATTGCGGCTGGCCATGTCGGTGGGCAGGTAGTAGATGGCGACGATGAGCGGAATCGCGACGATGCGCGCCCAGGTCAGCAGCGTGGGCAGGGTCAGAAACATAAGTGACATTGTGCACAGTTGTCACCGCGCCCCTGTGCCGGTTCGGCTGGAACCCCTCAAATGGGGCTCGCGGAGCCCGACCTGATCAGCGCAAGGCCCGGTAGATTTCCTCGGCCAGATCCTGCGAAATGCCCTCAACGCCGGCAAGGTCTTCGATGCTGGCATCGGTCACGCCCTTCACGCCGCCGAAGCGCTGCAGGAGCCGCGCGCGTTTTTTCGGGCCGATGCCGGCGATGTCTTCGAGCCGGCTGCTGCCGGTGCGCACCGAGGCACGCTTGGCGCGCATGCCGGTGATGGCAAAACGGTGCGCCTCGTCGCGGATCTGCGCCACCAGCATCAGCGCGGCCGAATCGGCACCGAGGTAGACCTTCTCGCGGCCATCGGCAAAGACGAGTTCTTCCAGCCCGACCTTGCGGCCTTCACCTTTCTCGACGCCGACGATGCGTGACAGATCGAGCCCGAGCGACTCGAACACCTCGCGCGCCACCGTGACCTGGCCACGCCCGCCGTCGATCAGCACCAGATCGGGCAGGCGCGCCTCGCCCTGCTGCGCGGCTTCGGCCAGCTTGGCATAGCGGCGTGTCAGCACCTGGCGCATCGCGGCGTAGTCGTCGCCGCCGGTGATGCCATTGATGTTGTAGCGGCGGTACTGGCCGGCTTGCATGCGATGGTTCTCGAACACCACGCAGGAGGCTTGCGTCGCCTCGCCGGCCGTGTGGCTGATGTCGAAACACTCAATGCGCAGGCTCTCCAGGCTGCCTGAGTCGCCGTCCGGCGCCAGATCGAGCGCATCGGCCAGCGCGCGGGTGCGCGCTTGCTGCGAGCCTTCCTCGGCCAGCAGCCGGGCCAGCGACAGCTCGCAGCCCTTGATCGCCATGTCGAGCCAGGCGCGGCGATGTTCGCGCGGCTGATGCTGCGCGTTGACCTTGTGGCCGCTCTGTTCGGTCAGCGCGCCGAGCAGCTCCTTGTCCACCGCCAGGCTGGTGATCAGCAGCGGTGGCACGTCGGCACCGAGGTAATGCTGGGCGATGAAGGCTTCCAGCACGTGGCGCTCGATCTCGGCCAGCGGCAGCGCGGCGGGCGGTGCGATAGCGGGTGTGCTGGCGGCGCTGCTGTCTGCCGGGGGTGGCACCAGAGCATCTTCGGCGGCAGCGAGTGCCATCGCATCATCGACATGGGAGGGGAAATAGGCCCGGTCGCCCAGATGGCGGCCGCCACGCACCATCGCCAGATTGACGCAGGCCCGGCCGCCTTGCACCTTGACGGCCAGGATGTCGGCGTTGCGGTCATCGTGGGTGAAGACGGCCTGCTGCTGCAGCACCCTTGAGAGCGTGTTGATCTGGTCGCGCAGCTCGGCGGCCTGCTCGAACTGCAGGCTTTCGGCGGCCTGCAGCATGCGCGCCTGCAGGTCGTCGAGCACGCTCTGCGTGTCGCCGGACAGGAAGCGGCTGGCGTCGCGCAGGTCGGCGGCATAGTCCTCGGCACTGATCAGCCCGACGCATGGCCCCGAGCAGCGGTGGATCTGATACAGCAGGCAGGGCCGGCTGCGGTGGGCGTAGACGCTGTCCTCGCAGGTGCGCAGCAGGAACACCTTCTGCAGCAGCTGGATCGCTTCCTTGACCGCGTAGCCGCTCGGGAACGGCCCGAAATAGCGGCTCTTGCGATCGACCAGGCCGCGAAAATAGACCACGCGCGGAAACTCGTGCTGCGTCAGTTTCAGGTACGGATAGCTCTTGTCGTCGCGGAAAAGGATGTTGTAGCGTGGGTTCAGCGCCTTGATCAGGTTGTTTTCCAGCAGCAGCGCCTCGGCCTCGGAGCGCACCACGGTGGTCTCCATGCGCACGATCTTGCTGACCATGTGGCCGATGCGGGTGCCGTCGTGGTTGCGCTGGAAGTAGCTCGACACACGTTTCTTCAGGCTCTTGGCCTTGCCAACGTAGAGCAACTGGCCGTCGGCATCGAAATAGCGGTACACGCCGGGCAGCGCCGGCAAGGCAGCGACTTCGGCGAGCAGGCGCTGCCACAGCTCGCTGCCGGGGTCGCGCACGCCGTCGTAGACGGGTTCGGGCTCCTGGCGCTTGCGGCGCTGGCGCGGGGTGTACGAGTCGTCGTGTTCGTCGGGTCCGATCATGGCGCGATTGTCTCGCTGTCGATAATCCCCGCATGACTGAAGCGATGCCTGAACCGAAACGTTGGGATGTTTTCTGCCGGGTGATCGACAACCACGGCGATCTGGGCGTGTGCTGGCGGCTGGCGCGTGATCTGGCCGGGCGCGGCCACAGCGTGCGGCTGTGGGTCGATGAGCCGGACGCGCTGGCCTGGATGGCGCCGGCCGGCTGCGCGGGTGTCGAGGTGCTGCCCTGGCGCGAGCCGCAGGTCGAGCAGCTCGTCGCGGCGCTGCCGGCTGATCCATTGCGGGCGGTCGGCGACGTGGTGGTCGAGGCGTTTGGCTGCGATCCGCCACCCTCGTTCCTGGCCCGCATGGCGGCGCGGCCAGTGGCGCCGGTCTGGATCAATCTGGAATACCTGAGCGCGGAAAGTTATGTCGAGCGCTCGCACCGACTTGCCTCGCCGCAGTGGCGTGGCCCGGCGGCCGGGCTCACCAAATGGTTCTTCTATCCCGGCTTCACGGCAGCAACGGGTGGATTGCTGCGCGAGTCGGGCCTGCTGGCCGAGCGCGACGGCTGGCGCGAGCAGGACGCCGTGCCGGCCGAGCGCCGGGTGCTGCTGTTCTGCTACGACAACCCGCGTCTGCCGGCCTGGCTGACCGCACTGGCGGCGGACGCCGCGCCGGTGCGGCTGCTGCTGACGCCCGGCTTCGCAACGCGGCAGGTGCAGGCCTGGGCGCAGATTGAAAATCAGCGTGGCGCGCTGGCGTTGCAGGGCCTGCCCTACGTCAGCCAGCCCGAGTTCGACCGGTTGCTCTGGTGCAGTGACCTGAATCTGGTGCGCGGCGAGGACTCGCTGGTGCGCGCCATCTGGGCCGGCCGGCCGTTCATCTGGCAGATCTATCCGCAGGATGACGCGGCCCATGCCGACAAGCTGGAAGCGTTTCTGGACCTCTATCTGGACGGCGCCGACGCTGATCTGGCGCTGGCGCTGCGCTGGGTTTTTCGGGCCTGGAACGGGTTGGCGCTCTGGGACGATGCGCGCTGGAACGCGGTCTGGCACGAGCAGTTCGATGCCTGGCGCGCCTGGGCAAGCCAGCGCTGCAGCCGCTGGGCGGAGTCGGCTTCATTGACCGACAACTTGCTGCAATTTGTGGCGGCAGCGCCGGGCAGGCTAAAATAGGCGGCTTTGCGTTGTGGCGGCCTTTCGGATCAGTCTGGACGAGCTCGCAGCGCAGGACGCGGCTGCAAAGCCGGCGCTGGCTGTTGGTGGGTCCGGATGGGCACATGGCAGCGGTGCCGCAGCGCACAGTGCGTTCGTCCCCCAATTGAGCCCCGCTGGAGGGGCGTACGGAACCCCGAAATGAAGATCGCACAGGAAATCCGCGCCGGCAACGTCATCATGCATGACAAGAACCCGATGGTCGTGCTGAAAACCGAATACAGCCGTGGCGGCCGCAACTCCGCCACCGTGCGCATGAAGCTCAAGAGCCTGATCGCCACCTTCAACACTGAAGTGGTGTTCAAGGCCGACGACAAGCTGGATCAGGTCATCCTCGACAAGAAGGAATGCACCTACTCCTACTTCGCCGACCCGATGTACGTCTGCATGGACGCCGACTTCGAACAGTACGAAGTCGAAGCCGAGAACATGGGCGACGCCCTGAACTACCTCGAAGACGGCATGGCGCTGGAAGTGGTGTTCTACGACGGCAAGGCCATCTCGGTCGAAGTGCCGACCAGCGTGGTGCGCGAAATCACCTGGACCGAACCCGCCGTCAAGGGCGACACCTCGGGCAAGGTGCTCAAGCCGGCCAAGATCTCGACTGATTTCCAGATCAGCGTGCCGGTCTTCGTGGCGCAAGGCGACAAGGTCGAAATCGACACCCGCACGGGCGAATACCGCAAGCGCGTCTGAGGATTCGACGAATGACCCGTCCTGATCTACGTTGACACGCAGAACGGTTTAAGAAGCCGGGGCTGACCCGGCGATGGACGCCCGGTGCACAGCATCGGGCGTTTGCATTTTCAGCGACAGATGAGGTCGCTCATGGTTGTAGATGTGGATTGACTCCGCCACCATGCGCCTGGCCTGAGTGAGATCGGCCGGGCGCTGCAGCAGCAATTCGTTCTTGAGGATGCCGTTGACGCGCTCAGCCAGCGCGTTCTGGTAGCAGTCGTCGCCATCGGTCATCGAGCAGATCAGGCCGTGGCGGCGGTGGAGCGCCTGGTAGTCGGTGGCGCAATACTGGATGCCTCGGTCTGAATGGTGGACGAGTGGCTGGCGCGTCTGGCGCCCGCGCAGGGCCATCTTGAGCGCCTGCGCGACCTCTTCGGTTCGCAGACTATCGTGCACGTGCCAGCCCACGATCTTGCGAGAGTGCGCGTCGGTCACGAGGCTGAGGTAGACGAACGGGCCCGAGGTCGGCAGATACGTGATGTCGGCCACCCAGAGCTGCTCGCTGCGCGTGGCCTTGATCTGATCGGGCCCGTCCTTGACCAAGTTGGGATGACGCCTGAAGCGGTGATGGCTGTCGGTGGTCTTGTGATAGGCCCGTCGTGTGGGCACGAGCATGCGGGCATGGCGCAGCACGTCGAACAGGGCATCACGCCCCAAGGCGATACCCGCTTGCTGCAGCGGCTCGCGCAGCACGTGATGGAGCTTGCGCGTGCCCAGCCGGGGCTGGCGAATGCGCTGCGCCTGGACCAGTTGGACCACCGTCTGCGCCCGCTCGCGGCGCTCGGCCGTTCGGCGTTGCGCCTGGTAAAACGCCTGGCGGCTGAGGCCGATGTGATGGCAAGCCCTGGACACGCTCAAGCCTTCGACGAGGTTTTGCGCGAGGACTTGCCCAAAGGCTTTTTTACGACGCGTACCCCGTAATCCTTCTTGAGCACGTCGAGCATGGCCTCGAACAGCCGAGCCTTCTCGTTGGCCTGGGCCAGTTGCGCCTGCAAGGCCTTGATTTGCTGCTCGGGCGTGGGTGCTGTGGCTTGCTTGTCTATCGGCATGGCTGCCGATGATGCCGCACGCCCCCAGCCTTGGCGACCGAACCGCCGCAACCAGTTGAGCACCGTCGAGCGGCCTTGAATGCCGTAGCGCGTCTGGGCCTGCTGGTAGGTCAGTTCGCCCTTTTCTACCTGCTCGACCACCGCCAGCTTAAAAGCCAGCGTGTAGTCCCGCTGGGTTCGCTTGATCCTTGATTCCATTGCACCTGCCCTTTCTTGAGGGTGAAGGTGTCAACGCTGGGCAGGACGGGTCAGCCAACCGGCTGCCCTTTTCTGTTGCCGCTGTCAGAGCACCACGATCCGCACCGGGGCGGTCCACAGCCCCGGACCATCGCTGGCGTTGCCGCACACGCGTACCCACAAGGGTTGCAGCGGTGTCAGGCCTTCCAGCAGGATGTGCTGGCTGGTGGTCGAGAGGGTGGCCTGACGCCAGCTGCTCTCATCGGTCGGATCGACTGCTGTCGAGATCTGCACCGTGTAGAACGTGGCATCCGCCAGCTTGGCGATGTGCACATCCAGCGTGCCGCTCAGGGCACCGTGCGTGACACGCAGATCGCTCGGCGCTGGCAGCGGCTCGCCCGAGGTCCGATGCGGTGTCGGTTCCTGCCGCAGCGCAAACCCGGTGGACTTGAGTTTGGCAATATCACCATCGGCGACCAGTTCAAGATATAGCGCAACCTTCTTGAGTTCGGTATTGAGATTTTCGCGAGCAGTATTACGCTCATCAATCTTGATCAGATCACGATTCAGCGCGGCTTGATAAGCGTTTTCGTAGAGATCAAACAAGCCGATCAATTTGCTCAGGCCCAGTCCTGCGGCCCATGGCTCCGGAAAATGGGGCGTGATCTTGAGGCAGGCCACGATGTGCGAGACCTCGCCGACATAGGCCGCATGGCCCAGACTGCTGGACGGAAGTATCAATAGATGATGGTTCGACATAACAACCTCCTTGAAATTGCCGACCTTGTTTATGTGGAACGAAAATATTCTCCGCCCGCCCCAAGCGCGGCTCTTTGAGCTAGATCAGTAGCTCGCCGAGTTCAAAGAGTCCCTGACCGAGCTCGATCGGTACCTGGCAGAGGTCAAAGAGTGCCTGACCGAGGTCGATCAGTACCTGGCCGAGTTCAAAGAGTCCCTGACCGGGCTCGATCGGTACCTCGCCGAGGTCAAAGAGTGCTTTACCGAGGTCGATCGGTACCTCACCAAGCGCAAAGAGTCCCTGACCGAGGTCGATCAGTACCTGGCCGAGGTCAAAGAGTGCCTGACCAATGTCGATCGGTGCCTATCCGACCTCCCGTCAGACCTGATCGACCTCGCCCAGGACGCGTGATCGGGTGCTTGAACCACTGGTTCGGCCACGAGCCGGATCGCCAACCGTGATGTTTTCCCGATTTACAACCTGTTGCAGGTTGAGTAGCCTTGCTCCTCAATGCGTTTTTGAGGGAGCGGAAAATGAGATTCAGTGGTCAAACGCCTGCACGGCTCGTGCGCTGGGTGCTCGGGGTTGCCGTGGTTGTCCTGGGGTTGGTCGCCTGCGGTGGTGGCAGTAGCAGTACGTCCCAGACTGCCACACCGGTGACCCAGCAGATGGCAACCTCCATTGCCACGGGCGTCCCGGATGTTGCTGCCAAGTCGATTACCAAAGTCATGACCTCGCAGGGCACTGCAACGCCGGGCAATGTGGTCACGGCACCCGGTAGTGCCGGTTCCGAGGTATTCGTTATGGCAGTCGATGCCAATGAAGAACCTGTCCTGCTCGGACTGTTTTCAGGTGGCGCTAATTTGTCGGTGGACTCCACCGCGCAAACGCTGGTCCGCATTGCCCTACAAGAGGTGACACCGCAGGCTGGTTCCACAGTGGCTTCGATCACAGCGGCCATCACGGCCAGTGCCAATTACCCGGCGCTGTTGGCGGCCATGCAGGCGCAGCTTGCAACCGGGCAATCTCCCGCAGCTTCAAACACCGTCATGGGGGCTGTTTGGCAGGTAGCGGCAGACGCCGCTGCAATCATGGGATTGCAGACGGCCAGCGCTGCTGCAGTACGCCGTCCCCTAGCAACGTCAAACGTGCCATCATTGCCGTACTACTTTTGGAACAACAGTGTCACCAACAAGACTTGGCTGACTGATGTTGCGTCCACACCTGATTTCACGTTTTTGAACCGAACTTTTCTTGCGTGGGAAGTCAGTACGAATGGGGGGTTCTCAACTGCAGCCAATCCTTTGTCAACGGGAGGTGCGCTGCAGGTCTTGTTTGCTTATTATGGTGGGACAGAATCATCTACCCAGATTACCGGGACAGGAATGAATGAACGGCTCACGATCAACGTGCAGCAAAGCAATCGGAGCAGAGTTCAAAACGGGTTTAATCTAACAAACTCCATCGTGTTTGATGGTCTGACCATCGCGTTACGAGGATGGGGTATTAATCAATCGGACTCTGTGGCCTGTGCCACCAACTTCACTAAGATTTTGGTGGGTAGTAATGAGTTTTCGGCCATGGCTGCTAATCCAAATACTGCAACTTTTACAGCCTATGGGTCAAAGATTAAAACTGCTGCCATGGCTTATCAAATTGCCGACTGCAGGGTTGGTTTGACAACCAGTAGTGCCACGATTGCCATATTGAGAACATTCTTGAATCTTGAATGGCGAGTATTTGTTGATGCGCTGCCGGCAGCGGCGTCTATCATCAAGGTGACTTCTTTGGTCACACAGATGATCGATGCGCAGACGGCTTCTTATTCGGTGACCGTCTGCAAGACCAACGGCGTATTTGCTCCTTGTGGCGGTTTCACCAAAATCTCCGCTGATGGCCAAGACCTGCCCGACAACGCCACCACCTGGTCTTGCGTGCGCCAGAACGCCACGGGGCTGCTGTGGGAAGCGCATGTGACGCGGCAGAACCCGCCATATCCATGTGCTTACGATGCAACGCATACTGCAACGATGACTTGCACCAAATACACCAACTATGGCGATGGCAGGGCCTATGACGCCAGCACGGTACCGGCCACGGTGGGTTCCTTGTGTGGTCAGACCGGCTGGCGCTTGCCGACGGTGGACGAAGCCACCGCCCTGATGAACGACCCGGCTTACGCGGCGGGTAATGGCACTTACGGTCTATTCCAGTCCACCTGGTTTGGTACGGACGATATAGCCTATTGGGGTTGGACTTCGTCGCCGGGTCCTGATCCAGGCTTTGCCTGGCAGGCCCAGTTCTACTTCGGCGATGTCGGCTTCGCCTCCGTCGGCCCGATCAGCTCCTACAGCGCCATCGGCATCGTCATCGACAACGTCCGGTTGGTGCGGTAAGAGGTGTTGTGAGGTATGTCTGTCAGTGGGGCACCCTCTCCCCAACCCCTCTCCCATGAAGGGCGAGGGGCCAAGCCAAAGATTCGTGCGCTGCGTTTCCTCCCCTCGCCCCTTGTGGGAGAGGGGCCGGGGGAGAGGGGGACACTGGCCACGACAGCTAAGCCGCCAATTCGATGTCACTGACGGTCGTCGCGCGAGTGGGCAGGCCGGTGAACGCGAAATCGACCTCCGGCGCCAGCCCGCTGACGATGCGTGCAATGCTCTTGCCTGAGCCGCACGAGTGGGTCCAGCCCAGTGTGCCGTGGCCGGTGTTCAGGTACAGGTTGGCGATCTTCGAGCGGCCGATGATCGGCACGTTGGACGGCGTCGCGGGCCGCAGGCCGGTCCAGAACTGTGCTTGCTCGGCATCACCCGCGCCAGGGAACAGCTCCTCGGTGCGCTTGACGATCGCTTCGCAGCGCACCCGGTTCAGATCACGGTCGTAGCCGTTCAGCTCGGCGGTGCCGGCGATGCGCAAGCGGTCGCCAAGTCGCGAGAAGACCAGCTTGTATTCATCGTCGGTCAGCGAGACCTGATGCGCCATCGCGGCGTCCTTCACCGGCATCGTCACCGAGTAGCCCTTGGCCGGGTAGATCGGCAGGTGGATGCCCAGCGGCGCGGCCACCTGCGGGCTCAGGCTGCCCATTGCCAGCACGTAGGCATCGCCGCGCACGCGCTGGAAGCGGCCTTCGGCATCGGTGGCTTCGACGTGATCGATCTGGCCGCCCGCCTCACGCAGCGCGGTCACGGTGTGGCTCATCAGGAACTGCACGCCGTCGGCGCGGCAGCGCTCAACCAGCTCGCGGGCAAAGCGATTCGCGTCGCCGGATTCGTCCTCGGCGGTGTAGGTGGCACCGGCCAGCTGCGGGCGGATGTGGCGCAGCGCGGGCTCGATCTTCACGGCCTCGTCGGCCGAGATCACGCGCCGGTCGCAGCCGAGTTCGCGCATCTGCGCGGCCGGGCCTTCGGCACCGTCGAACTCCTTCTGGCTGGTGTAGAAGTGCAGGATGCCTTGGGTGCGCTGGTCGTATTCGATGCCGATGTCGCGCCGCAGTGCCTGCAGCGTGTCGCGGCTGTAGGTGCCCAGGCGCACGATCTGCTCGATGTTGTGGCGCGTGCGGGCCGGCGTGCATTCGCGCAGGAACTGCAAACCCCAGAGCCACTGGCGCATGTCGGCACGGATGCGGAACAGCAGCGGGGCGTCTTCCTGGCCGAGCCACTTGAGCACCTTCAGCGGTGCGCTCGGGTTGGCCCAGGGTTCGGCATGGCTGACCGAGATCTGCCCGCCGTTGGCGAAGCTGGTTTCTGCAGCGGGCGTGGCCTGGCGGTCGATCACGGTGACCTCATGGCCTTGCTGGCGCAGGAAATAAGCCGAGGTGACGCCGAGCAGCCCGGCGCCGAGAACGATGACTTTCATGGGTAACTCCAATCGATTTCAGTCTTCCAGGGCGCGGTCGCGGCTTTCCGGCATGGCCAGCATCGCCAGGGCGGTGATGACGCTGGCACCCGCCACGTACCAGGCGGGTGCGGCGGGGTTGCCGGTGGCGCCGATGAGCCAGGTGATGACCAGCTGGGTCGTGCCACCAAACAGCGAGACGCCGACCGCGTAGGCGATCGACATGCCGGTGGCGCGGATGCCGCGCGGCAGCAGTTCCGGAATCGCCACCAGGGACGCCGCACCACTGACCGCCGTGAGCGCGGCCAGAAAGCCCGACACCGCGAACAGCGTTGTGGCCGAGGGATTCGCGACCAGCAGCATGAAGGCCGGCACGGTCAGCACCGCTGCGGCCAGGCGCGGCCAGAACATCGTCGGCTTGCGGCCGAAGCGGTCACACAGCCAGCCACCCAGCAGCGAGAAGACCAGCGTACTCAAGCCGCCGACGACGGTCGCGCCCATCGCCAGCACGGGCGACATCTTCAGCGTCGTGATGGCGTAGGTGGTCATGAAGTTGCCGACGTAGGTGGACACCGTGCCACCGATGACCACCAGCACCGCCAGCCCGATCAGGCCGCGCTTGCGTTTCAGGCCGATCACGCCACTGTTGATGGCCTGGGTCGGCGCGGCATGCAAGGTCTCGGGCATGTTGTGGCGCAGGTACAGGGCCAGCGGCACCAGCAGCAGACCGAACATGAACGGCACGCGCCAGCCCCAGGCCAGCATCTCCGCCGGGGTCAGGCTGTTGGTGAGCACCAGCCCGATCGCACCGGCGACCAGACCGGCCGCACCCTGGCTGGCCAGTTGCCAGCTCGCGTACAGGCCGCGTCGTGCCGAGGGCGCCGACTCGATCAGGAACGCGCTCGACGGGCCGACTTCACCGCCCAGCGCCAGACCTTGAATCAGGCGGCACAGCACGACGATGATCGGCGCAGCCAGGCCGATGCTCTCGTAGGACGGCGTCAGCGCCAGGCCCAGGGTGCCCATCGTGATGAGGGTGATGGTCAGCAACATGGCCGGTCGGCGCCCGGCACGGTCGGCAAAGGCACCGATCAGCACGCCACCCACCGGTCGCGCAAAGAAACCGACGCCGAACACCGCCACCGACAGCAGCAGACTGCCGAGTGGCGTCGAGGCCGGGAAGAAGGTCTTGCCGATGTAGACCGCAAAAAACGCGTAGGTCACGAAGTCGTAGAACTCGAGCGCGTTGCCGGCGACGGTGGCGGCCACCACGCGCTTGGGCACGCCGACCGCGCGGGGTGTGTTCGCTGCGGGCGAGGCGGCGCCGCTCGACGCTGCGGGCAAGGCCATGGAAGCAAGGTGGTTCATGTGGGTTCTCGCTGGATCGGCCTAAGCCGTGGGTGCTGCGAACACGAGGAGGATGCGACGGCCGCAGCAGCCGTGGCGACCAGGAATCTGCTGGGAGGTCAGTCGGTCAGGAAGCGTTGCGCGAGCAGCGTCCAGTAGGCCGCGCCGATGGCGATGTTGTCGTCGTTGAAGTCATAGCCCGGGTTGTGGACCATGCAGGCGCCGGCGCTGTCGCCGTCGCCATTGCCGATCAGCAGGTAGCTGCCGGGCACCCGCTCCAGCATGAAGGCGAAGTCCTCGCTGCCCGATAGCGCCGGGCCTTGCAAGGTAACGCCCTCGGCGCCGCGCAAGGCCAGCCCGACCGCGCGGGCAAACGCGGTCTGCTCGGGCGTGTTGACGAGCACCGCGTAGCCAGTGCGCCAGTCGATGCGGGCGCTGACGCCGAAGCTGTCGGCCTGCGCGGTCACCAGGGCCTTGATGCGCTGCTCCAAGGTCGCTCGCACCGCGCTGTCGAGCGCGCGCACGCTGAGTTCGAGCGTTGCGGTGGCTGGAATCACGTTGTTCGCCTTGCCGGCGTGCAGCGCACCGACGCTGACCACCGCCATCGCCTGCGGATCGACATTGCGCGCGACGATCGTCTGCAGCGCCATCACGATGCTGGCGGCGGCGACGATCGGGTCGGTGGCCTTGTGCGGCATCGCACCGTGGCCGCCGACGCCCGTCAGCGTGATGCTGGCGTAGTCGCTCGACGCCATCGCGGCGCCTTCGCGGAACGCCAGGTGGCCCTGCGGCAGACCGGGCATGTTGTGCATCGCGAAGACGGCGTCGCACGGGTAGCGCTCGAACAGGCCATCCTCGATCATGCGCAGCGCGCCGCCACCGCCTTCTTCGGCCGGCTGGAAGATCAGCTGCAGCGTGCCGCTGAAAGCGCCTTCCTCGGCCAGGCGGCGCGCCGCCGCCAGCAGCATCGCGGTATGGCCGTCATGGCCGCAGGCGTGCATCACACCGGGGCGGCGGCTGGCCCAGGCAGCGCCGGTGGTTTCGGTGATCGGCAGCGCGTCCATGTCGGCGCGCAGGCCGAGTCGCCGCGTGCCGCTGCCGCGAATCAAACGGCCCACCACGCCCGTGCCGCCGATCCCGCGTTCGACGCTGTAGCCCCAGGAGGCGAGCTTTTCAGCGACCAGCGCGGCGGTGCGGTGTTCTTCGAATGCCAGTTCAGGCTCACTGTGGATGTCGCGGCGCAGCCGGATGAATTCACCGACCTGCGGATTCAGCGCATGACCCAGGTAGGCCGGCTCGGCAGTCGTGGCGGTCTCGAACATTGCGGGGCTCCATCGGTGCCGGCTCGATCGAACCAGCGCATGGCTGCAATGTAGGAGTCGCTTTCAATGACGTCCAATGCATTGTCAAACTAAAATTGATGAGTCTGATGAATGCATTAACCGGGTTTCCCCGATGACCCTGATCCAGCTTCGACACCTGATCGCGCTGGCGCAGAGCGGCTCGTTCACCCGTTCTGCGGAAGCGCTGTTCCTGACGCAACCGGCACTCAGTCGCAGCATCCGTGCGCTGGAAGATGAGCTCGGCCAGCCGCTGTTCGATCGGGTCGGGCGGCGCAGTGTCCTGACGCCCTTCGGTGTCGAGGCGCTGCAGCGTGCACGGCAGCTGGTCTTCGATGCCGATGAGCTGGCCGGCAGCGGGCAGCAGATGGGGGAGGGCCGTTCGGGCACGGTGCGCATCGGATTGGGCTCGGGGCCGGGTGCGATGCTGATGACACCGCTGCTGCAGACGATGGCGAAATCGCACCCGACGATTCACGTCGAGGTCGCGCGGGGCCACACCGATGTGCTCACGCGCCGCTTGCGCGAACGCGAGCTCGATGCGCTGGTCGTCGACGCCCGCTCGCTGTCACCCGCTCCGGACCTGCGGGTGGCGAACCTGGTCGAGATGCGCGGTGCCTTCATGGTGCGTGAGGACCATCCGCTGACGCGCTGGAAAGGTGCGCTGCGCTTCGACGCGCTGCGCCAGTTCCCGATCGCATCGACACCGCTGAGCGACGAGGTCGCACGCACGCTGGTCGAACGTTATGGGCCGGCGGCCCATCCGTCCGAGTGCGTCACGCTGCGCTGCGAGGAAATCCCCAGCCTGGTCGATGTGGTGCGCTACAGCGATGCGGTGCTGATCGCGATCCGCGCTGCAGCGCCCGATCTGGTGGAGTTGGCGCTCAAGCCCGCATTGAGCGCGACCGCGCGCTTCGGCATCGTCACGCTCGTGCGCCGGGCCGAGCCGCCCGCCCTGCCGATCGTTCGCAAGCTGATCACCGAGCTGATGCACGACTGAGGTTGGACTGGTCAAGGCTGGCTTCGCGGCCTGCCCACGAAGCGCCTCGGATCCTGCTGGAAGAACGCGCGCAGCAGCTCATACACCGCTGGATGGCCTTCATGCAAGTCGTGTGGCGCGACAAAGAACGTCTCGGCCGTGACGGCAAAAAATTCTTCCAAGCTGCTGGCGGCGTAGGGGTCGAGCCAGGTCGGCTGCTCGGCATCCACCGCATCGCCCAGCGCGGCATGTTCACGCTGCATCACGGCCAGCCAGCGCTCGCGCGCGGCGCGGTCGGGCAGCGGCGGCACACCATCGGCCACGCCGTCGCGCAGGTCGATCACATGCACGAACTCGTGGATCACGACGTTGTAGCCGTCGGCGGCACTCTCGCCCGCTTCGGCCACATCGCGCCAGGACAGCATCACCGGGCCGCCCGGCATGGCTTCGCCGCTGAGCACTTCCTCGCCTTCGTGCACCACGCCGTCGTCATCGGTCCATTGCCGCTGCGCCACCACCTCGTCGGGCTGCAGCACGATGCCGACCATGTCGTCGTACCAGTCCAGGCCGAGCGCCAGGATCGGCACGCAGGCTTGCGCGGCGACGGCCAGCGCAATCGCGTCGGTCAGCACCAGGCCGCCGACCGGGGTGAATTCTTTCTCGGCCAGGAACAGCGTGCTGAGCTCGCGCAGCTTGAGCAGGTCAGCCAGCGGCCGGCGCGCCAGGAATGGATAGCTGCGCAGCGTGGCGAGCCAGAGCTCATCGGGAATGGCGCGCTCGCGCAGCAGCCGCGTCTTGCGGCGTTGGCGCCACCAACGGCCGATCATGCGGTCGTGTCGAGCTGGCGCCGCTCCAGTCCGGCTGCGGTGAGGCACAGCAGGTCGGCACGGGGCGGCTGGTGGTCCAGATCCCAGTCGGACAGCACCCAGCGCTGGTGGCTGGCGTCGAGCGCATGCTCGGCCGGCCGATGCGTGTGGCCGTGCACCAGCACCTCGGCCCGGGCGGCTTGCAGCCAGCGCAGTGCTTCGGCGGCATCGACATCGACGTAGCCGGCAAAACCGAGCTCGTGCTTGCGGTGTTCGCTGCTGTCGCGCAACTGGCGCGCGATGGCGCGGCGCTCGGCCAGCGGTCGAGCCAGGAAATGGGCTTGCCAGGCCGGGTTGCGTGCCTGGACGCGGAAGCGCTGGTAGTCGTGATCGGCCAGACACAGCGCGTCGCCGTGGCTCAGCAGCAGGCGCTGGCCGAAGGCGCACAGCACGGTCGGGTCGGGCAGGGCGTGCCAGCCGCAGCGCGCGAGAGCTTGCGGGCCGACCAGGAAGTCGCGGTTGCCGTGCAGGTAGCCGATCCAGCGCGGGCGCGCCGGCCGATCGGTCTGCGCGGCCAGGGCCTGCAGCAACTCGGCTTCGAACGGGGCGGGGGTTTCGGCGAGCGCATCGTCGCCAACCCAGACCTCGAACACGTCACCGAGCAGGAAGATCGCGTCGGCGTCGCTCGCGGCCAGATGGGCCAGCAGGGCGGCCACGGTGCGCGGGCTGGACTCGCTCAGGTGCAGGTCGGAGATGAATTCGATCACCCGCCAGTGCGGCGGTGCCTGCAGCTCATCGGCTGCAGGCTGATCAAGCGCCGCCGCCGGGCGGGCTGTGGCAGAAAGATCCGGCATCAAGAAGGCGGCGGCAGCGCTGCGTCAGGTCAGGCGACGACCTTGGCGCTCAGGATCACCAGGTCTTCGAGCGGCACGTCGTCGTGGCCGGCCTTCGTGCCGGTGCGAGCCTTTTCGAGCTCATCGACCACTTCGGTGCCGCTGATCACCTTGCCGAACACCGCATAGCCCCAGCCTTGCGCCGATTCGGAGCGGAAGTTCAGGAAGTCGTTGTTGACGGTGTTGATGAAGAACTGCGCCGAGGCCGAGTGCGGCGCGCTGGTGCGTGCCATCGCCAGCGTGTACTTGTCGTTCTTGACGCCGTTGTTGGCTTCGTTCTGAATCGGCGCCAGGCTGGACTTTTGCTTCATGCCGACCGCGAAACCGCCGCCTTGCACCATGAAGCCCTTGATGACGCGGTGAAACACCGTGCCGTCGTAGTGGCCGCTGTTGACGTAGGCGAGGAAGTTGGCGGCCGACAGCGGCGCGCGTGCAGCGTCCAGCTCGATGCGGATCACGCCCTTGCTGGTGGTCAGGTCAACTTGAGGATTTGCCATGGCGATTCAGTTCTCCAGGGTGGCTTTTTTGATGAGGACCGGCTCCAGCGGCACGTTCTGATGCATGCCGCGATTGCCGGTGGGAACGGTCTTGATCTTGTCGACGACATCCATGCCGGCCACGACCTTGCCGAACACGGCGTAGCCCGCCGAGCCGTTGCTCGCGTCAAGGAAGGGATTGTCCTTGACGTTGATGAAGAATTGCGCGGTGGCTGAATCAGGTGCGTTGGTGCGCGCCATCGCCAGCGTGCCACGGGCGTTGCTCAGGCCGTTGCGGCTTTCCAGCGGAATCGGCGCGCGGGTCGGCTTTTCGTGCAGGTTGTCGGTCATGCCGCCGCCCTGGATCATGAAGTTGCCGATCACGCGGTGGAAGATGGTGCCGTCGTAGTGGCCGTCCTTGACGTACTGCACAAAGTTGGCGACGGTCTTGGGCGCCTTGGCGGCGTCGAGCTCGACCACGATGTCGCCTGCGCTGGTTTCCAGCTTGACCTTCTGCTGCGCCCAGGTGGCGGTGACGCCAAGGGCCAGTGCCGCGATCAGTGCGGCCTGGCCGCCAATGTGTTTCCAAGTCATTACCGACGTCATTCAACAGCTCCTTCGGAATAGATTTTCCATTGTCCACCCTCGCGGCTCCAGTACTGGCGCCGGCCGACGCCGTTGCGGTTGCCGCGCACATGCTCGGTGAAGTTGACCACCACCCGCTCGCCTTCTTCGGTCCAGGCCAGCAGCGAGACATCGCGCACCTCGCGTTCGCGCGGGCCGGTCGAGAGCAGATCGCGCTCCACATTGCGGCGCGAGTCGGTCGCATTGGCGTCGTGCAGGCGGAAGTCCGGCGTGTAGAAACCAAGCGTGCGCTGGATGTCGCCGGCCGAGCGGGCCTGGCGCCAGTTGTCGAGCGCGGTCAGCAGTTCCTTGCGCAGGTTGCCAAGCGATTGCGGATCGACCCAGTCGAGTTCACGCGCGATCGCCACCGGCGTGTGGACCGGTGCCAGATCGCGCCAGAGCCGGCGCAGGTCGTCGTTGGCCAGCACGATGCAGCCGTTGGTCGAGTTGGGCGGGCGCGCGTACTGATCGCTCGGCACGCCGTGCAGCCAGATGTCGCTGCCGGTGCGGCCATGCAGGCGGTCGTGTTCGTTCGGGTAGTTGAGCGGCAGGGCGCCAGCGCCGTAGAAGTCGTCGAGCTCGCGGGTGTCGAGCCGGCCGGTGACAAAGTAGATGCCCAGCGGCGTGCGCAGATCGCCTTCGCGCGCCTTGCCGGTGCCGAGCCGACCCAGCGCCACGTAATAGCTGGCGATCTGCACCGGTCCGCTGGGGCGGTTTTCGAACAGATAGAGCCGCGAGTGCAAGGTGTCGACCGCGATCGCATGCCGCACCGTGCTGGCCAGATGCAGGAAAGAGCGCGGCACGGTGCCTGCTGGCGGCTTGACGTTGAGCGCCTGCAGGCGTTTCTGCGCCTCTTGCTGCAGCTGGCTGAGCGTCGCGGCGGCATTGCCGCCGAGCGCCAGGGCGCCCTTGCCGAAGCCTTCGATCGGTGAGCCCTGCGCCATCAGCAGATCACCGTAGACCAGCTGGGCCAGCTGGAAGTTCGGCATCTCGTTGACGAGCGATTCGGCCTTGGTGAGGGCCTCGCGGCTGTGCGTTGCCCCGATCAGGCGGTAGATCTCGATCAGGCGGGCCTCCGGGGCCGCAGGTGCACCGCTGTTGATGCTGCGACTGCTCGACGGGCGCGCATCGTCCTTGGCGCCACGGGTAGCCGCACGGGTCTGGACCGCCGTGAACAGCAGCGTGATGCAGGCCAACACGGCCAGCATCAGACTGATCATGGTGCCGAGGCCCAACTCGGGATCGGTGCTGGCCAAGCCTGAGCGATCAATTTTTGGCCCGGCGCCGGTCCGGCTGAACAGGCGGCTCCACCAGGATGGGGCGGCGGTCTGGGGGCTGGCGGCCGAGGCTGCATCACCAGCAGGAACCACCACCGGCCCGGTCGCTGGCGTGATCGGGTTGATCCACGGCGAGGAGGAGATCTCGTTCATCATCGTGAAACGCGGCGCAGAGTCGGATGCCGCACTGCGCTGCTGCAAAGCCTTCGCATAGGCTTGACTGGCTTGCAGGGCATAGAGACGGGCCAGGTTGTCATAGGCGGTGGCGTGGCTCTGACTGGTGCGCAAGGCATTTTCAAAGTTGCTGCGCGCTTCAGCATAGCGACCTTGCTGGGCCTGCAACACGGCCAGGTCGTTGTAGGCCTCGGTCAGATCGGGGTAGTCGTGGATCAGCTGGGTGAAAACCTCGGCCGCTTCGGCGAGTTGCTGCTGCTCGGCCAGTGTGGCACCTTGCTGCAAACGTTTCTGGGCGTCGGCATTGCGGTTGGCGCGTCCATCCTCGGCGCGGCGCGGGGCCGACTCGGCTTGAGCCGGTACTGGGGGTGCGTGGTCGTTGCGGGTGGCGGCCAATGCCTGATGGTTGGGTAGCCACATGACGGCCAACCACAGCGTCAGGACTGCAAAGACCCGTCTCAGGCCCCATCGGGCCGCAGCGCAGGGTCCGAAGCTTTGCAGAAGACGCATGAATCGAAGATCAACAAACCGAGAGCATCACAGCCCCCGACGGTGCCGCTGGCGATCGGTCAGCGGCGCAGATGGAACAAGCTAGCGTAAGCAGCTGAAAACAAGTCCAAGGCTATACTTGATCAATTGTAAACGAGGCGTCCGGGCCGGCAACTCCCCAGTGGCCCGCTCGTTACAGCCCGACAATCCCTGTGCAATTTGTGCCGACTTTGGCGGCGTCCGCGAGACGTTGACGCCAAGCTGGGCGCCAGCTCCCTTGTCCCCCGATGACCCTGCGGATCCACAACAGCCTCACACGCCAGCTGGAGGCCTTCCAGCCCCTGGAACCCGGCCACGTGCGCATGTACGTGTGCGGCATGACGGTCTATGACCTGTGCCACGTGGGCCATGCGCGCTCGATGGTGGCGTTCGACGTCGTGCAGCGCTGGCTGCGCGCCTCGGGCCTGCGCGTCACCTACGTGCGCAACATCACCGACATCGACGACAAGATCATCCGCCGCGCGGTCGCGAACGGCGAAAGCATCGGCCAGCTCACGCGCCGCATGACCCTCGAGATGTACCGCGACGCCGACGCGCTCGGCGTCGAGCGCCCGACCTTCGATCCGCGCGCCACCGACTACGTGCCGCAGATGCTCGGCATCGTGCGCCAGCTCGAAGACAAGGGCCTGGCCTACCGCACCGAAGGCGGTGACGTGAACTACGCGGTGCGCAAGTTCGCCGGCTACGGCAAGCTCAGCGGCAAGTCGCTCGACGACCTGAACGCTGGCGAGCGGGTCGCCGTGAACGACGGCAAGCACGATCCGTTCGACTTCGTGCTCTGGAAAGCCGCCAAGGACAGCGAGCCCGCCGACGCCAAGTGGGACGGCCCCTACGGCCTCGGCCGCCCGGGCTGGCACATCGAGTGCTCGGCGATGTGCGGTGCGCTGCTCGGCCAGACCTTCGACATCCACGGCGGCGGCGGCGATCTGCAGTTCCCGCACCACGAGAACGAGATCGCCCAGAGCGAAGGCGCGAGCGGCCAGCCGCTGGCGCAGGTCTGGATGCACAACGGCTTCATCAACATCGACAACGAGAAGATGTCGAAGTCGCTCGGCAACTTCTTCACCATCCGCGAGGTGCTGCAGAAGTTCGATGCCGAGACGGTGCGCTTCTTCGTGCTGCGCTCGCACTACCGCAGTCCGCTCAACTACAGCGACGTCGGCCTGGACGACGCGAAGAATGCGCTGACGCGTCTGTACACCGCGCTCGACGCGGTCAAGGCCGACGAGGCTGAGCTTGACTGGTCGCAGCCTGCCGCGCAGCGCTTCAAGGCGGCGATGGACGACGACTTCAACACGCCGATCGCGGTGTCGGTGCTGTTCGAGCTGGCGGCTGACGTGAATCGCAGCGGGTCGAGCGCCAGCGCCGGCCTGCTCAAGCGGCTCGGCGGTGTGCTCGGCCTGCTGCAACAGGCGCCGCGCGACTACCTGCAGGGCGGCTCGGCGGTCGACGGTTTTGACGAAGCGGTCATCCAGGCGCAGATCGAGGCGCGTGCCGCCGCCAAGCAGGCGCGCGACTTCGCCGAGGCCGACCGCATCCGCAAGGCGCTGGCCGAGCAAGGCATCGTCCTGAAGGACACGCCCCAAGGCACGACATGGGTACGCGCCTGAGCCCGAATCCGCCCATGACCGATATCTCTGTTTCGGAGGAACTGGTCACGCCCGACTACTGGGATGAGGCCTGTCGCCACCTGTGCCGGCGCGATCGCGTGATGGACAAGCTGATTCCGCAATTCGGCGAGGTGCGGCTGCAAAGTCGGGGTGACGCGTTCACCACGCTGGCGCGCTCGATCGTCGGGCAGCAGATCTCGGTGAAGGCGGCCAAGTCGGTCTGGGATCGGTTCGTGCTGCTGCTGGGGGTTTCCAGGCAGCATGTGCCGCCTTTGGCCGTGCTGGCGCTGTCGGTCGAGACGATCCGTTCCGCCGGCCTGTCGGCTCGCAAGGCTGACTATTTGCGTGATCTGGCGCAACATTTCGTCGATGGCGCGGTGCACGAAATCCAGTGGTCGGAGATGGGCGACGAGGCCATCATTGACGAGCTGGTGGCGATTCGTGGCATCGGCCGCTGGACCGCCGAGATGTTCCTGATCTTCTATCTGATGCGGCCCAACGTGCTGCCGCTCGATGATGTCGGGCTGATTCGAGGCATCAGCCAGAACTATTTCAGCGGCGAGCCGGTCTCGCGCGCCGAAGCCCGCGAAGTCGGTGATGCCTGGGCGCCGTACCGATCGGTGGCAACCTGGTACCTCTGGCGCAGTCTCGACCCGGTGCCGGTGGCGTACTAGACTACGCGCCACGCACCTGCCAATCCGGAACCTGCTTCCGTCTTGTTGAATCTTGCTGAAGGATCCACACGCATGAGCAAACGACACTTCCTCGAATTCGAGCAACCGATGGCCGAACTCGATACCAAGATCGAGGAACTGCGCTACGTGCAGAACGAGTCATCGGTCGATATCTCCGAGGAGATTGATCGGCTGTCCAAGAAGAGCTTGCAGCTCGCCAAGGACATCTACTCGACCCTGAGCCCGTGGCAGGTGACGCAGATTGCGCGCCATCCGCAGCGGCCCTACACGCTGGACTACGTGAACGAGGTGTTCACTGACTTCCAGGAGCTGCATGGCGATCGCTCATTCGCTGATGACCAGGCCATCGTCGGCGGTCTGGCTCGCTTCAACGGCCAGGCCTGCATGGTGCTCGGCCACCAGAAGGGTCGCGACACCAAGGAACGCGCGGCGCGCAACTTCGGCATGGCGCGCCCCGAGGGCTATCGCAAGGCGCTGCGCCTGATGCGTCTGGCCGAGAAGTTCGGTCTGCCGGTGTTCACCTTTGTCGATACACCCGGCGCCTATCCCGGCATCGGCGCCGAGGAGCGCGGCCAGTCGGAAGCGATCGGCCGCAACATCTTCGAGATGGCGCAGCTCGAAGTGCCGATCATCACCACCATCATCGGCGAAGGCGGCTCCGGCGGCGCGCTGGCGATCAGCGTGGCCGATCAGGTGCTGATGCTGCAGTACTCGGTCTACTCGGTCATTTCGCCGGAAGGTTGCGCCTCCATTCTCTGGAAAACTGCCGAGCGCGCCAGCGACGCGGCCGAAGCGCTGGGCATCACCGCGCATCGCCTGAAGGCGCTCGGCCTGATCGACAAGATCATCAACGAGCCGGTCGGTGGCGCGCATCGCGACCACAAGCAGATGGCGGCGTTCCTGAAGCGCGCGCTCAACGACGCGCTGCGCCAGGTGTCGGATCTGAAGACCAAGGAGTTGCTCGACCGTCGCTACGACCGGCTGCGCAGCTACGGCCGCTTCACCGATACCAAGTCCTGAGTCGAATGGCGGTGACCCACGCGGTTGCCGTCGCCTACAGCGGCGGGCGGGATTCGACCGCCTTGCTGCATGCCACCGCCCGCGCGGCCAAGCTCACGGGCAGTGCGCTCACGGTGCACGCCCTGCATGTGCATCACGGCCTGAGCGCGCACGCCGACGCCTGGCTGCGCCACGGCCAGCAGACCTGCCGGCGCTGGGCCGCGCGCGGTCTGCCGGTGCAATTCCATTTTGAGCGTGTGCAGGTGCAGGTGCAGGCCGGGCCGGGCATCAGCATCGAGGCAGCGGCGCGCGATCTGCGCTACGCCGCGCTGGTGCGCATGGCCCGCGCTGCCGGATGCGCCACCGTGCTGCTTGCCCATCACCGCGAAGATCAGGCGGAGACCGTGCTGCTGCAGGCGCTGCGAGGCGCTGGCGCGGCCGGGCTGGCGGCGATGCCGCGCCAGATCGAACGCTGGGGTCTGACCTGGGCGCGGCCCTGGCTGGCCCAGCCGCGCGCGGCGATCGAGGCCTATGTGCGTCGCCACCAGCTGCGCCACATCGAGGACGACAGCAACACCGACACCCGCTACGCCCGCAACAAGCTGCGCCACGAGGTCTGGCCGGCGCTGGCGCAGGCATTTCCTCAGGCACCGCAGGTGCTGGGCGCGGTCGCGCAGCATGCGCAGGACGCCGCCGAGTGTCTGGCCGAGCTGGCTGAGCTGGATCTGCAGCAGGTGCGCCGTGCTGACGGGCTTGATGTGGCGGCGCTGCTGGCGCTCGGGCCGGCGCGCGCGCGCAATCTGTTGCGGGTCTGGATTCAGCAGCTCACCCGGCAGGCGCCGCCCGCGACGTTGCTGCAGCGTCTCAGCGCCGAGCTGGCGCCGGCTTCGAACGGACGCTGGCCGCTCGGCGAGCACGGCTGGCTGGCTTGCCACCGGGGAGAACTGATCTGGCAGTCGATGGTGGTGGCGCTGGATCGGCCGACCGATGTCCCGCTGACCTTGGCGGCGCCAGGCTTGTATCCGCTGCTGGCGTGGGGTGGGGCGCTGCGAGTCGAGGTGGTTGATGCGCAAGGTGTTGTGCCTGAACAACTGCGCTCAGTGTGCCTGCGCCCGCGTCAGGGCGGTGAGCAATTCCAGCGTGCACCGGCCACTCCGCCACGCAGCCTGAAGAAGCAGTTCCAAGCCGCTGGCGTGCCGGCCTGGCAGCGCGATGCGCCGCTGCTCTGGGCTGGCGAGCAATTGCTTTGGGTATCGGGGCTCGGTGTGGACGCGCGTTGCTGGGCGCCGTCCGGGCAGCCGCAGTGGTGTCTGCACTGGCTGCCTGATGCGCCAGAATCGGCGGCACGGCGGCCGCAAGTCGATGTGAGTCTGAGCAGCGGCTAGAATCAAAGACCAACCCCTTCTGTCGTCTGTCTTGGACTGCAGCTTTTTCTTTTCGATGCCACCCCCTCCATGGCTTTGATCGTTCACAAATATGGCGGCACGTCGATGGGCTCGGCCGAGCGCATCCGCAATGTTGCCAAGCGTGTTGCCAAATGGGCGCGCGCAGGCCACCAGATGGTGGTTGTTCCGTCGGCGATGAGCGGCGAGACCAACCGCCTGCTCGGTTTGGCCAAGGAAGTCTCGCCCGCGCAGCAGACGCCTGCCGTGCTGCGCGAGCTCGACATGATTGCCTGCACCGGCGAACAGGTCTCGGTCGGTCTGCTGTCGCTGGCGCTGCAAGCCGAAGGCATGGAAGCCGTGAGCTACTCCGGCTGGCAAGTGCCGATCCGCACCGATTCGTCGCACACCAAGGCGCGCATCGAGAGCATCGATGACGTGCGCGTGCGCGCTGATCTGGCCGCCGGCAAGGTGGTCGTGATCACCGGCTTCCAGGGTGTGGATGATGAAAACAACATCACCACGCTCGGTCGCGGCGGCTCCGACACCTCGGCGGTGGCGGTGGCGGCGGCGATGAAGGCGGCCGAGTGCCTGATCTACACCGACGTCGACGGCGTCTACACCACCGATCCGCGCGTCGTGCCGGAAGCCCGGCGCCTGCGTACGGTGAGCTTCGAGGAGATGCTGGAAATGGCATCGCTCGGCTCCAAGGTGCTGCAGATCCGTTCGGTTGAGTTTGCCGGCAAGTACCGTGTGCCGCTGCGCGTGCTCTCCAGCTTCACTCCGTGGGACATCAACATCGAGGAAGAAGCCAAGTCGGGCACGCTGATCACTTTCGAGGAAGACCTAAACATGGAACAAGCCGTTGTGTCGGGCATCGCCTTCAACCGCGATGAAGCCAAGATCACCGTGATTGGCGTGCCGGACAAGCCGGGCATCGCCTACAGCATCCTGGGCAAGGTGGCCGAGGCCAACATCGACGTGGACGTGATCCTGCAAAACGTCTCGCACGCCGGCAAGACCGATTTCTCGTTCACCGTGCATCGCAACGACTACCAGCGCACGCTCGATCTGCTCAAGACTGAAGTGGCGCCGCAGCTCGGCGCGGCCGACGTGCTGGGTGACGCCAAGATCTGCAAGGTCTCGATCGTCGGCATCGGCATGCGCTCGCACGCCGGCGTGGCCAGCAAGATGTTCGGTACGCTGAGCGACGAAGGCATCAACATCCAGATGATTACCACCAGCGAAATCAAGACTTCCGTCGTCATCGACGAGAAGTACATGGAGCTGGCCGTGCGTTCTTTGCACAAGGCTTTCGATCTTGATCAGCCAGCACTTGCTTGAACTGATGATTTTCGGGCTATAATGTAGGTCTTTCGCGGAGACGTGACCGAGTGGCCGAAGGTGCTCCCCTGCTAAGGGAGTATGCGGTGATGAGCTGCATCAAGGGTTCGAATCCCTTCGTCTCCGCCAAGTACGCATGAAGCCCTTGATGCCAGCCGGCTCAAGGGCTTTCTTGTATCTGAATCAAGCACGAGGCAGTCATGACCGGACGCACCCTCTACGACAAGCTGTGGGACGAGCATGTCGTCCACACCGAAGAAGACGGCACTGCGGTGCTGTACATCGATCGCCACCTGGTGCATGAAGTCACCAGTCCGCAGGCGTTCGAAGGCTTGCGCCTGGCCGACCGCAAGGTCTGGCGCGTGAGCTCGATCGTGGCGACTGCCGACCACAACACGCCCACCACGGGCTGGGAATCGGGCTATGACGGCATCGCCGATCCGATTTCCAAGCAGCAGATCACCACGCTGGATGCCAACATCAAGCAGTTCGGTGCGGCGGCGTACTTCCCGTTCCTGGATCGGCGCCAGGGCATCGTGCACGTCATGGGCCCGGAGCAGGGCGCCACGCTGCCCGGCATGACCGTGGTCTGCGGCGACAGCCACACCTCGACGCACGGTGCGTTCGGCGCGCTGGCGCATGGCATCGGCACCAGCGAGGTCGAGCATGTGCTGGCCACGCAGACGCTGCTCGCCAAGAAGGCCAAGAATCTGCTCATCAAGGTCGAGGGCCGCTTGCCCGCCGGCTGCGGCGCCAAGGACATCGTGCTGGCCATCATCGGCCGCATCGGCACGGCGGGCGGCACCGGCTACACGATCGAGTTCGCCGGCTCGGCGATCCGCGCACTCAGCGTGGAAGGCCGCATGACGGTCTGCAACATGGCGATCGAGGCAGGCGCACGCGCCGGTCTGGTCGCGGTGGACGAGAACACCATCAACTACGTGCGCGGCCGGCCGTTTGCGCCGCAGGGCGTCGAGTTCGAGCAGGCGGCGGCCTACTGGCGCACGCTGCAGTCGGATCCGGACGCCAAGTTCGACGCCGTGGTCGAGCTGGATGCCACGCAGATCGCGCCGCAAGTGACCTGGGGCACCTCGCCCGAAATGGTGCTCTCGATCGACGACCGCGTGCCCGATCCCGACAAGGAGCGCGATGCCAACAAGCGTGACGGCATCGAGCGGGCGCTGAAGTACATGGGCCTGGAGCCCAACAAGGCGATCAGCGACATCCGCGTCGACAAGGTCTTCATCGGTTCGTGCACCAACAGCCGCATCGAAGACATGCGCGAAGCCGCCGCCGTGGTGCGCCGCATCGGTGGACGCATCGCGGCCAACATCAAGCTGGCGCTGGTGGTGCCGGGCTCGGGTCTGGTCAAGGCGCAGGCCGAGCGCGAAGGCCTGGATCAGGTCTTCAAGGCGGCCGGCTTCGAATGGCGCGAACCGGGTTGCTCGATGTGTCTGGCCATGAACGCCGACCGTCTGGAAGCCGGCGAGCGCTGCGCTTCCACCAGCAATCGCAACTTCGAAGGCCGGCAGGGCGCGGGTGGCCGCACCCATCTGGTCAGCCCGGCGATGGCCGCAGCGGCCGCGATGCAGGGCCATTTCGTGGACGTGCGTCGCATCGCCTGAAGGGAACACAGCTCATGCAAGCCTTTACCGTGCACAAGGGCCTGGTGGCCCCGATGGATCGCGAGAACGTCGATACCGACGCGATCATCCCGAAGCAGTTTCTGAAGTCGATCAAGCGCAGCGGCTTCGGCCCGAACCTGTTCGACGAATGGCGCTACCTCGACGTCGGCCAGCCGGGTCAGGAAGATGTGGTGCGTCGTCCGAACCCCGACTTCGTGCTGAACCAGCCGCGCTACCAGGGCGCGTCGGTGCTGCTGGCGCGCAAGAACTTCGGCTGCGGCTCCAGCCGCGAGCACGCGCCGTGGGCGCTGGAGCAGTACGGCTTTCGCGCGCTGATCGCGCCGAGCTTCGCTGACATCTTCTTCAACAACTGCTTCAAGAACGGCGTGCTGCCGATCGTGCTGCCAGAGCGCGTGGTGGCGCAGTTGTTCGACGAGGTGCTGGCGTTTCCGGGCTATCAGCTGACGGTGGATCTGCCGCGCCAGGTGGTGCTCAAGGCCGACGGCAGCGAGATCCCGTTCGACGTGCAGCCGTTTCGCAAATACTGCATGGTCAATGGCTTCGACGACATCGGCCTGACGCTGCGTTACGCTGACAAGATCAAGGCGTTTGAAGCTGAACGCCTGGCCAAGATGCCCTGGCTGAACCATCGCCAAGTCGGCTGACTTTCATTGCATTCACGCTGTTCACGACCATGAAAATTGCAGTTTTGCCGGGTGACGGCATCGGCACCGAAATCGTCGCCGAGGCCGTCAAGGTGCTCAAGGTGCTCGACCTCTCGTTCGAGATGGAAGAAGCGCCGGTTGGCGGCGCCGCCTACGAGGTTGCGGGCCACCCGCTGCCGGACTCAACCCTGAATCTGGCCAAGGCGGCCGACGCGATCCTGTTCGGCGCCGTTGGCGACTGGAAGTACGACACGCTGGACCGCCCGCTGCGTCCCGAGCAGGCGATTCTGGGTCTGCGCAAGCACCTCGGCCTGTTCGCCAACTTCCGCCCGGCGATCTGCTACGAGCAGCTCACGCACGCCTCCAGCCTGAAGCCGGAGCTGGTGGCGGGCCTCGACATCCTGATCATCCGCGAGCTGACCGGCGACATCTACTTCGGTCAGCCGCGCGGTCGGCGCATCGCCACCGACGGCCACTTCCCCGGTGCGGAAGAAGCCTTCGACACGATGCGCTACAGCCGCCCGGAGATCGAGCGCATCGCCCACGTCGCCTTCCAGGCCGCCCGTCTGCGCAGCAAGCGCGTCACCAGTGTCGACAAGGCCAACGTGCTGGAGACTTTCCAGCTCTGGAAGGACGTCGTCACCGAGATCGGCCTGCAGTACCCGGACGTGACGCTGGATCACATGTACGTCGACAACGCCGCGATGCAGCTGGTCAAGGCACCGAAGAAGTTCGACGTCGTCTTCACCGGCAACATGTTCGGCGACATCCTGTCGGACGAGGCCGCGATGCTGACCGGTTCGATCGGCATGCTGCCCTCGGCTTCGCTGAACGCGCAGAACAAGGGCCTGTACGAGCCCAGTCATGGCAGTGCGCCGGACATCGCCGGTAAGGGGGTTGCCAACCCGCTGGCTACAATCCTGTCCGCTGCCATGATGCTTCGATACTCCCTCAACCAGCCTGAAGCCGCCGACCGGATCGAGTCGGCTGTGCGTGCTGTGCTGGCCAGCGGTCTGCGCACGCCGGACATCTGGTCCGAGGGAACGACGCGAGTGGGCACGCGCGAGATGGGTGACGCAGTGGTTGCTGCGCTCACCACCAAAGGCATTACCAAGAGCTGATCAGCTCCGCCTCGTCTCGCCTCTTCAACTCACCCCGGCGATACGAGCCGGGGAGGGTCGAAATTCCACTCGTCAGGGCGTGTACATCACGTCAGAAAGGGCAAACATGAAACTCGTAGGATTGGTTGGATGGCGCGGTATGGTCGGCTCCGTGCTGATGGACCGCATGCAAGCTGAAGGCGACTTCGGTCTGATCGAGCCGCTGTTCTTCTCGACCTCCAATGCCGGTGGCGCTGCCCCGAGCATGGCCAAGAACGAAACCAGGCTGCAGAACGCGTACGACATCGACGCCCTGAAGCGCTGCGACATCATCATCACCGCGCAGGGCGGTGACTACACCACTGAGGTGTTCCCGAAGTTGCGTGCCACTGGCTGGAACGGCCACTGGATCGACGCTGCCTCTACTCTGCGCATGAAGGATGACGCAGTCATCATCCTTGACCCGGTCAATCTGCCGGTGATCCAGAACTCGCTCGCCAAGGGCGGCAAGAACTGGATCGGCGGCAACTGCACCGTCAGCTGCATGCTGATTGGCGTGGGCGCGCTCTACAAGGCCGGTCTGGTCGAGTGGATGAGCACCCAGACCTACCAGGCCGCGTCTGGCGGTGGCGCGCAACATATGCGCGAACTGCTGACGCAGTTTGGCACGCTCAACTCTGAAGTGCGTGCGCTGCTGGATGATCCGAAAAGCGCGATTCTCGAAATCGACCGCAAGATCATCGCCAAGCAGCGTGCCTTGACCGAAGCTGAAACTGCGAATTTCGGAGTTCCGCTGGGTGGCTCGCTGATTCCCTGGATCGACAAGGATCTGGGTAATGGCATGTCGCGCGAAGAATGGAAGGGCATGGCAGAAACCAACAAGATACTCGGCCAAGGTGAGGGTTTTGGTACCTCTGCCGTGCCGGTCGATGGTTTCTGTGTGCGCGTCGGTGCGATGCGCTGCCACAGTCAGGCGCTGACTTTCAAGCTCAAGAAAGATGTGCCGCTGGCAGACATCGAGGCCTTGATCGCGGCCGACAACCCGTGGGTCAAGGTTGTGCCGAATACTCGCGAAGCGACGGTGCGGGATCTGACGCCAGTGGCGGTGACGGGAACCTTGACCATTCCCGTCGGACGTTTGCGCAAGATGGCCATGGGGCCGGAGTACCTGGGCGCGTTCACGATTGGTGATCAGCTGCTTTGGGGTGCTGCTGAACCTCTGCGCCGGATGTTGCGCATTTTGCTAGATGCCTGAAACATGAATAGCATCGTGCGTTGTCTGAGGACAACGCACGCAAGACAATGCTGATGCACGATTCGGCCTGTCCGAACATCAGCCGATGCATGAGCTTGTCTTTGTATCTTCTTGATGTTATTGTGTTTTCGGATAATCCGAGCTGTTTTTGCTCCAATTGACTCAAACGGAATGCGGAATCCCGGATTCCGCAGCGTGGGAGACGCCTTGAGAACCGATACGAAGCGCACGGGACGTTTGGCTCTGAAAGAAATAGCGGCTGTTGCAGCCGTGTCGATGGCTTTGTGGGCCAGCCCATCAGCATGGGCTCTGGGACTCGGGCGCTTGGCGGTCCAGTCCTCGATCGGCGAGGCTTTGCGAGCCGAGATTGACGTCACCAGCCTGACACCTGAAGAGGCGGCCAACCTGAGGGTGCGGGTCGCTGCACCCGATGCCTATCGGGTCGCCGGCATTGATTACAACCCGGTACTGCCCGCCACAGCGATCACGCTGCAGCGGCGTGCCGATGGCACACCGTATCTGCAGATTTCGAGCGATGCCTCGGTTCAAGAGCCTTTTGTGGACTTGATCCTTGAGTTGTCGTGGTCCAGCGGACGGCTGTTGCGCGAATACACGCTGCTGTTCGACCCGCCGTCAGGCAAGGCCGCGCCGGTAACGCAGGTGCCACCAGTGGCAGTTGCGGCACCCAAGTCAGCGCCTGAGGTGTCGGCGGCACCTCGTGCTGAACTGGCCCCTGCGGCGGTGCCGATCCCCGCGCCCGAAACGAGTGGCCAGTCTCGTGCAGCCGCTCCAGCTGCCGCTGTCACCCCGACGGCCGCGACGGGCAAGGAATACGCCGTGCGTCATGGCGATACCTTGCGCAAGATTGCCGGCAACGTGCCTGTCACCGGGGTGTCGCTGGATCAGTTGGTGGTCAGTCTCTATCGAGGCAATCCACAGGCGTTTTCCGGCAACAACATGAACCGGCTGCGCTCCGGCGTGGTGCTCAACCTCCCCAGTGAGGCAGACGTCGCTGCGGTCGACAGCCGTGAAGCGCGCAAGCTGATTCAGGCCCAGAGCGCCGATTTCGATGCCTACCGCCACCGGCTTGCCGCTGCGGTGCCGCAAGCGGCTGAGCCCACCGCGCCTGCGCGCCAGGCTTCGGGCAAGGTGCAAAGCGAAATCCAGGACAAGAAGCAATCAGCCGCGACAGCACCTGATCGGCTGACCCTGGACAAAGGCAAGGCCAAAGGCACGGCAGCGTCAGCTCCCGCCGTCGAAGACAAGCTGGCCAAGGAGCGCGCTCAGAAAGAAGCGGCCGCTCGCGTCAAGGAGCTCAATCGCAACGTCGAAGAGCTGAAGAAGTTGCAGGCCGCTTCGTCTGCGACGGCTCCGGCCGCTTCGGCTGGATCGATGGCCACGGCGCCGCCAGCAGTGGCTTCTGCGCCTGCGGCCGGTGGTTTGGCAATTGCTTCGGCGCCTGTGGTTGCTGCATCCATGCCGCCTCTGCCTGTGGTGAGCGCTGCATCGGAAGCTGCTTCTGCACCGGTGCTGGCTGCGGCCAGTGCGCCTGCGCCGACACCAGCCGCTGTGCCGGCCAACCCGCCGACGCATGATGAAGAGCCTTCGCTGATCGACAGCCTGGCTGAAAATCCGCTCGTGCTGCCTGGTGCGGGCTTGGTGCTGGCGATCTTGGCCGGGCTGGGCTGGTATCGGTTGCGCAACAAGAACAAGGAAGAAGGGGGGGTGACCTCCTTCCTCGAAAGCCGACTGCAGCCGGATTCGTTCTTTGGCGCCAGTGGTGGTCAACGCATCGATACGCGCGATGCCGCAGGCACGCCGTCGTCGATGAGCTACTCGCTCAGCCAGATCGATGCCATCGGGGATGTCGATCCGGTCGCTGAAGCCGATGTCTATCTGGCTTATGGTCGTGACCTGCAAGCCGAGGAAATCCTCAAGGAAGCGATGCGCGCCACGCCGGACCGGCTGGCGATCCGCACCAAGCTCCTGGAGGTCTATGCCAAGCGCCGCGACATCAAGGGTTTCGAGTTGCTGGCGGGCGAGCTCTACGGTCTGACCGCTGGTCAGGGTGAAGAGTGGCTCAAGACGCAGGAGTTGGGCCGTTCGATTGATGCTGACAATCCGCTCTACGAGCCGGGTGGCGCACCGCATGCCGGTGGCGAACCGACTGGCAGCGGGGTTGAGCCGTTGGGTGCCAGCACCATGCCGCAGTCAGTGGTGCCTTCGCCGTCTCGCTTCGAGCACAGTGTGCCGAGCCTGCTGGATCTGAATACGCCGGACAACCGGGCTGACAACGGCTCGATTGATCTGGACATTTCAGTGCCAGGCGCCATGGATGCCGCGCCGTCCAGACCGCCCAGCTTCAGCACCTCAGGTTTTGGCAACAAGTTTGTCAATTCCAGACCTTCACCGGCTGACAGTGGTCACAGCGTCGATTTCAACCTGCAAGACTTCGTCTCTTCGAAGCCTGGCATGTTGCAGGCGCCCCGCAGCGACTCGCCCATGGATCTGGGCGGCATTTCGCTTGATCTGGATATGCCGCAGATCAGCGATCCCTCCGGCCCGGGTACCGCATCGACGCCGTTCGATCTGTCCCAGGACGACGACGCCGATCCGCTGGCTCGCAAGATCGAGCTGGCTGAAGAGTTCCGCCAGATCGGTGACCTGGAAGGTGCGCGCGATCTGCTGCAGGAAGTCATCGAGCGGGCTGACGGAGCGCTGAAGTCGCGTGCCCAGGCGATGCTGGATAACCTTTCCTGAGTGAAAGAGGCGCTCTCTGCGCCCAAGGCCGGTCGTCTGGCCTTGGGCATCAGCTACCGTGGCAGCGCCTATCGTGGTTGGCAAAGTCAGTCCAATGGTGCAACGGTGCAAGATGCGCTGGAAGCCGCACTGACGAAGTTCGCCACCGTGCCGGTACGCACGCTCTGCGCCGGCCGTACCGACACCGGGGTGCATGCGCTCAATCAGGTGGTGCATGTCGATGCGCCGGTTCAGCGCGAGCCGTTTTCCTGGGTGCGTGGCACCAACACCTTCTTGCCGCCCGACATCGCGGTGCAATGGTGTCAGCCGGTTGCGTCTGATTTCCATGCCCGCAACCATGCGCGTGGCCGGCGGTATGTCTACGTCCTGCGGGAGTCACCGGTCCGGTCGGCGGTTGAAGCCGGGCTGGTCGGCTGGAGTTTCCGCTCGCTTGATGCCGACGCCATGCGGCTGGCTGCCACCTATCTGCTCGGTGAGCATGATTTTTCGTCCTTTCGCTCGTCAGAGTGTCAGGCGCGCTCGCCCATCAAGCTGATGCGCGAAATCACCATCACCCGGCACGGCGCCTATTGGCGTTTCGAGTTCGAGGCTAGCGCTTTTTTGCATCACATGATTCGCAATCTGATGGGCTGTCTGGTTGCGATTGGCGTCGGCAATCGTGCGCCGGCCTGGATGGGTGAGGTGCTCGAAGCCCGCGATCGTGACTGTGCCGCACCGACCTTCCCGGCCGACGGGCTCTATTTCCTCGGACCTCGCTACGATGCACAGCACCAGTTGCCGCAGCATACGGCGGCGTTCGACTGGCTGCCGGGCTGAGTGGCTGCTCCGGCTTTTTCCCATTGCTCGCCTGGTTTGATTTCATGCTGCAGCGCACCCGCATCAAGATTTGTGGCCTGACCCGCGAGGTCGATGTCGATGCCGCTGTGGCGGCCGGCGCCGATGCGATCGGCCTGGTGTTTTATGCCCGCAGCCCGCGCGCGGTGACGCTGCAGCGCGCAGTGCAACTGGTGCGGCGCCTGCCGCCGTTCGTCACGCCGGTGGGTTTGTTCGTCAATGCGGCGCGCGAGGAGGTCGAGGCCGCCTGCGCCGCCATCCCGAACCTGCTGCTGCAGTTTCACGGCGACGAGATGCCCGCTGACTGCGAGCGCTTTGCGCGCCCCTATCTGCGTGCCGCTCGCATGGCGCCGGGCTTCGATTTGCTAGACTTCGGCCAGCAATTTTCCAGCGCCCAAGCCGTGCTGCTCGACGCCCATGTCGAGGGCTATGGCGGTGGCGGAAAGGTGTTCGATTGGTCCTTGATTCCTTCCGGCCGGCCCTTTCCGGTCGTTTTGTCTGGTGGGTTGAATCCTGCAAACGTGATCGATGGGGTGCTGCACGTGCGTCCTGGCGCCGTTGACGTCAGCTCTGGCGTCGAGGCGGCCAAAGGCATCAAGGATGCCGAGCTGATGCAGCGTTTCTGCGCTGGCGTGCGCGAAGCCGATCAGCGGCTGCACGACAGCCTGTTCGGCGCTTGCTGATCGCTGCAGAGCGCCCCATCCCACCGATTTCCGTGCCGTTGCGGCACCACAAGGCCATTCACATGTTCGATTACCAGCAACCCGATGCCAGCGGGCACTTCGGTGTCTACGGCGGCAGCTTTGTCGCCGAAACGCTCAGCCACGCGCTCGATGAATTGCGCGATGCCTACGAGCGCTATCGCAACGATCCTGAGTTCATCGCCGAATACCGCCGCGAGCTCAAGCACTTCGTCGGCCGGCCCAGCCCGATCTATCACGCCGATCGCATGAGCCGCGAGATGGGCGGCGCGCAGATCTACCTGAAGCGCGAAGACCTGAACCACACCGGCGCGCACAAGATCAACAACGTCATCGGTCAGGCATTGCTGGCGCGCCGCATGGGCAAGCCGCGCGTCATCGCCGAGACGGGCGCCGGCCAGCACGGCGTGGCCACCGCAACGATCTGCGCCCGCTACGGCCTCGAATGCGTGGTCTACATGGGCAGCGAGGACGTCAAGCGCCAGAGCCCGAACGTCTACCGCATGCACCTGCTCGGCGCCAAGGTGGTGCCGGTTGAGAGCGGCAGCAAGACCCTGAAGGACGCGCTGAACGAAGCGATGCGCGACTGGGTCACCAACGTCGAGAACACTTTCTACATCATCGGCACCGTGGCTGGGCCGCATCCGTACCCGGCGATGGTGCGCGATTTCCAGGCCATCATCGGCCAGGAATGCCTGCAGCAGATGCCTGAGCTGATCAATGAGCAGGGCGGCGGCGCAGCCGGCCAGCAGCCCGACGCGGTGATCGCCTGCGTCGGCGGCGGCTCGAACGCGATGGGCATCTTCTATCCGTACATTCCGTTCGAGGGCACGCGCCTGATCGGCGTCGAGGCGGCGGGCGAAGGCATGGACAGCGGCAAGCATTCGGCGTCGCTGCAGCTCGGCAAGCCGGGGGTGCTGCACGGCAACCGCACCTACATCCTGCAGGACGCCAACGGCCAGATCACCGAGACGCACTCGATTTCGGCCGGTCTGGATTACCCCGGCGTCGGCCCCGAGCACGCCTACCTGAAAGACATCGGCCGGGCCGAGTACGTCGGCATCACCGACAAGGAAGCGCTCGAAGCCTTCCACTACCTGTGCCGTACCGAAGGCATCATCCCGGCGCTCGAATCGAGCCACGCGGTGGCCTACGCGATGAAGCTGGCTAAGACCATGCGGCCGGACCAGCACATCCTGGTGAACCTGTCCGGTCGCGGCGACAAGGACATCGGCACGGTGGCCGATCTGTCCGGTGCCGAGTTCTACTGCCGGCCCTCGTGCCGGGGCCTGAGCGTCAAGGGAGCTTTCTGATGAGCCGCATTCAAGCCACCTTTGCCCGCTTGGCCGCCGAGGGCCGCAAGGCGCTGATTCCGTACGTGACGGCGGGCGACCCGTACGCCGACATCACCGTCGAGCTGATGCACGGCATGGCCGCAGCCGGCGCCGACGTGATCGAGCTTGGCGTGCCGTTCTCCGACCCGATGGCCGACGGCCCGGTGATCCAGCGCGCCAGCGAGCGCGCCTTGCTCAAACACATCGGCATGGCCGACGTGCTGGCGATGGTGCGCACCTTCCGCGCCACCGACGCCAGCACGCCGGTGGTGTTGATGGGCTACGCCAATCCGGTCGAGTGCTACGGCCCGGACCGCTTCGTCGATGACGCCAAGGCTGCTGGCGTCGATGGCGTGCTGATCGTCGATTACCCGCCGCAGGAGTGCGAGGCCTTTGCCGCGCGGCTGCGCGCCGCCGACATGGACGCGATCTTCCTGCTCGCGCCGACTTCGACCGACCAGCGCATGGTCGAAGTCGGCCGCATCGCTACCGGCTACGTCTACTACGTGTCGCTGAAAGGCGTGACCGGCGCCGGCCACCTCGACACCGATGCGGTGGCGCGCATGGTGCCGCGCATCCGCAGCCATGTCAGCGTGCCGGTCGGGGTCGGTTTTGGCATCCGCGATGCCGAGACGGCGGTGGCGGTGGCCAAGTCGTCGGACGCGGTGGTGATCGGTTCCCGTATCATCCAATTGATTGAAAACGAGCCGCGCGAGCGGGTGGTGCCGGTGGCTGCCGGTTTCCTCCGCGAGATCCGGGCGGCACTCGACACGCTCCAAGGAGAACGCGCATGAGTTGGCTTGACAAGCTGTTGCCCCCGAAGATCCAGCAAACCAATCCGAGCGATCGCCGCTCGGTGCCCGAGGGCCTCTGGGTCAAGTGCCCGTCGTGCGAGACGGTGCTCTACAACTCGGACCTGGAGCAGAACGTCAACGTCTGCCCGAAGTGCGGTCACCATCACCGCATCGGCGCGCGCGCCCGTCTGGATGCTTTCCTCGACAACGAAGGTCGCTACGAAATCGGCCAGGAAGTGCTGCCGGTCGATGCGCTCAAGTTCAAGGACAGCCGCAAATACCCGGAGCGCCTGAAAGAAGCGCTGGAGACCACCGGCGAGACCGATGCGCTGATCGTGATGGGCGGCTCGGTGATGAGTATTCCGCTGGTCGCAGCCTGCTTCGAGTTCGACTTCATGGGTGGCTCGATGGGCTCGGTGGTCGGCGAGCGTTTCGTGCGCGGCGTCGAGGCCGCCATCGAGCAGAAGGTGCCGTTCCTCTGCTTCACCGCCACCGGCGGCGCGCGCATGCAGGAAGGCTTGCTGTCGCTGATGCAGATGGCCAAGACCAATGCGGCGCTGACGCGGCTGGCCAAAGCCAAGCTGCCTTATGTGAGCGTGCTGACGGATCCGACCATGGGCGGCGTGTCGGCCGGCTTCGCCTTCGTGGGTGACATCGTCATCGCCGAGCCGAAGGCGCTGATCGGCTTTGCCGGCCCGCGCGTGATCGAGAACACCGTGCGCGAGAAGCTGCCGGAAGGCTTCCAGCGCTCCGAGTTCCTGCTGCAAAAGGGCGCCATCGACATGATCGTCGATCGCCGCGAGCTGCGTCAGACGGTGGCCAACGCGCTGGCGATGCTGCAGCGTCAGAGCGCCGACGCGGTGTCCTGACCGTCCGGGTCCGCGCGCTGCGGACCTGCAGTTTTTCATTTCACGGGGCGTCCACGAGGCGCCCCGTCGGTTTCTTGCCTGTCCTTGTCCGTTGCCATGCCCAGCACTCTGACCGAATGGCTCGCCCACTGCGAGCACCTGCACCCGCGCGAGATCGACCTGACGCTGGAGCGCACCCTGCAGGTGCGCGATCAGCTCGGCCTGCGCTTTGACGTGCCGGTGTTCACCGTGGCCGGCACCAACGGCAAGGGCTCGACCTGCGCGATGCTGGAAGCGATCCTGCTGCAGGCCGGCTACCGGGTCGGCGTCTACACCTCGCCGCATCTGGTGCACTTCGAGGAGCGGCTGCGCCTGAACGGCGAGATCATCCAGGCCGAGGCGCTGCTGCCGCACTTCGCTGCGGTCGAGGCGGCGCGTCTGGCGGCTGGCGAGGTCGCGCTGACTTACTTCGAATTCACCACGCTGGCGATCCTGCATTGCATGGCCGCCGCGCCGCTCGATGCGGTGGTGCTGGAAGTCGGGCTGGGTGGCCGGCTCGACGCCGTCAATGCGATCGACACCGACTGCGCCATCATCACCAGCATCGACATCGACCACACCGCCTTCCTGGGGCCGGACCGCGAGTCGATCGGCCGCGAGAAGGCCGGCATCCTGCGCGCCAGCAAGCCCGCCATCATCGGCGACCCGATGCCGCCGGCCAGCGTGATCGCGCACGCCGAAAGCCTTGGCGCCGACCTGTGGCGCTTCGGGCAAGACTTCAACTACGCCGGCGACCGCCAGCAATGGGGCTGGAGCGGGCGCGGCCGGCGCCACAACTCGCTCGGCTATCCGGCGCTGCGCGGCGCCAATCAGCTCATCAACGCCTCGGGCGTGCTGGCAGCGCTCTCGGCGATGCGCGACCGGCTGCCGGTGCCGGCGCAAGCGGTGCGCAACGGTCTGGCGATGGTCGAGCTGCCGGGGCGGTTTCAGGTCGTGCCGGGCCAGCCGGCGCTGGTGCTCGACGTGGCGCACAACCCGCACGCGGCGGCGGCGCTGGCGCACAACCTGGATCAGATGGGCTATTTCCCGCGCACCTTTGCGGTGTTTGGCGCCATGGCCGACAAGGACATCGCCGAGCTGGTGCGGCCGCTCTTGCCGCTGATCGATGCCTGGCATTGCTGCGATCTGCCGACGCCGCGTGCCGCCAGTGCGGCTGCGCTGGCCGAGGCGATCGATGCGGCCTGGGCGCGCCAGACCCACAAGCCGGCTGGCCGCCAGGCGCCGCTGCTGCAGACTCACCCTGATCCGTGTGCTGCATTGCACAACGCGATCGCTGCGGCCGACCCGGCTGATAGAATCTTGATCTTTGGTTCTTTCTACACCGTGGGCGGTGTGCTGCAGCAAGGTCTGCCGCGTCTGGGCGCAGCTCACCTCGGCTAAGTTGTTCAATTCCACGCCGCCGCAAGGTCGGCCCGCACCGTTCCAACGGCCCGCTGCCGATCACGATGGGTTTGATTTCCTTCCTCCAAAGCAAGCGCCAGGCCCGTGAGCGCAGTCGCGCCGTACCGGCCGATCCCAGCCAGCTGGAGCAGGTGCGCACTCGCGCGCGGCGCCGCCTGATCGGTGCGGTGGTGCTGGTGATGATCGCGGTGATTGGCCTGCCGCTGCTGTTCGATGCCAAGCCGCGCCAACTGCCGGCCAACATCGCCGTCGATATCGCTCGGCGTGATGGTGGGGCTGCCGCAGCACAAAGTCCGGTCGCGCCGCCTGCCACGCCTGAGCGCGCAGGGGCCATGTCACCCGCCACCGAGCCGGTGGTTGCGCCTGCCGGGCCGCGTGCTGATGCGCCGGCTACCGGCCGCGAGAGTGCCGCGCGTCCGGCGGCAGCACCGGCACCGGCGAAGACCGCGCCTGACAGCGCCCGGGCACAGGCCTTGTTGGATGCGCGCCCGGCGGCCAAGAAACCGGCTCCGGATGCCGCCGCTCGGTTCGTGGTGCAGGTCGGCGCCTTTGAGCAAAGCACGGCCGCCCACGAGGCGCGCGCGCGCGTCGAGAAGCTGGGTTTGCGCACCTATGAACAGGAAGTGGGTTCAGCGTCGGGCAAGCGAACCACCCGTGTGCGAATCGGGCCGTTCAGCTCGCGTGAAGACGCCGATCGGGCGGCTGCCAAGGTGCGTGCGCATGGTGTCAGCGCCACCGTGCTGGCGCTGTGAGCGCTGCGGTTTGTGATGAATCTGAACGCCGTCAGTTGGATCGATCTGCTGATGCTCGGCGTGCTGGCCGCGTCGATGCTGCTGGGGGCTTGGCGCGGTGCGGTTTTCGAGCTGCTGTCGCTGCTGGGCTGGCTGGTCGCCTGGGTGGCGGCGCATGCCTGGGGCGGTGTCGTGGGGGCGCGTCTGCACGTCGGCAACGACGGCTCGGCACTGCGGCATGGCGTGGGTTTTCTGGCGACCTTTGTGGGCGCCTTGCTGCTGTGGCGGCTGGTGAGTTGGCTGGTGCAGCAGGTGCTGCATGCCTCGCCGCTGGCGCCGCTCGACCGGCTGCTCGGCGCGGGATTTGGTGTATTGCGTGGCGGCCTGATCGTGCTGCTGGCGGTGTTGCTCTTGAGCCTCACGCCGCTGGCGCGAGGTGTCGCCTGGCGCGAGTCGATCGGTGTGCAGTGGTCGCGCACCGCACTGGCTATCCTGACCCCTCTGCTGCCGGCCTCCTGGGCATCGGCGCTGCGGATGTGAGTCGTGCCAGTCCTGGACTTGAGAGAGTCTGAATCTGAAGTAATGGAGTGAGCGATGTGTGGCATCGTCGGGGTGATTTCCAAGTCGCCCGTCAATCAGCTGATCTATGACGCGCTGCTGCTGCTGCAGCACCGGGGCCAGGATGCCGCCGGCATCGTCACGGCGGTCGGGACCAAGTTCTACATGCACAAGGCGCGCGGCATGGTGCGCGACGTCTTTCGCACCCGCAACATGCGCGCGCTGCCGGGCAGCATCGGCCTGGGCCAGGTGCGCTATCCGACCGCCGGCAACGCCTACAACGAGGAAGAGGCGCAGCCCTTCTACGTCAATGCGCCCTTCGGTCTGGTGCTGGTGCACAACGGCAACATCACCAACGCGCACGCGCTCAAGAAAGAGCTGTTTGCGGTCGATCGCCGACACCTCAACACCGACAGCGACACCGAGGTGCTGATCAACATCCTGGCGCACGAGCTGGAGCTAGCCGCACGCGACCTGCCGCTCACGCCGGTCGAGGTCTTCAAGGCCGTCAGTGCGGTGCATCGGCGCGTCAAGGGCTCGTACGCGGTGGTGGTGCTGATCGCCGGCTACGGCCTGCTGGCCTTCCGCGATCCGTACGGCATCCGCCCGCTGTGCATCGGCTCCTTGACCGGCGCCGAAGGCGGCACTGAATGGATGGTGGCGAGCGAATCGGTCGCTCTCGAAGGCACCGGCCATCAGCTGCTGCGCGACGTCGCACCCGGCGAGGCCATCTTCATCGACATGGAAGGCCGCCTGCAAAGCCAGCAATGCGCCGCCGAGCCGTCGCTCAATCCGTGCGTGTTCGAGTTTGTCTATCTGGCGCGGCCGGATTCGGTGATCGACGGCGTGTCGGTCTATCACGCTCGCCTCAACATGGGCGAAACACTCGCGCAGCGCGTCATCAGCACCATGCCGCCCAGCGAGATCGACGTCGTGATCCCGATTCCCGAGTCGAGCCGGCCGTCGGCGATGCAGCTGGCGCACAAGCTCGGCAAGCCGTACCGCGAAGGCTTCGTCAAGAACCGCTACGTCGGCCGCACCTTCATCATGCCGGGGCAAAGTGTGCGCAAGAAGAGCGTGCGCCAGAAGCTCAACGCCATCGGCATGGAGTTCAAGGGCCGCAACGTGCTGCTGGTGGATGACTCGATCGTGCGCGGCACCACCTCCAAGGAAATCGTCCAGATGGCGCGCGAAGCCGGCGCCAACAAGGTCTACATGGCTTCGGCCGCGCCGCCGGTGCGTTTCCCGAACGTGTACGGCATCGACATGCCGACCAAGGCCGAGCTGATCGCACACGGCCGCACGATGGAAGAGATCCGCCAGTACATCGGCTGCGACGCGCTGATCTACCAGGATGTCGATGCCATGAAGCGCGCTGTCTCGGCGCTGAACCCGGCGCTGGCCAGCCTGGAAGCCTCGTGCTTCGATGGCCACTACATCACCGGTGACGTCACGGTGGAGGATTTCGAGGCCATGAAGGCGCAGCGCGAGTCGCAACCGCAGGACGAGGACGGTGCCGATCGCTCCCGCCTGGCGCTGCAGAACAGCGGGGATTGACCATGAGTGTGAGTGACAACCGCCGCCTGCCCGAAGGCCTGCGGCCCGAGACGCTGGCCGTGCGCACCGCGCTGCCGCCCAGCCAGCATGGCGAGAACTCCGAGGCGCTGTTCCTGACCAGCACCTTCGTGCAGCCCGATGCCGAAACCTCGGCACGGCGCTTCGCGAACATGGAGGACTTCACCTACGCGCGCACCAGCAACCCGACCGTGCGCAGCCTGGAGATGCGCCTGGCCGCGATGGAGGGCGCCGAGGGCGCCATTGCCACCGCCACCGGCATGAGCGCCATCCTGCTGCTCATCATGGGCCTGCTGAAGGCGGGCGACCATGTGGTGTGCTCACGCTCGGTGTTCGGCTCGACCATCGGCCTGTTCGCCAAGGAGTTCGGCAAGTTCGGCGTCGAGACCAGCTTTGTCTCGCAGACCGACATCGCCGAGTGGCGTGCCGCGATCCGGCCGACCACCAAGCTGCTGTTCGCCGAGACGCCGACCAACCCGCTCACCGAGGTCTGCGACATCCGTGCGCTGGCTGATCTGGCGCACGAGGCGGGCGCCCTGCTGACGGTGGACAACACCTTCTGCACGCCCGCGCTGCAGCGCCCGCTGGCGCTCGGTGCCGATCTGGTGATGCACGCCGCCACCAAGTACCTCGACGGCCAGGGCCGCGTGATGGCGGGTGCGCTGTGCGGGGCCAATTCGCTCATCGTCGACGTGTTTGGCGCGACGATGCGTGCTGCAGGCATGACGCTGGCGCCGTTCAACGCCTGGGTCGTGCTCAAGGGCATGGAAACGCTGCATCTGCGCATGAAGGCGCAGAGCGAGTCCACGCTGGCCGTGGCCCGCTGGCTGGAGCAGCATCCGGCCGTGGCGCGCGTGTACTACCCCGGTCTGGCCTCGCACCCGCAGCACGAACTGGCGATGGCGCAGCAGTCGGGCCTGGGGGGTGCGGTGGTGTCCTTCGATGTCCGGGCGGACACGCCCGAGGCGGCGCGTGCCGCTGCGTTCCAGGTCATCGACAGCACGCGCGTGCTGAGCATCGCCACCAACCTGGGTGACACCAAGTCCATCATCACGCACCCGGCCACCACCTCGCACGGTCGCCTGACCGAGGTTCAGCGCCAGGCGGCCGGCATTGGCCAGGGCCTGATTCGGCTGGCCGTCGGCCTGGAGCATGTCGACGACATCACCGACGACCTGCAGCGCGGCCTGTCACTGATCTGAGCACACCATGAGTCAAGTACGCACCCGCTTTGCCCCGTCGCCCACGGGCTTCATCCACCTCGGCAACATCCGCTCGGCGCTCTATCCGTGGGCGTTTGCGCGTGCCACCGGCGGCAGCTTCGTGCTGCGCATCGAGGACACCGACGTCGAGCGCTCGTCGCAGGCGGCGGTGGATGTGATCATCGAAGGCATGAAGTGGCTCGGGCTGGACCACGACGAAGGCCCGTTCTACCAGATGCAGCGCATGGAGCGTTACAAGGAAGTGCTGGCGCAGATGCAGGCGCAAGGTCTGGTCTACCGCTGCTACATGAGCATGACGGAGCTGGATGCGCTGCGCGAGCGTCAGATGGCCAACAAGGAAAAGCCGCGCTACGACGGCACCTGGCGTCCGGAAGAGGGCAAGCTGCTGCCGCCCGTGCCGGAAGGCGTGCAGCCGGTGCTGCGCTTCAAGACGCCCAAGGGCGGCTCGGTGGTCTGGGACGACAAGGTCAAGGGCCGCATCGAGATCAGCAACGACGAGCTGGACGATCTGGTCATCGCCCGTCCGGACGGCACGCCGACCTACAACTTCTGCGTCGTGGTCGATGACATCGACATGGCCATCACCCACGTGATCCGGGGTGACGACCACGTCAACAACACGCCGCGCCAGATCCACATCTTCCGTGCGCTGGGCCAAGAGCCGCCGGTCTACGCCCACCTGCCCACCGTGCTGAACGAGCAGGGCGAGAAGATGAGCAAGCGCCACGGTGCCAAGCCGGTGACGCAGTACCGCGACGAGGGTTATCTGGCCGATGGCGTGGTGAATTACCTCGCGCGCCTGGGCTGGAGCCACGGCGATGACGAGATCTTCAGCCGCGAGCAGCTGATCGAGTGGTTCAACCTCGACCACCTGGGCCGCAGCGCCGCGCAGTTCGACGAAGCCAAGCTGCGCTGGGTGAATGCCCAGCACATGAAGCAGTGCGACAACACGGTGCTGGCCGGCTTGGTGGCTGAGCAGCTGGCCAAACGAGGTGTGCAGGCAGAAGCAGATGCCCGGCTGGCCGCGATGTGCGCGCTGTTCAAGGACCGCTGCAGCACCACTGTCGAGCTGGCCGACTGGCTGTCGGTCTACTTCTGCGATGTGGAGCCGAGTGCTGCCGATCTGGCCACGCATCTGAATGATGTGTCGCGCCCGGCGCTGGTGGCGCTGCGTGAGCGGCTCGACGCGCTCGCCAGCTGGGACAAGGCGAGCATCAACCAGGCCATCAAGGACACCATCGGCGAGTTCAAGCTGAAGATGCCGCAACTGGCGATTCCGCTGCGCGTGCTGGTGTGCGGCCGGGCCCAGACGCCCTCGGTCGATGCGGTGCTGGAACTGTTCGATAAAAAAATTGTCGTGAAACGCTTGCAACGTGCGTGAAAGTTCACCATAATTGCGTTCTCGCTTGAACGGCGAAACGCCTTCGAAACAAAGCCAGCCAAAAGCGGCCAAGTTTCAAAAAAAGGGGGTATAGCTCAGCTGGGAGAGCGCTTGCATGGCATGCAAGAGGTCAGCGGTTCGATCCCGCTTACCTCCACCATAAAAAGCGTTTCAAAGTTCAATGCTTGAAAGTTTTTTGACTCCTTCGTCTAGAGGCCTAGGACACGACCCTTTCACGGTCGTTACAGGGGTTCGAATCCCCTAGGAGTCGCCACTGCGGAGTGGTAGTTCAGTTGGTTAGAATACCGGCCTGTCACGCCGGGGGTCGCGGGTTCGAGTCCCGTCCACTCCGCCAAAGTATTTAGCCCGTTTTTGAGCGGCGAGACGCCTTCGAACACGGGGGTATAGCTCAGCTGGGAGAGCGCTTGCATGGCATGCAAGAGGTCAGCGGTTCGATCCCGCTTACCTCCACCATCAAGGCGTCTGCTGCTCGGAATAGGTAGTTTGTAGAAGTTAAAGACTCCTTCGTCTAGAGGCCTAGGACACGACCCTTTCACGGTCGTTACAGGGGTTCGAATCCCCTAGGAGTCGCCACTGCGGAGTGGTAGTTCAGTTGGTTAGAATACCGGCCTGTCACGCCGGGGGTCGCGGGTTCGAGTCCCGTCCACTCCGCCAAGCATTCAAAAGCCGTCTGTGCAAACAGGCGGCTTTTTTGTTTTTGGCTGCGCGAATTGCACTCGGTGTGATTCACAGTCAACCCTGAATCGCGGGGGGGCATCCTTTGTGACAGATCGCCCGTGCGGCGCGAATGAAACATCATTGGGCCCCGAAATGCTGGAGGTGGCTCCCTACAATCCCGGCGGTTTCCATCATCAGGGTGCTCCCACATGCAAGTTCACGCCTCCGCCTTCAAGGCCTATGACATTCGCGGCATCGTCGGTCAGACGATCGACGAGACCTTTGCCGAGCACCTCGGCCGCGCCTTCGGCACCGAAGCGCTCGCCGCCGGAGAAAAAGCTGTGGTGGTGGGACGTGACGGCCGAGTATCCGGTCCGGCGCTGATCGGTGCGCTGATGCGCGGCCTGGCTTCGACCGGCGTTGACGTGGTCGATCTGGGCGCCGTGACGACGCCGATGGTCTATTACGTCGCCGCCACCCGCGCCCAGCATGGTTGCCGCAGCGGCATCCAGGTCACCGGCAGCCACAACCCGAAGGACTACAACGGCTTCAAGATGGTGCTGGCCGGCGTGGCGATCCACGGCGAAACCATCCAGGGTCTGCGTCGCCGCATCGAGGCGGAAGACTACGCGGTGGGCCAAGGCCGCGTCGCCGCGATGAACATCCTGCCCGAATACACCGCACGCATCGTCGAGGATTGCCGTCTGGCGCGCCCGCTCAAGATCGTGGTCGATTCGGGCAACGGCATTCCAGGCGCCTCGGCCCCCGGCATCTTGAGAGCGCTCGGCTGCGAGGTGATCGAGCTGTACAGCCGCGTCGATGGCGATTTCCCGAACCACCATCCCGATCCGTCCAAGCCCGAGAACCTGGCCGACTTGATCAAGGTGGTGCACGCCACCGAGGCCGATCTGGGCCTGGCCTTTGACGGCGACGGCGACCGCCTCGGCGTGGTCACCAAGGACGGCCAGAACATCTACCCGGACCGCCAGCTGATGCTCTACGCGCAGGACATCCTGTCGCGCCAGCCGGGCGCCACGATCATCTACGACGTCAAGTGCTCGCAGCGCCTGCCGGTGGCGATCCGCGAAGCGGGCGGCGTGCCGCTGATGTGGAAGACCGGCCACTCGCTGGTGAAAGCCAAGCTGAAGGAAACGGGTGCTCCGATCGCTGGCGAGATGAGCGGCCACATCTTCTTCGGCGAGCGCTGGTACAACTTCGACGACGCCACCTACACGGCGGCGCGCCTGCTGGAAATCCTCTCGCGCCACCCCGATCCGAGCGCGGTGCTGAACGCGCTGCCGACCAGTTTCAGCACGCCCGAGCTGAACGTGGCCTGCCCGGCCGGCAACCAGCATGCGATCGTCGAGCAGCTCGTCGCGCAGGCTGATTTTCCGGGCGCCGAAATCGGTACCATCGACGGCTTGCGCGGCGACTACCCGGACGGCTTCGGCCTGATCCGCGCCTCGAACACGACGCCGGTGCTGGTGCTGCGCTTCGAGGGCCACACGCCCGAAGCGCTGGAACGCATCCAGCACGATTTCATGGCGGCGCTGCGCAAGGTAATGCCCGGAGCCGAGGTGCAGGCGGCGGCGCATTGAGTCCGTCGCTGCACCGCTGAGAGCCCGCTGTTGAGTCCACCCGCCCGCCTGATCAAACGAATCCTGATCGTCAAACTCTCGTCGCTGGGCGATGTGATCCACGCCATGCCGGTGGTGGCCGACCTGCGCGCCGCGCATCCCGGCGTGCAGATCGACTGGGTGGTCGAGCCGGGCTTTGCGCCGCTGCTGCGGCGTGTCAATGGCATCGGCCGGGTGCTCGAATGCGCGCAGCGGCGCTGGCGCAAACGCTGGTGGCGCGGCGAGGTGCGAGCGCAGAAACGCGCCTTCCTTGCCGAGCTGCAAGCCGAGGCTTACGACGCGGTGCTCGACCTGCAGGGCCTGACCAAATCGGCGCTGGTGGCCTGGCGCGCCCGCACCACACCGGGCGGCCGGCATTACGCGCTGGCGAACCAGACCGACGGTTCCGGCTACGAAGCGCCGACGCGCTGGCTGGCCGACCAGGCCATCGAGATCGAGCCGCACATCCACGTCGTTGATCGCTCGCGTGAGCTGGCCGCGAAGGCGCTCGGCTACGCGCTGAGCGGTTCGCCTTGCTACGGGCTGAGCGCGGCGACAGTGGGCCAGCGCGCCCATCCGACTCAGCCGACGCTGGTGTGCGTGCACGGCACCTCGCGCGACGACAAGCTCTGGCCGGAAGCCGACTGGATCGTGCTAGGCCAGCGGCTGGTCGCGCAAGGCTGGCGTCTGGCCTTTCCGCAAGGCAGCGAGGTTGAGGCCGAACGTGCCCGGCGTCTGGCCGAGGCGATCGGCGCGGAGCACTGCGAACTCTGGCCGCGCATCAGCCTGGACGAGCTCACCGACCGCATGGGCGCCACGCAAGGCGTGATCGGCGTGGACAGCGGCCTGTCGCACCTGGCGGTGGCGCTGGATCTGCCGCATGTGCAGCTCTACAACTTCCCGACCGCCTGGCGCACCGGTCCGCAGCCGGCGCATGGTCATCGGCATCAGGTGTCGGTCGGCGGCGACGGGGTGCCGAGCCTGGAGACGGTCTGGTCAGCCTGGCTGCAGGTGAGCGCCGCCGCTGCCACCGAGGCCGATCAGGACGTGGCCGAACGGCTGGCGAGCATCACCGCCGCCGTGATGCAGAGCACCGCTGCGGCCGCGTTGCGCTGATGGCCAGCCTCAAGCAAGCCCTGGCGCTGGGTGTCTACAGCACGCTGATGCGCGCGCTCTGGCCGCTGCTGTACTTGCGCTTCCAGCGCCGTGCCCGGCGTGAGCCGATCTATGGCGAGGCGCTGGCGGAGCGCTACGGCTTCTACACCGGCAAGCCGCCGCCAGACGCCGAGCGGCCGCTGTGGCTGCACGCCGTCTCGCTGGGTGAGACCCGCGCGGCTGAGCCTTTGATCAAGGCGCTGCGCGAGGCCCGGCCCGAGCTGCGCCTGCTGCTGACGCACGGCACCGCCACCGGCCGCGAAACCGGCCGTGCGCTGCTGCGCCCGGGCGACCAGCAGCGCTGGCTGCCGATCGATAGCCCCGGCGCGGTGCGGCGCTTTCTGGCATGGCATCGCCCGCTGGCCGGCGTGCTGATGGAAACCGAGGTCTGGCCGAATCTGCAGCAGGCCGCACGCGCTGCCGGCGTGCCGATGCTGCTGGCCAACGCGCGCCTGTCGCCGAAGAGCCTGCGCCAGTCGCTGCGTTTCGATGCGCTGCTGCGCCCGGCCGCCCAGACCATCACGAAGGCGCTGGCGCAGACGGCAGGCGACGCCGAGCGCCTGCGCCAGGCCGGCGCACCTGACGTGCAGGTCTGCGGCAATCTGAAGTTCGACATGAGTCCGGAGCCGGCGCTGCTGCAGCGCGGCCAGGCCTGGCGCGCGGCGGCGGGTGTACGTCCGGTCGTGCTGGCCGCGAGCTGGCGCGAAGGCGAAGACGCGCCGCTGCTGAGCGCCTGGCGCGAACAGCTCGCTGCCGCCCAGCCATCAGCCGTGCGCCCGCTGCTGCTGCTGGTGCCGCGTCACCCGCAGCGCTTTGATGAAGTCGCCGGCCTGATCGAACAAGCCGGTTTGAGCCTGTCGCGCCGCAGCCGCTGGGGTGCGCCCGGCGTTGACGTGATCCCGGACCCCCAAGCCTGCGCGGCCGACGTCTGGCTGGGCGACTCGATGCGCGAGATGCCGGCCTATTACGCCACTGCCGACGTGGCACTGCTCGGCGGCAGCTTTGCGCCGCTCGGCGGCCAGAACCTGATCGAAGCGGCGGCCTGCGGCTGCCCGGTCGTGATGGGGCCGCACACCTTCAACTTCGCCGAAGCAGCCGAGCTGGCCGAGGCACAGGGCGCGGCGCGGCGGGTCGCCACGCTCACTGAGGGTGTGGCGCAAGCCTTGGCGCTGGCCACCGATGCGCCGGCTGAGCAGGCGGCGGTCGAAGCCGCTCGGCAATACGCTGGCGCGCACCGTGGTGCGGCCGAGCGGATGGCGCGGGCGGTGCTGGCGGCGGCAGGGCTGTCGAAGCCGTGTTGACCGGTGTTTCCTGGTGCACGGCGGCGGGGCGAGGCCATCAGCCTGCCCGAGATCGGCAGACTACTTGCCGAGCAGCACGTTGACCGTATCGATATCCGTGTCTGTCAGCGTGCCGGCCGCCTGCCGCAGCTTCAGGCTGTTGAGCAGCACGTCATAGCGCGCCTTGGCCAAGTCGCGCTGGGTGGTGAAGAGCTGGGTCTGGGCGTTCAGCACGTCCAGGTTGACGCGCACGCCAACCTTGTAGCCGAGCT
>JBFPGZ010000008.1:0-33108 GCA_041083665.1 Leptothrix sp. (in: b-proteobacteria)
GCTGCGTCGTCAAGACCGCCGGCGTCGATGACAACCTGATGGTGTTCGAAGGCCCGGCGCACGTGGTCGAGAGCCAGGACGAGGCGGTCGCCAACATCCTGGCCGACCAGGTCAAGGCCGGCGACGTGGTGATCGTGCGCTACGAAGGCCCGAAGGGCGGCCCCGGCATGCAGGAAATGCTCTACCCGACCAGCTACATCAAGAGCAAGGGCCTGGGCAAGGCCTGCGCGCTGCTGACCGATGGCCGCTTCTCGGGCGGCACCTCGGGCCTGTCGATCGGCCACTGCTCGCCGGAAGCGGCTGCGGGCGGCGCGATCGGTCTGGTGAAGAACGGCGACCGCATCCGCATCGACATCCCGAACCGCCGCATCGACGTGCTGCTGTCGGATGACGAGCTGGCCGCGCGCCGCGTCGAGCAGAACGCCAAGGGCTGGAAGCCGGTGCTGCCGCGTCCGCGCAAGGTCTCGGCGGCGCTGCGTGCCTATGCGCTGCTGGCGACCAGCGCGGACAAGGGGGCGGTGCGGGATTTGTCGAAGCTGGAAGACTGAGGGTTTTAGCGTTCGGCCCGCCAGCGTGCGGGCCAGGACGGCATCGGGGCCGAGTTGGCATTGGCTGGCTCGGCCCCAGCTTCAAGCTGGCATTTCGCCTGGGTCGAAATCATCACCCAGCTCAAAATCGCCGCGCCGGAAGGCCTCGATCACTTCCTTGGCCTCCGCCAACTGCGAGCTGTGCACCCGCACGCAAGCGCCGCCCACCGCAATGGTGAGCAGTGAATTGGCCTGCACGAGATTGGTATCACCCGCGTCGGCCTGAATCCCGGCCGACTCCAGACACGAGCAAAGCATGTGCGCCTCGGTCGGCGTCATGCCGCGCTCCAGAATCACCATATCGCCCAGATATTCCTCCTCGACCGGTTCGACGGCTTGCGGAATCGGTATCTGACGCGATTCAAGCTCGGCGATGGCGATCGCCTGAGCTTCTTCAGTCAATCCTCCCGCTGCGACTCGGGCGACGAGTTCTTCGTCGGTGAGTTGGGAGAATAATTCCAATAAATTTGTTGTGTGCATGGCTACTCGTGGAGCTATTAATTATGTGGTCGTTGTGTCAGTCGATCGGCCAAAACCATTCTACTGTCGATAATTTATTGTTTTTGAATGAAAAGTGTGCCATGTCTGGCCCTGTGTAGCCAGGGAGTTCATAAATAAATTTGGATGCTTTCCGTGAATTTGGTTCGCCCAATATCTGTACAAGTTGCTCTGATGTGGAACTGCCAATAATGATCATGTCATGATATAAGACGGAACCATTCTTGGAAATAATCATGTATTCTGGAAAAGGTGATGCAGGCGTTTTCTTTTTGCTGACCCATTTAATTTTAAAGTATTGGCTGGATTCTTGCCATTTGTGAGTAAATTCCAAGTCGTTAACGATCCCTGACGTTCCTGAGCCGCGCAAGGCTTCTGCAAAACCTTGGCCAAAAATAGAAAACTCAGTCTTGGTTTGATTTCGAATGAATTCGACGGGATCATCTGGCTCGGCGCCGAAGCTTGTTGAGCAAAAGACAAGCATCATAAATACATAACGCTTTAGTAGTGTGTGGTTTTCCATGGCGCAAGGTGATGTGAAACTGGCAATCTCAAATCTCGCGCAGATTTTGCATCCAGTAGGGCGAAATACGCCAGCCCTATGTAGGGTCTGCGGCTGTAACGGCAAGCATCATCGGTACGGAATCAATACCTTTTTGGTATCAAGACTCTGACATTCGGTATTGGACAGTATCGCTCGGTGTGCCTATCGTCACGTTCATTGCCACTGAACAATGAGAGGCTCGCCTTGAGTCAGCCCCTGGAGACATCGACTGCTGCCAACCCAGAGCTGGGGCGCCGTGTGCGCACGGGCGGGTTCGAGACCAACGTGCACGATCTGGGCGCGGGGCGGCCGGTGCTGTTCATTCACGGCTCGGGGCCGGGCGTGTCGGCCTGGGCCAACTGGCGGCTGGTGATGCCGGTGCTGGCCAAGGATCGCCGGGTCATCGCGCCCGACATGGTCGGGTTTGGTTATACCGACCGGCCGGCGGGTATCGAATACTCGATGGATACCTGGGTGCAGCAGGCGCTGGATCTGCTCGACGCGCTGGATTTGCCGCAGGTCGATCTGGTCGGTAATTCATTTGGCGGTGCGTTGGCCCTGGCTTTGGCGATTCGTGCGCCGCAGCGTGTGCGCCGGTTGGTATTGATGGGCTCGGTCGGTGTGCCGTTCGCCATCACGTCAGGGTTGGATGCGGTGTGGGGTTATCAGCCGTCGTTTGAGGCGATGCGCGGCCTGCTCGATATCTTTGCCTTTGACCGCCGGCTCGTCACCGATGAACTGGCGCAGCTGCGTTATCAGGCCAGCATCCGGCCGGGGTTTCAGGAATCATTTGGTGCCATGTTTCCGGCGCCGCGCCAGCAATGGGTCGATGCGATGGCCAGCGCCGAGGCCGCCATCCGTGCGCTGCCGCATGAAACCCTGATCATGCACGGCCGCGAGGACCGCGTGATTCCGCTGCAGAACTCGCTCACGCTGGCGGACTGGATTCCGAACAGCCAATTGCATGTTTTTGGCCGCTGCGGCCACTGGACTCAGATTGAACACGCCGGGCGTTTTGCGCGCCTGGTCGGCGATTTTCTCGCCGAAGCGGACGCCGGCTGATACTGCCGCCGCGACTGAAACCATTTAATATCACCTCACCGGACCTTTCATGGACGCACAGAAAATCCTGCAATATGGCGATGAGCTGTACCAGTCGCTGCTCAGCCGCGAAACCGTCGAGCCGCTCACCAACCGCGAGCCGGAAATCACCATTGCCGACGCCTACCAGATTCAGCTGCGCATGATCCAGCGCCGGCTGAATGCTGGTGAAATCGTCATCGGCAAGAAAATCGGCGTCACCAGCAAGGTCGTGATGGACATGCTGGGCGTGAATCAGCCCGATTTCGGCCACCTGCTGTCCGGCATGGTTTTCAACGAAGGCGAGCCGGTCGATACTTCCAAACTCATCGCCCCGAAGGCCGAAGCCGAAGTGGCTTTCATCCTGAACAAGGACTTGACCGGCCCTGGTGTCACCGCCGCCGACGTGCTGCGCGCCACCGAGTGCGTGATGCCGTGTTTCGAGATTGTCGATTCCCGCATCCGCGACTGGAAAATCAAGATTCAGGATACCGTTGCCGACAACGCCTCCTGCGGCGTGTTTACTTTGGGCGGCACGCGCCGCAGCCCGCGCGATCTCGATCTGGCGCTGGCCGGCATGGTGCTGGAAAAGAATGGTGAAATCATCAGCACTTCCTGCGGCGCCTCGGTGCAGGGCTCGCCGGTGAATGCGGTGGCGTGGCTGGCCAATACCCTCGGTCGGCTGGGTATCTCGCTCAAGGCGGGCGACGTGATTCTGTCGGGCTCGCAATCGCCACTGGTGCCGGTCAAGGCCGGCGACAGCCTGAATTGCAGCGTTGGCGGGCTGGGCAGCACCTCGGTGCGCTTCATCTAATAAAACAGGGGGAACCATTCATGCAACTCGACCAGAAAACCATTGAATTGCTCGCCTTGCACGTCGAAGCGGCCGAGCTGAACGCACGCGACATCACCAAGATCACCGACGACTATCCCAACATGGATTGGGAAGATGCCTACGCGATTCAGGATGAAATTCGCCGTCGCAAGGAAGCACGCGGTAATAAAACCGTCGGCCTGAAAGCGGGTTTGACCTCGTTTGCCAAGATGAAGCAGATGGGCGTCGAAACCCCGTGCTTCGGTTTTGTCTCGGATTACATGTCGCGCCCGGATGGCGGCGAGATCAAGATGTCCGAGCTGATCCACCCGAAGGTGGAAGCCGAAATCTGCATCGTCACCAAGGCGCCGCTGCGCGGTCCGGGCTGCCACGTCGGCACGGTACTGGCCGCGATTGATTTTGTGCTGCCGGCAGTGGAAATCATCGACAGCCGTTATCGCGATTTCAAGTTCGATCTGAAAAGCGTGATTGCCGATAACACCTCGGCCTCGCGTTTCGTGATCGGCGGGCGCTCGCGCAATGTCGAGGAACTCGATCTGCGCACGCTTGGCGTGGTGCTGGAAAAGAACGGCCAGATCATTTCGATGGCGGCTGGTGCGGCGGTTCTCGGCCACCCGGCCGCCGCCGTGGCGATGATGGCCAATCACCTCGGTGCGCGTGGCCAGGAGATTCCGGCTGGCACCTTCATCATGACCGGCGGCGTCACCGAGGCGATTGCGGTGGCGGCCGGCGACAGTATCAACGTGCGCTTCCAGGATCTGGGCAGCGTCTCGATGCGTTTCGTCTAAGGCACTCACATGGCGACGACGACACAGGCCGCCCCGGCCGGATCGGGCGCGGCGGGGAATACTCACGCCGGTGCGGTCACGGTCTTGGTGACACGGCGTGTGAAAACCGGCCACGAAGCCGCTTTCGAGCAAACCATGGGCGACATGATCGCGGCTGCCGCGACCTTTGCCGGCCATCTCGGTGGCCAATTGGTGCGCCCCGGCGAAGAGGGCGGTGATGAGCCGAATCTTTACCACGTCGTGTTTGCTTTTGATTCGGCCGCGCATCTGAAAGCCTGGCAGCAATCACCGGCACGCTCGCTGGGTTTGGCGGCGGTGTCGCTGCATACCGATGGCGAGCAGTTGGTGCGTCAGGTTACTGGCCTGGGCCATTGGTTTGCCGCGCCGGTCGGCCCCAAACAAATACCGCCGCCGCGCTGGAAAGTCGCGGTCGTCACCTGGCTTGGTATCTGCCCGACCGTGTTTGTGCTGTTTGTGCTGCTTGGCGAGTTGCTCGCGCCCTGGCCGCTGCTGCCGCGCGTGATGTTGCTGACCAGTCTGGTGGTGATTCTGATGACCTGGGTGGTCGCGCCGCAACTCACCAAGCTGCTCAAACCCTGGCTTTATCCGGCCGCCGCGCCGACGCCGTCTTGAAGCGGTTGGCTTGCGACGTCGTCTTTTTGTTTCTCCTGATTTTTCCTGCAAGGAACCCGTGATGAAGAAAATCAAATGTGCCCTGATCGGCCCGGGCAATATCGGCACCGATCTGCTCGCCAAACTGCAGCGCAGTCCGGTACTGGAACCGGTCTGGATGGTCGGTATCGACCCGGAATCGGATGGTTTGAAGCGTGCCCGTGAAATGGGTATTAAGACCACGGCAGAAGGTGTGGACGGTCTGGTGCCGCATGTGCTGGCCGACGGCGTGCAAATTGCCTTCGATGCCACCAGTGCTTATGTGCATGCTGAAAATTCGCGCAAGCTCAATGAACTCGGCGTGTTGATGATCGACCTGACACCAGCCGCCATCGGCCCGTTCTGCGTGCCGCCGGTGAATCTGAAGGCGCACGTCGGCTCCGGCGAGATGAACGTCAATATGGTCACCTGCGGTGGCCAGGCCACCATTCCGATGGTGGCGGCCGTTTCGCGCGTGCAGCCGGTGGCGTATGGCGAGATTGTCGCGACGGTTTCCAGCCGCTCGGTCGGCCCGGGCACGCGCAAGAACATTGATGAATTCACCCGCACCACGGCGGGGGCGGTTGAAAAGGTCGGCGGCGCCCAGAAGGGTAAGGCGATCATCATCATCAATCCGGCCGATCCGCCGCTCATCATGCGCGACACCGTGCATTGCCTGACGGTAGACGAGCCGGACCAGGCGGCCATTACCGCCTCGGTGCACGCCATGCTGGCCGAGGTGCAGAAATATGTGCCGGGTTATCGACTCGTCAACGGCCCGGTGTTTGATGGCAAGCGGGTGTCGGTTTATCTGGAAGTCGAAGGCTTGGGCGATTACCTGCCCAAATATGCGGGCAATCTCGACATCATGACGGCCGCTGCCGCGCGCACCGCCGAGATGTTTGCCGAAGAAATCCTCAAGGGCGAACTCGTCCTGCAACCCACCGCTGCCGCTGTGGCCGCCTGAAGGGAGAAATGAACATGACGCTGAACGGCAAGAAAATCACCCTGCATGACATGACGCTGCGCGACGGCATGCACCCGAAGCGCCATCTGATGACGCTCGATCAGATGAAGAGTATCGCCTGCGGCCTGGATGCCGCCGGGGTGCCGCTGATCGAGGTCACGCACGGTGACGGCCTGGGCGGCAGCTCGGTGAATTACGGTTTCCCGGCCCACACCGACGAAGAATATCTGAGCGCGGTGATTCCGCTCATGAAACAGGCCAAGGTGTCGGCGCTGCTGCTGCCGGGTATCGGTACGGTCGATCACCTGCAAATGGCGCGCGATCTGGGCGTGAATACCATTCGCGTTGCCACCCATTGCACCGAAGCCGATGTGAGCGAGCAGCACATCACCTATGCCCGCAAGCTGGGCATGGACACGGTCGGTTTCCTGATGATGGCGCACATGAATACGCCGGAAGGTCTGGTCAAGCAGGCCAAGCTGATGGAAAGCTACGGCGCCAACTGCATCTACGTGACCGACTCGGCTGGTTATATGCTGCCGGACGATGTGAAGGCGCGCCTGACGGCGGTGCGCGAAGCCCTGAAGCCGGAAACCGAGCTGGGTTTCCACGGCCACCACAACATGGCGATGGGCGTGGCCAATTCGATCGCCGCGATCGAATGTGGCGCAACCCGTATCGACGCTGCCGCCGCCGGTCTGGGCGCCGGTGCCGGCAATACGCCGATGGAAGTGCTGGTGGCAGTGTGCGACCGCATGGGCATCCAGACCGGTGTCGATGTCTGGAAGATTCAGGATGTGGCCGAAGATCTGGTCGTGCCGATCATGGATTTTCCGATCCGCATCGACCGCGACGCGCTCACGCTCGGTTATGCCGGCGTGTATGGCAGTTTCCTGCTGTTTGCCAAGCGGGCCGAAAAGAAATACGGCATCGCTGCGCGTGACATTCTGGTCGAGCTGGGCCGGCGCAAGCTGGTCGGCGGCCAGGAAGACATGATCGAAGATACCGCCATGACCATGGCGCGCCAACGCGCGGCCCAAGCCAGCGCCTGAGGATATCCAATTACTGCTTGACGGTTTGATTCCAACCGCATCGGAGAAACATCATGCCTTTTGCCCAGATCTACCTTCTCGAAGGCCGCACTGAAGAACAAAAGCGTGCCGTGATCGAGAAAGTCACCGCTGCGCTGGTCGAGGCGCTGGGCGCGCCGCAAGAAAATGTGCGCGTCTGGATTCATGACATGCCAAAGGAAAACTGGGGCATTGCCGGAAAAACCGCCAAGGACATGGGGCGATAGTCATCGACTTTTGTTGAACGTGGTCCGGAAATCTGCGCCGAGGGTTTCTGGATAACTTGGTATTCGAACTCGGCAGCACAGATAAACAGGAGACAAAATGCAACACCAAAAAACTCACCAACATCTGATCTCTCGCGCTGTCGCCAGCCTGGTGGCGCTGATCGGTATCAATGCTTTCGCCACCGAGGGCGGCGGTTCGATTTATCCCCACGGTGTCGAGAACTACATGGCCGGCGCCCTGCCGCCGCCAGGACTGTATGGCATCGTGTACGGCAACAGCTACAGTGCCAGCCGGGTGAATGACAAGGATGGCAACGACCTGAATATCCCCGGCTTCAAGGTCAATGCCAATGTGCTGGCACCGCGTCTGGTCTGGGTGCCGGGTGCCAAGCTGCTGGGCGGCGATCTGGTGGTGCATGCCATCATGCCGCTGGTCAACCTCAAGGTGGATATGGCGGGAAACAGCCAGACCAAGTCCGGCCTGGGCGACATGACGATCGGGTTGGGTGCCGGTTTCCACCATAGTCCGAGCCTGCACAGCATCGCCGCAATTGATTTCATCCTGCCGACCGGTGGTTATACCAAGGGTGATCTGGCCAATATCGGTCGGCATTATTCGGCGTTCGAGCCGGTCTATGCGATCAGTTATGTTGATCCGAATGGCTTCAATGGTGATGTGAAGCTCGGCTATCTGGTCAACGCCAAGAACAGCAGTACCGATTACAAGTCGGGCCAGGAATTCCACTTCGACTATTCAGCCGGCTGGGGCGTCGGCCATGGCTGGACGGTGGGCGCCGGCGGTTATGTCTACAGCCAGACCACCTCTGATACCAGTGCTGGTGTGACGCTGGATGGCAGCAAGGGCAGCGCCATGGCAGTCGGCCCGTCGGTCAAGTATGACAGCGGCAAAGGCTGGTTCGTGACGGCCAAATGGCAGCAGGAAATGGCGGTCAAGAACCGCGCGCAAGGCAATGCGCTCTGGCTGAAGGTGGTTTTCCCGCTCTGATCGAGCCACTGATCGATCAAGGTCTGGCGGCTCGGGCGCAGGCTTGGCCGTGGTGTATTTCCAGGAGACAACGATGAGCAAGATCGAAACCACTTCGGTGGCTTGTGCGGCTGAACCGGCAGTTTCTCCCGAGCGCCGGGCGGCGCTGAAAACCCTCGGTGGCTTGGTGGCCGGTGCTGCCGCCACTTTGCATGCCCCCTGGGTGCACGCCGCCAGTACCTTCAAGATCGGTTATGTGAGCCCGCAGACCGGACCGCTGGCCATCTTTGCCGAGCCGGATGCCTTTGTGCTGGGCGAGATTCGGAAACAGTTTGCCAACGGCATCAAGAGCGGTGGCAAGACCTATGCGGTCGAGATTGTCGTGAAGGATTCGCAGTCCAATTCGAACCGCGCCGCCGAGGTCACGTCCGAGCTGATCCTGAAAAACAAGGTCGATATCGTGGTGGCGGGCAGCACGCCTGAAACCACCAATCCGGTCGCCGATCAATGCGAGATCAACGGCATGCCCTGTGTCACCAACGACACGCCCTGGCAGCCGCATTTCTTTGGCCGTGGCGGCGATCCGAAGAAGGGTTTCGACTGGACCTACCATTTCTTCTGGGGCCTGGAAGACGTGGTGGCGGTCTATACCGGCCTGTGGGACAAGCTGGCCACCAATCGGGTGGTCGGCGCGCTTTGGCCGAATGACCCGGACGGCAACGCCTGGGGTGATGCCAAGGTTGGTTTCCCGGCCGTGGCGGCAGCCAAGAAACTCAAGTTCATCGACAAGGGCCGCTTCCAGTCGCCGGCGGATGATTTCTCGTCGATGATTTTCGAGTTCAAGAAAAATAATGTCGAGATCATTTCCGGTGTGATTCCGCCGCCCGATTTCGGCAATTTCTGGGCGCAGGCCGGCCAGCAGGGTTTCAAGCCGAAGATCGTCACAGTCGGCAAGGCGACCGAGTTTCCGGCCGCGATCAACGCCTTCGGGCCGCGCGCCGACGGCTTGTCGGTCGAGGTCTGGTGGTCGCCGGCGCATCCGTTCAAGTCGAGCCTGACGGGGCAGTCGTCGGCCGAGCTGGCCAGCGCCTACACCAAGGCGACCGGGCGCCAGTGGTCGATGCCGCTCGGCTTCAAGCACTCGCTGTTCGAAGTGGCGGTGGCGGCGCTGCAGAAATCCGAAGGCAAGGGCGCCAAGGCGATCCGCGACGCGATCCGCGCCACCGATCTGGCCACCATCGTCGGCCAGGTCAACTTCAGCAAGGGGCCGGTGCCGAACGTCAGCAAGACGCCGCTGGTGGGCGGGCAGTGGAAGAAGCAGGGCAAGAGCTTCGAGCTGGTGATCGTCGAGAACGGCCAGGCCAGCATGATTCCGCTCGGCGGCAAGCTCGATCCGCTGGCGTAGTCGATCTCGACCCGGGCCTTGGAGGCACTGATGAACGCTCCGTTGCTGAGGGTCGAGGCGGTGAGCAAGCGCTATGGCGCACTCACCGTCACCGATCAGCTCTCGCTCGACGTGCCGGCTGGCCAGGCGCTCGGCATCATTGGCCCGAACGGCGCCGGCAAGACCACGCTGCTGAACCTGATCGGCGGCGATGTGCGGCCCGACAGCGGCCGGGTGCTGCTCGACGGTGTCGATGTCAGCGCGCTGCGGCCGTCGCAGCGCTGCCGCGCCGGCATCGGCCGCTCGTACCAGATCCCGCATCCGTTTGCCGGCATGACGGTGTTCGAGAACGTGCTGGTCGGTGCCACTTTTGGCGCTGGCGTCGGTGAGGCCGCCGCGATGCCGCACGCGTTCGAGGTGCTGGAGCGCACCGGGCTGCTCGCCAAGGCCAACTGGCTGGCCGGGGCGCTGCCGCTGCTGGACCGCAAGCGCCTGGAGCTGGCGCGTGCGCTGGCGACCCGGCCGCGCCTGCTGCTGCTCGACGAGATCGGCGGCGGCCTGACCGAGCACGAGGTGCACGCGCTGATCGAGACCATCCGCGCCATCCGCGCTGAGGGCGTCACGATCGTCTGGATCGAGCACATCGTGCACGCGCTGCTGGCGGTGGTGGATCGGCTGGTGGCGCTCAACTTCGGCCGCCTGCTGGTGGACGGCGCGCCGCACGCCGTGATGGCCGATCCGGCGGTGCGCGAAATCTACCTGGGGATCGATCTCGATGAAGCCGTTGCTTGAGGTGCAGGGCCTGACGGCGCGCTACGGCGATTTCCAGGCGCTCTACGGCATCGATCTGACGCTGCTGGAAGGGCAGACCGTGGCCATCATCGGTGCCAATGGCGCCGGCAAGACCACCTTCCTGCGCAGCCTGACCGGCCTGCTGGCGGCGCCGGCCGAGGCGGTGCGTTTCGCTGCGGCGCCGATCGGCGGCATGGCGCCGCATCGCATCGTCCAACTCGGCATCGCGATGGTGCCGGAAGGGCGCAAGCTGTTTCCGAGCCTGAGCGTCGAGGAAAACCTGCAGGTCGGGGGCCACGCCCGCCGGCCCGGACCGTGGGATCTGGCGCAGGTCTACGCGCTGTTTCCGGTGCTGGGCGAGCGCCGCCACAGTCCGGCCACCCAGCTCTCGGGCGGCCAGCAGCAGATGGTGGCGATCGGTCGGGCGCTGATGGCGAACCCCCGGCTGCTGCTGTGCGACGAGATCTCGCTCGGGCTGGCGCCGATCGTGGTGCGCGAGATCTACCAGATGCTGCCGCGCATCCGTGCCCGTGGCACCTCGGTGCTGCTGGTCGAGCAGGACGTCGGCCAGGCGCTGCGGGCGGCCGATCGCATCTACTGCTTCCAGGAGGGCCGGGTGTCGCTCGACGGCCGGCCCGATGAACTGACCCACGCACAGATCACGGCCGCCTACTTCGGCGTCTGATCGACAAGGCACGCACATGATCGACTGGCTCAACATCACACTGCAAGGGTTGCTGCTGGGCGGGCTGTACGCGCTGTTCGCCACCGGCTTGTCGCTCTCGTTCGGCATCATGCGGCTGGTCAACGTCGCGCATGGCGACCTGATCGTGCTGGCCGGTTTCGGCGCGGTCGCGGCGGTGCAGCCGCTCGGCGCGCTGCCCGGTCTGAGCCCCTGGCTGACCTTTCTGCCGGTGCTGCCGACGATGGCGCTGCTCGGTTATCTGCTGCAGCGCCTGGTGCTGAACCGCACGCTGGGGCAGGACATGCTCTCGCCGCTGCTGGTGACCTTCGGCGGCTCGATCGTGCTGCAGAACGTCTTGCTGGAGCTGTTCTCGGCCGACGTGCGCGGCCTCGACACCGGCGGCGTGGCCTCGGCAAGCTGGAGCCTCGGCGCCGATCTGGCGGTCGGTGTGCTGCCGATGATCGTCACCGCCAGTGCGGTGCTCGTGATCGCGGCCCTGCAATGGCTGCTGCGCGCCACCCGGCTCGGGCGCGCGTTCCGGGCCGCCTCGGACGATCCGGTCACGGCCCAGCTGATGGGCATCGACCACCGCCATCTCTACGGCCTGGCGATGGCGCTGGCCTGCACGGTGGTCGGGCTGGCCGGCATCTTCCTGGTCATGCGCACGACGATCAGCCCGACCGACGGCCCGGCGCGGCTGCTGTATGCCTTCGAGGCGGTGATCATCGGCGGGCTCGGCTCGCTGTGGGGCACGCTGGCCGGCGGCATGCTGCTCGGCGTGGCCCAGGCGATCGGCTCGCGGCTCAATCCGGGCTGGGGCATCCTGGCCGGGCATCTGGTGTTCCTGGCCGTGCTGATGGTGCGACCGAACGGTCTGTTTCCCAAGACCCGCGACCGCTGACGAGGAAAGTCGACCATGTCCACCCAGATTGCCCAGGCCGCCGTGGCTCTGCCGGCCGGTGTCGCACCGCAGGCCGGCCCGGCCGTGAGCCGCTCCACCGGGGCCAGTAGCTTCGCGGCCGTCGCCGGACTGCTGGCCTTGCTGATGTTCGCCTCGATGCCGTGGTGGGCCGAGCGCAGCGAGCTGCGCCTGGCGACCGAGTTCTTCTGCGTGCTGGCGCTGGCGCAGATGTGGAACCTGCTGGCCGGCTACGGTGGCCTGGCCTCGATGGGCCAGCAGGCTTTTGTCGGCCTGGGCGCCTACGCGCTGGTGGTGTTCGGTCTGAAGGCCGGCCTCGGCGCGTTCTGGGTCGTGCCGCTGGCGGGTGTGGCGGGTGCCTTGATCGCGCTGCCGACCGCGCTGGTGGTGTTCCGTTTGCGCGGCGCCTACTTTGCCGTCGGTACCTGGGTGGTGGCCGAGGTGTTCCGGCTCGTCATCGCCAACCTGCCGCAGGTTGCGGGCGGCTCCGGCTTGTCGGTCACCGCCGCGCTGCACGGCATGGAAGTCTGGTGGCGCGATGCGCTGTCGATCTGGCTGGCGCTCGGCCTCGGTGCCGGCGGCACGCTGGCGGTCTATGCCTTGCTGCGCTCGCGCTGGGGCCTGGCGCTGACGGCAGTGCGCGACAGCGAGCCGGCCTCCGAAAGCCTTGGCGTGGGCGTGCGCCGCATCAAGTGGGCCGTTTACGTGGCGGCGGCAGCCGGCACGGCGATGACCGGCGCGCTGATCTTCGTCACCAAATTGCGTGTCTCGCCGGATGCGGCCTTCTCGCTGGAGTGGACGACGATGATGTTCTTCGCCGTCGTGATCGGCGGCATCGGCACGCTGGAAGGGCCGATCCTGGGTACGCTGGCCTACTTTGCCTTGCGTGAAGGTCTCAGCGAGCATGGCAGCCTGTACCTGATCGTGCTCGGCAGCGTGACCATCGCGGTAATGCTGTGGGCACCGCGCGGCCTGTGGGGCCTCGTGTCGCAACGGCTCGATCTGCAGCTGTTCCCGGTGCGTCGGCGCGTCAGCAGCCGCCACTCCGCCTGATGTGATGGTCTGGCGGCCGGCCGCCTCGGCCGCTGAGCCAGACGTCTCCGGCCACTGAAATCCTGCACCCCAGCAGAAGCGTGCAAACACTGCGGTCAGATTTCGCGGTCAGGCCGGACTTGCATTTCAGGTTTTCCAATCCCACTCTTAAGCCAACGAAAATTCCACGAGGGCGGCGTACGCCTGGGTGAGAAGCTGGCGATTGCGCACCCGCTTCTTGTTGGCGGCCTTGGCGTGGGGAAGCGTCGGGCTGGAATGATTCTAAAAATAGGCAGAGTTCGCGTGAAACTGCGACAACTTTGTACAGGGTTCGCCATTCGATCGGGCACCAGCTCTGGGTCGAGCCGCTGGGGGCGTCATGAAGGCTGATGTCGCTACCACGGCTGCCCGTTCCGGATCGGTCACTGTGGCGTTGGTGGCGCCCATGCCGGCGGTGCGCGAGCATCTGCGCAGTCACCTTGAGCGGCTCGGCTTTGCCGTCTGGGGCGTTGATGCGGTGCAATCCTTTTACCGCCGCTGGCTGGCCAGCCGGGCCGACGTCGTCATTGTCGATACGGTGGCCACTGGTGACGAGGGCCTGCAATTGGTCAGCCATGTGCGGCCCGCCAACTCGGTCGGCTGCATCGTGCTGGCCCAGCATGCGCATGACCGGGCCGCCGGTCTGGATGCCGGTGCCGACCTGTCGCTGGGCTTGCCGCCTGATATGCAAGAGCTCTCCGCCAGTGTGCGGGCGGTGCGGCGCCACTATCTGGCGAGCGCCAATGCGGCCGCTGATGCAGCGGCGGCGTCGGCAGATCACGAGCCACCGCTGCCCGGCAGCATGCCGGAACCGAACGCCCTGATCTGGAAGCTCGACTCGACCAGCTGCTGTCTGACGGTGCCCGGTGGGCGCGCCAGTATCCCGCTCACAACCAAGGAGTACGACCTGCTGGTGGTGCTGATGAGCAGCCCGCTGCTGAGCATCAGCAAGGCCGAGATCCTGAGCCTCTGGGACATCGATGGCGCGGCCGGTGATTACCACCGGGTTGAATCGGCGTTGTCGCGCCTGCGCAAGAAAGTCGAAGCGGTCTGCGGCCAGAAATTGCCGGTGCGCTCCAACTTCGGCCGTGGTCTGGCGTTTCATGCGCCGTGCCGGGTGGCGTGAGCCAAGGCAGTTCAGATTCGGTTAGGCTGCAGGCATGCATATCAGCCCGTTGCCTGCCGAGCCGTTGATCGATCTGACGCCGCCGCCGCCGCCGGCCAAGAATCCGCCCAAGAACCCGCAGAAATATGCCGTCGTGAACCGCCCGAGCGCAATCGACGGCCTGGGCGCTTTCGCCGCCGAACCGATCCCGGCCTACAAGAAGATCGGCGAGATTCGAGGCGAATCGATCAGCGTCAAAGAGGCGCACAAGCGCGTGCGGGGCCAGGCTCGCATCATGATGATCGAGGTTTCCGACAAGCGCGCCGTCGATGCCAGCAACTCCACCGACCCGCTGCGCTATACCAATCACTCTTGCCAGCCCAATACGGTGCTGCGCATTCGCGGCGGCCGCGTCGAGTTGTACGCAATGCGTGCCATTGCGCTCGACGATGAGCTCACCGCCGACTACGGTGAAACTCACCACGCCGGCAAACTGAGCTGTCGCTGCGGCGCACCCAATTGTCGCGGCGCGCTTTGACATAACTCCAATAGACATGGCCAGTACGGCCACGCCACCCCTGAGTAAATTGAGGCGTCGCCGCAACGCCGCCGCTCATGCGGTATCTCCCGGGCTAGATGAATCCTCTGCATTTCCCCATTTATTTACATTGAAAAAATCTTGCCAGGGTTCAGGATATTCTTCGGATCGAGCGCCTGCTTGATCTGCCGCATCATGTTCACGGCGCCGCTGCCGGCTTCGTCAATCAGAAAACCCATCTTGTGCAGGCCGATGCCGTGTTCGCCGCTGCAGGTGCCCTCCATCTGCAGCGCGCGTGCGACCAGTTTCTGGTTCAGCGCTTCGGCGAGGGCGCGTTCGGCGGGTTGATTCGGATCGACCAGATAACCGACGTGGAAATTGCCGTCGCCGACATGGCCGACCACAAAATAGGGCAGACCGCTGGCCTCGGCTTCGGCGATGGTGTCAGTGACACATTCGGCCAGCCTGGAAATGGGCACGCAGGTGTCGGTGGTGACAGCGCGGCAGCCCGGGCGGGTTTGCAGAACCGAGAGATAGGCGTGGTGGCGCGCCGTCCACAACCGGGTGCGCTCTTCGGGCGTGGTGGCCCATTCAAAAGCCTGGCCGCCGTGCTCAGCGGCCAATTCCTGCACCGTCGCGGCTTGTTCGGCGACCCCGGCCGGGCTGCCGTGAAACTCCATCAGCAGCATCGGCTCTTCGCGCAGAGCGAGTTTGTCGTGCGCATTGACGGCACGAATCGCGTTGGCGTCGAGCAACTCGCAGCGCGCGATCGGCACGCCCATCTGGATCAGCGCGATGGTGGTATTGACGGCCGCCTCGATACTCGGGAAATGGCAGATCGCCGCCGATACCGCTTCGGGCAGCGGATAGAGTTTGAGGGTGATCTCGGTCATCACGCCGAGCGTGCCTTCGCTGCCGACGAACAGGCGCGTCAAATCGTAGCCGGCGCTGGATTTGCGGGCCCGCGTGCCGGTCTTGATGATTTCGCCGCTGGCGGTCACCACCGTCAGGCCGAGCACGTTTTCGCGCATGGTGCCGTAGCGCACGGCGTTGGTGCCGGAGGCGCGCGTCGCCGCCATGCCACCCAGCGAGGCGTCGGCGCCCGGATCGATCGGGAAAAACAAGCCGGCGTGGCGAATCTCGTTATTCAATTGGCTGCGCGTCACGCCGGCCTGCACTGTCACCGTCAAATCTTCGGCGTTGACGCGCAAGACCTGATTCAGGTGCGACATATCAATCGACACGCCACCCTGCACCGCCAGCAGATGCCCTTCCAGCGAGGAGCCGACGCCGAATGGAATCACCGGCACCGCATATTGATCCGCCAGCTTGAGCACCGCCGCGACGTCCTCGGTGCTGTCGGCATAGACCACCGCGTCGGGCGGCGGCACATCGAAGGGCGATTCATCGCGGCCGTGCTGTTCGCGCACCACCAGCGCGGTCGAGCAGCGCGGGCCGAAGTGGGTGCGCAGCGCGTCGAGCATGGCGGCCGGCAGCGGACGCGGCGCGAGGCGGGGCTGCCATGCGGGACGGTGGGGGGCGGTCATGGCAGTGTCCTTGCTGACGAGGGGGAGGGGCCGGGCGGCAATCATTCTAGGCAGAGCCGCCGCCTCTACACTGCGCGGCTGCCCTGACCCTTTTGTGAGCCCACGTCATGAACTCTGCGTTGCCGAGCGTCGCTGATCAGCTGACGGCGCTCTACCCGGTCCTGAGCGACGATCCGCCGCCCGGCTGGCGCGAGGACGTGGCCGCGCTGGGCGCACCGATCAGTGTGCCGGCCGGCACCGTGCTGTTCCACGAAGGGCGCGACTGCCAGGGCTTTCCGTTCGTGCTGAGCGGGGACGTGCGGGTGGCGCGCGGTGCGGCGCAGGGGCGAGCGATCGAGCTGTATCGGGTCCAGCCGGGCGAGGTCTGCCTGGTTTCGGCCTCCTGCCTGTTCGGCCACACCGCGCTGGCGGCGCATGGCGAAGCGACCGTGCCGACCACGCTGGTGCTGCTGCCGGCGCCGCTGTTCATGCGCTGGAGCGCGCACGAGCCGTTCCGGCGCTGGGTCTTCAGCGTGTTCGCGAATCGCCTGGCCGACCTGATCGCGCTGACTGAGGCAGTGGCGTTCCAGCGCCTTGATCAGCGCCTGGCCGGTGCGCTGCTCGGCCGTGGCCCGACGCTGCATCTGACGCATCAACAGCTGGCCGACGAGCTGGGCACCGTGCGCGAAATGGTGACGCGGCTGCTCAAGCGCTTCGAGCGCAGCGGCTGGGTCGAACTGGGCCGCGAACGCATCGAGGTGCGTGACGCGGTGGCACTGCGCCGTGTCGCAGCCGGCGAGGCCGATAGCTGAGTAACCTTATGTGACCGAAGTCACAGAAACGATCACCTTCCTGCCCGACACTGCGTGCACACCGGCACTCAGGTCGGGCGTGGAGAAGCTCTCATGAAGTTCAACGTTGGCGGCCTTGACCGCATTTTGCGCATCGTGGCGGGTCTGGTGCTGATCGCGCTGACGCTCACCGGCACCATCGGCGTCTGGGGCTGGATCGGCGTCGTGCCGCTGGTCACCGGCCTGTTCAAGTTCTGCCCGCTCTACACCGTGCTGGGCATGAACAGCTGCCCGATAGCGTCGCGCTGAACCAGGGTCGAATGAGGGTCGGCACCCGCTGACCACCCGATCTGCCGTGCCAAGGCCGCCAATGCGTTTCGCGTGGCGGCCTTTGGTTTTTCTGCGTGCGATTCAGGTGCGCTGTGACAGGGGGCCAGAAGCCTGCTTGACGAGGGTGTGATTTGTATCTAAATTCAGCTCTGAAAAAGGAGCTGAAATGCAGATGATTCTTGCCGATGTGGCCGTGAGCATGTCCGAGTTCAAGAAGAACCCGGCCGCCGTGCTGCGTGAGGCCAACAACCGGCCCGTGGCGGTCCTGAACCACAACAAGACCGCGTTCTACATGATTGAGCCGGAACTGTTTGAGGCGATGATGGAAGAACTCATCGATCAGGATCTGTATCGCAAGGTGCTGGCGCGCATGGCCAATAAATCCACGGCCATCGAGGTGAATCTTGACGATCTCTGAGCCGCCGGCCCAGTATAAATACCGGCTGCTGTTCATGCCGGAAGCGCTTGAGGAATGGCGTGCGCTGGATGGCTCGGTCAAGGAAAACCTGAAAAAGCTGCTCGCCAAACGTCTCGATAACCCGCACATGCCGGGCGGTGAATTGCACGGTGAGCTGGCGGGCTGCTACAAGATCAAACTCAACAAGCAAGGCATCCGGCTTGTTTATGCTGTCGAGGATGACAAATTGATCGTCATGGTGATGGCCGTGGACAAGCGCGAAGACAGCATCGTCTACAAATCGGCCATGACTCGGCTAGCGGGCAAAGCGACCGTGGCCGGCAGCAAGACCAAGGTGCGCAAGTAAGCAGCGTGCGCCCGCTTTTTATTGATTTCATCAAGCCCGCCCACCCCCCGCGCCGATGATCAGATTGAATACCTCGCGCAGCAGCATCAACTCGCTCATGGCGCTGCCGCGCAGTTCGCTGATCGGCTTGAACACGCCGTCGTGGGCTTCGATGGCGGCTTTGGGCGCATCGAAGGTGGTGAAGCGCAGCAGGTGGATGCGCACCGGGCCGGCGTCGGTCTGGACCCAGTGGTTGAAATCGCTGGCGTGCATCAGCTCGTCGGGGTTCAGGCCGTAGCGCTCGACCACCGCTTGCTTGACGGCATCGCCGGCATGTTCGGGGCCGATCTCGGCCGGCGCTGGCATCGGTGTGGCCGATTCGGGCAGGGCTTGCGGCAACAGCATGGTCTTGCCCCAGCGGGCAAACACCAGCGCGGTGCTGTAGCTGTCGAAGTGCGCGAGGATCACGCGGTTGTGGGCCAGGATGTCTTGCGCGGTCATGTCGGTTCCTTGGAGCAGCGACGGTGCTGATGGATATCGGCGCGACCTTAGCGTGCTGCGCCGCAACGAGGGCGCGGTGCCGCGCATCTCCCACCATGAGCGTCTGCTGTTGCTGGCGCTGGGCGGCGCCTCAATCCAGCACCAGCACCGCGCCGTCCTTGAGCACGCGGCGGTGCGTTTCATAGTCCGGCAGCACGGCGCGCACGATGGCCCAGAAGGCCGGGCTGTGGTTCATCTCGTGCAGGTGCGCGAGCTCATGCACCACCACGTAGTCGAGCGTGGCGAGCGGGTAGTGGATCAGGCGCCAGTTCAGGCGCACGCTGCCGTCGCTGCTCGCGCTGCCCCAGCGGGTGCGCGCGGCGCTCAGGGCGATGCGGCGCGGTTGCACGTTCATGCGGCTGGCGTAGTGCTGGCAGCGCGCCGCAAACAGCCGACGGGCCTGCTCCTGCAGCCAGCTTTGGGTTGCGGTGCGGATCTGCGCCGGCTCGGCGTCGCTGGGCAGGCGCAGTTGCAGCGTGTGTCGGGCTGGACGCGGGTGCGCCGTCAGGGCTGGTGTCCAGCTGGGCGGCAGCGGAGGGCTGTCGGCGCAGGCGTCGTCTGGGGCGCCGAGCGGGTGTGCCGGCACCAGCGCCGTGGCGCTGGGTAGCGCGGGCGCGAGTTCCAGCCGCAGCAAACCGCCCTGGTAGGGCAGCAGCATGCCGTCGCGCCAGACCGGTCGGGTGGCGACCTGGCGTTGCAGCCGCTCACCCTGGTCGGCCAGTTTGCGCAGAATCCAGCGTGCCTTGATCTGCAGCGCGGCGTCGATCTCGCGCTGCCCGAGCCAGCGCGGTGCGCTCACCGCCAGCCCGTCCTGGTTGACGATGAAGCCGATGGTGCCTCGGCGGGCGTGGCGCAGCTCGTAGGCCACCAGGTGATCGCCGAGCCGCATCTCGCGGTTGGCGCGGGTGTGGCGCAGCAGCTGCACGGTGCGAGTCAGCGCGCGGTGGCGGGCGCCGGGGCCGGGCTGAGGTCGCTGTAGGCCTCGGGGTCGAGGCGGCGCATCTCGCACTCGATCCAGGTCTCGACCTCCTGCATCAGCACGTCGGGGCGGCGGCCAGCGGGGTCGATCGGCGCGCCGATCGAGACGTCGATCACACCCGGCCGCAGCAGAAAGCTGCGTCGCGGCCAGCAGCGCGCCGAAGTCACGGCGATCGGTACCAGCGGCGTCTTGGTGGTGACCGCCAGGCGCGACGCACCGGTCTTGTAGGCACCCTGGCCGCCCCGCTCGGCGCGGGTGCCTTCCGGGAACATGATCATCCAGGTGCCTTTGGCCATGATGGCGGTGCCTTGCTCGACCACCTTGCGCCAGGCTTCCGACTGGCGTCCACGGTTGATGTGCACCATGTCGAGCCGGCCGATGGCCCAGCCGAAGAACGGAATGTAGAGCAGCTCGCGCTTGAAAACGTAGGCCAGCGGGTGCGGCATGATGGCCGGGAAGGCGAAGGTTTCCCAGGTCGATTGGTGCTTGGGCACCAGGATCACCGAGGCGGTGCCGTCAGCGGCCGTGGGCACGTTTTCCATGCCCTGCACGCGCCAGTGCACGCCGCAGATCCACTTGGCGCCCAGCACCGCCGTCTTGAGCCAGCCGGTGCACAGCCAGTACAGCGGCGTGCTGCGCACGAACGGCGACACCGCCACCACCACCAGACTCCAGGGCACCACGGTGGCGAACAGCCAGACGATGTACAGGAAAGAACGCAAATAGATCAGCATGGGCGGGCGGGCTTCGTCAGGCAGAAAAAATGAGTCGGTGGCCGCTCAGACCGTGCCGGCGCGGCGCGGCTCGGAAGTGATCAGCGCATCAGCAAAGGCGGCCAGATCGGCATGCACTTGCAGGCCCGGCACTTGCTCAACCAGGTAGTGCAGGCCGCTGTCTTCCAGCTCGGCCGATTTGCCGGTGCGCACCAGATGCGGTTTGCAGCCGACCGCGCTGGCGGCCTGCAGATCGCGCAGCGTGTCGCCGACGGCATTGACCTGGCTCAGGTCGATGCCGTAGCGCAGGCCGATCTGTTCGAACAGGCCCGGCAGCGGCTTGCGGCAGCGGCAATTGTCTTCCGGCGCGTGCGGGCAGAAAAACACCGCGTCGATGCGGCCGCCTTGCTGCGCCAGCAGATGGTTCATCTTCAGATGCATCGCGTTCAGCGTCGACATCTCGAACAGTCCGCGCCCCAGCCCGGACTGGTTGGTGGCCACCACCACATGCCAGCCGGCGTGGTTCAGGCGCGCAATCGCTTCCAGCGAGCCGGGCAGCGGCACCCACTCGTCGGGTGACTTGACGTAGTCGTCGCGGTCCTCGTTGATCGTGCCGTCGCGGTCAAGGATGACCAGTTTCATGTGTTGGGAAGGGGCGGGCACAACTCGGTCCTGCAGCTAGGGAGGGATCAACAACGATGCGACGGCCACCTGTCGGGGGCCTTGCGACGGCCGGTTCGGCCGTCGCGGGCACGGACACTCAGGTAGCAAGGCGGGCCAGATCGGCGACCCGGTTCATGGCCGCGTGCAGGGTCTTGAGCAGACCCAGCCGGTTGGCGCGCAGCGCGGCGTCGTCAGCGTTGACCATCACGCCGTCGAAGAAGGCATCCACCGGCGCCTTCAGCACGGCGAGCGCCTGCAGGCTGGCGGCGTATTCGCCTTGCTCGAACTGGCGATCGGCGCCCGGCTGGACATCGGCCAGTGCGGCTGCGAGTTGCTGCTCGGCGGCCTCCACCAGCAGCGCAGCATCGACCTTGGCCTCGACCACACCGTCAGCCTTCTTGAGGATGTTGCCGATGCGCTTGTTGGCGGCGGCCAGCGAGGCCGCTTCCGGCAGGCCGGCGAAGGCGCGCACGGCGGCCAAGCGCTTGGGCACATCACCCAGGCGGGTGGGCTGCAGCGCCAGCACGGCGTCCACTTCCTGGGCGCTGTAGCCCTGATCGCGCAAGGACACGGCCAGGCGATCGGCGAAGAAGCTCAGCAGCGCGGCGCTCGGATCCGTGATCAGCTCGCCGAAGGCCGGCAGCGCGGCCCGGACCAGCTCGGGCAGCTCCAGCGGCAGGTTGTTCTCGACCAGGATGCGGATCACGCCCAGCGCGTGGCGGCGCAGCGCGAACGGATCCTTGTCGCCGGTCGGCAGCTGGCCGATGCCGAACAGGCCGATCAGCGTTTCCAGCTTGTCGGCCAGCGCCACCACCGTGCCGCTGTGATTGCGCGGCAGTGCGTCGCCGGCGAAACGCGGCTTGTAGTGGTCCTCGATCGCGATCGCGACGCCGTCGCGCAGGCCTTCATGGCGCGCGTAGTAGCCGCCCATGATGCCCTGCAGCTCGGGGAACTCGCCGACCATGTCGGTCAGCAGGTCGGTCTTGGCGAGCAGCGCGGCTTGCTGGACCTTCGAGTCGAGCACCTTGAAGTGGTCCTCGGCATCGACCGTGAACGGCAGCGTCGCCATGCTCAGCTGGTTCACGATGGCGTGGCCGATGGCGCGCACCCGCTCGGCGCGCTCGCCCTGCGTGCCGAGCTTGCCGTGGTAGACCACCTTGGCCAGACCGGCGACGCGCGACTCCAGTGTCTTCTTGCGATCCTGGTCGAAGAAGAACTTGGCGTCGGCCAGGCGCGGGCGAACGACGCGCTCGTTGCCCTGGATCACCGCGCTCGGGTCCGCCGGGCTGATGTTGCTGACGATGAGGAACTTGTTGGTGAGTTTTCCAGCCGCGTCGAGCAGCGGAAAGTACTTCTGGTTCGCCTTCATCGTCAGGATCAGGCATTCCTGCGGCACGGCGAGGAACTCGGCCTCGAACTGGCACGTCAGCACGTTCGGGCGCTCGACCAGCGCGGTCACTTCGTCGAGCAGCGCGTCGTCGTCGATCGGCTTGAGGCCTTGCTGGGCGGCGGCTTCGGTCAGTTGCCGGACGATCTCGGCGCGGCGCGCGTCGAAGCTGGCGATCACGGCGCCCTCAACGGCGAGCTGCTCGGCGTAGCTGTCGGCGTCACGCAGCGTCACGGTCGGGTTGGCGGCTTCGAAGCGGTGGCCGGTGGTGGTGCGGCCGGACGTCAGGCCCAGCGTGGCCAGAGTCACCACCTCAGCGCCGTGCAGCGCGACCAGCCCGTGCGCCGGGCGCACGAAGTTGACGCTCGACCAGCCGTCGGCCAGCTGATAGGTCATGACCTTCGGGATCGGCAGCTTGGCGAGCGCGTCGTCGAGTGCCTTCTGCAGACCCTCGCTCAGGCTGGCGCCGGGCACCACCGAGTCGAGGAACAGCGCTTCGGCCTTGCCGTCCGGCAGGCGTTTCAGGCTCGGCACGACCGAGGCGTCGGCGCCAACGGCGGCGAGCTTCTTGAGCAGCGCGGGCGTGGCCTGACCGTCGGCGGTGAGAGCCACTGCAACCGGCATCAGCTTTTGCTGCACCGACTTGTCGGCAGCCTTGGCGGCGACAGCGGTGACATGAACCGCCAGACGGCGCGGCGAGGCAAACGGCGTCACCACGGCATCGGCGCCGGCCAGGCCGCTGGCCTTCAGGCTGGCGGCGAGCGTGCCGGCAAACGATTCGCCCAGTTTCTTGAGCGCCTTGGGCGGCAGTTCTTCGACGAAGAGTTCAACGAGAAGATTCTTGGTCATGATTCAGGCGGCCTTCTTCGAGTCGTTCTTGGCATCAACCTTGGCGGCTTCGGCGTCGATCTTGGCGATCACTTCGTCGGCCCAGGCCTTGGGCGCCATCGGGAAGCCCAGGCGCTTGCGGCTGTCGAGGTAGGCGGCGGCCACGGCACGCGCCAGGTTGCGGATGCGGCCGATGTAAGCGGCGCGCTCGGTCACCGAGATGGCGCCACGCGCGTCGAGCAGGTTGAAGGTGTGCGCCGCCTTCAGGACTTGCTCGTAGGCCGGCAGGGCGAGCTTCTGTTCCATCAGGTGCTTGGCGTTGCCTTCGTGGGCGCCGAAGGCGTGCAGCAGGAACTCGACGTTGCTGTGCTGGAAGTTGTAGGTGCTCTGCTCGACCTCGTTCTGGTGGAAAACGTCGCCGTACTTGAGGCCCGGGGCGTAGACCAGGTCATAGACGTTCTCGACGCCCTGCAGGTACATCGCCAGGCGCTCCAGGCCGTAGGTGATCTCGCCGGTGATGGGCTTGCAGTCGATGCCGCCGACCTGCTGGAAGTAGGTGAACTGGGTCACTTCCATGCCGTTCAGCCAGACTTCCCAGCCCAGACCCCAGGCGCCGAGCGTCGGATTTTCCCAGTCGTCCTCGACGAAGCGGATGTCGTTTTTCTTCAGGTCGAAGCCGAGCGCTTCCAGCGAGCCCAGATACAGCTCCAGGATGTTGGCCGGCGCGGGCTTCAGCACGACCTGGTACTGGTAGTAGTGCTGCAGGCGGTTCGGGTTCTCGCCGTAGCGGCCGTCTTTCGGGCGGCGGCTCGGCTGCACGTAGGCGGCTTTCCACGGCTCGGGGCCGAGGGCGCGCAGGAAGGTGGCGGTGTGGCTGGTGCCGGCGCCGACTTCCATGTCGTAGGGTTGCAGCAGCGCGCAGCCCTGGGCGTCCCAGTACTCTTGCAGGCGAAGAATGATTTGCTGGAAGGTCAGCATGTTCTGGCGCGCGCGCCGCTGAAGGCACGCGAGGTGGGTGAATTGGCGGCGGAAATGCCGATTCTAGGCGGCGGCATCCGGGGGGATCTCGGCCAGCGCTGCGAGCTGATCCGGTGTGCCGACATTGGCCCAGCGCCCCGTGCAGGGTTGCACGCTGATGCGGCCGGCGGCCATCGCCTGATGCAGCAGCGGCCCGAGCGCGGCGCGCGTGCCGGGCGCGATGTGGCGCAGCAGATCGGCACGCAGCAGCGCCAGGTTGGCGTAGGTCAGGGTCGGGCCAGCGCCGCTGTCAGAGACACCCAGCGCGGCCTGCGCGTCGATGTCCGCGCGCGCTGCGCCAAGGCTGAAATCGCCCTTCGGGTGATAGGGCGGATTCGGCACCAGCCAGAGGTGCGCGGCCAGGCCACTGGCGATGAAACGCGCGGCCAGCGCGGCGTCAAAGCGGAAGTCCGGCGCCCAGATGTCGCCCGAGACGACCCAGAACGCCTCCCGGCCGCCCTCGGTCAGCCAGTCCAGCACGGTGGCGATGCCGCCAGCGGTTTCCAGCGCCGCGCCGAAATCGCGCCCCTCGTGCGAATAGCGGATCGCGAGGCCGAAGCGGCTGCCGTCACCGAGCGTGGCGGGAAACTGCGCTTCGAGCCAGGCGGTGTTGATCAGCACTTCGGACACGCCGTCACGGGCCAGCGCGAGCAGATGCCATTCGATCATCGGCCGGCCCTGCACGGGCAGCAGCGGTTTGGGGGTGTGGTCGGTGAGCGGGCGCATGCGCTCGCCACGGCCGGCGGCGAGCACGATGGCGCGCAGGGGCAAGGTGGTATTCACGGCTCGCCAGTGTAGGACGGTTGCGGGCTCAGGCATCCAGCCAACGGCGCAACAGCGCCAGTAACTGGTCGGCGTTCACCGGTTTGGTGAGGTAGTCGCAGGCGCCCGCTTCCAGGCATTTCTCGCGGTCGCCCGGCATGGCCTTGGCGGTCACGGCGATGATCGGCAAGGCGGCCAGGCCTGGCATGGCGCGGATGCCTTGCATGGTCTGGTAGCCGTCCATGCCGGGCATCATGATGTCCATCAGCACGGCGTCGAAGTGGGTCGTTGCCAGCAGCGCCAGGCACTGGGGCCCGCTCTGGGCATGCCCGAACTCGATGTTGGCGCCTTCCAGGATCGCCACCAGGGCGTAGACGTTGCGCATGTCGTCGTCCACCACCAGCACCTTCTTGCCGGCCAGCGCGGCGTTGGCGGCTGGATCGGGCTCGGCCGCGACGGCGCCCGGTGCCGGGCTGAGCGTGATGGCGGGTCGGTCGGCCAACTTGGTCGCGGCCGCCGGCAGCGTGCTCGGAGCGGGCGTGTGGGTGAACGGCAGGTAGAGCGTGAAGGTGCTGCCGACGCCAGGCTCGCTGTGCAGCGCGATGGCGCCGCCCAGCAGGCGGGCGAGCTCGCGGCTGATCGACAGCCCCAGCCCGGTGCCGCCGTATTGACGGCTGGTCGAACCATCGGCCTGCGCAAACGCTTCGAAGATGAGCAGCTGCTTGTCCGAGGCAATGCCGATGCCGCTGTCGGTGACCGCGAAGGCGATCACCCCGTCGGCCTGGTCCAGGCTGGCGTGCGGCCGGCCCCAGCCCTCGCTGGCACGGTGGATGGCCAGCTTGACGTGGCCCTTGGCGGTGAACTTGAAACTGTTCGCGAGCAGGTTCTTCAGCACCTGGTCGAGCCGGTGCACGTCGCTGTCGATGCTGGCGGGCAGCTGCGGGTCCAGGCTGACGCTGAAATCGAGCTTTCTGGATTGCGCCACATGGCGGAAGTTGCGCTCGGTTCTCTGGCACAGCGTGGCGAGTGGCACCACATCGATGTGCACCTCGACCCGGCCTGCCTCGATCTTGGCCAGATCGAGAATCTCGTTGATCAGGTGCAGCAGGTCCGAGCCCGACTGGTAGACGGTCTGGGCGTATTCGACCTGCTTGGCGCTCAGGTTCTGGCCCTTGTTGTCGGCCAGCACCTTGGACAGGATCAGCAGGCTGTTGAGCGGCGTGCGCAGCTCGTGCGACATGTTGGCCAGGAACTCGGACTTGTACTTGGACGCCAGCGTCACCTCGGCGGCGGCGCGGACGGCCTCGTCGCGGGTCCGGCGCAGCTCGTCAGCCTCCTTGCGGGCGGTGATGTCAACCCAGAAGCCGAGCGAACGATCCGGCACACCGTCCTTGAACAGCACCTGCCCGATGGTCGAGATCCAGCGCATCACCCCGTCGCGCCGCAGGATGCGCTGCTCGATGGCGATGCGCCCGTCGCTGGCGGGGTCGCAGGCGCGCTGGAACGCCGCCACGCCCACCGCCCGGTCGTCCGGGTGAAAGTGCGTCATGACCTGCTGGTGCGGCAGCGGCTCATCGGCGGCATAGCCCAGCATCTGCTTGAGCTTCGGGGAAGTATGAAAATCCGTGCCGCTCATGTCGCGGTCGTACATGCCGAACTCGGCCGCTTCGGCGGCGAGCCGCGTGCGCTCCTCGCTGGCGCGCAGCTGTTCTTCGGTGCGGGCGCGCTCGAGCCGCACATACAGGCGCGCCGCCAGCTCGGTCAGCAGACTGGTTTCTTCCGGGGACCAGGCGTGCGGCTCGGCGCGCAGCACGCTGAGCAGGAATTTCCAGCGCCCCTGTGCCAGGTAGGGCGCGTTGACCAGCGAGCCGATCCCCAGCGCCTCGAACTGCTGGATCCGCTCGGCGGTGCGCCCGTCCAGATGCACATCGCTGATGGCCACCGTTCGGCCGACCTCCATGTCGCGCCGCTCGGCGTCGGTCTGGAAGTCGGCAATGCGGTAGACCCCGGACAGGCCGACCACATCGGCGGCGTGATGGTCGTGCAGCAGCGTGGCGTGTTCGGCCGCCGGGTCGATTTCCATCAACAGGCAGTGCTTCAGGTCGAAGTACCGGGCGATCCGCTCGCTCGCCAGGCGCAGGATGTCCTCGGTCGAGGTGAGGTCGGCGAACAGTTTCTGCAGCTCGGTGAGGAAGGCCAGGTCACGCTCGCGGAGCTTGCGCTCGGTGATGTCGCGGCCGATGCACGAGACACCCACCACCTGGTCGTCCACGATCGCGGGCGCGCCGCTGATGTAGATCGCGTGGCGCGTGCCGTCGGCGCCGATCACGGCGGTCTCCAGCGTCAGGCATTGGCGGCAGAAGGCGCCGCGAAAGGCCTCGGCGGCGGTGGCGCGCTGGTCGGGCGCGCACAGATCGAGGAAATGCAGCGCCTGCAACTGCTCCAGCGGTTTGCCAACCAGCCGCTGCGCTGCCGGATTGGCCGTCACGAAGTGCCCGTCGGTGCCGAGCGAGAAAATCGCATCGAGGCTGCCGTCAAACAGCGAGCGGTAGCGCTCCTCGCTCTCGCGGCGCAGCTCGTCGGCGCGCTTGCGCTCGGTGATGTCGATCACCAGCACGATCACGCAGGGGCCGTGCACGGTGTCGACCGGTGGGTCGTAGGTGATCGCGAAGTGGCGCTCGCCAGCGCCGTCGGGCAGAGGTGGCAGTTTGAGGTCGTAGGTGACCGACTCACCGGCAAAGGCGCGGTCCAGCTTGGGCCGGACCTGGCGTTCATAAACCGAGGCCAGCACGTCGGGCACCCGCCGGCCGACGATGTCGGCGATCGACAAGCCGAGCACCTCGGCATAGGCGGTATTGGCAAAGACGTAGCGGCGCTCGGCCGTCACCATCACCATGCCGACGCGGGCTCGATCGGTGAGGGTGGCCAGCAGCGCCTCACGCTCGCGCAGCTTGTTCTCGGCCTGTTGCCGCGCACTGATGTCGATGATGCTGGCCAGCACGCCAGGCCCGGCCTCGGTCTGAATGGCACTCAGACGAACTTCGATCGGAAACTCGCTGCCGTCCTTGCGCCGACCACACAGGTCGCGGTCGGCGTCCATCACGCCGGCTGGAGGATTGACCATGAAGCCGGCCCGCAGCTGCTGATGCGGGTCACGCAGTGGCTCAGGCAGCAGTAGCTCGACCGGTTGCCCGAGCAGCTCCTGGCGCGTGTAGCCGAACAGGCGTTCCATGGCGGTGTTCACGAGGGTGATGGCGCCACCACCATTCACGATCAGCAGGCCGTTCGGGGCCGTCTCGACCACCGAGCGCCGCAGTGCCTCAGCCTGCTGGCGTTCGGTGTCGCTGCTGTCCAGCAAGAGTGCGTGCCACCAGGCGTACAGGGCCAGCACCAGCACCATCGCCACGGCAAACACGGCGGTATCCTGGGTGGGAGTCAACAGACCGGTGTTTTTGCCCATCTGCACCAGCCAGCCGATCGTCAACGTCGCCATCAACATCAGCGGCAGGAAACGCCGCGCGACCTGCCCTCCCAGACCCGGACCGGCAAAGACGCCGGCCAGCCCATCGGGACGTGCCGATAGAACGCCCAGCGCCAGGATCACAAACCCGAGCGCCGTCGGCATGGCGATGCTGGAGCCGGCCAACCGGTAGAGCGCATCAGTGTTGTAGGCGTAGCCGATCAAGGCGATCAGTGCCAGCAAGCCGGCCAGCAGCGCCAGCCCTTCCAGGCTCCGGCGCAGTGCCGTGCGGCGCGTACCCAGCAGCAGCAGCGCGCTGCCGAGCAGCATGAAATTGGCCGCCGTGACGCTGGCGATCGGCCCGGATGGGGTGCCGAACAGGTGTTGATCGAGGCCGAAGTTCACACCACTGAGCTGCTGCACCAACACCAGGCCGCCCAGCGCGAGCATGGCTGCGGCGCAACTCAGGCGCACACCGTGGCGCTGGCGCTGCGCCAGCGCGATGCCTGCGAGCATGAAGCCCAGCGCGGTGTTCGGGTGCATCGGTATCAGACCGGGCAGCCCGCTCTTGAGCGCCTCGATCTGCAGCGCCCAACCGGCCAGCACCACCAGCCCGAGACCCAGCACCGCCAGCGCGCAGCCGCGCACCATCCGGTCGAGGGTGTGGCTGACCCGGGCGACATCGCGCCGCTCAGCCAGTGTCAGCCCGTGGCGTGCCAGTGCGTAGGCGATCACCAAGCCGAGCACGGCCAGGATCGCCGCCAGCCCCAGATCGTCGCGTAGCGCCTGGATGATCGGCAGATGGGCTTCAGCGGAGTTCATCTGCGAGGCAGCGGGCATGCCGAAAGCGTGGGTTGGCTGAGCCAGACCGGGCTGCAGCGAGCCCGATCGCAAGCCGGCCAGCTTATCCGAATCGGGCGTTGCGGCGGGTTCGACTCAAGTCGGATCACCCAGGCCGATCGGCGCCGGGGCAGTGCGCACGATGCGGCTGAACAGGGCTTCGTACTCGGCGTCGGGCGTGTGGCCGGTGAGCGGATCGCGGTTGCTTTCGAACGCGGTGTTCAGCACTTGCCAGTCGGCGTCGTTCAGCAGGCGCAGGGCCGCCGGCAGCACGGTCTGCTCTTCGAGCGCCATGTGGGCGCGGTAGAAATCGATGTAGCGCGTCAGCGCCTGCTCGAAGGCGGGGTGGCGCGCTTCACCCAGCATCTCCCAGGCCAGCAGCTTGTGCTCCAGCTCGCGGATGTTGCGCTCACCGGCGGCATGGTCGCGGTCGAGCTTGTCGAGCGCTTCGTCCACCTCGTCGCCACGGGCGCGGATCATCGGGAACAGCAGTTCGGTTTCCTTGCGGTGGTGCAGGCGCTCGGGAAACTCGTCGATGTAGAACAACATCGAACGCAGCACGCTGAAGTCCGGTGCGGTGCGGGCGCGCTGGTAATGCGCGAGCAGAAAGGTCAGCGACGACAGCATGGCCGACAGGGCGTCGTGTTCGGCATGAATGATCTTCAGGGCAGATTGGCTCATCAGTGGGCTCCGAAGGAAGCTGGGTTGTGGTCTCAGTATGGCTAGCGTGGCAGGTTTGAGGGGCTGCGACTTGATGAGTGTCAATTCCGCACTGCATCAGTGCGTCCTGCGCATCGATCGGAAGGGTGGCGCAGCGGGTCGTTCGAGGCGGCCCGAAGGGGCTTGATATGACAGGCCCGTAAAATCACGGATTCCTTCCTTGACAACCCTCCAGCCCCGCGCTCCATGGCCGCCAAACCTGACACCTCCACCTCCTCGACCTCCCCTGCGCTGCTGGCCCACGCGATCCGCGCGCTGGCCATGGATGGGGTGCAACAGGCCAACTCGGGTCATCCGGGTGCGCCGATGGGCATGGCCGACATCGCTGTCGCGCTGTGGAACCGCCACCTCAAGCACAACCCGACCAATCCGCAGTGGGCGGACCGCGACCGCTTCGTGCTGAGCAACGGCCACGGCTCGATGCTGATCTACGCGCTGCTGCACCTGACCGGCTACGACCTGCCGATCGGTGAGCTGAAGAACTTCCGCCAGATGCACAGCAAGACGCCGGGGCATCCGGAAGTCGGCGTGACGCCGGGCGTCGAGACCACCACCGGTCCGCTCGGGCAGGGCATCAGCAACGCGGTCGGCATGGCGCTGGCCGAGAAGCTGCTGGCCTCCGAGTTCAACCGCGACGGCCACACGGTGGTCGATCACCGCACCTACACCTTCCTGGGCGACGGCTGCCTGATGGAGGGCATCAGCCACGAGGCCGCTGCGCTGGCCGGCGCCTGGAAGCTGAACAAGCTGGTCGCGCTGTACGACGACAACGGCATCTCGATCGACGGCCAGGTCGCACCCTGGTTCATCGACGACACGCCGGCCCGCTTCAAGGCCTACGGCTGGAACGTCATCGGCCCGGTCGATGGCCACGACATCGGCGCGGTCGACAAAGCCATCGCCAAGGCCAGGAAGAGCGCCGACAAGCCGACCCTGATCGTCTGCAAGACCCACATCGGCAAGGGCAGCCCGAACCGCGCCAACACCGCCAAGGCGCACGGCGAGCCGCTCGGCGCCGAAGAAATCAAGCTGACGCGCGAAACCATCGGCTGGACTGCCGAGCCGTTCGTCATTCCCGCCGAGGTCTACGCCGGCTGGGATGCCAAGGCCGCCGGCGCCAAGCTGGAAGCCGCCTGGGACGAGCGCTTTGCCGCCTACGCCACCGCTTATCCCGAGCTGGCGGCCGAGCTGACCCGCCGCGTCGCCGGTGAGCTACCGGCCAACTTCGCCGAGATCGCCGTCGAGCTGGTCGGCGCCAGCCACGACAAGGCCGAGACGGTCGCCAGCCGCAAGGCCAGCCAGCTGGCGCTGGAGCATTTCACCGCCAAGCTGCCTGAGCTGCTGGGCGGCTCGGCCGACCTGACCGGCTCCAACCTGACCAACACCAAGAGCACGCCGAACCTGCGCTTCGACGCCGCCGGCGCAGTGGTGAAGAACGAGGCTGGCGTGGGTGGCCGCCACATCAACTACGGCGTGCGCGAGTTCGGCATGGCCGCGATCATGAACGGCGTGGCGCTGCATGGCGGCTTCATTCCGTACGGCGGCACCTTCCTGACCTTCAGCGACTACAGCCGCAACGCCATCCGCATGGCCGCGCTGATGAAGCTGCGCGTGATCCACGTCTTCACCCATGACTCGATCGGTCTGGGCGAAGACGGCCCGACCCACCAGTCGGTCGAGCACGCCGCGTCCTTGCGCCTGATCCCGGGCCTGGACGTCTGGCGTCCGGCCGATACCACTGAAACGGCGGTGGCCTGGACCATGGCGCTGGCCAACAAGAACCGCCCGAGCGCGCTGCTGCTGTCGCGCCAGAACCTGGCTTACGCGCCGAAGACCGACGCCGACGTCATCACCAAGGGCGCCTACGTGCTGTCCGAGCCCGAGGCGGTCGGCTTCAAGGACGGCAAGAAGCCGCAGGCGGTGATCATCGCCACCGGCTCGGAAGTGCAGCTGGCGCTGCAGGCGCAGGCCGAACTGGCCAAGCTGAAGATCGCGGTGCGCGTGGTCAGCATGCCCTCGACCAGCGTGTTCGACCGCCAGAGCGTCGAGTACAAGCTCGACGTGCTGCCCGCCAAGCTGCCGCGCATCGCCATCGAAGCCGGTGTGACCGACTTCTGGTGGAAGTACGGCTGCTCGGCGGTGATCGGTATCGACACCTTCGGCGAATCGGCCCCGGCCGGCGTGCTGTTCAAGCATTTCGGCTTCACCGCAGACAACGTGGTGGCAACCGTGCGGAAAGTACTCGCCGAGTAATCGATAAATCGCGACACTCGACCGGTTTGCCCAGAGGGTGTCGCGTTTTTTGTCCTTGCGTTTTCGTCCTACCTAGGAGTTATCCATGACCATCAAGATTGGTATCAACGGCTTCGGTCGCATCGGCCGTATGGTGTTCCGCGCTGCGGTGCAGAACTTCAATGACATCGAAGTCGTTGGTATCAACGACCTGCTGGAGCCGGACTATCTGGCTTACATGCTGAAGTACGACTCGGTGCATGGCCGCTTCAAGGGCGAAGTCTCGGTCGAGGGCAACACCCTGATCGTGAACGGCAAGCCGATCCGCCTGACCGCCGTCAAGAACCCCGCCGAGCTGAAGTGGGACGAAGTCGGCGCCGACGTGGTGGTCGAATCGACCGGCCTGTTCCTGACCAAGGAAGCCGGCGAAGCGCACCTGAAGGCTGGCGCCAAGAAGGTGATCTTCTCGGCCCCGAGCAAGGACGACACCCCGATGTTCGTCTTCGGCGTGAACGACTCGACCTACGCTGGCCAGGCGATCATCTCGAACGCTTCGTGCACCACCAACTGCCTGGCACCGGTCGCCAAGGTGCTGAACGACACCTTCGGCATCAAGCGCGGCCTGATGACCACCGTGCACGCTGCCACCGCAACGCAGAAGACCGTTGACGGCCCGAGCAACAAGGACTGGCGCGGCGGCCGTGGCATCCTGGAAAACATCATCCCGTCGAGCACTGGCGCTGCCAAGGCCGTCGGCGTGGTGCTGCCGGAACTCAAGGGCAAGCTGACCGGCATGGCCTTCCGCGTGCCGACCAGCGACGTCTCGGTGATTGACCTGACCGTCGAGCTGA
>JBFPGZ010000030.1:0-2787 GCA_041083665.1 Leptothrix sp. (in: b-proteobacteria)
CGTGAAGCTGGCTTGCAGTTCTAAGCAGATCGGAAATTAAGATGGCTAAAGTTCAAGCAAAAATGCAAGGTAAGGCCGAGGGTCCTGAGGACGGTCTGCGCGAGAAAATGATCGCGATCAATCGCGTCACCAAAGTGGTTAAGGGCGGCCGTATCCTCGGTTTCGCTGCACTGACCGTGGTGGGTGATGGCGATGGTCGCATCGGCATGGGCAAGGGCAAATCCAAGGAAGTGCCTGCTGCCGTGCAAAAAGCAATGGAAGAAGCGCGTCGCAACATGCTGAAGGTTTCGTTGAAGAACGGAACTATCTACCACAAGGTGATGGGTCACCACGGTGCAGCAAGCGTCATGATGGCTCCGGCCCCCAAGGGTACCGGCATCATCGCTGGCGGCCCGATGCGCGCAGTTTTTGAGGTGGTTGGTATCACCGATATCGTGGCAAAGAGCCATGGTTCGACCAATCCTTACAACATGGTTCGTGCAACCTTGGACGCACTGCGCGTGTCGACGACACCCGCAGAAGTGGCAGCCAAGCGCGGCAAGACCGTTGAAGAGCTCTTCGTCTAAACGAGGAATTCAATCATGACAACACAACAAACCGTCAAAGTCCAATTGGTGCGTAGCCCCATTGGTTGCAAAGAATCCCATCGCGCCACCGTGCGTGGTCTGGGTCTGCGCAAGCTCGGAAGCCAGAGCGAGCTGGAGGATACTCCCGCCGTTCGTGGAATGATCAACAAGATCAGTTACCTGATCAAGGTTCTCTAAGGGGTTAATGATGGAACTGAATGACATCAAACCCGCAGCGGGTGCCAAGCATGCCAAGCGCCGTGTCGGCCGTGGTATCGGATCTGGTCTGGGCAAGACTGCCGGCCGTGGTCACAAGGGTCAAAAGTCGCGTTCGGGTGGCTACCACAAGGTAGGCTTCGAAGGCGGTCAGATGCCTATGCATCGCCGTTTGCCCAAGCGCGGTTTCAAATCGCATCTGCTGAAGTTCAATGCTGAAATCACTTTGACCGCCCTGGAAGCCCTGGGCCTGGCTGAAGTTGATCTGGTGGCGCTGAAGCAAGCTGGTGCCGTGGGTGAAATTGCCAAGGTGGTGAAGGTTATCAATACCGGCGCCCTGACCAAGGCTGTCAAGCTCACCGGAATTGGTGCGACCGCTGGTGCCAAGGCAGCTATTGAAGCTGCTGGCGGCAGTGTTGCCTGAATCGCTGACTGAGAGAAGACCAAGTGGCAACTAACGCAGCTCAAATGGCAAAAACAGGCAAGTTCGGCGATTTGCGTCGCCGGCTGGTGTTTTTGTTGCTGGCACTGGTTGTCTACCGCACTGGTGCGCACATACCGGTACCTGGCATCGACCCTGCACAGTTGCAACAACTGTTCAAGGGTCAGCAAGGTGGCATATTGAGTTTGTTCAATATGTTCTCCGGTGGCGCCTTGTCGCGTTTCACGATCTTTGCTTTGGGGATCATGCCGTATATCTCGGCGTCGATCATCATGCAATTGCTGACTTATGTGCTGCCAAGCTTCGAGCAACTGAAAAAAGAAGGCGAAGCCGGGCGCAGGAAAATCACACAGTACACGCGTTACGGAACGCTGGGTCTGGCCATGTTTCAGTCGCTCGGTATCGCCGTGGCACTGGAATCTTCTGCTGGCCTGGTGATCAGCCCTGGGTTTGGCTTTCGCCTGACCAGTGTGGTCACGCTGACCGCCGGAACCATGTTCCTGATGTGGTTGGGTGAGCAGATTACTGAGCGTGGTTTGGGCAACGGCATTTCGATTCTGATCTTCGGTGGTATTGCTGCCGGATTGCCAAACGCTATCGGCGGATTGCTGGAGTTGGTGCGTACGGGTGCCATGAGCATTATCGTGTCGCTGCTGATTGTGGTGCTGATTGCGCTGGTGACCTACTTCGTGGTGTTTGTGGAGCGTGGTCAACGCAAGATTTTGGTCAATTACGCCCGGCGCCAGGTTGGCAACAAGGTGTATGGCGGCCAGTCTTCGCATCTGCCACTGAAGCTGAACATGGCTGGCGTGATCCCTCCGATCTTTGCCTCGTCCATCATCTTGCTGCCGGCAACGGTTGCAAACTGGTTCAGCACCGGTGACTCGATGCGTTGGTTGAAAGACATCTCCAGCACGTTGAGCCCCGGTCAGCCGGTCTACGTGATGTTGTATGCGACTGCTATTGTGTTTTTCTGCTTCTTTTACACCGCACTGGTGTTCAACAGCCGGGAAACTGCCGACAACCTGAAGAAGAGTGGTGCGTTTGTACCAGGTATTCGTCCAGGGGACCAGACTGCCAAGTACATCGATCGCATCCTGTTGCGTTTGACCCTGGCCGGTGCGATCTACATCACCTTCGTGTGTTTGTTGCCCGAGTTTCTGATCTTGAAATACAACGTGCCGTTTTACTTCGGTGGAACGTCGCTGCTGATTATTGTTGTGGTGACCATGGATTTCATGGCCCAGGTACAAAACTACCTGATGTCGCAGCAGTATGAGTCACTGTTGAAGAAGGCGAATTTCAAGTCTTCTTGAGCCGGGTAGATGGCAAGTGAATAAAGAGATGCCGCCGTGCCGACAGGCCATGCGAGCATCGTGTTTAAAGCAAAGTACAATCGCAGGTTCCGCGCGAATCAAAGTCGGAACATGGCGAAGAGTTTTAGGAGAGAAATATGAAAGTTTCGGCTTCGGTCAAGAAAATTTGCCGTAACTGCAAAATTATCCGGCGCAAGGGCGTTGTGCGCGTGATCTGTACTGATCCGCGTCACAAGCAGCGTCAGGG
>JBFPGZ010000018.1:0-27925 GCA_041083665.1 Leptothrix sp. (in: b-proteobacteria)
GGGTGACAACGTGTCGATCACGGTCAAGCTGATTGCACCGATCGCCATGGAAGAAGGTCTGCGCTTCGCCATTCGTGAAGGCGGTCGTACCGTCGGCGCCGGCGTGGTTGCCAAGATCATCGCGTAACGTGTGAGCCGTGGCTGTCTGGCGCGGCGAATGCCGACCAGGCAGCTCTCTCTGCGGGGGTCTGTTGTGCTCTGCCCGTGTGGCATCAAAACAGACCCTTGGCCACCGTTGATTTGATGCAGCGGCTTGGCTGCTGCAACGCTCTTTAGGACACCGTCATGCAAAAGCAAAAGATCCGCATCCGCCTGAAGGCGTTTGATTACAAGCTGATCGATCAGTCGGCCCTCGAAATCGTCGATACCGCCAAGCGCACTGGTGCGATCGTCAAGGGCCCGGTGCCCCTGCCGACCCGCATGCAACGCTTCGACATCCTGCGCTCACCGCACGTCAACAAGACCAGCCGTGACCAGTTCGAGATCCGTACCCATCAGCGCCTGATGGACATCGTTGACCCGACCGACAAGACTGTGGACGCGCTGATGAAGCTCGACCTGCCGGCTGGTGTGGACGTCGAGATCAAGCTGCAATAAATCTGTTTGAACAGGTCGAATCAGAACGATTCGGCCTGGAGGCTGCCTTCACAAGATGCCGCCTCCAAATGAAAAGCGACCTGACCGGTCGCTTTTTTCTTGTCTTCGATACTAAAACGCATCGCTCAAAAACAAAAAGCGAGCACAAGGCTCGCTTTTGAATTTGGTTGCGGAGGCAGGATTTGAACCTGCGACCTTTGGGTTATGAGCCCAACGAGCTACCAGACTGCTCCACTCCGCGTCAGAAGTATCTATTATATGCTTTTTTGGTCAATCCGTACACTTGTTTATAAAACAAAATAGACGGCTGCCAAATTTCAAAATATGGTCGATCCGAAAATATTCGGCCCATCCATATTTCCAGATCAAACAAAAAGCGAGCACAAGGCTCGCTTTTGAATTTGGTTGCGGAGGCAGGATTTGAACCTGCGACCTTTGGGTTATGAGCCCAACGAGCTACCAGACTGCTCCACTCCGCGTCAGAGAATGCTATTGTAGCCAGTCTATTACTTTTGTGCAAGCTTTTTTAAAAAGCTTGCCGACTGGCCACGCAGAAACTTATTCGCTCTTTTCAGCGGCGGCATCTGCTGCCGGAGCAGCATCGCCACGATCGACCAGCTCGACAAACGCCATCGGCGCGTTGTCACCGACGCGGAAACCCATCTTCAGGATGCGGGTGTAGCCGCCCGGACGTGCCAGGAAGCGCGGGCCCAGCACGTTGAAGAGCTTGACCACATTGTCGCGATCGCGCAGACGGTCAAACGCCAGGCGCTTGTTGGCCAGCGACGGCACCTTGGCCAGGGTGATCAGCGGCTCGACGACGCGACGCAGTTCCTTGGCTTTGGGGACGGTGGTCTTGATGGCCTCGTGCAGAATCAGCGAGTTGGCCATATTGCGCAGCATCGCCTGACGGTGTGACGAGGTGCGGTTGAGTTTACGAAGGCCGTTGCCGTGACGCATGGTGCTTTCCTTAATTTATAAAACCGACGGCCGGATCAAGGTACCGCCGGGTGCACAAGGTGCCAGGTGGTCAAGCCACCCAGTCACCACGGAGAGAATCAGATCAGCGCTTGTCCAGGCCTTGCGGAGGCCAGTTTTCCAGACGTGCACCCAAGGTCAGGCCACGCGAGGCGAGCACTTCCTTGATTTCATTGAGCGACTTGCGACCCAGATTCGGGGTCTTGAGCAGCTCGGTTTCGGTGCGCTGAATCAGATCGCCGATGTAGTAGATGTTTTCGGCCTTCAGGCAGTTGGCCGAACGCACCGTCAGTTCCAGCTCGTCCACCGGACGCAGCAGGATCGGATCGAAGTTCTGCGCACGCGGCGCAGGCGACTCGAACGCAGCCAGCTCGTTGCCTTCCAGCTGCGCGAACACGGCCAGCTGCTCGACCAGGATCTTGGCCGAGGCACGGATCGCTTCCTCAGGCGTGATGGCACCGTTGGTTTCGATTTCCATCACCAGCTTGTCCAGGTCGGTGCGCTGCTCGACGCGAGCGCTTTCGACCGTGTAGCTGACGCGCTTGACCGGCGAGAACGAGGCGTCGAGGACGATACGACCGATCGACTTGGTCGGCTCGTCGCCGTAGCGGCGCATGTTACCCGGCACATAACCACGGCCCTTTTCGACCTTGATCTGCATGTCGAGCTTGCCGCCCTGGGCCAGGTGTGAAATCACATGGTCGGGGTTGACGATCTCGACGTCATGCGGCGTCTGGATGTCGCCGGCACGAACAGGGCCTTCACCATCCTTGCGCAGCACCAGGGTCACTTCGTCGCGGTTATGCAGACGGAACACCACGCCCTTGAGGTTCAGCATGATGTGCACGACATCTTCCTGAACGCCATCGACGGTGGAATACTCGTGCAAAACGCCGGCAATGGTGACTTCAGTCGGTGCGTAACCCACCATCGACGAGAGCAGCACACGACGCAGCGCGTTGCCCAGCGTATGACCATAACCACGCTCGAACGGCTCCAGCGTCACCTTGGCACGGTGACCGCCGAGCGGCTCGACATTGATGGCTTTGGGTTTCAGCAAATTCGTTTGCATTGGAAGTTCCTGTCAATACCCTCGGCTCGTTACACCGATAAGGCTGATGAACCCACCGGGTCGGAGAAAAGCTCAACGTGCCCGGCAGGCGAAGAGCCTGTTGTGCACTGCCCGGTCGATTCAAGTACCGGGCAGTCAAACGCTCGCAGGATCAGCGCGAATACAGTTCGACGATCAGCGATTCGTTGATGTCGGCACCGAATTCATCGCGGTCCGGGGCTTTCTTGAAAATGCCTTCTTGCTTGGTCGCATCGACCTGGACCCAAGCCGGCATACCGATTTGCTCGGCCAGCTTCAGTGCATCGATCACGCGCAGTTGCTTCTTGGCCTTTTCACGAATCGCCACCACGTCACCGGCCTTGACCAGGTACGAAGGGATATTCACCACACCACCATTGACGGTGATGGCCTTGTGCGAAACGATCTGGCGAGCTTCAGCACGGGTCGAACCGAAACCCATGCGATAGACCACATTGTCCAGACGCGATTCCAGCAGCAGCAGCAGGTTGGCACCGGTGTTGCCCTTGCGGCGCTCGGCTTCGGCGAAATAACGGCGGAATTGCTTTTCCAGCACGCCGTACATGCGCTTGACCTTCTGCTTTTCACGCAGTTGCAGGCCGAAGTCAGAGGTCCGCGAACCAGAGGTGCGACCGTGCTGACCAGGCTTGGTGTCAAACTTGGACTTGTCGCTGATCGAGCGACGTGCGCTCTTCAGGAACAGGTCGGTGCCTTCACGGCGGGAAAGTTTGCACTTGGGACCGAGGTAACGTGCCACGTTATTTCCTTAGTTTATTCTGACGGGAATGCACAGCATCAATGCCATGCGCCCCGCAAGTCTGAGTGCACAGCAGGCGACTCAGACGGTGGACTTATGGAAGCTTGAGCTTCAACGAAGAAACCGGCGAGGCCATAGCACCCGCCGGCAGCAAAAGAACCGCTGATTATAGATCTTTTTTTGGTTCGAAACTGCTTAGCAGCTCCGAACCAGTACAGCAGTCGCAAGAGCTGTATTAGATACGACGACGCTTTTGAGGGCGGCAGCCGTTGTGCGGAACAGGCGTGACATCAGAGATCGAGTTGATGCGAATGCCGAGCGAAGCCAGCGCGCGCACCGAAGACTCGCGACCCGGGCCGGGGCCCTTGATCTTGACGTCGAGGTTCTTAATGCCTTGTTCCTGAGCCGCACGACCAGCCACTTCCGCTGCCACCTGAGCGGCGAACGGGGTGGACTTGCGTGAGCCCTTGAAACCTTGGCCACCACTTGAGGCCCAAGACAACGAATTGCCCTGACGGTCGGTGATGGTGATGATGGTGTTATTGAACGAAGCATGCACGTGAGCAATACCATCCGCAACGTTCTTGCGGACTTTCTTGCTGACGCGGCGAGCTGCGTTATTGACGGGTGCTTTTGCCATGGTCGATTCTCTTTGGCGTCAGGCTTACTTTTTCAGCGCTGCCGCGCCCTTCTTCGGTCCCTTGCGGGTGCGCGCGTTGGTACGCGTGCGCTGACCGCGCATCGGAAGACCGCGACGGTGACGGAAGCCACGGTAGCAGCCCAGATCCATCAATCGCTTGATGTTGATCGAGATTTCACGCCGCAAATCGCCTTCGATGGTCAAGCGACCGACCTCGTCACGAATCTTTTCCAGATCGGAGTCAGTCAGGTCTTTGACCTTTTTGCTATAAGCGATTCCGCAAGCTTCACAGATCTTCTGCGCGGTCGTACGACCGATGCCGTAGATCGAGGTCAGACCGATCTCGGTGTGCTTGTGCGGCGGGACATTGATACCAGCAATACGTGCCATGTGCGTACTCTCAACGGTTGCAGCGAGCGGGACTCAAATCCTCAACCCTGGCGCTGCTTGTGGCGCGGATCGGTGCAGATGACACGCACCACACCCTTGCGACGGATGATCTTGCAATTACGGCAGATCTTCTTGACGGATGCCGAGACTTTCATGGGCTTCTCCTAGATCGGCTTACGCTTGTATTCCGGACTCTAAATTCCGTGTTACTCACTTCGCCCGGAACACGATGCGAGCACGACTGAGGTCGTACGGGGTCAATTCGACAGTAACTTTGTCACCAGGCAAGATGCGTATGTAATGCATTCGCATTTTTCCGGAAATGTGGCCTAAGACCACATGTCCGTTTTCCAGTTTGACCCGGAAAGTTGCGTTTGGCAGGTTTTCAAGAACCTCCCCTTGCATCTGAATGACATCGTCTTTCGCCATCGACTAGCTCGAAGGTACTGTGTTACTTTCAACCGGCCTTGAAGCTGGCTTTCTTCAGCAGTGCTTCATACTGCTGAGACATTACATAGGACTGCACTTGAGCCCAGAAATCCATCGTGACAACCACGATGATCATGAGCGAGGTGCCGCCAAAATAGAACGGTACGTTGTACTTCAGGACCAGAAACTCGGGCAGCAGACACACCAACGTGATGTAGGCTGCACCGCCCAGAGTCAAACGGGCCAAAATCTTGTCGATGTATCGTGCGGTCTGATCACCGGGACGGATACCAGGCACAAAAGCGCCACTTTTCTTCAGGTTGTCCGCTGTTTCCCGGCTGTTGAACACCAGCGCGGTATAAAAGAAACAGAAGAACACGATCATCGTCGCGTACAGCAGCACATAAATAGGCTGCCCGGGCGACAACGCTGAAGAAATATCCTTCAACCAACGCATGCCTTCACCAGTCGCGAACCAACCAACCACCGTTGCCGGCAGCAGGATGATCGATGAGGCGAAGATCGGCGGGATCACACCCGACATGTTGATCTTGAGCGGCAAGTGCGATGACTGACCGCCGTAAACCTTGTTGCCGACCTGCCGCTTGGCATAGTTGACCAGGATCTTTCTCTGACCCCGCTCAACGAACACCACGAAGTAGGTTACCAGCACGACGATCGCCACGATGAACAGCGCCACGATGATACTCATCGCACCGGTGCTGACCAGATTCAGCAAACCACCAATGGCATTCGGCAATCCTGCGGCGATACCGCCAAAAATCAGGATCGAGATACCGTTGCCCAGACCGCGCTCGGTGATCTGCTCACCCAGCCACATCAGGAACATCGTGCCGGCCGTCAAGCTGACAATCGCACCGATTCGAAACATGAAGCCCGGATCGATGACCAGCCCAGGCGAACCTTCCAGCGCAAGCCCGATACCCATCGACTGGAACAGCGCCAAACCGAGCGTGCCGTACCGAGTGTACTGAGTGATCTTGCGCTTGCCAGATTCGCCTTCTTTTTTCAGCGATTCCAGACTGGGCAACACGTAGCTCATGAGCTGCATGATGATCGATGCCGAGATATACGGCATGATCCCCAGCGCAAACACGGTAAACCGCGACAGCGCACCACCCGAGAACATGTTGAACAGGTTCAGGATGCCGCCTTGCTGCCCCTTGAACAACTGAGCTAACTGGTCTGGATTGATGCCCGGAACAGGGATATGCGCCCCGATCCGGTAGACCACCAGAGCCAGCAAGAGGAAAACGAGCCGACGACGCAGGTCGCCGAACTTGCCGCTCTTAGCCAGTTGATTTGCGTTGCTTGCTGCCACGAAAAACCTGTTCTTGAACGATGTACCGGATCAATCCCTGCCGATCAGGCAGCGATCGAGCCGCCAGCGGCTTCAATGACAGTCTTGGCACCGGCCGTCGCGTCGATGCCCTTGAGCACCACCGCCTTGGTCAGAGCACCCGACTGGATGACCTTCACATTGCGCACTTGTGCAGCGACCAGGCCAGCTTGCTTCAGCACGGCCAGATCAACTTCAGCGATCGCGAGCTGTTCCAGCTGGCCCAGCGTCACTTCACCGTTGAACTTCAGCAGATGCGACTTGAAGCCACGCTTGGGCAGGCGACGTTGCAGCGGCATTTGACCGCCTTCGAAGCCCACCTTGTGGTAGCCACCCGCACGCGACTTCTGGCCCTTGTGACCACGACCGGCGGTCTTGCCCAGACCGGAACCGATGCCGCGACCGACACGGCGCTTGGAGTGCTTGGCACCCGAGGCCGGCTTGATGGTATTGAGTTGCATGTCGAACTTCCTCTAGCCGGCTGCTCAGAGCACTTTCACAAGGTAAGAAACCTTGTTGATCATGCCACGCACCGCAGGGGTGTCTTCCAGAACAGATTGGCTGTTCATACGACGCAGGCCCAGGCCGACGATCGTGGCGCGGTGCGATGCACGCGTGCCGATCGGGCTCTTGACCAGCTGGACCGTCAGGGTCTTTTTGTCAGTCATGTGATGCTCCCGACGCTTCAGTTGAAGATTTCTTCAACGGTCTTGCCGCGCTTGGCAGCAATCTGGGACGGCGTCACGGCGCGCGTCAGCGCATCGAACGTCGCACGCACCATGTTGTACGGGTTGGTCGAACCGAGGCTCTTGGCCACGATATCGGTCACACCCAGCACTTCAAAGACTGCGCGCATCGGACCGCCAGCGATGATGCCGGTACCAGCAGCCGCCGGAGCCAGCAGCACTTTGGCTGCACCGTGTTCACCACGGATGTTGTGGTACACGGTACCGTTCTTCAACGGCACCTTGACCATGTTGCGGCGAGCCTGCTCCATGGCCTTTTGCACAGCGACCGGCACTTCACGCGCCTTGCCCTTGCCCATGCCCACTTTGCCGTCACCGTCACCCACGACAGTCAGCGCTGCGAAACCCATGATTCGACCGCCCTTGACCACTTTGGTCACGCGGTTCACTTGAATCATCTTTTCGCGCAAACCGTCATCGCGACCTTCGTCAGCCATTTTCGGTTGAAACTTAGCCATTTCGAATTCCTTCGTTCAGCTGGTGCGGCGAATCAGAACTGCAGACCGGCTTCGCGTGCCGCCTCGGCCAGCGCTTTGACGCGGCCGTGGTACGCAAAACCAGAGCGATCGAACGCAACCTTTTCGACGCCGGCGGCCTTGGCGCGCTCGGCAATTCGCTTGCCGATCAACTGGGCGGCATTCACATTGCCACCCTTGCCTTCTGCGCCGAGCTGCTCGCGCAGCTCTTTTTCGGCGGTCGAGGCCGAGGCCAGCACTTGCGCGCCGTCGCCAGAAATCACGCTGGCGTAAATATGCAGATTCGAGCGGAAGACCGTCAGACGAGCCACACCTTGCAGCGCAATACGCGCGCGGGTTTGGCGGGAGCGGCGGAGACGCTGTTCTTTCTTGTTCAACATGGTGCCACTCCTTACTTCTTCTTCGTCTCTTTAAGGACGACCTTCTCGTCGGCGTAGCGGATACCCTTGCCCTTGTAAGGCTCAGGCGGACGGAACGCGCGAACTTCAGCTGCGAGTTGTCCCACCACTTGACGATCCGAACCCTTGATCAGAATTTCGGTCTGCGTCGGGGTCTCGACCTTGATGCCAGCAGGCATGTCCTTGACCACCGGATGCGAGAAACCAATCTGCAGGTTCAGCTTTTGACCTTGCGCTTGAGCCCGGAAGCCCACGCCGACCAAAGTCAGCTTCTTTTCGAAGCCTTTCGTGACGCCCTGGACCATATTGGCCACCAGAGCACGCACGGTACCGGACATGGCATCCGCTTCGGCCGACTCATTGGTCGGTGCGAAACTCAGCTTGCCAGCTTCATTCTTGACAGCCACCAGGGCATGAACCGGACGCACCAGCGTACCGAGCGCACCCTTGATGCTGATCTGCTCTGCCGTGACCGACACATCCACGCCTTGCGGGACGGTGATCGGCATTTTTCCAACGCGGGACATCTGCGATCTCCTTGCCGTCAGGCCACGTAGCAGAGCACTTCGCCGCCGATACCGGCTGCGCGTGCCTTGCGGTCGGTCATCACACCCTTGGGCGTGGTGACGATCGCCACACCCAGGCCATTCATGACCTGCGGAATGTCGTGGCGGCCTTTGTAAATACGAAGGCCGGGGCGGCTGACGCGCTCGATGCGCTCAATCACCGGACGACCTGCGTAATACTTCAGGGAAATTTCGAGATCTGCCTTGCCACCCTCGGACTTCACCTTGAAGCCGTCGATGTAACCCTCGTCTTGCAGCACTTGGGCAATCGCAGCCTTCAGCTTGGAAGAGGGCATCACAACGATCGGCTTGTCAACCAGCTGAGCGTTGCGGATGCGAGTCAGCATGTCGGCGATAGGATCACTCATGCTCATGGAATTACTCCTGTTCGTGCCCTGGGGACGCCGAATTACCAGCTTGCCTTGACGACACCTGGGATGTCGCCACGGAAGGCCAGTTCACGAATCTTGGTACGACCCAGACCAAAGGTCCGGAACGTGCCACGGGGGCGACCGGTGATGCCGCAACGATTGCGCAGACGGGTCGGGTAAGCATTGCGCGGCAACTGTTGCAGAGCCAGGCGCGCTTGATAACGCTCTTCTTCCGGCTTGCTCTGGTCGGCGATGACGGCTTTCAGTTCCGCGTACTTTTTGGCGTACTTGGCGACCAGCTTCTCGCGCTTTTCTTCGCGCTGAATGAGAGAGAGTTTAGCCACGTCAAACCTCAGTTCTTGAACGGGAAGCGGAAGGCCGTCAGCAGCGCCTTGCACTCGTCATCGGTCGCAGCAGTCGTCGTGATACTGATATTCAGACCACGCAGCGCATCAACCTTGTCGTATTCGACTTCCGGGAAAATGATCTGTTCTTTGACGCCGATGTTGTAATTACCACGGCCATCAAATGAACGACCCGAGATACCGCGGAAGTCGCGCACGCGCGGCAACGCGATCGTCACGAAACGATCCAGGAATTCATACATGCGCACACCGCGCAGGGTCACCATACAACCGATGGGCACACCCTCACGGATCTTGAAACCGGCGATAGCCTTGCGCGACTTGGTGACCACCGGCTTTTGGCCAGCAATCTTGGTCAGGTCGCTTACAGCGTGTTCCATGACCTTCTTGTCGGACACTGCTTCGCTCACACCCATATTCAGGGTGATCTTTTCGAAGCGCGGCACTTGCATGACCGACTTGTAGCCAAACTTGGCAGTCAGGTCCGGCACCACGCGTTCATGGTAGAACGCTTGCAGACGGGCTTGTTGTTGCGTCATTTCGAAACCCTGCCTCAGGCCTTGACTTCGTCGCCACTGGACTTGAAGACGCGCACTTTTTTGCCGTCAGCCAGAAGCTTGATACCCACGCGATCAGCCTTGCCGCTGGCGGGATTGAAAATCGCCACGTTAGACTGATGAATCGGCATGGTCTTATCCACGATGCCGCCGGTGGTTCCCTTGAGGGGATTCGGGCGCACGTGTTTTTTCACCACATTGACACCGTCCACCACCAGGTGATCAGCATCTACACGCAGCGACACCGTGCCACGCTTACCTTTGTCGCGACCCGTCAGAATAATGACTTCGTCGCCTTTGCGAATCTTGTTCATAGCCTTTCCTTTCCGGTCGGCTTAGAGCACTTCGGGCGCAAGCGACACGATCTTCATGAAGCGCTCGGACCGCAGTTCGCGGGTCACCGGGCCGAAGATACGGGTGCCGATCGGCTCCAGCTTGGCATTCAGCAGCACTGCGGCATTGCCGTCAAACTTAACGAGCGAGCCATCCTGGCGACGCACACCCTTGGCAGTGCGCACAACCACGGCGTTGTAGACCTCACCCTTTTTGACGCGACCACGCGGCGCAGCTTCCTTGATGCTGACCTTGATCACATCACCAATGCCGGCGTAGCGGCGCTTCGAACCGCCGAGCACCTTAATGCACATGACGGACTTCGCGCCTGTGTTGTCCGCGACATCAAGTCGCGATTGCATTTGGATCATGTCTATCCCCAACTTTTCCCGCCCAGACGCCACTATGGCGACTACCGCGGTCAGTCTTGGGCCCGTGTCGAAGGCAGCGGCTGCCGAAAAAAGTACCAGTAGCCGCACCCGCGCTTGGGGCGAACCCGGCACACTTACTTTTCACATGAAAAGCTTGAGTGCCAGAAGAGCCTTCGATTATCTATAGGACTGCAGCATCTGTCAACGACTTTTATCGGATCAATCGTAGACTTCTGCGTCCGGGTCGGTGGCCTCCAGCTCGTAGCTGGCCGCCAGCATCGCCAGGCGGGCAATCACGCCATACATGTAGAAGCGGTTCGGTGCGCTCGCACCCGGTTTCTCGCCCCGCCGTGGCAGGTGGTGGCTCTCTGCAAATGCGAGCGGCACAAACTGCGAGCCCGGTGCATTGAGGTTCTCGTCGATGCCGCGATCAGCGTGGACCCGGTAGAAGCCGCCGACCACATAGCGATCCATCATGTAGACCACCGGCTCGGCCACCGCCTCGTTGACGCGCTCGCAGGTCAACACGCCCTCCTGGATGATCACCTCGGAGATCTCCTGGCCGTCCTTGATGACGCTCATCTTGTTGCGGGTGCGACGGTTGAGCTCTTCGAGCTCCTTGCTGTCGCGCACCGTCATGATGCCCATGCCGTAGGTGCCGTTGTTGGCCTTGACGACCACAAAAGGCTTCTCGTTGATGCCGTATTCCTTGTACTTGCGGCGGATCTTGGCCAGCAGCGCATCGACATTGCCGCGCACGCAGTCGAGCCCCGTCCCTTCGGCGAAGTTGACCTCGCCACACTGGGTGTGGAGTGGATTGATCAGCCACGGGTCCATGCCGAGCAGCTTGGCAAACTTCTTCGCCACTTCCTCGTAGGAGCGAAAGTGGTTGGTCTTGCGCCGCACCGCCCAGCCGGCGTGCAACGGCGGCAGCAGGTACTGCTCGTGCAGGTTTTCCAGCACGCTCGGGATGCCGGCCGACAGATCGTTATTGAGCAGGATGGTGCAGGGATCGAAGTCCTTCAGTCCCAGGCGGCGCTTGCTGCGCAGCAAGGGCTCGACCGTGACACCGCTGCCATCCGGCAGGTCAAACGTGACGGGCTCCTTCGCATCCGGATCGAGTGTGCCGAGCCGCACGTTCAGGCCGGCCTGGGTGAAGATCTGCACCAGCCGCGCCACGTTCATCAGATAGAAGGTGTTGCGGGTATGCCGTTCAGGGATCAGCAGCAGGTTCTTGGCTTCCGGGCAGATCTTCTCGATCGCGGCCATCGCCGCCTGCACCGCCAGCGGCAGCATCTCCCGGGTCAGGTTGTTCCAGCCGCCCGGAAACAGATTGGTATCGACCGGTGCCAGCTTGAAGCCGGCATTGCGCACATCGACCGAGGTATAGAACGGCGGCGTGTGCTCCATCCATTCAAGACGGAACCAGCGCTCGATCGCCGGCATCGACTCCAGAATGCGCTGTTCCAGCTCGTTGATCGGACCATTCAGGGCTGTGACGAGATGAGGAACCATGGAGCGACAGCGCGGCAAGGCGCCAGACTAGGGTGACCGGACAATTTTAGGCATCTGGGGCCTTCAAGTCAGAAAGACAAGCTGGCCCAGACAAAAGAAACGGGCCGCACAAGGCGGCCCGCTTCAGAACAGATGGAACCTGATCAGAGGCTCATCATCCGGCTATCACTTGTGATAAGCCGTCTCGCCGTGCGACGAGATGTCCAGACCTTCGCGCTCTTCCTCTTCGGTGACGCGCAGGCCGATCACCAGATCAACGATCTTGAAGGCGATGACCGACACCACACCCGACCAGACGATCGTCACCAGCACAGCCTTGGCTTGCACCAGGACTTGCGAGGCGATCGAGTAGTCAGCACCGGTGATCATCGAAGCGGTCACCCAGTCGGCCACAGCGCTCGGGCCACCCAGGTTCGGCGAGTTGAACACACCGGTCAGCAGCGCACCCAGGATGCCGCCGACACCGTGCACGCCGAACACGTCGAGCGAGTCATCGGTACCGAGCAGCTTCTTGAGGCCGTTCACGCCCCACAGGCAGACAAAGCCAGCCATCAGACCGATGAACAGCGCGCCACCGATGCCGACGTTGCCGGCTGCCGGCGTGATCGCCACCAGACCCGCCACCGCACCCGACGCAGCACCCAGCATCGAAGCCTTGCCCTTCATCAGCGCTTCACCCGCACACCAAGCCAGCACCGCAGCTGCCGTAGCCGCGAAGGTGTTGATGAAAGCCAGCGCGGCAAAGCCATTCGCTTCCAGCGCCGAGCCGGCGTTGAAACCGAACCAGCCCACCCACAGCAGCGCAGAGCCGACCATCGTCAGCGTCAGCGAGTGCGGCGTGAACGATTCCTTGCCGTAGCCGATGCGCTTGCCGACCATGTAGGAACCGACCAGACCAGCCACAGCGGCGTTGATGTGCACGACGGTGCCGCCAGCGAAGTCCAGCGCGCCCCACTGCCAGAGCAGACCGGCCTTGCCGTTCATCGCGTCAACGACTTCCTTGCCGGTGTAAGCATCCGGACCCATCCAGAACCACACCATGTGGGCGATCGGCGCATAGCTGAAGGTGAACCACAGGGTCATGAACAGCAGCACGGCGCTGAACTTGATGCGCTCGGCAAACGAGCCGACGATCAGCGCGCAGGTGATACCAGCGAAGGTCGCCTGGAAAGCGGCAAACACGATCTCCGGAATCACCACACCCTTGCTGAAGGTGGCGGCGTTCGCGAACGTGCCGGCAGCGTTGTCCCAGATGCCCTTCATGAACAGGCGATCAAAGCCACCGATGAAGGCGTTGCCCTCGGTGAACGCCAGGCTGTAGCCGTACAGCATCCACAGCACGACGATCAGCGAGAAGGTCACCATCACCTGCATCAGCACCGACAGCATGTTCTTGGCGCGCACCAGGCCGCCGTAAAACAGTGCCAGACCCGGCACCGTCATCAGGATCACCAGCAGCGTCGACAGCATCATCCAGGCGGTATCGCCCTTGTTGGGCACGGGCGCCGGAACCGAAGCTGCGTCGGCAGCAGCCGATGCAGCCGCAGCGACCGGAGCCGGTGCAGCCGCCGGTGCGGCAACGGCCGCAGAAGCGGCAGCCACTGGCTCGGAGGCAGCCTGGGCGTGAGCAACGCCGCAGTAACTCAACGACGCGATGCCTAGCGTCAACGCAGTAGCGATTGAAGCGATTAGTTTTTTCATGGTTGTCTCTTGGTAACTCTTGGGCAAACGGCGGTCAGAGCGCGTCCTTGCCGGTTTCTCCAGTGCGGATACGCAGCACCTGTTCGAGCGGAGTCACGAAGATCTTGCCGTCACCGATCTTGCCGGTGCGGGCAGCGCCCTCGATCGCCTCGATGACACGGTCCACGATGGCGTCGTCTACCGCCGCCTCGACCTTGACCTTGGGCAGGAAATCAACCACGTATTCCGCGCCACGGTACAGCTCGGTGTGGCCCTTCTGGCGGCCGAAGCCCTTGACTTCAGTGACAGTGATGCCCTGTACGCCGATGCCGCTGAGTGCTTCGCGCACTTCATCGAGCTTGAAGGGTTTGATGATGGCGGTAACCATTTTCATGGTGACTGACTCCTAATGATGTGAACACAACTGCTGCCCACCCTTCTGCAGCTTTCGTGCCATGTATGCATCTGGTTACATCGCGTCCGCCACGCCCTAACTTGGCGCAACCCAATACAAAATTCGACCCGACGCACCGGATTGATCTCTTGTTATTGCACCAATACAGTGCCAACCCCCTTCTGGGGGAGTCGGCTAATCGTGATTGGCTTCGCACAATCAGGTACACGTCCCGCGTCGGGCCCGCCACACCTCAATCCATTGCACCAAGATGTCGCTCGCCGTTGTGCACAGTCGCGCTCTGCTGGGTCTGCACGCCCCGGAAGTCACGGTGGAAGTTCATCTGGCCAATGGCCTGCCGAGCTTCACCTTGGTCGGCCTGGCCGACACCGAAGTGAAAGAAGCGCGCGAGCGGGTGCGCGCCGCGCTGCAGCAAAGCGGGCTCGATTTCCCGCACAACAAACGCATCACGGTCAATCTGGCACCCGCTGATCTGCCCAAGGAAGGCGGCCGCTTCGATCTGCCGATCGCGCTCGGCATCCTGGCCGCCAGCGGCCAGCTCGACGCTGACCAGCTGCAGCACTACGAATTTGCCGGTGAGCTCTCGCTGGCGGGTGATCTGCGCCCGGTGCGTGGTGCGCTGGCGATGGCAGTGGCGCTGCGCCGCACCGGCAAGACGCGCACGCTGGTGCTGCCGTTCGAGAGCGCGCTGGAAGCGGCCCTCGCTCCCGACATCGCGCCGCGCGGCGCGCATCACCTGCTCGATGTGGTGCAGGCACTGCAAGCTGACGACACGGCGCAGCCCTTGCCTGTGGTGCGGCCGGAGGTTCAAGCCACGCCCGAGTCCCAGGCCGATCTGCGCGAGGTGCGCGGTCAGGCTGGCGCCAAACGGGCGCTGGAAATCGCGGCAGCGGGCAATCACAGCCTGTTGCTGGTCGGGCCGCCGGGCTCGGGCAAGTCGATGCTGGCACAGCGTTTTGCCGGCCTGCTGCCACCGATGAATCAGGATGAAGCGCTTGAATCAGCCGCGCTGTGCAGCCTGGCGGGCCGCTTTGATGTGCGCCGCTGGGGTCAGCGCGTGCTGCGCAGTCCGCATCACAGCGCGTCGGCGGTGGCGCTGGTGGGCGGCGGCTCGCCGCCGAGGCCGGGCGAAATCTCGCTGGCCCACCACGGCACCTTGTTTCTGGATGAGCTGCCGGAATTTCCGCGCGCCGCACTCGAAGCACTGCGCGAACCGCTCGAAACCGGCCGCGTCACCATTTCCCGCGCCGCGCGGCAGGCCGAGTTTCCGGCACGCTTTCAGCTCATCGCAGCGATGAACCCCTGAGCATTCGTTGCGCTTTTGCCATGATCTTCAGGGATGGAAGGCGGCGCGGAGCCGCCACTTCCTCCACGTGCTGAACCCGTCCCGCCACGAGGTGGTACTGGCGGTGCATAGAAGAGCGTGATCTCCACCTCGCCGTCACCGACCACGATGCGTTCCGTGATGGTCTCGACAATCCGTCGGCGATCGTCATACGGGAGCGCGCCCCAGCGGGAATACAAGTCACGGGCCTCGGTCACGATCTCTTCCTGCGATAGGGAGCTGATCCGAATAACATCCAGGTCAGCCTGTAGCTCAGGGATTTCGTCATCGAGCTGCTTTTGTCGCTCGGCAAGGGGGCGGTACTTCCCGCCGAACCCTGCCTTGTCGATCATGTTCGACTGATACAAGTCATAGAGCTTGTCGATCTCGGTCACGAGCTTCTTGCGCTCGCTTGCCAGCGTGTCGAGGAGCGCCGCCTTTGCGCGAATCGTCTCATTCGTCACCTCCAGGTGGGCGGCGATCTCCTCCGGGGAGAAGAAGAAACTCCGGAGCTCCTCGTGAAAGATGGCTTCCAAGTCGTCCGTCGGGATCTTGTTGCGACAGCCATAGCAGACGTACTTGGGCGTGTTGGACGGCACATACATCTTCCGTCCACATTGGCAGTGCGTCACTCCGGCGAAGAGATGCACCGTCGTCCGAGCCTTCCGTTTGCCCTTCGCACGTGCGGCGTCAAGCGCGGCATTGCACGCGTCCCAGACCTCCTCGGTGACAATCGGCTCGACTTCGTGGAACACCCATTCGTGCTCCGGCTTCAGCGCCCAGGCCTTCTTTTGATTCGTCGAGGAGGTGTAGTTGGCGCGACGAACACCTTTTCCCGTTGGATCGCGAAGAAGGCGCTCCACCGTGGTGTCCGAGAACAGTGATCCGTTGCGGGTGCGGTATCCCTTCTCGTTTAAGACCCGTGCAACGGTCTTTTTCCGACCATGTTCGCGAAAGAGTTCGTACAGGAGTGCCCGAACGGGGGCCTCGGTCGGATCAACGAGCAGTTTTCCTTCCACCCAGCGGTAGCCAAACGACGCTTGGCCACCCAATGGCTTGCCCATCTTGGCGCGCACGGGCACCGAGGCCGCCACGCGTTCGGCGATCTCCTCACGCTCCCACTGCGCCATCGCCGCGATCATGGTGTAGAAAAGACGGCCGGCGGGAGTAGAGGTGTCGATCGACTCGGCAAGTGAGATCAGATCAGCATCACACGCCCGGAAGGTGTCGGCGAATTCGAGCAGTTCCTTCGTGTTCCGGGCAAGTCGGGCAAGTTTCGAGAAGATGAGGCCGGTGATGTGCCCGCGCTTGATGTCCGCCTCCATCCGTTTGGTCTCGGGGTAGTTCTTGACGGTCTTCCCTGAGAGCGCATCCAGCCGGTACACCTCAATGACGTTCCAACCCTTGGCTTCAGCATAGAGGCGCGCACGGCGCTCGTGATGTTCGGGGCTTTCGCCCCGCACTTGGTCTTCGGTGGAGACCCGGATCCAGATCCCGACACGTTTCGCTGCGTCGGTACGCTTTGTCTCTTTCATGGCAATGCCTCCTTTTCAGGAATAGCCACTTTCGATCGTACGTGGGAAAGTATGGTGTATGGAAGTGCATCACGTGGTACTCAACCCTCGTCACCATCTGGTTTTATCGCACTACTGCTCCTTGCAAAATACACGATACCCAGCGCCACGGCATCGAACAAACTCTGCCGTGCGTCTTCGCTCATCCATGCTTTACGCTTCGGAGGTAAGCGGGACGCAAGCATTGGCACCGCGCGCGCCACTGCTTCAGCAATCGCATACTTGGTATGCACCCCAAAGTGATCATGCATTTCTGCGCGGGTAAACCGGCATACTGCAATTCGTCTTGTTTTCGCATATGCGGCGATACGCGTGTACAGGAGACGAATCCGCTCATGTCGGCGTGAATGCTTTCGCGTAGTATCTTCGATCACGAGCACTTCGGGACTGTAGCGCTCGATGAGCGTCTTAATGAGGTGTATGGCGAAGAAATTCTTATCCTTCAGCCGAATATCTTTAATACCCCAATCAACGAGAAATTGTTCTCCCTTGAAAAGTGCGAAACCGAAACCACGGCTCGTGGGATAGAAGGCAAGAACAGTACGAACCTCTTTGGGCGTCATACGCTGGTGAAGCTAGTCTCCCCGTCAGACAGACGAAGCGCCCGCATCAAGAGATCTCGCTTGCGCACGCCGGAAGACGTGGTAGTGTGGAGAAGCCCTTGGTGCAATCGGGTGGCCCGTTCATAGAGTCGCTTCTCGATTGCAGTGGTGAGCTGCGGAAACAGCTCATCCAAGGAAACACTGAATAATACGGTGCATGCAAGCGCAGTCTCTGTCGAAGGGGTGCGCTTGCCTTGTTCAATACGGGAAACATGGGCGGAACTCGCGAATCCGAGTAACGCCGCCATTTCCTTCTGCGTCAACCCCCAGCTTCGCCGGTGGGTGCGCAATAACACAGGCATGTGCCGTGTATGCATAATTGAAAGCTCAATCCTCCATTAGCAGAGGATTGGGCCATTTTCTTATTATCGCATCCGATGATGATTGACACAGAGGGCATTTTGTACCTCCATGGCAAATCGGGGGACAAGGGGATGTGGGGACGTTGGAGTAGGAGTGACCTATTGCGGTTGAGCCATCGTTTGGTGGCTTTGCTGCCAGCACGCTGGACCTGTTGATCTGGGGACGATGTCCCCATGTCCCCCACTCAGTGCAGGATCAAGGATTTGTCGAACTTTTCTAGCGTCTTATCGTCAATTTAGGTGCTCCTTATAGCAGCCGGCTCACCACGAGCAGCTTGTCTCGCGTCGGAAGACAGCCCCCCCCTCACTCACCAACAACGCCGCCATGCCTTCTGGCTGGCGGCATTCTTGCTCATGCTTAGCCTCATCGCCTGGATCGGTCTGGAAATGACTTTGGTCAGTTTTCTTCTGCATTTCAATGCCTTCAAATGATGTCGAAAACACATGTGCTAGAGCAAAAGAATGCGCGCATTCGACACCAGAAATATCATGCCAAGTTCATTGGTATCGATAACCGCGCACGAACACGACCTGTTCACTATAAGCAAATGTCCCCGAGAGCAGTGAGAAATACATCATGGTCACAGCCTTGACTTCAGAACCGACTTCATTCACCCTCGACAACATGGGGCGTTTTCTCTGCAATACCTTGCAGGAAGCATTGGATAGTACGTCCCTCACCTTCGGCGGTCGTGAGCGCAAGTTCGACGCGATTGTCATTGGCGGCGGCACTTTTGGCGCGGTCGTGGCCGAGCAATTGTTTCTTCACGACGCCACGCACAGCCGACGCATCCTGGTTCTTGAGGCCGGCCCGTTCGTGCTGCCTGAACATGTGCAGAACCTGCCGTTCCAGGGCGGCGCACCCGATCTGCGTGTGCCCTGGGTCAATCATCCGGCCCTCAATTACAGCGGGCTGATTTTCGCCATCGGTGGTCGCTCGTTGACCTGGGGTGGCTGGTCACCTGAATTGCTTGATGAGGAAATGGCCGCGTGGCCGATGACGACACGTAACGCTTTACGCAGCCAGTATTTCGCCGAAGCCAGTCGGCACATCGGCGTGAAAGAGACCAACGATTTCATCTACGGGCCACTGCACACTGCGCTGCGCAAACAGTTGCACGCCGGACTCAAATCGGCGGTCAACGCCACAGGGTTTGCCTTTACCGATCTGCTCGACCATCCTACGGTACGTTATCCCGACCCGGGCGATCCGACACCAATACCCGATGCGCTATTGCGTCAGTGGCTCGGACTGCCTGTGAGCGACACTACGCCGCGTGGCGATCTGTTGGACATGTTCAAGCTCGAAGCACCACTGGCGGTTCAATCCACCACGCTGCCGGGGTTTTTCCCCACCAACAAATTCAGCGCCGTGCCTGGTCTGATCCGTGCAGCGCGGCTTGCTACCACCGAGGCAGATATCCCCAATGCAAACGCCGACGCGAGCATGCGACAGGAGGCCGACGCGCGCAAGCGGCTGATGATCGTGCCCAACTGCCACGTTCAGGATCTCGTCACCGAAACCCAAGCCGACAACTGGGTTCGAGTTACCGGCGTGCGCGTCTGGCAGAACGGCTCCTCCGTTGTGATCCCACTTGCCGCGCCATTCAACGGCGGGCAAAGCACAGCGATCATTGCGCTTGGCACGATTGAATCCACCCGTCTTGCCCTCACGACCTTTCAGCAGTCGCTCGCCGGCCGTGCCGCTCAAAGGATGGGGACAAATCTGGTGGCGCATCTTCGCTCCAACCTCAACATTCGTGTACCGCGTGCGGCAATTGCGGCAAATCTGCCGCCGACCGTGATCCCGAGCCTGCAATGTTCGGCCTTATTGGTGAAAGGCAAGGCAAGCAACGAGCATACATTTCACTTTCAGATCACCGCCAGTGGTCTGCAGAAACTCGGCGTGAATTCCGAAGCCGAGTTGTTCCAGAAAGTCCCGACGCTTGAGCACCTGCAGGACATGTTGCGCTCAAGCGACGACACGGTGGTCATCACCATACGTGGCATCGGCGACATGAGCGCGCACAATCCCGACAGCTTCATCGAACTGTCAACGCTGGAGACAGATATTGATCGGCCCAAGGCAGTTGTTCATCTGGGCAACGCCAAAGCCCCGCCACAGCAATTTCCTGGCAGCGCCCAGACCCAGAATGACCGCACGACTTGGGACGAGATGGATTCCATCGCTGACAAGATTGCGCTGATTTTCGCCGGTGATGAACCGTTCGATATTCTGGCGGGTAACCGCACTCTTCCAGTCGCGGTCGGAACGCACGCACAACGTCTGGCCGTGCTGGCCGCATTCAAAGATCGGCGTGACGATCTGGGTACCACGCACCACGACGCCGGCACCCTGCGCATGGGCGACGATGTTGCCGATTCGGTGACCAACGAATTCGGTCGGATTCACGACACCACCAATTGCTATGTCGCCGGTCCGGCGTTGTTTCCGACTCTGGGGTCGCCAAACCCGATGTTGACCGGCGTCGCTCTTGGCCGTCGCACTGCGATTATGCTGGGCGACGCTGTCCTGCCCAAGGCCGATCCCGTGCCACCACTCGAAGCCGGTTTTCGTGCACTGTTTGATGGGACGGCGAAGGCCTTCAGGAATTGGCAATTGGCCGGCCCAGCTGGTGGCGGCATGGCGCATGTCAACGGCGAAATGGTGAGCTACGGCGGCAATGGGCTGCGTCTGTTCTTTTATGCCGCCGAACTTTTCGGCGATTTCACCCTGCGCATGCAGTTCCGCATCTTTGACGCGACCAGACACAATAGCGGTGTATTCGTGCGCTTCCCCCGACCGTCGCTCGACCTGAGTCCCGCACTGGCATTACGCAGCACCGGCGAGCCTTCCTTTGACATCAAAAATCCAGCTTGGAAACCCGTCATCTCCGGGTTTGAAGTCCAGATCGACGACAATGCACGGGGCGACTCGGGCAAGGATTTCTGGGGTATCAAGCCCGAGCCGGACGGTTTATTCAAGAATCGTACTGGTGCCATCTACAAGATCCCGGCAGGTGATCGCATATGGCATCTCGGTTTCAACGAACCAGCGACCCAGACCTACATGCCGGGTCCAGCATTACAACCCGACGTCTGGTTCGAATATGAAATCATCGTACAGGGCGATGATTTCAAGGTCTTTCTCACGAATCTGCAAAGCGGACAGAGCGCCCAGACCACGCACTTCATCAACACTGACGCCGCGCGCGGTGGCACTCCTGGTTGCATCGGCATCCAAGCGTATCCTGGCAATACTGTGGCATGGCGCAATATCCGCATAAAAACCATGTAAGCTATTGCACGCTCCATGCCCCGGGTCGGCACAGCCACAACAATTAATATGCATGCTGGAAGATTGACATGCAATTCGTTTTTTCGTCCGGCTTTCTGCATTGTTGCTCAGCGGAAGTGCCACTGCTGTTGAAGCCGTCCACCCAAAGAATTGGCTTTCATTATTTTTATCTGTATTTCCATCTCCACAAGATAACATTTTTTGGCAGAGCAAATTTACGAGCATGGCTCTAGTTGAAAGCAATAACATTCGCAAGGAGTAACATTGCGATCGCCAAAAACGCTGAAAAAAACGGAATTGATCCAGTCATACGCATCCATAGTTGTGGATGAAAGTAATGGAATCGCATAAGCTGATTGACCACATCAATCGTGCACGAGTGGCACTTCATGGCGAAATCAACGCCCGTGGAGTGGTCACCGGAATTGCGCTCGCCATCGTCATCCTCCTTATGTCCCGCATCCTGAGTGGATACAGTGGCAACATCCTTGATAATTTGCTCGGTCGGCCGACGCAGATTCCGCTTAAGGAGCTGATCAGAAAGGTCAAGGATGATCTCTCTGCCGCTGAAACAGAAGGGATCGCGAAAGGCGAGACACCACTCCTATCGCTGCAAGAGGTGGAACTCGAAGTAACATTCGCTGTTCAGGCAAAAAGCGAAAGCGAAGTGAAGCTAGTTGCCGTGAATGGCATGGGAACCGCAGAATTGGGGCAGACCCATCGCGTAAAGCTTCGACTGGTTCCTGTCGCACCAGAATCCTCGTCTGTACTAGCACAATCTGCACCGGTCATACCCAAAGGCGCCAGTGGCATCATTGGCCACAGTCCACCAGGGAGTAAGGTGAAATAGCGAAAGGAGCACATCATGAAGCGTTTACTGTTCTTCGGCTTCATTCTGGCTGGAACCCTTGCTTCTTCACTCATCAGCGCTCCCGCATCGGGTCAGACATCAGCGGCCACTTGGCATGCGCTGCTGTATGCCCCGAATACAGATTATGTCGAGGTGCAGGTGAACACGCGACACATGGCTCCGAATAAGCTCATGCGCAACATTATTGTTTCGGTTCAGTTCTTCGATCAGACAAGTAGATCGCTCGGGGTTGCACGTTTCTCCTTCGACAGCGAAGAGCCAAAAGTATTAACTGCCGGCGGTTTATACCGCAGGTTCTTCCGACAACCATACTCGCGAGCGACCTTTGCTCGTGGGATGGAGCTTATTGATAGCAGCCAGGCAACAGGAGCGCAATTCGACACGATGGGTTTGCGTGCCTCTCCCGATGCGCTTATAGACCCAGCAGATGCGGGAACGCCAGGTGCACCGCCTGCCAAGCAATAATCATGTCGTGTGACGTGTGGGGACGTTTGATCACCAGTGACCAGCTCATCACTCGGATCTACTGCGTTTCAGTCGCAATTCCATACCGCTCCGCCAACACCCGCAGATGCCCTGTCTGCGCCCCAGGCAGCACGAAGTTCCCATGCCGCTTGTACGTCGCGAGGCGCAATCGATTGCGCAAGAGGTGTCCCACATAGCGCGGACTGATGGGCCGCTCGTATTCCTTGCCGTAGCGTTCGATAAACGCTTTGGTGATCATCGCAACAGGGATGTACGCGGGATCACCGTCCTTGATGAGGCGCAGCACGACATCAAGGAGCTGGCCTTCAGGACTCCCTGATCGGTCAGCACGAAGCGCACCCTCAGCCTCTGCCATGTGCGCACGGATGTGTGCGCGCAGTGTCGGATCATCAACCACCGAGAGAAGCGGTGCCACGATCTGGTTCGTCCGTGGTGAGAGACGTTCGTCGTACGCTGACAGGTCAATTGCTGCCGTCTTGCGCATGGTGAAGCGGTACCACAGAAGCTGATTGCGCAGCCTGCGCGCCTCGTCCCGCTGTGCGTCGGGAAGATTGAACGGGATGCCGGAGCGAAGCGATCGCCGTCCCATCTCCTCAGTCAGAAACCGGCTCTCCAGCGCCGGATCGTCGAACCCATGACGCATCGCGACGATCTTTGGCCCGAAGACTGAAAACGCTCTCGGATCGAACGTGTGCTGTGGCGTCGCACTGCTGCGCAAGACAGGGAAACCTCGGACATTGCCGTTGTTGAAGATCTTCACCAGCTCCGCCTTCTCGTCGCTCATCCGGAAGTCCGACTCGTCAACGATCAGCGTGCCGCCGAAGGTATCGAGTGTGTGGAAGATCGGCGAGATCGTCGAAGCACCGCTCGCGAAGAATGGCTTGTAGCAGAGTGAGCCGACGACCAAGAGTGCTCGCGTCTTGCCACTGCCGTAGTCACCGCGAAACCGCAAGTACGGTAGCTCGTTGAAGGCGTCGTACACCCAGGACAGCAGAACATAGGCACTGGCGATCCGGAGAAATGCATCCGACAGATCAACGTAACGGGTGATGTATGCCTCAACGTCACGGATGAGTGTTTCGGTTGAGGAATAGGTAACTGGACACTCGGGCAACAGGAGCACCTTGTGCCGGATCAGGTTATTGCGTTCCGATACGGGGATCAGTGACAAGCCTTCAGGTGTCGGGATCGAGTCTACGATCGTCGATCGTCCGTCGCGATACACGGCCAGATGCGTTTTCGCATCCATTGGGTCCAGCACGAGTTCAATGAGGCTGCCGTCAGCCAACTCGGTCGAGACAGTCGGCGATCCCTGTGGTTTCTCCGTGTTTGTATTTTCCATATTGGCCATGCGATTGACCATACAGTTGGCTCCGCGTTGCACAAAGAGGAGATAATGTGTCTTCGGGGAGTATTACGCCCAAGTCAATTTTCTGCCAGAGAACAGCTAAACAATAAAATTTATATACAACGCGCATTTAAAATAAAAGACGATAGTTATTGCCTTTGATCAGCCCTTCTTTAGTCTCTGAACATCCCGCTCATACTGTTCTCTTGATGAATTCAGGTACTGAGTTTTATGAGGGGGAAACGGATACTCAGCCAGCAGTTTAGAAAGCAGGGTTGGCGTAATTTTTGCAGCTCGCCACCAGGGTGTTTCACTCCAATTCCCTATACTATCTACAACAACACTAGTGAAGTCAGCACCGTCAACGTTTGTTACCGCGAATCCTGTTCCGCTGATGTTTGCACCAGAGAAATTGGCGTTGGCGAAATTATTGTCATAGAAAAAACATTGTGACAAATTGAGATCCTTTATTTTGAAATCGCTATTCATTGTAGCTACAACTGTGGCACCAGTCATTGTTATCTCTTGTAGAACACTGTCGCTTCGCGATCGCAATTCTTGAATCGCCTGCTGTATGGGAACTTGATTGGTCTTCCCGTCTGGCAACGGCAGCAAAGTTATCGACTGACCCTTGCGCTTTGCAGCTTCCATTTCTTCGATTTGACTGGCGATGCGTGAATTGAGCGCACTAAGCGAACGATTGATACGCACGACAGTATTAAAACCCTCGGTAGTCTTTGGATTCACTGCGGAACGAAAGAGTGTTTCAAACACGGCTGGCTCAGTCACATAACTCAACATAAATACTGCCAAGTCGCGTGCTTGCGGTCCAACGTGGGTTGATGTCGCAAAGTGCTTAAGCAACGCAACGCCTGCAGCATCATTGACAAGCTGCCCCTGCTTGTCCGCCATTAGCTTGAGCGCCTCTCTCCATTGCGTATCTTCGTTTGCTTCCCGCTGTGCGTCCAAGGCCATTCGTTGCTGATTGAGTGATTTTGTATTCTGTTCAACCGATGTTTGGAATTGTCGAGTTTGCAAAATTAGTGTGGAAGCCAAAATTGCGACAGACAGGAACGATGCTGCAATCGGAATCCAAAAGCGAATGGCTTCCGACCGCACTGCCTTGAGTAGTTGCGACTTCTCGACTTCAGCTTTCTCCGCCTCGCTTGCCGTCTTGCAGGCGGCCAACAGTGAAGACAAGTCTTCAGGAGTGAGGGTAGTACTCGCACTCAATGCACGAGCAGCGGTAGCTTTTTTTACTGCATCGAGATCGTTTAGGTATGAAGACTCTTGTTGCACGATTGGTCTCCGTGAGTTTTCTGGTTACCAGAATGCCAAGATCCGAAGACCTCTTAACATTCTATCTGCGTACTTCACCGATCGACAGAAACCGTTTCGTGCTGATGGTCAAAGGTATGAGGCGTGCGCGAGTGCCTAAGCTCATCACATGATAGGTGCTCCGGGCCATGTTTGGTGCCCGAAAGGCACACGATTGCGGTGGATGAACGAATACAGAGGTGCTACGATAGCATCGTAATCACGCCAGACTTTGCTCGTCCATGTTCAATCTCGATGACATCGATCTTGACTCCTTGCTCTTGTTTGCAGGGTTAGTTGTTCTCTTTTTTGCATTTGAGATTGGTACGCCATACCTCAAGCACTGCATGGAAGAACGGGCGCGAAGAAAGAAACAGGAAGAGAGTATCGCAATAAGTGAAAGTAAGAACGAAGTCGGTTTAGATACCATCGTGGTCGGATTACTTCTCACCTATGGTGCTTACAAAGGTTTTAAAAAATGTCTCAGCGTACTCGCAGATATCGACGAAAAACGGCTAACGACACAAGATCAGGAGGCACTCAAGCGCTTCAGTCTTGATCTCACTCGTCTGGGCGCAAACGAAGAGCGTCTTGATCGGGCAGACGCACTCCTTCTCACAGGTGACAGGATCTCTATTGAAGAAGCAGCACTTCTGACATCGGCGGTTCTTGAAGCGGGCCTGAAAGAAATCCGTGCACGGTATAGCATTAATCTACCGGTAGAGGCAGAAGGAATGATCGGCCTCGCTATTGTACTCCGCGACCAATATGTAATTTCTAACGATGCTTGTCGAGAGATTCGCCACTATGGCACATCCATCAGAAATAAAGTCATGCACGGCGACTTCAATGAACTGGATCGCACCGTCGTGGAACAGCAGATTCAATTTACTCGCATATTTTTGCGGGAGCATGAAATAGCATAATTATGCTCAATTCAAAAATTTATCAACATATTGACAATAACATTAATTAGTGTTTTACTAATAAATAGATCCATTGATCTCTTGAGATTGCCAGTATGAAGTCCGCGCATGCGTTGATTTCTTCTGTCAATACTCATAGGAGTTCACATGGAACAGACCTTCATTGCTGTTGTGCACCGTCGTTTTTCCGACTACGTTACGTCTGATTTTCAAGAAATTGCACACCACATAGAAACAAGCGCTCCTGACAGTCCATTAAAGCGCTTCGTAATTGCTCAGCTCTGCGGAATCATCTCACAAGACGAACTTTCGGAAATTACAGGTGTCACAGCTACCGAAATACAAGCATTCAACGACAAGTTAGTTCATGGTTTTAAACTTGAGACACGCAAGTACGACCGAGAATGCTTACGTCACAACTTGTGTCTAAGTTTCTGGCGTTTACAGAACCGACTTCGCAGAGCATTCAAACATATGTGAGAGTACAGAGACCATTTATCACTCTTGCTCTTGTCTTTTATCACGCCACTCATTGAGTGGCGTTCTTCTTTGGCAATAATAAAACACATCTTACCCCTAAAAAGACATTTCTTGTGAGTACTCAAATACGCGCATGAAAACGAAAAATGCAAAAACTGATCGATTGCATTACACGCTGGAGTTCCACCAGATGAATAGCATATTTATTGCGTAGTCAGCGTCACATCAATTACAACGTTCGATGCACGATTATGGCAAACCGTAATAACTCTGAGGCAGAGTGATTTACTGCTCATATGGCTTATGCAAACCACTGTCAATTAACTGACGTTGGATTCGAGTATTTCAAGGAATAGTTGTTTTACGAAAAACACTTACGCAATGCAATTGCTGTGCCAGAATGAGCCGTCGTGTTCCGCCCGAGAGCGTCCGGCCCCTGTTGATTCTCTATGTTAGTCATGCAACTCACCATACCGTCAGCTAATCCTGCTGCCGAGGCAGTGGACGTGTGCCAGAGGGGAACTGTCTTCTGTTTTTTTCGGCTAGGTTGTCTCAGCATCGGACTGACAGAGTGCCTCAGCAACTCGTTCCCAAACACTTTGCCGGTCGGTAGACAAAGTTCGGTACGTGTCTCGTTCGGCCTCACATCATTGTCAAGACGGCAACTTTCCCCGTCTTGCGAAAAACACGCTGCCGTTGCAGCATGTTTTTCATTACGCTTACCCTGCGCAGTTCAACTCCGCAGGAACACTCCGAACGAGTGACGGGCATAACGTGGATGTACACATGCTGGTCCCGTTACTCTCATTGACCTCGCATGTGCATCCATCATGAGATCACGCGCACGTGACAGTGAGGTATTCGGATTTATCAAAGAAGCAATGCCGACTGCATCAGTGGAGGAGCAGCTTCAGGCAACACATGAGTGTTGGGAATTTATTGATGCGATCTGGGCAATAGCCGACCGTCTGGTGAGCGAGCGCGAAGCGATCGAGCGGGAGGAGCAACAACTTCCTCATCATCAGGAAACCACTCTCCGCGAGCCCTCGCCCCAGCTTCCTCCTCTACTTCCTGAATGAAGTGGTCAGCAATTGCATTGTACTGAGCAAGGCGTTCCTCGTGGGCTGTCTCACATGACGGGACAATGTGCTCGGGAGGCAAAAAAGTTCGGGAACCGTCTCGTTCGGCCTCACATCATTGTCAAGACGGCAACTTTCCCCGTCTTGCGAAAAACACGCTGCCGTTGCAGCATGTTTTTCATTACGCTTACCCTGCGCAGTTCAACTCCGCAGGAACACTCCGA
>JBFPGZ010000018.1:28025-32519 GCA_041083665.1 Leptothrix sp. (in: b-proteobacteria)
ACTTCCTGAATGAAGTGGTCAGCAATTGCATTGTACTGAGCAAGGCGTTCCTCGTGGGCTGTCTCACATGACGGGACAATGTGCTCGGGAGGCAAAAAAGTTCGGGAACCGTCTCGTTCGGCCTCACCAACAAGGACATCATCTGGTTTCAACAACATCTGCAGTGGTTTTTTCCAGTTCACAACAACATATTTTTGATGAACAGCGCAGTTCGAGATTGCCGATTGCAGTATCTGGCGCATTTCAGGCTGATTTGTTATTTCCCCCAAGCCCTGTAAGTCTTTTACAAGTTCGAGAAATCTTACGGCTCTCTCCTCGATTTGGCGCACCGGCTGATTCGCCATCCCTAGATCGCGCTCAATCGCCAAACGTTCTTCAGTGAGTCGTTCCTTGCGGGCATCGAAGTCCGTCTTGTCGATCGCACGATCGAGAAAGGCATCAGTGAGGCGCACGAGGCGATCTCTGACTTGATCGACACACAGCAGCAGCGCCTGCTTTGCATCAGCACGTCCGATCTGTAGCTGTTCTTTTTTCTTTTCCAGTACATCGGCAAACACCACGAGTGCATCTTCGGAGAGATGCATCGCCCCGACCTCGGTGAGAATTTGCATAACAAGCTGGGATTCACGCAGACTTGTTCCCTGGCAGCCATCACTATGGCAGCGGTAGTAGGCGTAACCTTTTTGGGTTTCGGCATAGAGGCTCCTTCCGCACCGTGCACACCGGAGCATGCGCTGTAGCACATAGGGACTCTGGCGGTATATCCGTGCAGGTGAGCGTCCAGCCAGCACTGCTTGCACGTCGTTCCAGAGCGCTTTTGAGATGAGCGGCTCATGGGCGCCGACATACGTCTCGCCCCGGATGACAACGAGGCCGTAATAAAATTTACGATGCAACAGGTGGTTGATGACATTGAGGGAAAGCGGTTTACCACCCCTGGTTCGCAAACCCCATGCAAACAGTGCAGTACGCAGTGTGCGCAGAGTATGTAGACCTTTCGCATATTCTTCAAATGCACGTCGCACCAACGGGCCAGTGATCGGATCAATGGTCTTTGGTTTAGTACCGCCATTGTTACGGTAGCCGAGCGGAGCACCCCAAGGGTATAGACCTTGTTTCAGCCGCCCACGTTGACCTTTCTTCACTTCCTCACGCAAATTACGGATGAAGTCTGCTGCAACGACTGCCTGAATATCAGCTGACAGCCGACCACCGCGCGAGGTGAGGTCAAGGGAATCGCCAGCAATACACACATCAAGACCTTGATCAGTGAGCTGTGAGAGATCAGCCCAGTCTTTTAGATTGCGCGCTCCTCGATCGATCTTATGCAAGATTAAACCCTGTGCTTCACCCAGACGCAGTGCTCGAAGCATTTGAACGAATTGTGTGCGACCCACTTTTGCTGCAGTTTCACGTTCTTCATACCACCGAATAATTGTGATGCCTTCGCGTTTGGCGTATAACTCAATCACTGCCTTCTGTTCAGGCAGTGAGGCACCCTTCTCCCCTTGGCGTATAGTCGAAACGCGAATGTATGCGACGTAGTTCTTCATGCATCTGGTGACGTCTCCACACTAGCAAATGCCACTGATTTGTCACGCCGGGCTCGTGCATTCTCTACTTCGGTAACGAGTCGGTCCGCGACAGCCCAGAGTGCATCGAAAAACTGCCAAAACTCGTGTGTGACGAGCAGCTTTTCCTCAATGGTCGCATCGGGCATCTTTGCCTCGATGAACGCTAGAATTTCAGTGTCGCGATCCTGTTGCTTCATGCGGTTACGTTCGCATGTTGTGTCTGAGTCCGAAAGAAGGGGGGAACTGACTGGGTGGGCAGATTTTCGGTCCCTCAGCAACACGGCTTTCTAAACTCGCAAAGTCAATCGTGTGACATCAAAGGCAATTTATGCATTAAATACCCTGTTGCTAGAGATCAAAAGAGAGCATGGACCGCTTCTCAGACCCCAAAACTCAATCAAAGAGCCTGCACATGAGCAGATCGGACACATGGTGAGATGGATCATGGCGACGGAGGCATCGGTGCGCGGCTCGTAGTCGCGGAGCAAGCGACGCCAGCGCACCATCCAGCCGAAGGTGCGCGCAATCACTCATCGGCGCTGCAGCACTTCGATGCCGACGCACCACCTCGATGCTGAAGCCCAGCATCTCGGGCCTTGCTCATCAGTCGCAGCCACTCCTCGTCGGTCAGATCGCTCGGGTAGCGCTTGGCCGCCCGCCTTCTAGTGCGCTCGGTGCTCGGGTGCCCACATCTCACCTTTGGAACACAACTCACCCTGCCTGCCAACCCCGTCAGGCACTCTAATGGTGCGTCAGCGTCAGGTGGAGTTTCCAAATGGACGCTCACACCTTGGTCGATTAACCACTAGAAATCATACGTGGTGTTGCGTCGAAGTTGGTCCGCAATGCAACACGATGAAGCGGAATTTCATACCCATTGAAACTCGGAAAAAATGAGACCATCGCAGCCACAACGTAAATAGGGGTAAGTCGCCACTGATGGTGACTTGGTGGCATACTAAAAAAGTATAGGCAAAAAAAGAGCCAGTCTACAGACTGGCTCTTGATATAGGTGGCGGATTGTGTGGCAATCCGCCGTGTCGCTCACTTTTTGTAAAGGAAGCAACGAAGCGGACCCCCGAGGGTGACCACATGTCGATAAGACATTCTTAGATGCTAGCAGAGTTTATCGATGTTTGTCAAACATCGATTGCTTTCCCGACAAGTAGAAATGTCTTTTCAGGTCACTCTGGGGACTGACCCCATAAGTCATGTAGCCCTTTCACACCCGGCGTAGTAGTGCGCTGGGCGATTACCTCATGGTGTCACGGGCCAGATGAAATTCTCCCGTCATGCCCATCATTGGATATGGTATGGATGCAATTGCCCAACCGTTTAGAACCGTGCGGTTGACGACCGCAACTCAAATGGCTGTTCTTTCTCTTAACACTGTCAACTTCGCCGTCACATCCGGAAATTTATACGACGCTGAAGCACTCAGTGATTTGTCCGTTATTGCTGATTCATTCAATTCCCTCGCAGCTGATCCGAGACCTGGCAACAGAAGGCGCGCTCACTCTAAACTGTTACTAACTCAAGCCGACACACTCATCGTGTGCGAGTTTTCGGCATACGCCCAAGCGAACAATTATGACGCACCGAATGAGTTGCGTGAGTTCAGTCCGATTGAAGGACCGGTTCTTATCACAGTGGCACTACGACACCTGATTTTGAGGCATGCCATGATCGCCCGCCTTTGCCGACCTGGCTATTTTATAGGAGACCTCCATGTAGGGTTACACACCATTCGCTACGAATGTGTCGGGCTTGGTGTATCGTTTTCATCACCTATTGGACCACACAGCGATGATGAGCCCTACGTTGTCGTGATTCTGATCGACAGGGTTGGTATTGATGCGGACACAAACTATGTTGTACCCGGCAAATGGGACGGAAAGGAAAAACCATCAGTAGCACTCAAACTGCATTCCCCACTCGATGCACTCATTCTTGGAGAAAGGTGTGCTCATGGCGTAAACATCATGAGTTCAACTGATGGGTATCCAGCCTATCGAGACATACTGATCATCACATTCACACCGGTAAAGTCTGCATGAGATAATGCGTTCCGACAATAAAACCCGAGGCCACCCAATCATGGTGGCCTCTTTATTTTATGCCGCTACTCTAACTAATATCATACTGTTTCCTTGTGTAAAAAATCGAAAAGCCTGCCAAGGTGGTTGCTACACGATGCATCCTACGATTCTGAATTATTGAGACGGCAGCAGTTTTAATTGCTTGCGACAAAACTCTCTTCCTACTCTGAATTGCAAGCGATGGCTACGCGAGGTTAGAAGCATGCCTACTGGCATACATAGCGTGCGTCCAGAATATTACCAACGACACATTGACGGCGAATTGTTCCTCGGTGTACGCCAAGAGCAATAGAAAGGCTTTCGTCGCATGTTCTCGATAAGAGTATTTTCTAAAGGATTTCTCTAACCCACACAATTTTCCGTTGCAATTTATTCCCGCCTTTATCTTTTTGATGGAAAGAGGATGTGGTGCTGAAAAGTTTTTCAACAGATACCAATTTAGCAATCAATGAATCTATTGAACAATGAAACACATCTCCATCACAAAGCTGCTTATTTTCGCAGTTAGCATCATCATCGCCGTCATTGTTTTGGCGTGTGGGGGTGGTGGCAGTTCGGAGAAAAATAGTGCCACGATATCATGGCCACAGACATCGCTTGCGCAAAGCATCAAACCTGGCGAAACCACGACAAAAACACTCGCACTAACTGCAACCCGTTGTTTTCTTTTAATTGTTCCTGATTAGCAATGATTCTCCGCAAACCCGTGGTGGAGTGACCGGAGTAAGGTGGAAAGCCAGCGACACAGCAGGAGCCTGATCATGGTGATGAACCGCATCCAGTTTCAGCACGGCATGTCGCTGCCGGAGTTTGCGGCGAGC
>JBFPGZ010000049.1:0-31551 GCA_041083665.1 Leptothrix sp. (in: b-proteobacteria)
ACGCCGCCCCGCTCCCGCCGCCCAACCGCAGCAGGCCCACCAAGCCCACGCCCAACCGGCCGCCGCAGTGAGCCAACTCGCCACCGCCGAAGCCGCCGAAGACTTCGACCACCGCCCCGAAGCCCCCCTCCAAGCCCGCTTCGCCGCTCTGGCCGACGCCTCCCCCCGCTCCACCCACCAAACCGCCCTCCAAGCCCGCGCCGACACCGCCCCCCCCCGCCCCAACCGCACCGGCCTGCCCGACACCCTCAAATCCGGCATCGAATCCCTCTCCGGCCTCTCCATGGACCACGTCAAGGTCCACTACAACTCGTCGCAGCCAGCGCAACTGAACGCGTTGGCTTATGCGCAAGGCCGTGATATTCACGTTGCGCCGGGGCAAGAAAAGCATTTGCCACATGAGGCTTGGCATGTGGTGCAGCAGGCACAGGGGCGGGTGAAGCCGACGATGCAGATGGCGGGGGGGGTGCGGGTGAATGATGATGTGGGGTTGGAGAGGGAGGCGGATTTGATGGGGGGGAGGGGGGAGCAATTCAATTTTGGCGATGCATGGATGCAAGATCATGCTCCTTCGATCCCGTTCCAGTGGAGTCCACGGGAACGTACCTCGGGGCCGTTGCCGCACAGGTTGGATAGCAGTTTGCGCATTATGCAGTTCATATCAGACACTGGTGGCGTCATTCAACGCGACAAGACACTTGCGCTCGGGTTCAGCGAATTGAAGAATGACGAATTTGGCGCGGATTTCTTAGGAAATAGCCCTAGGTCCACGGATAGCCATCTTTCAAAATTTCGCACAGAGACTGGAGCTGTCGGGCCTGAATCGCTGGGCTTTAATCAACAGGCGGACCCAGGGGGGCTGATTCAGCCGCAGTTCACGGCAGGCATCAAGGCCGCAATGGCCTCGGCCACAAGGATCTGCGAAAATCTGGCAGGATTCACGAGCGACCAGATCACCTTCGCATATCAGCACAAACCTGAACTTGACGCAAACGAGATCCTGCTGTTGAGACACCACTGGGAAGGAGCCAAGCGAATGATCGCAGGTAGAATAGTGGACACAAATATCACAGGACAAGACGGCAACGAGTGGTTTGCCATGGCGGATCTGATCCAACGACCGAATTGGGATAGGAACAACGGGGTTCCGGATCCGACTAAGCACCCTTCAGCATGGCCTGTTCACAGGGCTCTGATCTCTGTCTGGGAGCTGTCACATCAATTGCACAACCAGCATCTATTTGACAAAACAGAGTTCCACTACTTCACCGGGCACATAAATACGCGAATGGACAAGCGGTTACTAGAACGTTACGGAATCAAGCTCAACATGCAAGACCTGATGACCAACCGCGAGCTAGGTCTGGTGCCGCCAGATTCGGGACTGGGTGAACTGATCGAAACCGTCATGAGTGTATTAAGTTTCTAGCCAGCAACCCATATGCGCACGAGGCGGAAGGGCACGTATAAATACAAGAATGTCGTATGCTTTATTCATACTGCGCCCTCTCCGGATCGAAATGGCCGTTTCCCCCGCATACTGTCACATACTGAGGGGATGGGTGGGAATAAATTTACTTGACGGATGATGACCACGCGGCGTGGTTGGCGGTGCTGGGGAAGGTATGTGAACGATTCAACTGGGTGTGCCACGCCGGGCGACAGTGGACTGACCATATCGCTTGGCGATCGAAACACCGGCAAACCTCTCCAGAAACCCCTTGGCCCGCTCCACCCAACCCTGCCTTCACCCATCGCCGCCACTGCAGAACATAATCCCGGATGCGGTCAATCGACGCACCCTGCTCATAAAGCCGGGACACTTTTTCTGCACAGCGTTGCTTGGTCTGCCGCGCCACCGACAGACCGGTTGCGGTGAAGTGGTAGCCGAGAAAATCGAAACCGCGGGCGATGGTGGTTTAGTCGGGGTGTCGTTCGACCCGCAAACCTGCCATCTCCTGGTTCACGGCGCGGATGGCGGCACGCAGTTTCCAGCGCGTCGGGGCCAGGACGACCCAGTCGTCCATGTAGGACGTAGAAACAGCCCATCCGCTGCATGCGCTCGTCGAGCGGTTTCAGGTACAAGGCGCCCATCAGCGGTGAGAGCGGGCAGCCGAGGGAGATGCTGCGGTCGATGTCGTCGTGACCTGAAGCGGGCCGAGCCTCAATTCCCCACGCGCTGAAACCACGCCACTTCCGGGCAGTCGGCGTCGGCTTCGGCGTAATCGGCGGTTTTGTCGGCGTAGTGCAGATTCATCACGCGCAGCCTGGCGGGGCCGCTGGCGAGGGGTGCAAATTCAACCGCGCTCAGGCCGACGGCGTTTTCGCCGAAGGTGGGGTAAGTAAAGGCATCGGCTTTCCAGGGCGTCAGCGCGATGGGGGCGGCGGCGGGCTTGGTCAGGAAGGTGATGCTCAGGCCGGTGGGGTGCGCGGCGGCTGATGGCGTTGTGGCGATCTGTACCGTGCCGAAATACGGGTGCTGATAGCGGCCGGCGTATTGCTCCAGCGGTCGGGGCGGCGGGCTTTGCCATTGGCTGTAGCCCCTGTCGCTGGGCGGGGGCATCATGGCGCGCATCATATCGGCGGTGCTCTGCAGATAGGGCTGCAGTTCGCTGGCGGGCAGGCCGCTGAGGGTGCGCAGATGGTCCACGAACAGCCGGCCCAGGGTTTCGGGCACGCCGATGGGTTCCCCATTGGTCAGCACGGCCAGGCCGACACCCAGTTTGGGCAGCACGGCCACGCAGGTGGCCGCACCGGTGGCAAAGGCGCCGGAATGGGTTAGGTCGCCGCTGTCGGATTTGACGTTCCAGCCCAGGCCGTAATGCGAATCCTTGGCCGATGGAAAGGCGCTGTGGGTGTGGCGCAAGGCGGCGCTATCGACCACCTGGACGTTGCCGTAGCGGCCATGGTTCAACTGCAGTTGCAGCCAGCGGGCCACGTCGCTGATGCTGGCGCGCACGCCACCGGCGGGGGTTTGGGCATCGGCGTTGCGGGGGTCGGCCGCCGGCAGCCAGACGCACTGGCCGGGGTTGCGGGCAAAGCGCTGGTGGCCGACGGTGCAGTTCGGGTCGTTGGTAAAGGTGGCGTGGCGTGAGCTGGTGCGCGTCATGCCCAGGCGCTGGTACAGGCGCTGCTCGGCCAGTTCTTCCCATTCGAGCGTCTGCTTGGTCTTGTTTGACCAGGCCTGCGCCGCTGCAAAGGCCGCCAGCGAGAAGCCCAAATTGGTGTAGCGGTGTGGCGCCGGGCGCGGCCCGACCAGCAGATGGCGCATGCGGGTGATGATCTCCGCGCGGCTGTATCCCAGGTCTTCCAGCAGGTCACCGGCGTGGTCGGGCAAGCCGCTGCGGTGCGCCAGCATTTCGGCCATGGTGATGGCGCTGCTGGCTTGCGGGTCGCTCACGGCAAACTCGGGCAGATGCTGCTGGATCGGGTCGTCCCAGCTCAGCACGCCGTCACCCACCAGCGCGGCGATCACCGTCGAGGTGATGGGTTTCGATACCGAGGCCAGCGCAAAGACCGTATCGGGGTCCACCGCCAGCTCGGGCTGGCGCACATCGCGCACGCCGTAGCAGCGTATTTCCGGTGCGGCGTCGCCGGCAAACACCACCGCTACCGCCAGCCCCGGCACGCCGCTGAGCTGTTGCGCGCGTTGCGGCCACAGGTGGTCGTCCAGAAACTGCAGCGCCTTTTGCCTGGAAAAATCCTGCAGTGAATTCGCGTCAACCATTTGTGAGCATCCTTTCAGTGGGTCAGCTGGGGTCAGGTTTTGCTAGCTGTGCATCGTCCCACCGGTTTGGGTCGAAAGCAGCCATATCAACCCTAAGTGAGAATGCTGAAAACAGCCGACTTCTCCGAACTGCCAAGCCGGGTGAATGGGCCGATGGTGAGGACGCTGGGCTGGTAACCCTTGAACTGTGCCAAGCTTGGGCGCGCGAGCGGCCGGTGACGCTGGGTTCCACCGCCAGCGCCAAGGTTTCCAGGGCCCACTGATTGCTTTGCTGATATTTCTGCGCCCACGGATAGGCCACCATGCTGTAGGCCCGCGTGTGCAGGATGGCCACTTGGTAGTTGTCTTTGAGCAGCGGCAACAAGGCTTTTTGAATTTCAGGCTTGTGCACCACACGCCAAGCCTTGGCGTCATCATCGTGATACGCGAAACCCAGGTGAGAATATTTCAAACCCCATTGGTCGAGATTTTGGCCAGCACGTGCCAATACCACCACTTGGGCGCCGCTGGCGTCCAGCCAGTGAGATGTGCGGGCAGCCAGTTCGAGCGCAGCGCTCATCTGCCGGGCGTTGAGTTTGACGGCCTCGCAATTGGCACCGGCCTGCACTGGCAAAGAGATGGCTAACCAAACTGCCATTCATTCGGGATGAAGGCCATCGCTTCGCTGCCGGACACCAGTAACCAGCCCACGCTCAGGGCGGCGACTTCAATGGTGGTGCCTGCGACCATCGAGGCCGCCTTGGCGCCATCAACGCTCCAGCGCACCGATAAACGTGCGCCATCGGAGACGCGCTGCAGCACCCAGACCGTGCCGGCCGCAGTTGCCTGCACCGACACGACCACCAAGGTGGCTCCGCCCGACAGCACCAGCGCCGTCCCCGTCATCGAGATGGCCACCGGCAACGCCATCGACAACCCCGAAGCTCCGCCGCTCAGTTCAGACGCATTGGGTTCGCGCGCCAGAGCTGGCGGTGGTGCCAGTGTTGCCAACCCGATCGACAGCACCAGTGCCGAACACAGGGTCCGCATACCATTCCTGTTGGGCAATGCAGAGATCAGCTGAGTAGACATTTTCAGGGCTCCTTGGGAATGCCTCGCTGGCATGACCAAGATACTGACCAAGTGCCTGATGGCAGGCAATCAAAACCCAGGTAGTGACCCATTTGGGCACCAGCGGTATCGTTTAAAGATACGAGTGACGCCGGTACTGTCAGCTGGTTGATGCTCGCGACCCGGCTGAAAAAATCTCGTCAAGCCGTATAGGAAGTTCGCGTTGTCCGTATACGAAGTCCGCGAGGTCAGTACAGGAAGTGCCCGACCTCCGTATACGAAAGTTGCGGCCGCCCTATAGGTAGGTCGCGCGGTTCGTATAGGAAGTACGCGACCTCCGTACAGGAAGTTCGCCGCCTCCGTATACGAAGTTCGCGCTGTCCGTATAGGTGGGTCGCGCAGGCCGTGGTCGGTGGTCGCGATCACCGACAAGGTGCGTCGGGGCTCAAACTACGTAATCACCGCGATGGCGCAGACGCTGCCGGCGCCCAAGATGGCAACCGGAGGCCCCGCTCCGCACCTCCGGAGACACCGATGCTGAAGTTGATCGCCACCGTCCTTGCCGCCAGCGCCGTTGCAGCAGCACTCACGCCCGCGCTGGCCCAGCCTTATCCGAACAAGCCGATCACCATCGTGGTGCCGTTTGCGGCCGGCGGCCCGACCGACAAGGTGGCGCGCGATCTGGCCGAGGCGATGCGCAAGAGTCTGCACAACCAGAGCCTGGTGATCGAGAACGTCGCCGGCGCGGGCGGCACGCTCGGCCACGCCAAGGTGGCCAAGGCCGCGCCGGACGGCTACACCATCTTGGTGGCGCACATCGCGATGGCCACCGCACCGGCGCTCTATCGCAGCCTGCAGTACAAGGCGGATGATTTTGAATACCTCGGCATGATCAACGAGGTGCCGATGACGCTGATCGGCCGCCCGACCCTGCCGGCCAGCAACTACGCCGAGCTGATGACATGGGTTGCCGCCAACCAGGGCCGCATCAATCTGGCCAATGCCGGGCTGGGCTCGGCCTCGCACCTGTGCGGCCTGCTGCTGCAGCGCACCCTGAAAATCGCCATGACGCCAGTGCTCTACAAGGGCACCGGGCCGGCCATGACCGATCTGGTCGGCGGCCAGGTCGATCTGATGTGCGACCAGACCACCAACACCACCAGCCAGATCGTGGCCGGCAAGGTCAAGGCCTTTGCGGTGACGGCACCGAAACGCCTCAGCATCGAAGCACTCAAGAACCTGCCGACGCTCGACGAAGCGGGCCTGAAGGGCTTCAACGTCAGCATCTGGCATGGTGTCTACGCGCCCAAGGGCACGCCGCAGCCGGTGCTGGACCAGCTCAATGCGGCGCTGAAGGCGGCACTGAAAGATCCGGAGTTCATCCGGCGCGAGGAAGCGCTCGGCGCGGTGATCGTGCATGACGGCCGCGTCAACCCGGCCGAGCATCGGCAGTTCGTCGAAGCCGAGACCCGCAAATGGGGCCCGGTGATCAAGGCCACCGGCCAGTACGCAGACTGAACGCCTGCGCCGATCAGCAGGGATCAGCCTGATCCTGCGCGTAGGCCTCGACATTCATCGGCAGCAGCTGAATGGTGACGCGCAAGCCCGGCACCGCCCGCATCAGCGCCTGCTCGACGGCAGCCCGCAACGCCGCAGCGCGCTCCAGGGTCCAGCTGGCCGGCAGGTGCATGTGCAGATCGGCAAAGCGCCGCTGGCCAGCCCGGCGGGTGGTGAGGTGATCAAAGCGGATCGAGTCGTCGCGGAAGCCAGCCAGCACGCGCTCGATGTCGGCCTGCACTTCGGGTTCGAGCGCATGGTCCATCAGGCCGGAGGCGGAGCTGTGCAGCAGCGCATAGCCTTCACGCAGGATGTTGAGCGCCACGCCGATGGCGATGAGCGGATCGAGCCAGAGCCAGTCGGTCAGCAGCACCAGCAGCAGCGCCACCACCACCCCGGCCGAGGTCCAGACATCGGTGTAGAGATGACGCGCGTCGGCTTCCAGCGCCATCGAGCGGTGCTGGCGCGCCTTGCGCAGCATCGCCCAGGCCAGCACGCCATTCAGCACCGAGCTCAGCACCGACAGCAGCAGCCCGAGCCCGAGGGTTTCGAGCGGCTGCGGCGTCTGCAAGCGCGCCACCGCCATCCAGATGATGGCCAGCGCCGCCACGAAGATCAGCCCGCCTTCGAAGCCGCTGGAAAAATACTCGGCCTTGTGGTGCCCGTAAGGGTGATCGGCGTCGGGTGGCTGCGCCGCCAGCGTCACCATCGCCAACGCGAACAAGGCGCCGGCCAGGTTGACGAGCGACTCCACCGCATCCGACAGCAGCCCCACCGAACCGGTCAGCCACCACGCACCGGTCTTGAGGGTGATGGTGGCCAGCGCCACGGCCACCGAGAGCTTGAGATAAGAACTGACTTGCATGGCACCGGATTGTCAGGCCGCCACGGCACGATCAGCGTGACACCGGTGCCAAGGTGCGCGGATGGAAATAGGCCTCGATCGGCTTGCCGCTGGCATCCCAGCCATAGACCTCGTAGCAGCCGTCTTCAACCGTGATGCGGCGCAGCCGCCAGCCTTGCGCCAGCAGCTTGTGCTCCAGCACCGTCTTGCTCTGCCAAGCGTCTTTCGGGCCGGCCTGGCACAGATCGCTGGCTTGCGTCGGCAGCGCCAGCCCCCACCAGATCAACAGCACAAGCACCCGCCAGACCATGGCACACCTCTCACGAAACACACTTTGCACAATCGGATATTGTCGTGCCACGGCGTGAATCGCCGCTGAACCGACGCTGTCGATCGGCTGAGTGCCGTGTGGCGTTGGCGTTCAGAGCTCGTTAAGCTGGTCAGCGCCCAATCGGCCGGCCTTCATCCACTTCTGCTGCCCCATGAACGTCCTCCTGCTCGAAGACGATATCGACCTCGGTCAAGCCGTGGCCGACCACCTGGAGGCTGCCGGTCATGCGGTGCACTGGTGCAAGCTGATCGCCCAAGCCCGGCGCGTGCAACACGCGGATCTGGCACTGCTCGACCTCAATCTGCCGGATGGCGACGGCCTGATGCTGCTGCGCGAATGGCGCGCCGCCGACATCAGCCGCCCGGTGCTGTTGCTGACCGCCCGGGATCAGATCAGCGACCGCATCCGAGGCCTGCAGGCTGGCGCGGACGATTACCTGGTCAAGCCCTTCGATCTGGACGAAATGCTGGCGCGCATCAACGCGATCCAGCGGCGCCTGGCGCCACCGACCCAGCTGCAGGTGCACGGCATCTCGATTGATCTGAGCGCCCGCCGGGCCTGGCGCGGCGACGAGCGCATCGACCTGACCGGCATGGAATGGGCGGTGTTCACGCTGCTGGCGCGCCACCCGGGCCGCATCTACAGCCGTGGCGAGCTGGAGGGCAACCTGGTCAGCTCCGGCCTGGGCAATGGCGAAAGCAACACGCTGGAAGTGATCGTCAGCCGCCTGCGCAAGAAACTCGGCGCCGACACCATCAGCACCCATCGCGGCCTCGGCTACCGACTGGATGTCTGAGTCCGACAACCCGACGGCCCCGCCGCGCTGGAGCCTGGAAGGGCGCCTGCGCCTGCGCCTGCTGATCGTGCTGGGCGCGCTCTGGCTCGGCGGCTCGGCGATCGCCTTGCTCGGCCTGCGCCACGAAACCGCTGAAGTGCTCGACAGCTCGCTGGCCGAAACCGCCCAGCGGCTGCTGGTGCTGCCCGAGGCGGTGCTCGGCAACGCCGACGCCGGCCAACTGGCGGCCGAGATCGGCGAGCACGAAGAGCTGGTGATCTACCAGATCTACGACCGGCAGGGCCGGCTGCGGCTGCGCTCGCACGCCGCGCCCGACTCCCCGCTCGACCCCGGCGGCGCCGACGGCATCCGCGACATCGGCGACTGGCGCGTGCTGACCCTGACCCGCGACGATGACCAGCGCCGCGCCCAGGTCGGCGAGCTGATTGCGCACCGAGGCTTGGCCCTCTGGGTCGGCAGCGGCTGGCTGCTCGGCACACTGCTGGCCATGCTGCCGATCGTCGCGCTGACGCTGCATCTGGTGCTGCACCGCGCCTTTGGCAGCATGGAGCGCACCCGCATTGCCCTGGCGGCGCGCCCGGCGCATGAGCTCGGCCCCTTGCCGCAGGACGATGCGCCGGACGAATTGCGGCCCTGGCTGGGCACCATCAACACGCTGATGGCGCGGGTGCGCAGCCTGGTCGATGCCGAGCGCGCCTTTGCCGCCCACACGGCGCACGAGCTGCGCACCCCGCTGGCGGCGGCGCGCGCGCAGGCGCAGCGTCTGGTGCAGGAAACCAGGGAACCCAAGGCGATCGAGCGCGCCCAGGCGCTGGTGCGCCAGCTCGATCGCCTGACCACGCTGGCGACTCGGCTGCTGCAGCTGGCCCGCATCGAATCGGGCGTCGCCCTCAAGCGTGAACCGGTCGATCTGGAGCTGCTGGCCAATCTGGTCGCCGACGAGTTTTCCGATGCGCGCAGCCATGGCACGCTGCGGGTCGAATGCACCAGCGCCAGCCCCTGCAGCGTCGAAGCCGACATCGACGCACTCGGCATCGCCCTGCGCAACCTGATCGACAACGCGCTCAAGCATGGCCGGCCACCCGGCACGGCCAGCAGCGCCACCCCGCTGCAGGTCTGCGTCGAAGTGGGGCCGGGGCAGCTGGCGGTGGTCGACAACGGCCCCGGCGTGCCGCCCGCCACCCTGCCGCAACTGACCCGCCCGTTTGAACGCGGCGAAGCCCAGCACGATGGCACCGGCCTGGGCCTGGCGATGGTGGCGACGATCGCCCGGCAATCCGGCGCCGAGCTCCGGCTCAGCTCGCCGGTGCAGGACGGGCGCGGCTTGCGCGCTGAACTGGTGTTCGAGCCCGCCGCCGCACCGCGCTGAATCAGCCCAGCGTCACGCGCGCAAACTTGCGCTTGCCGACCTGGACCACGAAGCTGCCGGCCTCGACCTTCAGGCCCTTGTCGCTGATCACCACGCCGTCGATGCGCACACCGCCCTGCTCGACCATGCGCAGGCCCTCGCTCGACGAGGCGACCAGATTGGCCTGCTTGAGCAGCGCGCCAATGCCGAGCGGCGCGCCCGAGAGCGACAGCTCGGCAATGTCATCCGGGATGCCGCCTTTCGAGCGGTTGTTGAAGTCCTGCTCGGCGCCGTCAGCCGCCGCCACGCCGTGGAAGCGCGCGGTGATCTCCTTGGCCAGCAGCACCTTGGCGTCCTTCGGGTTGCGACCGGCTTCGACCTCGGCGCGCAAACCGGCGATCTCGGCCTCGGACTTGAAGCTCAGCAGCGTGAAGTAGCTCCACATCAGCGTGTCGCTGATCGAGAGCAGCTTGGCGAACATGTCATTCGGCGCTTCGCTGATGCCGATGTAGTTGCCCTTGGACTTGGACATCTTCTCGACGCCGTCCAGGCCGACCAGCAGCGGCATGGTCAGGATGCACTGCGGCTCCTGGCCGTATTCGGCCTGCAGGTGGCGGCCCATCAGCAGGTTGAACTTCTGATCGGTGCCGCCGAGCTCAAGATCGCTCTTCAGCGCCACCGAGTCGTAGCCCTGCATCAGCGGGTAGAGGAACTCGTGCACCGCGATCGAGGTGCCGGCGTGGAAGCGGTCGTGGAAGTCGTTGCGCTCCATCATGCGCGCCACCGTGTAGCGGCTGGCGAGCTGGATCATGCCGCGCGCGCCGAGCGGGTCGCACCACTCGGAGTTGTAGCGAATCTCGGTTCGCTGCGGATCGAGCACCAGGCTGGCCTGGCGGTAGTAGGTCTCGGCGTTCAGCTTGATCTGCTCGGCCGTGAGCGGCGGGCGGGTGGTGTTGCGGCCGGACGGGTCGCCGATCATCGAGGTGAAGTCGCCGATCAGGAAGATCACCGTGTGGCCGATGTCCTGCAGCTGGCGCAGCTTGTTGAGCACCACGGTGTGACCGAGGTGGATGTCGGGCGCGGTCGGATCGAGCCCGAGCTTGATGCGCAGCGGCGTGCCGGTGGCCTCCGAGCGGACCAGTTTCTTGATCCAGTCAGCCTCGGGCAGCAACTCGTCGCAGCCACGCCGAGTCACGTCGAGCGCGGCTTGCACCCGCTCACTCAAGGGCTGCGCAGCAGCGGAATTGGGGGCAAGCACGGCACCGCCGGCAACAGGGGCGCCACGCGGCGCGTCAGACGACGGAGAGGTCATGCGGGACTGAATGTGCGGGTTATTACAAGATGAGACTTCCGTCACAGAAAGATATACTGCGCCGGCTTCAAAGGTGGCCCGGATTCTAGAGCGTCAGCTCCACGACACCCGCTCGCTCGCGGTCGTGCCCTGGTCAAGGTTTTACACAGGAGCTGCCCGGCAGTTCCCATCACGGAAAAGACACATCGATGCATCACATCCATGTGTGTGCGCACCGCACCCTGGCACGTCTCGAAGAGGCGCTCAGCCGTCATCCGCGCCGGCTCACTGCCGCACTCGCTGCCATGCTGCTGGGCAGCGCTGTCACCGCCTTCGGTGTGGCCGTGCCGTCGCCGCAAGCGGCTGACAAGATCACGACCCGCATCATCACCGAAGCGGTGCCGATGGCGGAAGACTTGGCCGAGCAGCTCGCCGCGCTCGAAGAACAAGCCCTGACGCTGAACCGCAGCGGCCTGACCCGCACTGGCGATACCGCCGACAGCCTGCTGGCCCGGCTCGGTATCGATGACCCGCAGGCCGCCCAGCTGCTGCGCCACGATCCGGTGGCACAGCAGATCCTGCAGGGCCGTCCCGGCAAACTGCTGCAGTCCAGCACCGAACGCGATGCCAGCGGCAGCGCCCGACTGCAACAGCTGGTGGTGCGCGGCCCGGCCGCCGACAGCAGCACGCAGGAACGCCTGTTCACCCGCATCACGGTGCAGCGCGACGGCGGCCAGCTGGTCGCCCGCAGTGAACAGGTCGCACTGGTGCACGGGGTGCAGCAAGGCACCGGCACCATCGACCGCAGCCTGTTTGGCGCCGCCGATGAGGCGCGCATCCCCGAGGCGGTCACGATGCAGCTGGCCGACATCTTCGGCAGCGAGATCGACTTCCGCCACGACCTGCGCCGTGGCGACACCTTTGCGGTGCTCTACGAGAGCCTGAGCGCCGACGGCGAGCCGATCACCTGGGGCTCCGGCGGCAACGGCCGGGTGCTGTCGGCGCGCTTCGTCAATCAAGGCGACACCCACGAAGCGATCTGGTTCGAGCCCCCCGGCAGCCATGGCGGCTACTACGGTCCGGACGGCAAGAGCAAGGCGCATACCTTTCTGGCCTCGCCGCTGGCCTTCTCACGCCTGACCTCCGGCTTTGCGATGCGCCTGCATCCGATCCTGCAGACCTGGCGTGCCCATCTCGGCGTCGATTACGGCGCCCCGACCGGTACACCGGTGCGCGCCATCGGTGACGGCCAGGTCGAGTTCGCCGGCTGGCAGAACGGCTACGGCAATGTGATCCAGCTGCGCCACGGCAGCAGCCGCAGCACCGTCTACGCCCACCTGAGCCGCATCGGCGTCAAGACCGGCGAGCGCATCACGCAAGGGCAGACCATCGGCGCGGTTGGCGCCACCGGCTGGGCCACCGGGCCTCATCTGCACTTTGAAGTCAAGGTCGACGGCCGGCAGGTCGATCCGGTCAAGCTGGCCCGCACCTCTGAAACGGTGGCGCTGGTGGCCAGCGCCAAACCGCTGTTCGAGCAGACGCTGCATGACGCCCAGGCCCTGCTGGCCCACGCCCAGCGCCCGGCCGTGCGGCTGGCGCGCATGGAGTAAGCCCTGGCCGAGCTCTACATCGGCTTGATGTCCGGCACCTCGCTCGACGGGGTGGACGGCGTGCTGTGCCGCTTTGATGCGCAGGGGCGCTGGGCGGGGGTGCTAGGCCACGTGCACCAGCCCTTTGCTGCCGAGCTGCGCCAGGCGCTGCTGGCCCTGCAGCAAGCCGGCCCGAACGAACTGCACCGCGCGGCGCTGGCCGCCAATGCCGTGGCGCGCGCCTACGCACGGGTCTGCGCCGAGCTGCTGCAACACCAGCAACTGCCCGCCAGCGCGATTCGCGCCATCGGTGCGCATGGCCAGACGGTGCGGCATCAGCCCGGGCTGCACGACGGCACCGGCTACACCAGCCAGCTCAACCAGCCGGCATTGCTGGCCGAGCTGAGCGGCATCGACGTGATCGCCGATCTGCGCAGCCGTGACGTGGCGGCCGGCGGCCAAGGTGCGCCGCTGGTGCCGCCCTTTCATCAAGCAGTGTTCGGGCCGCAGGACGGCGCTCAGGCACTGGCACGCGCGGTCGTCAACATCGGCGGCATCAGCAACCTGACCTTGCTGGCCGACGCCAACCAACCGCTGCGGGGTTTTGACTGCGGGCCGGGCAACGCGCTGCTGGATCACTGGTGCCAACAGCATCTGGGCCACGACTACGACGCGGCAGGACGCTGGGCTGCCAGCGGCACGGTGCTGCCCGAGCTGCTCAGTGCGCTGCTGGCCGACCCCTACTTTGCCGTTGCACCGCCAAAGAGCACCGGCCGCGACCTGTTCAACGTCGCCTGGCTGGACGCCGCGCTGCAGCGCCTGGCAACACCCGCCCGCGCCGAAGACGTGCAAGCCACCCTCAGCCAGCTGACCGCGCAAGTCATCGCCGCTGATCTGCTGCGCCATGCACCGCAAACCAGCAGTCTGGTGGTCTGCGGCGGCGGCGCGCTCAACACCGACCTGATGCAGCGCCTGAAAATCGCACTGCCAGCCGTCACGGTGATGCCCAGCGACCAGCTCGGCCTGCCAGTGCTGCAGGTCGAGGCGGCGGCGTTTGCCTGGCTGGCCCGCATGCACTGCCACCGGCAGCCGGCCAACAACCCGGCGGTGACCGGGGCAGCCGGTTTGCGCGTCCTGGGCGCCTGTTATCCAGCCTGAACGGGCCTCAGAAATGGACAAGCCGCTCAGCGAGCGGCTTGGATCAATCCTGGATCAGCCCGCAGGCTGAAGTCCACTCAGGTCGAGAAGCTCGAACCGCAACCGCAGGTGGTGGTGGCGTTCGGGTTCTTGATGACGAACTGGGCGCCCTGCAGATCTTCCTTGTAGTCGATCTCGGCGCCGGCCAGGTATTGCAGGCTCATGGCGTCGATCAGCAGCGTGACACCGTTCTTGCTCATCTGGGTGTCATCGTCGTTGGCGATCTCGTCGAAGGTGAAGCCGTACTGGAAGCCCGAGCAGCCGCCACCTTGCACGAACACGCGCAGTTTCAGGTCAGGGTTGCCTTCTTCAGCGACCAGATCGGCCACCTTGGCGGCCGCGCTGTCGGTGAAGATGATCGGGGCGGGCATCTCAGTCTGGATGCTCTCGGCGACTGCACTCATGGGTTTCTCCGTTTTTCAAGGCCACGGTGGCCTTGTCAGGTCCACCTGCGGTAGCGATTCATTCGTTGCTGGCAGCGGCTAGCAGCTTGAGTGGGCGCTTCTCATCGCCATTGGTGATGGCCGGCATGATCGAACCCGACACGCGCTGCATGCTACCTTCGATGGTGGCACCTTGATGCATTTCAAGGGCTTCATAGCGCACATCACCTTGGATGCGGGCCTTGGACTGCAGCTCCAGCAAGGTGCTGCACTCGACCGGCCCGATCACCGTGCCGTTGATGATCGCACGACCTGCCTTGACCGCACCGGTGACCTTGGCTTTCTCGCTGATGATCAGGATGCTGGTGTTGCCTGGCGTCGAGATCACATCGCCCTGGATCTCACCATCGATGCGCAGCCCGTCATTGAACTCAAGCGTGCCCTGGATGACGGTGCCCTCACCGACGAGGCTACGAATCGACGGCTGTTTCTTGGATGAAAACATGGTGGATGTATCGCTGAAGAGATGAACGATGAAGCACGGACTGCCCGCACCGGGGGGACTGTTGCACGAGTTCTCAATCGCGCACAACCCCTATAGACGCACAGACTCGGTCGCCTGGGCGACGCCGCTGACGTCGAGCACCCTGACCTGCAGCTGTTTTACCACGGCCGCCCCGGGGTAGTCGATGACACCCTCCAGGCGTTGATACTGCTTGAAGCTCAAATTGTGAGAACTCTGACGAGGAACGGTATATGTCCAGGCCTTGCCGGACAGAGTTCCACTCAAGGTGAGCTCGTAAGAGCCCTTGAACTCGCGACTGCGCAGGCCCGGCACGAGCAGCAGCAGCTGATAGCTCAGCTGGCCAGCCGTCACAGGCTCAGCCACAAAGCCACGCGCCGACACCGCCTTGTTGCCGCCACCGGAAGGCAGCAGGCGCTCAAAAAAGCCCAGATCACGCAGCAAGGCCAGGTTCTGAGCCTCCATCGACTTGACCTGTGCGGCCAGTTGCTCCTGCGCCGTTTTTTCAGTTCTGATCAAGCTTTCGGCCGAGTTGGCCACCGACTCGAAGCGCGAACGCTCACTGCGCAGACGCTCGACCTCTTCGCGCAGCTTGGCAAGCTCTTGCTTGGCGCCCTTGTCGAAGCCGGCGATCTCGCGGCCGAACTCGAAGGCCCACATCGCCAGGGCCGCACAGATGCCCAGCATCAGGGCCGCCAGCAGCCAGCGTACCGGCCAGGGCAGATGGCTGCGCACCTGGACACGCGGCGCAGCGAGTGTGAAACGTCGACGGAGTTGTTTCCAGCGCATGGGATCTTGGAGCGACGATCGATGCATCGAGTTCAGGAACCCGGCAAGGCATCGAAAGATACATGATCAAACAAGAAAGGGCCACACGAGGTGGCCCTTTTTGCGGTGCAGCAGAGAACGCCTGAGCGTCGCTCTGAAATCAGCGCTTGCTGAACTGCTTCCTGCGACGAGCGCCGTGCAGACCGACCTTCTTACGCTCGACTTCACGCGCATCACGCGTGACGAAGCCGGCGTGGCTCAGTTCGGGCTTCAGGGTTGCGTCGTAGTCGATCAGGGCGCGCGTGACACCGTGGCGCACGGCACCGGCTTGACCGGATTCGCCACCACCATGCACGTTGACCTTGATGTCAAACGTTTCGCCATTGTTCGTCAGCAGCAGCGGCTGCTTGACGATCATGATCGAGGTCTGACGGCCGAAGTACTCATCGACTGTCTTACCGTTGACCGTAATGAGGCCGGAGCCTTTTTTCATGAACACGCGAGCCACCGACGATTTGCGACGGCCCGTGCCATAGTTCCATTCACCGATCATGACCGTTCCTTAGATGTCGAGGGTCTTCGGCTGCTGTGCGGCATGCGGATGCTCGGCACCAGCATAGACCTTCAGCTTCTTGATCATGGCGTAACCCAGCGGGCCCTTGGGCAGCATGCCCTTGACGGCCTTCTGGATCGCGCGGCCGGGGTGCTTGGCCTGCAGATCACGGAAGTTGGTTTCGTAGATACCGCCCGGGAAGCCCGAGTGACGGTAGTACTTCTTTTCGAGGGGCTTCGAGCCCGTCACGCGGATCTTGTCGGCGTTGACGATGACGATGAAGTCACCGGTATCTACGTGAGGCGTGTAGATAGGCTTGTGTTTGCCGCGCAGACGGAGGGCGACTTCGCTGGCCACCCGTCCGAGAACCTTGTTGGTTGCGTCAATCACAAACCACTCATGCACGACTTCGGCCGGTTTGGCGCTGAAAGTCTTCATGGCAAATCTCTTTGCTTAGGGTTTGCAGCTTCTTGCCGCTGCCATCGGTGCCGCTTCTCGAAAGGGCGGCCGCTCAGGTCAGTCGGTGGACTGCAGCCAAGCGTCAAGCCCGGCAACAGCTTTTTTCCGTGAAGCCAAGGACGGAAAAGCCTGCGACTGTAGCACAACCGCGCTACCGATCGCAGGCCACAGGCAGAAGTCAGGCCAAGCCCGACCGATGCTTACTTGCTGCTCGGCACCTTGCCGTCCACGCCCTTGACGTAGAAGTTGATGCCGCCGAGGAACTTGTCGTCGGCCATTTCGTCCTTCCTCAGGACTTCCTTGCCGTCAGAGCTGACGAGCGGGCCCTTCCAGATCACGTAGCTGCCGTCCTTCAGGCCGGCCTTGACCTTTTCAAGATGCTCCTTCACGTCAGCCGGCACCTTGTCCGACACCGAGACGATGTCGATCGCACCTTCCTTGACACCCCACCAGGCGTGCTGGTTGCCGGCCCAGCTGCCTTCCAGCGCGTCCTTGGTAGCCTTGAGGTAGTACGGCGTCCAGTTGATCACGGCCGAGGCCAGATGCGCCTTCGGGCCGTAGGCGCTCATGTCCGAGTCCCAGCCGAAAGCGTACTTGCCGTTCTTCTCGGCGGTCTGCAGCACGGCCGAGGAGTCGGTGTTCTGCATCAGCACGTCGGCGCCGCCGTTGATCAGGCTCTGCGCCGCTTCGGTTTCCTTGGGCGGGTTGAACCAGTCGTTGACCCAGACCACCTTGGTCTTGATCTTCGGGTTCACGCTCTGTGCACCCAGCGTGAACGAGTTGATGTTGCGGATCACCTCGGGGATCGGGATCGAGCCGACCACGCCGAGCGTGTTGCTCTTGGTCATCTTGCCGGCGATCACGCCCGCCATGTAGGCACCTTCGTAGGTGCGGCTGTCGTAGGTGCGCAGATTGGCGGCTTGCTTGTAGCCGGTGGCGTGCTCGAACTTGACGTCGGCCGAGTCGGCCGCGACCTTCATCATCGGCTCCATGTAGCCGAAGGTGGTGCCGAAGATCAGCTTGTTGCCCTGGCCGATCAGATCCCGGAACACGCGCTCGGCGTCAGCCGACTCCGGCACCTTCTCGACGAAGGTCGTCACGATCTTGTCGCCGAATTCCTTTTCGACCGCCTTGCGGGCGTTGTCGTGCGCAAAGGTCCAGCCACCGTCGCCGACCGGGCCGACATACGCAAACGCAATCTTCAGCGGCTCGGGCTTGGCCGGCGCCGAAGCGGGTGCCGGCGCCGAAGCGGCGGCAGGCGCTGCATCATCCTTCTTGCCGCAGCCGACCAGGGCGGCGGTCAGCGTCAGTGACGTCAGGCCGGCAAGTTTGAGCAGGGAACGCTTGCTGAGATGCTTCATGCGGGGATCTCCGTGATGAGAGTGTCGGGGCGCCATGTCGGGACAAAACGGCGTGGCGATTATGCCGTTCGCCCCGACCGAGTTGGATGAACGTCAGAAGCTGTACTGAGCCAGCAACATCGGCGTGGTCTGCTTGGCGCCTGCGGTGGTCGCAGAGTCGTTGCCGAACTTGTTCTTCCAGTATTCGATGCCCACACCGGCCTTCACGCCGCTGGTGCCGACCTTGTACATCAGCGTCCAGCGGGTCAGCAGTTCGCTCTTGGTCTCGTTACCGAAGCCGTCCTTGCCCTTCGCGCCGATCACGTCGAGGAAACCCTCGAACGACACCCCGGCACCGAGCGGAATCGCCCAGGCCGATGCCAGCGCCGACGTCAGCTTGAAATCCACGTCCCGACCGACGATGCCGTTGTGGTTGCTTTCCTTGTAGGACTGCACGCCCACGTCCCAGAAGCCAGCCGGCACCGGCATGGCGAAGCTCACGCCGTAGCGCTGCTTGCGCACGCGCGGCGCAAATTTGGTGTCCTTGGCGCTCAGGTCGAAGCGCGCCACCAGGCTGATGTCCTTGAGCGGACCGAAGCCCTTGCTGCCGCTCAGCGCATTGCCCGAGAAGGTGCGCTGGAAAAAGCCGTAGAACTCCTGGGCACCACCGCCGCCGCCAGCAGCGGGGTCTTTCTCGTTCGACGCCAGCACATCGCCGATCACCAGGTTGGTGCCCAGCTTGTCACCACTGATGTGCGTGAAGTTGACGATCTTCTTGGCGATCGGGTCGCTGATGGCCGGCTCGGCAAACCGGGTGCCGTAGCGCAAGCCAATCGAGGTATCGCTCCAGTCAGCCGCCTGGGCGGTGGCGGCGGCAGCGAGGGCACAGAGAGCGAGAGCTTGCTTGAGTTGAGTCATGGCTGTGACAGTCACGCGGTTAGGGTGCCCGCTTGAAAGCACATGCCATGCCAAATTCAGGCCCCCGGAAAAAACGGCTTGCCCAGCGAGGCCGGCATGTTGACGCGGATCCAGGTCGGGTTGCGCGAGATCAGCACCAGCACCACGATGGTGGCCAGATACGGCAGCATCGTCAGCAGCTGGCTGGCGATCTGCACGCCCTCGCCCTGCAGATGGAACTGAAGCATCGTCACGCCGCCGAACAGGTAAGCCCCCAGCAGCACGCGAATCGGCCGCCAGGTGGCGAAGGTGGTCAGCGCCAGCGCGATCCAGCCCTTGCCGGCCGTCATGCCCTCGACCCACAGCGGCGTGTAGATCACCGACAGATAGGCGCCCGCCACGCCGCACAGCGCGCCACCCGCCAGCACCGCCATGAAGCGGATGCGCCGCACCGGATAGCCCAGCGCGTGCGCCGATTCGGGCGACTCACCCACCGAGCGCAGCACCAGTCCGGCGCGCGAGCGGTACAGGAACCAGGTCAGCGCCAGCATGAAACCGATGGTCAGATAGACCATCGGATGCTGGCGAAAGAAGGCCGGGCCGACGAGCGGCAGATCAGCCAGGAACGGCACTTCGAAATGCGGCCGCTCGGCCAGCTTCTGCTGCGTGTAGTTGATGCCGGCAAAGGCCGAGAAGCCGCCGCCGAACAGGCTCAGCGCCAGCCCGGTGGCGTACTGGTTGGTGTTGAGCCAGATCACCAACCCGCCAAAGGCCGCCGCCAGCAGCGCCCCGGCGCCCGCCCCGGCCGCAAACGCCAGCCAGTCGTTGCCGGTGTGCACGGCAGTGGCAAAGCCGGCGATGGCCGAGATCAGCAGCATGCCCTCAGCGCCGAGGTTCAGGATGCCGGCGCGTTCGTTGATCAGCAGGCCCAGGCCGGCGAGCGCCAGCACCGTGCCGGCGTTGAAGGTGGCTGCCAGCAGCAGCGCGAACTGGTCCATCTCAAGCTCCCCGGGGGTTGGATGCGGTAACCGCCGCCGAACTGAGCGACGCGGTCGGCGCTGACGCAGCCACCACGCGGCCGGCCCAGCGAATGCGGTAATGGATCAGCGTGTCGCAGGCCAGCAGCGAAAACAGCAGCAAGCCCTGGAACACGCCGGTGAGCGACTTCGGCAGGCCCAGACGCGACTGCGCCAGCTCGCCGCCGATGTAGAACATGCTCATCAGCAGCGCCGAGAACACGATGCCGACCGGATGCAGCCGCCCCACGAAGGCCACGATGATGGCCGCGAAACCGTAGCCGGCCGGCACGTACGGCGTGAGCTGACCGAGCGGCCCGGCCGCCTCCAGCGCGCCCGCCAGACCGGCCATGCCGCCCGAACACAGCAGCGCCGTCCACAGCGCGGTGCGCGACGAGAAGCCCGCATAGCGCGCCGCCGCCGGTGCCAGCCCGCCCACCTGCAGCGCAAAGCCACGATAGGTGCGGAACAGGAACACCCAGCTCATGCCGACCGCCGCCAGCGCCACGAACACGCCGATGTTGACGCGCAGCCCGTCGAACAGGCGCGGGATCTTGGTGATCGCGGCGAAGGTGATGGTCTGCGGGAAGTTGTAGCCCTGCGGATCCTTCCACGGTCCGTAGACCAGGTAGCTCAGCACCATGTCGGCCACGTAGACCAGCATCAGGCTGACCAGGATCTCGCTGGCATTGAAGCGATCGCGCAAGACCGCCGTGAGGGCCGCCCAGGCCATGCCGCCCAGCACGCCGGCCAGCAAGATGAGCAGCACGATCCAGCGCGACGAGCCGGCATCGGCCTGCATCGCCACCCAGCCGCCAGCCAGCGCGCCCAGCACGTACTGGCCCTCGGCGCCGATGTTCCAGATGTTGGCGCGGAAACACACCGCCAGCCCGAGCGCGATCAGCACCAGCGGCACCGCCTTCACCGCCAGCTCGGAGATGGCGTAGGCGTTGCGCAACGGCTCGACGAAGAACATCTGCAGCCCGCGCGCCGGATCCTTGCCGAGCAGCACAAACAGGCCGATGCCGATCAGCACCGTGATGGCCAGCGCCATCAGCGGCGAGGCCAGCGACATCACCTTCGACGGCTGTGGCCGTACTTCAAGCTTGAACATGAGCCGCCTCCTGCGCTGCATCCGAACCGGCACCGGGCGGCGCAGGCTCCTCGTTCCATAACCCCGACATCCAGGCGCCGATCTGCTCGATCGTGGCCTCGCGGATCGGGATGCTGGGCGACAAGCGCCCCTGCGCGATCACCACCAGCCGATCGGAGATCTCGAACAGCTCTTCGAGCTCTTCGCTGACCACCAGCACCGCGCAGCCGTTGTCGCGCAAGCCCAGCAGCTCGGCACGAATCTGCGCCGCCGCGCCGACATCGACGCCCCAGGTCGGCTGCGAAATGATCAGCACCTTGGGCCGCGCGTCGATCTCGCGCCCGACGATGAACTTCTGCAGATTGCCGCCCGACAGCGACTTGGCCGCCGCGTCCGGCCCGCCGGCCTTGACGTTGAAGCGCCGGATCAGCGCGCTGGCCAGCGCCTGCACGTCGGCGGTGTGCAGCCAGCCGCTGTGCCCGACCGCCTCGGTGCGCGTCAGCAGCGTGTTCTGCGCCAGCGACAGCGTCGGCACCGCACCGCGCCCGAGCCGCTCTTCCGGCACGAAATGCAGCCCGAGCTTGCGGCGCGCGCGCGGCGAAGCCTGGCCGATGTACTGGCCGAACAGCTGCAGCGCCCCCGGCAGCGCGCGGCGGTCCTCGCCCGACAGCGCCGCCATCAGCTCCTGCTGGCCGTTGCCCGACACGCCCGCGATGCCGAGGATCTCGCCGGCGCGCAACTCGAAGCTGATGCCCTGCAGCGTGGTGCCGAACGGATCCTGCTTGGCCAGCGCCAGACCACGCGCCGACAGTGCCACCTCGCCGGTCCGCGCCGGCCGGTGCTGCAGCTGCGGCGGCTCGGCGCCGATCATCAGCTTGGACAGGCTGGCGTTGCTCTCGCCGGTCGGATCGACCTCGCCGGTGACGCGCCCGCCGCGCAGCACGGTGCAGTGGTGGCACAAGGCACGGATCTCGTCGAGCTTGTGGCTGATGTAGAGGATCGAGCAGCCGCGCTCGCTCAGGCGCCGCAGCGTGACGAAGAGTTTTTCGACCGCCTGCGGCGTCAGCACCGAGGTTGGCTCGTCAAGGATCAAGAGCTGCGGATTGGTGAGCAGCGCACGCACGATCTCGACGCGCTGGCGCTCGCCGACCGACAGCGTGTGCACCGGCCGCAGCGGATCGACATCCAGCCCGTACTCGCCCGCCACCGCACGGATGCGCGCCGTCACCTCAGCCAGCGACATGGCCTTGTCGAGGCCGAGCCAGACGTTCTCGGCTGCCGTCAGCGTGTCGAACAGCGAGAAGTGCTGGTAAACCATGCTGATACCGAGCGCGCGGGCCTGCGCTGGGCTGGCCACATGCACCGGCGCACCGTTCCAGAGCACCTCGCCCGCATCCGGGCGCACCGCGCCGTAGATGATCTTCATCAGCGTGGACTTGCCGGCGCCGTTCTCGCCCAGCACGGCGTGGATCTCGCCCGGCCGCACGCACAAGCTGACGCTGTCGTTGGCGCGCACCGCCGGGTACTGCTTGCTGATGTTCCTGAGTTCCAGCCGCGCGGCTGGCCTCGCGGTCGAGGCTGCGGTCATGTCAGTCTCCTGCGGTTGTCGAAAGGGCCGAGGTGGCCTGGCCGGCCACATAGGTCGCCACCAGATGGCGCTCGTCGCCCAGCGTCAGCCAGGCAAACACGCGTTCGTGCAGGCTGCGTGCCAGGCGGTCGCGGTGCACGCCGACCGGACCGCTGGCCCAGTCCCAGACGCACACATCGGCCAGACAGCCGGGCTCCAGCCGGCCGATCTCGTGGCTCAGGCTCAGCGCCTCGGCCGCGCCGAGCGTGGCGCCGTGCAGCGCCTTCCAGGCGTTCAGCCGGGTGCCGCGCAGCGCCTGCACCTTGTAGGCGTCGGCGAGGGTGCGCAGCATCGACAGGCTGGTGCCGCCGCCCACATCGCTGGCCAGGCTGACGCGCGCGCCAGCCGCTTCGAGCGCCGGCCAGTCGAACAGGCCACTGCCGAGAAACAGGTTCGAGCTCGGGCTGTGCGCGATCTGCGCGCCGGTGTCGGCCAGCAGCGCACGGTCCAGGTCGTCGAGCCAGATGCCGTGCGCCAGCACCGCGCGCTGGTTCAGCAAGCCAGCGCGCTGGTAGACGTCCAGGTAGCTGCGCGCCTCGGGAAACAGCTCGGCCACCCAGGCCACTTCGGCGCGGTTCTCGGCCACGTGGGTCTGCATGTAGAGGTCCGGCACCTCGCGCAGCAGCCGCGCCGCCATCGCCAGCTGTTCGGGCGTGCTGGTCGGCGCGAAGCGCACCGTCATCGCGTAGGCCAGCCGGCCGGTGCCGTGCCAGCGGCGGATCAGCTCGCGGCTGTCCGCTTCGGCGCCCACCACATCGTCCAGCAAGCCGGCCGGGGCGTGGCGATCCATCAGCACCTTGCCGGCGACGAGGCGCATGCCACGCTGGTGCGCGCCGGCCAGCAAGGCATCGGCCGAGACCTTGTGCACGGTCGGGAACACCACCGCGCTGGTGGTGCCGTGCGCCAGCAGCGCATCCAGAAAGGTCGCCGCGCCGGCTTCGGCCACGGCCGGATCGGCGTAGCGGTGCTCGGCCGGAAAGGTGTAGCTATTGAGCCAGTCGAGCAGCTCGGCGCCGAAGCTGCCGATGACGTCGAGCTGCGGGCTGTGCACATGGGTGTCGATGAAGCCCGGCAGCAACAGCCGACCACGGTGATCGACGCGCTGCCAGCCCTCGCCCGGATCTTGCGATTGGACGGCCTGGATGCGGCCGTCCTCGACCAGCAGCCAGTGCGCGGGGCGAAAGCGCACGCCCGGCAGCCCTGGTGTGTGCAGATCGCCCGCCGTTGGTGCAGCCCAACCGGGGTCAGCGGTGAAATCGAGCAGATCGGCTTGCAGCGCCAACCGGCGTGAACCGGCCGGCAGCGCCGCAGCAGTGGCAGGCAAGGAGGGCAAAACGGGCATCGAAGCGACGATCAAGGCGAGCGGTGTGCCAGCATCAAGCACTGGCCTGAAGATTGTTTATCTCACTGAGCGTATAGCAAGAACAATGCAAAGCGTTATGTTTCGGGTATGTCCCGAGTCCTGTTCCGCGTCCGACTGAGACCACGCCGATGACGACCAGACCGATCCGATTCTTCCATCAAGGCCGCTTGCACGCCGTCAGCGAGGTGGCGCCGACCCTGAGCCTGCTCGACTGGCTGCGCGAGCATCAGCGCTGCACCGGCAGCAAGGAAGGCTGCAACGAAGGCGACTGCGGCGCCTGCACCGTGCTGGTGGCCGAGCTGGCCGATGCCGCCGCCACCACGCCGCCAGTCGGCAGCGCTGGCGCGGCCAGTGCGGTAATCGGCGGCCTGCGACTGCGCCCGGTCAACGCCTGCCTGCAGTTCCTGCCGACGCTGGACGGCAAGGCGGTGCTGACGGTCGAGGACGTCGCCGGCATCGCCGCACCGACCGGCCCGCACGCCACGCTGCACCCGGCCCAGCAGGCGCTGGTGCAGTGCCACGCCAGCCAGTGCGGCTTCTGCACGCCGGGCTTCGTGATGACGCTCACCGCCATCTACGAGCATCACCAGGCCGCCGGCACGCGCCCGACGCGCCCCGAGCTGGCTGATGCGCTGGCCGGCAATCTGTGCCGCTGCACCGGCTACCGGCCGATCCTCGACGCTGGCGAGCAGATGTTCGATCGGCCCGCCGTGCGGCTCGACACCGTGCCGATCGTCACCGCGCTGCGCGAGCTGCAAAGCGACCCACCGCTGCACTACACCGGCCCGAATGCGGCGGACGGCCGCCCGCAGCGCTTCCACGCGCCGCGCCGGCTCGCCGACCTGGCCTGGCTGCTGGAAATGCATCCCGACGCGCGGCTGCTGGCGGGCGCGACCGACATCGGCCTGTGGGTCAACAAGCAGTTCCGCGATCTGGGCGAGCTGATCTACGTCGGCGATGTGGCCGAGCTGAAAGCCATCACGCACCGCCGTGGCAGCAACGGCAGCAGCACGCTGCAGATCGGCGCGGCCGCCGCACTGGAAGACGCCTGGGCCGCGCTGGCTGCCATCTGGCCCGAGCTGCGCGAGGTCTGGCGCCGCTTTGCCTCACCACCGATCCGCCACGCCGGCACGCTGGGCGGCAATCTGGCCAACGGCTCGCCGATCGGTGACGGCGCGCCGCCGCTGATCGCGCTGGACGCCCAGCTCGTGCTGCAGCGCGGCACCAAGACGCGCACGCTGGCGCTCGACGAGTTCTATCTGGACTACATGAAGAACCAGCTGCAGCCGGGCGAGTTCATCGTCCGCATCGATGTGCCGCTGCCGAGCGTTCCACCCGGCGGACGCGACGCGCTGCGAGTCTGGAAACTCAGCAAACGCTTCGACAGCGACATCTCGGCCATCTGCGCCGCCTTTGCACTGCAACTGCAGGGCGGCCTGGTGCGCTCGGTGCGGCTGGTTTACGGTGGCATGGCCGCCACGGTGCGCCGCGCCGCGCAGGCCGAAGCCGAACTGCTCGGCCAGCCGTGGACCGAAGCCAGCGTGCGTGCCGCGATGGCCGCGCTCGACCGCGACTTTCAGCCGCTCAGCGACCTGCGCGCCAGCGCCGCCTACCGCCGCAAGACCGCCGCCCATCTGCTCTGGCGCCTCTGGCTGGAAACCCGGCCTGATGCGCCACTCACGCCCGAACAGACCAGCGTCTGGGCGGCCGCCTGAATCGTCACGGAACACCCGATGAGCACGCCGACCGCCCCCCTGCCCCGCCCCGACGCCCTGCCTGGCGCCATGACCGACCCGCTGGTTTCCGCCGCCATCAAGCCGACACAGGCCAGCACCACCAGCCCGCACCGCGTCGGCGCCAGCCGGCCGCATGAATCGGCCCATCTGCACGTCGCCGGCCGGGCGCCGTACACCGACGACATCGCCGAGGTGGCCGGCACGCTGCACGGCGCGTTGGGCCTGTCACCGGTGGCGGCCGGGCGGCTGCTCGGCGTCGATCTGGCGCTGCTGCGCGCCCAGCCGGGCGTGGTCGCGGTGCTCACTGCCGCCGACATTCCCGGCATGAACGACTGCGGCCCGATCCTGCACGACGACCCGATCCTCGCCGTCGATGAGCTGCGCTACCTCGGCCAGCCGGTGTTCCTGGTGGTGGCCGAGACGCGCAGCCAAGCCCGGCGCGCGGCGGCGCTGGCCAAGCAGGCGATCCGCTGCGAGGCGCTGCCGGCCGTGCTCGACCCGCTCGAAGCACATCGACGGCGCGATTACGTCGTGCCGCCGATGCAGCTGGCGCGCGGCGACGCGCATGCCGCACTGGCCGCCGCGCCGCATCGGCTGAAGGGCGAGTTCACGCTCGGCGGGCAGGAGCAGTTCTATCTGGAAGGCCAGATCGCCTACGCGCTGCCGCAGGAAGACGGCGCGCTGAAAGTCCACAGCTCGACCCAGCATCCGAGCGAGATGCAGCACGCCGTGGCGCACGCGCTGCATCTGCCGGCGCACAAGGTGCAGGTCGAATGCCGGCGCATGGGCGGCGCCTTCGGCGGCAAGGAAAGCCAGTCGGCCGTGTTTGCCTGCTGCGCGGCGCTGGCGGCGCAGCAGCTGGGACGCGCCGTGAAGCTGCGGCCGGACCGCGACGACGATTTCCTCATCACCGGCCGCCGGCACGGTTTCCAGTTCCGCTTTGATGTCGGCTTCGACGCCGACGGCCGGCTGCTCGGTGCCGATGTGGAGATGGTCACCAACGCCGGCCATTCGGCCGATCTGTCGGCGCCGGTGATGACCCGCGCGCTGTGCCACTTCGACAACGCCTACTGGCTGCCGCATGTGGACCTGCGCGGCTACTGCGCGCGCACCAACACGCAGAGCAACACGGCGTTCCGTGGTTTCGGCGGGCCGCAGGGTGCGCTGGCGGTGGAGATGATCCTCGACAGCGTGGCGCGCCAGCTCGGGCGCGATCCGCTCGACGTGCGACGCGCCAACTTTTACGGTACAGCCGCCGACGGCCTCGGACACAACGTCACGCCCTACGAGCAGGTCGTCGAGGACAACGTCATCCATGCGCTGGTTGATGAGCTGGTCGCCAGCAGCGACTACGCCGCACGCCGCACCGCGATCGCGGCCTGGAACGCTGCCAGCCCGGTGCTCAAGAAAGGCATCGCGCTCACCCCTGTCAAGTTCGGCATCAGCTTCAACGTGCAGCACCTGAACCAGGCCGGCGCGCTGGTGCATGTCTACAACGACGGCTCGATCCTGGTGAACCACGGTGGCACCGAAATGGGCCAGGGCTTGAACACCAAGGTCGCGCAAGTGGTGGCGCACGAGCTGGGCGTGCGCTTCGAGCGCGTGCGCGTCACCGCCACCGACACGCAGAAAGTGGCCAACACCTCGGCCACGGCGGCGTCGACCGGCAGCGACCTGAACGGCAAGGCCGCGCAGGACGCAGCCCGGCAGATCCGTGAGCGCCTGGTCGCGTTTGCGGCGCGCCACTACGACGTCGCGCAGGCGCAGGTCAGTTTCGAGGACGATCTGGTCCAGGCCGGCGACCACCGCGTGCCCTTTGCCGATCTGGTCATGGCCGCCTACATGGCGCGCGTGCAGCTCTGGAGCGATGGTTTCTACGCCACCCCCGGCCTGCACTGGGACCGCGAGCGCCTGAAGGGCAAGCCGTTCTACTACTTCGCCTACGGCGCGGCGGTGAGCGAAGTGGTGATCGACACGCTGACGGGCGAGTCGCGCCTGCTGCGCGCCGACCTGCTGCACGACGCCGGCCAGTCGCTCAACCCGGCGCTCGACATCGGCCAGGTCGAAGGCGGCTTCGTGCAGGGCCTGGGCTGGCTCACCACCGAAGAACTCTGGTGGCACCCGCAGAGCGGCAAGCTGATGACGCACGCGCCGAGCACCTACAAGATCCCGACCGCCAACGACCTGCCGACGGTGTTCAACACCGCGCTGTTCCAGAACCGCAACGTGGCCGACGCGATCCACCGCAGCAAGGCGGTCGGCGAGCCGCCGCTGCTGCTGCCCTTCAGCGCCTTCCTGGCGATCCGCGACGCCATCTCGGCGGTCGGCGCGCACCAGATCGATCCGCCGCTGCGCGCGCCGGCCACCGCCGAGGCGATCCTGGATGCGATCGAGGCGGTGCAGGCCGCCACCACCGAAACCATGGCAGGCGCCAAATGACGCCGACCGCGCTGCACGCCCTGGCCGAACGCTGGCTGCTGGAGCATCGGCTGGTGATGGATGTGCAGGTGCTGGCGCAGCGCGGCTCGGTGCCGCGTGACGCCGGCACGCACATGCTGGTCAGCCTGTCAGACGTGGCCGGCACGATCGGCGGCGGCCATCTGGAGCTGAAGGCGATCGAGGCCGCGCGTGCGCTGCTGCGGGAAGCGCCCGAGAGCAGCACGCCGGTCGATGTGCACTACCCGCTCGGCCCGGCGCTCGGCCAGTGCTGCGGCGGCACCGTCACGCTGCGCACCGAGCGGCTCACGCTGGAGCGGCTGGCGTGCTGGGCCCTGCCGCCGCCGCGCTTTTTCCTGCAGCTCCATGGTGCCGGCCATGTCGGCCGCGCGATCATCGAACTGCTCGGACGCATCCACTGCCGCGTGCAGTGGATCGATGAGCGCGACAGCGAATTCCCGCCCGAGCTGCTGCCGCCGCACATCGAGCGCGTCTGCGTCGATGCGGTTGAAGCGGAAGTGGCCGGGGCGCCGCCGGGCGCTTTCTATCTGGTCATGACGCACAGCCACGATCTGGACCTGCGCATCACTGAAAGCGTGCTGCAGCGCGGCGACTTCGGCTACCTGGGCTTGATCGGCTCGCAGACCAAACGCGCGCGCTTCCTGCACCGCTTCGAGCAGCGTGGCATGGCGCCGCAGTCGCTGGCGCGCCTGACCTGCCCGATCGGCCTGCCCGGCATCGACGGCAAGGAGCCCGAGGTGCTGGCGGTGGCGGTGGTGGCGCAGTTGCTGGGCACCGAACAGAGCCCCATCTGACCTCGCGGCGCAGGTGAAAAGCTCACCGGCTGGTCCTGTTGCCATCCATCCAGTGCAGTAACTGCCAGAATCCGGCTCTGCGTACCCACCTTGCGGAGTTCCGATGGCCTCAGTCTTCCCCGGCATGCCCAGCCCTGCCGCCGGTTTTGATCAGCCGTTCGAGATGCTGGCAGGTTGTCATGAGCGGGTGCAGCGCACCCTTGACCTGCTCGGGCGACTGGTTGTGCACGTGCAAGGCCATGGCGCCGACGCGCCCGCCCAGGCCGCTGCGCGCGACGTGCTGCGTTACTTCGACATCGCCGCGCCCCAGCACCATCTGGACGAAGAGCGCCATCTGGTGCCGGTGCTGCAAGCCAGTCGCAACGCGGCGCTGCAAGCGGCGGCCACGCGGCTGCTCGCCGAACATCGCCTGATCGAACAAGCCTGGACCGAGCTGCGTCAGGCGCTGACAACGCTCGAAGCCGGCTTGATGGCGCCGACCCTCGCCGCCGAGGCGGAGCGCTTCATTGCGCTGCACGGCCCGCACATCGTGCTGGAAGATGGCCTGGCCTTCCCGACCGCCCGCGAATACATGACGCCTGGGCAGCTCGCCGCCATGAGCGCCGACATGGCGCAGCGCCGTGGCGTGGTGCCGCAGCGCTGATTCAGACATCCCGGGCCGGGCTGGCCGTGGTTCGCAATGATCAGGCCGCGACCGTGTCCCAGTCGATGCGCACGCCCATCAGGCCGACCAGATCGGTGCTGCCCTGCAACAGCTGCACATGCGGACGGTCGTAGCGACCTTCGGCATTGAGCGTGTAGGCGGTCAGGATCCGATCGCTCGGATGCACCAGCCAGAACTCGCGCACCCCGGCGCGCTCGTAGATGCGCCGCTTGGTGACCTGATCGTGGCCGGCGGTCGAGGGTGAGATCACCTCCATGACCCAGTCCGGCGCGCCACGCACCCCGCGCGGCCCCAGCTGGCCGGGATTGCTCAGCACCAGCACGTCGGGCCGTACCACGGTATCGATCTGCTCATCAGGCTCTTCGCGCTTGGGCAAACGCACATCGACCGGACCGATCAGCGCTCGATAGCGGCTGCGATCCAGCTGATTGGCCAGGCAGCGGTAGACCTCACCGACCAACATCTGGTGCGCCACCGACGGCGCCAGCTCGGTGCGATGGATCTGTCCGTCGATCAACTCGTAACGGACGTCATCGCGCCAGGTGATGTAGTCAGCGTAGGAATACAGCTCGTTGTCTTTCTTGGGTGAAACCATGCATGCTCCTGTGGACGAGTTGTCGGCCCGGAGCGCTGTCCCCAGGGCCGTTTTTTCAAAGTTGCGGAGCATGCTAGCACTGTCATCGGGCAGACCCACCGCCCTGGCCTGCCGACCAAGCCCGCACCGATCGGCCTGTGCACCGCCCATCCGGCCGCGTCGTGACCACGCGACACCGGCGCTGGGTGACCGTCACGAATCCCACAGTCGGGCATCAGGAAACCAACAAAATCACGCTGCCCGAAAGGTTCGCTGGGAATTCACCCGCCTCCCCCTTATTCAGGGGGGGATCTCTTCAGAATATTATTCTATTCTCAGCCCCATTGTTGAAATGACTCAGCAGATCAGCTGCTCAAGTTCGTATCGCATCACTCCAGAATCGAGCCAGTAAGTCCACAAATTCAGTATTACGACACGAATCTGTGATGCCTGCTGAATCGTATCACTGCCAGGCGAAGTTTCGATACCCATTGATTAACGTAAATTAATTACTCAGGACAACTCCTAACATGGCCACTTCCACCACCCTGATTGCCGGGAAAACCCTTGCCCTGAACGCAGCGCAGACAACCGACGTCGGCAGCGCCTTCACCTTGCAAAGCTTGACGAATCGTTTCGTTGGCGATTTCAACGGCGATGGCAAACTCGACATCATCGCGGAAGATGGCACATCTACAGCAATGGTCATGCTGGGCAATGGCGACGGCACATTCGGCGCGGCTCAGACCGCCACTTATGCAACAGCGGCATCCTTATTCTTAGCATCTGACCCGAACGGCCAGTTATCGCCGGGAAGTTGGAATCCCGATATCAATGGCGATACTCTCTCCGACAGCATAACTTACACACCAAGCAGTACGACGATTTCGGTTGGGTTTGGCACTTTGGCCGCACAAACCTATACAGTGGGGCACGCCATACTGGACACAGCTCTAGCCGACGTCAGCGGCGATGGCATTTATGACTTGGTGCTCGCCAACGCGGACAACACCATTTCTGTCTTGCAGTTCATCGATCCCGCCGGTACCGCAGTCAAAACCAATGAAGATACCGCCACTGCCATTACCCTGGCGGGGTACAACACGACCGGCACCAACCTGACCAGCTTCAAGCTGAGTGCGCTGCCGGCCAACGGCACGGTGTACTTAGATGCTGGCCTGACGCAAGCCGTCACCACCGCGACTGCCATCACGGCGACCTCGAACGAAGCCACTGTCTATTTCAAACCGACGCTCAACTGGAACGGCAGCACCAGCGTTCAGTATGTGGCGGTCGATGCTGCGGGCAATACCTCAGCCACCCCTGCGACGCAAGCCATCACCGTGGCACCCGTCAACGACGCGCCGGCCCTGACCAGCACAGCCGCCACCCTGGCCGCCGGCACCGAAGACACCGCCTACACCGTCACCGCCGCCCAGCTGCTGACCGGCTGGACCGACGTTGACAGCGCCTCCATCACCGTCGCCGGCAACACCGTCACCGCTGACCACGGCACCGTCACCTACAACGCCGCCACCTCCAGCTACACCGTCACCCCGACGCTGAACTACAAC
>JBFPGZ010000033.1:0-7748 GCA_041083665.1 Leptothrix sp. (in: b-proteobacteria)
GCGCAGGCCTGCGCTTCCAGCGCCGACAGGTCGGCCGCACCGCCGCCAGCGCGCACCGCCGCGCCCAGGCTTTGCAGCGCGCGCGACAGTTGCACCGCCTCGGCGCGCTCGGCCTCGCTCAGATAGCCGTTGCGCGACGACAGCGCCAGGCCGTCTTCGGCGCGATCGGTGGCGCCGGCAATGATCTCGATCGGCAGCGCGAACTGCTCGACCATGTGCCGGATCACCATCAGCTGCTGATAGTCCTTCTGGCCGAACACCGCCAGGCGCGGCTGCACGCACTGGAACAGCTTCATCACCACGGTGCATACCCCCGTGAAGAAGCCGGGCCGGAAATGGCCTTCCAGGATGTCAGCCAGGGCCGGATCGGGCTGGACCTTGAAGGTCTGCGGCTGCGGATAGAGCTCGCGCTCGTCGGGTGCGAAGACCAGATCGCAGCCGGCGCCGGCCAGCAGCTCGGCATCGCGCGACAGCGTGCGCGGATAGCGGTCGAAGTCCTCGTTCGGCCCGAACTGCAGCCGATTCACGAAGATGCTGGCCACCACCGGGCCATGCTCACCACGTGCCTGCTGGGTCTGGCGTGCCAGCCGCACCAGCGCCAGGTGGCCGTTGTGCAGGTTGCCCATGGTGGGCACGAAGGCGGTTTGGGTCGAGCCGGCCAGCGCAGCGCGCAGCTCGGTGATGCTGTGGACGATGCGCATGGCGCCTCTCTCCTGAAAATCTTGTGTAGGGAATGCGATCGGGGCCGCTTCAGTAGCCGTGCTGGGCTTCGTTCGGGAACTCGTGCGCCTTGACGGCCGCGACGTAGCGACGCATCGCGTCTTCGACGCTGCCGCCTTCCAGCATGAAGTTGCGCACGAAACGCGGCAGCCGGCTGCGCGTCAGGCCCAGCATGTCGTGCTGTACCAGCACCTGGCCGGCGGTGCCGGCACCGGCGCCGATGCCGATCGTGATCAGGCCCGGGTTGTCGGCTTGCACGCTGGCGGCCACTGCCGAGGGCATCAGCTCCAGCACCAGCATCGCCGCGCCGGCGTCGGCCAGCTCCTTGGCGTGGCGGCGCAAGGTGGCGGCGCCGGCCTCGTCGCGGCCCTGCACACGAAAGCCGCCCAGGGCGTGCACGCTCTGTGGCGTCAGGCCCAGGTGGGCACAGACCGGCATGCCGCGCTCGACCAGCAGGCGCACGATCTCGGGCGTCCAGCCGCCGCCTTCCAGCTTGACCATCTGCGCGCCGGCCTGCATCAGCGCGGCCGACGAGCGCAGCGCCTGCGCGGCGCTTTCCTGGTAGCTGCCGAACGGCAGGTCGGCGATCAGGAACGCCGCGCCGCCGCCGGCCGTCAGGCCCCGGGCGACACAGCGGGTGTGATAGACCATTTCGTCGAGCGAGACCGGCAGCGTGCTGGTGTGGCCCTGGATGACGTTGCCGAGCGAGTCGCCGACCAGCAGCGTGTCGATGCCGGCGTCGTCAGCGACTCGCGCCAGCGTGGCGTCGTAGGCGGTCAGCATCGCGATCGGTTCGCTGCGCGCGTGCATCTCGCGCAGGGTCTGCAGCGAAACGGGTTTGCGGCGGCCGGACGGGGCGGTCGGTTGGGCGTGGCTGCTCATGGCGCGGGATTCTAGGTGCAGGGTTGTTGTTGCGGCGCATCATACAAATCCTGCACGCTGGTTGTGCCGCCGCGTCAGCAGTGCGGGTTTGCTGGGGCTACACCGGCCGATACGTCAGCCGCACATAGATCGGCGCAAAGGCTTCGGCCTGGGTCAGCTCGATCAGCTGCTCGCGGGCCAGTTCCAGCATGGCGATGAAGGTCACCACCAGCACCTGGGCGCCGCGCTGGATGTCGAACAGCTCCTGGAACTCCAGGAAGCGCCGGCCCTGCAGCGTGCGCAGCACGATCGACATGTGCTCGCGCACCGAGAGCTGCTCGCGCGAGATGCGGTGGTGCTGGATCAGCTTGGCGCGGCGCAGCACGTCGAGCCAGGCGGCGCGCAGATCGTCCGGGCTGACGTCGGGAAAGCGCGGCTCGATCGACTCGTCGATGTGCACCAGCGCGGGCCAGAAATCGCGCTCCAGCAGCGGCAGGGCGTTGATTTTCTGCGCGCCTTGCTTGATCTGCTCGTATTCCAGCAGCCGGCGCACCAGCTCGGCGCGCGGGTCTTCGGCCTCGTTGTCGTGGTCGGCCTTCTTGGCCGGCAGCAGCATGCGCGACTTGATCTCGATCAGCACGGCTGCCATCAGCAGGTACTCGGCGGCGAGTTCGAGGTTGTGGTTGCGGATCTGCTCGACGTAGGCCAGGTACTGGCGCGTCACATCCGCCATCGGGATGTCGAGGATGTTGAAGTTCTGCCGGCGGATCAGGTAGAGCAGCAGATCCAGCGGCCCCTGGAAGGTGTCGAGGAACACCTCCAGCGCATCCGGCGGGATGTAGAGATCGTGCGGCAGCGCAAACAGCGGCTCGCCGTACAGATGCGCCAGCGCCGCCGGATCCGCCGCAGCGTCCGGCGCCAGGCCCAAGCCCGTGTCGGACGGCGGGGTTGTGCTCAACCGTTGGTCTTGTAGACGTAGGGTTGCTGCGGCACGCGGGCTTCGTTGAAGTTGGCTTGGGCGCTGCGGTCCTGTTCAAGATCCCACAGCAGCGCGCGGCCCTGGCGTTGACGTTCTTCCAGCTTCGGGTCGTTCTTCTTCAGGCTGTCGATGAACTCGGTGGCTTCAGAGAGGTAAGGTTTCCAGAAGAACGGCATGGTGTGTGGGCGGTTGATGCAGCGAAGCTTGAGATTTTACCGGGCAGCGGCTGACGGCCAGCTTGGGCTGCCTGCCGCCGCACCAATAATGAAAGCCGCTGATGGATGGGAAAGTGCAACATGAAAGAAATCGAACTCAAGTTCCAGATCCCCGCCATGGCTCAGGCTGCCGTGGCCAAGGCGGTGGCGGGGCGGACGGCCGAATGCACCCGCTTGCAGGCGCAGTACTACGACACCGCTGACCGCCTGCTTGGCCAGGCCGGCTTTGCGCTGCGCTTGCGCAAGGAGGGGCCGTGCTGGGTGCAGACCCTCAAGGGCCGTGGTGATGGCCTGATGCAGCGGCTGGAACACAACGCCCCGCTGCCCGATGTGGCGGCGCCGCAGCTTGATCTGGCCCGCCATGCCGGCACACCGGCCGGCGCTGCACTGCTGGCGCTGTTGGCGCGCGCCGGCTGTGATGCGCAGGCGCTGCAGCTGCAGTACGGCACCGACATGGCGCGCACGCATCGGCTGGTGCGCGCCGCCGGTACGGTGGTCGAGCTGGCGCTGGACCAGGGCGCCATCACTGCGCCGGGTGAGCGCCGCCTGCCGGTCTGCGAGCTGGAGTTCGAGCTGATCAGCGGCACGCCGCAGGGCCTGATCGAGCTGGCGCAGCGCTGGGTGCGCCGCCACGGCTTGTGGCTGGATGTGCGCAGCAAGGCCGAACGCGGTGACCGGCTGGCGCGCGGCCTGCAGCACGGCACCCCGCTGCGGGCTCGGGCGTTGCCCTTGCGCGCCGACATGGCACCGGCCACCGCCTTGCGCGTGATGCTGGCCGCCTGCCTGGAGCAGGTGCTGGCCAACGCGTCCGAGCTGGCCGGCGGGCTCGGCCAGCCCGAGCATCTGCACCAGCTGCGCGTCGGGCTGCGGCGCTTGCGCACCGTGTTGCACGAGTTCGCTGCGCTGCTGGCTGGCGACACCGCCGTTGCCGCAGCATGTGCCGAGCTCGAATTGCAGCTGGCCGATCTGTTTGCGCACCTGGGGGCGGCGCGTGATCGTGATGCGCTCGAAGAGCTCTGGCTGCCGGCGCTGCGTGCCACCGGCGGCCCGGTGCCCGATCTGCCCCCGGCGGCGCTGAGCAGCACGGCCGATGAGCTGCTGCGCACCCGCAGCATCCAGACGCTGTGGCTGGCGCTGATCCGGCTGGCGCAAGCGCCACTCGCGACGACGCCCGAGTCAGCCGCAACGCCGCCGGCGCTGGAGCCGCTGCTGCGCGAAGCCATCAAACGACAGCACCGCCGGTTGAGCAAGGACTGCGCCGGTTTCGCCACGCTGGCGCCCGAGGCGCAGCACCGCCTGCGCAAGCGCCTGAAGCGGCTGCGCTATTCGGTCGAGCTGGCGGCGGCGCTGTATCCGGCCAAGAAAGTGGCGGCTTATCTGACGGTGCTGCAACCCGCACAGGACGCACTCGGGCAGTACAACGATCTGCAGGTGGCCACGCAGCAGTTTGCAGCGCTGGTACCTGCCGACCCGCGCGCCTGGTACGCGCTCGGCTGGCTGGCGGCGCAGCAGGCTGCGGCGCAGGCGCGCTGTGTCGAGGCGTTGGCGGCGCTACCGCATGCGCCCCGGTTCTGGCGCAAACACGGCTGAAGTTCAGGCCACCACGGTGATGGTGCCGTTCATGCCCTCGTGGCCGTCGCCGCAGAAGATGTCGCACAGGAAATCGAACTGGCCGGCGCGCTGCGGCACGAACGGCAGCTGTGCCACCTCGCCGGGCACGATGACGGCGCGCAGCTGCAAGTCCGGCGCAAAGAAACCCATCACCACCTCGGGGGCCGTGAATTCGAGCACCACCGGCTCACCCAGCTTCAGGGTGATCTGGTTCGGCAGGAAGACGAACTTGCGCGCCACGATGGCGATGTGCCTGGCCGCTGGCGCAGCGGTCTGCGCCGAGGCCCAGCGCAGTCCACCGCAGGCCAGGCCCAGCGTGCCGACCGCGAGCGCAGCGGAGAGTTGGCGGCGTTGCAGCATGGTGTTCAACCCTCGGCGAGTGGATGTTCGGTGAGGCTGGCTTGCATCGGCAGGCCCGACTCGCCGATGGCCCGAAAGCCCAGGCCGGCAAACGGATGCGCCGCGTCCCAACGCAGCGGGTCGCGCTTGGGCTGCGAGCCGGGCGCCGGCAGCGGAAAGATCAGCGACATCGCCGCGTGGTGCGCAATGTGCTCGGTCATGTGGTGATGCGTCTGGTGGATATGGCCGTAGAACACCGTGACGTTGCGGTAGGGCAGCAACAGCGCCATGGCCTGCGCGCCGTCGCGGGTGGCCCAGTCCCACTGCGGCGCCAGGTCAAACAGCGGCCGATGCGTGAGGACCACGATCGGCGCGTCCACCGCCTGCGGCGCCAAGTCGGCCTTCAGCCAGGCGAGCTGCTCATCGCCGATGCGCGCCGCCGGATCCGAGACGTTGTCGACGGCGATGAAGTGCACGCCGCCGTGGTCGAAGCTGTAATGCGTCGGCCCGAACAGCTCCTGAAAGGCTGCGCCGTGGTCGAGCGAGGCATCGTGTTCACCGGCCAGGAAATGCACCTCGCTGACCTTCAGGTCGGCGACGATGGCCTTGAATTCGCGCATGCGCTTGCGGCGCTCTTGCGGGTCATCGGTGGTGTGGGTCAGATCGCCGGTGAAGACGATGAAATCAGGCGGGCTGGCCAGCGCGTTGACGGCCGCGACGGCGCGTTGCAGCGTGGTGCCGGCCTCGGGGTTGATCACCGGCCCCTTGAAGCCCCAATGGGCATCCGACAGCTGCACGAAGTGGAAGTCGGGCGGCTGGGCCGCCGTGCCGTAACCGGCACAACCCGCCAGCCCGGACGCAAACACCACGCCCCCCAGCCCGCACAGGCGCAGAAAATCGCGCCGATCGACGCTTGCCGACATAAGCACCTTCCACGCGGCCGCAGCACAGATGGCCGCCGCTGAATGATGCGACGCCGCCGGCCCGCGCGTGGTCCAGGCGCGCTAATGCATGCGCCGCGTAGGGGCAAGGTCAGCCGCGTGCAGCAGGCTGCAGCAGCCTGGCCGAGATGCCGTAGAGCGCCAGCAAACCCAGCACGTGCCCGATCGCTACGCCCGGTTCACCCGATTCGATCCGGGCGATGGTTTGCACATGAACACCCAGGCGGGCTGCTGCCACCGCCTGGCCTTCGCCCGCATGGGTGCGGGCCAGCTTGGCGGCGGCCCCCATGTCCTTGATGGTTTGGAGGGCGTCGTCGCCAATGTCCACAGAAATTCGCTTGCCTTGAGCCATCTGCAGATTGTCGCCGACCGGTGTGGCAGGTCTTTGCGCAGCTGGCCCAGAGTGGCAGGCGCTCAACTGCTGACGCGGGTAAACGTGACGGTGCCTTGAAACTTGGGTACCGTGGCGAAGGTCGTCAGCGGCCAGTTGTGCAGACAAGCCAGCGTTGTCGGGCCAGAAGGTTCGCCCGACCGGTACTTCACCAGAAGTTCTCCCGGCCTGAACGAAACCTCGACGATCTCCGGGATGTAGCACCGGATGCCCACGCCGAGTGAGACACCCACCACCGAGTTGTTTTGGAAGTCAACCGACGGAACCGGCTTGATGGCGGTCGGGTCCAGATCCCCAGGAAATGTTTGTGGCGCCGAGGCCCAAGCGCTGCTCCAGTCCGACTGCGTCCGCAGGTCGTATGTTCCAGCTGCAAAGGCTGGCAGCGCTTGCAGCTGCAGTGTCTGGAAGGGCACGGGCGTTGGAGGGTCGCTACCACCGCCACATGCGCCAAGAAGCGGTAGAACAAGCGCGAGCCAGAGTGTGAGCTTCATGGTGGAGACCAAGTGCCTGTGGGTGAAGGTGATCTTAGCCCTGCGCTGCGGCCGGGAAGTGGCCCGCGTCACCAACCTTTGATTTCGGGGGCGCGAGTCGCGCCCGCACGGTCTGGCTGCCCTATTCGCAGGGGCGCTCGTCGGCGCTCGGCGATGCGTTGGCACATCCGTCCACCGTCGCGGCTGCACTGTACAGGCGGTTGGCTTGTTCGGTCATGACGGCCATGACCCCTTTGGCGCGCTCGATGCATTGCAGCGAAGCCTGCAGGGCCAGCCCATTCAACAGGCTCACGATGGCCACGACCACCATCAGCTCGACCAGAGAGACACCTCGTTGAGTTTTGTTCTGCACAGCGTTTCCTTTTTGAACCGACAACGGTTCGCTGGAGTGCAGAGGGCGTGCCAGCCCAGAAGGTGCCGGTGACTGTCAAAACGTGACAGTTTTCACGTGGATTTGGGGGCGATTCGGGTGCCAACCGGGGGCTGCAGGCAGGTCAATTTTTTGCCGGTGACAATTTGTGTCGCTCAGCGAAGTGACGATGGACTCCTGCAACCGGCATGAGCGGCCGGAACGCATCGTTCATGCGCTGAGCAGGCACCGGGGCAGTGCCGAAAGACGGGCGCACTTGGATGTGAGTCGCGCCCGCATGGCGCATCACCAGATGCCGTCAAAGCAGGCTGCGTCATCCACCTCCTCGACATGCCACATTGCCTAGCGGTTACCTTCATCTCGCCCACGCCGTGGCTAATGTCGGGTCACGACCCGTTGCTGCCCTACAGACACCATGTCTCGGTGCCTCGAAGCAGGCCTCTGCGACCAAGATGTTCGTGGCTTCTCGAGCAGGTGGAATCGAACGATTGATCAGTCTGCTGCGGCTCAAGGCAGGAATCGGGCGGAGTTCGATTGCAAGTTGAGGCGCGGTGAGTTGGTGTTTCAGGAACAATGAACATCCGGTCGCGTCGTGCGTCACTGCCAAGCTGAACTAGAAGGTTGCCTGCATGGAAACGGTTCGAGTCAATATTGCTTACAGACCGCTGCGCATCTGCTGGGCCATCAAGGCCGGCGACAAGGATGAACCGCCCCGGTTTTCGTGGAGGCTGTTTGGTTTAAGTCAGGCCACCACCGTGGCGGCCTGATCGGCGAGTTGCCGGTAGTAGTTTGCCTCAGCTTCTGCAGGCGGGATGTAGCCGATGGGCTCC
>JBFPGZ010000011.1:0-28443 GCA_041083665.1 Leptothrix sp. (in: b-proteobacteria)
GGCCTGCGCCGCGCTGGCCGCGCGCGGCTGGCAGCCCGACTACCTGACGCTGCGCCGCCGCAGCGACCTGCTGGCGCCCTCGGCCGACGAGCTGGCCGCTGGCGTGCCGCTGGTCGCACTCGGCGCGGCGCGCATCGGCAGCACCCGGCTGATCGACAACCTGGAGTGCTGAGCCGCGCCGGCTGATCCGGCCGCGCCACCAGACCCGGACGGCAATCTGGCCGAGCACGCCATCTGTGCGTACGATCACGCTTTTCCACCTCGGAGCGTGATCGCCATGACCTTGCCCGCCCAAACCGGCCTGCTGGCCGGTGTTCCCGCCCAGGCGCGTTATATGCGCTTCCAGCTGCGCGCTGATGCCACCGCGACCGCTGCGGTGCTGCAAGCCCTGGCCGCACAGGTCGATGGGGTGCAGACGCTGGTCGGTCTGGGCGCCAGCCTGGTGGCGGCCCTCGGCGCAGAGATTGCCCACTTGCACGAGCTGACTCCCCCGGCCGGCGCCCGCGTCGCGCTGCCGACCAACCCGGCGGCGCTCTGGCTGTGGTTGCGCGCCGACAGCGTTGACCGTGGCGTGTTGCTGCAGCGCAGCCGCCAGCTCGAACAGTTGCTCGCGCCGGCCTTCGAGCTCGACGGTGTGCAAGACGCCTTCCGCCATGCCGAGGGCCGCGATCTGACCGGCTACGAAGACGGCACCGAAAACCCGCAAGACGAGGCCGCCGTGGCAGCGGCGCTGCTGCAAGGCGCCGGCGCCGGACTGGACGGCTCCAGCTTTGTCGCCGTGCAGACCTGGCTGCACGACCTGCAGCGCTTCGACGCCCTGTCCGATGCGGCGCAAGACCACGCCATCGGCCGGCGCCGCAGTGACAACGAAGAGCTCGACGACGCCCCGCCGACCGCCCATGTGCAACGCACCGCGCAAGAGAGCTTCACGCCCGAAGCCTTTGTGCTGCGCCGCTCGATGCCCTGGGTGGACGGTCAGCGTGGCGGCCTGGTGTTCGTCGCCTTCGGTGCCAGCCTGGCGGCCTTCGAAGCGCAGCTGGCGCGCATGGCCGGCTGCGAGGACGGCCTGATCGACCGTCTGTTCAGCTTCACCCGCCCGATCGAGAGCGCGGCGTACTGGTGCCCGCCGATGCGCAACGGCCAGCTGGATCTGCGCGGAGTCGGGCTGTGAACGGGCGGACGGCGCTCGCAGCGGCACTGCTGTGCAGCGGCCTGCTGGCCAGCTGTGGCGGCGGTGGCGGCGGCGGTGACGGCGGCGGCAGTGGCGCGGACTGCAGCCTGGCGGCGCAGCAGACCTGGTTGCACACGGAGATGCACGATCACTACTACTTCAACACCCTGATCCAGGATCCGCCGGCAACGCAGGTGTTCGATTCGATCGACCGTTACTTCGGGGCGCTGCTGGTCAGCGCGGATCACTGGAGCTACGTGCAGGACAGCGTCAGCTACAACCGGTTCTTCGGCGCCGGCCAGACCTTCGGCTACGGCCTGGCGGTGGCGGGCCAGAGCACCGATCCGCTGCCGCTGCGCGTGCGCGATGTGGCGCCTGGCTCGGCGGCCGATTGGGCTGGAGTGCGGCGCGGCATGGTGGTGGACAGCATCAACGGCACCGACGGCGCCACGCTGAAAAGCACCAATCAGCTCTCCGCCAGCCTGAGCGCCACCACGGCGGGCGAGCACATCACCGTGCAGATTCGCGACAGCCTGAACAGCCCGGTGTCACGCCAGATCAGCTTGAACGCCACGATCTATGACCTGGCGCCAGTCGGCACACCGCTGATCGTCACCAGCGTGGGCGGGCGCAAGGTGGCTTATCTGCTGTACCGGACCTTCATCGACAGCGGCATGAGCGCGCTGCAAAGCAGCCTGACCCAGTTCGCGAATGCCGGCGTGCAGGATCTGGTGCTCGACCTGCGCTACAACGGCGGCGGACTGGTGCGCATTGCGCGTGACCTGGCCTCGGCGATCGGCGGTGACGGTGTCTACGGCCAGACCTTTGCCACGCTCAGGTACAACGCCGCGCACCAGGCCTCCAACACCCGCTTTGCGTTCACGCCGGGGCTGAGCAAGCTGAACCTGCCACGGGTCTACGTGCTGACCGGCGTGCGCACCTGCTCGGCGAGCGAACTGGTCATCAACGGGCTCAAGCCCTTTGTGCAGGTGATCCAGATCGGCGCCACCACCTGCGGCAAGCCCTACGGCTTCAACCCGGTCGAGCATTGCGGCAACACATTCAGCGCGCTCAACTTCGAGTCGGTCAACGCCCTGGGCGCGGGCGGCTACACCAGCGGCATCAGCCCGACCTGCGCCGCCAGCGACGACGTCGAACACGCACTGGGCGATCCGGCCGAGGCGCTCACGGCCGCCGCCCTGCAGCACATCGACACCGGCAGCTGCCCGGCCACCGCCAACTCGGCCGCCACCAGCGTGCAAGCCTTGCAAAGCGGTCGCCGCAGCGGCCGGCTGATCCAGGATGGCGAACCGCTGCCCGGCATGATGGATCGCTGAAATTCAAAGAAGCGGCACGGTGGCGGTCTTCAAGACCGGCGCCTACGCCTGATCACATGAACAGGTGCTCACCGGCGTTGTCGCCGCCCAGGATGACGTAGTTGACCTTGCGGATGTCGGTCAGCAGCCGGCCACCGGCGTAGCTGATCGAGCTCTGCAGGTCTTCGCGCATCTCGCGCAGCGTGTCAGCCAGCTTGCCCTTGACCGGCTCCAGGATGCGCTTGCCTTCGACGTGCTTGTATTCGCCCTTGTTGAAGTCGCTGGCCGAGCCGTAGTACTCCTTGTAGAGCTGGCCATCGACCTCGACCGTGCGGCCCGGCGACTCCTCGTGGCCGGCAAACAGCGAGCCCACCATCACCATCGCGGCGCCGAAGCGCACGCTCTTGGCGATGTCGCCGTGGTGCCGGATGCCGCCGTCGGCAATGATCGGCTTGGTCGCAACCCGGGCGCACCACTTCAGCGCCGAGAGCTGCCAGCCGCCGGTGCCGAAACCGGTCTTGAGCCGCGTGATGCAGACCTTGCCGGGGCCGATGCCGACCTTGGTGGCGTCGGCGCCCCAGTTCTCCAGATCGATCACCGCCTCGGGCGTACCGACGTTGCCGGCGATCACGAAGGTGTCGGGCAGCTTGGTCTTGATGTGCTCGATCATGCGCCGCACGCTGTCGGCGTGGCCGTGCGCGATGTCGATGGTGATGTAGTCGGCGCCGACACCGTCCGCTGCCAGCTGGTCGATCACCGCCGCATCCTCCGGCTTGACGCCCGAGCTGATCGAGACGAACAAGCCCGCCTCGCGCATGCCGCGCGCAAACGCGACCGCATCGAGGTCGAAGCGATGCATGACGTAGAAGTGGCCGTTGGCGGCGAGCCAGCGCGCGATCGGCTCGTCAAGCACCGTCTTCATGTTGGCCGGCACCACCGGCAGCGCAAAGCGCCGGCCGCCGAATTCCACTGAGGCGTCACATTCGCTGCGGCTGTCCACCCGGCACTTGCGGGGCAGCAACAGGACGTTGTCGTAGTCAAAGATTTCCATGGTTCAAGCTCACGCGGCATCAGAAACGGGATGCGTTGAGGCAGTGCATCCGCAGGGCTGCGAGCGCTTGACCGGGGGCCAGGTTTGGCGTTCCGCGCGAGAGCGGCGGACACAAAAAACCGGGCGCCTGAATGTGGGCCCGGTGGCTGATTCTACGCAGATCAGGCTGCCAGCGCCTGCTGCGTCGGGCCCCAGAGGGTTTCAGCCAGCACCGCCTGGAAGGTTCGCGGCGGGGTGGAGCGCGGCACGCACAGATCAGCGCGCACGCGGCGCAGCCCTGGCTGGCCCAGATCGTCGAGGCGATTCAGCAGCAGCACCACCTTGGTGTGCTCAAGCCAGGGATGGATGGTGTTGATGACGGCCGGCAACAACTGGTGGCCACACCAGCTCAGATCGACAAACACCACATCGACATCGGCATCCCGCACCAGAAACCAGGCGGCTTCGCGCGGCACCGGTGTGCGCCAGACTTCGGTGAAGTCATCCAGCCCTTGCAAAGCCCGATCCAGGTCGGCTTGCAGCGCTGCGTTGTCACTGATCAACAATGTTTTCATCAAGGACTCCCCCCATGAAACGCATCCTAATGAGGAATCCGTCACGGTTACTACCCTCTTTTGGGGGTGTCTGGCATGCAACTTCAGGCCAGCAGGTGCTCCAGGTCGATGCTGGCACGCGCGCCCACCGCGTCGCCTGAGCGGGCCAGCCAGTCCTGCGCCCGCGCTCGGCCGAGGGCACACAGGCGCTCCAGAAACGCCTTGCGAGCAATCAGCTTGGTTTCGGTCGGCAGATGGCCGAGGGCGTCCTGGGCGTCGATCAGGTGCCAGCGCAGCCGCGCCAGCCGGCGCTCCAGCGAGCCGAGCCGCAGCAGCGACTGGCGCGCTTCGGCGCAGGCCGCGCCGAGCAGCTGGGCCTCGCGCAGGAACGGCGAGGTGAAGGCGATCTCGACCGCGCGGGTGCGGATCTCGTTGGCGCTGACCGGCGTGGGCCCGTGCACCAGCGGGCTCAGCATCACGATCAGCACATCGTCGGCGCGCCCGGCCTCGGTGAGCGGAAACAAGGCCGGATTGGCGCTGTAGCCGCCGTCCCAGTACGGCTCGCCATCGATCACCACGGCGTGATGCAGGGTCGGCAGGCAGGCCGAGGCCAGCGCCACATCGACCGACAGCTCGGCATTGCCGAACAGCCGCAAGCGGCCGGTGTTGGCCTGGGTCGCCGCGATGCTGAGCTGCACCGGACTGTGCCGTCGCAGCCGCTCGAAATCGACCTGCTCGGCCAGCAGCTCGCGCAAGGGGTTGAGTCCGAGCGGATTGAGCTGCGCCGGCGACAGGAACTGCGCCCACTGCAGCATCACCCGGGCGGCCGGTGACAGACTGGGCTCGGCCTCATCGCCCGCGCTGAACCACTCAAACGGCACCTTGCCGGCGACGCTGAGCCAGAAACGCGTCAGCGCTGCCCGCGCGCCTTGCGGTCCGCCGGCCATCAAGCCCTGCGCCATCACGATGGCGTTCATCGCGCCGGCGCTGGTGCCGCTGATGGCGTCGAACTGGTAGCGGTCCGCTTCCAGCAACGCATCCAGCACGCCCCAGGTGTAGGCGCCATGCGCGCCGCCGCCCTGCAAGGCCAGACTCAGCCGTGGCTGCGAGGCCGCACGCAGCCAGACCGGCAGTTTCGGGCTTCGGGTCAAGGTCGACAGACTCAGCATCAGAACCATCCTGGCCGCGCAGACGAGGCAGCTTTCTACAATCCTCGCATGCCTGACCTGCCTTTCGATGACGCCCCCTTCCCGCTCGACGCACCGGCCACCCCGCCGCTGCCGCGCGGCCTGCTCGCCAACCTGAACCCGGAACAGCTCGCGGCCGTGACGCTGCCGCCTCGGCCCGCGCTGATCCTGGCCGGCGCCGGCTCCGGCAAGACCCGTGTGCTGACCACCCGCATCGCCTGGCTGCTGCAGACCGGCCAGGCCACGCCCGGCGGCCTGCTGGCCGTCACTTTCACCAACAAGGCCGCCAAGGAAATGCTGACGCGCCTGACCACCCTGCTGCCGGTGAACGCGCGCGGCATGTGGATCGGCACCTTCCACGGCCTGTGCAACCGCTTTTTGCGCGCGCACTGGAAAGCGGCCAGCCTGCCGCAGGGCTTCCAGATCCTCGACACCGCCGATCAGCTCAGCGCCGTGAAACGCATCATCAAGGCGATGAAGCTCGACGAGGAACGCTTCGTGCCGAAGCAGGTGAGCTGGTTCATCTCGGCCAGCAAGGAAGAGGCCAAGCGGCCGAAGGACATCGAGCCGCGCGACCTGCAGACGCAGAAATACATCGAGATCTACCAGGCCTACGAGGACCAGTGCCAGCGCGAAGGCGTGGTCGATTTCGCCGAGCTGATGCTGCGCTGCTTTGAACTGCTGCGCGACGACGCCAGCTTGCGCGAGCACTACCGGCGCCGTTTCCGCCACATCCTGGTCGACGAGTTCCAGGACACGAATCGGCTGCAGTACGCCTGGCTGAAGATGCTGGCCGGCGAGCCGGCCGAAGGCGGCAACGCCATCTTCGCGGTCGGCGACGACGACCAGAGCATCTACGCCTTCCGGGGCGCGCAGGTCGGCAACATGGCCGACTTCGAGCGCGAGTACCAGGTGCAGGACATCATCAAGCTGGAGCGCAACTACCGCTCGTTCGGCAACATCCTCGACTCGGCCAACGCGCTGATCAGCCACAACACCCAGCGCCTCGGCAAGAACCTCAGCACCGAGGCCGGCCCCGGCGAGCCAGTGCGCGTGATGGAGGCCACCAGCGACTTTGCCGAAGCGGCCTGGCTGCTCGAAGAAGCCAAGGAGCTGAACCGTGCTGGCATGGCCCGCTCCGAGATCGCCGTGCTGTACCGCAGCAACGCGCAGTCGCGCGTGATCGAGTCGGCGCTGTTCAACGCCGGCATGCCGTACCGCGTCTACGGCGGCCTGCGCTTTTTCGAGCGCGCCGAAGTCAAGCACGCACTGGCCTATCTGCGCCTGATCGAGAACCCGAACGACGACACCAGCTTCCTGCGCGTGGTGAACTTCCCGACCCGTGGCATCGGCGCGCGCTCGGTCGAGCAACTGCAGGATCTGGCGCGCGCCAGCGGGCGCAGCCTCTATCAGAGCGTCAGCGCGCTGAGCGGCGCGGCCGGCAGCAAGATCGGTGCCTTCAACCGCCTGATCGACGGCCTGCGCGAGCAGACCCACGGCCTGACGCTGCGCCAAATCATCGAGCAGATGCTTGACGCCAGCGGCCTCATCACCTTCTACCGCAGCGAGAAGGAAGGCGCCGACCGCATCGAGAACCTGGAAGAACTCATCAACGCCGCCGAGGCCTTCGTGACGCAGGAAGGCTTCGGCAAGGACGCCGTGGCGCTGCCGGTCGATGAAACCGGCCCCGGCAGCCTGGCCGCAGGCCTGCCGACCGCCGTCGCCCAGACCAACCCGCTGCCCGACGCCGACACCGGCGAGATCATGTCGCCGCTGGCGGCCTTCCTGACCCACGCCTCGCTCGAAGCCGGCGACAACCAGGCGCAGGCCGGCCAGGACGCCGTGCAGCTGATGACGGTGCATGCCGCCAAGGGGCTGGAGTTCGACGCCGTCTTCATCACCGGGCTCGAAGAAGGCATCTTCCCGCACGAGAACTCGCTCACCGGTCTGACCAAGGCCGGCGGCGACGGCCTGGAAGAAGAGCGCCGACTCATGTACGTGGCGATCACACGGGCGCGCCAGCGGCTCTACATCTCGTTCAGCCAGACGCGCATGCTGCACGGCCAGACGCGCTACAACGTGCGCAGTCGCTTCCTCGAAGAGCTGCCGGACGGCGCGCTGAAGTGGATCTCGCCGCGCCAGCAGGGCTTCGGCTCCGGCTACACCCAGACCTGGCAGCGCAACAGCGCCAGCTCGCCGAGCAGCGCCGGGCGCAACCCCGGCTGGCATGCGCCAACCGCCCCGGCCCCGCCGCCCACCTGGGCCTCAGCGGTGCCGTCGGCAATGGCCACCAGTGCCGCGCAGAGTGCCGGCCACGGCCTGCGCCGGGGCCAGAGCGTGTTCCACACCAAGTTCGGCGAAGGCGTGATCCTGACGCTCGAAGGCAGCGGTGCCGATGCGCGCGCGCAGGTCAACTTCGGCCGCCACGGCAGCAAGTGGCTGGCGCTCAGCGTCGCCAAGCTGACGCCGATCGAGTGAGGGCAAGCCGGGCACCAGCCCGGCCCTCTTGCAGCGCGGCACAGCCGCCTCAGCTATGGTGACCCGTCTCTCACCACTGGCCTGACGATGCTGCCGCTGATCCTGCTGCTCTCCCACCTCTACGTCGGCGTCCGGCTGGTGCCGGCGCTGACCGCCTGGCCGCTGCTCGCCGGGCTGACCGGCCTGACGGTGGCCGCCTCTGCCATCGCGATGCTGATGCTCTGGCGGACCCATTTCAAGCGCCACGGCGGGCACGCCGACAACGCCTGGGTCTGGCCGGGTTTCATCGCGATGGGCTGGTTTTCGTCGATGTTCGTGCTGACGCTGCTGCGCGAGCCGCTGCTGCTGCTCGCCCACTGGCTGGCGAGCGACGCAGCGCCGTGCACATCCGGCTCGGCCGTCGGCGTGCTGGCGCTGGCCGGGCTGGCCACCGCGCTGGGCGCCTGGAACGCGCGCCAGCCGGCAGCGGTGCGCCGCGTCGATGTGCCGATCGATGGCCTGCATCCCGATCTGCACGGCTTCACGATCACACAGATCAGCGACCTGCACGTCAGCCCGACCATCCGCCGGCCTTATGTCGAGGCGGTGGTGGCCGCCGTCAACGCGCTGCAGGCCGATCTGGTCGTCATCACCGGCGACGTCGTTGATGGCAGCGTCGCGGCACTGACCGAGCACACCGCGCCGCTCGGCGGCCTGCGCGCGCGCCACGGCGTCTACGCCGTGACCGGCAACCACGAGTACTACTCTGGCGCCAACGCCTGGGTCACCGAGCTGCGCCGGCTCGGCCTGACGGTGCTGATGAACCAGCACGTGGTGCTGCAGCAGCGCGACGCCCGGCTGGTGCTGGCCGGCGTGACCGACTACAACGCCGACCACTTCGAGCCGGATCAGCGCAGCGACCCGGCCGCCGCGCTCGCTCAGGCGCCGCAAGGCACGCTCAAGGTGCTGCTGGCGCACCAGCCGCGCAGCGCGGCCGCAGCATCGGCGGCCGGCTTCGACCTGCAACTGTCCGGCCACACGCACGGCGGCCAGTTCATGCCCTGGGGCTGGTTCGTGCCGCTGCAGCAGCCCTATGTGGCCGGCCTGTATCGGCATGCGCGCATGTGGGTCTACGTGAGCCGGGGCACCGGTTACTGGGGCCCGCCGAAGCGGCTTGGGGCGCCGTCGGAAATCAGCCACATAAGGCTGGTGCGGGTCTGACGGGACCGGCTGCCATCGTTCTGTCACAGACCGTCGCCATGATCACGCCCATGAGTTTTTACCATCCAGGCAAAGTGCGGCCGTGACAACGACAGATTTCGATGTGGCGCTTGATCCGTTCGAGATCAGCACGACGCCCGGGTTGCTCTCCAGCATCACCAGCCCCCAGCACGGCAGCCATTGGCGCGGCGTCCTGGGGGCGATCGACATCGGTTCGAACAGCTTTCGGCTGGAGCTGGCCCAGATCCGCGACGGCAAGTACCGCCGCATCGCCTATCTGAAGGAAACGGTGCGGCTCGGCACCGGGCTGGACGAGGATGGCCTGCTCGACCAGGCCGCCTTTGCGCGCGGCTTGGCCTGCCTGGCGCGCTTTCGCCAGCGCCTCGGTCATCTGCCGGCGGCTCAATTGCGCGCGGTCGCGACCCAGACGCTGCGCGAGGCGCGCAATCGCAATGATTTCCTGGCTCAGGCCGAACAGGTGCTGGGTTATCCGATCGAGATCATCTCGGGCCGTGAGGAAGCGCGCCTGATCTACGCTGGCGTGTCGCATCTGGAGCCGGCCCGGCATGCGCGGCTGGTGGTCGACATCGGCGGGCGCTCGACCGAGCTGATCCTGGGCGAAGGCCAGACGCCACGCCACGTCGAATCGTTTCCGATCGGCAGCGTCAGCCTGTCGGAGCGCTTCTTTGCCGACGGCCAATGCACCGAACTGGCGTTCCGGCAGGCCCAGACCGCCGCTGGCGCCGAATTCGAAGAGGCGCTGCAGACTTTCCAGTCGCAGCACTGGATCGAGGCGCTCGGCTCTTCGGGCACCGCCAGCGCGGTCAGCCAGATCCTGGCCGCCAGCGGCCGCAGCGACGGCACCATCACCACCAACGGGCTGCGCTGGTGCATCCGCCAGTGCATCGCCGCCGGCCATGTCGATGCGCTGGAGCTGCCGGCGCTGCAGGACGAGCGCCGCGCCGTGCTGCCCGGCGGGCTGGCGATCCTGGCCGCGCTGATGAGCCAGTTCAGCATCGCCGAGCTGCGCCCGACCCGCGCGGCGCTGCGCCAGGGCGTGATCTACGACCTGACCGAACGCATCCGCGCCCAGCGCGAACCCGACACGCTCGGCTGGCGCGACGAGACCGTCACCGAACTGCAACGCCGCTTCCAGGTCGATCTGCTGCACGCCAAGCGCGTCCAGACCCTGGCGCTGGCGCTGTTTGACCAGATCGTCGGCACGCCGGTGCTGGAGGCGCGCCAGGAGCTGGCCTGGGCCGCCGCGCTGCACGAGATCGGCATGAGCGTGTCGCACCACGACCACCACCGCCACAGCGCCTACTTGCTGGCGCACATCGACGCGCCGGGCTTCTCGCAGAGCCAGCAGCGTCGGCTCGCCGACGTGGTGCTGGGCCAGCGCGGCGGCCTGCGCAAGATCGAAGCACTGCTGGTCGATCCGCAGCGCACCGCGCAGGTGCTGGCGCTGCGACTGGCGGCGCTGTTCTATCACGCCCGCTGCGAACTGCTGCCGGCCGCACCGGATCTGAATCTGGTCAATGGCAACGCCAGCCTGAAGCTGCCCGCTGACTGGGCCGCCAGCAACCCGCGCTGCATGTACCTGCTGCGCGAGGAAGCCCAGGCCTGGCAACGCACCGGCGACCTCAGCCTGAGCTTGAGCGCCTGAGCGGCGGCCCTCAGGGCTGCGCCAGCTCGGCAGCGGCAACGCCAACCTGCGACCCGGTGCCGTCGGCCTGCTCCAGCAGCCGGGCCAGAATCTGCGGCACCTCGAACACCGCGCGGTTGTCGATGCTGCGCACCCGCGCACGCAGTTCGGGCAGACTTTGCAGCAGCTCGGCCACCCCCTGGCGCAGCTGACGCGGTGAACGCAGCACCAAGCCGAGGCCCTGCTCACGCAGCCACTGCGTGTTGTAGCGCTCCTGTGGCATGGTCCAGACGTTGTCGAACGTGATCGGCGGCAAACCCATCTGCACGGCCTCGCTCAGGCTGCCCGGGCCGGGCTTGCCGATGAAGAAGTCACCCAGCTGCATGTAGCGCCCCACCTCCGGCGTGAAACCGAGCACCACGCGCGGCGCCACCGTCGGCAGCGCGCGCAGCCGCTCGGCCAGGGCGGCATTGCGGCCGCACAGCAGGATCAGTTGCACCTCGCGCAGCTGCTGCGCGATGCCGAGCATCTGCCGCGAGCCCTCGCCACCGAACATCACCACGCCGGTCGGCTGGGCCGGATCAAGTCCCAGTGCGCGCTGCTGCTGCGCGCGGTCGATGTCATGGACACGGTAGAAATCGGGCCGCAGGATCATCCCCGAAACCTGCGAAATCTGCTGCGGCGCATACCCGGCGGCACGCGCCTGCGCCACCGCATGCGGCGTACCGCAGATCAGGTGCTGGCGCTGACCCGGCTCGATCCAGAAATGCGGCGGCAGATCGGCCATGTCGGTCATCACGGTCACGAACGGCACGCCCGGCAGGCTGGAGCTCACCGATTCGTGCAGTGCGCGGTTGAAGTTGGGAATCAGGGACACCACCAAATCCGGTTCACTGCGCAGCCAGTGCTGCTGCAGCCGGCGCAGCAGGACCGGATGCGCAATCCGGATCATCGCCTGCAGCAGCTTGAGCTCCTGCGCCAGGCCGAGCGTCCAGCCGCGTGCCAGCCGCTTGTTGTAGAGATCCTCCGGCGCAAAACCCATCAGTCGACAGAAGCTGCCCGCCGGATCCAGCACCTCGACCAGATTGACCGGGCGCACCGTCCACGGCCGTTGCTGCTGCGCGATCACGCTCTGCAGCGCTTGGGCAGCGGCGCGGTGACCGCCGCCAGCGTTGAAGTAGACAAGGTCGATGGTCTTGCGCATGGCGGCGCATGCTGACAGAGCCACATGACCAGCGCGTGAACAAGGCAAGTCAGCAGGGCGACACGCCGCTGCGGATCAGCGCCTTGCGACAGTGGCGCACAGCCCGGACGGGGCGGCAACCGATGGAGCGTGTCATCGTGACGTCACCCAGGCGTCATGACCTTTTCATCCTGAGCAAGCAGCATGCAGCCATGCACGACACACGGTGTCATGGTCATAAAGGATTCTCTGATGAAAACGGCCTACCAATTCACTGCCATCGCCATGGCGATCACGTCGATCGCCAGTCTGGGCGCCTGCGGGAGTGATGCAGCAAATACCGTGGACACCACGGCGGCACTGCAATCGAAGGTCCAGAACATCGTCGTCATCTACGCTGAGAATCGCTCGTTCGACAATCTTTTCGGCAATTTCCCCGGCGCCAACGGCGTGGCCTCGACCACCTATATTGCACAGAAAGATCGCGACAGCAGCACGGTGCTGGCAGAACTGCCACCCACCTGGGGTGGCGTGACTCCGGCGGGCGCCATACCCAGCGTGACCGAGGCCCAGAGCGCGCATCTGCCCAATCTGCCGTTCAGCATTGAAACGGCTTTTCAGGCCACCGCCAACGTGACGCTCGGGTTGACGACCGTGACGCGCGATCTGTATCACCGGTTCTTCGAGAATCAGATGCAGATCAATGGTGGCAAGAATGACATGTTTGCCGCCTGGTCGGATGCCGGCGGCTTGACGATGGGGCATTTCGATTACAGCAGCTCGCCGCTCTACAAGCTGGCGCAGCAATATGTGCTGACCGACAATTTCTTCCAGGGCGCTTTTGGTGGCTCGTTCCTGAACCATCAGTACCTGGTTTGCGCTTGCGCCCCCGAATATCCGAATGCGGACACGGCCACCGCCAAACCGACCATTGCAGCGCTGAACAAGGACACCGGCGGCAAATATCTGCCGCAGCTGAGCACCTCAGCCTCCAGCCCGGCCTCGGCGCTGAGTGGCCCGCCCGCTTATGTGCTGAGCGGCAACATCACGCCCGCCAACTATTTTGGTGACGGCAAGTTCTACGCCGTCAATACCATGCAGCCGCCCTTTCAACCGAGCGGCAACACGCCGGTCAACGTGAGCGGCAACAACGGCCTGTTTGCCGACCCGAGCAAGGCGACCACCCTGCCGGCGCAAACGAAAACCACCATTGGTGATCTGCTGAATGCCAAGAACATCAGCTGGAAATGGTATGGCGGCGCCTGGGATGCGGCGCTCTCGGATGGCGTACAAGATCCGGCCACCAAACGAAGCGTGATTTACACGACCGGCGCCAATGGTATTTCCAATACCACCTCGGTTGATTTCCAGCCGCACCATCAACCGTTCAACTATTACGCTGCGTTTGATCCGGTGACCCACGCTGCCGACCGCAGCACGCACCTCAAGGATTACACGGGTCTGATTGCCGATGCAGCGGCGGGCACGTTGCCGGCGGTCTCGTTCTACAAGCCGGAAGGTGTCTACAACCAGCACGAGGGGTACGCCAATATCACCGATGGCGACACCAGGATTGCGGACGTGGTGGCCAAGCTGCAAGCCAGTCCGCAGTGGAAGAACATGGTGATCGTGATTACCTACGATGAATTTGGTGGTGCCTGGGACCACGTCGCCCCGCCGAAGGCTGATCTGATCGGACCCGGTACCCGCATTCCGGCGATCGTCGTTTCACCGTTGGCCAAGAAAGGCACGGTTGACCATACCCAATACGACACAGCCTCGATTCTGCGTCTGATCACGCGTCGTTTCGGTCTCGATACCTTGCCTGGTCTGGCCAGTCGCGATGCGGCGCTCAAGGCCGCCGGTGGTCAACCGATGGGTGATCTGACCAATGCCCTGAGCTTGCAATAACCTATTTCACGTGGACGGTGCCTTGAGTCAAGGGCGCTTTTTGGAGCCAACCGCAAGGTTGGCTCTTTTTTCATTGGAGCGACCGATCAAGGCGCCCGGCCCAGCTGCAGCTGGCCGCCCTGCCATTGCAGCTGGAAGCGGCCCAGAAAGCTGTTGCCGAGCAGCACATACGGCAGATCGGTGTCGAGCACCACGGCGTCGACCCGGCGCGACTCCAGCCGGCCGAGCTGGACCCGCTCCAAGGTGATGCGCCAGCCGTTCACCTGACCGTTGGCCGTCTGCACGGTGGTGCGCGGCGCCTGGGCCAGCTCCAGCCCGAGCCGCTGCGCCTGCAGCAGCGACATCGACACCAGACTGGCGCCGGTATCAACCACCACGTTGACCAGCACGCCGTTCAGCAGCGCCTCGCTGCGAAACAGCTTGTCGGGCGCGGCGTTCAGCACCAGTTGCCGCTGCGGCGGCACATCGCCCGCCGAGCCGACCGACACCGGACTGCCGCCGAGGATGACGGTCCGCCGACCGGTCGCGGTTTCCACCTCGATCGAGCTGGGCTCGATGCGGCGCACCCGCACGCTGCCGACGCTGCTGCCTTGCGCCACCACCGCCGCATGGCCATCGATCACCAGCACCGCGCGCTCGCCCATCGAGCCGGCCATCGCCAGCGTCTGCGCGCCGGCCGAGACCGAGCTCAGCAGCGCCAGCGTCAACCCGGCCAGCCAGGCAGTACGCCAGCACGGCACAGGCCACAGGGATTTGATCGACTTCAACTTCATGGCGGGCTCCAGATCACCGGGCCATTCTTGCCAGCGCCGCCACCGGTCATTGAGGAATGAGCGGCCCGGGCACCGGCTTGTTCAAGCTCAAGTTGGCGCGCTCCTGGCCGATAAACCAGCAGCCGTCCGAACCCTGTGCCAGGGCACCGAGCGACACGAACAGCACCGGCTTTGCGCCGCTGTTCGTGGACTGGCACCAAGCCACGTCATGGAAGACTCGGCAGGTGTCGATTCTTCGTTCTGCGTCTACCGATCTACCGAGCACGTTCATGCCGACCCGCCCGAGCCGCCTGTGTTGCCCCGCCGCCAGCGAGCGTGGCCTGACGCTGATCGAGCTGATGATCGCGCTGGCCGTGCTGGTGATCGTGGCGAGCCTGGTCTACCCGAGCTTTCGCGATCAGGCGCTGCGCAGCCGCCTCGGCGATGCCTTCACCGCGCTCGGTGACGGCCGCGCGCAGATGGAACAGTATTTTCTGGATCACCACAGCTACAGCGGTGGCCCGTGCAACGCCAGCGTGAGTGTCGGCAGCTTTGCGCTGGTCTGCCCGAGTGCGGCCACCGCCAGCAGCTACACGCTGGTCGCCACCGGCAGCGGCGCGGCGGCCGGCTTTGTCTACAGCATCGATCACCACGGCAGCCAGCGCACCACCGGGCTGCCGAGCCGCTGGGGCACGGTCCCCAGTGGTGGCTTGCCGTGCTGGATCACCCGCCAGGGGCAGACATGTTGAATCCCCACCGTTCACAGCAACGCGGTGTCACGCTGATCGAGCTGATGGTCACGCTGAGCATCATGGCGCTGCTGCTCACCGCTGCGGCGCCACCGATGGCCGGCTGGGCCGCCAACGCCCGAGTGCGCGGCGTGGCCGAGCAGATGCAGAACAGCCTGCGGCTGGCGCAAGCCGAGGCGATCCGGCGCAACCGCCAGACCGTGCTGGCACTGACGAATCAGACGCCGCAGCTCAGCGCCACCCCAGCCGCCAACGGCCAGAACTGGTTCATGCGCAGCCTGCCGCTGCTGAGCGGCGAGACCGCCAGCGACAACGACTACATCCAGGACAACAGCAGCGCGCGCCAGAACGGCGTCACGATCAGCGGCCCGGCGCTGCTGTGCTTCAACTCGGTCGGCCGCCAGGTCAGCAACAGCGCCACCGGCCTGGGTGCCAGCTGCAGTGCCCCGACCGACGCCAGCACGGCCAGCACCTACACGCTGACCGCCATCGGCGCCGGCCGCACCCTGCAGCTGCAGGTGTTTCTGGGCGGTCAGGTGCGCTTGTGCGACCCGTCGCGCACGCTCTCGGACAGCACGCCCGACGGCTGCTGACACGGCGGAGTCATCATGAGCACCACCTTGCATCGGCGTCCCCAGCCAGCCCGGCGCGACCCAAGCTGCGGCAGCTCGCTGATTGAAATGCTGATCGCGCTGCTGGTGCTGTCGTTCGGCGTGCTCGGCATGGCGGCGCTGCACGGCCGGGCGCTGCAATACAGCCTCGACACCGAAGACCGCAACCGCGCCGCCTTGCTGGCCAGCGAGATCGTCAGCACGATGTGGCTGAACCACAGCACCACGCTGCCCAGCGCCACGCTGAGCGCCTGGCAGAGCAAGGTGCAGAACACCACCGTGTCCGGCCTGCCCAACGCCGCCGCGACCGTCAGCGCCGCCGACAGCGCCGGCATGGTCACGGTGACCGTCAGCTGGCGGCCCACCACCCGCAGCACCGCCAGCAGCAGCTATCAGTACATCACCCAGGTGGTGCTGCCATGAGCCACTCGCCCAGCCTCGGCCCGCAGCGCCGCCCGACGCAACGCGGCATGACGCTGGTCGAGCTGATGGTGGCACTCGGCATCGGCCTGCTGCTGACGCTGGCGGTGGTGAGCGTGCTGACGCTGACCGACGCCAGCCGGCGCCGCACCCAGAGCGTCAACGACATCAACCAGGTCGGCGCCTACGCCGAGCTCGCCCTCGACAAATGGCTGCGCAACGCCGGCTCGGGCTTTGCGCAGACCGCCGCCTACAGCTACGGCTGCCTGCTGAACGCCGCCCAGTCGGGCACGCAGATCCTGCCACGCGGCAGCAACGCGCTGCCGGCGCCGTTTGCCAACGTCACGACCGGCAGCGCCGGCCAGTTCCGGCTCGCGCCGGTGCTGATCGCCGCCGGTCAGACCACGCCCAGCGGCAGCGGCAGCACCTCCGATGTGCTGGTGGTGATGTCCGGCAACGCTGGCTGGGCCGAGACCCCGACCGCCTTTGCCAGCGTGGCCGACGCCAGCGCGCTGCTGCTGAGCAGCACGCTCGGTTTCCAGGCCGGTGACCTGCTGCTGATCGCCGATCAGCAAGCCGACCCGACCGGCATGGCCGACTGCCTGGTGCAGCAGGTTTCCAGCAGTTTTGCCGGCTCGGGCAGCAGCGCGGGTGCGGCCACGCTGCCGCTGGCCGGCAGCTACTACGCCAGCACGCTGGGCAGCACGGCGCTGACCGATCTGTCGGCCGACGCGGTGGCGCTGAACCTGGGCAATGTGGGCAGCGGCAACCCACCGAGCTTCTTGCTGCTCGGCGTCGGCGACCACAACACGCTCTACAGCTACGACCTGCTGCAGACCAGCAGTGCGCCGCTGCAGGCGGTGGCCGACGGCGTGTTCGAGCTGCACGCGCTCTACGGTCTGGACAGCGATGGCGACGGCCGCATCGACCGCTGGGTCAGTCCCGCCAGCGGCGACTACGCCGTGAGCGCGCTCAGCGACGGCAGCGCCACAGCCGCCGGCCGGCTGCAGACCATCAAGGCGATCCGGCTCGGACTGATCCTGCGCACCACCCAGCCCGACAGCAGCACGGTGGCCCCCGCGACGCTGAGCCTGTTTGCCGAACTCGGCAGCGACCTGACCCTGACCCGCACGCTCGGCAGCACCGAGCGCCGCTACCGCTACCGCACGCTGGAATCGACCATTCCGCTGCGCAACAACCTGCTGCTCGACTAGCCCCGACGCAAGGCCCGTGTGATGTTCCGACCCACCACCTCCCACCGATACGCCGCACCCCGGTCGCACCGCTCGACTGCCCAGGCGGGCGCCGTGCTGCTGCTGACGCTGGTCGCGCTGGCGGTGCTGCTGGTGGGCGGCGCGGCGCTGCTGCGGGCGATGGACAGCTCGCTGCTGCAGGCCGGCAACCTGGGCTTCAAGCGCGATCTGGTCAATCAGGCTGAACGCAGCGCCGCGCAGGCCATCAACCTGCTCAGCAGCGGCGCGCTGGCCAGCGAAACCACTCGCAACAACCATGCGCTGGCGCAGAACTACTCGGCCACCCGGCTCGCCAGCGACAGCCACGGCATCCCGAGCCTGCTGCTCGACGACGCCGCCTACGCCGCCGCCGGCATGGGCGCCGCCGACATCAGCGACAGCACCACCGGTGTCACGCTGCGCTACCTGATCGACCGCCAGTGCGCCGCCACCGGCGACTACATCGCCACCAGTTGCGTCACCGCCAGCAACGGCGCCGACACCGCCGCCGACGACCGCTACCGCAAGGTCAACGCCCAGACTCGGCCGGTCTACCGCATCAGCGTGCGAGCCACCGGCCCGCGCAACACCCAGGCGTTTTTCCAGACCACGGTGGCGCGCTGACCGCGCTGGCGCCCACCGAACGCCGACAGGAGCCCGACATGCCCACCGACGCCACCACCGCCTGCCGTGCCCTGTGGCGCGCGGGCGCCGCCCTGCTGGCCCTGGCCGCGTCGGCCAGCCACGCCGCCGACATCGACCTGGCCGACACACCGCTGTTCTCGACCGTGCAGGTGCCGGGCAATCTGGCGCTGGCGCTCTCGGTGGAGTGGCCGACCGCCAGCACACCGGCCTACCCGAGCACGGTCAGCTATGCGGTCGCGACCACCTATTACGGCTACTTCGACGCCGCCAAGTGCTACCGCTACGTCTCGGTCTACAACAGCGCGGCGGCAGACTACTCCAGCAGCTACTTCCAGCCCGACAGCGCGGCCAGCAGCCACGCCTGCAGCAGCAGCGCCGCCAAGTCACTCTGGAGCGGCAACTACCTGAACTGGGCCAGCACCCACACGCTGGACGCCTTCCGCTGGGCCCTGACCGGCGGCATGCGCGATGTGGACGACGCCAGCAGCACCATCCTGGCCAAGACCTACCACGCCGGCGACGGCGCCCACAGCAGCATCTATCCGGACAAGCAGATTTCGTCCGGAGTGAGCGGCGCCACACCCTTCAACTGGTCGGCGGTGAGCACGCGCATCTGGAAGGGCGGCACGCGCATGTGGGTCACCGGCACGGCCACCTCGACGCTCGGCGCCGACACCACGCCACCGACCGGCACGCTCAACTACACCGGGCTGAATTCCTACAGCAGCCCCAGCAGCAGCCGGGCCTCGGCCAGCGCGATCTACGAGGTCTACATCCGCGTCAAGGTCTGCGACACGAGCGTCGGCGTCGAGACCAACTGTGTGGCCTACCCGGCCGGCAACTACAAGCCGGAAGGGCTGATGCAGCAGTACGCCATGAAGCTGCGCTACGCCGCCTTCGGCTACCTGAACGACGGCAACGTGCAGCGCGACGGCGGCGTGCTGCGCGCCCGCATGGCCTACATCGGTCCGCAGCAGCCGGTGCCCGGCTCGGCGGCGATCAGCAACAGCGCGCCCGAATGGAACACCAGCAACGGCGTCATGCTGAGCAACCCCGACGCGACTGATGCGACCGCGACCCAGAGCACCGCGCTGGCGCAGAGCGGCTACAGCGTCAGCGTGACCAGTAGCGGCGTGCTCAACTATCTGAACCGCTTCGGCCTGTCGTCCAAGACCTACAAGAGCTACGACCCGGTCAGCGAGCTGTACGACGCCGCGCTGCGCTACTTCAAGAACATCGGCAACGTGCCGGCCTATTCGAGCCTGGCCGGCGCCGGCAGCGCCAGCACGCTGGCCACCTGGGTGGACGGCTTTCCGGTCATCACCAACTGGACCGATCCGATCCTCTATTCGTGCCAGAAGAACTTCATTCTCGGCATCGGCGACGTCAACAGCTGGGCGGATGCCAATCTGAACGGCAGCACGATCCGCAGCAACGAGCCGAGCATGCCGACCGAGGTCAGCGCCGACACTTCAGTCAACGTCAAGACCGCCACCGACATGGTCGGCCAGCTCGAAGGCATCAGCAACCTGGGCAGCTATTCGTCCGGACGCAACAACAGCTACTTCATCGCCGGCCTGGCCTACGACGCCCACACGCACGACATCCGCAGCGATCTGGTCGATACCCAGACCGTCAGCACCTACTGGGTCGATGTGCTGGAAGGCCAGACCTACCTGCCCAAGAACCAGTACTGGCTGGCGGCCAAGTACGGCGGCTTCGAGGTGCCGGCCGGCTTCAGCCCCTATGCCGGCAGCAACGGCACCGGCACCTTGCCCAGCTCGGCCTGGGACAACAACGCCGACACGCTGACCAACGGCAGCACCACCAACCCGCGACCGGACAACTATTTCACCGGCGGTCAGGCCGACAAGATCATCAGCGGCCTGGGCCAGGCCTTTGCGAAGATCGCCGCCGAAGCCTCGGCCGCCACCAGCACCGCGCTGGCCTCGATCTCGCCGAATGAAGCCTACAGCGGCAGCGCCAACTACGCCGCCAGCTACGACCCCAAGACCTGGAGCGGCACCGTCACCGGCTCGACCATCAGCTACGCCAGCGACGGCACGCCGACGCTGACCGCCGCCTGGAACGCCAGCAGCCTGCTCGACGCCAGCAGCGCCACCAACCGCAAGATCGTCACCTGCTGCACCAGCACGGGTGCGGCGCTGCCGTTTCGCAGCACCAACCTGACAGCGGCCACCTTGAGCAGCCGCACCGCCTGGAGCAGTACCTTCGCCAACGTCAGCGGGGTGGCCAGCGGCGTGCAGTCAGCCGCCAACTTCCTGAACTATCTGCGCGGTGACAAGACCTTCGAGCTGAGCGCCGGCGGCCCGTATCGCAGCCGCAGCCACCTGCTCGGCGACATCGTCGACGCCAAGCTGACGCCGATCGGCGCGCCCGCTTTCACCTACTACGACCGCCACAACCCCGGCTACAGCGCCTTCCGCCGCAGCTACAAGAGCCGCAAGACCGTCGTCTACGCCGGCGCCAATGACGGCATGCTGCACGCCTTCGACGGCGCGCTGAGCGGCACTTCAGCCGGCAGCGAGCTGTTTGCCTACATCCCGAGCTTCCTGTACGGCGACGCCACCAGCGGCCCGGTGAGCGGTCTGGCGGCGCTGGGCAACCCGAACTACCTGCACCGCAACTACGTGGATGCCACGCCACAGGTGTTCGACCTCGACTTCAACCGCGCCGGCACCGCCGTCGAGGCCACCACCAGCGACTGGCGCAGCGTGCTGATCGGCGGCCTCGGCAAAGGCGGCAAGGGCTATTACGCCATCGATGTCACCGATCCGAGCGCCTGGACCAGCGAAAGTGCCGTGGCCGGCAAGGTGCTCTGGGAGTTCACCGACAGCCGCCTGGGCTACAGCTACGGCGACGCCCGCGTCGTCAAGACCGCCAAGTACGGCTGGGTGGCGCTGCTGGCCTCGGGCTACAACAACGCCGACGGCAAGGGCTACATCTTCATCCTCAACCCGAAGACCGGTGCGCTGCTGGAGACGCTCGCCACGCCGGACGGCTCGACGACGGCGCCGATCAACCTGGCGCACCTGAGCGCCTACATCCCGGACCTGAGCGACTACAGCGCCACCGCGCTCTACAGCGCCGACCTGCAAGGCAACGTCTGGCGCGTCGACCTGAGCCCGGCCAGCGGCAGCTACGCCGCACCGCTCAAGATCGCCCGCCTGACTGACCCGAGTGGCCAGCCGCAGCCGGTCACCACACCGGTGCGGGTGATGGTCGAGCCCGACTCGCTCAAGCGCTACCTGCTGGTCGGCACCGGCCGCCTGCTGGCCGACAGCGATGTGGCCGGCACCCAAGTGCAGAGCTTCTACGCCCTGATCGACGGCACCGCCGACGCCTTCTACACCAGCGCCACCCTGCCAAGCGGCGTGAGCTTTCCGGTCACGCGCACCGATCTGAACGCCAACGCGCCACTGGCCGGCGGCATCGGCAGCGCGCCGGCCAAGAGCATGGGCTGGTACGCCGATCTGGGCCGCCAGAGCGGCAGCAACATCGCCGAGCGCATCACCGTGACACCGAGCGTCAACAACGGCATCGTCGGCGTGGCGGTGAATCTGCCGACCGGCGACGCCTGCTCGACCGCCGGCTCCAGCTACGTGTTTGCGGTCGGCTACGCCACCGGCAAGACCGTGCTGACCGACAACAGCGGCGCGACGATCGCCACCACCGGTTCGTCATCCGGAGTGGTCTCTGAGCTGGCGTTCAAGAACGTCGGCGGGCGCATCCGGCTGATCGCCGGGCGCAGCAGCGGCAGCATCTCGAACCTGCCCGGCAGCTTCGGCCGCGACGGCGCGCTGCGCCGCCTGAACTGGCGCGAAGTGCCGACCATGAACTGAGCCGGTGATGCGCCGCGCCTTCCTGCCACGCTGGAGCACCACCGTCCTGATGGTCGGGCTGGGCCATGTGGCCGTGCTGGCCTGGCTGGGCGACCGGTCCGGCCAGGAGGGCCACACGCCGACGTCGATGCCAGCCAGGCCGGCCGCGCCCAGCACGGTTCGGCTGCTTCAGCCACAACGGCCTGCACAGCCGGTGACGGCCGTCGCCGAGCGACACAAAACACCGATCTCTGCGCCCATCTCCGCGCCGAACAACGCCGCCGCAGTACCGCCGCCGAGCCACGCTGCGGGCCCGAACCCTGCGGCACCCGAGTCGGAGCGGCCGGCCACTTATCTGCCCGCCAGCGCCCTCGACCGCCCGGCCTTGCCACGCTCGGCGCCGGACACGCATCTGCTCGACGACGTGCCGCTGAGTGGCTTGCCGCTGCAGCTGCGCCTCTACATCGACCGCAACGGCCAGGTCACCGAGGTGCAGCTGCTGCAGGCGCATCCGGATGACGCCGCCGCACTGGCGGCACTGCAGCGCATGTTCAGCGCCACCGCCTACATCCCTGGTCGACTCGCCGGCCAGGACGTGGCCAGCTTTGTCGACATCGAGATTCATATCAGTGCGGGTGACGGCGGTTAAGCGGCCGCCAACACGGACAAGCTAGCATGCCAGCTTGACCGGACCCAGCCATCCTGCGCCGGGCCGCCACAACCACCGGGCACGCGCCACGTGAACACCTTGAAGTCGCTCATCTTGAAGGCGCTGGCGCACCTGGCTCTGGCGCTGCTGCTGTCCGGCGGATGGCTGCCGGTCGGTGCCACCCCGGCCCCTGCCGATCCGACGGTGCGCATCGGCGTGCTGGCCTATTTTGGCAAGGCCGAAGCCCTGCAGCAGTGGCAAATCACCGGACAGACGCTGGCGCAAGCCATGAACGGCCGGCCGGTGCAGATCGTGGCGCTCAACTATGAGGAACTCAGCGCGGCGGTTGCCAACCGATCGCTCGACTTCGTGTTCACCAATCCCGAACACTTCGTGGTGCTGCGCAACGCCTATGGGCTGACGGCGATCGCCACCTTGAGCGCCCGGGTCGGCGGACAGGTGGTTGATCGGCTGGGCAGCGTCATCTTCACCCGGGCCGATGAGGACGCGATCCAGACCCTGGCCGACGTGCGCGACAAGAAGGTCGCGGCGGTGGGCCTGTATTCGCTGGGCGGCTTCCTGCTCGCGGCCGACATGTTCCACGCCGCAGGCATCGACCTGCGCAGCAACGATGTGACCGAGCTGGTCTACACCGGCCTGCCACACCCGAAGGTGGTCGAGCGGGTCATGGCGGGCCAGTCCGATGTCGGCATCGTCCGCACCGGCGTGCTCGAAGAAATGGCCCGCCTGGGCCGGCTCGATCTGGCGCGTGTGCGCGTGCTGAGCGCTCGACCACCGTCGGCATTCCCGCAATACCTGTCGACCGAGCTGGCGCCGGAATGGGCCATGGCGTCAACACCGCATACCGATCCAGTGGTCGTCAAAGCCGTAACGGTGACACTGCTCAATATCTCCGAAGATAGCCCGGCGGCCCAAGCCGGCCATTACGAAGGATTTTCGCCACCGGCCAACTATGAGCCGATCGAGGATTTGATGCACCGTCTGCGCATTTTCCCGCGCATGCGGGCGGGCGACTTGCTGCAAGACCTGTGGCTTGAATATAACCGCGAAATCCAGATCGCCCTCGGGCTGCTGACCTTGGGCGGACTGGGCTTGTCAATTTATTTATGGCAAAGCAACAGTCGTCTGCAGCAACTGACCCAGTTGTATTTCCATGCCAAGGCTGGATTGCAAACCACCGCAGCGGCCTTTGACAGCCAAGTCGGGTTGATCATCACCGACAACCAGACCCGTATTCTGCGTGCCAATCAAGCTTTCAGCCAGATTTTTGGTTATTCAGAAACAGAACTGCAAGGCCAGCCCACCACCTTTTTGCGCGGCGTGTCGATGCCGCGCGGTTTCATCAGGACAACCTGGCGGCAACTCCAGCGCGACGGCCACTGGAGCGGTGAACTGATGTGCACCCACCGCAACGGCAGCGAAGTGCCCTGCATGGTGACCATCACCGCGATACAGGAGCGACAAGCCGGCCTGGAAGGGTTTGTCGGCTCCTTTGTCGATATGTCACAGCACTACCGGGACCAGGCCGCCATCCGGCAACTGGCCTTTTACGACGTTCTCACTGGCCTGCCCAATCGTCGCAAGTTTCTGGAACAGCTCGCCACCGACCTCGCGCAAGCTCAGCAGACCGGCCGCCACGGTGCGCTGATGTTCATCGATCTGGATCATTTCAAGACCCTCAACGATGCCCACGGCCACAGCACCGGCGACGAGTTGCTCAAAACCATTTCGCAGCGACTCAGCGATGTCATTGATACCCATGGCATGGTGGCCCGCCTGGGTGGCGATGAATTTGTCGTCATGCTGAACCAGCTGGATGCCGACGAAGCCATCGCGCAGACACAGGCGCTGCATTTTGCGCAGCAGATCCACGAATCGATCCTGCAACCCTGCCAGTTGCCGATACCCCTGGATCTGCCCGATACGGCGCAACCACTCAGCCATCGCTGCAGCGGCAGCATTGGTGTGGCCCTGTTTGGCGGCACTGATCTGCCGGTACAGGAAATCATGAAACGGGCTGATATTGCGATGTACCAGGCCAAACATGCCGGCCGCAATGCCATTCGGCAATACGACCCGCAAGTGCAGCGCCTGCTGATTGAGCGCGCCGCCCTCGCGACAGATCTGGCCAGCGCCTTGGCCAACCAGGAATTGGTGCCCCATTATCAAGTGCAAGTCGATCGATCCGGCCGCGCCGTTGCGGCTGAATGCCTGCTGCGCTGGAATCACCCGGTGCGCGGTTTGGTGCTGCCAACCCAATTCATCGGGCTCGCCGAAGAAACCGGCTTGATCGTGGCCATCGGTGATTGGGTGCTTGAACATGCCTGCCAGACACTGACCCGCTGGGCCGCCTCGCCCGGCACCGCGCATCTGGAACTGAGCGTCAATGTCAGCCCGCGACAATTCACCGAAGACGATTTCATCGAAAAACTCCAGCAAACCTTGCTTCGCACCGGTGCCCGCCCACAAAACCTGATGCTGGAAATCACCGAAGGCATCGTCCTGGACCATGCAGACGAAGTGGCCGAGCGCATGCATCAACTCTGCAGCATGGGCCTCAGCTTATCGATCGATGATTTCGGCACCGGTTATTCGTCGCTGTCTTATCTGCAGCGTCTGCCGCTGCGGCAGCTCAAGATCGACCGCAGTTTCATCCGCGACCTCAATGTCAACCGAAATTCCGAAGCCATCGTGCGCACCATCATTGCGCTGGGCGCCAGCATGGGCCTGACGGTAGTGGCCGAAGGGGTCGAGACCCAACAGCAATGCGACCTGCTGGTCACCATGGGCAGCGGCATGCTGCAGGGTTACCACCTCGGTGAACCAGTATCACTGGCTGATTTTGAACGAGTGCTTGAAAAGCAAGCCACCTGACCACGAGTTTGCATGCAACAAGGTATTTTCTACGCCGCCCTGGCCTATGTGCTGTGGGGCCTGTTCCCGCTTTATTTCAAGCTGCTGCAGAACGTCGCACCTCTGGAAACCCTGGCGCACCGCATCGTCTGGTCGCTGTTTTTTCTAGCCCTGCTGCTGACCCTGAAAAAACACTGGGGTTGGCTGGCTGCGGCGTTGCGTGATCGCCGTGTGCTGCTGCGTTTCAGCGCCAGTGCCGCACTGATCGCGTGCAACTGGTTCATCTATATCTGGGCCATCAGCCACGACCGAGTCATCGACGCCAGCCTGGGTTATTTCATCGCCCCGCTCGCCAATGTATTGACCGGCTGGCTGGTGTTGAAAGAGCGCCTGAGCACGACACAATGGCTGGCCGTGGCACTGGCCGCTACAGGCGTGGCCTGGATCACCTGGCAACTTGGTGCCGTGCCCTGGGTGGCGCTGGGTTTGGCGCTCAGTTTTGCCAGTTATGGTTATCTGCGCAAAACTGCCAGTCTGGGCGCCCTGGAGGGCCTGACACTCGAAACCGTGCTGCTCGCGCCCGCCGCCCTGCTGGGTTTGATCTGGGCCGGCCTGCACCAGCAGAGCAGTTTTGTGGCGGCACCGCTGACCTTGCAAGGTTTATTGATCGCCACCGGCCCGCTCACCGCCATCCCGTTGCTGCTGTTTGCCGCCGGCGCGCGACGCATTCCGATGTCGGTACTCGGCATGCTGCAGTATCTGGGGCCGACGCTGCAGCTGATGCTGGGTATCTGGCTGTACCACGAACCCTTTGCCGGCGGTCGGGCGCAAGGCTTCGTGATGATCTGGCTCGCGTGCGCGCTGTTCAGTGCCGAGGTGCTGTGGCGGGGCCGGCCGGCCAAGGCTTGAGGGGCATCCCTACAACTAGAGCGCAAACCGATAGGTCAGCCCGACCAGCCAGACATGGGTATTGATGGGGGCATTCAAGCTGGACTGATAGCCGACGTCGACATCAAGCTCCGGTCGCAGCGTGTAGATCGCGCCAGCCAGCAGACTGGAGATCCATACCCGGCGGGTCGGATCCGGATTCGATTCGGCGCCGGCATCCACGGCCAGGGTCAGCGCGTCGTTCGCCGCCCAGGTGAGCGCGCCCGACACCCGGCCGATCAGTGTGCGCTCCTCGGTTCCTCCCGGGTTCTGCGTCAGCCCCAGATTGCCATGAACGGTGAAGGGCGCCGCTTCATAGGTGGCGACCAGCACGGCATGCGTCGAGACCTTGCCGTGCTCGATGCCGAGTCCGTTCTGGCTGGTGGCCAGCGACACCCCGGCGCGCACCGCAAAGGACAGCGCCTCATCATCGACGAAGCGCCACTTCCCATCGACAATGGTGTCGCCCCAACCCCGCACCGTCAGGCCGCTCTCATCGCGACTCCTCAGCCAGGACGGCTGAACGATGAGGTCGACGGTTGGCGTCAGGCCATACGCCACTTGAGGCTCAAAGGCGAAGAGCTGCGTGCCAGCGGTATTCGACCATGACAAGCCGTTTTCCAGCTCGACCTTGCCGACCCCCTGTGTGCCGGTGTCTTCGGTCTGCAGCGGGTGCCCGGCAAATGCCGCACCTGCAAAGAAACCAGCGCCAGCCAATACCGCCCAGATGGCAACCTGCTTCGAATGAACCATGATTACTTCCTTTTCATAAAAGTTCGCCGCTGCTTCGGCGAATTCATATTCTTGCTGTGGGCATAGCCGCTGGCTTCCAGCGCGAGGGCTTTCTTGCGCATCGCGTTCATCGCCTTGGCATCGAGCTGTTCGATGCGCGTCAGTTCAAGCGTCTCCTTGGATTCGTCAGCGCCGGACCATCCCACCTTGCGGAAAACTGGGGGTGCCGAGCGCGGGTTTGGCCGGCATCTCGAGACCAGCCAATGCACCTTCGAAACCATGTATCCATGCTGGCGCCTTCGAGAATTTCTCGTTGTCGTACTTCTCCGGGTACTCGCATTGCAGTTATCCCCATGTTCCATGAATCATCCAATATGCAATTGGCTGCATTCACGGTTTTGTCAGCGCAGTTTCATTGTTGTCGATCCTGAAAACCCGCTTTCTTTATCCTGGAAATATCAAACAGGCTACCCAAACTCAGGCCGAACAGGAAGTGCTGCGCCCGTTCAGCGAGGGTGAACGGCGCATCCTGCTGGAGCTGCTGCAGCGGCTTGCGCGCCTGCGCAAGCGCTGACGAGAGCCCCTCGCGGGCTGGGGACAGCTACGGCTGACGGCGCCTTGCCAGCTTGGTCGTCCGGCCGTAGTAATGGGAACGCTCCTCGACCAGTTGGGCTTCGGCACGCGCCTTGTCCATTTCCTTTGGATTGAGTTGGGATTCCTTGACCAATTCCAGAGTTTCCTTGACCGGGTCATTGCCCTCAAAGCCCACCTTGATGTAGCCGGTGTCGGGGGCGTAGTATTTGGTCTGGAGCGCGCCCTTGGCCCGTTCACCTTTGGACCATTCCTCGATCACGATCACGTTCTCAAAAGTGCCTGCCGCGACCTTCACCTTCTCGCCCTCTTTGCGCACCTGGCCCCGGTCGTCCCATTTGTACACCCCGGTGGCGTAGCCCTGGGAAAAGCTTGGTGAACCCACGACCGGCTTGGCTGGCATGATGATGCCCGACCTGGCACCCAGGCGCCCTGCCATCCAGACTTTGGCGCCGACCAGCTTGGTATTCTCGTCATAAACCTCCTTGACTTCGCCAAGATGCCAGACATTGCCTTCATCGTCCTGCGCACGGAAGGCCAGTTCTGACTCCTCAAGCTTGCCGCCCGCGATATCCTGTTCCCAGATGATCACCGTCTCGATGCCATTGACCACCTTGACGAGGTCGGTGACGATGCTGATGACCTTGTGTGAAACCCGCTTGTCTTCGTCGTCGATCGTCCAGCCTTCATACACCTGCTGCGTGCCGGGCTTCAGTGGCATGTATTTGTTGTCGATGACTGTCG
>JBFPGZ010000044.1:0-2555 GCA_041083665.1 Leptothrix sp. (in: b-proteobacteria)
ATCGCTTCAACCGCCGTTTCGACCTGCGCGGCCTGCTCGCCCGCCTCATCACCGATACCGTCCAGTGCAAACCCCGTCCTCAGCGTGTCATTCGGGGGAATGCGGAGGATCATTGCTAATCAGGTAAATGTATTGATAAAGCGGCACTTTTTGAATTTAGAGAAATTGAAAAATAACTCACGAATCTTCGTGCCGGAAAATTCCACATCTTTGAAGAGGCTATGGACGATGCGCGACTCGCTGATCTGCGCATCGCTGAAGTCGACCATAGTGAATTTTGCGAAGCGGAAGTCCACGCGCTGCAAGCTGGTATTTATAAGTAGGGTTGAAGCCACGGATTCGATAGGAACAATCTCAAAGCCACTGCCAGAAGCGTGATTGAAGTTGGCGTTGCTGAAGTTGCCGCTCAAGCTAGTTGGAGATTTTTCCGAGCCCGTGAATATGACACGATCGAAGTGTGACGCTACGGCTGCGACCTGCTCAAGCCGGGTCGCCGTGATCACGGCGCGCGTGAGTGCTGCATCCGTGAGGTCAGCGCCCAGCAGCGACACGTCTTCGAACTGAGATGCTGTGAGCACCGAGTGGCGCAGATCGGCGCGATCCATGTTTATCCTCGTGAACCGGCTTCCTGGCAGGAACGCATCGCTCGCGCGCATGTTGCGAAGATTCTTCCCGCTCACCGTCAGGCCCTTCTGGCCATCAAGGTAGTAAGCGAGGTTGACGGGCTGATCGACGAGTTCCGTCCAGTTCTCAGGCCGCAGCACGAAGCGGACCTCCCGAACATCGGCGTATGGTTCCTGCTGAAGTGCGTTGTGCCAAATCTTCAATGCCGCACTGAAGAGAGTGCAACCGGGGTCGCGATCCGCTTGCTGGCAGTCCGATGCACGCGAACTGTAAAAAGCCGCAGCCGAAAGATAAGCAAGAACGCCCCCAAGGACCAACGTCGTGGCAACGATCGTGAGCCGCTGTCGCAGGCTAAGGTTGGTTCGTTAAACTGTATCGACCGTCGCGTGCCCTCCGGAACGCTGTCGATCTGCTTCAAAGCATTTCTCGCAATAAACAGATACGTCTGACCGAAAGAAACCGTCAGCACTACCAATCCGACATGCAGTCCTGTACCGAACGAGTCGTGGGCAACCACATAGCGGCCCCAGTAGAACAAGAGGACGACCGGAACAAGGCCCCAGCCCAGACCCAGGCTCACCCATGCCTCTAGTGGTGCAAACACGCCATGCTTACGCGAACGCAGTTGAAGTTGGCCTCGGATCAGTGCGCAGGAGATGAGCCAAGGGTAGATGTAATCATCCAAGTCTCTGCCATCGGGATGCTGTAGAGGCAGCCGGGCCAAACCTCGCCAGAAGCCATCAAGATACAAATGGAAGTAGACGAATAGAGCGGAAATAATGATTGACGCAAAGTAGTAGAACCATACTATCGGAACATTGGCTTGCAAAAGAGGAAGCGCCGTCGCGTTCGAATTCAACAGTAGGGCAGCATCAGATGTTGTAGCAATCGTGAGGTACGAATAGATACATGCCAAGATAATAGCAAGAAATGTCGCCTGCGAGTTCTTGGAGATCTCAGACAACTGCGCGATGTTGTCTTTCTGGTCGTCCAGCCCTTGTGCCTTGTGGGGAGGCACGGCAGAAGACAGTTCCAACGGCAGGGCCTCGGTGGGTGCGCCCATTGCGCGTCAACCCGGGCACTTGTCTAATGAGATGCGGCGCTGCGGGCCGGTAAATAGCCAACGCCAATTGCCATCGCGTATGGCCCGCTGAACATCACTTTCTATTGCCGCTCGCAGCGTTCGGGCAGAGGATGAAAATTGCGCGGCAACGGCTGTCAGAGCGCCGCAATCGGCCGACTCTTCATCGGCAAGGAGCATCCCCTTCTCACCCTCTCGAACCACTGAATGGCCCTGCTGGATGTGTACGCACTGGCGCTGGTACAACCACTGCTGCGTCTGCCGGCCCACGAAATAGACATTTGGATTAATGACAATGACCGGCCCCGAGTAGCCTACGCGCGCCTCGGCGAACACTGTTGCGGCTCTGTCGTATTTTATGGGAATGGCCCGGTTATTGTGGTCACGGCAATCCTCATCAAGTGACGCAACCGCAGCGACCGACGAGTCCGCCCAGAAGATCACGAATGTAAGCAGGAAAAAAGAAACCGCATATCTCATTGCCCCCTCCCGGCGACTGTCTGTCGCCTTCAAGCGCATTTTGCCAGATATATATAGCTTGGGATAGACCTGCGAAGCACGAACTGCTGATCCGTGCTGTAAACCATAGCAAGCTATATACCCACGTGGTGGCGCATATCAGGTGCTTTTATGCGGTGCGAATTTCTGCCGTGAATTCAATGACTTAGGCGTGGTGGCCGGGGCGGGATGGCGAGATGTCCTAAAAATTTCCACTAAATGATAACCTGATTAGCAATGATCCTCCGCATTCCCCCGAATGACACGCTGAGGACGGGGTTTGCACTGGACGGTATCGGTGATGAGGCGGGCGAGCAGGCCGCGCAGGTCGAAACGGCGGTTGAAGCGATAG
>JBFPGZ010000045.1:0-7429 GCA_041083665.1 Leptothrix sp. (in: b-proteobacteria)
CGCCAGGCCTGCGCCGCGTCAAGCCGCCGCAGCAGCCGACCGGCCCGCACCACCGGCAGTCGCCGCCCCGGCCGCGACCACGCCGGCCGCACCGCCGCCAAGCACCCCACGCTGGCCAAGCCTGGGTCGCTTTCAGCTCGACCGCGAGCTGGGGCACGGCGCCATGGGCCGGGTCTACCTGGCGCATGAGCTGGAAAGCAGCCGGGTGGTGGTGATCAAGACGCTGGCGCTGGCGCAGGAATTCGACGGCACGGCGCTCAGCGAGGCGCGCCGTCGCTTCGAGCGCGAGGCTGAAGCCGCCGGGCGGCTGCAGCATCCGCACATCGTGCGCATCTACGAAACCGGCGAAGAACGCGGCATCGCCTACATCGCGATGGAATGGCTGCGCGGCCATAACCTGGTCCAGCACACCCAGAGCGGCACGCTGCTGCCGGTGGCCGATGTGCTGGAAATCGTCGCGCGGGTGGCCGACGCGCTGGCGCACGCGCACACCCAGGGCGTGATTCACCGCGACATCAAGCCGGCCAACATCATGATCGACCCGCTGCGCGGTGACGTCACGGTGACTGATTTCGGCATCGCCCGCATCATCGACGGCCGGCGCACCCGCACCGGGCTGATGCTCGGCTCGCCGCTCTACATGTCACCCGAACAACTGCTCGGCCGCACTGTGGACGGTCGCAGCGATCTGTACGCGCTCGGCGTCGTGCTGTTCCAGTTGCTCACCACCGAGCTGCCGAGCTGCGGTGATTCGATCGCCGAGCTGATCCAGTCGGTCACCAGCGGAACGGCCCCGGACGTACGCACGCTGCGCCCCGAACTGCCGCAAGCGGTCGCCGAGGTGGTCGCGCTGGCGCTGGAAAAACAACCCGAACTGCGTTACCGCAATGGCCAGGATCTGGCCGATGACCTCCGTCTGGTGGCCGCAAACCTGCCCGACCCGTCAAAGACGGCTGACCTTCATTCATATCGCCCCCCCGCATCGGTGGAGGATGTCGCGCTCGCTGCACGCCCGCCGCAGCGTGATGCCGACATTCGCAGGGCGATCGTGCACAATCGCCCCGGCTGATCATGCTTCGCCCTCCTGTTTCCCCCATGAGCTTCGAGTTTCACGCCCTCACCGATCGTGGTCGTACACGCTCGAACAACGAAGACTCCGTCGCCGTCGACGAAACGGCTGCGCTGGCCGTCTTGGCCGATGGCATGGGTGGCTACAACGCCGGCGAAGTCGCCAGCGGCATGGCCACCAACTTCATCCGCTCCGAGCTCGGACGCTGGCTGCAGGAAGCTGCGCCGCATGTCACCGATGTCGACGTGCGCCGAGCGATGGACATCTGCGTCGACAACGCCAATCGGGCCATCTTCAACGCCGCCAACTCGAACCCGCAGTACAACGGCATGGGCACCACGCTGGTGGTCGGCGTGTTTCGCGGTGGACGACTACTGCTCGGTCACATCGGCGACTCACGTGGCTACCGCTGGCGCGACGGCCGCCTCGTTCAGCTGACGCGCGATCACTCGCTGCTGCAAGAACAGATCGACGCCGGCTTGTTGACACCGGAACAGGCCGCCCTCAGCAACAACAAGAATCTGGTGACACGAGCCGTCGGTGTCGAAGATATCGTGCTGCTGGAAACCCATCTGCACGCGGTCCAGGCCAATGACTGGTTCCTGATGTGCTCGGACGGTTTGTCGGACATGCTCGACGACAATGCGATTGCTGCCGTTTTGTCACAGCACAACACGATCGACAATGCTGCAAATGCCTTGGTAGGCGCGGCCAATGAGGCTGGGGGAAGGGATAATATTGCCGTGATCCTGGTAGCGGCCCGCAGCGGTGCATCGGTGACGCGTTCCTGGTGGCCCTTCAAGCGCTGAAGGGTCAGAACATGATCATCATCTGCGCATCTGCGAGGTCTGTAGCACGTTCAAGCGGCTGTCGTTTTGCCGCACCTACCGAATCCCCGATTAGCCCCTACCCTCGCTGGAAACACATGCTCGTGGCGTTGCACGGGACGAGGCCGGACACAAGCTCAGAATCAGAGGTCGCTCATGCCTAAACTGGTTGTTTCGCTGGATGGCGTGGTCATCAAGGAAGTCCAGCTCACCAAGGACAAGACCACGCTCGGCCGGCGTCCCTACAACGACATCGTGATCGATAACCTGGCCGTCAGCGGTGAACATGCCGTGTTGCAGATGGTCGGGCAGGATGTCTACATCGAAGACCAGAACAGCACCAACGGCACCTACATCAACGGTCGGGCCGTCAAGAAGCAACTGCTGCAACACAACGACACGGTCGAAATCGGCAAATACAAGATCAAGTATCTGGTCGAAGATAACGCCGATTACGAAAAAACCATGATTCTGAAGCCCGGGCAGGTGGCTTCGGCACTGGGTGTGCGCTCCCAACCCACGGTGCCAGCCTCCATGGCGCCGTCCAACTTTGGCGGACTGGGTTCGGGCGTCGTGCCGCAAGCGTCAATCAAGGTGCTCTCCGGCGCAGCCGCAGGCCGCGAAGTCGCACTCACCAAGGTGGTCACCACAGTCGGCAAGCCTGGAGTGCAGGTCGCGTCCATCACCAAGCGCCCTGGCGGTTATGTGTTCGCCCATGTGGAAGGCAACAATCGCCCGACGGTGAATGGCAATGCGGTGCAGGGTGATCCGATCCACCTCAAGGACGGTGATGTGATCGAACTCGCCGGCACGCAGATGCAATTCATGCAGCCCTGAGCAGTGCGGAAACACCGCGACGACCTGCGCACCCGCACAGGTCGTCAAGGCAACCCCAGCCTTTATGTCAGCACATGTAACGCGTGGCCTTCTTCACGGCGAGCCACGTCCGCTCAGAAGGAGTGGCCTCCAGCAGTGCGGAAGTGCGCGCCGCCCTGCTTGCGCAGCGGGCCTCACGCAGGCAGCATAGCGGGCAGTCGCATCGAACGACCAAGACCCCGGCCTCTTGCACCGTTTTCCCCTTGGCTCGGTGCACAAGCCAGCGGCCACTGCCACGTCACAGGGTCAAAACCCACCTGGAACATTGATGAATCTTCGTGTCCTCGGCTGCTCAGGGTCGATCGCCGCCGGCAGCCGGACCACATCCTTTCTGGTTGGCAGCCATGTGCTGATCGATGCCGGCACGGGTGTGGGCGATCTCACCCTGGAAGAGCTGGCTGCGATCGACCACATCTTGGTATCGCATTCACATCTGGATCATGTGCTCGGCATCCCGCTGCTCGCCGATAGCGTGATGCGCACCCGGCTGGCACATCAGCCGTTCCGGCCGATCCAGGTGCATGGACTGCCAGAGACGCTGGATGCCTTGCAGCGCCACATGTTCAACAACGTGCTGTGGCCGGACTTCACCCGCTTGCCGCGACCGGACCAGCCGATCCTTGAATTGCACCCCTTCGCGGTCGGTCAGGAGCTGTCTCTGGCGGGCCTGCGCATCGAGGTGCTGCCCGCCGTGCACACCGTGCCAGCGGTCGGCTTTGCGGTCGACACCCCCTCCGGCTGGTGGGTCTTCACGGGTGACACCGGTCCGAACCAGGCGCTGTGGGCCACCCTGCAAGGCCGCCGGATTGCCCAGCTGGTCATCGAGACGGCGTTCAGCGACGACGAACGTGCGCTGGCCGAGGTCAGCCGGCACCTGTCACCCAGCATGCTCGCCAGCGAGCTGAAAAATCTGGCTCCCGGCACCCCGGTAGCGATCACTCACATCAAGCCTGGCGAAATGATGGCGGTGACCGGTCAGATCGCGGCCCTCGGCATCAACCACCCCGTGCGAGCTCTCACCAGCGGCGACATCTTCTTGTTCTGAGCCCGCCTACAGTCGCAGCGCATCGTAAGCGGTGCGCACGATCAGCGCGCCCACCACGATGATGAAGACGCCACGCACGAAGCCCGCGCCGTGGCGCAGCGCCAGCCGGGCACCGAGCAAGCTGCCAGCCACGTTGGCCAGCGCCATCACCAGGGCAATCTGCCACCAGATGTGCCCCGTCGAGGCAAACAGCGCCAGCGCTGCCACATTGGTGGCGGTATTGAGCAGCTTGGCGCTGGCCGAGGCATGCAGGAAGTCGTAGCCGAGCACCCGCACGAACAGGAACACGAAGAAGCTGCCCGTGCCAGGGCCGAAGAAGCCGTCATAGAGGCCGATCAGCGCGCCAATCAGGCTGGCTGCCAGCACCTCCCGGCGCGGCGTCAGGCGCGGCGTGTGCGTCTGGCCCAGATCCTTGCGCATCAGCGTGTAGACCAGCACCGCCAGCAGGATCAGCGGCAACAGCCGGCGCAAACCCGTGGCAGGCACCTGCGTGACCGCCCAGGCGCCGCAGAAGCTGCCCAGCAGCGCCAGGCCGGCGGCAGGCAGCAACGAGCGCCAGTTCATCGTCACGCGGCGGGCGTACTGGCTGGTGGCCCAGGCCGTGCCCCAGACGGCGGCACCCTTGTTGGTGCCGAACAGAGTGGCGGGCGCAGCGCCGGGATAGACCGCGAACAGCGCCGGCACCAGGATCAGGCCACCGCCGCCGACGATCGCATCGACAAAACCGGCCAGACCGGATGCCAGGGTGACAAAGAGGAGTTCAGTCATGCAAAAAACGAAAAGGCGCCGGGGTTGCCGGCGCCTTTCCATTTTTGCACGCGCGGTCATTTGCCACGCTGCTCGGGACGCATTCGAGCGTTCGTTTGCGTCTTGTCTGTGTCTCCTCAGCCCCTCGCTCCTGCGGGACGCCCTTAAGGCTCCGGCGCGAGTGGGCGCACTTTAGTGACAAGTCGTGTCCAACCATATCCGGGCTAACCCGCACCGTTTCAGGGCAACAACAGCTTGCCAGACCGGCCGGTCAGGGGCTGCAAGCATCACACCGGAGCCGCCTCAGCCACGATCCACTGTGCGGCGCGCTCGGCCAGCATCAAGGTGGGCGAATTGGTGTTGCCGCTGGTGATGCTCGGCATCACGCTGGCATCGACCACCCGCAGCCCGGCCACGCCGCGCACCCGCAGACGCCCATCCACCACCGCCGTCGGATCATCCGCGCGGCCCATTCGGCAGGTGCCGACCGGATGGAAGATCGTGGTGGCGATGTCGCCCGCCAGCCGCGCCAGATCCGCGTCGCTCTGGTACTGCGCGCCGGGTTTCCATTCCTCGGGCTGGTACCTGGCCAGCGCCGGCTGGGACGCGATGCGGCGTGTCATGCGCAGCGAATCGGCGGCGACCTGGCGGTCTTCCGGCGTGGACAGGTAGTTCGGGCTGATGGCCGGCGCGTCCTCCGGCCGGGGCGAGCTGATGCGCACATGGCCACGGCTGGTCGGATTCAGGTTGCAGACGCTGGCGGTGAAGGCGTCGAAGCGGTGCAGCGGCTCGCCAAACGCGTCCAGACTGAGCGGCTGGACGTGGTATTCGAGGTTCGGCCAGACGTGCTCGGGCGACGAGCGGGTGAAGGCGCCGAGCTGCGACGGCGCCATGCTCATCGGCCCGCTGCGGCGCAGCAGGTATTCCAAGCCGATCTTGGCCTTGCCCCACGGCGTGGCGGCCAGCGTGTTGAGCGTGCTGACACCTTGCACCTTGTAGACCGCGCGGATCTGCAGATGGTCCTGCAGGTTCTCGCCGACGCCGGGCAGCTCGTGGCGCACCGCGATGCCGTGCTGCTGCAGCAGCGCACCGGGCCCGATGCCCGAGAGCTGCAGGAGCTGCACGCTGCCGATGCTGCCGGCGCTCAGCAGCACCTCGCGGCTGGCGCGCACCGTCTCCAGGCCGTGGGGGGTCTGCACCTCGGCGCCGACGCAGCGTGGCTGGCCGTCAGTGCCCGGCTCCAGCAGCAGCCGGCGCACCTGCGCGCCGGTCCACATCTCGAAGTTCAGACGGCCGTAGCAGGTCGGGCGCAGAAAGGCCTTGGCAGTGTTCCAGCGCAGGCCGGACTTCTGGTTGACCTCGAAGTAGCTCACGCCTTCGTTGTTGCCGCCGTTGAAGTCGTCGGTGGCCGGGATGCCGGCCTGCTGCGCGGCCTCGGCAAAGGCGTCGAGCACGTCCCAGCGCAGGCGCTGGCGTTCGATGCGCCACTCGCCGCCGTGGCCGTGCAGCGCCTTGAACTCGGGGCTGGCCGGGACAGTGTGTTCGGCATCAAGGCGCCAATGGTTCTCGTGCTGGCGGAAGTACGGCAGGCAGTGCTCCCAGCGCCAGCTGTCGTCGCCGGTCAGCGTGGCCCACTGGTCGTAGTCGCGGCTCTGGCCGCGCATGTAGATCATGCCGTTGATGCTGGAGCAGCCGCCCAGCACCTTGCCGCGCGGATAACGCAACTGGCGGCCGTTCAGGCCAGCGTCCGGCTCGGTCTTGTAGAGCCAGTCGGTGCGCGGATTGCCGATGCAATGCAGGTAGCCGACCGGGATGTGGATCCAGTGGTAATCGTCGCGGCCTCCGGCTTCGATCAACAGCACACGCTTGGTCGGATCGGCGCTCAGGCGATTGGCGAGCAGACTGCCCGCCGTGCCGGCACCGATGATGATGTAGTCGAAAGTTGGCTCACTCATGGTGCGCGCATGCTAACCAGCCCCGCTGCTGCGGCGTATCAGCAGCAACCAGCAAGCGGCGACGCGACACGCGCACATCAGTTGCCCAGGTGGCTGGCCAGCACCGGAAACAGCTTGATCAGCCCGTCGGCCATGATCTCGACCGCCAGCGCAGCCAGGATCAGCCCCATCAGGCGCGTCATGACGTTGATGCCGGTCTGGCCCAGCCAGCGCTCGATGCGCCCGGCCGCCGAAAACGCCAGGAAGGTCGCCGCGCCGACCACCACGCCGTAACCGACCAGCGCCGTCAGTTCCCACCAGTGGCGCGTCTTGTCGGCGTAGATCACCATCGTCGAGATGGTCGCCGGGCCGGTCAGCAGCGGAATCGTCAGCGGCACGACCGCGATGCTGTCGCCCGCGTCGGCCTTCTGCGTGCCTTCGGTGACGTCTTCCTGGCGGGTCTCGGCCGGCTGGGCGTTGAGCATCTGCAGCGCGCTGATCAGCAGCAGCGTACCGCCGCCGACCTGGAACGACGCCAGCGAGATGCCGAAGAACTCGATCACCTGCAGCCCAGCCAGCGCACTGACCGCGATCACGACGAAGGCACTGAGGCTCGACACCCGGATCGTGCGGCGGCGCTGCTCTGCATTCAGATGCTGTGTGAAATGGATGAAGAACGGCACCACGCCGATCGGATTGACGATCGCCAGCAGGGCCACCAAGGGCTTGAACAGGTCCATGGCAGCGGATTCTGGCGCCTGCGCCCATCTCTGTCGATCCAACCCTGACTCGTGTCGCCCACAGTGACCTTGCCCCCAAAAAACGTCTCCCTTGTGAATGCTGAAATGCAAGCAAGGAGAATGCAAATGACGAAGACGAAAAGGTCGAGCTACACGCTGGAGTTCAAGCTGGAGGCGGTGAGGCTGGCGGA
>JBFPGZ010000047.1:0-27041 GCA_041083665.1 Leptothrix sp. (in: b-proteobacteria)
GCGCCGCTCAGCGTGCCGGCTGAGCCGCCGCGCAGCAGCCGCAGCCAGCCGGCCGCGCGGGTCGCCCCGGCCTCGCCCGCTGAACCACGCGCACCGCAACCGCCTGCCGCACAGACTGAACGAGGTGCAGTCGCCGAACGTCCCCGCAGCGATCCGAACGACGCTGCACTGATCACGCTGGTCGAGGATGCGCTGGCGCGCGGCGCCAGCGATATCCACATCGAAGCCCGCGTCGGTGCCGAGCCCTGGCGGGTGCGCATGCGTCGTGACGAACGCCTGGAGGCCCACCAGGAGCTGCCGACGCAGTCGGGTCATGCGCTGCTGAGTCATGTCAAGAGCCTGGCCGGACTGGACGCCACCGAAACCCGCCGCCCGCAGCAAGGCCGGTTGGCGTTTGGGCAGCTGGCGTCACAGCATCCGGTCGATCTGCGCGTCCTGACGATTCCGACCCAGGACGGGCGCGAAGATCTGGTGCTGCACCTGCCGGCGCGCCTGCGGGTGCTGCCGCTCGACGAGCTGGGTTTTTCAGCGCCCGATCTGGAGCGGCTGGTGCGTCTGCTCGATCGGCCAGCCGGCTTGTTCCTCAACGTCGGGCCGGCGCGCAGTGGCCGCACCACCACGATGCATGCGCTGCTGGCGCATCTGACCTTGCCCGAGCGGCGCATCTGGACCGCCGAAGAACGCATCGACCTGCTGCAGCCCGAGCTGCGCCAGGTCGAGATCAACCCGGCGCTGGGCTGGGGTTACACGCAGGCGCTGCAGGCGTTTCGCCAGGCCGATGCCGACATCATCATGCTCGACGATCTGCGCGAACCCGGCGCGGCGCGCGAGGCGGTCGAGCTGGCGCAGTCGGGCCGACTCGTGATTGCCGGCCTGCCGGGCCGCAGCGCTACCGAGGCGCTGGCGCGGCTGATCGAGAGCAGCGGCGTGTCGCCACACGATCTGGCCGACGCCTTGTGCGGCGTGCATGCGCAGCTGCTGCTGCGCCGCATCTGCAGCCACTGCCGCATGAGTCGGGCCGCCAAGGACAGCGAGGTGCAGGAGTGGCTTGACGTCGCCTTGCCACGCGTTCCCGGTGAGGTGCCGCCGCCGAGCGTGGTCGAAGCGCAGCAACGCGACTGGGTCGAGCGCTACGGCCGGGATGGTCGCCTGCGGCGCTACCACAGCCCCGGCTGCCCGCGCTGCAACCACAGCGGCTATCGCAGTCGCAGCGCGGTGCATGAACTGCTGCTGCCGAGCGCTGATCTGCGGCGCCTGATCCGGGCCAGCGCGCCGGCCTGGCATCTGCAGCGCCAGGCGGTGCGCGACGGCTTGCGCAGCCTGCATCAGGACGCGCTCGAAAAAATGCTGGCCGGCATCACCACCCATGACGAAGTGCGCAGCGTTGCACGCGACTGAGCGCAGTCGTGCGGGCGCTGTGATCTTTGTGATAATTCACGCGGGTTTTCATCGGTCTCTCGAGTCCTCGCTAGACTCCGACCCCCAACAGCAACGGCGGAGACGAGCCATGGCGATGCAAAAAATACGTGCCGGACTCAAGCATTTGGCAGTCGCCAGTGCTTTGGTGGTGGCCGTGCCGTGGACCGGCGTGGCCAAGGCACAGGCGGTCGAAGCACAGCCGGCCGAGCCCAAAACGGGCGATGCACAGTCCGATGCCTCGGGCGCTGAACAGTCCGGTGCCGTCAGCCCGGACACGGCGCCAGTCCAGGCCGGCTCGTCGAGCGATCCATTCCAGACCGGCAAGGTGTCGTACTACGCGCAGCGCCACAAGGGCCATCGCACCGCCAACGGCGAACGCTACAACCCGACCGCGCTGACCATGGCGCATCGCACGCTGCCGATGGGCAGCGAGGTGCGCGTCACCAACCTGCGCAACCATCGCAGCGTGGTGGTGCGGGTCAACGATCGCGGGCCCTACGCGCGCGGCTACATCGCCGACCTGTCGCTGGCGGCGGCCAAGCAGCTGAACATGCTGCACGCAGGCATCGTCGACGCCGAGCTGCAGCTGGCGCAGGGATCGCCGGAGGCCCAGACCGCACTGGAATCTGCGTCGATATCGGCACCGGTGACATCGGCACGGGTAGCGCACCACGTGACGCGCAAGCTGGCCCGCCGATCAGGACACAAGTTGGCGAGCCATTCCGCCCGCCGGTTCGCGCAGCGCTGATCGGGCCTCACGCGCTGCGCAGCGCCATCAGCCGCAGGCGGCGCCACCCCGTTTGGCCAGCAGCGCCCGCGTCACCCGCGAGTTCGGCTCCCGGCCGAGCTGGTCGCTGATCCAGCCAGCGGTGTCCACCAGCGCCTCCAGATCGATGCCGGTCGAGGCGCCCAGGCTGTGCAGCAGATAGACCAGATCTTCCGTGGCGACATTGCCGCTGGCACCCTTGGCATACGGGCAGCCGCCGAGACCGGCCACCGAGCTGTCAAACGCGCGCAAGCCGAACTGGTAACTCGCGTAGACGTTCGCCACCGCCATGCCGTAGGTGTCGTGATAGTGGCCGGCGAGTTGCGCCACCGGCACCTTCGCCGTGACCGCCTCCAGCATGCACAGCACCGTGGCCGGCGTGCCGACGCCGATGGTGTCGCCCAGCGAGACTTCGAAGCAGCCCAGCTCGTGCAGCCGCAGCGCGATGTCGGCCACCGCCTCGGGCGCCACTTCGCCCTGGTACGGGCAGCCGACCACGCAGGAGATGTAGCCGCGCACGCGCACGTTCGCAGCGCGGGCGGCGGCCATGATCGGCTCGAAGCGGCTGATCGACTCGGCGATCGAGCAGTTGATGTTCTTCTGCGAGAACGCTTCCGAGGCCGCCGCAAACACCGCCACTTCCTTGGCGCCGGCCGCCAGCGCCGCCTCGAAACCCTTCAGGTTCGGCGTCAGCACGGGGTAGTTGACGCCGGGAAACTCGGCGCTGGAGGGCAGCCCGGCAATGATCTCGGCGTGATCGGCCATCTGCGGCATCCACTTCGGCGCGACGAAGGAGGTGGCTTCGATGTCGCGCAGGCCGGCAGCGGCCAGGCGCCGGATCAGCTCCAGCTTGGTGGCCGTGCTGACGAGCTGTTTTTCATTCTGCAGCCCGTCGCGCGGACCGACCTCGACGATGCGCACCGAGTTGGCCAAGGGGATGGCGCTGGCTGCAGCCGGGCCGGTGGACGAGGGTGAAACGTTGTTCATGGCGCGATTCTCAGGCCGCAACTGGCGCGGCGGCGACCTCGAAATCGACCAGATCGACGCCGTCGGTGACCTGATCGCCGGCCGCAAAGTGGAAGGCCTTGACCGTGCCGGCGCTCGGCGCGCTGATGGTGTGCTCCATCTTCATCGCCTCCAGCACCAGCAGCGGCGCGCCTTTCTCGACCCGCGTGCCGACCGGCGCGATCAGCGCGATCACCTTGCCGGGCATCGGCGCCTTCAGGCCGCCGCCGTGGTCCTCGCCAGCGCCGAAGGCCGCCAGCGGATTGACCAGCACCAGCGGCCAGGAGCGGCCCTCGAAGAAGACGTGGCGCTTCTCGCCGGTGATCACCACCGCTGCGCTGACCCGCCGCTCGCCGAGCTGGGCGTGGATCTGGCCGTTTTCGCCCAGCTGGCCGCGCACCAGCAGGCGCTGCGTGCCAAAGCTGAGTTCGTGCGCGCCGGCCGCGTAGGTGACGCCGATGCTCTGCGCCACCTCGCCGACGCGGAAGTTGAGCGTGCGGCTGGCGCTGGCGTTGAGGCGCCAGCCGTCGAGCTGGTTCCAGGGCGAGCCGGCCTGCGGGCTGCTCGCGGCGGCGGCGCGGTCCTCGCGGCGCAGCTCGGCCAGTGCGGCCAGCGCCCAGACCTCCTGCGGCACGGCGCGTTCGGCCGGGAACAGCACCGCCTGCTCGCGCTCGATCAGGCCGGTGTCCAGATCGGCGTTGGCAAAGGCCGGCGCGGTGACGAGCCGCTGCAGGAACTCGACGTTGTTGGCCACGCCCGAGACGCGGTACTGCGCCAGGGCCGCACGCATGCGCGCCAGCGCCCGGGTGCGGTCCTGATCCCAGACGATCAGCTTGGCGATCATCGGGTCGTAGTGCGGCGTGATCTCGTCGCCTTGCTCGACGCCGGTGTCGACGCGCACGTGGTCCGACTCGGGCGGCGGCGCCAGGTGCAGCAGCCGGCCGGTGGAAGGCAGAAAGCCCTTGTCCGGATCTTCGGCGTAGATGCGCGCCTCGACGGCGTGGCCGTCGATGGCCAGCTGCTCCTGGCGCAGCGGCAACGGCTCGCCGCTGGCGACACGCAGCTGCCACTCGACCAGATCGAGGCCGGTGATCATCTCGGTGACCGGATGCTCGACCTGCAGCCGGGTGTTCATCTCCATGAAATAGAACGAGCCGTCCTGGTTGGCGATGAATTCCACCGTGCCGGCGCCGACGTAGCCGACCGCCTTGGCGGCTTCTACGGCAGCGCGGCCCATCGCGGCGCGCCGCTCGGGTGTCATGCCGGGTGCGGGTGCCTCTTCCAGCACCTTCTGATGCCGGCGCTGCACCGAGCAGTCGCGCTCGAACAGGAAGACGCAGTCGCCCTGGCTGTCGCCGAAGACCTGGATCTCGATGTGGCGTGGCTTGAGCACGTACTTCTCGACCAGCACATGGTCGTCGCCGAAGGCGTTGCTGGCCTCGCGCTGGCACGAGGCCAGCGCAGCGGCGAAGTCTTCGTGGCGATCGACCCGGCGCATGCCCTTGCCGCCGCCGCCGGCGCTGGCCTTGATCAGCACCGGATAGCCGATCAGCTCGGCCTGCCCGGCCAGGAAGATCGGATCCTGCCGGTCGCCGTGATAGCCGGGCGTGAGCGGCACGCCGGCCCGGTCCATCAGCGCCTTGGCGGCCGACTTGCTGCCCATGGCGCGAATCGCGCTGGCTGGCGGGCCGATGAAGACGATGCCGGCGTTTGCGCAGGCGTCGGCAAAATCGGCGTTCTCGGACAGGAAACCGTAGCCCGGATGCACCGCTTGTGCGCCGGTGGCCTTGGCGACTTCGAGGATCTTGTCGGCGCGCAGATAACTCTCGCGCGCAGCGGCCGGGCCGATCAGCACCGCCTCGTCGGCCAGGCGGACGTGGCGGGCGTTGGCGTCGGCTTCGGAATACACCGCGACGGTCGCAATGCCCATCCGGCGCGCCGTCTTGATGACGCGGCAGGCAATTTCGCCCCGGTTGGCGATCAGGATTTTCGTGAACATGCTCAGGCTCCCATCCAGGCCGGGGGACGTTTCTGCAGGAAGGCGCTCAGGCCTTCGCGGGCTTCGGGCGTGGCGCGCAGGGTGGCGATGCGTCGGGCGGTGTCGTCGATCACCTCGGCGCTCACCGGGCGATTCGCGACGGCGCGGATCAGGTCGGTGGCCGCCGCTTGCGCCAGCGGCCCGCCGGCCAGCAGCGCATCGATGAGTTGCTGCACCTGCGCGTCCAGCCCGTCGGCATCCGTCACTTCGTGCGCCAGACCGAGTTCGCGGGCGCGTGCAGCGCTGATGCGCTCTGCCGTCTGGAAGTAGCGATACGCTTGGCGTTCGCCGATGGCGCGGATCACGTACGGGCTGATGGCCGACGGGATGATGCCGAAGCGCACCTCGGAGGTCGCGAACACGGCGCGCTCCGACGCGACGCAGATGTCGCAGGCGCTCGCCAGCCCCATGCCGCCGCCGAGCGCCGCGCCGTGCACGCGGGCGATGGTCGGCTTGGCGAGCATCGACAGGGTGCGGAACAGCTCGGCCAGGCGGCGTGCGTCGGCGAGGTTTTCTTCGGGCGAGGCGGCGCTTTGGCGCTGCATCCAGTTCAGGTCGGCACCGGCCGAGAAGCTCTTGCCTCGGCCGGCGAGCACGACGACGCGCACGCTCGGGTCGGCGTCGAGCGCCTGCAGCGTGGCGGTCAGCTCGGCGATCAGCGTCTCGTCGAAGGCGTTGTGCACATCGGGCTTGTTCATCCAGACCCAGGCGACGCACGGCGTGATGGGCGCCGTGATGTCGGCCTGGTCGGCGCGCAGCGGGCGGCGTTGCAGATCGAGGGTGGTGAGTTGCATGGTCACGGCCTCACATGCGGAACAGGCCGAACTTGGTCGGCAGGATCGGCGCGTTCAGCGAGGCCGACAGCGACAGCCCGAGCATGCGACGCGTCTGCGCCGGATCGACCACGCCGTCGTCCCAGAGTCGCGCGGTGGCGTAATACGGATGGCCTTGGTCTTCGTACTGCTGGCGGATCGGCGCCTTGAAAGCGGCTTCATCGTCCGCCGACCAGTTGCCGCCCTTGGCCTCGATGCCGTCGCGCTTGACGGTGGCCAGCACGCTGGCGGCCTGCTCGCCGCCCATCACGCTGATGCGCGAGTTGGGCCACATCCACAGGAAGCGTGGCGAGTAGGCCCGGCCGCACATGCCGTAGTTGCCGGCGCCAAAACTGCCGCCGATCAGCACGGTGAGTTTGGGCACCTGCGCGGTGGCGACCGCCGTGACCATCTTGGCGCCGTCCTTGGCGATGCCAGCGCTCTCGACCTTGCGCCCGACCATGAAGCCGGTGATGTTCTGCAGGAAGACGAGCGGGATGTTGCGCTGCGCGCACAGCTCGATGAAGTGCGCGCCTTTCTGCGCCGACTCGCCGAACAGGATGCCGTTGTTGGCGACGATGCCGATCGGCATGCCGTAGAGCTGCGCGAAGCCGGTGACGAGCGTGCTGCCGTAACGTGCCTTGAACTCGTCGAAGCGCGAGCCGTCCACCACGCGGGCGATGATCTCGCGCACGTCGTAGGGCTTGCGTGTGTCGGTCGGGATCACGCCGTAGATTTCCTGCGGGTCGTAAAGCGGCTCTTCGCTGGTGCCGATCACCAGCTGGTTCGGCTTCTGGCGATTCAGGTTCGCGACGATGCGCCGGCAGATGAACAGCGCGTGCTGGTCGTTCTCGGCCAGATGGTCCGCCACGCCGGAGACGCGCGTGTGCACGTCTCCGCCGCCCAGATCCTCGGCTGTGACGACTTCGCCGGTGGCGGCCTTCACCAGCGGCGGGCCGCCGAGGAAGATGGTGCCCTGGTTCTTGACGATGATGGTTTCGTCGCTCATCGCCGGCACGTAGGCGCCGCCGGCCGTGCAGGAGCCCATCACCACCGCGATCTGCGGGATGCCGAGCGCCGACATGGTGGCCTGGTTGTAGAAGATGCGGCCGAAGTGATCGCGGTCCGGGAAGACCTCGTCCTGCTTGGGCAGGAAGGCGCCGCCCGAATCGACCAGATAGATGCACGGCAGATGGTTCTGCAGCGCGATCTCCTGCGCGCGCAGGTGCTTCTTGACCGTCATCGGGTAATAGGTGCCGCCCTTCACGGTCGCGTCGTTGGCGACGATCATGCATTCGAGGCCCTGCACCCGGCCGACGCCCGCGATCATGCCGGCCGCCGGTGCGTCGTTGTCGTACAGACCGAGCGCGGCGAGCTGGCCGATCTCCAGGAACGGCGTGCCGGGGTCGAGCAGTTGATCGACGCGCTCGCGCGGCAGCAGCTTGCCGCGTGCGGCGTGCTTGGCGCGTGCGCTTTCGCCGCCGCCGAGCGCCACCTTGGCGGCCTGGGCGCGCAGATCCTCGACGAGGGCCTGCATCTGCGCCGCGTTGGCGCGGAACTCGTCCGAGCGCGGATTGATCTTGCTTTGAATCGCTTGCATGGCATCCACCCCGCTCAGCAGGTTTCGTTGAACAGCTCGCGGCCGATCAGCATGCGGCGGATTTCCGAGGTGCCGGCGCCGATCTCGTACAGCTTGGCGTCGCGCCACAGGCGTCCGACCGGGTACTCGTTGGTGTAGCCGACGCCACCCAAGGCCTGGATCGCCTCGCCGGCCATCCAGGTCGCCTTCTCCGCCGTGTAGAGGATCACGCCGGCGGCGTCCTTGCGCAGCGTGCGGGCGTGGTCGCCTCGGTCACACGCTTGGGCGACGGCGTAGGCGTAGGCGCGGCATGCCTGGAAGGTCGAGTACATGTCGGCCAGCTTGCCCTGCATGAGCTGGAATTCGCCGATCGATTGGCCGAACTGCTTGCGCTCGTGCACGAAGGGAACCACCACATCCAGGCACGCCGCCATGATGCCGAGCGGCCCGCCCGACAGCACCACGCGCTCGTAGTCGAGGCCGCTCATCAAGACTTTCGCGCCATTGCCTTCGCCGCCGAGCACGTTCTCTTGCGGCACCTCGCAGTTGTCGAAGAACAGCGGGTAGGTGTTGGAGCCGCGCATGCCGAGCTTGTCGAGGTGCTGGCCGTGCGTGAAGCCGGCAAAGCTCTTCTCGATGATGAAGGCGGTCATGCCGCGCGCGCCCATCTCGGGCTCGGTCTTGGCGTAGACCACCAGCGTGTCGGCGTCGCCGCCGTTGGTGATCCACATCTTGGAGCCGTTCAGCACGTAGCGGTCGCCGCGCTTGTCGGCTTTCAGCTTCATGCTGACGACATCGGAGCCGGCGCCGGGCTCGCTCATCGCCAGCGCGCCGACGTGTTCGCCGCTGATCAGCCCCGGCAGGTACTTGGCGCGCTGCGCGTCGGTGCCGTTGCGGCGGATCTGGTTGACGCACAGATTGCTGTGTGCGCCGTAGCTCAGGCCGATCGAGGCACTGGCGCGGCTGATCTCCTCCATTGCCACCATGTGGGCGACGTAGCCCATGCCGGTGCCGCCGAACTCTTCCGGCACGGTCAGGCCGTGCGCGCCCAGCTCGCCGAGCTTCTTCCACAAGTCGGCCGGGAACAGGTTGTCGCGGTCCACGTCAGCGGCGCGCGGCGCGATCTCGTTTTGCGCGAAGTCGCGCACCGCGTCGCGCAGCGCCGCGATGTCGTCGCCGAGCGGGAAGGTGAAGCTGGATTCGAACATGGGTGTCTCCTCGGAAGATGGTGTCAGTGGCGTGCCTGGCTGAATTTTCTTGAGCAATGCTCAATTAATGCTTAATTCAGTACAAACCCTGAGCCGTTGGTTGGCTTGTGAAGCCTTTGATGAGGTGGAATAGGGATTGATCCAGAAAGAATAAATCAACCACCAGCCCCTGACAAGAAAAATTTGAGTGTTGCTCAATTGTGTTGATGGCATGGCACTCAAGATTTGCAGAAATCCGCCGAAATCCATCTGTGGCGCCATGTGGTGACCGCAGTGGGCGCTCATCCGGCCCGGCTGCACCGGCCGTCACCCGGCCACGGTCATTTCAGGAACGGACCTTTTTATGCACGTCGAATTGCTCCAATGGCATCCCAGCGGCAGCTGGTGCAGTCCCGCCACCATGCCCGAGATGGCGGCGCCGTCGCCTGATGCCGCAATGTCGCTGGTGCTGTACTTCGGTCAGACCGATCTGCTGCGCCACGACCAGCTCTATGCCGGCTTGCGCGCACGCTTTCCGACCGCGCTGATCGCCGGCTGCAGCACCGGCACGCCCGCGCTGGCCGACACGCTCGATGACGAAGCGGTGGTGGCCGCCGCGATCCGCTTCGACCACACCGCCGTGCGGGCCGCCTGCGAGCCGATCGCCACCGCGACTGAATCACGCGCCTGCGGCCTGCGCCTGGGTGAGCAGCTGCGCGCCGACGACCTCGCGCTGGTGCTGGTGCTCTCCGACGGCTCGCGCGTCAACGGCACCCAGCTGGTCGAGGGCCTCGGTGCGGCGCTCGGCCCCAAGGTCTGCATCGCGGGCGGACTGGCCGGCGATGGCGCCCGCTTCGAGACCACGCTGGTCGGTCTGCAAGGTCCGGCCAGCACGGGGCAGGTGGTGGCGATCGGCCTGTACGGCCACCAGCTGCGCTACGGTGCCGCCGCCGCAGGTGGCTGGGATGCCTTCGGGCCGCCACGCCGCGTGACGCGCTCGGAAGGCAATGTGCTGTTTGAGCTCGACGGCAAACCCGCACTTGATCTCTACGAACGATATCTGGGCGAAGAGGCTGAAGGCTTGCCGGGCACCGCGCTGCTCTATCCGCTCAAGATCTGGCAGCCCGACTGCCCTGATACCGACCTGGTGCGCACCGTGCTGGCGATCGACCGCGAGGCGCGTTCGATGACCTTTGCCGGCGACATTCCGCAAGGCTGGGCGGCGCAGCTGATGCGTGGCAACCATGAGCGGCTGGTGGCGGGTGCCGAGCAGGCCGCCACGTTGGCGATGGCTGGTCTGGGTGCACCGGCTGGCGATGGCACCGCGCTGGCGCTGCTGGTCAGCTGTGTCGGTCGCCGACTGCTGATGGGTCAGCGCACCGCCGACGAGGTCGATGCGGTGCAGCGTCGCCTTGGGCCGCAGGTGCGCTGCATCGGGTTCTATTCGTATGGCGAGCTCGCACCACGCGCATCCACTGGCGTGTGCGAGCTGCACAACCAGACCATGACCGTGACGGTGCTGACCGAAGCGGCGGACTGATTCGAGGTGTGCCATGGCTGACTTGCACCGACTGCTCACCAAACAACTCGTCCGCGCCACTCGGCCGGACCGCAGTGTCGATCTCGACATGCTGTGTCAGATGGTGTCGCTGAGCTACCAGGAAGAAGAGCGCGACCGCAAGCGCATCGACCGGGCCAACCTGCTGATGGCCGAGGAAATCGACGCCGCGCACCGCCATCTGGAGCGCCTGATCGAAACCCTGCAGGTGCAGAACACCCGCTTCGAGGCCGCGCTGGAGAACATGAGCCAGGGCCTGTGCATGTTCGACAAGGACCGCCGCATGGTGGTCTGCAACCGCCGCTACCTGGACATGTTCAAGCTGCAGGGCGTCGATCTGGTCGGCCAGTCGCTCGCTGAGGTGACGCGCCATGGCTGCTGTGCGCTGTCTGCCGGGGCGGAGGGCGATTGCCTGGCCTCCGAGGCCTATCTGACGCTGGCGCTCAGCCCGACGCGCGGCATGCTGCAGCACGATTGCCCGGACGGCCGCGTCTTCATCATTGCCCACGAGCCGCTGCCCGATGGCGGCTTCGTGCACACCTTCGACGACATCACCGCCTGGCGGGCCGCCAACGCCAAGATGGCGCGCATGGCCTCGCACGATGCGCTGACCGACTTGCCCAATCGCCTGCTGCTGCGCGAGCGGCTCGACTTCGCGCTGACGCACCGCGCCAGTGGGCACAGCTGCGCGCTGCTGTGCCTGGATCTGGACCGTTTCAAGGCCGTCAACGACAGCCTGGGTCATCCGGCCGGCGACGCCTTGCTGCAGCAGGTCACCCAGCGGCTGCGTCAACTGGTGCGCGGCACCGACACGGTGGCGCGTCTGGGTGGCGACGAATTTGCCATCCTGCTCGATAACCTGAGTCCATCAACCAAGGTCGAAGAACTCGCCGAACGGCTGGTCAGCGCGATCGAGCAGCCCTTCGACCTCGACGGCCAGACCGCCAACATCGGCGTGAGCATCGGCATTGCGATCGCGCCGCGCGACGGCAACGACTCGCTGGCGCTGATCAAGGCGGCCGACCTGGCGCTCTACGACGCCAAGGCCGCTGGCCGTGGCTGCTTCAGCTTCTTTGATGCCGGCATGGACACGGCGGCCCAGGGCCGGCGTCGGCTCGAAATCGATCTGCGCCGGGCGCTCAAGGAAGATGAGTTCCAGCTCTACTACCAGCCGCTGATGAACGTCGGTGCCCAGAACGTGAGCGGCTTCGAGGCGCTGCTGCGCTGGAACTGTCCGCGCCGTGGCATGGTGCAGCCGGATGTCTTCATCCCGATGGCCGAGGAGCTGGGGCTGATCGTGCCGATGGGCGACTGGGTGCTGCGGCGCGCCTGCCTGGATGCGATGCAGTGGCCGGGCGAGCTCATGCTGGCGGTGAACGTCTCGGCCAAGCAGTTCCTGCAGGGCGGTGCGCTGATCGAAAGCGTGCAGGCGGCCTTGCGGGTCTCAGGGCTGCCGGCGGAGCGGCTGGAGCTGGAAATCACCGAAACCGTGCTGATGGACAACACCCACGCCACCATCGACACCCTCTACCGTCTGCGCGAGCTGGGCGTGCACATCGTGATGGACGATTTCGGCATCGGCTACTCGTCGCTGGCTTATCTGCGCAGCTTCCCGTTTGACAAGGTCAAGATTGACAAGTCGTTCGTGCAGGAGATCGAGCACAAATCGGACGCGATGGCGATCGTGCGGGCCGTCAGCGGGTTGTGCAGCAGTCTGGGCATCGCCAGTACCGCCGAAGGGGTGGAAACCTCCGAGCAGCTGCGGCTGGTCACCGCCGAGGATTGCACCGAGGTGCAGGGCTATCTGTTCAGCCGGCCGATTCCCGGCGCTGACATTCCGCGCCTGCTGGAACGGCTGGCCTTGCCGCTGCCGGTGACGCCCGCGCTGCCGCAGCCATTGACGCCGCTGCCGAACTCCGCGCATATTGAGCGCCGCTCAACTCGTCGGGTGGCTGCCAAGCCGTCTGAATGCGCCCCTGATGTCCAGCCCCAACCGCTCCAGCAGCCCCACTGAATCGCCCGCCGACGCACCCGACGACGCCCGCAGCCGACGTCGCACCCCGGCGCGGCCCAAGTCCGAGCAGCGCGTGCGCGACATCCTGCGTGTCGGCCGCGAGGTGTTTGCCGAGCGCGGCTACGAGCGCGCCACCACCACCGAGATCGCGCAGCGCCTCGGCATCAGCGAAGCCACCGTCTTCACCTATTTCCGTGGCAAGCGCGAACTCTGCGTGCGCGTGATCAGCGATTGGTATGACGAAATCATCGCCGCGATTGAAGACGGCCTGCCGCGCGAGCAACCGATCAAGCAGCAGCTGCAGTTTGTCGTGCAAACCCATTTGCGGCTGTTTCTGATTCAGGGCACCGGCCTGTGCGCGCTGGTATTGTCGGAAGGCCGCTCCAAGGGCCAGGAGCTTGGAGATACCTTTGTGCCGCTGCAGCGCCGTTATACCGCGCCGCTGATGGATTTACTCGCACGTGGCCAGGCAGCGGGCCAGATTCGCACCGATATCCCGCTGCGGCTGCTGCGCTCGATGGTATTCGGGCCGATGGAACATATACTCTGGGAGGCGGTGGTGCAAGATAAGCCGATCAATATCGACGCCACCGCCGAAGCGCTGGTGGCGCTGTTATGGTCAGCGCTGCAAGCCCCCGAGGTCGAGTTGACCGCGCTGCGCCGCCTGCAAAATGAGGTGGCCGCAGCGTTGGCGCATGTCGATGCTCAGGGACGCGCCGGATAAATGCCTTCCATGGCGATGCAATATTTCAGGCCGGGGGCCGGTGCAGCGCTGCTCAGATCAGGTAGCAAAAAGGCGTGCCGGCCGTCGCCGCCGTACTGCGTGCCGATCAGGCTGTACAGCACTTGATATTCTTCGATCGGTAGAATCTGCCCGCTGCATTCCAGCCAGCCAGCCGGGATAAATGAGTAGGGAAAAAGCGCAATCGTGCCAATGAAGGTTTCCAAAATTTGCCTCGCAAATGTGAGTGGTGTGAGTTTTTGAACTGCGGTCAGGTCGCAGTCGATTAAATCATCACCCTGGATTTGCAAAAAGCGAAATATTGCACGTTGGGTTGGCTAATCGTTCAGCGGAGTTGCGGTGTGCACATGCACGCCACCGCGCTTGACGCGTTTGACGCTGTAGAGCGCCTGGTCGGCCAGTTCAACCCATTGTTTGCGGGTCGTGATCTGCGGATTGAGTTCGACGATGCCATAGCTCATCGTCACCGTGAAAGTGTGTGGGTCGGTGCCAAAGGAGTGCTGCGCCAGCGCGTTCTGGATCCGCAGGGTCACCACCAGCGCGTCGTGCGCCGAGGCTTGCGGCAGCAGGATGCTGAACTCGTCACCGCCCAGTCTCGCAGCGATATCGCATTCGCGCACCTGCTCGCGCAGTATCGCGCCCAGGCTCTGGATCACTTCGTCGCCCAGCGGGTGGCCGAAGGCATCGTTGATGCGCTTGAAGTGATCGACATCGGCCAGGATCAGGGTGGCCGGGCGGCCGTAGCGATGGACGTAGATCAGCTCTTCATCAAGCCGCCGCTCCCAGTAGGCGCGCGAGAACAGGCCCGAGAGCATGTCGCGCTGGCTGAGCCAATAGAGCTGTTTCTTCTGCTCGCTCAGCTGCACCGCCTGCTTGAAGGTGACGATGCCGATCGTGAGCGGAAAGGCCACCAGGAATGGCAGGCAGGCCAGGATGGTGTGCAGGTTCGATTCGAGCGTCACGTGCAGGCCCAGCACGGCGCCGCCCAGCGCGATGCCGAGCGCGTTGGCCAGCAGCCCGTGCAGAAACAGGCGCAGGCCACCGACGCCGAGGTTGTCCATGCCCAGCATGGTCAGGATCAGCACGCTGGGCAGAACGTTGAAGCCCATCACCGGCACCCAGAAACCGCCAAAAGCGGCATCGAGCCAGAGGTTGCGGTGTTCGCGCACCGAAGGCCGGGCGCTGCGCACTGACCATTGGTAGGCCAGATGCGGCCAGATCAGTGCATTGAGCATCAGCAGGCTCCAGCTCCACGCCGGGGCGCCGTGCTGAACCATGCCGGCCCCGACGCAGATGCTGCCCAGCCCCAAGCCGATGCAGCGCGGCAGATACATGCGCCGTGCCAGGCGCAGGCCTTTGTCGCGCCCAGCGGGTGCGACGCCTGAGTCGGCGCCATCCACGCGATCGAGTTGGCTCTGCGCCATGTTGTGAGGTCTCCAGTCTCGCTCCGGCGCCCGGGCGCGCGGCAGCTTGCCTGTAGTGTGCCGCCACTGACCTTGGTTTGAGCGCGGGCGCCGCTAGGTAGTTATCCCGGCGTCAGCGACCCTGGTGCTCGATCACGAAGTTGGCGCCGTCGAACTGGCCCATCGCCTTGATCAGCCAGGGCAGGGTGGCTTCCAGCATCGGTTTCAGCACGAACGGCGGGTTGATCACCACCAGGCCGCTGCCGAGCATGCCGAAGCCGCTGCCATCCGGCGCCGCCACGGTCATGCGCACATGCAGCCAGCCCTTCTTGCCTTGCGAGTTGGCGGTGGCCTTGAGGCGATCGACCAGCTCCTTCGGCTCCAGCCGCTGCACCTGCGGGTACCAGACGATGATCACCGCCTCGGCGAAGCGCTCCAGCCCTTCACGGACCGCGCCGAGCACTTTCTGGTAGTCGGTCTTGACCTCGTAGGACGGGTCCATCAGCACCACGCCACGGCGCGAGGGCGGCGGCAGATCGGCGCGCAGCGCGGCAAAGCCGTCGGTCTGCTTGAGCTGGGTGTTCGGGCGCAGGCCGAGCGTCTCGTTGAGCAGCCGGAAGTCGCTGCTGTGCAGCTCATACAGGCGCAGCCGGTCTTGTTCGCGCAGCAGCAGATCGGCCAGCATCGGCGAGCCGGGGTAGTGCTTGAGTGTGCCTTCGATGTTGAACTTCTGGACCAGGTCGAGGTAGTCGGCCACCGCCGGCGGCAGATCCTTGCGCTCCCAGATGCGGCCGATGCCGTCCAGATACTCGGCGTGTTTCTGCGCGTAGCTGCTGGCCAGCGCGTAGGCGCCAGCGCCAGCGTGGGTGTCGATCAGGGTGTAAGGCTTGTCCTTTTCCGCCATGTAGCGCAGCACTTGGGTGAACACCAGGTGCTTGAGGACATCGGCATGGTTGCCGGCATGAAAGGCGTGTCGGTAGGCGAGCATGGGCGGGATTGTCGCTGTCAGCGCAGGTTGCCGGTGTGACCGACCGAATAACGACCCGGCTGCGGCCAGACCACCAGGCCGTGCGGTTCCTGGCCGACCTTGATTTCCTTGACCGCGCCGCTCGCAGTGTCGATCCGGTAGACCACGTCGTCGAAGCGGCCGGACAGCCACAGCGCCTTGCCGTCGGCGCTGACGTTGCCCATGTCCGGGCTGCCGCCGCCGGGAATCGGCCACTGCGCGCTGATCTTCTCGGTCGCGAAGTCGATCACCGTCACGCTGCCCTTGCCGTGCCGGGTGCCGTGGATCTGGTGCGAACCACGATTGGCCACGTACAGGCTCTTGCCGTCGCGGCTCGGGTAGATGCCATGCGCCGCCACGCCGGTGGTGATGAAGCCGACTTCCTTGAAGGCGTCACCGTCGAGCACGTGCAGGCCGTCGGCCGCCATGTCGGCGACGTAGAAGCGCTTGCCGTCCGGCGAGACGCGGATGTCCTGCGGCATGCCCTTGGTGGCGGTGCAGATCTCGCTGGCGGCCAGGTCGGCAATGGCCGGCGAGTCCTTCAGCCGGGTCGCGGGCATCTGCAGCTTCAGGTAACCCAGCACCTTGCGCTCGGCCAGATCGATCTTGGCCACGCTGCCTTCGAACTCGCAGGTGAAGATCACGTAGCGGCCATCGATCGAGAAGTCGGCGTGGTTGATGCCGCCGCACTTGGGCACGTCGATCGAATACTGCATCGCCAGCGTCTTCGGATCGCGGAAGTCGAGTCGATGGCGCGCTTCGGCGACCACGATGGCCGACTTGCCGTCCGGCGTGAAATACATGTTGTACGGATCATCGACCAGCACTGCCTTGCCCGGCTTGCCGGTGTGCGGATCGATCGGTGTCAGGCTGCCGTCGGTGCGGCGCTCGGCGTTGTTGGTGACCCACAGCGTGCGCAAGTCCCAGGCCGGCACGATGTGCTGCGGCGCCACGCCGACCTTGAAGCGATCGACCACCTTCAAGGTAGCCGGGTCGATCACCGTGACGTCGTTCGAGCGCAGGTTGGGCACGTAGACCCGTTCCAGATCACCTTGCAGCGCGGCTGACAGCTTGCCGCTGCTGGTCTCGCTGTAGAGGTTGCGCGCGTCAAGCACCGGCGGCATGCCGGCGACGGTCGTGATGGAGGCCGCTGGGGCCGACGCTGCGGGTGCGGCGCCATTCACCTGCGTGACGACGAGCAGGCTGGCTGCCGCGATGACGGTCAGCGTGCCCAGTACTTTTGTGATGACTGCCAAGATGGACTCCTGTGAGTGTCGGTCCGCCCGCCGCCGGGGTGTCTTCACCTCGGGCGGGTGGCGGCGCGGATTTCGGTGACGGATATTTCCACGATCTGCTGCAGGCCCAGTTGTCCCAGCTCAGCCGTGGCGCGATGCGGGTCACCGGCCACGCCGTCCTGGCCATGCGGTCCGGCGCTGCGGGCCAGCCGGTCGGCGCGCACCAGGGTTGGATCGATCGCCATCGCCAGCGCCGTGTCGGCCAGGCCGGCGTGGGTGCCGATCTCGGCGGCGCTGTAGCCCTGGCGTTTCAGTGCCTCGACGAAGCTGGTCTGGGTGACGCGGTAGTAGTCACCCAGCGCGAGCACGCGACAGCTCGGATCGGCGGCCCAGGCGTGGTTCAGGCGCTGCGCGACATGCTCTTCGTTCTTCTGATAGCCGCCGTGGTCGCCGAGGAACACGACGTCATGAAAGCCGTGCTGCTTGAAGCTGCGCGCGGTGCCTTCCAGCACCGCTTCGAAGGCGGCATCCGGGATCGAGATCGTGCCGGTATAGCGCATATGGGCTGCCGGCGGTGTGATCGAGCCTTCCGGCACATAAGCCAGCACCGGCGCGACCACCGCATTGCCCAGGCGCTGCGCGATCCGGCCGGCCAGCACGCGCACGCGCACATTGTGTTTGCCCAGCACCATGTGCGGGCCGTTCTGCTCGGTGGCGCCGATCGGTATCAGCACGGTGGTGCTGCCGGCGTTGATGCGCTCGCGCAACTCGGTCGAGGTCAGCTCCTCGATGTACGGGCTGCTCGGATCGGCGGCGGCCACGCCTGGCCAGGCGACGCCAGCGGTGATCGCCAGCAGGCCGGCGCACAAATGGGCCCGCGACAAGAGAATCGGCATGGCTGCCATCAATGCGTCCTTGGAGTGAGCACCAGGCTCCGGGACGGGCATTGTCGGCCATCTGTCGCAACACTTGCGTCGACCGTGCCGGCCGAGGCTTCAGTCGTTCGGCCGCTCGATCAGCTCGATCTTGTAGCCGTCCGGGTCGGTGATGAACGCGATCACCGTGCTGCCGCCCTTGACCGGCCCGGCCTCGCGCGTGATGGCGCCGCCGAACGCGGCCGCCTTGGCGCGTACCGCTTCGCAGGTGGCGGCAACATTGGGCAAACCGATGGCGATGTGGCCGTAGGCGCTGCCCAACTCGTATTGGTCGACGCCGTAGTTGTAGGTCAGCTCGATCTCGGTGTGTTCCGGGTTGCTGCCGTAGCCGAGGAAGGCCAGGTCGTACTTCTGCTCCGGGCGGCGCGTCAGGCGCAGCAGCGTCATGTTCAGCACCTGGGTGTAGAAATCGATCGAGCGCTGCAGATTGCCGACGCGCAGCATGGTGTGAAGAATGCGCATGAAAATGAAACTCCCTTAATTTTCAGCGATTATCCATGATGATGCAGGTCGTCGAGGCATGGGCGTAGAGCATGCCATCCGGCCCGATCAAGCGCCCCTCCGAGGTGCCGATGCGCCCGCCCTGGTAGATGGTCGTGCCCACGGCGCGCACCATCGGCACCTTCTCGGTCAGCGCCCGCACGTAGTTCACCTTCAGCTCCAGCGTCGTGTAGGTCTTGCCCGGCGGCAGCAGCGTGTGTACCGCGCAGGCTACGGCCGAGTCGAGCAGCGTGGCGATCCAGCCGCCATGCACCGTGCCGAGCGGGTTGTAGTAGCCGAAGTGCGGCTTGCCCTGAAACACCGCCCGGCCCGGTTCGGCCTCGACCAGCAGAAAGTCGAAGGTCTGCGAGATCGGCGGCGCCGGAATCTCGCCTGCCAGCATTGCATGGAAGATTTCCATGCCGCTCTTGCCGGCAAACTGCTCCGGCCGACCGAGACCGAAGTTGCTGACGCGCGCACGCACCTCGGCGTCGCGGGCTTGCCAGGCGGCCAGGGTCTGGGCGGGGGTGGGTTGCGTCATGCGGTGCTCCATGGGGTGGGGCCATGAGCGTAGCCCGGTGGCGTGATCGGTGCTGTCCCTTGGGTGATAAGGCTGTTACCGCGTCTGGCCCAATGGGCTCAGCTGCCGACTCCAGCCAGCATCAGCACGCCCAGCACCGCAAATACCGCTGCGGCGATGCGGTGCACGACGTGCATCGGCACGAACTTGGTGGCCTTGTCGCCTAGCAGCACGGCGGGCACGTTGGCGATCATCATGCCGAGCGTGGTGCCGGCCGTGACCGCCACCAGCGTGTGGTACTTGGCGGCCAGCATCACGGTGGCGATCTGGGTCTTGTCGCCCATCTCGGCCAGGAAAAACGCCACCACCGTCAGGCCGAACACGCCCCAGCGGCTGCTCTGGGCGTCTTCGAGCTCATCGGCTTCGTCGGGCACCAGCATCCAGGCCGCCACGGCCAGGAACGATGCGCCGAGTAGCCAGCGCAACCAGGTCGGGTCGATCAGGCTGGTGAGCCAGTCGCCCAAGGCGGCCGCGCCGGCGTGGTTGGCCAGCGTGGCGACCAGCACGCCCAGGATGATCGGCACCGGCTTGCGAAAGCGCGCCGCCAGCAGGATGGCCAGCAGCTGGGTCTTGTCGCCGATTTCGCCCAGGGCGACGACACCGGTGGAAACGGCAAAGGCTTCGAACATGGACATGGGCGGATCGATCGGCTGAAGACGCACAAACGGCCCGCCGGGCGTCTGGCTGGACACCCGGCGGGCCGTGGAAACAAGCGCGGCAGTGTAGTGCGCTGGCGTGTCAGTAGCTCATCGACCGCTCTGCTGCGGCGGTCAGCCGCAGCTGCCGGCTGCCGGCGTCTGCACTGCGCGGTCGCTGATCCAGACCTCGACGCGGCGGTTGCGTTCGCGGCCGGCTTCGGTCTCGTTCGACGCCACCGGTGCAGCGGCGCCGAAGCCGTGCACCACCCGGCCCTTGATGCCGTAGGTCGCCAGTTCGGTGGCCACCGCGTTGGCGCGCTCCTGCGACAGGCGCTGGTTGCGACAGGCGTCAGTGCCGCCCTGGGCATCGGCAAAACCGAGCAGCATCACTTGTTGCTGCTTGCTGGTCAGGCGGGTTTCGAGCTGGCGCACGATGCGGGTCAAGTCTTGCTGGCCCTTGTTGTCGAGCTTCATCGAACCCGGCTTGAAGCGCAGATTGACCGACAGCCGCTTGGCGCCGTCGGTGACACGCTGGTAGTCGGCTGGCGTGCTGCTGGCAGCGGCGCCGGCGTCCACCGGGTCGGGCAACTGGCCGACGAAGCCGATCTTTTCCGCGACCTGCTGGCCGGCGTCCGAGACGGCGAAGTCGGCAAAGCGGCGTGCCAGCGGCGCCGCGTTCTGCGGCACGTAGAGGAACAGCCGGCGGGCCAGCGCGTAGTCTTCGGTGGCGACAGTCAGGCGGGTCGGGCGCAGCGGCGCGGCTTCGCCGTCCGACACCGCCAGCAGCTTGGCCTGGCGCACGTAGGGCAGGCCGATGAAGCCGATCGCCTGCGGATCAGCGGCCACGCTGTCGGACAACTGGGCGCTGTCTTCCAGCCGTTGCGTGCCTTCGGCCAGCTTGTCCTTGCCGAGCACCAGCGCCTTGAAGGTGTCGTAAGTGCCGGACTTGTCGTCGCGCGCCAGGCGCTTGACCGGGCCGGGCTTGCCGCCCACGTCCTTCCAGTCGTTGATCTGGCCGCTGTAGAGGCCACGGATCTGCGCGATCGACAGCTTGCCGACCGGGTTGGTCGGATGCACGATCACCGCCAGGCCGTCGAGCGCGATGACGTATTCGCTGCCTTCGGCGGCCAGGTCACCGAGCGGCTGGGTGAACTCCACTTCCTCCTTCTTGATCGGCCGCGAGGACATGCCGACGTCGGTCTTGCCGTCGCGCAGGTCGGTGAAGGCGGTGCCGCTGCCGTGTGCGTGCAGCTCGACATGCAGCTCGTTGCCGTCCTTGCTGCGCTTGGCGTCGTAGAGGCTTTCTTCCGCTTCCTTGCCGGCTTTCTGCTCGATCTGGTCATAGCCTTCCTGCGTCAGGAAGGCCTGCAGCAGCGCTGGGGCGAATGAGGCGCCCACCGTGTTGGAGCCGTGCAGACGCAGCATCTGGCTCTTGTCAGCCGTGCTGCGTGCCGGCGCCGGGGCCGGCTTGCCGGTGGCGGCGGCCAGCGTGGCTGGCTGCTTGGCCGCGTCACGCCCCAGCAGCCACCAGCCGGCGCCGCCGAGCAGCAGTGCTGCCGCCAGCGCGGCCGCGCCGAGGCGCAGGGTGCGGCTGTTGCCGCCGGCAGTTTTCGCTTCGGTACGCAGCAGCGCTGCGCCACATTCGGAGCAGCGGGCGTCGGGGCCATCGGCGGGCAGCGGCGTGCGCTGGGCCGCCTTGCTGCAGAGGCTGGGGAGGTTGGTGCAGACACCTGAGCTCATAGGGGGGCTTCCTGTCGGACAAAACGCATGACGGCGCGGGCGGCTTCGTTCCACGCCAGAGAGACGGCGTCCAGCTCAGCTGCGGGTGCGGCCGATCGGATCGCTTCAATGTGGTTGCGCATGGCGGCGCGCAGCGCATCGTGGCGGCTGCTGTCGTGCACCGTGCGGGCCGGATCGGCCTCCTCGATGGCCTGGCGCAGCGCGCGCACGGCGGCACTGTCCAGCGTCAGAGCCGCGTCGGCCAGCGTGCGGCCGAGCACCTTGCGCTCCAGCTCGAAGCCGTCGGCGTCGAGCCGCACCTGCAGCAGACGTGGTGCGCCGGTGGCCGGATCGAGGCTGTCGTGCACCAGGCCCAGCGCGGCGGCCAGCAGCAGCACTTGGCGCGCCTGGCTGGCCTGCTGCGCGGCATCGGGTGTGATCAGCAGCGGCAGGCGGCTCGGGTCGCCATCCACATGCAGCGCGGCGGCGGCGGCCCCGGTGCGCAGGCGCACCCGCTCGTAGCCGTCGTGCAGCTGGCGCAGCCAGGGGCTGTCGCTCAGGGCCAGGCCGGGCGCCAGGCTCAGCAGCGTCAGCGTCTGTGCGGCGGGGCGGCCCGCCGTGGCCGGTAGCGCGTGCAGCAGGTCGAGCAGCAGGGCGGTGCCTGCGGCCGGCCTGGCGGGCGCGGTGCTGCCATCGGTGATCTGCAGCGGCGCGGGCTGCGGCGCCGCCGCAGTCGCTGGCGCGACCTGCGACACCGCGTCGGTGATGGCCTGCGCCAGTCCGGTGCTGAGGCTTTGCAGCAGCTCGTCCGGCGCGTCGGCCGGGCTGATCAGGCCCCAGTGGCTCGGCACGGTGCCGGGCCGCAGTGCGGCTTGCGGCGTGTCGCCGGCGCTCAGGGCCGGCTGACCGAGCAGGGCGCCGTCGGCCAGGGCGCGCAGATCCTGGGCCTGCCGGGTCGGCTGGTCCTGCCACTGCTGCGCCAGGCTGCTCCACAGCGCCGGCAGATCGGCTGGGCTCAGGCCGGTCTGCACGGCGGTGGCGCTGCGCGCCAGCAGCACGTTGCAGAGGTGGTCCTCGGTCAGTTCGAGCGCGAAGGTGCGGAAGTTGGCGCGCTCGCCCAGGATGCCGAACAGCTCCTGGCGCAGCTGCGCGGCGTGTTCGGTCTGACGGCTTTCCTGCGTCAGCAGGCGCTGGCGGATCTCGTCGCTGCGGCGGCGTTCATCGGCGTGGCTGTCGGCCGTGCCGCTGGTGCTGCGCTCGGGCAGGGTGGCGAGGGCCTTGGCGTGGAACTGCTCGGCCAGCGAGGCCACGCTCAGCTCGACCGCGTCGATCAGGTTGAGCAGATCGCCCAGCCGCGAGGCCATGCGCCGGGCGTGGCGCTGCGCAAACCGGCACGCTTCGGCATGGGTGCGGGCGATGGCACGTTCGCGCAGCAGGGTGGCGGCGTTGCCCAGCTCCAGCGCGCGCCGGGCTGCGGTGGCGCCCGACAGGCGCTGCGACAGCCCGGCCCAGCCTTCGCCTTCGCCGCTCCAGCGCTGTTCGATGGCGGCGAGCTGCTGCTCGTGGTGGGCCGCCGCCGCGCTGTGTTGCTCGGCCCTGCTCTCGACCTGATCACCGCGCGGCGCCAGGTCGGCCATCAGCGCTGACACGAGCCGGCCGCAGTCGTGCAGCGAGCGCCGGCCGGCGCGCCAGTCCTGCAGCAGGTCGGCTTCGATGCCGGCGGCCCGTGCGTCGGTGAGGTGGAACAGATCGTCGTCGGCCTGGGCGTAGAAGCGCTCGACGCCCAGGCCGTGCCAGCCGCCTTGCCAGGCCTGCTCGAACAGTGCGTGCAGCCGCTCCAGCCGCTGCGCCTCGGGCAGCGCGGCGAGCTGCGGCAGGAAATGCGCTTCGTACTCGCGCCACAGCATCTCGAACGAGCCCGGCGTGGTGCTGTTCGCGCCGCTGGCGGTGGTCGGGTTGTCCGCCTCGGCGGTGGGGGCGGCACGCGCGTTCTGCAGCTGCAGATGGGTGTCGCTCAGGCCCCAGCGCTGGCGCAGCGCCTCGTCCACTTCGGCGCCGGCCTGAGCGGCCGGGCGCGGCTGGTCCACATAGCCGAGCGCAGCGCGCCAGTGGTCGTAGCGCAGGTGGTTGAGCACCCGCAGCGCCTGCTCGTGGCTGAGGTGTTCGCGCAGGCGCCGCTCGTTCGGACCGAGCTGCTGCAGGCCCAGGCCGACAAAACGGCTTGCCGCGCTGCCGGCGGATTCCAGCTGCACCAGCTGGCTCCAGCGCTGGCCGAGCACCGCCACCTTCTGGAAGGCAAATTCGGCCAGCCGTTCGGCGGCGTCGGCCGGGGTGCGGCTGCCGCCGTCGTGGCTGGCGTCACGGCTGTCGGTGTCATGGCTCAGATAGCAGAGGTGGAAGCCGCCGGGGGCAGCGGCGTCCGCCGGGGGATGGGCGCCGGCGGCCGGCTCGTCGCGGCCGGCCTGCGCCAGCGCCGAGAGCTCCAGCAAGGTGGCGTAGGCATGGGCCTGCGCCACATCGTGGCCGGCTGCCGCACCCGGCTCGGGCGGTGTGGCCAGGCCCTGCGGCAGCACGCCGTAGACCAGGATGCGCGAGGCCGGGTCGCTCTCGGCGGCCTGGCGCTGCAGCAGCTGCAGCATGGCCGGCAGCAGGCCGGAGCCGATGCCATCGCCCAGGTGGCAGTACAGATGCCAGGTGGTGGCGCTGCGGCCGCTGCGTTCGCGCAGCTCGCGGCTGAGGGTCTCGATCGTGTCGCGGCAGCGCGCCAGCTGCAGGCTCAGGGCCCAGTGCGTCAGGCGGCGCTGGCCGGCGCCGCCTTCAACGGCGGCCAGCGTCTTGGGCAGTTCACTCGTGCTGGCCAGGTCGCCCAGGCCACGGCGCAGCGCGGGCCGCTCCAGCAGACCCTGGCTCAGTGCCTGCGGGCCGAAGTCGAGCGCCAGCCGGTTGCGTCGCGGCAGCTGCAAGGCATGGCCGAGCACGCTCCAGAGCGGATCGTTGTCGCGGCCCAGTTGGGTGCCGTCATCGACGAGCAGAAAGTCCAGTGCCAGGTGGGCCGGGCGTTCGCTGCCGAGCTGCAGCAACAAGCGTTTGCGCAACCCGGCGAGCACTCGGCCGCCGGTGCCCCCGAGGCCGATCATCAAGTGATTCATGCGTGACCATCCACAAGTCGTCGATCGGATTCCCCTATTGCCAGTGCCATTGGTTTTGGCTAGAAGAAGGCCGCAATGTCGGTGGATCCTGTGACAGTTCTGTGACTTGCCGCCCCGCGAATCGGGGCGCTCGCCATGAGCTTGAAGATCGCCGGTGTTGGTGTGGAAATTTCCGCAAGTCGGGCTGCTTGACCGGACCTGGCTGGCCGGACCCGGCTCGAAGCGCAGTGTCAGCGTCTGGTTGACAGCTGGCGCAGCGCCTGGCGGACCACCGCCACCTGCTGGCGCAGCGGTGCCGGCCGGTTCGAGGGCACGCCGTAGCGCCACTGTTCGAAGTCTTCGAGGGCCTGTGCCAGTGGCTCGGCGGCGTTGCCCCAGCGCGTGCGGGCGCTGTCGGCCACGCTGCGCGGTGGCTGATGCGGCTCGATCGGCAGCCCGCGCTGGCGCAGCTGGCGCTGCAGCCCTTGCCAGGCGTGCAGCCACGGATCAAGGCGCGGCCGGTTGCGGCGCGCGTCCCAGGCGGCCCAGCCGGCGCCGAGCAGGCCCAGGCCGGCCAGGCCGAGCAGCAGGGCGCGGCCGAGCGCCAGCTCATCGACTTCGGGCCAGCCCAGATCGCGCAGCAGTTGCAGCTGGCGGTTCTGGTTGTGGCTGGTGACCCACTGGCTCCAGCGGTAGTCGAGGGCGCCCCAGAGCGCGCGCAGCTGTTCGGCCAGCGCCGGGCTGAGTTCCACCAGCCGGCCGGCCACCAGTCCGGGCGGGCTGCGCAGGCGCCGGCCCTGCTGCACGCGCTCGGGCGCGACGGCGGCGGTCGGATCGATGCGCACCCAGCCACGGCCGGTTTGCCAGTATTCGGCCCAGGCATGCGCGTCGCTCTGGCGCACTTCCAGCACCTGGTCGATCGGGTTGAACTGTCCGCCCTGGTAGCCGGTGACGATGCGGGCCGGCACGCCCATCGCGCGCATCAGCACCACGAAGGCGGTGGCGTAGTGTTCGCAGAAGCCCTCCTTGCGATCCAGCCAGAAGCGGTCGAGCGCGTCGCCGTCGGGCGCGAGGCCGGGGCTGAGCGTGTAGGCATAGCCGCCGCTGCGGATGTGCCTGAGCAGCACCTGCGCCAGCTGCTCGGCGCTGGCGCCGGCGAATTCGGGCGTGGCGCGCAGCGCGCGGGCCCAGGCGACGCTGCGTGGATGGGCGCCGGGCGGCAGCAGGCGCTCCATCAGCAGCGCGGGCGGGGCCTGGTCGGCACCGGCCCAGCGCACATCGAGCTGCGCCACCGCATGCACCCGCAGCCGCTCGGCCAGCGGGGCCGTGCTGGTCCACTGCAGATCCGGCCATCGACGCAGCGTGAGCGTGGCGCCTTCCAGCTGCGGCGCGGCCAGGGTGAGTTCGAGCAGAGGCAGGGTGTGCACGCGCAGGGGCTCGATCGTCATGTCGTAGCCGAAGCTGGCGCTGCCCGGCCGTGCGGCGGCGGCGGGCGCAGCGTCGTTGCCAAGGTCGGTGCCGGCCGATTGAGTCGGATCGACCCGCCATTGCTCACCGTCGTTGTAGACCAGCACCGGGCCGCGAAAGTACAGCGCCTCGCGCGGCGGCACGGCGGCATCGAAATGCACCCGCAGCGCCAGGCTGTCGTCACTGGCGAGTTCGGCCACATCGCCCAGGCGCAGCCGATCCGACAGGCCGGTGCGCGCCAGCGTGTCGCCGGGCACGCTCCAGAGCGGCGCCACGCGCGGAAAGAACACGAACAGCAGCAGCACCAGCGGCGCGCCGATCAGGGTCTGGTGCGAGGCGAGCCGCGCGGCGCGCCACAGCCGGGGCCGGCCGGCCGGCATGTGCGCCAGCGTCAGGGTGCTCAGCAGACCCAGCACGGCCGCCAGCATCGCCAGCGCGGTAGCGAGTGACTGCGAATAGAGGAAGTTGGCCAGGATCAGGAAAAAGCCCAGCCCGAACACGACCCAGTGATCGCGCTGCGCCCGCAGCTCCAGCGTCTTCAGCGCCGCCAGCAGCACCAGCAGGCTGACGCCGGCTTCCTTGCCGATCAGGCTGTGATGCTGCTGCCAGGTCAGCGCGGCGGCGGCAGCCAGTGCCAGCACCAGCAGCCAGCGCGGCGGCAGCGGCTCGGCGCGCCAGGCCAGCCAGCCGCGCCAGAGCAGCGCGACCACCGCAAAACCGCTGCACCACAGCGGCACGCGGCTGAACTGCGGCAGCAGCGTCCAGCCCAGCGTGGCGAGCAGGAACAGCGTGTCGCGGGCTTCGCGCGGCAGCGGCATGCCGGCCGGGCGAGGGCGCCAGCGGGGCGTTGGGTCAGGCGGGGCTTGGTCTGCGGTGTCTGTCGCCGCCGGTTGCGCGAGGCCACCTGCGGGCGCCAGGCCGTCGGGCAGCGACCAGGTCGCCAGCGCGAGCAGGGCGCTGCTGCGCTGGGCGTCGCCTCGGCTGGCGGGCAGATGGACGCCGGGTAGCTCCAGCGACCAGGGCGCGCCGCTGCGGTCGGCCGCCAGCAGCCAGGCGGTCAGGCGCGCCAGCCGCGCGGTCTGCGGATCGGTCGGCTGGCCGGGGCGGACGCTGTGTGTGGCCAGCTCGGCAGTGTCGGTCCAGCGCAGCTGCAGGGTGCGTTGCGGTGCGCCGGGTTGATCGCGGCTGACCAGCTCGCCGCCGCCGGTGAGCGCCTGGGCCGATTTTTTCCAGGCGATCTGCGTCAGCGCATCGCCGCGCCGGTAGGCCCGCACACCGTCACGTTCGCTGCCGGCGCGGCTGGGGTGTGCGGCGGCGCCGTGCTGCGGGC
>JBFPGZ010000063.1:0-26668 GCA_041083665.1 Leptothrix sp. (in: b-proteobacteria)
CGGGATCTTCGGCAATGCCGCCGACCTCGCCGCGATCGCCGCGTTCTTCAGCTTCGTCTTGCTCGGGGGCATACATGCTCCTTTATCTTCATGCTATGCCTCGCACACAAAATTCCTGACAGGCTCGGATCGCCGCCATAGCTGCGCGGCGTGACGGCAGTCCCGCCCTTATGAGCATGGACATCATGAGTTGGGGCACGCCGGTTTCCACCGATGCGGCACTCCCTCCGGAAACGATCTCCGACGACCAGCCCAGTGTGACCCGTCGAGTCCTCAGCGCTTCCAGCGCCCAGACCAGGCGGTATGCAAACGCATCTTCGATGATGCGCATGTTCTTGGGCCCGATGACATTAACGTCCGTGCCCGACACCCATTCCTTCAGAAGCCCGCCCCAGTCTGCCGGAAGCGCGTTCTTTTTGTCGGGCACGAAAGGACGGACAAGGAGCAGACGTGCGGCAAGCTGAGCAAGGGCGACGGCGAGCTCCTCACCGTCGTCGCGCAATGCCGCCTCGTCAGCTTGATCGAGCAGCTCACCCAACACGTCAGCCATGCTGTCGATAGCCAGGCCGGCCTCAAGCCCAACCCCCATCGCATAGTGCCCCTTTCGAACGTTAGGCGTGGTGTGACTCCAGATCACGTTCGCGCGGGCACAGCAGCCCGAGCGCGCGCGCCACGTGGTCACTCCCACCGGGGCGTCGCAATGCCGCCGCCTGCGGCGGTGCACTATGACTTTTTGCACTGTGAGACCGGTGGCGTCGGCCTATCGTTCAGTGCACAGACGCACTGAAGTGCTCATTTAAACTCCGTGCGGCTTACTATTCAGACAATCCCTAGTACAGCTCATCCATACTTTGGATGAAGAAGATCGGTAGGTCATTCGATAGAGTGTCCTGAGGCTATCGCCAATGGTGGGCTGAGACCCCTCGGTGCGGCTGCACTCAAGTTGAATCGTCCGCCGACAAGGAGCGTGCCGTGTCAGTAGCCTTGACCTTCCCAGGTGTGTATATCCAAGAGGCCGAGAGTGCAGTGCGCACCATCGTCGGCGTCGCCACGTCCATAGCCGCCTTCGTCGGACGCGCGCAGCGCGGCCCGACAGACCTGCCCGTGGTGATCAACAGTTATGCCGACTTCGAGCGAACCTTCGGTGGCCTATGGACTGGCAGTGAATTGGGCTTTTCGGTCCGCGCGTTCTATCTGAACGGCGGCGGACAAGCGGTGATCGTGCGGCTGTTCAGTGAGCAGGCCCTCGCCAAGGCAGCAGCGGAAGCCGTTGCAGCGGCTGTTGTTATGGAGTCTGCGGCAGCTGGCGCCACTCCGCAAAGCGTCGCGAAGGCCGGGGTCGATGCGGTGCCTGTGTCGCCAGCGTCCGTCGCCTCGGCAGCAGCAGCCGCCAAGGTCGTGGCAGATGCCGGTACACATGCTGCAGCACAGGCCGCCGCGACGATTAAGGATGTGGTTGACTCTGTCAACGCCGCCGTGGAGCCGGCCACGTCGGCCGCTGCAGGTGTAGCAGGGGTGGGCAGGGCCCAGATTCAGATTTCCGCAGAGCAGCGCGGAGCAAGTAAAGCGGCTAACGCCGTTGTCGCTGCTGTCACAAAGCAGTCAACATTATCTGGTGCCACACCACAGAGCGTTGCCAAGGCCGGCGCCGATGCCGTGGCCGCGACTGGTGCTTCCAGCGCCTCCGCAACGGCCGCAGCCAAGGCGGTGGCCGGCGCCGGCACCAACGCCGCGGCGCCGGGCGGCGCAAAGATCAAGGACGTTGTGGATGCAGTCAGCGCTGCGGTGACAGCGGCCATCGCGGGCGCCATTGCGCCGGTGGGCGCCGGTGGCGCACAGGTCAAGGCAGACACACTGACCTTGCAGGCCTCGTCGCCTGGCGCCTGGGGAAACCAGTTGCGCGTGCGAATCGATGCCAAAGTCGACCCCTCGCTGGCGGGCAAGGCATTCAACCTGATCGTCCGCGACATGGGGACGGGTCAGGTCGAAGTGTTTCGCAATGTCAGCGTGGGAGAAGGGGCGCGACAAATCGACAAGGTCCTGAGCAACCAGTCGCGTCTCGTCGGGATAACCGGTGCATTGCCCAAGAGTCCGCCGGCGCCTCACGATGACCCGCAGCCCGGCGAGGACATATGGAAGCTCGACAACCTGTCGACCGCCGCGCAGACCGCCGGTGACGATGGAGGCCCGCTGACGGCAAACGACTTCATTGGCGCCGGCAAGGACGTATCGAAGTCCGGCCTATATGCGCTGCGCAAGGCCGATCTCTTCAATCTGCTGGTCATTCCGCCCTACCTGGACGGTGGCGACATCGACGCTGCACTCGTCTCTCCGACGCTGCAGTTCTGCTCCGAGCGCCGCGCGATTTTCCTGCTCGACGGCCCTTCGGACTGGTCTACCAAGGAGGCCGCGAAAACCGGCATCGCCGCATTTCAGGGTGACGCGAACAACAAGAACGCCGCCCTCTTCTTCCCGCGCCTCTTCCAGGCGAATCCGATTCACGAGAACCAGCTCGAGACGTTCGCGGCGGCGGGAGCCATCGCCGGAGTGTTTGCGCGCACTGACGCAAACCGTGGCGTCTGGAAGGCTCCTGCCGGCCTCGACGCCAGCCTGAACGGCGTACCTGCGCTGGCCGTCGGACTGACCGACGGCGAGGTCGGTGAACTGAACCCGCTCGGCATCAACTGCCTGCGCGCAACGCCTGCATCAGGGCGGGTGGTGTGGGGTTCGCGCACGCTGGATGGCGCCGACCAATTGACCTCGCAATGGAAGTACCTCCCGGTTCGGCGCACGGCGCTGTTCATAGAGGAGAGCCTATACCGCGCCACGCAGTGGATCGTCTTCGAGCCGAACGACGAACCGCTGTGGTCGCAGATCCGACTGAACATCGGCGCCTTCATGCACGACTTGTTCCGCAAGGGCGCCTTCCAGGGGACTACACCGAAGGACGCGTACTTCGTCAAGTGTGACAAGGACACGACAACACAGAGCGACATCAACCTGGGCATCGTCAACATCATTGTCGGCTTCGCACCGCTGAAGCCGGCGGAGTTCGTGGTCATCACGCTGCAGCAGATCGCCGGTCAGATCGACGTTTGAGGAGAAACTGCCATGGCCACCGAATTCACCGTCAACGCCACGCGGCGCGACCCATACAAGAACTTCAAGTTCCGCATCAAGTGGGACGGTCGTTACGTCGCCGGGGTCAGCAAGATCAGCGGGCTCAAGCGCACGACTGAAGTCGTCAAGCATCGTGAGGGTGCCGACCCGAGCAGTAGCCGCAAATCGCCGGGCCGCACGGAGTACGACGCCATCACGCTCGAGCGCGGTGTCACTCACGATACCGAGTTCGAGAAGTGGGCCAACAAGGTCTGGAACTTTACGGCCGGCGCAGGCAGTGAGGTCTCGCTGAAGGACTTCCGAAAGGACGTGATCATCGAATTCCTGAACGAGGCCGGTCAGGTAGCCATCGCCTACCACGTGTCGCGTTGCTGGGTCTCGGAATACCAGGCACTGCCCGATCTCGATGCAAATGCCAATGCCGTCGCCATCCAGCACTTGAAGCTTGAGAACGAAGGCTGGAAGCGCGACGAAAGTGTGACCGAGCCCACCGAGCCGAGCTTCAGCGACCCGGCCTGAGCCATGGCCTGATTGCAATTGCCGATACCCTCGCCGATAAAGACTTTCGGACTGCCATGGACGCCCAAGAATTGTTGCTTGGTTGGGATGCTGGTCACCGCGAGCCGGTTGCGCGTTGGGCCTTCACGATGTTGCAGCGTGCTGATTCGGCAAAAGGTGCTCCAAGCTTGCTCGACCGGCCGGTCGGTGAGCGCGATACCCGACTGATGGCGTTGCGCAATGAGATCTTCGGGCATCGGCTGCGCATGTCTTCGCGTTGTCCGCAATGCGCGGCCGAACTAGATGCTGAACTTGATGCTCGTGGCATGTTTGCCCAGCCGCCAGCGTCAGCCTGTGACGAGCAGGAATGCCAGTCGTCCGGATATGTGGTGGGCTTTCGCCTGCCGACCGGCCGGGACCTGGCCGCTATCAGCGATTGCGATTCTGTCGATGAAGCCGCAGGTTTGCTGCTTGAACGCTGCGTCACACGAGCACACCGCAACGATCAGCCTGTCGATACCGCGTCGCTGCCCGAGTCCGTCGTCGACGCCATCAACGGTGGCATGGCCGAACTCGATCCAGGGGCAGACGTGCGCATTCGCGTGTGTTGCGAGAGCTGTGGGCACTCTTGGTCGCTGGCGTTCGACGTACTGTCATTTGTCTGGCACGAGATCGATGTCTGGGCCCGTCGAATGCTGCTTGACGTGCATCGGATCGCAATGGCCTATGGCTGGACCGAGGAGGCCATCCTGGCTCTCAGTTCGGCCCGCCGGAGTGCTTACCTGGCCCTGATCGGTGCCTGACTCGATATGCACGGCAATCACATGAGCGGCTACCTGCACCGACTCGCCGCAAGGACTCTCGGCCAACTCGACGTGGCGCGTCCGAGAGTCGAGCCACTCTATGGTGCGGAACACTCTGGAGCGCTGCTGGAGCCGGGACATTGGTCAGCGCAAGTACCAGACCTCGAGCCTGACGAGGCGCCGCCCCGCCCGGTGGCGCAGGTGCCGCGGTCCGCCGCGACGAGACAGTCCGGAGATGACGACGATCCAATGCCATCTTTGACCTATCTGCAGCCAGTCGACGAAATCGCGGCGGCAACATCTCAACATCGCCGATTAACCGAGCAGGAGAAGTTCGAATCTCATTCGTCGGCTTACGTACCTCGCGCCATGGCACAAGAGAGGCACGAACCGCAAGACGCCTCCATGGAAGCCGTATGGACCGAGGAGTCCGCTCACCGGGCGATCGGTCAGACACCGGGCGTGACGACAGGTTCAACCTTGCCGAGACCTTCGCGCGTGTCGGATTTTTCCGCCGCTGAATCGCCCAGCGCAACACCGAGCACGACGCGCATCGAGCGAGTGCAGCGCGCGAATTCGAACGGCTCGTTGGATGTGACCCCGCATGCTCCGGCACAGGTGATCGGTCCAGCGTCAGACCGCGCGCCTGCCACTGCGGCCGCCGACGGGTCGGGCTTTGGCCACTCTGCTCCCTTGGTAAGGCCTGAAGCAGTCGACCCAGCGAAGTCATCACGTGGTTCGTCAAGCAGCCCCAACACCTTGCCTGTGCGGAGCGTGGCCGACGTCCACGGGCACAGCGGGTCGCTCCGGTTTGGTGGGATGTCGGCTGCGATGCCCCAACGGGCACCTCAGGCAGCGGCCGAAGCGCCTCGGACCGTGAACGTCACCATTGGCCGCGTCGAGGTCCGAGCGTTCACGGCGCCTGCCGCGTCCGCGCCAGTTCCCCGCAAACCGTCTCCATCTACCAGCCTTGAGGCCCATCTGTTGCGTCGCGACCAGAGGGCCGGGCGATGAGTGATGCGCGTGCCATTGCCGCAGTCACGAGCACACTCAGGTCACTGCTTGAGACCGGAGTGCATCTTGACCCGGACCTTGTCGACGCCCAGGTGACGATGCTTCCGCTCGACCGCGCTCGCGACAACACCGCCAGCGCCAATCAGCTCAACTTGTTCTTGTACCAGACAATGCCCGCCGCTGCCTGGCGCAACCAAGACATGCCCCGGCAGGCGAAACCGGGCGAAACGGCGCCGCCGCCGCTGGCCTTGAATCTGTATTACCTCGTCACGGCCTTCGGCAAGGACAACGACGCCACAAGTCCCTTTAGCCATCAGTTGCTTGGTCGCGCAATGAGCGTGCTGCACGACCACCCACTACTGGGCAGCGCCGAGATCCGAAGTGCCTTCCCAAAGAGCGACACGTCGCTGCAAATTGAACGTATCCGACTGACGCTGCAACCTTTGCCAGTCGAGGACATCTTCAAGCTCTGGTCCGGGTTCCAGACGCAGTACCGTCTTTCTGCCGCCTACGAAGTGTCGGTGGTGCTGATCGACAGCACGCGATCGGCACGCACGCCATTGCCGGTGTTGGCCCGCGGTGCGAACGACACCGGTGTACAGGCCCGGGGCGATTTGGTACCACCGTATCCGACGATCGAGCCGCTCGCTTTACCCAAAGGTCGGCCCAACGCCCTGCTAGGCGACGTGCTGACGGTGAGCGGGCATCACTTGGCTGGTGGCGCGGTGAAAGTACTTTTCCGTCATCGACTACTGCCCGACCCGATCGTCATCGACCCGATCAACGTGACGGACACGCAAGTCAGCGTGAAGTTGCCGGATACTGCCGCCGCAGCAAAGACTTGGCTGGCCGGCATCTACGGCGTCGCGCTGGAGATTGCCGCGGCATCGCCGGATGGGACGCAGACGCGCACCACCAACGAGGTTGGTCTGTCGCTCGCGCCGCGTGTTGTCGACAAGCTGCCGCTCACCGTCAAGCGTCAGGGCACCACGGCCACGATCAAGCTGCAGTGTGGACCACAGGTGTTGCCTGAACAGCGGGTCTCGCTACTGTTGGGCGACCTCGAAGTGATGGCGGAAGCACGCACGGTTCGCACCGGCGCAGTCACATTCAAAGTCACCAACGCGGTGGCTGGTGACTACCGCATTCGCTTGCGGGTAGAGGGCATTGACAGCCTGATCGTCGATCCGAGTCCGGCCAACGGTGGGCCACCGGTGTTTTTCGACGCCATGGTGAGCATCGAATGAACGCGCCCGTGTCTTGGCAGGAGGGCAATGCCCGCTACTTGGCGGCGGCCACTTCCTGGCTGCGTCTGCTTCTCGACCAGGCAGCAGACGCCGGGTCGCTCAAGGCTCAGGCATCCGGCTCGGCCCTGAGGGAGATGGAATTCTGCGAATCGCTCATGGACCCGCCGCCAGCAATGACTGTGCTCGCACAGCGGTTCGGGTTGTCGACCTTCGAGCGCCAGGTGCTGCTGCTGTGCGTGGCGATGGAACTGGACACGGGCAGTGCCGACCGCTGCGCGCGCGCGCAGGGCACACCGGCTCGCCCATACCCGACCTTCGCACTTGCGCTTGCCTTGTTCGATGACGCCGCCTGGGACGCGATGTCGCCGGAGCGCCCGCTGCGCCTGTGGCGGCTGATCGACATCCATCAGGGCACGGCCCAGCCACTGACCACCAGCCCTCTGCGCGCCGATGAACGCATCGTCAACTTCGTCAAAGGCCTGAACCATCTCGACGAGCGCCTGCTGCCGTTGCTCACACCAATGTCGAATATCGACGACGATTCGGGACTACAGGCATCGCAACAGGCCGTGGTCGAACAGATCGTCGGCGCCTGGGCTGCTCAACCACCGGGTGCCCGCTGGTCCGCGGTGCAACTGTTGGGACCCGATGCGTCGAGCAAGCGACTCATCGCTCAGCACGCTGCGGCGCGATACGGCCGACACCTGCAGTGCATCGCTTCGCCATTGCTGCCGACGTCCCAGTCTGAACTCGACACCTTCGCGCGACTTTGGCAACGCGAGTGCGTGCTGTCGCCGGTGGCGCTGTACATCGAACACCCTGATGACGGCACTGCGACGGCCGCTTCCGCAGCGCTCGGTCGCTTCCTAGCCCGTACCGACGGCCTCAACTTCATCGACAGTCGCGATCTTCTCAAGGACCTGGGGCGCGCTCACCTGGCCGTAGAGGTGTCGAAGCCGACAACCGCCGAGCAACGCGCAGCCTGGCATCTGGTGCTCGGCGATGAGGCTGGGGCGCTCGCACCGTCGCTGTCGTCCCAGTTCAACCTCAACGTCGGCAGCATCCACCGCCTCGGCAACGCCGCGAGGCAGCGCGCCGGCGGTGCCGACGTGGACCCGATCGATCTGTGGGACGCCTGCCGCGCCAGCGTGTGCCCGGGCCTGAATGCGCTGGCACAACGCATCGATGCCAAGGCCACCTGGGACGACATCGTGCTGCCAGACGAGCCACTGGAACTACTTCGGCAGATCAGCGCGCAGGTCCGCTGCCGCGGCCGCGTCTACCAGGACTGGGGCTTTGCCCGCAAGATGAACCGCGGGCTCGGCATCAGCGCGCTGTTCGACGGGCCAGGTGGCGTCGGCAAGACCATGGCCGCCGAAGTCATTGCCAACGACCTGCGGCTCGACCTGTACCGCATCGACCTGTCGAGCGTCATCAGCAAGTACGTCGGCGAGACCGAAGGCAACCTGCGCCGCGTCTTCGATGCCGCCGAGGACGGCGGCGCGATCCTGTTCTTCGACGAATGCGACGCCCTGTTCGGCAAGCGCAGCGAAGTCAAGGACAGCCACGACCGCTACAACAACATCCTCACCAACTACCTGCTGCAGCGCATCGAGTCCTACCAGGGCCTGGCGATCCTGGCGACGAACATGAAGAGCGCGCTCGACACGGCATTCGTGCGGCGGCTGCGCTTCATCATCGAGTTTCCGTTCCCGGTGCCAGAGCAGCGCCAGTTAATCTGGCAGAAGGCATTTCCACCCGGTGTGCCCTGCGCGGGCCTCGACCTCGAACGCCTTGGACGCATGAACCTGGCCGGCGGCGGCATCCACGCTGCGGCTCTCGGTGCAGCGTTCATGGCCGCACAAGCCGGCACGGCAGTCACGATGCAATGCGTGTTGGCGGCCGTGCGCAACGAGTTCCACAAGCTCGGCCGGCCGGCGAATGGGGCGGATTTCAGGTTGCTGGGCGAGAGGGGAGTCGCGGCATGAATATCAATCTGCATATTGAGCGGTTGGTGCTGGTGGGTAGCCCTCTGAACGAGAAGCAGCGACGCCAACTGCAGGATGCAGTGCGTGTGGAACTCACGCGCCTGATGCTCGCGAACGGACCTGCAAAAGCGGGCATGCGCAGCTACCTGTCGCCCGAGATGCCTCGCGCGGCCAACCCGATGGCTATCGCGAATGGACCCGAAGCCATCGGTTGTCAGATCGCGCGGGCCGTGCACACAGGATGGCTCAAGTGAGCGCTGCAGTGCTTCAACGCAAGTGCGCATGTACCGCTGCAGCGGAGCCATGTTCGAAGTGCGCTCCGAAGTCGACACTTCAGCGGAAGGCCAACAGCGCCATGGCATTTGCGCCAATGCCGGTCGAGGTGGACAACGCGGTGTCGATGCCCGGCGCAGCCCTCGAGCCGGCCACGCTAGAACTGATGGAGTCACGCTTCAATCGCGATTTTTCTTCAGTCCGCATTTACTCCGGAGACGCCGCCGCCCAGTCTGCAGCGGCCGTCGGTGCCCATGCCTACACGGTGGGAGAGCGGATCATCTTCGGTGCGACGGCGCCGTCGATGTCTACGAAGGCCGGGCAGCGATTACTTGCCCACGAACTGACCCATGTCGTGCAGCAGACCAGTGGCGGTCTGGGCCAGAGTGATGCTGCCCTGGAGCGCGAGGCCGATCGCTCAGAACAGGCTTTCGACAGCAATGTCGCGCTTGAAGTCAGCGGCCGCACAAGTCCACACATGCAGCGCAAAGAGACCGGCGGCCTTGGTGATGACCTGAAGGAACAGGCCATCTCCATGGCACTGCAGGCGGTTGGCCTTGGCCCGACCAGCCAGCGACTTGTGCGTTCGGGCTTGAGTGGAGCCGTCGAGGGATTCAGCGATCAGTGGAACAAGAAGGACGGCACGGCCGAGCTACTGGGCAAGGAGCTGAAGAAGTTCTCGACCACCGACCTTCCGGCCCTTGTCGGAGGCTATCTCACCGGTCTCGTGCGTGGCGTGGTGAGCCCGATTACGGACCTGTTCCAGATTTTGGTACTTGGCGAACAGGCTCGTGATTTCGCGGACAAGATCGCGCAAAGCGCCCTGTCGAACGGAGGCGCGCTGGCTGCCGAATTGAACGAGATCGGCGCAGCGGTCTCACAACTCGTCGCTCCTCTGAGCAGTGTCTGGGCGACGATGCGCGCCAACAAGCTCGAGACGCTCAGGATGCTGATCGGGTTTGCCGACACGCAGGGGACGATGGTTCGGCAGATGGAAGAAGTGGCCGCCTCGCTTGGGCGCGCCGGCGGGACGTCGATCGCAAAGGCGTTGGAGGCTCCGTGGAAGAAGGAGGAGCCGAAACCTGAACAAAAATTCAATCCGTTCAAGCAGCCTGCGCAATACATCAATCAAAAGGGCGAGCAGTTGGTGGACGCCGTGTTGTCTGGGCCTTGGGGCAAGGTCGGGGACACAGCTGGCTACGCCATCGGCTTCGCCGTCGTGCAGGTGGCACTGCTTGTCTTCTCGGAAGGCATCGGCAATCTCATCACGGAGATCGGTAAGGGGCTAGGTACGCTGGCCAAAGCGGGGACGCTTCTCGGCCGCAGCTTGGAGGGTCTCGGCAAATTCGTCGAGGCCGCTGGCGCGACGATCAAGTTCGTCGAAGGCGCGATCAACGGCGTCATGGGCGTTCTTGCCAAACCCTTCCTTCCGATTCTCAAGCCTGTTCTGGAACCCTTCGGTAAGGCGATGGAAAAATTGGCCGGCGTCCTGCGGCGCCTTCTGGGCATGGCCGAGAAGGACACGGCGCATTTGGCGGTGACTGCCGTTGCGAAGACGGAGAGCGGCTTAAGCAGCCACGCGCACACGCCGGCTGCAGGGCCTAAACCCGTGGGCAATCTGAGCGGGGGCAAGGCCTCCGCAATGACAGGCGGCGCTGCGCCCAGACACATTGACACCCCACATGTCGACGCGCCACCACTCGCGGCACGGCCGCATGCCCCGACACAAACACCTCGGCCCACCGCCAAGCCTGATGTGCCGAACGTTCCCTCGACTGATCATCATGTGCCGCACAACCCGACCGGCGCCGGCGCAGGCACCCACGCGCTGCCCCCTCAGCAGGCGATCACCTTTGTTGAGGAGCATCCTGGGTCGATCAAAGGCGAATCTGGCCATCGAAGTGCGCCAGCCGGTAATGGACACGAGATCGTCGAGACGCCGGATTCCTTGGCACCTGCAGGCATTGGATGTGAACTCCATTCGCCGCCGCCGCACTTGAAAATCCCTTGTCCGGCAGGCATGGGCGCTACGGCACCGGTGGCGGCACGCAGTTCCGGCTCCGCGCATGGCGCTGGTTCGATCCAGATTCATGACCCGCACGACATGAGTCAACACATCCCCAAGTTCGATCCGAGGGTCGCGGGCACTCAGGGGATTCGCTCGATCTCCATAGGAAAACCGCTCGAGGGAAAATATTCGGTCACGATCGAGGGATCCCTGCAAGACGGTCTTTATCGCCAAGGCGGTGCGACGCCGCCGGGCAAAGTCAGGGCTCCTGAATACAACAAATCGTATGTATCCAATAAGGCTGCCGGGCTCAGCAGCGAATGGGAGAACGCTCACCTTTGGGGGCCAGGTTTCGGCGATGAAGCGGGGGCTGGCATGATGAAGGCTCCCAAATCCATTAATCAGTGGTATCAAAACGAAGGTATCGAGGGATGGTTGAGGGACATGAGAAAGGGGGCGCCTGCCGGGGCTCGCATCGATGTACAGGCGACCGCCGTGGCTCGCGACATGTCAACGAGCGCGTGGCAGCCCAAGGTACCGGTCGACTTTCTTGATCATGTCGAGTACAGGATCACAGTCCACGCGCCCGCGGAGCCGCCGTTGACGATCCGGGTCGACCTGCAGGCACCCATGCCCCCATCAGGTACCGGCAAGGTCGTCCCCCATATCGATCCTCCCGGTGCTGCCAATCCCGGTGAACTGTTTGTATCGCCGAACCCACGCAAGGGCGGAGGGATACCAGAGGTCGGAACGCCGGGCAAGCCCCTGACGCAGGCGCAAAAGGACATGGAACTGAAGGCGCTGATCGACCAGCAAGCGGCCGATGCAGAGGATACCGCGCGGCATTCGATGCGCAGGAAAGTTCGCGAATGACCACCTTCCACAACACCCCCCACATCCTCAAGGCCGCCATCGTCCTCGTCGACCCCGGCACTGGCATCCTTCCCTCACCCCTCGTGATCACGCTGCAATACAACCCCGATTCGTTGAGCCGCAGCCTGCAGATCAAGAGCATCGGCGAAGGGGGTGACCATTCGGAGGCCTTGCGGCTGAAGGGGCCGCCGGTCGAGACGATCAAGCTCGAAGCCGAGATCGATGCGACCGACCAGCTCGAGGTGCCGGAGCAGAACGCGGTCACGCTGGAGTTCGGCATCGCGCCACAGTTGGCGGCGCTCGAGGCGCTGGCCTACCCGACCAGCCGGCAGCTGGCGTCGAACAACCAGGCGGCGGGCCGTGGCGTACTCGAGATCCTGCCGATGGAAACGCCACTGGCCTTGTTCGTCTGGAGCAAGCTGCGCGTGCTGCCGGTGCGCCTGACCGAGCTGAGCGTGACGGAAGACGCCTTCGACACGCGCCTGAACCCGATTCGCGCCAAGGTCAGCCTGAGCCTGCGCGTGCTCAGCGTCGACGACCTGGGCTTCGACCACAAGGGCGGCAACCTCTTCATGAGCCACCTGGCGCAGAAGGAACAGCTCGCCGCGCGTTTCGTGTACGGCAATGCGGCGCAACTTGGCCTGGCACGCATCCCATGAGCGATCCACTCCAAGCCCTCCAGGCCCTGCTGCAGCCCGCGAGCTTGCAGCAGACGCTGTATCCGCCATCGAGCCGCTACAGCGGCGTGCCGATCGCGTCGCTGCAGTCAGCCGACGGGCGCACCCTGCCGTATCTGCGCCGGCGCTTCCTGCCGGCGCCTGAAAGCCTTTCGCTGGTGCAGGTGCATGTGGTCAGCCAGGGCGACCGACTCGACAACCTGGCTGCGCTTTACCTCGGCGATGCCGAGCAGTTCTGGCGCCTGTGCGATGCCAACTGTGCCATGCGACCTGACGCCCTGACCGAGGTGACGGGCCGATTGCTGCGTATCACGATGCCAGCGGGATTTCCGGGAGCCGGCGGTGCTTAAAGGCGTCAACGTGCAGTTGTACGTCAGCCCGCTGGTGCCGGTGCCTGCGCCGCGCGTCGTCGTGGAAGCGCTGACCGACGTCACCGTGACGACGAAGGACGTGGGCCGCAGCGGCTTCGAGCTGAATTTCTCCGTCAGCACCCGTTCGCCGCTGCACACGCTGTTCCTGCTGTCGGGTGGTTCGCCGATCAACATACTGCGCATCGTCGTCGTGGTGATCTTCAACGGCACGCCCAACGTGATCATGGACGGCGTCGTCACCGACCACGAGATCAAGCCCAGCCCGCATGCCGGCTACGCCACCCTGACGCTGACCGGCGAGGATTTAACGGTGCTGATGGACAAGATCGATTTCAGCGGCTTTCCGTTCCCGGCGACGCCGGCCGAAGGCCGTGTGGCACTGATGCTCCTGAAGTACCTGGTCCTTGGAATCGTCCCGCTGATCGTGCCGAGCATCTTGATCGACGTGCCGATCCCCATCGAGCGCATTCCTGCCCAGCGCAGCACCGACCTGGCCTACATCAAGGCGTTGGCGGCCAAGGTGGGCTATGTCTTCTACCTCGACCCGGGGCCGCTTCCTGGCACGAACGTGGCCTATTGGGGGCCGCAAATCAAGATCGGCGTACCCCAGCCGGCGCTTAACACCAACATGGATGCGCACACCAACGTCGAGTCGTTGAGCTTCAAGTTCGACAACCATCAGAACGCCATTCCGACGCTGTTCTATTACAACGAACAGACGAAGGTGGCCTTTCCGATCCCTATCCCGCCGATCACGCCGCTGAGCCCGCCGCTGGGCATCATCCCGCCGATACCTACGCGGCTGGCACCGGTCGGCGACAACCTCGCGAAGGTGCCGCTGGCGCAGGGCATCCTGATCGGCCTGGCCAAGGCGGCGAAGTGGGCCGAGGCAGTCACGGCCAAAGGCGAGCTGAACGTCGTGCGCTACGGGCACATCCTGAAGGCACGCCAACTGGTCGGTGTGCGAGGCGCCGGAACGGCCTTCGACGGGCTGTACTACGTCAAGAAGGTGACGCATTCCATCAAGCGCGGCGAGTACAAGCAATCGTTCGAGCTCAGCCGCAACGGGCTCATTTCCACGCTGCCGAGGGTGCCGGCATGAGCGAAGCCGATGACACGGCCGACGACGGCGACGATCGCGCGCAGCGCTACCTCGGCAAGTACCGCGGCACCGTCATCAATAACGTCGACCCGGAGCAACGCGGCCGGATCCTGGCGATGGTGCCCGACGTGCAGGGGCTGCTGCCGCTGACCTGGGCTCTGCCCTGCGTGCCCATCGCCGGCAAGCAGGAGGGCAGCTTCATGGTGCCGCAGGTCGGGGCAGGTGTATGGATCGAGTTTGAACAGGGCGACCCCGACTACCCGATCTGGGTTGGCGGCTTCTGGGGCAGTGCTGCCGAGGTGCCGCTTACGGCATTGACACCGACGATGACGCCTCTGGGGCAAAACATCGTCTTCCAGACCTCGATGCAGCACCTGCTTGCGATCAGCGACGCCGCACCGCTGCCGATGATGGCGCCCATCCCGGCGCCAGCGCCGCCCGGCACCGGCGGCATCGTGCTGCGCAGCCCAAGCGGCGCGATGATCGTCGTCAACGACGCCGGCATCTTCATCAACAACGGCAAGGGTGCGTCGATCGAGCTCGTCGGCCTCAGCGTGGCCATCAACAAGCTGGCCCTGGTGGTGACCTGACATGCCCGGCCTTCTGCTCCACGTCGGCGCGACGCTGCAATGCACCCACTTCGCGCCAGCGACCACCGCACCGGTGCAGCCGCGCGTGCTGGTCAGCGGGCAGCCGGTGGCGGTTTCATCGAACGTCATTCTGGTCGCCGGTTGCCCGTTCCAGATTCCGGTCGGCGCAGGCACGAAGCCCCAGCCATGCGTCAAGGTGCAGTGGGGGATGTTTTCCACGCGTGTGCTTGTCATGGGCCAGCCGGCGCTGCTCGGCCCCGCGCCCGGAACAGGTGCAGGAATTTGCCAGAGCGTCGAGCAGATTCCGCAGGGGCCACCGACCATTGGTGCAATGCAGACTCGGGTGATGGCGACATGAGACTGAACATAGCCTTTCCCTTTGCAATCGGGATTCGTGGCCGCAGCGCGGCGGCCTCCGACGACGTACATGTGCGCGACATGATCGAGCAGTTGCTGTTCACTTCACCCGGCGAGCGCGTCAACCGACCCGACTTCGGCAGCGACCTGATGCAGTTGGTGTTCGCGCCGAACAGCAGCGAGCTTGCCACAGCCTTGCGCTTCACACTGCAGGCGAGTCTGCAGCAGTACCTTGGCGACCTCATCGAGGTTCGAACCCTCGACGTGTCGAGCGACGACGAGCGCTTCATCGTCAACGTCGACTATCTGGTGCGCAAGACCGGTGTCGGCGCCACTGCCCAGTTCCAGCGAAGGGTGTAGCGAATCATGGACCCAAGCGATCTGACCTTCAGTGGCCTGGCACTCAGCGAACAGCGCCGGCGCGATGTGCGGCGCCTCGGGTTGAATGGCATCAGCGACATTGAGTTCGATGCTGACTCACGGTTGCTTCGCCTGCGCCTGTTCATGCCCTTGGTCGCCGACCTGACGATCCACAACCTGCGCGTGGACGGCGGCGTTCGCGTCCGTGCCATCCGCGTCGTCGAATTGCGCCAAGAGGTAGGCACTGACGAGCAGCCGACAGTCCTGATCGCCAAGCTGGACCGCCTCGGCGACTTCTCGACCTACACCGCCTGTCTCGTCGCTGATGCGCGCGACCCGGCATCGGCGCCAATGGCTGGATTCGACACGCTGCTGTCGCAGGCCAACTTCCGCTTCCGGGAGGCATCGCCAGATGCGGACTGCGATGTCGCCACCCAGCCGGGCACCAGCGTCCTAGCCGCCCCCGAGATCAGCTACCTGGCTCGGGACTACGCCAGCTTTCGGCAACTGCTGATGGACCGGCTGTCGTTGCTGGTGCCGCAATGGAGCGAACCGCACGTGCCCGATCTGGGCGTCGCGCTGGTCGAAGTTCTCGCCTACACCGGCGACCGCCTAAGCTACTACCAGGACGCCGTCGCGACCGAGGCCTACCTGTCGACCGCGCGGCAGCGCATATCGGTTCGCCGCCATGCCCGCCTGGTCGATTACCACATGCACGAAGGCTGCAATGCGCGCACCTGGGTGCAGGTGCAGACCGACACCGATCTCGTCGTCCCCCATGGGCACGCCATGCAGTTCCTGACGGATTGGACCGGCAGCTTCGACGGCAGCAATTCGAGGGTCGATGAACGCGATCTGGTCGATGTACCGCCCAGCGGCTACCAGACATTTGTGCCAGTGTCGAATGCGCCGGTCCGACTCTGGTCAGCACTCGGTAGCATCAGCCTGCATGCCTGGGGCAACCCGTCGTTCACGTTGCCCCTAGGCGCCACCCATGCGACGCTCGTCGACGGCCCGAAGGGCCAGGTGGGCAGCCGCTCGCTGCAGCACCTGACGGTCGGAGACTTTCTATTGTTCAAGGCGGTGCGTAGTCTGGCTACCGGGCAGGTCGCCGACGCCGATGCAGGCCGTCGTCATGTGGTTCGCCTGACGCGTGTCGAGGCTGACATCGATCCGCTTTACAACCTGCTGATCGTCCATGTGCACTGGGAGGCTACCGACGCCTTGCCATTCCCGCTGCCGGTCTCGGGCATCGGCGCCGCACCCGCCTGCGAAGCCTGGGGCCCGGCAACGGGCGAAGGGCGAGACCTCGCCATGGCCTGCGGCAACATCCTGCTAGTCGACGAGGGGCGATACACAGCCCGCGAGAACCTCGGCGAGCCGGTGCCCCTGGCCTACACCGGCCAATCCTGCAGCGCCGCAGGCATTGCCAGCGATGCGATGGTGTGCCCTGCCCGCTTTCGCCCAGCCCTGCGGCAATCGCCGCTCGTCTGGCGCGCTGCAGTCAATCGCCGGGCAGCAGCAGTGACTTGCCTGCATCAGGACCCACGCGCCGCAGTGCCGCAGCTGCACGTTCAGGCTATTCCGGGTCTCGATGACGGCAGCGGGCCGCTGTTCCGCGTCGAAGACCTCGATGATCCCGGCTCGCTGGCTCGGCGTTTGTCGGCCCACCTGCTCGGACACGACCGGGCGACGCCAGCAGAGGCGGCAGAACTTGAAGCGTTGATCGCCCGGCTCCGTCCCGGCACCCTGTATCAGTTGCGGCACTTGACGCCAGGCAACCCGGCGGCAGCTGTCCACGGGTTAGGGGCGCACCTGACCGAGCTGCTGCAGACCTGGCAGGTGCGGCCCGACCTGCTCGAAAGTCGAAGCGACGACTTCCATTGCACCGTCGAGGTCGACAATGACGGCGTGGCCCAGGTGCGATTCGGCGACGGCGACTGTGGACGATTGCCGGATGCCGGCGCGCGCTTCCTGGTCAGGTACCGCACCGGCTCAGGTCCGGCCGGAAATGTAGGTGCCGACACCATCAACCGCCTGATCTCGCCTGCAGGTGTCGCCACCGCAATGGTTGTCGGTAATCCGCTCGCGGCAAAGGGCGGGCAGGCTGCGGAGTCGCTCGCGGACGTCAAGCAGTTCGCGCCCAGCGCCTTTCGGCAGCGTATGGAACGCGCCATCACTGCCGAAGACTACAGCCATTTCGCGACAGAGCATCCCGGTGTCCAGCGCGCGGCCGCCACACTGCGCTGGAATGGCAGTCGGACGATCGTACATGTCGCCCTGGACCCGCTGGGCGGCGGTCAGCCTGCGCCGGCTTTGCTCGGCGACGTCGGCCGTGTGCTGGAGCGATATCGGCGTATCGGACACGACGTTGAAGTGGTCGGTGCGACCTATGTGCCGCTCGACATCGCCATGACCGTGACCGTGCAACCGCACTACCACGCCAAGGCAGTGAAGCAGGCCCTGCTGGCAGTCTTCGGCGACGCGGTTCTGCCGGACGGCACCTTGGGCGTGTTCCACCCCGACAACCTCAGCTTCGGGCAGAGCATCGAGCTCAGCCGGCTGGTCGCCCGTGCCCAGGCCGTCACTGGCGTTGAATGCGTCGACATCACGCGCCTGCAGCGCCTGCGACTTGGGCCTAACAACGAGATCGAGCGTGGATTCCTTTCCATCGGCCCGCTGGAGATCGGGCAACTCGACAACGACCCGAACTTTCCCGAGTCGGGACGATTGCGCATCCGCACGGAGGGTGGGCGATGAACGAGCCCTGCGATTGCAACGGCGCCGCTGGCGTCGATACGAAGCCGGCGGCCATCAGCAATCGACCTGGGTTGCCGGCAATCGACTATCGCATCGGCACGCACGGCACGTTCCTGGCGGCGATGAAGAGGCGGCTGTCGTCCTACGTGCCATTGGCCGATGGTCCGCGCGTTGCACCGCTGGCCGGACTGACGACGCGCGACAGCGACGATCCAGCGATCGCGCTGCTCGATGCTGCGGCGCTACTTGCCGACGTGGTCACCTTCTACCAAGAGCGCATCGCCAATGAGGGCTACCTGCGCACCGCCACGGAGCCGGCATCGATCGCAGCGCTCGCCGCGCTCGTCGGCTACACCGGCCGGCCGGGCGTGGCGTCGTCTGTCTTTCTCGCATATGGCGTGCAGGCGGCGAGCCCCGACGAGGTCGTGCCGGTGCCGGCAGGCTGCCGGGTGCAGAGTGTGCCCGACCCGGGGTCGATGCCGCAGACCTTCGAAACCGCCGAAGCCCTGCAGGCTCGGCCCGCGTGGAACCGGTTGCCCTTGCGCGCGACCCAGCCGCAGCGGCCGGCGCCGGACAGCGAGGTTCTGTTCTTCAAAGGTGTGGCCACCAACCTCAAGCCGAACGATCCACTTCTACTGATGCGCGGTAGCGACGTCGTGCCAGGCGCCTTGCCTCGAGTGGAGAGTGTCGAGCCCGACTTCTCCACCAATGTGACGAAGGTCCGACTTCAACGTCCGACGAAACCAACGAGCCTTCCAAAAGTGACCGAGCAGGTGTCTGTGTCCGTGATCGGATCGCAAGTGCTGGAAAGCCTGCGTCTGGCTCCCGCCAGCCATCCAGCAAGTGCCGTCGACCTGAAGCAGGACGTGCGCGGCGCCTTGACCATGAACAACGATGCGGCAGTGCAGATGCTGCTGGCCTTCCAGCCGATGATGGCATCGAGCCTGTACACCGCAATCGGCAATGCCCGCGTGGCGCAACGACCCGACGTGTCGGTGCTGACGTTTCGCACGCGCGCTGCGGTATACGGGCACAACGCACCATTGCGCCCAGTCGTCGATGATGCCGGGAAGGCTGTCGGCTATGGCGAGTGGACACTGCAGAAGCCGACGCCGACGGGCACACAGCGCGAACCCTTCCGCATCGACGTTCGGGTTTCCGAGTCGAAGGACGTCGTATTCGAAATCACTGTCAGCATTGGCACCAACGGCTCGAACGTCATGGGCAACCTCATGGCGTCGAAGCTTTCACTCACCCTCGACGACCCTTCGGCCAGGGAGACCATCACGATCAAAGTCGATCGCGGCGATAACGAGGTGCTACAAGTCCTGTATTTCTCCTTCGAGCGACGAAACGCAGCTATTGCGTTGACCAACATTCATTTGGATTCTGAACAAGACATCGTCGCGACGACCGAGGGCTGCGATCCGGTCAAGGTGACGCGTATTCCGGGTTCGCGGTCCACTGGCTTTGCCCGCCGGGTACTTGGGCGGGCAGACGAAAGGCCGTTCATCACGGTCGAAGGATCGGTGCTGGCATTGTTGTCCGCGACAGCCGAAGCCGCCGAGAGCGCGAATGTCGTGTCGATCGACGTCCCCGACGAGCGGTTCGTGCCGGGGGGCTGGGTCTGGGTAGCCCGGCCCGACGTGGATCCGGCCAAACCCATCGTTGCGCGACTGCTAGGTGCCACAACGGCATCGCGTGCCGACTACGGGCTCACCGGACGCGCGTCGAACCTCAATCTCGATAGGCCTTGGCTAGGCCCGGACGCGAAGACGAAGGCACCTACACGAGCGGTGGCCGACGAAGATTTCGCGACGGTGGTCCGCGGCACTACGGTCTATGCCGAGACGCAAGCGCTCGAACTTGCAGATGCGCCCGACGACGCGGCGATCGAGGGCAACTCGTTAGCGCTGCAAGGCGTCTTCGGCGGCCTTGCGCCGGGACGGTGGCTCATCATTGAAGGCGAGCGTGTCGACGTTCCGCAAACCTCGGGCGTGCGCGCGGCCGAACTGGTGATGTTGGCCGGTTCCCGACACTATGTCGATAGCAGTTTGCCGGGCGATACGGTCAGCACCGTGCTGACGCTGGCGGCTCCGCTCGCCTACCGCTACGCGCGCGGCAGTGTGATTGTCTACGGTAACGTCGTCCACGCCACGCAGGGCGAATCGCGCAGCGAGGTGCTGGGCAGCGGCGATGGCAACCAGCCTACAGCGCAGTTCGTCTTGAAGCAGGGGCCGCTGACCTACGCATCATCCGCCACGGCCAGCGGCGTGCGCAGCAGCCTCGATGTGCGCGTCAACGACGTCACCTGGCAAGAGGTCGCAAGCTTCGACACGCTGGGCCCGACCGACCGAGGCTACGTCACTCGGCCTATTCCCGACGGCAAGACGCTGATCGCCTTCGGCAACGGCCTGCACGGTGCCCGCCCGCCGACCGGCGCCAATAACATACAGGCCTACTACCGCACGGGGTTGGGCATCGGCGGCAACGTGGCCGCAGGCAAGGTCAACCAGCTCACGTCGCGGCCTCTGGGCGTGGTGTCGGTGGTCAATCCATTGCCCGCCGATGGCGGTGCCGACCCGGAAGGCATCGAAGCGGCGCGGCGCAATGTGCCGCTCGCCGTCGGCGCCCTCGACCGGCTGGTCTCGACGCCCGACTACGCCGACTTCGCACGGACCTTCGCCGGCATCGGCAAGGCCACTGCTAGCCTGCTTCCGATCGGCCATCGGCTGACGCTGTGCCTGTCGGTCGGTGGCGCCGACGAGTCGCCGCTGTCGGCGTCGTCCGACCTGTGCTGGAACCTGCAACAGGCTGCATTGCAACAGGGCGACCCGTACCAGCCGCTTGTCGTGCTGCCGGGCGAGGCAGTGCTGCTGGTCATCGTCGCGAACGTGCGCGTGGCCGACGACCACCATTGGGATAGCGTCGAGCCGGCCATCCGCGCCGCACTTCTGTCGACCCTGGGCTACGACCAGCGCGGATTTGGCGAGGACGTGGTGCTGAGTGAGGTCGTCAGCGCGATCCAGGGCGTGGAGGGCGTGGAGTACGTCGACGTCGACCGCCTCGATGCAACGACGCTGGCCACGCGCGAGAGCGACCTTGCACGACTGTCCGGGCCGAAGCTGCGGCGGCCGGGCCTGCCAGCAAGGGTGCGCGCCCTCGAGGCACGACCATCGCCGACTGCAGTCGGAGGCGTCCTTCCGGCGCAACTCGTGTACCTTAGCGCCCGCTTGCCGAGTCTGGTCAGCCTGACGGAGATCACCTCATGAGCAATCGCGACGATCGCCTCTACCAGCTGCTGCCGGCGGTCTATCGCGAGCGTGACCAGGCCGCCGGCGAGCCGCTGCGCGCCTTGCTCGGCATCATTGCCGAGCAGGTCAATCTCATCGAAGACGACATCGCTCAGCTGTATGACAACTGGTTCATCGAAACCTGCGAACCATGGGTCGTGCCCTACATTGGCGACCTGCTCGGCTATCGCGCCTTGCACGCGGCTCAGGGCGACGCAGCGGAGACGCCGGTGCAGATCGTCGCCCCGCGCCGCGATGTCGCCAACACCATCGGCTACCGGCGGCGCAAGGGCTCGGCTGCGGTGCTCGCCGACATCGCCGCCAGCGTGTCAGGCTGGCCGTGCCGGCTCGTCGAATTCGACCGCCGGCTGGCCGGGACGCAATCGCTGCGACACCTGCAGTTGGCCCGCGGTCGCCTGGCCAGTGTGCGCGACCCAGCGGCAATGGGCCGTATTGACTCGCCCTGGGATGACAGCGCCCACACCATCGACCTTCGGCGTCCGCAGTCGGCCCGCACCCAGGGTCGCCATAGCCTGAACAGCATCGCCGTGTTCGTTTGGCGGCTGCAGTCATTCCCAGTGACGCGCATGCAAGCTTATTGCATCGATCGCTCGGAAGCCGCCCGCTACACCTTTAGCGTGCTCGGCAACGACGTGCCGTTGTTTGCCTCAGCCAGACCAACCCGCGCGGGCGGCGAGCCTTCCGCGCCGGCCGCCCTGACGCGCGCCGGGCTGCGCGATGCCGCAGGCCACCCTGCAGAGCAGCACTACGGCGAGGGTAGGAGCCTGGCGCTGTGGCGCCGCGATGGTCAACAGGTGCACCTGGTGGCACGTCACCAGGTACTTGTCGCCGACCTGGGCGACTGGCAGTTCGAACCGCCGCGCGGCTTCGTGGCCGTGGATCCGGAGTGCGGCCGCATCGCCTTTGCCGACGAAGAGTCGCCGGAGCACGGACTGCTCGTGTCCTACCACTATGGGGCCGCTGCCGCGCTCGGCGGCGGCGAGTACACGCGACCGATCGTGCGACCTGCCGCCGGGAGTCGGCTCTATGCCGTCGGCCCCGACGCCGACTTCGCGTCGCTCGACGATGCGCTGAAGCAGTGGCACGACGACCAGCCGCACGAGGCCGTCATCGAGCTGAGCGCCAACGACGTGCATGTGGATCCGAAGCCGATTTCGTTGCGCGACGGCCAGCGCCTGGAGATTCGCGCTGCGGCCGGCGTGCGCCCGCTGATCGACCTGCGCAACAGGCTGCGCGACGCGAGGGAGTTCCTCGGCGTGCGCGGCGGCGTCCGCAGCCGCCTGCGGCTCGATGGGCTGCTGATCGCAGGGCGCGGCCTGCAGCTGCGTGGCCACATGGAATCGCTGTCCTTGCACCACTGCACCTTCGTGCCGGGCTGGGACGTCGACGAACCGCGGCCGCTGGACGAGCCGGTGGCGCCGAGCATCCGGCTCGACAACGTGCCGACGCGCGTGCTGATCGACAAGTGCATCGTCGGTCCGATCGTCGTCGTGTCGACCTCCGACGACCTCGAGCCGCTGGCGCTCACCATAGTCGACAGCATCGTCGACGCGACATCGCCGACGGCTTCCGCCCTGGGCGCATCCGACAGCCGGCCGGCCTGGGTAACGCTGACCGCCCTGCGTTCGACCTTCGTCGGCGAAGTCGACGTCGACGGCATCGACCGCGCCGAGGATGCGCTGTTCGATGGCCGGGTCGACGTCACGCGCCGGCAGCAGGGCTGCGTGCGGTTCTGCCTCGTGCCAACGCCGTCGCGGACGCCGCAGCGCCACGCCTGTCAGCCGGATCTGGCCCTGGCCGCAGCGCCGCCATCCGCCAAGGCGCAGGTGCTCGCCCGGCTGCGGTCGAGCTTCACGAGCCGCCGCTATGGCAGCCCCGGCTATCTACAGTTGTCCGGCGAGGGCGCCGTTGAGATTGCCGCAGGCGCCCACGACCTGTCGGAGATCGGCGTGTACCACGACCTGTTCCAGCCGCAACGCCTGGCCGACCTGCGGGCGCGTCTCGATGAGTACGCGCCCGCCGGATGCGACGCCGGCATCATCAAAGCCAGTTAGGGACCCGAGCACCATGAAGAATGTCGACATCGCACGCGTGAGCTTCGACCCCGAGAAGAACTTCAGCCGCGTCGTCAAGCAGCAAGGCCGAGTCGAACTCGAATCGGACGCCAACGAGCAGGTCGAGATCACGCTGCGCGCCATGCGCCTGATGATGAAGGACCTCGTCGGGCCCCACGGCGGCCCGGAGCGCGCATGCGGCTTCCGCGTGCTGGTGCCGGAGGACGGCAACGCGCGCGATGTCGACGAGGCGACCGCCGAACTGCTGAAGGGCTGCGATGGCGGCGACTTCGTGCTGTCACGCGGCAGGTACTATGTCGACGGCCTGCTGTGTGAGAACCATGCGCCTGTGCGGTATACGCGCCAGCCTGATATGTGGCATCGACCGCTGGCCCCGTCCGAGCGCCACTGCCACCTGGTCTACCTGGACGTCTGGGAACAGTCCGTGACCGCGCTCGAAGATCCGGGCATCCGCGAGCCCGCGCTTAGCGGCGTCGACACTGCCGCCCGGATGCGCGTTTTCTGGCAGGTGCGCTCGCTTTCTGTCGCAAAGTCGGACGAAGCGGCCAGGCCGCGTAACTCCTGCCCTGGCGATCTGTCGCCAACCTGGGCCGAGCACCTGCAGACGCTGCAGCCGCAGCATCGCGGCGCGATGGTCGCCCGGACCAGGCCGGTCGATCCCGAGTTCGAAGTCGACGAGGACGACGCCGCGCACGGCACCTTCCGCGGCGTCGAGAACCAGCTCTACCGTGTCGAGATCCACCGCGGCGGCAAGCTCGGCGATACCGATCTGCCACCCACCTTCAAATGGTCTCGCGACAACGGTACGGTAGCGTATGCCGTCGAGTCGGCCGCCTTCGACGATGGGCGCCAGGTGCAGGTCACGCTCACCGGCTGGGCCCGGGACGACACCGCCGCGCTGGCAGCGGGGCAGGTGGTCGAGTTCAACGGCAACGCCGAGCATGCGCATCACCTGATCGGCGCCTTGTTCGAGGTCGCGAGTGTCGAGAGCGGCAGACGCTCGCTCACACTGACGCAGCTCGCGCCGCCCGACGGCAAGGTCGTACCGATCGAGGTCAGGCCCGCTGCGGAAGAGTCTCTTGTGCTGCGCCGCTGGGACCAGGGGGCGACAGCCCGAAAGAACAGCGGCATGGCAATCGTCGAAGGAGCCGTGGTGATCGAGGAAGGCCGTTGGCTTGAGATCGAGGATGGGATCGAGGTGCGATTCGAGGCGTTGAAGGGCAAGGCCAGGCACGTCTACCGTGCTGGGGACTACTGGCTCGTCACCGCCCGTGTGGTCACCAACGAGGTGGAATGGCCACGCAAGAACGGCAAGCCGCTGGCGGTCGGCCCCCTTGGCGTCAAACATCACTACGCGCCTTTGGCATTGCTTGACGTCACTGCCTCCGAGACACTTAGGCTCGCGCCGTTGACCCGGCGCTTCGGCTACCACCGACTGAAGGAGCTTGCACGCGATGTGTTTGCTAGAGATGGAGACTGATTCGTGAGCGTGAACGACGAATGCATTGGCTGCGGACGACCTGCGTCCGCCATCTCGGCCACACCGGACAACTCGGTGTCGCATTGCGAGTTCGTGGCGAACCGCGCGGCGGGGCGCTGCGTCTGGCGGGAACGCCAGCGCGATGCCGGCGAGAAGACCGACCTGAAGCGGCAAGGCAATGGTTCGCAGCCGAACGCTTTGCATGACAAGCTTGCTGCGGCATATTTTGAGGCCAATCAACTGAAGGCCGAATTAGCCAAAGTGCAGGCCGATCACGCCAACATTAGCAAGCTGGCAGACCAGCACCTTGCACGGCTGACCGAATCGAAGTCTGCGCAAGGCGTGCTCGAGTCGGAGGTGCAGCGACTTGCGGAGCTGGTCAAATCGGCAAGTCATGCGCTAAAGGCTTCCACGACATCGCCTCAAGACGGCGCATCGGGCCTGGCATCGCCCAAGGTAGGGATCGTCGGATTTCTCGCCCGATTAGTCGAAAACAAGCTGCAACTCGGCGGTGCGAGTGCGTTAGTTGGCGCACTGCTAAGCGTGGCCGGCATGAATGCGTTTGGCCCTGACTCCGCGAGCGCGCCCCCCGGACAGGGGCCGAACGTTCAGCACACTTCAACTCCGTCCTCGCAGCCGTCAACTGCACGCATCAGCGGCGCCGAAATACAGCGTCGTCTCGACTCTGCCCTGGCACTCTGCGGCGCGAAGGCCACTACACGCGTAAGCACCACGCTCGACACCGTTTTCGTCGATGACCTCGCCGATAACGCCGAACAACGCGATCGCACCGACACGATCATCGGCGCAGCATACGCTGGTGCGGGTTTACCGGATCCAATCATCCAGCACTCCACCAAGACCATACGGTCGGATTCTCATCCCACAGGTAACGGCGCGCCGACGGTGTCCAGCGCGTCAAATATTCAGCAGCACAGCCCCGACATTCAGAAGCTGCCTGTATCGGGAGGAACAATCGTGAGTCCTATCACATCTGAACGCCATGCGTTGGATCGGAACAAACCGACGCTCATGGGGGCCGATAGCAACCACACGCATACGCCGGCTTCTGCGTCTGTCGGCATGGTCGCAACAACCAACATCGGCCTAGAGGAATCCTGCAAGCGCCAAGTATCAGACAAATCGTTTGCGGCCATCTTGCAATCTTGGGACGTGTTTAAATGCATGCGTCGCGAATGCTGCAATCAAACTCTCAGTGCAAGCGAGGAGTGTCAAAAATACAATAGCCGCTTTCCGTTTAATTGCCAACAGTGACCTCTCAAGAAAGTCGCACTAAGTGATTGATTCATATGAGCAATTTTTTGAGGGTGTGCGACTTTCATCGGGGCGATTGTCGGCCGCAGTCCGACTACTAGGAGAGCATCAGGAATCGTGGGAGATCAAGCTGCGAGCGGCTGGGCTGAGGGTCGGCGGCACCGCCGCAGGCCAGACCGGAAGCCTGGCTTCGAAGGACAGCTGAGTATCGAATTTATGGGGTGGGCAGCTTGCGCGATAAGCTGACGCAATGACTCGCCCGCCCCCACTGTTGCCGCCCAGCAAGCTGCTCGGTCCAACCGCAGAATCCGTGGATGCGATCCTGCAGATCAAGGTTCGGCTCGTGGGCGTCAGTCTGTGCTGGTCAAGTTTTTTCGGACAGCGCGATAGGTTGTTTGATTGCCGATTGCTGCTCGAAGGCATTGGGTGGCAGGTTGCCCAGTTTGGAGTGCAGCCGCACGCTGTTGTAGAAGCCCACGATGT
>JBFPGZ010000010.1:0-462951 GCA_041083665.1 Leptothrix sp. (in: b-proteobacteria)
CACCGAGATCGTCGCCGTCGGCAAGGGCAGCGCCGATCCGCTGGTCGATTGCCCCGGTGCCAGGCAGACGCCCGCGCTGGTCCAGTGTCTGCAGCCCAATCGGCGCGTCGAGTTCAATATCACTGGCATCAAGAAATGAACCGGCTGGCAGTGGAATACTCGCGGGCTCTGATCTGTCCGGAAGTTCCATGCACTCGTCGCTGAATCCCTTTGCCGTGCCTCGCGCTGTCGTCCTGCTGCGCCCGATGGGAGCGGCTCGATGAGCGCCGCGACCGAACATGCCAGCCTGAACTGGCTTGAGGGCGAGCAGTCTTGCAGCGCCCGCTGGCGGTCCGAGAGTGGCGCCTCGCTGCCCAAGCAAGTGGTGGTGGCCGACGACCGCATCAACGCTGACGCGGCTTACCGGCTGGCGTGCGCTGGCACGGCGCTGCTCTGGCGCGGCGACTTCCAGAACGCGCGCCAGTTGCTGCAGGCGCTGATGCGGCGCATTGACCGCAAGCCGCCCAAAGGCAAGAGCGCGCCCAAGAGCCTGACCGAAGCGTTTCACCTGCACCGCATGGCGCAGGCGCAGCGCGCGCGCATCCTGGCGGCGGTGCTGATTCCGATCGAGCCCGACTACAGCGTCACGCTGCGGCGCGCGCCCGATCTGCAGCAGGCCTGCCTGGAAGCCTGGGGGCCGGCGGATGGCCAAGCTTCGGTGGTGTCGCTGCGCGAGCTGCTGGGTCTGGTCGGCGCGCACGAGTGGCGCAAGAAAGGCGTGCCGATTGCCGCGCTGGGCGGGCACATTCATCCGCATTACGGCGTGTTTTCGCCGGTGCGGGGCGAATATGTCGAGCTGGTCGCCAAGGCGCCGCTGCCATCCACGGCGCTGGCGTTTGACATCGGCACCGGCACCGGCGTGCTGGCCGCACTGTTGGCCAAGCGCGGTGTGGCGCGCGTGGTGGCGACCGATCAGGATGCGCGTGCGCTGGCTTGTGCGCGTGAAAACCTGAGCCGACTCGGCCTGGCGGCCAAGGTCGAAGTGATCGAGGCGGATCTGTTTCCGCCCGGACGCGCACCGCTGGTGGTCTGCAACCCGCCGTGGGTGCCGGCCAAGCCGAGCTCGGCGCTTGAGTACGCGGTCTACGACCCTGACAGCCGCATGCTGCGGGGTTTCCTGGCTGGCTTGGCGGCGCATCTGGCGCCGGGCGGTGAAGGCTGGCTGATCCTGTCCGATCTGGCCGAGCACCTGGGCTTGCGCTCACGCGAGCAGCTGCAGGGCTGGATCGCCGACGCTGGGCTTGCCGTGCTGGAGCAACGCTCGGTGCGACCGCAGCATCCGCGCGCCGCCGATTCGAGCGATCCGCTGCATGCGGCTCGCGCTGCCGAGCTGACCTCGCTGTGGCGCTTGACGGTGCGTTGAGACGCGAGCGAGGGTTTCAGGGCTGCGCTGGTTTGGCTTCCCGGACCGCCATCAGCTCGTCGAGCTCCTTGCAGGAAGGCGAGCACACCATCTGATTCTTGCCGACGATCTGTCGGCTTTTCAGCATCGATCGGGGCCGATGTTTGCCACACAGCAGGCAGGACATCGTGCCGCCCACAAAAGCGCCGCGACCACCGAAGGGCGAGCCGGGCGACTTGGTCTTGTAGCGCAACCCTTCCGGGTCGATCTGGGTTTTTTCGTCGTCTTGATACATGAGCGTCTCACGGTTGGGCGCGGGCAATGGACTGGCTCCGCTTCACCGCAGTGCCGAGTGTGCGCCTGTTGCGTGACTTCGTCTCAGGGATAAGGCTGGTGGTGTTTTCAAGATACAGCGCAGCTGGCCCGAGCATGCAAAAAAGCCGGCATTCCGAAGAGTGCCGGCTGTCAGGCAGTGCCGGACTGCCTTGCGTCCAAGGCGGTTTTTCAGCGCGCGCCGGGGGCCGCTTCGTGGGCGGCGGGAGGCAGCGCCTGTCCGACGGCAGCCATCGCCTGCGCCATCGACGTTTCATGGCCTTCTTCCGGCATCGGTACGCCACCGATCAGCGCGTTGTCGAGCTGCTGCTGGTCAAGCTGGCCGCACCACTTGGCCACCACCAGCGTGGCGACACCGTTGCCGACCAGATTGGTGAGTGCGCGCGCTTCCGACATGAAGCGGTCGATGCCGAGGATCAGCGCCAGACCAGCGACCGGCACGCCGCCTACTGCTGAGAGCGTGGCCGCCAGCACGATGAAGCCCGAACCCGTCACGCCGGCCGCGCCCTTGCTGGTCAGCAGCAGCACGGTCAGCAGCGTGATCTGCTGCACCAGCGTCATCGGCGTGTCGGTGGCCTGGGCGATGAACACGGCGGCCATCGTCAGGTAGATCGAGGTGCCGTCCAGGTTGAACGAGTAGCCGGTCGGGATGACCAGACCGACCACCGACTTCTCGGCGCCAGCGTGTTCCATCTTGCGCATCATGCGCGGCAGCACCGATTCGCTCGACGAGGTGCCCAGCACGATCAGCAGCTCTTCGCGGATGTACTTGACGAACTTGAGGATCGAGAAACCGTGGAACTTGGCGATCAGGCCCAGCACGCCGAAGATGAAGATCAGGCAGGTGCCGTAGAAGGCGCCCATCAGCTGCGCGAGCTGCAGCAGCGTGCCGACGCCGTACTTGCCGATCGTGAACGCCATCGCGCCGAACGCGCCGATCGGCGCCACCTTCATGATCGCGCCGACGATGGCGAACAGCACGTGCGACAGCTTGTCGATGAAGGTGAACACCAGGTTGTGCTTGCCGCCGAACTTCTGCAGCGCAAAACCGAACAGCATCGAGAACAGCAGCACCTGCAGGATCTCGCCCTTGGCAAAGGCATCGACCACGCTGGTCGGGATGATGTTGAGCAGGAAATCGACCGTGGTGGTCATCTTGCCCGGGCCGACAAAGCTGGTCAGACCCTTGGTGTCGAGCGACTTCGGATCGATGTGCATGCCGCCGCCCGGCTGCAGCACATTGACGATCACCAGTCCGATGACGAGCGCCAGCGACGACACCACCTCGAAGTACAGCAGCGCCAGGCCACCGGTCTTGCCGACCTTCTTCATGTTCTCCATGCCGGCGATGCCGAGCACGACAGTGCAGAAGATGATCGGCGCGATGATCATCTTGATCAGGCGGATGAAACCGTCGCCGAGCGGCTTCATCTGTTCGCCTAAAGCGGGAGCGAAGTGGCCCAGCAGGACGCCGATCGCAATCGCGGTCAGCACCTGGGCGTAGAGAGACTTGTAGAGCGGCGGTTTGCCGAGCGTGGGTTGGGACGTGCTCATGATGGACTCGAACCTTTCAACAGGATTGGGCTGAGTCTAGAAACACGTTTCGAAATGTCTGCTGTGGGTGTTACGTACCTGCGTCGGCAAACAGCTTTTTCCAGCCGGCATGGCCGAGTTTCTGCAGCGTTTCGATGTTGCGCTGGTAGATGTCGGCCGCATCCGGGAATGCCGCCACCGCCTGGTCGATGCTGGCTTCGCGCAGCAAGTGCAGGGTCGGGTAGGGCGAGCGGTTGCTGAAGTTCTCGATGTCGTCTGGCTCGCTGTCGGCGAACTGGTAGTCGGGATGGAAGCTGGCGATCTGCAGTTCTTCAGCCAGATCGAGCTCGTCGATCGCGGCGTCGGCCACGTCGAGGAAATCGTTGTAGTCGAGGAAGTCCTTCAGCACATGCGGGTGCATCAGCAGCGTCATCTCGACCTGTTCGGGGTCGGTGTCGGCCAGGCGCTGCAGCTCGTCGATCAGTTGCTGCAGCAGCGCCTCCGGCGTGGTCGCCGGGCTGACCACATAGCGGATCTGCTGCTTGACATGCACCGCCTTGGCGAACGGGCACAGGTTCAGGCCGATCACGGCGCGCTCCAGCCAAGTCTGGGTGGCGGCGATCACGGCGGTGTCAGAGGTATTCATGGGCGGCATTGTCGCTGCTTGCGGCCGGGCGATTCAGCGTGGCAGCGCCGGTACCACGCCACCGAGCGTCTCGACGCTCAGGCCGCGTTCACGCAGCAGCGCTTCCAGCGCGGGCAGCAGCGGGCCGAGCCGTTCTTCGAGCGTGTCGCGCACCGTGTCGACCATCACCTGGGTGCCGCGTTCGATCTCGATGTTGAGCGCATCGCCGGGCTGCTTGGTGCCGAAAGTGGTCTGGCGCAGCGTTTCGGGAATCAGCCAGACCTCGAACCAGCCGGCCTGGCGGTCGGCGTCCGCCACCGTCAGGCTGGCGCCGTTGATGGCGATGTAGCCCTTCGGGAACACGTAGCGCATCCACGGCGAGGGCACGCCGATGCGCAGCACATGGTTGTTCTCGGGCTGGCGCACATCCAAGACGGTGGCCTGGAAATCCACATGGCCCGAGATCGGGTGCCCGCCGATCTCGACGCCGTCACGTGCGGCGCGCTCCACGTTGATCTGGCTGCCGACTTGCAAGCCGCCCAGCGTCGTGAGCTTGAGGCTTTGCTGCATGACGTCGAAGTCGGCACGGTGCTTGCCGCTGTGTGCCGTGACGGTCAGGCAGGTGCCGTCGCAGGCGACGCTGGCGCCGATCTCCTGGCCGTCCAGAAAACCGGGCGGAAACTCCAGCGTGAAGCTGCGCAGACCGGGGCGGTCAGTGATGGCCGCGACGGTGGCGACGGCTTGGACGATGCCGGTGAACATGATGAGCGACTCGGGCGGTTGCGGACAAACCCTGAGCTTAGCAGCGCGCGCGTGACGTGCCGCCTACGGCTTCGGCCGTGGGGTCGTCGCGGCCGGCAGCACCAGATCGGCGATCACCGGTCGGTGTTCCGAAGCGCCGCGCCAGCCGGTGACGCATTGGCTCACGCCGATCGACGGCGTGAGCAGGATGTGGTCGATGCGCAGAAAGCTCAGGTGCGGCTTCAGCGCGTGGCCGATGGTGTAGCCGTAGCCGGTGCCGGCGGCCGAGAAGGCGTCGCGCAAGCCGGTGTCGAGCAACTGGCGCACCACCGGCGAGTGTTCGGCCGCGTTCAGGTCGCCCGCGACGATGACGGGCCGGCGCAGCCGCAGCAAGCCGTTGACCAGGACGCGCGACTGGTGCAGGCGGGCAGTGAAGTTTTCCTGCCAGTCGGCCATGCCACCCGGTTCATCGTGGCGCGCGGCGTTCAGGCCTTCGCGTGGCGAGACGAAGTGCACCACGATCAGATCGATCTCGCTGCTGCCGACCTGCAGCACGCAGTGCACGTACTCGGACTTCTTGGCCGGGTAGGACAGATCAGGCAACTCGCAACGGCGCAGCGGGTAGCGGCTGAACAGCACGTACTGGCCGTAGCCATAGTGGTAGCGCAGCTCGGACAAGGTCGGGCGCAGCTCGGGCGGCGGGTTGTCGTCCTCCAGCAACTGGGCGTCCTGCATGACGAGGACGTCGGGGTGATGGTGGCTGATTTCCTCGGCGATCAGCCCGAAGCCGTCGGCGTGGTACGACTTGATGTTGTAGGTCATCAAGCGCACGCTGCGGCTGGCGTCGGCGGGCGGCTCGACCCGATCCGGCCCGAGCGAGAGTCCCATCACCTCGGTGAGCAGCAAGGCCAGCGCCGCCACGCTCAGCAGGCGCCAGAACCAGCCCAGCCAGAGCGACAGCCCGAGCGCGAGCAGCGCGAATGGCAGCACCGCGAAGAAGGGCAGATAGCGCAACAGCTCGATCCACCAGACCGGCGTGGTGTCGAGCTGATAGGCCAGCGCCAATCCGAGGCTGGCCAGGCTGACCAGCCCGATCAGGCTGCGTGCGATCCACTGCCGCACAGTTCGGCCGAACAGGGCCATGAGCTTGCTCCGGGTTGATGCGCTTTACTGCCGCGCGGTGCGGACGTTGGCGGGCAGCGCCGCCGGATGACTGGTGCGCCAGGGGTTGATGTCCAGACCGCCACGCCGGGTGTAGCGGGCGTAGACCTGCAGCTTGGCTGGCTGGCAGCGCGTCAGCACATCCATGTAGATGCGCTCGACGCACTGCTCATGAAACTCGTTGTGGTTGCGAAAGCTCACCAGGTACTGCAGCAGGCCGGCCTGGTCGATCTGCGGGCCGCTGTAGCTGATCTGCACGCTGCCCCAGTCGGGCTGGCCGGTGACCAGACAGTTGCTCTTGAGCAGGTTCGAGCTCAGCGTCTGCGTGACCGGGTTCTGGTTGAACTCGGCGCTCAGCAGCTCGGGCCGGGGCGTGTAGTGCTCGCACTCGATGTCGAGCCGGTCGATGTTGACGCCCTCCAGCTCCCGGATCGCTTGCGTCTCGAAGACTTCGGTCTGCAGCAGCTTGACGCCGACCCGCACTCCCACCGCAGCGCTCAGGTCGCTGACGAGCCGTTCGCGCACCACCTCGGTCGAATCGAAGCGGCTCATGTTGAAGCTGTTCAGGTACAGCTTGAACGACTTGCTCTCGATGATGGCGGGCGACTCGCACGGCACCGTGATGGTGGCCAGCGCCACCTGCGGCTTGCCGCGCGCGTTCAGCCACGACAGCTCGTAGGCGGTCCAGATGTCGGCGCCCATGAAGGGCAGGATGCTGCCGGCGCGGATGCCGATCTCGGCGCGCTTGGGGCTTCGTTCGATCGGGAACAGCAGCTCGGGCGCGTAGGTGTCGCGGTAGCTGGACGATTTGCCGAGCGGCGAGGCGCTGGCGTCGGAATGGGGCAGTGAGGCGTTCAGAGTCATGGTCAAGGTTAGCCCAGCCGGGTGCTCCAGTCAGCGAGGTCGAAACCGACCGTGATCGCGCCACCGGGCCATTCGGCCACCGGGCGCTTGATCACGCTGGGCAGGGCCAGCATCAGATCGCGCGCCGAGGCCGCGTCTTGCACGTCAGCGCGAGTGGCATCAGTCAGCGTGCGCCAGGTGGTGCCACGGCGATTCAGCAGCGCTTCCCAGCCGAGTGCGACGATCCAGGCGTCAAGCCGTTCTTCAGGCACGCCTTGCTTCTTGAAGTCGTGAAAGATGTAGGGCCGGCCGCGCGATTCCAGTTCGGCGCGCGCTTTTTTCACGGTTCCGCAGTTCGGTATGCCGTACAGCGTGGGCATGGGTACTCCAGGGGTCTAGCAGTCTGCAACAACGAGACTTTCGCACAACCTGAAAACAGCCACAGCACCCCCAGTCGGGTGATGAGGGCGGAAGACTGAAACTTTGACAGAGTCATACATGGAACCGAACTACAACACCGAGCAACCCGCAGGCGGCGTGCCCATCAAGATGTGGACGCGCGGCGTGCCGGTCGAAGACGAAGCCAGGCAGCAGCTCAGCAACGCGGCACGCCTGCCGATCGTGTTCAGGCACATTGCCGCCATGCCCGACGTGCACCTGGGCATCGGCGCCACCATCGGCTCGGTGATCCCGACCCTGCGCGCCATCATTCCGGCCGCTGTCGGCGTGGACATCGGCTGCGGCATGATGGCCTGCAAGACCACCCTGCACGCCAACGACCTGCCCGACAACCTGGGCCCGCTGCGCGCCGCGATCGAGCGCGCCGTGCCACACGGCTCGTCGCCGCGTGGCCGTGGCCGCGATCAGGGCAGCTGGGAGAACCCGCCCGAGAGCGTCGATCAGATCTGGGCCACGCTGGCCGACGAGTTCGACGCCCTGTGCGAGCTGCACCCGCGTCTGAAGAGCACCAACAATCGCAAGCACCTCGGCACGCTGGGCAGCGGCAACCACTTCATCGAGGTCTGTCTGGACGAGGATGGCGCGGTCTGGTTCATGCTGCACTCGGGTTCGCGCGGCGTCGGCAACGCCATCGGCACCCACTTCATCGAACTGGCCAAGAAGGACGCCGAGCTGCATCAGCGCAACTTGCCCGACCAGGATCTGGCCTATTTCGAGGAAGGCGCGCAGTACTTCGGCGACTACGTGCGCGGCGTCGGCTGGGCGCAGAAGTTCGCGGCGCGCAACCGCGAGGTCATGATGGCGAACCTGATCGCCACCGTGCACCGCGTCATCACCAAGCCCTTCGAGTCGCACGTCGAGGCGGTGAATTGCCACCACAACTACGTGCAGCAGGAGCACCACTTCGGCGCGGACGTGTTCGTGACGCGCAAGGGCGCGGTGAGCGCCCGGCGCGGCGAGCTGGGCATCATCCCGGGCAGCATGGGCGCGCGCAGCTACATCGTGCGCGGCCTGGGCAATCCGGAGAGCTTCGAGAGCTGCAGCCACGGCGCCGGCCGCGTCATGAGCCGCACCAAGGCCAGGAAGCAGTTCAGCGTCGCTGACCAGATCCGCACCACCGCCGGCGTCGAGTGCCGCAAGGACGCCGACGTGATCGACGAGATCCCGATGGCCTACAAGGACATCGATGCCGTGATGGCAGCGCAGAAAGACCTGGTCGAGGTCGTGCACACCCTCAAGCAGGTGGTGTGCGTCAAGGGTTGAGGCTCAGAGGGAGTGTCGGTATTTTTGTGTGCGAGGCGGGATCGGCCGGTCTGCCAGCCAAACACCGGCACGAAACATTTGGACATTCGCCTGATCCAGTTGAACAAGCCTGCATGTTCGAGCAGAACCTGGGCTTGTTGTCCCAAAGGCTGCCAAGCATTAGGGCTGTCAGCGTATTCAGCGGACTGCGTCTCTCCACCTTCTGGGACTGTTCAAGGCCCGATCTGAAACTTACACTGCGCATGTCTGCACTTGAGCGGGCGGTTCAGTCCAACAGGGTTTATCTGCAGCCATGACACACCGCGCCTTCGTTCTTCTTCGCCGTGGCGGCAGATAAACGCGGGTCGTTAGGCCCATACCATCGATATGAACAAATGATCCCCGCAACGGTTCGAACTGACATCATGGATCGCTTGGCTCATGCCGAGGACCAGCATCACGTGAAAGTGCTCCTTGCCGTAGAGTCAGGCAGTCGCGCGTGGGGATTCGCTTCAACTAACAGCGACTACGATGCTCGCTTCATCTATGTGAACCGCCCTGAGTGGTACCTGTCGGTAGGACTGGAAGAGCAACGCGACGTCATTGAATATCCGATTGTGGATGAAATAGACATTAACGGGTGGGACTTACGCAAGGCACTTCGCCTGTTCTGGAAGTCAAATCCGGCTTTTGTTGAGTGGATTCAGTCACCTATCGTGTATCGGCAAGATGGCTCATTTGCGGAAGCGGTTCGAAGTTTGCTGCCTCAGACCTACTCCTGTGAAAGAGGAATCCATCACTACCGGAGCATGGCAAAAACCAATTTCCGAGGTTATCTCCTGGCCGACCTGGTGCCACTAAAAAAGTATTTCTATGTGCTGCGCCCATTGCTCGCTGTACGTTGGCTAGAGCAACATGGTACGCCTGCTCCTATTGAGTTTCGCAAGCTGCTGGCCGGTATCGCAGGCCGAACTTCTCTCCTCAATGCGATTGACGCCCTGCTGGAATTGAAAATGGCCTCGCCGGAACTTGGTCTATCCCCTCAGATTCCAGAAATCCATTCATTTATTGAGCAAGAACTTGAGCGCCTAAAGTTCATTGTGCCCACAATGGAAAAGCGCGAGACCGTGGTCGAGGATCTCTCATTGTTGTTTCGTAACATGCTGAGAGAGGCTTGGAGTAACACATGAGGCCACAAACGGCCCAGTGGTCTCACTCAAATTGCAAGGCGATATCGCGCCTACGCTCCACAGCCTAAAAGTAGCTGGCCGTCAATGAGTGAGTCTGCCGCAATTCGTCCGCTCACAGAGCGCGAGCATCGGCTGGCGAAGTGGATGCTTGAGCACGGTTCACCTGAGGCTGCTCAATATCTTACGCAGCTCGCTCGCGCTGATGCCACTGCTTGGCGGTGTGTATGCGGTTGCGCTAGCTTCAATTTCAAGGTACCAGGGGTTCCAGCAGCTCCTCCGGGGGTAAATATTCTGGGAGACTTTCTTGCAGGCAAAGAGCAAGGTGAGTACGGTGTGTTCATTTTCCAAAGTGGTGGCATCTTGAGCGGCGTTGAGGTCTATGGTCTCGCTGCAGATGCGCCACAAACACTTCCTCAACCCGAAGAACTACGCGCGTTCGTAGCGGCAGGAGAAGCACCAACGCCGCAGGTGCCAAGCGTAGGGCGCAATGACGGCCAACCCTTCATCCAAGGTTGACCCGGCCTGCCGCGGCACACCCTTAATTCGCTAGGCGGCAGGAGAAATATCGTGAAACTCAACACTTGATCGTATTGACGCGGCTGTACTGGCGCTTCTTCATCTGGGGCTTCACGACGGTGCGCGAGCGTGGAAGTCTTTTGACTGGGACGCCATGGCCCGCCTGCACGAAAAAGGCTACATCTCGGATCCGGTTGGGCAAGCAAAGGCCATCACCCTTTCCGAGGCAGGATTGCGCGAGTCAGAGCGCTTGCTCAATGAACTGTTTGGGGCGCCGGATCAATGAACGAGCACGGTCCAAGTGATTCCCTCGGCCCATCTGGGCATTGATCCAACGCAATCGGTCCTTACCAAGCTCACCGACCGACCATGCCGGGTGATGGCAATCACGATACCGATTGGAAACACACCACCAGTTCGACTACGAGCATGCACATCCCGCTCTGCGGCCTGACGCCCGGCAATACATCTGCGTGCGCGTGCGCGACCTTTCAGCAGCGCCGGCTACGGCCTGTAGACCGATCCGGATCATGCCGGTCCGACTCAGCCAAGCCGGGGCGTGACTCAAGGCTTGGCCAGCTCGCCCTCAGCCGCGATCTGCGCCCATTCCTCATCCGTGAACAGCCTTGAACGGGTGTGGAAGGCCTTGCCTTCCGGGCCTTCCAGGCTGAAGGTGCCGCCGCCACGGCAGTCGAGCACGTCGATGATCAGCTGGGTGTGCTTCCAGTACTCGTACTGGGCGCGGCCGATGTAGAAGGGCGTGGCACCGATGTCGCCCAGATAGACGTCACCAGCGCCGATGGTCAGCTCTCCCGGCAGGTAGCAGTTGGCGGCGCTGTTGTCGCAGCAGCCGCCGGATTGGTGAAACATCAGCGCGCCGTGCTTGGCCTTGAGCAGCTCGATCAGTTCGAGTGCGGCTGGCGTGGCGGTGACTCGTTCGACTTTCATCTGTCACTCCTTTGCGCCGCAGGGTGTTGCGGGCGCCCAAACAAAAACGGGGTGACCGCAGTCACCCCGAAACCATGTCAGACAGACGTTTTCAGCGTCTCAAGTCGGCTCAGAAGAAGCCGAGCTTGCTTTCGCTGTAGCTGACCAGCAGGTTCTTGGTCTGCTGGTAGTGGTCGAGCATGACCTTGTGGGTTTCGCGGCCGATGCCGGATTCCTTGTAGCCGCCGAAGGCTGCGTGCGCCGGGTAGGCGTGGTAGCAGTTGGTCCAGACGCGGCCGGCCTTGATGGCGCGACCCATGCGGTGCGCGACGTTGCCGTTGCGGCTCCAGACGCCAGCGCCCAGGCCGTACAGCGTGTCGTTGGCGATTTCCAGGGCTTCGGCTTCGTCCTTGAAGGTCGTGATCGCCAGCACCGGGCCGAAGATTTCTTCCTGGAAGATGCGCATCTTGTTGTGGCCCTTGAACAGCGTGGGCTGCACGTAGTAGCCGCCGGCCAAGTCGCCGTCCATCTGGGCACGGGCACCGCCGATCAGCACTTCGGCGCCTTCTTGCTTGCCCAGTTCCAGGTAGGACGTGATCTTGTTGATCTGTTCCTGCGAGGCTTGCGCACCGATCATGGTGTTGGTGTCGAGCGGGTTGCCTTGGATGATGGCGGCGACACGCACCAGCACACGCTCCATGAACTTCTCGTAGATCGATTCCTGGATCAGCGCGCGGCTCGGGCAGGTGCAGACTTCACCTTGGTTGAAGGCGAACAGCACCAGGCCTTCGATGGCCTTGTCGAGGTAGCCGTCGTCCTTGTCCATCACATCGGCAAAGAAGATGTTGGGCGACTTGCCACCGAGCTCCAGCGTGGCCGGAATCAGGTTGTTGGCAGCGGCTTGCGCGATGACGCGGCCGGTGCTGGTCGAACCGGTGAAGGCGATCTTGGCGATGCGCTTCGAGGTGGCCAGCGGCATGCCGGCTTCGCGGCCGAAACCGTTCACGATGTTCAGCACGCCGGGCGGCAGCAGGTCGGCGATCAGCTCGGCCAGCACCAGGATCGAGATCGGGGTCGATTCAGCGGGCTTGAGCACCACGCAGTTGCCGGCGCCGATGGCCGGAGCCAGCTTCCAGGCCGCCATCAGGATCGGGAAGTTCCAGGGGATGATCTGGCCGACCACGCCGAGCGGCTCGTGGAAGTGGTAGGCGACGGTGTCTTCGTCGATCTGGCTCAAGCCACCTTCCTGGGCGCGCAGGCAGCCAGCGAAGTAGCGGAAATGATCGATGGTGAGGGGGATGTCGGCGTTGAGCGTTTCGCGGATCGGCTTGCCGTTGTCCACCGTTTCGGCGTAGGCCAGCATTTCCAGGTTCTGCTCGATGCGGTCGGCGATCTTCAGCAGGATGCCTGCGCGCTCGGCGGCCGGCGTCTTGCCCCACTTGTCAGCGGCAGCGTGGGCGGCGTCGAGCGCCAGTTCGACGTCTTCAGCGGTCGAACGGGGCGCTTGGGTGAAGGCCTTGCCGTTGATCGGCGTGATGACGCTGAAGTATTCGCCCTTGACTGGCGGCACCCATTTGCCACCGATGAAGTTGTCGTAATGGCCCTTGAACTGGACCTTGGCTTCTGCGGTGTTGGGATTGGCGTAAATCATGAATGTCTCCTGCCCATAGGCATCACTTGAATAACCGTAAGCGATTCGGCAAGCCTGACCTGGCTGGCGGCTGTTGCAGGCTGGAAGCCCGGACCGTGCTTGCTTGACGGATACCGATTGCACGTGGCGTGCCAGGCGCTGTTTGAGCCTAAAAGTAGTGATTTCCCGCTAAAACACGGCCCGATTTGTGCGTTTGGTTGTGTCAAATTCCCGCATGGCAGGATGTCTGTCACGAAACTGCGCAGACGCGCCGTGCCGGTTGGTTCAAGTCTTCAAATACCAGGTGAACTCCCTTTTGAATGCCGTTGCATAGGTGTTCGATCGTGGATCACCGCCATAGGAGGACACATGTCAGCAAACTTCGACCCCAGGTGGTCACCCTCCCGGATGCGCCAGGCCCGGCGCTCGCTGATCGAGCGCGGTGAGCCGGTCGGTGCTCAGAACGATCCGCTCAACCCGGTGCTGGCGCGCTCCTGGCTGCGCAGCCGCCAAGCGGGTCTGCCGCCCGATGGCCGCAGCATGGGCGCGCCGCATGCGTCCGGCGAGCAACTGGCCCGTGCGCTGGAGCGCCAGCACGAGCTGGTCGCGCACGCCCGCCCGGTGATGGAGTTCCTGTTCGAGCAGACCCGCGATACCGACTGCATGGTGATCCTGGCCGACAGTCGCGGCATGCTGCTGCACGCGCAGGGCGACCCGAGCTTCATCGATCGGGCCGAGCGCGTGGCGCTGCGGCCCGGTGCCACCTGGCACGAGCAGTACCGTGGCACCAACGCGATCGGCACTGCGCTGATGGACGCTGCCTCGGTGGTGGTGCACGGCGCCGAGCACTATCTGGAGCGCAACGGCTTCCTGACCTGCGCGGCCGCGCCGATCCTCGATCCGAGCGGCCAGTTGCTGGGCGTGATCGACATCTCCGGCGATCACCGCCGTGCGCACCCGCACACGCTCGGGCTGGTGCGATCCGGCTCGCGCATGATTGAGCACCGCCTGTTCGACACCCGCCACCACGCCAGTCTGCGGCTGCGCTTTCACCGCCACGCCGAAGGCATCGGCACCTTGACCGAAGCGCTGCTGGCGCTGTCGCCGGACGGCTGGATCATCGGCGCCAACTCGGTGGCGCTCGATTGGCTGGGCCTGAGCGCCGAGCAGGTCAATGCGGTGCGCATCGAGCAGGTGTTTGCGCTCGATGCGGTCGCTCTGGAGGCCTGGCAGGCGCAGCCAAGTGCTGCGCCGCGCCGCCTGCCGTGCCTGCACGGCGAGCCGATGTGGGCGCGTCTGGACCAGAGTCGGCCGACCGTGAGCATCAGCGTGGCGGCGGTTCGGCCGGTGATGGGCAGCGTTGAGAGCCGACCGGCGGACGCGGTGGCGATTGAGTCCGGCACGGTGGTGCCGCCAGTGGCGGTGGACGCGTTGGCGGCGCTCGACACCGGCGACACCACGCTGCAGGCGGTCATCGCGCGGGCCCGGCGCGTGCTCGACAAACCGATTGCGCTGCTGCTGCGAGGCGAGTCGGGCGTCGGCAAGGAGGTGTTTGCGCGCGCCGTGCATGCCAGCGGGCCGCGCCGTGGCGGGCCGCTGGTGGCGGTCAATTGCGCCGCGCTGCCCGAGACGCTGATCGAGGCCGAGCTGTTCGGCTACAGCGCCGACGCCTACACCGGCGCTCGCCGCGAAGGCGCACCGGGCCGCATCCGCGAGGCGCACGGCGGCACGTTGTTTCTCGACGAGATCGGCGACATGCCGCTCGCCATGCAGGGCCGGCTGCTGCGGGTGCTGCAGGAGCGCCAGGTGGTACCGCTCGGTGGCGGCAAGCCGGTGCCGGTGGACTTTGCGCTGATCTGCGCCACGCATCGCCGGTTGCGCGACGAGATCCAGGCCGGGCGCTTCCGCGAGGATCTGTATTACCGCCTGAACGGCCTGAGCTTGCAGCTGCCGGCCTTGCGCGAGCGCCAGGATCTGCCCGATCTGATGCAGCGCCTGCTGGCCGACATGGCGCCGGGCCGGCCGGTGCAGGTGGCCCCCGATCTGGCCCAGGCGCTGCACAGCTACCGCTGGCCCGGCAACTTGCGCCAGCTCTCGAACGCGCTGCGCACCGCCTGTGCGCTGCTGGCCGATGACGAGCAAGAGATCAACTGGAGCCACCTGCCGGACGATCTGGCCGAAGACCTGCAGGTTGAAACTATTTCGCACCAAATTCGTGCATTTAAGATTCAACGGATGTCATCGTGAGTTCAAAAGCGCTGACCTACAATGAGCAGCCTTTTTACAGCCACTCTGGATCGCCCAGATTCGACATGACGCTAAACACCATCTCCGCTTCTCTGCATCAAGCCACTGAGCCGGCTGCTCGTCTGGTCGGCGTGCAGGGCTACCGGGTTCAAGGCGACGCCGCGCTGCTGCAGACGCAAATCGAATGGCTGCCGGCCGCACAGACCTTGATGCATTGGGCTTTGCAGCTGTGGGCGGTGCCGTTTGATACGGCCAGCGCCGCGCCGGAGGTGTCGGCGCAAGCGGTGAAGGTGGCCGAACTGGTGTTGCCGGTCGGTCCCGGCCTGGTCCAGATCGAAGATTGGGCCATGGCGTTGCCTCCGGCCGGTCGGCAGGCGCAGCAATTGCGGCTGTTGCTGGTGGGCGGCACCACCGCCGGCCTGGCCGATGCGGTGCATGACCAGACCGTGTTTGCCCTGCCTGAGCAGTTCGTGCAGCCCTCGTTCGAGGGCGCGACGTACCAGCTGCTGGACGACGGCCAAGTGCGCCTGAGCGCCGCGCAGATCCGCAACCCGCGCGCCGCCGACAACCTCAGCGGCACCCTGGCGCTGCAACTGTGGGCGCTGGAGCAGCCTTATACCGGCGGCGCGTTCACCGGTTTCTGCCTTGCGCAAGCCGAGCTGGGCACGCTGGCCGGGCAGGTGGCGTGGCAGGACGTCTCGGTCACCGCGCCGGTGGCGATGCTGCCGACCGGCAGCCTGTTGCTGTGCCTGATGCTGCGCGAATGGACGGCGGCCGGCCCGGTCAGCCGTGACTATGTCCAGTTCGAGCCGATCGAGCTGGTCGCACCGGTGGCACCGGTCGAGGTGAGCGAAGTCGCGCCCGCCGGCGAACCGGCCGTGCTGCCGGAAGCAGCCGCCGAACCGACGTCAGCTGCTGCGGAGCCGGCCGCCGCCGCGCCCGTGGTGGCTGAGGTTGCTGCAGCGGTCGCAGCGGTGACGCCTGCGCCGGTCGCCGCAGCCAAGGCTGCGCCTGCGGTGGTTGCCGCCGCGCCAGCGTCGGCGGCCGAGGTGCGTGTCTCGGTGAACCGCGCCACCGAAGCGCGGCTGGCGCAAGTCAAGGGCATCAGCAAGGCGCTCGCCAAGGCGATCGTGGCCAAGCGGCCCTACGCCTCGCTGGACGATCTGAAGGCGGTCAAGGGCCTGGGCGCCAAGACGCTGGCCAAGTTGCGCGATCTGCTGCAACTTTGAGTTTGCGCAATTTGTCGGGCCGGGGGTGATTCGGCGCGGTGGTGTCATGTCCCTGTCGGGACGTCTGCCTACAATCCGCGCCAATTTCCCCCTGCCACTTTTGCGCCTTGCGTGCCTGCCGCCATGAGTTTTGACACCCCCTCGTTCTTTTCCCGCCAGACTTCACCGGCGGCTTGCATGACCGGCTGGCAGGCAATGTTGCCCGCGTCGGGCATGCCGCAGTGGTGGAGCACCCAGCTTGACTGGCCGACCAGCCTGCCGGCGATGACCGACTGGATGCTGCAGTTCTGGACCGCACCGCTGACGCTGGTCAGCAGCTCGCTGCAGGCCTGGAGTCCGGCCGTCAGCGTCGAGCTGGTGTCGGAAACGGCTGCCGTGCCGACGCCGACCGAGTTTGTCGAGCGGGTGGCGGCGCCGCAACCGGCGCCGGTGGTGGTCGAGGTGCCGCAAGAAGAGGTGGCGGTTGAGGCTGCGGTGGTGGTTGAGGTTGCTGTCGCGCCGGCTCCCGTCGCCGACAGCCGCGTGTCGGTCAACCATGGCAGCGAAGACGAGCTGGTGGCGCTCAAGGGCATCGGCCCGGCGCTGGCACGACTGATCATTGCGCAGCGTCCCTACGCCTCGGTCGAAGCGCTGGTTGACCTGAAGGGCATCGGCCCCAAGTTGCTCGAACAACTGCACGATCAGCTCAAGCTCTGAGCCGGATCTGAGGGCTGCGGCAGCGAATACCCGCCGCCACGGCGGGTTGAGTCCGAGGTGGTGTCGGCCATCGGGCGCTTGAACTGGGACAATAGCGGGTTGACCTAATGACGCCGCTGCTGGCGCTTGCACCTTGTCCGCCACCATCACCGCCCCGAGTCCCGCCCGTACCGATGCCACGCCGGCCGGCCAGCGTCCGAAACTGCTGAGCAGCTACCGGCCGTACTGGGCCAAGCGCTTCGGGCCGTCGCCGTTCCTGCCGATGAGCCGTGCCGAGATGGACAAGCTCGGCTGGGACTCGTGCGACGTCATCATCGTCACTGGCGACGCCTATGTGGACCACCCCAGCTTCGGCATGGCGGTGATCGGGCGCACACTGGAGGCGCAGGGTTTCCGGGTCGGCATCATCGCGCAGCCGGACTGGAGCTCGGCCGAGGCGTTTCGGGCGCTCGGCAAGCCGAATCTGTTCTTCGGCGTGGCCGCCGGCAACATGGATTCGATGATCAACCGCTACACGGCTGATCGCAAGATCCGCTCGGACGACGCCTACACGCCGGGCGGTGCAGCCGACAAGCGGCCGGATCGCGCCACGCTGGTCTACACGCAGCGCTGCAACGAAGCCTTCAAGGATGTGCCGGTGGTGATCGGTGGCATCGAGGCGTCCTTGCGCCGCATCGCCCACTACGACTACTGGCAGGACAAGGTGCGCCGCTCGATCCTGATCGACGCGAAAGCCGACCTGCTGCTGTACGGCAACGCCGAGCGCGCCATCATCGAAGTGGCGCACCGGCTGGCAGCGCGCCAGCCGATCGAGTCGATCACCGATGTGCGCGGCACTGTCTTCCTGCGCAAGCCCGACGACGCAGCGCTGGCCGGCTGGTTCGAGGTTGATTCGACCGAGGTCGATGTGCCCGGCAAGATCGAGGCGCTGCTGAGTCCCTACCAGACCATCGAGGAAACTGCGGCCGAGCAAGGCGTGTCATGCGCCTCGCAGAGCCAGCCGAGCGACGACGGCGCCAAGCCGATCATGATCGTGCGCAAGTCGCTCCAGAAGACCGACGGGCGCGCCCTCAGCACGCCGCGCGATCGCACCGTGATCCGCCTGCCGGCCTACGAGCAGGTCAAGAGCGATCCGGTGCTCTACGCCCACGCCAACCGCGTGCTGCACCTGGAGACCAATCCCGGCAACGCCCGCGCGCTGGTGCAGCGCCACGGCGATGACCGGACCGCGCGCGATGTCTGGATCAATCCGCCGCCGATTCCGCTGTCCACCGCCGAGATGGATCTGGTGTTCGACCTGCCGTACGCGCGCAGCCCGCACCCTGCTTACGCCGACGAGCATGGCAGCCACGACGGCGCGACCAAGATCCCGGCCTGGGAGATGATCCGCTTCAGCGTCAACATCATGCGTGGCTGCTTTGGAGGCTGCACCTTCTGCTCGATCACCGAGCACGAGGGGCGCATCATCCAGAGCCGCAGTGAAGACTCGGTGATCCACGAGATCGAGGAGATCCGCGACAAGGTGAAGGGCTTCACCGGCGTCATCAGCGATCTGGGCGGGCCGACCGCCAACATGTACCGGCTCGGCTGCAAGAGCCCCGTGATCGAGGCGGCCTGCCGCAAGCCGAGTTGCGTCTATCCGGGCATCTGCTCGAATCTGCACACCGACCACGATCCGCTCATCGAGATGTACCGGCGCGCCCGCGCGCTCAAGGGCATCAAGAAGATCCTGATCGGCTCCGGGCTGCGCTACGACCTGGCGATCAAGTCGCCCGAGTACATCCGCGAGCTGGTCACGCACCACGTCGGCGGCTACCTGAAGATCGCGCCCGAGCACACCGAGGGCGGGCCGCTCTCGAAGATGATGAAGCCGGGCATCGGCACCTACGACCGCTTCAAGACGCTGTTCGACAAGTTCAGCGCGGAGGCGGGCAAGAAGCAGTTCCTGATTCCGTACTTCATCGCTGCGCATCCGGGCACCTCGGACCAGGACATGATGAACCTGGCGGTCTGGCTGAAGAAGAACGGCTTCCGCGCCGACCAGGTGCAGACCTTCTACCCGAGCCCGATGGCGACCGCGACGGCGATGTACCACTCGGGCGTGAATCCGCTCAAGGGCATCAGCCGCGACGAACGCAAGGGCGAGAAGGTCGACATCGTGCGCGGCGACAAGCGCCGCCGCCTGCACAAGGCGTTCCTGCGCTACCACGACGCCAACAACTGGCCGCTGCTGCGCGAGGCCCTCAAGGCGATGGGCCGCGCCGACCTGATCGGCAACGGCAAGCACCATCTGATCCCGACCTTCCAGCCCGTCACCGACGGCAGCTACGAGAGTGCGCGGCGCAAGAACTCGACCCCGACGACGAGTAGCGCTGCCCACACCCCGAGCGTCACCCGTGGCAGCATGCTGACCCAGCACACCGGCCTGCCGCCGCGTGTCACCGGCGCGGCGGCCACACCGGGCCAGCGCCGCGCCGCGCCGCAGGGCGCCAAGCCGGCCAGCGCTCGGCCGGCCGTCAAGAGCACCAGCCGCGCTGCACCGGCTGCGGTCCGTAGTTCCGCCAAGAAGGGGCGCTGATTTTCATGTTCCGTTTCTTCGAGCGTCTGGTCGATCCGTATCCGGACGCCGCACCGCCGGTGCCGCCAAAGGGTTTCTTCGCCTTCATCTGGGCCGGTACCGAAGGGGTGCGGCCGTTCGTGCTCGGCATGACGCTGCTGACGGCCTGCATCGGCGCTTTCGAGGCGCTGCTGTTCGGCATGCTCGGCCGCATCGTCGATTGGCTCGGTGCGGTGGCGCCAGCGCAGCTCTGGCAGACGCGCCGCTTCGAGCTGCTGCTGGCCGGCGTGCTGCTGGCCAGCCCGCTGCTGGTGGCGCTGCAGACGTTGCTCAAGCACCAGACGCTGGCCGGCAATTTCCCGATGCGGCTGCGCTGGAACTTCCACCGCCTGATGCTGGCGCAGAGCCTGGGCTTCTATCAGGACGAGTTCGCCGGCCGGGTTGCCGCCAAGGTGATGCAGAGCGCGCTGGCGGTGCGCGACACGGTGCTGATCGTCAGCGACATCCTGGTGTTCGTGGTGATCTACTTCGTCACCATGACCGCGCTGGCCGGCGGTTTCGACCGCTGGCTGCTGCTGCCGTTCGTGGTCTGGCTGCTGCTCTACGTGGCGTCGCTGCGCTGGTTCGTGCCACGTCTGGCGCGCATGGGTCAGAAGCAGGCCGATGCGCGCTCGCTGATGACCGGCCGCATCACCGACGCCTACACCAACATCGCCACCGTCAAGCTGTTCTCGCACGCGCAGCGCGAGGCCGGCTACGTCAAGAACGCGATGCAGGAGTTCCTGGTCACCGTGCACGGCCAGATGCGGCTGGTCAGCGGCGTCGAGGTGGTGAACCACACCCTCAGCATGGGCCTGATCGGCTCGACCGCCGGGGTGGCGCTGTGGCTGTGGAGTAAAGGTGAAGTCGGCATCGGTGCGGTGGCGGCGGCCACGGCGATGGCGCTGCGCCTGAACGGCATGTCGCACTGGGTGATGTGGGAGATGGCCTCGCTGTTCGAGCACATCGGCACGGTGCAGGACGGCATCACGACGCTGGCGCGGCCGCACACGGTGCTGGACCGGCCGCAAGCCGCACCGCTGCAGGTCACGCGCGGCGAGATCCGCTTCGAGCAGGTCAGCTTCGGCTACGGCGGCAGTCGCAAGGTGATCGACGGCCTGGATCTGCACATTCGTGCCGGCGAGAAGATCGGTCTGGTCGGGCGCTCGGGCGCCGGCAAATCGACCATCGTCAATCTGCTGCTGCGCTTCTATGACATCGAGCAGGGCCGCGTGCTGATCGACGGCCAGGACATCGCGGCGGTGCAGCAAGACAGCTTGCGGGCCCAGATCGGCATGGTGACGCAGGATACCTCGCTGCTGCACCGCTCGGTGCGCGACAACATCCTCTACGGCCGCCCGGATGCCAGTGACGCCGAGATGATCAGCGCCGCCGGCCGCGCCGAGGCGCACGAGTTCATCCAGACCCTGAGTGACCCGAAGGCGCGCCAGGGCTATGACGCCCACGTCGGCGAGCGCGGCGTCAAGCTCTCGGGCGGCCAGCGCCAGCGCATCGCCATCGCTCGCGTGATGCTGAAAGACGCGCCGATCCTGCTGCTCGACGAGGCCACCAGCGCGCTCGACAGCGAGGTCGAAGCTGCCATCCAGGCCAGCCTGTACCGGCTGATGCAGGGCAAGACGGTGGTGGCGATCGCACACCGCCTGTCGACCATCGCGGCGATGGACCGGCTGGTGGTGCTCGACAAGGGCCGCGTCGTCGAGGAGGGTGACCACCGCAGCCTGCTGGCGCATGGCGGGCTCTATGCTCGGTTGTGGGCGCACCAGAGTGGTGGTTTTCTGGGCGAGGAAGCCGACGAGGACAGCACCGACCCAGCGGGTGAACCTGCCGCTGCGGCGCGTGCCCATGCCCTGCTGCCGCAGCGTGTGGCCGCTCGCTGACGCCGTCACGCCAGGCTCGCGCAGTGAGTACGCGCCCGCACACTCGGCAAGCTTGCTACATTCGGGTGCAGTTGCCCGGTAAACTCGACCCATTTGGAGAAAACTCCACCCCATGGCCGCTGTCTCTGCGGGCACTGCGCCTGCCATCTTCGATCTGAAAAGCGCCTCCTTGACGTTGATCGCCCTGGTGCTCAAGTCGGCTGATCTGGCGGTGTTGGCGCGCGAGCTCGACCGGCGTTTTGGGGCGACCCCGCATTTTTTTGGCCATGATCCGGTCGTGATCGATCTGGTGCAGCTCAGTGCAGCCGAGGTGTCGATCGATTTCGAGGCGCTGCTTGCCTTGTTGCGGCGCTACAAGATGGTGCCGGTGGCGGTGCGAGGCGGTAATCCGATCCAGATGGTGGCTGCGTTTGCAGCCGGCCTGGGCGAGGCGCCGGAAACGGCTGTGGCGCATGCGCCGCACAGCGCTCCGACGCTGGTGCAGGAGGTGGTGGTGCGCGAGGTGGTGCGAGAAGTGCCGGCCCAGCCTTCCACCCTGGTGATCGACAAGCCGCTGCGCTCGGGGCAGCGGGTCTACGCCAAAGGTGCCGATCTGGTGGTGCTCGCGCTGGTGAGCTACGGTGCCGAGGTGATTGCTGACGGCAGTATTCACGTGTACGCGCCGTTGCGCGGCAAGGCCATTGCCGGAGCGGCCGGAAATGTCAGTGCGCGGATATTTGCAACCTGCATGGAACCTGAGCTGATTTCCATTGCGGGCATTTATCGAACCACTGAAACCCCCTTGCCCAAGGAGGTGCTGGGTAAACCGGCCAATTTTCGGCTGGACGGCGAGAGACTATTGGTAGAAGCTATCAAACTGTGATTGGAGGGCTGCCGTCCGGCGGTGCATGGTGTGGCAGAAATGAATGATTTGAAAGGATCGCAACCGATGGCCAAGATCATCGTGGTGACCTCTGGCAAAGGTGGCGTCGGAAAAACCACCACCAGTGCCAGTTTTTCATCCGGTCTCGCGATGCGAGGCCACAAGACGGCTGTGATCGATTTTGATGTCGGTTTGCGCAACCTCGACCTCATCATGGGCTGCGAGCGGCGTGTGGTGTATGACCTGATCAATGTGATTCACAACGAGGTCAACCTCAACCAGGCGCTCATCAAGGACAAGCAGTGCGACAAGCTCTATGTGCTGGCCGCCTCGCAAACCCGTGACAAGGATGCCCTGACCAAGGACGGTGTCGGTCGGGTGCTGCAAGAGCTCGCCGAGATGGGTTTTGAATACATCGTCTGCGACTCGCCGGCCGGGATTGAAACCGGCGCCATCATGGCGATGTATTTTGCCGATGAAGCGCTGGTCGTGACAAATCCGGAAATTTCATCGGTGCGCGATTCGGATCGCATCCTGGGCATGCTCAGTTCCAAGACGCAGCGCGCCATCGATGGCGGTGAGCCGGTCAAGGAGCACCTGCTGATCACCCGCTACGATCCGACGCGGGTCGAGGACGGCCAGATGCTGTCGCTGGCGGATATCCACGAGATCTTGCGCATTCCACTCATCGGCGTCATCCCGGAGTCGGAAATCGTGCTGCAGGCGTCCAACCAGGGTGTGCCAGTAATCCATATGAACGGATCGGATATTTCTGAGGCGTACAAGGATCTGGTGTCGCGCTTTGTCGGCGAGGATAAACCGATGCGATTCACTGACGTGGTGAAGCAGACTGGTTTTCTGAAACGACTGTTCGGCGGGAGGTGAGGCGATGGGCGTTTTCTCCTTCATACTCGGCGAAAAACCGCAGTCAGCCACGGTGGCGAAGGAGCGGCTGCAGATCATCCTGGCGCACGAGCGCAATGGTCGATCCAGCCGTCCGGATTATCTGCCGGCTCTGCAGCGCGAGTTGCTGGCAGTGATCTCCAAATACGTCGCGGTTGATCTCAATGACATCAAGGTGCATTTGGATCGACAGGATAATCTGGAAATCCTGGAAGTGAAAATCGAACTGCCGGATGTCATCCGGTGAGCGTTCCAGGCAGCTGATCATGGCCGGTTTGTACGATTTCTCAGCACAAAGCCTTGACGGTACGCTACTGCCATTGAGTGGCTACCACGGCAAGGTGCTGTTGATCGTCAACACCGCCAGTGCCTGCGGGTTCACGCCGCAGTTTGCCGGGCTGGAGCAGCTCTGGCAGCGCCATGGCGAGGCTGGGCTGGTGGTACTTGGTTTCCCGTGCAATCAATTTGGTGCCCAGGATCCGGGTAGCAACGCCGAGATCGGGGCGTTTTGCCAGCGCAACTACGGCGTGAGTTTTCCGATGATGGCCAAGATCGATGTCAACGGCGCCCAGGCCCATCCGCTCTACCAGTGGCTGGTCGCCCAGGCACCGGGCATTCTCGGCACCAAGGCGATCAAGTGGAATTTCACCAAGTTCCTGATCGGCCGTGACGGCGCAGTGCTGGGTCGCTATGCGCCGCAAACCAAACCAGAAACCTTGCACGCCGATATTGAGCGGGCGCTGGCCAGCGCGGCCTGACGCGCTCGACGATTCGTTCTCTTGAGCGATATCAAATTTTCCGTCTCCTGGCTGGTGTGACGGCAGCCACAGCATAAATACCGCTGATTGAAGATGGCGTGAAAGGCAGGCCCGTTTCCTGCGTTCACATCGGCCAACGAGGCACTAGAGTGCATCCAGGTCGTTGTTTTTGTCAGGAGGCTCACATCATGCATTCCTCGCACGCCAGCATCAGCCGTCGCTACGAGATCCGGTTCCAGTCACTCTTCCACGCCGGGCGCGGCTTGAGTTTCCCATGTGACGCCGATGGTCGCGTCCACATTGAATCGATGAGCGAACGGGCGCGCCAGAGCTACCAGAACGCCCAGCACCTGGTGGGCTGCGAGTACGCCACCCCGGCGGTGATTCCCAGCGATATCCACTGAGTCACTGACGCGTCAGGCGTCAGGCTCGGCGGCATCGGTGCCGCCCGCTTGCAGCTTGATGCGCACGCCGGTGAGGCTCACCACCTGGCCGACGCGCAGCTTGCAGGTCTTGCGCAACTCCTGCTGGCCATCGACCTCGACCTTGCCGCTGGCTACCAGCGCCTTGGCCGCACCGCCACTCTCGGCCACACCGGTGGCCTTAAGCAGGGCGTCGAGCGGGATGTAGTCGCCGCGCAGTTCAAACTCGATCACATTCAGGCTGGCCATGGCGGCTCCGTGGGGCAAAGGGCGTGATTCTGGCCGATCGCCGCTGCTGTGCGGCGCTCAAGTCTCGCTGGGCGGTTTGTTCAGCCGCTGCTGCCGGGCCTGTTCGCGCAGCATGTAGAGGTAGAGGCTCTCGACCTTCTCGCGCGCCCAGGGCGTCTTGCGCAGAAAGCGCAGGCTGGAGGCGATGCTCGGCTCGTGGGTGAAGCAGCGGATCGCGATCTGCTCGCCCAGCTCTTGCCAGCCGAAGTAGGCCACCAGATTGTTCAGCATCATTTCCAGCGTGATGCCGTGCAGCGGGTTGCGCGCCTGTTGTGGTGTGTTCATGGGGTCGGCATCATGCCGCATGACATCCGTTTCCAAATATCTCGCCGGTTATCCCGAACACCTGCATGTGCAGGTCCAGCAACTGATCGACCAGGGCCAGCTGGCCCAATTTCTGCGTAAGCGTTATCCCGAGGCGCACGAGGTGCGCACCGACCGCTCGCTCTACGACTACACCCAGGCGCTCAAGAGCCGCTATCTGCGCAGCGCCGAGCCGCTCAGCAAGGTGCTCTACGACGGCACCCTGCAGCGGGTGCAGCAGGCGCTCGGCACGCACACGGCGGTGTCGCGTGTGCAGGGCGGCAAGCTCAAGGCCAAGCGCGAGATCCGCGTCGCCAGCCTGTTTCGGGACGCGCCGGCCGAGTTCCTGAAGATGATCGTGGTGCACGAGCTCGCGCACCTGAAGGAGCGCGAGCATGACAAGGCCTTCTACAGCCTGTGCTGCCACATGGAGCCGAACTACCACCAGCTGGAGTTCGACGCGCGGCTCTACCTGATCCAGCTCGAACTCGGCTGAGGGCGATCCGGGTAAGCGCTAGGTTTCCTGAATGAGCTGCCGGCCCGACCATGCCAGACATGCCACCGATCCTGCCTGTCAGCCATGTCCTTGTCGTCAGCGGCGACGCTGCCTATCGCCAGCAGGTGGTGGCCGGCCTGAATGCCGCCGCTGGCCGGCTCGATCAGCCGTTCGGGCTGCAGGCGCACGGTGTCGCCGATGGCGAAGCCGCGCTGGCGGCGGTGCGTGCGGACGGCGAGCTCCAGCTGGTGCTGATCGATCACGGCGATCAGGTTGATCGCAGCGACTCGGCCGACCACAGCCCGATCGGCATCGCGCAGCAGATCATGCGGCTGCGTCCCGAGCTGTCGCTCTACATGATGCTGGAGGACGACGACACCAAGCTGCTGGTCGAGCAGCTCGCCAGCGATGCGATCGACGGCTACTTCTACCGCAGCGAGACCGACCACGCCGGCTGGCTGCACATTCTGGCCGCCGAGCTGGCCGAGAAGTCCGCCACGCCGTTCTACGACCAGCTGAAACGCTATGTCGCGCTGGCCAAGGACAGCTGGCACACGCCCGGCCACGCCGGCGGCGATTCGTACAAGGGCAGCCCTTGGGTGGCCGATTTCCACGACTTCGTCGGCGAGCAGATGCTGCGTGCCGATCTGTCGGTCTCGGTGCCGATGCTCGACTCGCTGCTGCACCCGACCGGCGTGATCCTGCAGGCGCAGCGCCTGGCCGCCAAGGCCTTCGGCGCGCGCCAGACCTATTTCGCCACCAACGGCACCAGCACCTCGAACAAGGTGATCTTCCAGACCTTGCTGGCGCCGGGCGACCAGCTGCTGCTGGACCGCAACTGCCACAAGTCGGTCCACCACGGCGTGATCCTGTCGGGCGCGCGGCCGGTCTATCTGGATTCATCGCTGCACGCGCGGCTTGGCCTGTTCGGGCCGGTGCCGAAGGCGACGCTCTACCAGGCCATCGAGCAGCACCCGGACGCCAAGGTGCTGATCCTGACCAGCTGCACCTACGACGGCCTGCGCTACGACCTGGCGCCGATCATCGCGGCGGCGCACGCCCAGGGCCTCAAGGTGGTGGTGGATGAAGCCTGGTCGGCGCATGCGCGCTTCCATCCCGAGCTGCGCCCGACCGCGCTGGAGTGCGGCGCCGACTACGTGACGCAGAGCACCCACAAGGTACTGTCGGCCTTCTCGCAGGCCAGCATGATCCATGTGAACGACCTCGATTTCGATGCGCACCTGTTCCGCGAGAACTTCAACATGCACGCCTCGACCAGCCCGCAGTACGGCCTGATCGCCAGCCTGGACGTGGCGCGCAAGCAGGCGGTGATGGAGGGCTACAAGCTGCTCGATCGCTCGCTGAAATTTGCTGCCGAGCTGCGCGACAGGATCAACGCCACCGGCGTGTTTCGCGTCCTGACGCTCGACGAGCTGCTGCCCGACGAGGTGCGCGGCGACGGCATCCGGCTCGACCCGACCAAGCTGACGCTCGATCTCTCGGCCAGCGGCTACAGCGCCGACGAGCTGCGCAGCGAGCTGATCGAGCGCCACAACATCCAGGTCGAGAAACACACCCACGCCACGCTGACGCTACTGCTCACCATCGGCACCACGCGCAGCAAGGTGTCGCGCCTGTTCGACGCCATGCTGCGGCTGGCCCGGCAGAGCAAGCTGCAGCAGCGCTTGCCCCAGCCGGCGCTGCGCATGCCGCAGGTGCCGCACTTCAGCCGGCTGGCCTGCCTGCCGCGCGATGCCTTCTACGAAACCGGCGAGCGGCTGGCGCTGCTCGACGACGCCGGCCAGCCGAATGCCGCGCTGCACGGCCGCATCTGCTGCGACCAGATCGTGCCGTACCCGCCCGGTATTCCGGTGCTGGTGCCGGGGCAGGTGATCGAGCCGGCGGTGCTGACCTATCTGGCCCGGCTGCTGCAGACGCAGAAGTCGATCGAGCTGCATGGTCTGGCCAGCGAGCACGGCGAGGTGCAGCTGCGGGTGTTGACCGAGCCAGAAGCGGCACACTTGCCGGCATTCAAATGAGCGATGAAAGAGGTTGCCTCACATGAGTCTGTCCACCGATCATTTCTCGGGCGTGGCCCGTCATTACGCGGCGTCGCGCCCGACCTATCCGGCCGAGCTGTTTGCCTGGCTGGCCCAGGCCTGCCCGGCGCGCGAGCTGGCCTGGGATGCTGGCGCCGGCAACGGCCAGGCCTCGGTGGCGCTGGCCGAGCATTTCGGCGCGGTGCTCGCCACCGACCTGAGCGCGCCGCAGATCGGCCAGGCGCCCGCGCATCCGCGCGTGACGTACCGGGTTGCCGAGGCGCATGAGAGCGGTCTGCCGGCGGCCAGCGCCGATCTGGTCACGGTGGCGCAGGCGCTGCACTGGTTCGACGTGTCGCGCTTCCATGACGAAGCGCGGCGGGTGCTCAAGCCGGGCGGCCTGATCGCCGAATGGACCTACGGCGTGCTGCAAGTCGAAGGCGACGCGGTGGACGCGCTGGTGCAGCATTTCTACCGCGACGTGGTCGGGCCGTGGTGGCCGGCGGAGCGCCGTCATGTCGAGAACGGTTATGCCGATCTGCCGTTCGAATTTCACCGCATCGCCACGCCGGCGTTCGCGATGCGGCTGCACTGGGATCTGCCGGCCTTGCTGGGCTATTTCCGCAGCTGGTCGGCCACTGCACGCATGCAGGCGGCCACCGGACACGATCCGGTCGTGGCGCTCGGCGCGGCGCTGGCGGCCATCTGGGGTGCCTCGGAGCAGCCGCGCGAGATCCGCTGGCCGCTGGCGCTGCGGGTGGGTGCGCGCGAGTGATGCGTCGGTTGGGCCAGAATGGCCGACCGTCGACTGACAGAACCCCTGCATGGATGTGATCCCGGACGCTCCCCCCTCCACGCCACGCCTGATGTTGAGCGCTGTGCGTCGTCTGGGGCTGCCATTCCTGCTCGTCGCGCTGCTGATCCTGCTGCTGGCGGCCGGGGCGCTGTACCGCAGCGAGCTGTTCGAGCAGACCCTGGGCGCGGCGGTCTGGATCGGCATGGCGGCGTTGCTGGCCCTCGTCGGGACCGGTCTGCTGATGCATCTGGTGCGCCAGCAGCGCGAACTGGCGGTGGCGCAGGCCAGGCAGTCGATGCAGGCCGACAAGCTGCGCGTGCTGCAACTGCTCGGCGCGATTGCCGATGGCTCGCAGGACATCATCTACGCCAAGGATCTGCAGGGCCGGTATCTGCTGTTCAACCGCGAAGCGTCTCGGGTGACCGGGCTGAGTGCCGCGCAGGCGCTCGGACATGATGACCATCTGATGTTTCCTCCCGCCGAGGCGCAGGCCTTGCAGGCGCGTGACCGCCAGGTCGTGAGCGAGCGGCGCACGATCCGGTCTGATCAATCGCTGACCACGGTCGATGGTGTGCGCGTTCATTCGACCATGCTGGGGCCGCTGACCGACGCGCAGGGCAGCGTGATCGGTGTGTTCGGCATTTCGCGCGACGTCACCGAGCGCCGCCAGCTGGACGCCGAACTGGCCCAGTATCGGCACCAGCTGGAGCAGCGTGTCGAAGAGCGGACCCGCGAGCTGCAGGCAGTGCAGCAAAGCCTGCAGCAGCTCAATGTCGAGCTGGCGCAGGCGTGCCACCAGGCCGACGGCGCGAATCGGGCCAAGAGCGAGTTTCTCGCCAACATGAGCCACGAGATCCGCACGCCGATGAACGCGGTGCTCGGGTTGACCCGGCTGCTGCTGCGCGACTCGCCCACGCCGGGGCAGGCCGCCAGGCTCGACAAGATCGACCAGGCCACCCGGCATCTGCTCGCCATCGTCAATGACATCCTCGATCTGTCCAAGATCGAGGCCGGCCGCCTGGAGCTGGAGCATGCCAACTTCCCGCTCTCGGTGGTGTTCGACCATGTGCACTCGCTGATCGCCGATCAGGCCGCCACCAAGGGCTTGCAGATCGAGGTCGATACCGATCATGTGCCGCTCTGGCTCAAGGGCGACCCGACCCGGCTGCGCCAGGCGCTGCTCAACTACGCCAGCAATGCCATCAAGTTCACCGCTCAGGGCCGCGTCACGCTGCGGGCGCAGTTGCTGGCGGAGCAAGGCGACTGGCTCACGGTGCGTTTCGAGGTGCAGGACAGCGGTCCCGGCATTGCGCCCGAGCAGCAAGCGCGGCTGTTCGAAGCCTTCGAGCAGGCCGACAGCTCGACCACCCGGCGCTTTGGCGGCACCGGCCTCGGGCTGGCCATCACGCGCCGGCTGGCCAGCCTGATGGACGGCGAGGTGGGGGTCGAGAGTGTGCCGAATCGCGGCAGCACCTTCTGGTTCACGGCCCGGCTGGAGCGTGGCCGCGAGGGTGCCATGTTGATCGCACCCAGCCTGGCCGGCGCACACGCCGAAGCGGCGCTGCGCGAAGGCCATGCCGGCGCGCGCATCCTGCTGGTCGAAGACCATCCGGTCAATCGCGAGGTGGCGGTCGAGCTGCTGCAAGGCGTCGGGCTGGTGGTGGAGACGGCGCAGGACGGCCAGGAAGCGGTCGAGAAAATCGGCGCCAATCCCTACGATCTGGTGCTGATGGACATGCAGATGCCGCGCCTCGACGGGCTGGCTGCCACGCGCGCCGTGCGGGCCCAGCCGGGGCGGGCCGATCTGCCGATCCTGGCCATGACGGCCAACGTGTTTGATGACAATCGGGTCGATTGCATCGCCGCCGGCATGAACGACTTTGTCGCCAAGCCGGTCGATCCCGATGCGCTCTACGCCGCGCTGCTGCGCTGGCTGCCTGGGCCGGCGGTGGCGGGCCAGGCCAAGCGGCCCTTCGAGGTGATCCCGGTGGGGCCAGCCGTGTTGCCGGTGGCTGCGGGGGCCATCAACCCGGTGGTTTTGCTGCCACGCCTCGGAGACATTGCCGGCCTTGACTACAGTCGCGGCCTGACGCTGGTGAATGGCAACCTGCCGCTCTACCTGCGCTTGCTGGCCTTGTTTGTCGCCAGCCACGCCAAGGACACCGAGCAGATGTTGCGAGCGCTGGCCGATGACGATCTGAGCGCGATCGGCCGGCAGGCACACAACCTCAAAGGCTCGGCCGGCAATCTGGGGGCGGTGGCGCTGATGGACGCCGCCGCTGCCACCCATGTGGCGATTCGCCAGCAAGCCGACCAGGACGTCGTGGTGCTGCACACGATTGCGCTGGTCAACCAACTCGACGCGCTGATCAAGGCGATCCAGCAGCTGCTCGGTGACGACAACAAGGATTCCTGACCATGGCCACAGCCAGCCTGATCGCTCTGATCGACGACATCGCCAGCGTGCTCGACGACGTGGCGCTGCTGACCAAGGTCGCAGCCCAGAAAACCGCTGGCGTGCTCGGCGACGACCTGGCGCTGAACGCCCAGCAGGTCGCGTGCGTGCAGGCCGAGCGCGAGCTGCCGGTGGTCTGGGCCGTGGCGAAGGGCTCGCTCCTCAACAAGGCCATCCTGGTGCCGACGGCGCTGCTGATCAGCGTGCTGGCGCCCTGGTTGATCACGCCGCTGCTGATGCTGGGCGGGGCCTTCCTGTGCTTCGAGGGCTTCGAGAAGCTGGCGCACAAGTTCCTGCACAGCACGGCGGAAGATCGGGCTCACCACAGCGAGCTGGTCCGGGCGCTGGCCGATCCGCAGGTTGATCTGGTCGTTTTCGAGCGCGCCAAGATCGCGGGTGCGGTGCGCACCGATTTCATTCTCTCGGCCGAGATCATCACCATCACGCTCGGCGCGGTGGCGGGACAGGCCTTTCTGACCCAGCTGATCGTGCTGTGCCTGACAGCGCTGATCATGACGGCGGGTGTCTACGGCCTGGTGGCCGGCATCGTCAAGCTCGATGACGCCGGCCTGCATCTGAGCCGGCGCACTGGCACCGGCGTCTGGCCGACGTTGCTGCGCCGCAGCGGTGTGCTGCTGCTGCAGGCCGCGCCCTGGCTGATGAAGACGCTGGCGGTGGTGGGTACCGCCGCGATGTTTCTGGTCGGTGGCGGCATCCTGACGCACGGTTTGCCGGGGGGGCATGAGGCACGGCACGGCCTGATCGAGCTGGCCGCCAGCGTGCCCGGCGTGGGCGCATGGCTGGCGCTGGTGGTGCCGCTGCTGGTGGATGCGCTGGCCGGCATCGTGGCCGGTGCGCTGGCGCTGCTCGGGGTCAGCGCCGTGCAGAGCGTGCGGGGCCGGTTCAAACCGGCCCGCCGTTGAGGCGTCGCGCGGCGGCTGCGGTGCCGCCCGGTATCAGCGGCCGTTGATGCCGAGCAGTTCGACGTCGAAGTTCAAGGTGGCGTTGGGCGGAATCACGCCGCCAGCGCCACGTTCGCCGTAGGCGATGCCGGGCGGGCAGGTCAGTTGCGCCTTGCCGCCGACCTTCATGCGTTGCACGCCTTCGGTCCAGCAGGGAATGACGCGGTTCAGCGGGAATTCGATCGGCTGGCCACGCTTGTAGGAGCTGTCGAATTCGGTGCCGTCCGGCAAGGTGCCACGGTAGTGAACCTTGACCTTGTCGGTCGGGCCGGGACTGGCGCCGCTGCCGTCAGTCAGTGAGCGGTAGACCAGTCCGCTGGCAGTGGTGACGGCGGCTGCGGCCTTGGCAGGGGCGGACGCCGCGTTGGTTTGTGCCCAGGCGGCAGAACAGGTGAGGGTGGCCAGGCTGAGCAAGCCGGCACGCAGGAGGTGTGTTTTCAGCATGGCGGGATTCTCGCAAAACTTGTCGCCATTGCTCGCGCGGGCCTTGCGTGGGGCCAGAAGCTTGTTTGGTTCTTGCCACATTGATCACTTTTGCGTGTCTATTGTTCGTGATATATGCACGGTTATGCTCAATTGGCTGCCCCCTTTACAGGGGGGCAATGTCTAATGGAATTGATGGCTTTTCATATTGATCAACGATTAACAGGAGATAACCTTGACGCAACGTCGCAAACATGCTGCTGCCGCTGGCGGTAAAAACAATGCAGGCCAGTCGCTCAAACCAGTCTGGCTGGCCATTGCGGCGGTGTCGATGGGTATCTCGGGATGGGCCTCGGCGCAGAGTGCGCCCAGTGTCGCGCCCAATGATCGTGATTTTGATGGCTATATGGCACAGAAACGTGCCGCCACTCAAACGAATGGGCTCGGTGCTGCCGTTTCAACCGCACCCGTATTGAATGGTGCCAACGGGGCGTTGCGAGATACTCCGATAGATGCCGCCGGGCACCATACCGGACATATTCCGGGGCCGGTCGACCATTCGCACATGAAGGGCAAGGTGCCGCAGTTTCTGCGCGGTGGCGCTGCGGTGACGGGTGCAGTTGTGACGGGCGCTGCCGGTGCGCCGGGTGCGGCCACCGCTGCACAGCCACTGGTGGCCGCACCAACGACCTATATCGCCCCTGCCGCGTTTGATTTGCGCACTTCCAGCGCGCCCTTCAGTCTGGTCACGCCAGTGCGCGACCAGAGTGCTTGCGGTGATTGCTGGGCGTTTGCGACGATGGCGTCGTTGGAATCCAATACGTTGGCGGCAGGCGGTGACACGCTGGATTTATCAGAAAACCACCTCAACGTACGGTCTGGTTTCGATATCCTGGCCTGCAGCGGCGGCAACCTGGGCATGGGCACCGCCTATCTGTCGCGCTGGGGCAATCAGAAGGGCTATGCGGCCGGGCCTGTCCTGGAAACGGACGATCCGTACACGGTGACGGCGGCCACCTCGATTGCCGGGCTGTCGCCGCGCGGGCATGTGCAGGATGCGGTGTTCCTGCCAGACCGCGCCAACGCCACGGACAACCTCAACTGGAAGTACGCCCTGCAGAATTACGGCGCGCTCTATGTGTCGTTTTATGTCGATACCGTCACGCTCGGCTACTGGAATCCAACTACCTCCTCGTATTATTACAACGGCGCGGCCAGTGGCAACCACGCGGTGACGCTGGTGGGTTGGGATGATAACTATCCAGCCAGCAATTTCTCGACCGTGCCGGCTGGCAATGGGGCGTATATTGTCAAGAACTCATGGGGTTCTGGGTGGGGCCAGAGTGGTTATTTTTATATCTCGTATTACGATGCCCAGCTGAAGAGCGCTGGTGCGGTGCAGATGGCGGATCCGACCACCACCTATACGCATCAGTTCATGTACGACCCGCATGGCTGGATCAGTGCCTGGGGTTATGGCACATCGCTCGGTTGGGGCGGTAATGTATTCAAGGCCGGCCCGACCGAACCACCGCTGAAGGCCGTGAGTTTCTACACCACAGGGGTCGATACCGCCTACACGGTATCTATCTATACCAACGTCACCGGCACACCGACGAGCGGTGTCTTGCAAAGTGCCGCGACGGTGAGCGGCACGATGCCGTATGCCGGTTACCACACCGTCAAACTGCCGGTGGATGTGCCGCTGGTGGGTGGCCAGTCGTTCTCGGTGGTGGTGCAGTTCAATACGCCGGGCACCGGTTATCCGGTGGCCAGTGAGGCGGTGTCGACGGGCTACAACAACACCGTCGTCACCACGCCGGGGCAGACCTATCTGAGCTCGAACGGCACGTCCTGGCTGGACATGTCGGGCTACAGCTCGATCGTCAATATCCGGGCCATGACCGGTCTGAGCCTGGGCGCCTTGCAGGGCGGTTCGGTGGGTACCGCGTTCACCCAGAGCCTCAGTGCGTCCGGTGGCGTGGCGCCCTATGCTTTTGCCCTGGTCAAGGGCGCGCTGCCGCCGGGCTTGACGCTCGGCAGCGGCGGCAACCTGACCGGCACGCCGACCCAGGCCGGCACCTATGCGTTCACCGTCAGTGCCACCGACAGCACCGCTGCCACCAGTGGCGGCGCTTTCACCGGTACCGGCACCTACAGCCTGGCCATCATTGATCCGGCCAACGCCGGCGGCCAGACGATCACCTTTGGTGCAGTGCCGGTGGTCAAGGTGGGTGGTGTGGGCGCACTCAGTGCCACCGCGAGCTCGGGCCTGACGCCGGTGGTGTTTGCCTCCGCGACGCCAGCGATCTGCGGCGTGGCGGGCAGCACGGTGACCGGTCTGGCCGGCGGCATCTGCACGGTGACGGCCGATCAGGCGGGCGGCACAACCGCTGCCAATGTCGCCTATCTGGCTGCCCCGCAGGCCGCGCAGAACATCACGATCAGCAAGAACAGCCAGTCGATCGTGTTCGGCGTGGCGCCCGCGCTCGCCTTCGGTGGCACGGCCACGCTGAGCGCCACTGCGGCATCTGGCCTGGTGGTGAGCTACACCTCGCTCACGCCGGCCACCTGCAGCGTCAATGGCAGCATCGTGACCGGCCTGGCCGGCGGACTGTGCACCATCGCGGCCGACCAGGCCGGCAACGCCAGCTACGACCCGGCGGTGCAGGTAACCCAGAGCATCACGGTGGCGCCAGCGGCCCAGACCCTCGCTTTTGCGGCGGCGCCGGTGGTGGTTTTGGCGGGCACGGGCACGGTGAAGGCCACGGCCAGCTCCGGCCTGGCGGCCACCTACACCGCCACCACGCCGACCATCTGTTCGGTGGTGACGGATCCGGTCGCCGGCACAGGCACCGTCACCGGTCTGGCGGCAGGCACTTGCACGATTGCCGCCAACCAGGCTGGCAGCGGCAACTACAAGGCCGCCACCCAGGTCACCCAGAGCATCGTGATCGGCAAGGGGGTTCAGACCATCACCTTTGGCGCAGCGCCGGTGGTCAATGTCGGCCAGACCGCTGTGGTGAGTGCCACGGCGAGCTCGGGCTTGGCGGTGACGCTCAAGTCGAGCACCACGACGATCTGCTCGATCACCGGCACCAGCGTGAAGGGCGTCAAGGCCGGCACGTGCACCCTGAGCGCCAGCCAGGCCGGCAACACCAGCTACGCGGCTGCGCCGGCGGCGACCCTGTCGTTCCCGGTGGCGCTGACCCCGCAGACCATCACCTTTGGGGCGGCGCCGATTGGCATCATGGTGGGCAAGACGGGCAAGGTGACGGCCACCTCCAGTTCAGCGCTGGCGGCGACCTTCACTTCGCTGACGCCCACGACCTGCACGGTGGCCACGGGCACCGTGACGGGCAAGGCGGCCGGTCTGTGCACCATCGCGGCCAACCAGGCGGGTAACACCACCTACGCCGCCGCGCCGCAGGTGACGCAGGACCTGACCATTGCCCCGGCGCTGCCCGCCATCAGCATCGGCACGGGGGCCTATGCCTACGGCGCGGTGACCAAGGCGACGGCGGCCACGCTGACCCTGACCAACACCGGTGCGGCGGCGCTGACGATCTCCACGGTCGGCATGGCGTCCGGCACGCAGTTCAAGGTGACGGGCGGCACTTGCAAGGCGGCACTCAGCGTGGCCGCAGCCAAGACCTGCACCGTGATCGTCACCTTCACCCCGGTGGGCACGACGGTGTTCAACGACACGCTGACCGTCACGGGCACCGCCACCGGTACGACCACCCCGGTCTACACCGCGACCAATGCCTTGAGCGGCAGCTGATGCGGCCGCTGACACCCGCTGCAGAGCGGGTGTCAGCCGAGCCGTTATCCTCGCGAGCAACATGATCTTGTTGCTCGCGCCCATGGAAGGGCTCCTCGATGCCACGTTGCGTGACATCCTGACCCGTGTCGGCGGCATCGACCGCTGCGTCTCCGAATTCATTCGCATCACCGACATGCTGCTGCCCGAGCGGGTCTTTACCCGCATCGTGCCGGAGCTGAACGCCGGTGGGCGCACGCGCTCCGGTGTGCCGGTGCGGGCCCAGTTGCTGGGCTCCGACCCGGCCTGCCTGGCCGACAACGCGGCTCGGCTGGCGGGGCTCGGCCCCGCTGGCATTGATCTGAACTTCGGCTGTCCGGCCAAGATCGTGAACCGTCATGGCGGTGGCGCGGCCTTGCTTGAGGAGCCGGAGCTGATCCACACCATCGTCGCGGCGGTGCGGCGCGCCGTGCCGGCCGCCATGCCGGTGTCGGCCAAGATGCGCCTGGGTCTGTACGACGACAGTCGGGCGGTCGAATGCGCCCAAGCCATTGCCGACGCCGGTGCCGCCGAGCTGGTGGTGCACGCCCGTACCAAGGCGCACGGCTATCGCCCGCCGGCCTACTGGGACCGCATCGCCGACATCCGCCAGGCGGTGTCGATTCCGGTGGTGGCCAATGGCGAGATCTGGTCGGTCGATGATGCCCGGCGCTGCCTCGACGCTTCCGGCTGCGACGCGCTGATGCTGGGGCGCGGCATGGTGGCCGACCCCGGGCTGGCGCTGGCGATCCTGCAGACGCTGGGGCCGGGTGTGTCGGCGAGCCAGGGTGGCACAGACGCTGCGTCGGGCGTTCAGGCCGGCGTCAGTTGGCCTGCACTGCTGCCGCTGCTGCGCGATTTCTGGCACTTGACGGCGCACCATGTCGAGCCGCGCTACCGCGCCGGCCGGCTCAAGCAGTGGCTGAAGTTCCTGCGCCTGCGCCATCCGCAGGCCGATGAGGCTTACACCGAATTGCGCACGATCAATGACCCGCACTGGGTCAGTGGCTGGCTGGACGAGAAAAATCGCCAGAGCGTGGAATAAAACCACCCGAGCCGGTGTCTACCGCTTGTCATCTACCCGAATCCACGGAGTTTTGTATGAACAAGCGTTCCTGGTTGATCGTTGCGACCATCGGCTTGCTGGAGGCGTGCATGTCCACGCCGATGGCCGCCAAAGAGCCGGCCATGATGAGTGAGGGCATGCTGGTCGGCCCGAACGGCATGACGCTCTACACCCTGGACCGTGATGCCATGGGCAGCGGCAAGAGCATGTGCAATGGCCCCTGCGCCACCAACTGGCCGCCGCTGATGGCTGCCGGCGACATGATGGGCATGGGCGACTACAGCGTCATCAGCCGCGACGATGGCGCCAAGCAGTGGGCCTACAAGGGTCGGCCGCTGTATTACTGGTCGAAGGACAGCAAGCCGGGCGACAAGACCGGTGACGGTTTCAACAACGTCTGGCACATCGTCAAGCCCTGAACCTCGGGCATGAGCCAGGTGGTCGAGCACATTCCTTCGTTGCGGCGCTATGCCCGGCTGCTGACCGGCGACGCCGCGCGGGCTGACGACCTGGTGCAGGACACCCTGGAGCGGGCGCTGCGCAAGTGGAGCCTGTTCAGCAACCGGGGCAGCCTGCGCAGCTGGCTGCTGTCGATCATGCACAACCTCTGGGCCAGCCAGCACCGCGCCCAGCCGGCCGAGGTCGAATGGAACGATGCGCATGACTCCGGCGTTGATGCCAGCCAGGCGCTGGCGCTGCGGCTCGACACCGAGCGCGCGCTTGCCCGCCTGCCCGAGGCGCAGCGCGCCGTGCTGCTGCTGGTGGTGATCGAGGAACTCAACTACGCCGAGATTGCCTTGGTGCTGGACATTCCGATCGGCACCGTGATGTCGCGGCTGTCGCGCGCCCGAGCGGCGATGCGTGCCGGCCTGGACGGTCACACCGCGCCGGCGGCGGCCAGCGGGTTGCGGGTGGTGTCGCCCAGCCGATGAACGAGACCATGATGGACGACGAACTTTTGCTGCACGCCTATGTCGACGGCCAACTTGACGCCGTGGCGCAGGCCCGGGTCGAGCAGCGTCTGCAGCACGACGAGCCAGCCCGTCTGGCGGTCGCGCAGTGGTTGGCGCAACGCGAGCAATTGCAGGCGCTGCAGCGTGAGGTCATGAACGAGCCGGTGCCGCCGAAGATGCTGGCCACGCTGCGCAGCTTGGAGCGGCGCCAGTCGCGCTGGCCCTTGTCATCGCCGTGGACACAAGGGCTGGCTGCCAGCTTGCTGCTGGCGCTGGGCCTGAGTGCCGGCTGGATCGGGCATCGCGAGCTGGGTGCACCATCCACGCCCGTGCTGGCGAGCCTGCCCGGCGAGGTGGGCCGGGCGATTGCCCATGACGCCATCGCGGCGCATGTGGTCTACGCGCCCGACGTGCGCCGTCCGGTCGAGATCGGCGCCGATCAGCAGGAGCTGCTGCTGCGCTGGCTGTCCAAGCGCCTCGGGCGCAGCCTCAAGCTGCCGCTGCTGGCGGATCTGGGTTGGCACCTGGTGGGCGGGCGGCTGCTGTCGGGTGACACGCGCGGTGCGGCGCCAGCGCGCGCCCAGTTCATGTATGAAAACGCCGGGGGCCAGCGCTTGACGCTCTACCTGAGTGTGCTGGCCGGGACTGCCAGCAGTGCTGCCGGTCCCAACCCTGCGATCGACCCGAACGGCGCGGCGGCCGCCTTCGGTTACGCCAGCGAGGGGGCGACGCAGAGTTTTTACTGGACTGCCGACAACTTTGGCTACGCGTTGGTGGGCGAGCTGCCGCGCGAGGTGCTGCACCGGGTAGTCAACGAGGTGTATGCGCAGACCACGCCTTCACCCTGAGGCGCTGTCAGCTTGCAAGGTGAGCAACTGCTGGCGTAGCACATCGGCGGGGGCATAGCCCTTGCACACCAGGTGCAACTGGCCGGCGTGTTCGGCCATCAGGGCTGGAAAGCTCCGGATGCCCCAGGCTTGCGTCTGGGCAAAGTCATGCCGGGTTTGCTCGCGCATGTCGTCGGATTCGAACGCGGCCTGGAACGCTGAACGTGGCAGGCCGAGCCTGGCCGCGATGGCGCTCAGCACGTCGGTGCGGGTGACATCGCGGGCCTCGGCATAAAAGGCCTGCTGCACGGCGTTCAGATAGGCCCAGGCCTGCGTCGGCCAGTGCTGGCGCAGCGTCACGACGGCGCGACAGGCCGGTTCGGTGTTGTAGACAAACCCGGGCAGATGCAAGGCGGTGTGCGGCGCGGGGGCAAACGGCTGGCCAGTGGCAAGGTGGACCCGTCGCCAGTGCTCGAAAATCTCGTCGGCCTTGGTCGGTGCGAGTGGCTCGGTGGTGCCGGGGCGCAGTCCGCCCATCACCAATTCCAGCTCCACGCCGACGTCGCCCGGATCGGCCAGCAAGGCGCTCAGCGACCTGGCAAAGCCATAGCACCAGGAGCACATCGGGTCGGCGATGTAGATTAGGTTCATGTCCCGATGCTAGAGCAGCCCGGCGAGGCTGATCGGTGCGGTGTCTTTTGCAAGGAGTCCGCCATGCCCATGCAGCCCCAGGAAGTTCTGGATTTCTGGTTTGGTCCACCGGATGACCCCGGTCATGCCTTGCCACGCGCCTGCTGGTTTCGCAAGGACGACGTGTTCGACCAGCACATCGCGCGCCGATTCGGCTCGCTCATCGACACGGCCCTGGCCGGCCAGTTGCATGAGCCGGGGCCGAACGACTGGACCCGGCAGCCGCTCGGTGCGCTGGCGCTGATCATCGTGACCGACCAGTTCACCCGCAACAGCCTGCGTGGCACGGCGCGCGCTTTTGCGGGCGATGCGATCGCGCTGGCGCTGGCCACCGAGCTGGTCGCCAGCGGGGCGGATCTGTCACTGACCGGGGTGCAGCGCCAGTTTGTTTATCTGCCGTTCGAACACGCTGAATCGTTGCCGATGCAGCAGCTGGCGCTGCGGCTGTTTGCTCGGCTGGAGCAGGACGAGCCGGCCTTGGCAGGTCTGCTCGACTGGGCGCAGCGACATCACGACATCGTGGCGCGGTTCGGGCGCTTTCCGCACCGCAACGCGGCGCTGGGCCGCACCAGCACGCCTGAGGAGCTGGCGTTCCTGCAGCAGCCCGGTTCAGGCTTTTGAGATGCGGCCGTGTTGCTCGGATGCTGGGTTGATACCGCTAACTTGTGCACTGCGTCACAGCGGCTGAGCATGCCACTGGATCGGTGGGTATCCCTGAGGGCCAAACACCAGACAATCGTTTCATTATTTCGATGTCGGGCGTTGCGGCCACTGGGAGTTAATGCATGCGTACTCTTCGCCTTTGGTTCTTTGCGTTGTTCTCGATGGGCTGGTTGGTGCCTTTTGTGATGGCGTGGAACAGCGTCCTGAGCTACCTGAATGACGATCTGGCCCGCCTGCATCTGAGCAGCCAGCAGCCGACACCGTCGGCGGTGCTGGTGATCAACGAGGCACTCAACATCACCGATGCCCGCGAGATGCTCTACGCCTCGGCGGGTTGGCTGGCGCTGGTGATCCTGGGCTGGTGCCTGTACGCGTTGCGCCGGCCGACACAGGTCGCCGCCGCAGCGCAGGTGGTTGCCGCGCCGCAAGCCGAGTCGTACAAGGAGTCGCGCTCGGAAGCGGATACCCAGCTGTCCGGTCTGGAAGAACTGGTCGCCCAGCGCATGCTGCAGCTGGATGAGCGCCTGGAGCGCATGACCAGCCTGCTCAAGGCGAGCGGCCAGACCCTGGACAGCCAGTTGGGCGATCTGCGGGATCAGCTGCAGCGTACCCAGTCGGTCAACAGCTCGACCTTCAGCGATCTGACGGCCCAGAGCACCGCCGCCAACGACACCAAGCGCCTGCAGCAGGTGGTGCTCAACCTGTCCGATCTGCAGGCCGATCTGCGCATGATGCGCCGCCAGCAGCGCAGCACCGGCTGATTTATTTCCAGCTGTCCTTCAGGCCGGTGATCTTGTTGAACACCGGCTTGCCTGGCGCGTGGTCCTTGCGGTCGGCGACGAAGTAGCCGAAACGCTCGAACTGGAACTTCGCATCGGGCTCGGCCTGCGCCAGGCTCGGTTCGACGTAGGCGGTGATGATCTTCTTGCTGGCCGGGTTCAGGCTGGCCTTGAAGTCCTTGCCACCGGCATCCGGCTGGGCGTCGGTGAACAGGCGGTCATAGAGGCGCACCTCGGCGGCGACGCCGTCTGCCACGCTGACCCAGGTGATGGCGGCCTTGACCTTGACCGCATCGGCGCCGGGCGTGCCGCTCTTGGTGTCGGGCACCACGGTGGCGAGCACGGCGGTGATGCGTCCGTCGGCATCTTTCTCGCAGCCGGTGCACTCGATGACGAAGCCGCCTTTCAGGCGCACCTTGTTGCCCGGGAACAGGCGCTTGTAGCCCTTGGGAGCCACTTCCTCGAAGTCTTCGCGCTCGATCCAGACCTCGCGGCCGATCACGAACTGGCGCGCCGGTGGCGGTGTTTCACCCTCAGCCACATGCGGCAGCGCGGGCAGCGAGCACGGCTCCAGATGGCCGGCGCCCATCACCTCGTCCCAGTTGGTCAACACCAGCTTGACCGGGTCGAGCACCGCCATGCCGCGATGCGCCTTGTTTTCCAGGTCGTCGCGCAGGGCAATGTCGAGCGTCGAGTAATCGATCCAGCTGTCCGCCTTGGTCACGCCGATGCGCTCGGCAAACAGCCGAATCGCTTCCGGCGTGTAGCCGCGCCGCCGCAGCCCGACGATGGTTGGCATGCGCGGGTCGTCCCAGCCTTCGACAAAACCTTCATTGACCAATTGCGCCAGCTTGCGCTTGCTGGTGATGACGTAGGTCAGGTTCAGGCGCGCGAATTCGTATTGCTTCGGCAGCGGATGGGCCAGCAGCGCTGGCAGCGCGCGACCGTCGGGCGTGCGCACCGGCTCGGCCAGGCGCTCCAGCAGCCAGTCGTAGAACGGCCGCTGGTCTTCGAATTCGAGCGTGCAGATCGAGTGCGTGATGCGTTCCAGCGCGTCCTCGATCGGGTGCGCGAAGGTGTACATCGGGTAGATGCACCACGCATCGCCGGTGTTGTGGTGGGTGGCGCGGCGGATGCGGTAGATCGCCGGGTCGCGCAGGTTGATGTTGGGCGACGCCATGTCGATCCTGGCGCGCAGCACCATCGAGCCGTCCGGATGCGCGCCGTCGCGCATCTCTCGGAAGCGCGCCAGGTTCTGGGCAGGCGTGCGGCTGCGGAACGGGCTGTCCTTGCCAGGCGTGGTGAAGTCGCCCCGGTTGACGCGCATTTCTTCGGGCGTCTGCTCGTCCACATAGGCCAGGCCGCCTTCGATCAGGTACTCGGCGGCGCGGTACATGAAGTCGAAGTAGTCGCTGGCGTAATAGAGATGCGAGGTGGGTGTGCCGCCCAGCTCTGAGTTCCAGCTCCAGCCGAGCCACTGCACCGCGTCGAGGATGGAGTCGACGTATTCCTGCTCTTCCTTCTCCGGGTTGGTGTCGTCGAAGCGCATGTGGCAGACGCCGCCATAGTCGCGCGCCAGACCGAAGTTCAGGCAGATGCTCTTGGCGTGGCCGACGTGCAGGTAGCCGTTCGGCTCGGGCGGGAAGCGCGTGCGAATCCTGGCTGGATCGGGCTGGCCGGCGGCGTGGTGCGCGGCGTCGCCAGGTGAGCCGGCGAACTGGCGGCTGGCGTAGGTGCCGGCCTCCAGGTCGCGCTCGATGATGCCGCGCAGGAAGTTGCTGGGCTTGACGGGCTCGGTCGCGGTGGCAGCGGAGGCGGTGGCGGCGTGGGTCTTGCCGGTGTTCGGGGTTTTGTGGTGGGTGTCGCTCATGAAAAGCGTTGATGCAGACAGGGGAATCGGCGTGCGTGCGTGCAATGCGCACGAGTTCGTTTCATTGTAGCCAGCACCCCCTCAAGTCTTGATCTGCCGGCGCTGCAACCAGACTCGCATCGTTTGTGCACTGCATCACCCGCGCAACTCAGTGATTGCACGCCTGGCCTGCATACAGGCAGGAAATCACACGCGACATTGACAAACTTAAGTAACATTTATTCACCCGCTGGACCAGTCGCCGAGCCTGTAATGCCAGAGAGGAATGCAGCCATGATCACTTACGAATTCCGCCCCGATCCAATCGCCGATGACATGACGAAGTTGCGCCTTCAACCACGCCCTGCCACCGCAGGGCCGTTGACGGGTGGCTTTACGCATGCTTCGGCTGCCAACGAGTCAGACGCCAAGCGGGTGATGCAAGTGGACGAGTTCCACATGTTGCAGCCACATGCTCCGGCGGCTGTGCACCATCGTGCTGTCCAGACGGACCATTTGTCGTCTGCTGCCGCACGCTGGCTGCACAAGCTGCCGGTGGAGGTGCGGCCCATCATCACCGCCCGTCGGCATCCGCATGTCATCAACCGCCTGGCCACGATCTGGGAAGCTGCTTCGGTGCGGCAAGCCTATTTCCAGGATCTGTTGTTCAGTTCACGGCCTGGCCGGCGTGGTTTCTCGTTCGAAGTGATGGATGAACTGGTCGATCTGCAGTCGTACGGACTGCAGGGCCGGCGGCGCTGATGCGGCGTCATCTGCATTTCTGACGGCGGGCTTATTTGAGCTGACGACTTGTCAGCTTGGTCTTGTCACGTATTGCGACATCCCAGCCCGGCACTGCCGGGCTTTTTTATTGGGTGAGTCAATTGAGGTTGAGGTGCGAATTTGATAAAAAGCAAAATCACAGGCATTTGTGACGCTAAAAATATCAAATACCAATGTTGGTAACGAAATGTACTTTCGTGCTGTATTTGTTACGCGAGAGGGTTTGGTGGCACAGCACGCCGGATAGGGCTGTTTGAGCGGCGCCAAGTTGCAAAGATCTGCTGAGCAGCAGCGATGCGGGGTCAGATCAAGCGCTGAAAAGCTGCACCCAAGCGATGAGAACGTGCTCATTCCACCGCTGGCAATGACTTCACCACTCGCCTCTAACCGTGAAAAGTGTGACATTGCGCACAATTTTGCAGCTCAAATATCCCTTGATCGCGGGGGGTGCGACGGGGGTGATGTGGATATTTTTCACATTCACATTCCCTTGAATCGATAGGCATACAACCGGCTGACACTCAGCCGCTCGGGCCGGTTGTGCAGACTCAGAAATACCTTGCCTGCCTCATCGCGCACAGCGGTATTGATGGCGCGCACCTGCACCACGCTGCCACGGTGAATTTGCCAGAAGCGCTGCTCATCCAGCTGTGGCAGTAACTCGCGCAAGGACAAGCGCAGCAGATGCTCACGCTCGGCGGTGATCGCGCGCACATATTTGTCGGCTGCCTCGAAATACAGCACCTCGTCGATCGGGATCAGATGCACGGTGTGGCCGATCTGGGCCTGGATCACCTCCAGACGCGGTGTCGAATGGGCAGAGGGATGCGTGGCGGCGGCCAGATGACCGAGCAGTGCCCGCAACTGTTCAGCGCTTGCTTCCAAAGCGCGCGACTGGGCGACGGGACTCAGACTGGTGCGGTCAGCTGTGGCAGTAGCGGCAGTTGACGTCACACGTTGCGCCAGCTGCGCTTGCAGGCGGCGCACGCAGATGGCGAGCCGCTGTGGCTCGACCGGTTTGAGCAGATAGTCGAGCGCCTGGTGCTCGAAAGCCTGTACCGCGTACTGGTCATAAGCCGTCACGAACACCAGCAGCGGAAAAGTCCGCATCGCATCGTCAGGCCAGTCTTCGGCGAGTGCCTGCGCCACTTCCAGACCGCTCAGGCCTGGCATGCGGATGTCCAGGAAGCAGATGTCGGGCTGGTGTGCGAGCCCAAGGGCCAGTGCCTGCTTGCCATTGGTGGCCTTCGCCACCACTTGCAACTCGGGCCACAACTGCTGCAGATCGCTCTGCAGCCCGGCGGCCAGCAAGGGTTCGTCTTCGGCGATCAGGGCGGTGGGTCGGTAGCTCATGGGCGATCGACGTGGTTCAGGGGCAACAAGGGCAGCTCGATGCAGGCCAGCGTGCCACCGTCGAGGTCATCGGCGGCGCGCAGGGTCAAGCGTGCGGTGCTGCCATAGAGCACGGCAAGCCGCTCCTGCACCTGACTCAGGCCAAACGCGGTGCCGGAGGTGGCTGCGGCGGTGTCGGTCGGCGCCAGCCCGATACCGGTGTCGCGCACCGTGATGAGCAGCCGGTCGCCCTCGGCCCAGGCCCGCACGTCGATGCGGCCGCCGTCGATCTTCGGCTCCAGGCCGTGCTTGATGCTGTTTTCGACCAACGGCTGCAGCAGCAGCGGCGGCACCGGTTGCTGGCGTAAAGCGTCGGGCAGATCGAGTGAGCTCTGCAGGCGCTCACCCATGCGGATACCCATCAGCGCCAGGTAGTCGGCCAGCCGGTCGAATTCAGCGTGCAGCGGATGCATGCCGGCGCGGCTGGCGCCCAGGGTGGCGCGCAAAAAGCTGATCAACCGGTCGAGCATGGCCTGCGCGCGCGGCGGGTCGAGGCTGATCAGCACGCGCAGATTGGCCAGCGTGTTGAACAGCATGTGCGGCTCCAGCTGGCTCTCGATCAGCTTGAGCTGGGTTTCGATCGCCAGCCGGCGCACGGTTTCAGCTTCGGCCTTGGCGCTCAGCAGCGCGCCGCGCGCATACATGAACCCGGCCGTCACGGCGGCCACGGTGAAGGTCAATAGCAGCAGGAACACATAACTGCCCCAGCCGCTGCGGTGGTTGCCCCAGCCATCGCGCCACGGCATGGCCGAGGTGTAGCCGGTCAGGGCGTCCGCGATCAGCGTGCCCCCGGTGTAGGCGCTGGGCGCGCCGAGCAGGATGATGCCGCCCATCCAGAACCAGCCGGGCCAGCCTTTGGCATGCATGAGCCGTTCCGGATGGCGCCGCGCCAGCACGCCCGCCACCAGCACCCGGCCACCATCCACCACCAGCCAGCACAACATGCCGATGCTGAGTGAATAGATCAGCGCGGCGCCAAAGTAGCCGTGCTGCAAGACCGCCAGCCAGACGGCAATGCCGCTGCAGACCAGCAGGTTGATGCCGCCCCGCCAGAGCAGGCCGACCGCAACGGACGGCTGACTGGACGGCGCGGGCGAGGAGGGCAAGACCGTGTTCGACATGATGCGCAGCGCTCAGAAACTCCAGATGGCGGTCAGCGTACCGGCTTGGCGGCTTGGCAGCTGGGTGGTGAGCGCCGTCGTCGGGCCACCGCAGACCCGCCAGGCCGCCTCGACACTGAGGCGATCGCCTTGCCACTTGGCGCTCAGGCTGCTGATGCGACCGGCGTCGGCCGGCGTCCAGAGCAGATCGGCCGCCAGCGTCCACGGCTCGGGCTGCCAGGCGCTGCGCAGATACACGTTCTGACGGCGCAGTCCGGTGCTGGCGAGCGGCGTGGTCTGCCAGGCCAGATTGCCGGCCAGGCCCGTCCGCGCTGCCGCCGGCAGACCCGGCCGGGCGGCTTGGGTGCTGAGCGCGGCATTGCGCGCCTGCCAGCGCTGCCAGTCGCTGTCCGACGGTGCGCTGCCGTCCCACCACCACTCCGCGATCAGGCTCTGCTGCGCCTGGCCGGTCCAGTTCAGTCCAAGCAGGGTCTGACGTGCCGCCCCCAGCGTGCGGGTCTGCCACGGGTTGCGGCTGACCGGCGCGGTGCCGGCGGCTGGGTCCAGCGCGATGCCGTCATGCTGCTGCGACCAGCGCAGCGAGCCGTGCAACTCCAGCGCGTCGGTGGCGACCCAGGCCGCAGCGCTGCCCAGACTGGCGTGGGTGTGCTGGCCGGCGCGGGCAAAGACGTAGGCGTCGAGCGTACCCAGGCGCTGGTAATAACGCGCCGCCAACGCGCTCTCGTCCGCGCCGAATCGCTCGGTGTCGTTGCGCTGCAGCGGCTGCGGCTGCACCCAGACCAGGCTGGCGGCCCGCTCGGCATCGAAGACTTCGAGCTGCAGCAACGGCCGGCCTGCCAGCGAGGTCGGCCCAAGCTGGCGGCGCTCTTCCTGCTGCACCATGTCGTTCGGGCGCCAGGCGTAGCCGACGTCCCAGCTGACCACCTTCTTGCCGACGCTGGCCTGCCAGGCGCCCAGATCGGCCGAGGCGTACAGCTCGTTGACGCGGGCGCTGCTGTGCACCGGTCCGCCATCAGGCCGCTCGGATTGCAGCAGCACGTTGGCGGTCAGGGTGTGCCACTGACCGCGCAGCTCGGCCTGTGTCACGGCGCTGCTGACGGGCGGCGCAGCCGTGCCGGGCATGACCGCGTTGGCAGCGGCGAGCGGCCCGGCCGCGTTGGCGCGTTGCTCATGCCAGCCCAGGCGCAGTTCGCCGGAGCTTTTCAAGCCGAAAAAGGGCGGCGCTGTTTCCGTTCCCGACGGCGACGGGCGGTCAGCGTCTGTGGTGGCCGGTGCCGCTGCAGCCGGCGGCTCACTGGAGGTGGGCGGCGCGCTGGCTGTCTGGCTGTCCGCGCAGGCGGGCCAGGTGGCGCACAGCCCGGCCACCGCGAGCAGCAGCGGCCGGTGAGCGAGGGTCAGGGGAGCGCGCTGCATCGCCGTCACTCCAGACTCGGGTTGCGCGCCAGGAACATCGGGTTCAGCCATGTTTCCGGCACGCTCCTGGCTTGGCGGCTCAGGTAGCGCACGCGGGTTTCCTTGCCGTTGCCGAGCCGGTCGGTCAGCACCATCTCGGTCACCAAGGTGGGCGCGGCCGGCTTGTCGAACACGAAACGCGCCTCCTTGGCCAGCTTGTCGGACTGCACGTACAGCTCGGCGCGCAGCGGCTCATGGCGGCGCTGGCCCAGCCACAGCTCGATGCGTTGATAGCTCACGCCCTTGCGATTCGCGCTCAGGCTCAAGTGCAGGCAGGGCACGCTGGCGGCGGCGTCTGCTGGCGGCGAGACTACGGTCGATCCGGCGGTGGACGTGGCCGTGGGCCGGAGCGTCGGCGTGAGGCTGCAGTGCTCCTCGCCGAGCAACTGGCCGCTGTAGTCCTCGCTCCAGCTCAGCGTGGCGATGTCGCCGGTCGAGGCGTCGCCCAGGAGCTTTTGCATCGGCGTGATGCGCAGTGGGCGCTGGCTGCCGGGCATCAGCAGCCAGAAATCGTCGCCGAGCATCAGCACCTTCTGGCCGGCTTCAGCCGGCGAGCGCATCAGCACCAGCGAGCGGTGCCCGGCCTGCACGAACACGGTGTAGCGGCGCTCCTTGTCGGGGCTGCCGTCGGCCTTGTAGACCTTGACCTCGGTCTCGACCTGCAGATCGGTGCTGTCGGTACGGTAGCGGTCGGCGGCTTTCAGCAGGGTCGGCACATCGTCGGCTGCCAGGGCTGAGGCCGAGCCAAGGGTGAGACAAAGCAGCAGGGAATGAATGCAGTGGGGAGACATCGGGTATTCCTCAGACATGCGCCAGCGCATCGACGACCGGTTTTTTCACCGTGCTGCGCGCCACCAGCGCGGCGGCCAGCATCGACAGCAGCAGCATCGCGACCAGCGTGCCGAGGTACAGCGTGGCGTCGATCGAGATCTGCAGCGGATAACCCGTGCTGCGCCCGGGCGGCGGCGGCATCTCGACCGGGAAGATCAGCAGCCCGACCGACACCGTCAGCGCCACCAGCGCGCCGAGCAGCGCACCAACGCCGCCGAGCAGCAGCCCTTCCAGCGCCAGGCTGCGCGTCAGCTGGCCCGGCAGGGTGCCGAGCGCACGCAGCGTGCCGATCTCGCGGGTGCGCTCGATGATCGCCATCGCCATCGCGTTGGTGACGACGAACACCACGATCACGCCGATGATCAGCCCGAGCGCACCGAAGATGCGGTTGTAGAGCTCCTTGACGCTCTTGTAGAAGGTGGCCTGATCCAGCCAGGTCTTGACCGCCAGCTGCGGCCACTGGGCGGCAAAACGCTGCCGGGCCGGCTCGGTCGCGTCCATGCGGTCCAGGAACACGCCCAGGCTGGAGACGCGCTCGCTGACCAGCAAGGCTTGCGCCGTCGCCACATCGGTGTAGACCAGCCGCGCGTCCATTTCCGGAATGCCGGTCGAGACGATGCCGGCCACCGTGACGTCGAGTGCGTTGAGCGCGCCGGCCGTCGTGGAGGCCAGCAGCGTCAACCCGCTGCCGGGCTGGGCTTTCAGGCTCTTGGCCAGCTTGTCGCCCAGCATCACGGCGCCGCGCTGCGTGTTGTCGAGCACCGCGCCGGCCTTGACGATCAGGAACGGGCCCTTGATGGCGAACTCGGCGTCCGGATCGATGCCGACCGCCATCATCACGGTGGACTTGTCGCCGTTGCTGATCAGGCCGCTGAACTCGACACGCGGCAGCACCTGGCGCACCGCCGGGTCGGCCAGCAGCTGGGCCTTGAGGGCGGCGTAGTCGTCCAGGCCATGCTGCAGCGGCGTGTCCTCGTCTTGCTCGAACTGGGCCGGCTGGCCGATGATCAGGTGGCCGGTGCTGCGCGCCGACGACTGCGCCAGGCCTTCGTAGGTATAGAGCGCAAAGCCGCCGGCGAGCAGGATGGCGGCGGTGCCGAGCGCCGCGATCGTCAGCGTCACCAGCGAGCGGCGCCGGTTGCGCAGCGTGTTGAGCGCGGCGAACTTGAACCACGGCAGCTGGTTGGCCAGCCAGATCGGCAGCAGGGTGGTGAGCGGTTTCATGCGGCTCTCCGTGGCAGGGTGTCGTCGTGCGGCACTGAATCGTCGGCAAGGCCGGCGGTGATCCGGCCGTCGTGCAGCTCGATGACGCGGTCACAGCGACGCGTCAGGCGTGCGTCGTGGGTGGCGATCAGGAAGGCGGTGCCCTCCTGGTGGCAGCGCTGGCGCATCAGATCCAGCACCTGGTCGGCGGTGTGGCTGTCCAGACTGGCGGTCGGCTCGTCGGCAATGACGAGCTGCGGCCGCTTGATCAGCGCGCGGGCAATGGCGACGCGCTGGCGCTGGCCGCCGGATAGCGCGTCGGGCCGGTGCCGGGCGTGCTCCTGCAGGCCGACGGCGACGAGCGCTTCTTCGACGCGCCGGCGCCGCTCGGCCGGCGCCACGCCGGCCAGGAACAGCGGGTAATCGACGTTGTCGGCCACCGTCATCACCGGCACCAGATTGAAGTTCTGGAAGATGAAACCGATCAGGTCGCGCCGCAGCAGCGTCAGCGCGGTGTCGTCGAGCTGATCGACGCGCCGGCCGCCGAGGTGGATCTCGCCGGCGTCGGGCGTGTCGATCAGGCCGCACAGGTTCAGGATCGTGCTCTTGCCGCTGCCAGATGGGCCGGTCAGCGCCAGCAGCTCACCCGGCTGCACCGCCAGATCGACGCCCTGCAGCGCCGGAATCACATGCAGGCCGAGCCGATAGGTCTTGCGCACGCCGCGCAGTTCGGCCACCGGCGCGGTGGTGTGGTGGCGGCTCATCGTGCCAGCTCCTTCAGCAGCGCCTGGGCCTGGGCGGCCTGCGGCGCTTGCAGACTCACCACTTGATCAAACCAGCGGCGCGCGTCGGCCGGGCGGTTTTCCTGCTGCGCCAGCTTGCCGGCGCGCAGATAGACCGCGCCACGAAATGGCAGCGGCGAGGGCGCCAGCAGCGGACTCTGCAGCACCTCAGCGAGCAACTTGGCGCCGCGTGCGTTGCGGTTGAACATGCTCGGCAGCGTCAGGAAGGTGGTGGCGGCCGTGAAACGGGTTTCCAGGCTGAGCGGCGTGCCACGCACCAGCAGCGTGTCGTGCGCCGGCTGCAGCAGCGCGAGCGCCTTGTCGAGCTGCGCCAGGCCGTCTTCGGCGTAGCTCATCTTGCGCCAGGGCAGCAGGGTGGTGGTGGCGCGCATGGCGGTGGCCGAGCCGGCATAGGCCAATGTCAGCGGATCGCCCGGGCGGGCCCGGCTGAGCGCGCTGAACTGCTCGGCGGCCGGCTCGACCGCGCTGCTGTCACCGGCGACGGCGCGCTGGAAGGTCTGGAATGCCGCCAGATAGTCGGGGCTGGCGGCGTAGCTGCTGCTGGCCGAGGCGGCCGTGGGCGCGGCAGCGTCGGCTGCCTGGGTGGGCGGCGGCAGCACGATCAGGCAGACAGCGCTGATCATGGCGGCGGTGGCGATCAGGCCGGCACGAGGTATTGCAGTGTGCAAGAGCAGTGGCATGGCGGATGACTCCAAATCAGGGTGTCGAGGCATCCAAGACTACGGATCGACCGCTGCCAGCGCTGCTGATTTGCGACGAAACGCGTCAGCACGGCGCCAGATGTCGTATCAAGGCGTAAATGGTGAGTCGGTTGCGCGACACCATTCGCAACCAATCGAAACCGAAGCGCAAATTCCGCGTCGGTCATGTGAAAATTTCGCCCTGAATTGATTTTCTGTTCCTTTAAAAAATCAAAATTCTTGTCAGAGGTTGTTGTGGGTAACTCGTCTTTATTGGCGCAAAGTCTGTTGCGCGTGCTTGTCACTTTTCTGCTCGGCTGGAGCATGTTTCTGTTGTCAATCAAGGCCGAAGCAGCCGAGTCTGGCAGGGCCGTGGCGGGGGTGTCTGTGAATGAAATTCAGGGCGTACTTTCCAAGTAAACCAAGTTTGGTACTGATTTTCATGATCGACAACCAGACCGCTGTCGATGAAAAGATGATGGGTGACGAGGCGTTCGACTCGGCCAGAATCTCCGCCATTCTGGTGCAGCAATAAAATTCACGGGCCGGGATGGAACGCATCTGAATTTTAGATGTCGGTTGCAGCCATGAGTATCCAAGGAAACTCTGGCAATACTTCTTTGTCGACCGAGAACCGGGTGGCGTGTTCGCGCTTTCTGTGCGGCATGGAAATGCCGCGTGACAGCTTCGGTACTGCGATCAACCTGATGTGTGATGGCGCCTGGTTGCCGTGCGTGGTGCTGGCGAGTGCCTTTGCCGTGGCTGCAGCGCAGCCGGGGTCTGCCCGTCTCAGCGGGTGACGACGCACCGCGCGTCGATCCTTCCGATCGGGCCACAGCTCGGCCTAGGCCATTGTTTTCTCGGCAGGGCGAGGCTGAAAAGTAGAATGCCAGCCTAGTGAAGAAACCAGGGCAGACGTGGGGGAGCCGGCACGCCAATAGTGGCGTGCCGTAGGTCGTTCCGCACGGGCTGTCCACAGGAGCATCCATGGCTGGTCATTCCAAATGGGCCAACATCCAGCACCGCAAGGGCCGGCAAGACGAAAAGCGCGGCAAGGTCTGGACTCGAATCATCCGTGAAATCACGGTCGCGGCGCGGCAGGGCGGTGGTGACGTCAGCGTCAACCCGCGTCTGCGGCTGGCCATCGACAAGGCCAAGGCGGCCAACATGCCGGCCGACCGCATCAAGTACAACATCGACAAGGCCTCGGGCGCGCTGGAAGGCGTCAACTACGAGGAGATCCGCTACGAGGGTTACGGCATTGGTGGCGCGGCCGTCATCATCGACACGATGACCGACAACCGCGTGCGCACCGTGGCCGAGGTGCGGCATGCCTTCAGCAAGTACGGTGGCAACCTTGGCACCGAAGGCTCGGTGGCGTTCCAGTTCAAGCACTGCGGCCAGCTGATCTTTGCCCCCGGCACCTCGGAAGACAAGGTCATGGATGTGGCGCTGGAAGCCGGTGCCGACGACGTGGTGACCGATGACGACGGTGCGATCGAGGTGCTGTGCGCGCCGACCGAGTTCGAGGCGGTCAAGAACGCGCTGGAGGCTGCCGGCCTGAAGCCCGAACTGGCCGAAGTGACGATGCGCGCTGAAAACACCATCCCGTTGTCAGGTGACGACGCGCAGCGCATGCAAAAGCTGCTCGACGTGATCGAAGACCTTGACGATGTCCAAGCGGTCTATCACAACGCCGAAATCGACGCATAAATGCAAAAATCGCGCAGTCGCGCCTGTGGCGTGCAGTGTCGGTTTTCCAGTAGTTTCAACGTGGTAGAGCACACATGAGAGTTTTAGTCATCGGCTCCGGCGGGCGTGAACACGCTCTGGCCTGGAAGCTGGCCCAGTCGTCACGCATCGAGCGCGTCTTCGTGGCGCCGGGCAACGGTGGTACCTCGCTGGACAAGCGCCTCATCAACGTGGCACTCACCGATGTGCAGTTGCTGGCTGACTTCGCCGTGGCGGAGCGGGTCACGGTCACGGTGGTCGGCCCGGAAGCGCCGCTGGCGGCGGGTGTGGTCGATGCCTTCCGTGCGCGCGGCCTGCGCATCTTCGGTCCGACCAAGGCGGCGGCGCAGCTGGAAAGCTCGAAGGCCTTCGCCAAGGACTTCATGAAGCGGCACAAGATCCCGACCGCTGCCTACGAGACCTTCAGCGATGTCGCCGCCGCGCACGCCTACGTCGACAAGATGGGCGCGCCGATCGTCATCAAGGCCGATGGCCTGGCGGCCGGCAAGGGCGTGGTCGTGGCGATGAGCCTCGAAGAAGCCCACGAGGCGGTCGATTGGATGCTGGCCGATGATGCCGACCACAAGCTCGACGTGCAGCACAACGCTGGCGGCGCGCGAGTGGTGATCGAGGAGTTCCTGGAGGGCGAGGAAGCCAGCTTCATCGTCATGGTCGATGGTCAGAACATCCTGCCGCTGGCCACCAGCCAGGACCACAAGCGCCTGGGTGACGCCGACACCGGCCCGAACACCGGTGGCATGGGCGCCTACTCGCCCGCGCCGGTGGTGACGCCGAACGTGCATGCACGGGTGATGCACGAGATCATCACCCCGACCATCGAAGGCATGGCGCGTGACGGCATTCCGTTCACCGGCTTCCTGTACGCCGGCCTGATGATCGATGCCAAGGGCCAGGTCAAGACGCTGGAGTTCAACACCCGCATGGGTGACCCGGAAACCCAGCCGATCATGATGCGGCTCAAGACCGATCTGGTCGAGGTGCTGCTGCACGCCACCGACGGCACGCTCGACCAGGTACAGCTCGACTGGGACCGCCGGGTCGCGCTCGGCGTGGTGATGGCGGCGCCGGGCTATCCGCTCGATCCGCGCAAGGGCGACGAGATCAGCGGTCTGCCGGCCGAGGCGGATGACTGCGTGGTGTTCCATGCCGGCACGACTCGCAGCGCCAGCACGGGCGGCTGTGTCACCATCGGCGGGCGCGTGCTGTGCGTGACCGCCCTGGGCGACTCGGTGCGTACCGCCCAGCAGCGCGCCTACCAGGGGCTGCGCAGCATTCAATTCGATGGCATGCAGTACCGCCACGACATCGGTTACCGCGCCATCAAGCGCTGAAGCGCCTGTTGGCTTTGCTGTTCGTGTCTCATGCGTCATCCGTCTAAAGCCAAGCCCGTCATCGATTTGTCGGCCCGCCCGGTGCGGTTTCAGGGCAGCCAGCTGGCGCGGCGGGCCTTGCGGCTGCTGGGCTGGCGGGTCCGTTTCGACGGCCTGCCGGCCAAACAAGGCGTGATCGTGGTGTATCCGCACACCTCGAACTGGGACTTCATCGTCGGGGTGCTGTTCAAGTGGGCCTTTGGCCTGCCGGTGCGCTTCTGGGGCAAGGACAGCCTGTTTCGTCACCCGCTGCTGGGGCGCTGGATGCGCTCGATCGGCGGCGTGGCCGTCAACCGCAGTGCGCCGCATGGCATCGTGGGTGACACCGTCCGGCAGATCAATGAGGCCTACCATGCCGACGAGCTGTTCTGGCTGGTGATTGCGCCCGAAGGCACCCGCGCCCTCACCGAGGGCTGGCGCTCCGGCTTCTACCGCGTCGCGCACGAAGCCAAGGTGCCAGTCGGGCTGGCCACGATCGACTATGTCCGACGTGAAATCACGCTGACCGAGTTTGTCGAGTTGTCGGGCAATCGGACCCGTGACATGGCCCTGATTGCCGAGCGCATGGTGCGTGCCCACGGTCTGCATCCGCAGAACGCCGCGCCGATTCGCCTGATCTGATTTTTTTCTTGCTTTGCCGAGGTTCGCATGAGCGATGTTTCTACGGGTTCGTCTTTCACTGACGTGGTCGATCTGGTGGCCGTGCGCGAGTATCTGCTCGGTCTGCAGGAGCGCATCTGCGCCGCCGTGGCCGCTGAAGACGGCCACGACTTCATCCGCGACGTCTGGCAGCGCCCGGCCGGTGGCAAGCTGGCGGGTGAGGGCCTGACCCGCGTGATGGAAAACGGCAACCTGCTGGAACGCGGCGGCTGCGCGTTCTCGCACGTCAAGGGCGCGGTGATGCCGCCCTCGGCCTCGCAGCACCGGCCGCAGCTGGCTGGCGCGCCCTTCGAGGCGATGGGCGTGTCGCTGGTGTTCCACCCGCGCAATCCGCATGTGCCGACCGTGCACATGAACGTGCGCATGTTTGCCGCCAAGCCGGACATCGGCCCGCTGGCCGGTCAGACGGTCTGCTGGTTCGGCGGCGGCATGGACCTGACGCCGTACTACGGCATCGAGCAAGACGCGGTGCATTTCCACCAGGTCTGCCGTGACGCGCTGACGCCGCACGGCGACGAGTTCTACCCGCGCTTCAAGACCTGGTGCGACGAGTACTTCTTCCTGAAACACCGCAACGAGCCGCGCGGCATCGGCGGCGTGTTCTTCGACGATTTCTCGGAGCTCGGCCCGCAGGGCAGCTTCGCGATGCTGCGCTCGGTCGGCGACGCCTTCCTGGCGGCTTGGCTGCCGATCGCGCAAGCCCGCCGCCACATGCCTTACGGCGAGCGCGAGCGCGATTTCCAGGCCTATCGGCGCGGCCGCTACGTCGAGTTCAATCTGGTCTGGGACCGTGGCACGCTGTTCGGGCTGCAGTCGGGTGGCCGCATCGAGAGCATCCTGATGTCGATGCCGCCGCAGGCCAACTGGCGCTACCAGTGGACGCCCGAGCCCGGCACGCCCGAAGAGCGTCTCTACACCGACTTCCTGCGCCCGCGTGACTGGGCGCACGGCGGTTGAACATCAGCACGCAGCCCTCGGAGGACGGTCGGACCTTGCGCCGCATCGGTCTGTTCGGGGGCAGTTTCGATCCGGTTCACCAGGGTCATCTGGCGCTGGCGCGCTGTGCACTGGCGCATCTGGCGCTCGACGAATTGCGCTGGATTCCGGTCGGCCAGCCGTGGCAGAAGAGCCGTGTGCTAACGTCGGGGGTTCACCGCGTCGCGATGCTGGAGGCGGTGCTCGTGGATGAACCACGCTTCGTGCTGGAGCGCTGCGAGCTCGACCGGACCGGTCCGAGCTACACGCTCGACACGGTGCGCACCTTGCAGGCGGCGACACCTGCGGCGACGTGGTTCCTGATCATCGGCCAGGATCAGTACGCCAACTTTGCAAGCTGGCATGGCTGGCCCGAGCTGCTGCAGCGTGTCACGCTGGCGGTGGCGGCGCGTGACGGCTGTGTGCCGACACCACCGCCCGCGCTGACGGAGGTTGCGCATCAGCTGGTCGTGTTGCCGCTGCCGGCACAGCCAGTGTCGGCAACCGAGATCCGCGCTCGGCTGGTGGCCGGGGCTGCAGCGCTTGAGCTGAAATCCACACTGGTCGCACCGGCGGTGGCGAGCTATATTGCCCGGCACCGGCTGTACTGCGGCAACGCTTGACCGACCCTTTTTGAACCCTGGCCGGAGTCCGATCTGGCCGCTGACTTATCCGAAGAACGGAGCTGAATGGACATCCGCAAGCTGCAACGCACCATCGTCGATGGTCTGGAAGACGTGAAGGCGCAAGACATCGCCGTCTTCAACACCGAGCAACTCTCGGCGCTGTTCGAGCGCGTCATCATCGCCTCGGGCACCAGCAACCGCCAGACCAAGGCGCTGGCCGCCAACGTGCGCGACACGGTGCGCGAGCAAGGCGGCACGATCCTCGGCATGGAAGGCGAGGACAACGGCGAGTGGATCATCGTGGACTGCGGCTCGGCGGTGGTGCACATCATGCAGCCGGCGATCCGCCAGTACTACCACCTGGAAGAGATCTGGGGTGCCAAGCCGGTGAAGATGAAACTGGCCAGCGAAACCCGCTCGCTGGTCAAGGCTTCCGAGGATCTGGAGCCGGAACCCGAACACGGCGGCGCCAACTCGCCGCGCAAGCTGGCCGCGCAGCGCCTGTCGGGCTCGGCCGCCGAGGCCCGGCAACCGGCGCGCAAGAAGGCCGCCTCCGACGAGTCGGCGCCGGCCCGCAAGCGCGCCGCCAAGAAGCCCGTCACGGTCAAGGCCGGCACGATGGCTGGCAAGGCCGCAGTCGCCAAGGCCGCCAGCATTGCTGCCAAGACGGCTGCATCGCCAGCGGCCAAGAAGGCGGCTGCGGCTCGCAAGCCGGCCGCGCGCAAGACCGTGGCGCCGGCTGAGTCGGCACCGGTGCCGGTGCTGGTGGTGCCGCCGCCCAAGTCGGCCGCCAAGAAAGCCCCAGCTCGCAAGGCCCCGGCCAAGAAGGCTGCCACCCGCAGCCCGGCCGCCAAGAAGGCCGCGCCGCGCAAGAGCAAGCCGGCCGCCTGAGGCAGGGACCGACCGCCATGAAGCTGTGCATCGTTGCGGTCGGCCAGCGTCTGCCGGGTTGGGCCGAAACCGCCTATGACGACTACGCCAAGCGCTTTCCACCCGATCTGCGCCTGGAGCTGAAAGCCGTCAAGACCGAACCGCGCACCAACGGCAAGCCGGTCGAGGCGCTGATGGCTGCCGAGCGCCAGCGCCTGGAAGCCGCCTGCGGCAAGGGCGTGCGCCGGGTCGTGCTCGATGAACGCGGCAGCCGCCTGACGACGCAGCAGCTCGCCGAGCGGCTGCGCGCCTGGCAGCTCGACGGCCGCGATGTGGCGTTGCTGATCGGCGGGCCCGACGGGCTCGATCCGACCCTGCGCGCCAGCGGCGAAGAAACGCTGCGCTTGTCGGACCTGACGCTGCCGCACGCCTTTGTGCGCGTCATGCTGGCCGAGACGCTCTACCGGGCCTGGTCGCTCAACGCCGGCCACCCTTATCACCGCGAGTGACGGCCGGGCCGTGCTCGTGCCTGCGGTCCGGCGCTGCCCGGACCCGCTTGGATCTGTCTGCCCATGAACGCCGCACTCCGTCGCAATTTTCTCTATCTGGCTTCGCAAAGTCCGCGCCGCCGTCAACTGCTGACGCAGATCGGCGTGGCGCACGAGCTGCTGCTGCCGGCCGCCCATGAAGACGCCGAGGCGCTGGAAGCCGTGCGCCCGGGCGAAGCGCCGCGCACCTATGTGCAGCGCGTGACGCGCGCCAAGCTGGCCGCCGCCGAGCAGCGGCTGATCGAGCGCGGCCTGGCGCCAGCGCCGATTCTGTGCGCCGACACCACCGTGGCGCTGGGCCGGCAAATCCTGGGCAAGCCGGAAGATGCCGAGGATGCCAAGCGCATCCTCGGGCTGCTGTCCGGCGCCGAGCACCGCGTGCTCACTGCCGTGGCGGTGGCGCATGCCGGCCGCAGCGAGCTGTGTCTGAGCGAGTCGCGGGTGCGCTTTGCGCCGCTCAGCGCCGCACAGATCGAGGCTTATGTGGCGAGCGGCGAGCCGATGGGCAAGGCCGGCGCCTACGCGATCCAGAGCCAGGCTGCCGCCTGGGTGGCGCACATCAGCGGCAGCTATTCGGGCATCATGGGCCTGCCGTTGTTCGAGACTGCACGGCTGCTGACCTCCTTCGGGCTGGCGCTGCACTGAGCCAACGCCGCCAACTCACAACTACAAGACAAGCAAGACGATGCAAGACATCCTGGTGAACTGGTCGCCGCAGGAGACGCGCGTGGCCATCGTTGAAAACGGTGCGGTGCAGGAGCTGCATGTCGAGCGCACGCTGGAGCGCGGGCTGGTGGGCAACGTCTATGCCGGCCGGGTGGCCCGGGTGCTGCCGGGCATGCAGTCGGCCTTCATCGACATCGGACTGGAGCGCGCGGCCTTTCTGCATGTGGCCGATGTGCATGTGGCCGGCCAGCACGGCCGCCATCACCACGCTGCGCCCAGCGATGGCAATGGCGCGCCTACCGCGCCGCCGTTGCCGATCGAGAAACTCGTCTTTGAAGGCCAGACCCTGGTGGTGCAGGTCATCAAGGATCCGATCGGCACCAAGGGCGCGCGCCTGTCGACCCAGATCTCGATCGCCGGGCGGCTGCTGGTGTTTCTGCCGCAGGACGATCACATCGGCATTTCGCAGAAGATCGGCTCGCACGAGCTGCGCGACCAGCTGCGCACGCGCATGAACGCGCTGGTCGGCAAGCGCGAGGAGGGCGGTGGCGGCGGCTTCATCCTGCGCACCAACGCCGAAGATGCCAGCGACGCCCAGCTCTCGGAAGACATCGCCTATCTGCGCAAGGCCTGGACCACGATCCGCGAGGCCGCACTCAAGTCGGCCTCCGGCACGCTGCTGCATGAAGACCTGAACCTGGCCCAGCGCGTGCTGCGCGATCTGGTCGATGACCACACGCTGACGATCCGCATCGACTCGCGCATGCAGTTCGAGGCGCTGAAGGCGTTTGGCGAGCAATACACGCCGGGCGCGGTCGGCCGGCTGCAGCACTACAAGGGCGAGCGGCCGATCTTTGATCTGTTCAACATCGATCAGGAAGTCGAGCGAGCGCTGGCGCGGCGGGTCGATCTGAAGAGCGGCGGCTACATCGTCGTCGATCAGACCGAAGCGCTCACCACCATCGATGTCAACACCGGCGGCTTCGTCGGAGCGCGCAACTTCGACGACACGATCTTCAAGACCAACCTCGAAGCGGCGCTGGCCATTTCGCGCCAGCTGCGCCTGCGCAATCTCGGCGGCATCATCATTCTCGATTTCATCGACATGACGCGCGAGGATCATCAGCAGATGGTGCTGGCGGAGTTGCGCAAGCAGCTCAGCAAGGACCGCACCAAGATCACGGTGAGCGGCTTCACCCAGCTCGGGCTGGTCGAGATGACGCGCAAGCGCACCCGTGAATCGCTCGCCCACGTGCTTTGCCAGCCGTGTCCGACCTGTGGCGGGCGCGGCCAGGTCAAGACGGCGCGCAGCGTCTGCTACGACATCCTGCGCGAGATCCTGCGCGAGGCGCGCCAGTTCAATCCGGGCGAGTTCCGCGTCATCGCCTGCCCGGCGGTGGTGGAGCTGCTGCTCGACGAGGAAAGCCAGCATCTGGCCGGGCTGTCCGATTTCATCGGCAAGCCGATCTCGCTGCAGGCCGAAGCGACCATGAATCCGGAGCAGTACGACATCGTGCTGATGTAGCCCGCTTGACGCAGGACAATACAAGCGAGCGAATGCGCGTTCACCCCGAGACGCGCGTTCTCGTGATGTGCTTAGACTGGCACCCGGCTGAAGCCCGATGTGACAAACAAGCACCGACCGAGGAGGCCGCAGTGCCATTGACCGACAGCGCAAGTCCGTCCTATTTCCACAAGGTCGTCGACTGCCAATGGGCCTGCCCGGCCCACACCCCCGTGCCCGAGTACATCCGGCTGATCGCACAGGGTCGCTACAGCGACGCCTACATGATCAACTGGGTGTCGAACGTCTTTCCTGGCGTGCTGGGCCGAACCTGCGACCGACCTTGCGAACCCGCCTGCCGGCGCGGTCGCGTGGAAGACCACAACAGCGCGCATCCCGAGCCGGTGGCCATCTGCCGCCTCAAGCGTTTTGCGGCCGATCACAAGGGCGACGTGCTGGCGCGCATGCCGGCGGTGGCGCCGCGCAATGGCAAGCGGGTGGCCTGCGTCGGCGCCGGGCCGGCGTCGCTCACGGTGGCGCGCGACTTGGCGCCGCTCGGCTACGAGCTGACGGTGTTCGACGCTGAAGCCAAGGCGGGTGGCTTCATGCGCTCGCAGATTCCGCGCTTCCGGTTGCCCGAGGCGGTGATCGACGAAGAAACCGATCTGGTGCTGAACCTGGGCGTGCAGTTCCGCAGCGGCGAGCGCATCGCCTCGATGCAGGCGCTGCTGGCACAGGGCTTCGATGCGGTGTTCGTTGGCTGCGGCGCGCCGCGCGGCCGTGACCTGGACGTGCCAGGGCGCGCTGAAGCTGCCGCGAACATCCACATCGGCATCGATTGGCTGGCGTCGGTGTCGTTCGGGCACATCAGCAGCGTGGGTGAGCGCGTCATCGTGCTGGGCGGCGGCAACACGGCGATGGACTGCTGCCGCTCGGCCAAGCGCCTGGGTGGTCGCGACGTCAAGGTGATCGTGCGCAGCGGCTTCGATGAAATGAAGGCCTCGCCGTGGGAAAAGGAAGATGCGCAGCACGAGGGCATCACGATCCTGAATTTCCATGTGCCCAAGCGCGTCGAGCACGACAACGGTCGGCTCACCGGCATGTATTTCGAGTGTGTCGAGGCGGTGTATGACGCTGCGGGCAAGCGCAGCCTGGTGCCGACCGGCGCGGCCGATGTGTTCGTGCCTTGCGACACGGTGCTGGTGGCGATCGGCCAGGAGAATGCCTTCCCCTGGATCGAGCGCGACTGCGGCATCGAGTTCGACCGCCACGGTCTGCCGGTGCTGGGCCAGACGACCTTGCAGTCGACGCTGCCGCAGGTGTTCTTCGGCGGCGATGCGGCCTTCGGTCCGAAGAACATCATCACGGCCGTGGCCCACGGCCATGAAGCCGCCGTGTCGATCGACCGCTTCGTGCACGCCGAAGATCCGGCCCGGCGGCCAGCGCCGCTGACCAATCTGGTGTCGCAGAAGATGGGCATCCATGAATGGCGCTATCACAACGACGTGTCGCTCGACCCGCGTTTCAAGGTGCCTTGGGCAGCGGCCGAGATGGCGCTCGCCAACATCACCGTCGAGGTCGAGTTGGGTTTCGACGCCGCCACCGTCTTCAAGGAAGCGAATCGCTGCCTGAACTGTGATGTGCAGACGGTGTTCAACCGCAACAGCTGCATCGAGTGCGATGCGTGTGTGGACATCTGCCCGATGGACTGCATCAGCTTTACCGCTGATGGTCCCGAAGACGAGTTGCGCACCCGCCTGAAGGCGCCGGCAGACAACTTGACGCAAGACCTGTACGTCTCGCCGACGCTCAGAACCGGCCGTGTCATGGTGAAAGACGAAGACGTCTGCCTGCACTGCGGCCTGTGTGCCGAGCGCTGCCCGACCGGCGCCTGGGACATGCAGAAGTTCCGACTCGACACCACCAAGGCTGGAGCCGGCTGCCGCGACAGCCGTCTGCCGCAGCGCGGCGCCATGGCACCCACGGAGACCGCATGAAGCGCATCGAAGGCATCAACGACTTTGTCATCAAGTTTGCCAACGTCAACGGCTCGGGTTCGGCTTCGGCGAACGAACTGTTCGCCAAGGCGGTCATGCGCATGGGCGTGCCGGTGAGTCCGCGCAACATCTTCCCGAGCAACATCCAGGGCATGCCGACCTGGTACGAGGCGCGTGTCTGCGAGCAGGGCTATCACGGCCGGCGCGGCGGCGTCGACATGATGGTGGCGATGAATCCGCAGACCTGGGATGCCGATCTGGCCGAAATCGAGCCCGGCGGCTACCTGCTCTACGACAGCACCCGGCCGGTGTTGCCGAGCCGCCTGCGCGACGATGTGCAGGTGCTGGGCGTGCCGCTGACCGAGCTGGTCAACAACGCCTACGCCGATCCGCGCCAGCGCCAGTTGTTCAAGAACATCGCCTATGTCGGTGCGCTGTCGGCGCTGCTCGACATGGAAGACTCGGTCTTCGAGACGCTCTTTGCCGAGCAGTACAAGGGCAAGGAGCGGCTGCTCGACGCCAACATCCAGGCCCTGAAACTCGGCCGCGACCACGTGCGGCAGCACTTCGAGTTGCCGCTTGGCATCCGCGTGCGGCGTGCCGACAAGGTCGGCGACCAGATCTTTACCGACGGCAACAGCGCTGCCGCTTTAGGCTGCATCTACGGCGGCGCGACGGTGGCGGCCTGGTACCCGATCACGCCCTCGTCGTCGATTCCCGAGGCGTTCCAGAAGTACTGCGAGAAGTTCCGCATTGACCCGAACACCGGCCAGCACCGCTTCGCCATCGTGCAGGCCGAGGACGAGCTGGCCTCGATCGGCATGGTGGTGGGGGCTGGCTGGAACGGCGCGCGCTCGTTCACGGCCACCTCGGGGCCGGGCATCTCGCTGATGCAGGAGTTCATCGGTCTGGCCTACTTTGCCGAGATTCCGGTCACCATCATCGACGTGCAGCGTGGCGGGCCGTCCACTGGCATGCCCACGCGCACGCAGCAGTCGGATCTGCTCGCCTGCGCCTACGCCTCGCACGGCGACACCAAGCACGTGCTACTGCTGCCGCAGGATCCGCATGAATGCTTCGAGCATGCCGCTGCGGCGCTGGATCTGGCCGACCGGTTGCAGACGCCGATCTTTGTCATGACCGATCTGGACATCGGCATGAACCAGCGCCTGTGCAAACCCTTCGTCTGGGACGACGCGCGCAGCTATGACCGTGGCAAGGTGATGACGGCCGAGGAGCTGGAAGCGGGCAAGGATTTCGGCCGCTACAAGGATGTCGACGGTGACGGTATTGCGTGGCGCACGCTGCCCGGTACGCACCCGAGCAAGGGCGCCTTCTTCACACGCGGCACCACGCGCAATCCGTATGCGCAGTATTCGGAGCGCGGCCCCGACTACATCTACAACATGGAGCGGCTGCTGAAGAAGTTCGCCACCGCCGCGACGCTGGTGCCGCCGCCGGTGCTGCGCCGCGCAGCTGAGTCCACCCGCACGGGGGTGATCTATTTCGGCTCGACCAGCCCGGCGATGCGCGAGGCGCTCGACGTGCTCGCCGCCGAAGGTGTGCAGCTCGACGCACTGCGCTTGCGCGCCTACCCGTTCCCGCAGTCGGTGAGCGATTTCATCGCCGCGCACGACCAGGTGTTCGTCGTCGAGCAGAACCGCGACGCCCAGATGCGTTCGCTCATCATCAACGAGCTCGACATCGACCCGGCCCGGCTGGTGCGCGTGCTGCACTACGACGGCACGCCGATCACGGCCCGCTTCATCGCCGGAGCGATCCGCAAGAGCCTGGTCAAGGGCAAAGACAAGGAGCTCGCATGACCTTCATTGCCAAACCGAGGCTGCACCACCCGACGCTGCAAGCCAACAAGGTCGGCTACACGCGGCGCGACTACGAAGGTCGCATCTCCACGCTGTGTGCCGGCTGCGGCCATGACTCGATCTCGGCGGCCATCATCCAGGCCTGCTGGGAGCTCGACATCGAACCGCACCGGGTCGCCAAACTCTCAGGCATCGGCTGCAGCTCCAAGACGCCCGATTACTTCCTCGGCGCCTCGCACGGCTTCAACACCGTGCATGGCCGCATGCCCTCGGTGCTGACCGGCGCCAACCTGGCCAATCGCGAGCTGCTGTACCTGGGCGTGTCGGGCGACGGCGATTCGGCCTCGATCGGTCTGGGCCAGTTCGCCAACGCCATGCGGCGCGGTGTGCGCATGGCCTACATCGTCGAGAACAACGGCGTCTACGGCCTGACCAAGGGCCAGTTCTCGGCCACCGCCGACCAGGGCTCCAAGAGCAAGAAGGGCGTGGTCAACAACGACAGCCCGGTCGATCTGGTAGGCCTGGCGCTGCAGCTTGGCGCCACCTATGTGGCACGCAGCTTCTCGGGCGACAAGGAACAGCTCGTGCCGCTCATCAAGGGCGCTTTTGCCCACGGCGGCGCGGCCTTCATCGATGTCATCAGCCCCTGCGTGACCTTCAACAATCACAGCGGCAGCACCAAGAGCTACGACTACGTGCGCCAGCACAACGAGGCCGTCAGCCGGCTGGACTTCATCACGCCGGGCAGCGAGATCACCACCACCTATGCGCCTGGCGAGCTGGTCGAAGTGACCAACCACGACGGCTCGGTGCTGCGGCTGCGCAAGCTGCACGCTGGCTACGACCCCACCGACCGCTATGCCGCGATGAACTACATGCAGCAGCACGCCGCGCATGGCGAGGTGGTCACCGGCTTGCTCTATCTCGATCCGCTCGCCACCGACCTGCACTGCGCGCTCAACACCTGTGCGGCGCCGCTGGCGACACTCGGACCGCAGCAGCTGTGTCCCGGCGCCAAGACGCTCGACAAGATCAACGCCGCGCTGCGCTGAACCGCTGCCCGACCCGTCCCGCCCCGCCACAGGAGCCGCCATGACCGAACGCACGGTGTTCCAATCGATGCCACGTCGCCTGCTCGTGAGCCTGGGGCCTGGCGCCACAGTGCACGAGGCCGCCTGTGTGATGACGCGTGCCAACTGTGGCAGCGTGCTGATCATTGAGGCGGGCAGCAAGCTGCTCGGCATCGTCACCGAGCGTGATCTGATGACGCGGGTACTGGCCAAGACGCTCGACCCGGCCACGACCCCGGTGTCGGCCGTGATGACGCCGCACCCGCAGTGCATCACGCCCGATACCAAGGTGGCGGACGCGGTACTGATCATGATCGAGCGTGGCTTCCGGCACTTGCCGGTGATCGGCGACGGCGGCCACGTCCATGGTGTGTTCTCGGTGCGTGACGCCTTGCCGCGCGAGGTCGGCATCGCGGTGAGCCTGGCCGAATTCAACGAACAGGTGAACGACTCGCTGGGCTGAGCGTCGGCGCCAAAGTTACCTCGGCGCCGGAGGATCCACTGGCATGGCGCCGGCAGACACGCCCGCCACGTCAGGGTTGCGACAAACCGAACAGCCCGCGTCGGACCTGTCGCAACCGGCGCGCCAGCTGTGCTCGGTGAAAACCCGCAAACACACGCAAGTGCCTGATAAGAGACAACTTTTTGCGCTGCGTCAGATCGGGCACGCTCCCTGCAAAGGACCGCTCAGACCTGATCTGAACGGAGTGAGTGCATGGAGCCCCTGGCCAACCCGGTGTCGAACCCGATCGCGAGCACGATCACCAAGCCGATCTATCTGGATTACGCCGCGACGACCCCGGTCGATCCGCGCGTGGTGCAGGCGATGCTGCCTTTTCTGTACGAGCAGTTCGGTAACCCCGCTTCTCGCAGCCATGCCTACGGCTGGGCCGCCGAGGAAGCGGTCGAGATTGCCCGCGAGCACGTCGCCGCGCTGATCGGCGCCGACCCACGCGAAATCGTCTGGACCTCGGGCGCGACCGAATCGAACAACCTCGCCATCAAGGGCGTGGCGCAGTTTCACAAGCGCAAGGGCCGTCACCTGATCACCGTCAAGACCGAGCACAAGGCGGTGCTCGACACGATGCGCGAGCTGGAGCGCGACGGTTTCGAGGTCACCTACCTCGACGTGCTGGAAAACGGCTTGCTTGATCTGGACGTCTTCAAGGCCGCGATCCGACCCGACACCATCCTGGCCTCGGTGATGGCGGTCAACAACGAGATCGGCGTGATCCAGGATCTCGTGGCGCTCGGCACCATCTGCCGCAGCAAGGGTGTGCTGTTTCATGTGGACGGCGCGCAGGCCACCGGCAAGATGCCGATCGACCTCAACGAGCTGCCGGTCGATCTGATGAGCCTGTCAGCGCACAAGACCTACGGCCCGAAGGGCATCGGCGCGCTGTACGTGCGGCGCAAGCCACGGGTGCGCATCGAGGCGCAGATCCACGGCGGCGGCCACGAGCGCGGCATGCGCTCCGGCACCTTGCCGACGCACCAGATCGTCGGCATGGGCGAGGCCTACCGGCTGGCACGCGAATTCATGACGAGCGAGAACGAGCGCATCCGTGCCTTGCGCGACCGCCTCTACGCCGGCCTGTCAGCCATCCCCGAGAGCCGCGTGAATGGCGACATTGACAGCCGCATTCCGCACAACCTGAACATCAGTTTCCAGTTCGTCGAAGGCGAGTCGCTCTTGATGGGCATGAAGGGCATCGCGGTCTCATCCGGCTCGGCCTGCACCTCGGCCAGCCTGGAGCCGAGCTACGTGCTGCGCGCCCTGGGCCTGTCGGACGAGATCGCGCACAGCTCGATCCGCTTCTCGGTCGGGCGCTTCACCACTGCCGCCGACGTGGACGCCGCCATCGGCATGGTCCGCACCACCGTCGAGCGGCTGCGTGCCTTGAGCCCGTTGTGGGACATGCATCTGGCCGGCATCGACATCTCCACTGTCCAGTGGGCAGAGCACTGAATCACCAGGAGTTGAAATGGCATACAGCGACAAGGTCATCGACCACTACGAGAATCCGCGCAACGTCGGCGGCTTCGAGGCGGCGGACGGCGACGTCGGCACCGGCATGGTCGGCGCGCCGGCTTGCGGCGACGTCATGAAGCTGCAGATCCGCGTCAACTCGGTCACCGGCGTGATCGAGGACGCCAAGTTCAAGACCTACGGCTGCGGCTCGGCGATCGCGTCGAGCTCGCTCGTCACCGAGTGGGTCAAAGGCAAGACGCTCGACCAGGCGCTGGCGATCAAGAACACCGCGATCGCCGAAGAGCTGGCGCTGCCGCCGGTCAAGATCCACTGCTCGATCCTGGCCGAAGACGCCATCAAGGCCGCCGTGAGCGACTACCGCCATCGCCACGGCGGTGACGGCGGCAGTCCGGCTGCCACGCCCAGCACCACGCTGGAGCAGTCGGCCTGCGCGCCGGCCGGCGTCTGAGCCAGCGCGCTCCCTCGCCCCGTTTCTCCGCTTTCGATTCACGCATCTCGCAAGGAGTCCGTCATGGCTTGCCAATCTCAACCGAACGCTTCCTCGTCCTGCTCAACCGGTGGCCTGCCGCCTGTGGCCGTGATGCCCACCCTGGCTGACGGCATGTCGCCGCTGATCATCAGCGACTCGGTCGTGGCCAAGGTCTCCGAGCTGATCGCCGAAGAGGGCGACCCGTCCTTGCGCCTGCGCATCTTCGTCACCGGCGGCGGCTGCTCGGGCTTCCAGTACGGCTTCGCCTTCGACGACGAGGCCAAGGCCGACGACGTCGAGGTCGACAAGGGCGCCATCAAGGTGGTGGTCGATGCGATGAGCCTGCAATACATGATGGGCGCCACGATCGACTACGAAGACAGCCTGGAAGGCTCGCGCTTCGTCATCAAGAACCCGAACGCCAGCAGCACCTGCGGCTGCGGCAGCTCGTTCTCGGTCTGACCCGAAGGAGCACGCCATGACTGTGACCGTGACCCCCAAGGCGGCCGTGAAGATCCGCAAGGCACTCGACAGCCGTGGCGGCGGCCTCGGCCTGCGCGTGGCCGTCAAGACCAGCGGCTGCTCGGGCTACGCCTACGCGCTGGAATTCGTCGACGCCATCGAGCCGGAAGACCTGAGCTTCGACAGCGAAGGCGTCAAGATCCTGGTCGATGCCAAGAGCCTGCCGATGGTCGATGGCACCCAGCTCGACTGGGTCCGCGACGGCCTCAACGAAGGCTTCCAGTTCAACAACCCGAACGCTTCGGCCACTTGTGGCTGCGGCGAATCGTTCACGGTCTGACCCCGACCGCACTGAATCGGACACCGCCATGGCTCTGCTGCAGATCGCTGAACCCGGACGCGCTGCGGCGCCGCACCAGCACCGCCTGGCGGTCGGTATCGACCTCGGCACCACCAACTCGCTGGTCGCCACGCTGCGCAGTGGTCTGCCGACCGTGCTGGCCGATGAAACCGGCGGCCGGCTGGTGCCCTCGGTGGTGCATTACGCCGCTGACGGCAGCATCGCGGTCGGCGCCGCCGCGCAGGCGCTGGCCGTGACCGACCCGTTCAACACCATCGCTTCGGCCAAGCGCCTGATCGGCCGCGCGCCGGGCGATGTGGCCACCGGCACCGTGCCCTATCCGCTGGAGCCGCTCGGCCCCAGCGCCGTCGGTGTGCGGACCCGCGCCGGCGTCAAGAGCCCGGTCGAGGTCGGCGCCGAGGTGCTGAAAGCCCTGAAGGCCCGCGCCGAAGCCTCGCTCGGCGGTGCGCTGGTTGGTGCGGTCATCACCGTGCCGGCCTACTTTGATGACGCCCAGCGCCAGGCCACCAAGGACGCTGCTAGACAAGCCGGCCTGAACGTGCTGCGCCTGCTCAACGAGCCGACTGCTGCGGCAGTGGCCTACGGCCTGGACACCGCCAATGAAGGTGTCTACGTCGTCTACGACCTGGGCGGCGGCACCTTCGACGTCTCGATCCTGCGCCTGTCGCGCGGCGTGTTCGAGGTGCTCTCGACCAACGGCGACCCGCTGCTCGGCGGCGACGACTTCGACCAGCGCCTGGTCGAGTGGTTCTGCGCCCAGGACCGCAGCTTCGCCTGGAGCGCCACCGACGCCGGCGCGCTGCGCGCGGCGGCACGCGCTGCCAAGGAAGCGCTTTCCGAGGTTGAACAGATCACCATGAGCTGCACGCGTGCAGCCGACGGTGCCAAGCAGAGCGTGCTCCTGAGCCGCGCCGTCTTCGAGTTGGAGACACGCGCGCTGGTCGAGCGCAGCATCGGCCCGGTCAAGCGCGCGCTGCGCGACGCCGGCCTGAAGGCGGCCGAGGTCGATGGCATCGTGCTGGTCGGCGGTTCCACTCGCATGTTGGCAGTGCGCCGGGCGGTGGCTGAGCTGTTCGGCCGCGAGCCCTACACCGGCATCGACCCCGACGAGGCGGTGGCGCTCGGCGCGGCGATCCAGGCCGATCAGCTGGCCGGCAACCGCGCGGCGGGTGACAACGGCCTGCTGCTGCTCGACGTGTGCCCGCTCTCGCTTGGCGTCGAGACAATGGGCGGCCTGGTCGAGAAGATCATCCCGCGCAACACCACGGTACCGACCGCGCGGGCGCAGGACTTCACCACTTTCAAGGACGGCCAGACCGCGATGAGCCTGCACGTGGTGCAGGGCGAGCGCGAGCTGGTCAGTGAATGCCGCAGCCTGGCGCGCTTCACGCTGCGCGGCATTCCGTCGATGGTGGCTGGCGCGGCACGCATCCGCGTCACTTTCCAGATCGACGCCGACGGTTTGCTCAGCGTCACCGCCACCGAGCAGAGCACCGGCGTGGCCGCGCACGTCGAGGTCAAGCCGAGCTACGGGCTGGAAAGCGAGAACATCGCCGACATGCTGCGCGACGCGCTGGGCAGCGCCGAGTTCGATGCCGCCGCCCGCATGCTGCGCGAGGCCGAGGTCGAGGCGCGCCGCCTGATCGACGCCGTCGATGCCGCCATGCACCAGGACGCCGAGTTGCTGCTGCCGCGCGAGCAGTTCCACATCCTGCGCGTCATGCAAGACGTGGCCGACCTGCTGGAGCAATGCGCCGAAAGCGAGGGCGGCGGCTCGGTCGAGGCCTACAAGGTGCTGTGCGCCGGGTTGCGTCAGGCCACCGACGCGCTCAATCAAGCGACCACACCCTTTGCCGGCCGCCGCATGGACGCCCGCGTGCGCCAGGCGCTGGCCGGTCAACGCATCGAGGAGTTCGCCGCATGAGCAGCACCGTGATCAACACCACGCAGATCCGCGTGCTGCCGCACCCGGACCTGTGCCCGGACGGCATCGCCTTCGAGGCCAAGCCGGGCCGCAAGCTGGTCGATGCGCTGCTGGAACACGGCATTGCCATCGAGCACGCCTGTGAGAAGGTCGGAGCCTGCTCCACCTGCCACGTCCATATCCGCACCGGCATCGAGCACCTCAAACCCGCCGACGACGAGGAAGAAGACCAGCTCGACAAGGCCTGGGGCCTGGACACCCAGTCGCGCCTGTCGTGCTGCGTGAAGCTCAAGGGGCCGGAGCTGGTGGTGGAGCTGCCGCGCTACACCAAGAACCACGCGCGGGAAAAGTAGCCCGCAGCCCACGGGTGCATCGGCCCGGCCAGGCATGTCAGCATCCCAGGACATGAGTGCAACGGCCCGTCCGATGAGTGCAGCAGCCCAGCCGATGAGTGCAGCGCCACACATATCTTGAGTCCCGGACTTGGTTATTCCATGTCATCGGCCCAAGACATGGTGCCCGCGCGGCAACCGGTCATGTCAGCACCCCAGGACATGGGTTCAGCGGCCCATCCGATGAGTGCAGCACTACACAATCTTGAGTCCCGGGCTTGGTTATTCCAAGTCATCGGCTCAAGACATGGTGCCGGCGTGGCAACCAGTCATGGCAGCACATCAAGAGGGTGTTGCGGCAGCGGGTTCTGGTATTCGGCAGCGTAGGTACTGGTTCCGAGGGTGCGGTCAGGTGTGCCGGCAGAGAGCCAGACAGCGCCTGAGTCAGACCAGATGGTTCCCACCGTGCATCCAAAGGTGCCCACAGCAAAATCAGCCACCGCGTAGCCCAATCCAATAGACACCAACCTGCGTGGCTTGGAAGCTACGTCCCGATCATCGCCGCCGCGATCAGCACCAAAGATGTCTCCTGATGTCAATATCGACACCCTCTGAGATAGACTGGGCGCTTCTCAAACGAAGGCTCTCACCAAATGACCATTGACCCTGTGTTCGCTGCCGCGATTGCTGCTTTATCCGCCGCTATTGGATGGTATTCTGTCCATTATTTGACCAGCAAAAGAGACATAAGAAATGACCAGCGAAAGCAGCGAGTTGAGTATTTGATTGTGACTTTTCAAGATCTCGTTGATCTTCGGACATATCGATCAGACACGACGCGTGACTTCATTCCAGTCATAATGCGAGTCACCAATAATCTCCAAATGTTTGGTACCAAGGAGCAGATTGAATTGTTTGGCGGCTTTGCTAGAAGTATTAATGATGCTGGGGAAATTAGGAATGTTCATAAATTAATTGATCTAATCAGAAATGATATTCGTGAAATGATTGGAATGAATCAAGTCACTGATCCAGTTGCAAGGTTTGAGATGAAAAAAATTCAAGCTGCTCCCACACCTGGCGAAACAGCTGCTGTTTGATTTACTATCACTCCAACCACCGAGCGAGCCCACAGTAGGAAAAACACCAATATGGTTCGCAGGACGAAGAATCAAATACCAAGCCGAGCAAGCTGAATCAGGCTCAGCCATCGCCTGCCTGTACTACTGCATATCACGCTCAATCTCGGCCTGAAAGCTGCTCGGTAGCCCGGCCCAGTCGTGGATATCGACCAGGATCGGCAGCAGGCTGTCTTGCAGCGCTTGCTGCAGGTCGGGCGCCAGATCCAGGCGGCTCAAGTCAAGCGCCAGCAGCGCCTGCTCCAACACGTCAGCGGTGCGGCTCAGGTGCTCGGTGTTCAGTGCCATGGCAAAAGGCTCGGGGCAGGTGGGAGTGAGCGGCTGATTCTGCCCGCCTTCGATGTGTTGCGTGTTGGCACGCTGCTGATATTTGCCAGCTCGATGTAGGTGTATCGTTGGTGCCTCTTGAGGAGGAACTTCATGGAAGATACCGTGCTGGCTCAGGATCCGATCAGCACCCCGGGAGTGCAGCCGCCGACAGCGGGGTCAGAGTCGGGGGACTTCGGTGCCCTCAGCTTTCCGGCTGATGCGCCAGGCAGCAAACCGGCCCGACGGCTCGAAATACGGTTCACCGGTTCGGGCAGCGAATACTTCCGTATCTGGATCGTCAATCTGCTGCTGACCATCGTGACCTTGGGTATCTATTTCCCGTTCGCCAAGGCCCGCCGGTTGCGCTACTTCCATGAAAACACCCTGGTGGCCGACTCGCCGCTGAGTTTCCACGGTGACCCCAAACGCATGTTGCGTGGCTATCTGCTGATCAGCGCGCTGTTCCTGATCTATTCGGTGCTGAACAACACGGCGCCGCTGGCGGCTGGCGTGATGCTGCTGTGCAGCGTGCCGCTGGCGCCGTTGCTGTTGTGGTCGGCGCTGCGCTTTCGCATCGGTCAGACCGGCTGGCACGGCTTGCGGATGCAGTTTGACGGCCGCTTGAAAGACACTTACCGGGTGTTCTGGCCGATCGCCGTGCCGGTGCTGGCGGTGCTGATCGGGCAGATCTTGCTGGCGGGCCTGGCGAACGGTGCGGCCTATCCCTTGATAATGGTCGGGTGGCTGGTCAGTCTGGGTGCGTTGCTGATGGTCTTGCTGGTGCCGTGGATTCAGTGGCGTTTCAAATGCTTCCAGCACGGTCATTACCGCCTGGGCAGCGAAGTCACGCGGCTGGAAGTTTCTTTTGGCGGCTATTACCGCACCCTGATCCAGATCACGGGCATCGCGGTCGCGGTGGGGATTCACTTTGTCGTGTTTTTTCCAATGGCCATGAATACCGGATCGATCGTGTTACCGATGGTCGTGGCGCCCCTGTATTTCATCGCTGCTTACGCCACCATCGGCGGCTTTTCAAGGAGCCGACTGCAGAACCTGATCTGGAGCCACACCCGCAGTGACCATGTCGTGTTCCGCAGCAGCCTGGCTGCCCCCGAGTTGATCGTCCTGCTGCTGAAGAATTCGCTGCTGATGCTGTGCACGCTCGGGCTGTACCGGCCGTTCGCGGTGGTCGCGGTGACCAGAAAGCGCCTGCAAGCGATCCAGATCGACCTGAGCCTGCCGCTCGACCAGATCACCGGCTCGGCCATTGGCGCACGGTCCCACTCGGCAGGAGAGGCGGCGGCCGACCTGAACCCGCTCGGCTTCGACATCGACTTTTGAACACCGCCCAAAATCCCGCCGAACCGATGCCCGAGGCCAGCCCGCAGCGACTGTCGGCGCTTTACTACGATGGGCAAAGCGCGGTAGCCCGGCCGGTGCAGCTCCATATCGCCGACGGCCGGCTGCACATCCGTGGCGATGGCGTGGCGCTGGAGCATGCCGTCAGCCAACTCTCCTGGCCCGAAGACCAGCGCCACGGCCCCCGGCTGCTGCTGTTGCCGGGCGGCGGCCAGATCCAGTGCCTGGACGGCGCGGCCTGGGACGCCTGGGCGGCGGCGCATGGTCAGCGCGGCAGTCTGGTGGTGCGGCTGCAGCAAAGCTGGCGCGGCACGCTCGTGGCCCTGCTGGCGGTGCTGCTGGCGGGCTGGTGGTTCTACAGCTCGGGCTTGCCGCTGCTGAGCGTTGGTGTGCTGGCGCTGACACCGACGAGCGTTGACCAGTCGATCGGCGTGGCCACCTTGCAGCAGCTCGACGACAACTGGCTGGCGCCGAGTCAGTTACCGCTGCCGCGCCAGCAGCAATTGCAAGAGCGTCTCGCCGCAGCGCTGCAACGACAGGCGCGCAGCAGCGGTGTTGCGTCGCCCGACTGGCATCTGCAGTTCCGCCGCAGTCGGGGGCGTCAGCCGGGGCCGAACGCTTTTGCCTTGCCCGGCGGTGACATCGTCCTGACCGACGAACTGGCCGAGCTGCTGCACGACCGTGACGACGCGCTGCTGGGGGTGCTGGCACACGAAGTCGGCCACCTGCGGTATCGCCACGGCATGCGGCTGCTGGTGCAAAGCAGCCTGCTGGGCGTGGCCACCGGCCTGCTGCTGAACGACTTCGGCAGCCTGCTGAGTGCCGCACCGCTGCTGCTCGGCCAGCTCGCCTACAGCCGCGACTTCGAGCGTCAGGCGGACGATGAAGCCATCGCGGTGCTGCAGGCCAGTGGCATCCGGCCAGACGAAATGGTGCTGCTGTTCGAGCGCCTGCATCAGCGCAGCCAGGCGCCCGCCCGTCAACCCAACCGGCAACCCGATTGGCAACCCGATTGGCAGATCGGCTTTGCGACCCATCCCGCCGACCAGGAACGCATCGAGCGGCTGCGCGCGGCCTCGCGTTGAGTATTGGGCCTGGCCTGATTGCTGGATGGATAAAGCGCCATGTTGTTTCACCTCAAATGTTTTCTTGATAACCCTCCAATAATCAAAATTGGATGAAGTGCGAAAGGCGCACTTTTCCAGCAGACGGGGTTCGTCATGTTTCGCTCGTTTTACAACGTCAAGCCGGTCATGCGTCGCCTGTCTGCCGCACTTTGGGCGGCGGGTCTGTGTGGATCGGCACTGGCTGCGGGGCCTTTGTGCCAGGCACCCGACAATCTGATCCGTAATCCTGGTTTTGAAGTCAAGGCGCCGGGTTCGGCGGGGGTTCCGAAGGGTTGGGAATTTCAATCGCCGCGCAATACGGCGCTGGGTAACTGGGATGCCGTGGAGTCCCGCAGTGGTCGCTACAGCCTGCGCATTGATACCTTGTGGAATCAGCCGGAAGATGCCGGCTGGCTCCAGTCGGTGGATGCGCCGCTGCACACGCCGATTTATCTGAGCGGCTGGATCAAGTCCGACGACGTGAAGAGCTTGCAGCCTGATGGCCCGGGTGCCACGGTTTCGGTGCTGGGCCGCTGGGATCAACCGGCAGCCACGCTCGGAACGACCGACTGGCACCATGTCGGCATGAGTTTCCTGACCGATACCAGCCCGTTGCAAGTATCAGCCCGGCTCGGTTTCTGGAGCGGTGTCGCCACCGGCACGGCGTGGTTTGATGATCTGGCGCTGGTGCCGCTCAAGCCGCAGTTGCCGCACCCGAGCTGGAAGGTGCTGGTGCTGGTTTACGGCGAGACCGATGCCGTGATCACCGATGCCAATGGCGTGCAGCGCCATGTCCGCAGCGATGCCACGCCGGCCGAGCTGGATCTCGTCACCGAGCAGGCGCGCCAGTTTGTGGTGAACGATATTCCGGTCCTCAGCAGCGGCAATATGTTGCCGAGCTTGACGGTGCGCCGCGCCAGCCACCCGTTGAACCATTTGACGCTGCTGACATCCACCACCGATTGGTGGCCGGCCTGGGGTGATACCGCCGATGAGGTGCATGACCCCTATGACTCGGTCATCATCATCTGGGATTCTCGTGTGCGTGACGTGGCGGGCGGTGATGCCTTCAAACTCGGCGGCCCGGTGGCGTTGACGCGCGTTGCCACGGTGGTACCCATCTATAACACGCTTGATCTGGCATCGGCGGGCCTGGATGGCACGCGGCATGCCTTGAAACAGAATTGGGCCAGCGCGGTCCAGACGCACTACCAGGCGCTGCAGGTCTTGCCGGAGCCGGCGATCGATGTGAACGTGGATTCGGTGCGCTCGCAATATGTCAACTGCAAGACGGGTCACCATTATCTGTGGCAGACCGAGAGTGCCGAGCAGCCGATTCCCAATTCGATCTGGAACAACAGCAGCGGATTCATGCATGACCTCTATTCCGGTCAGGTCGCGCGTGCCGGGGCGCACCGGAGTTGTCTCGGTCTGGGGCCGCAGGTCTGGGCCTGGGGCGGGCCGGTGACACATTCGGGCAGCAAGCCGAGTTTCACCAGCTTGCAGCGCTTGTCTGACCTGCTGCGCCAGCTCAATGGTCTGCAAACCGCCCGGATGATCGACCCGCTGGCGGCCGAGGGGCTGATCAGCAATCTGCAGGATGCCCGTTGGGAGTTGAATGCCCACCAACCCGAGCAGGCTCGGGTGGACCTGCAGCATTTCAACGCCTGGGTTGAACACTGGATGAGCGAGGGCCGGCTGGTGCAGCAGGCCGGCAAGTTGCTGATGTCCGCCAGCAAGGAGGCTGACGAGTGCATGGATCAGTAGTCAGTGCCTGCTCGATCTGCCTGTCGAGGTATTCAAAGAATCATGCGCGGGAGCGCTGAGGATCACAGCGGCGGCAACGGCAGGCGGTCGGGCGGCAGAAACAGCGCCTTGGCGGCCGGGTCAGCCAGCCGCTCCGGCGAGTAATGCCGGGCGAGCAGGGCGCGGGCGTCTTGCATCAGGGGCGTGTTGGCGCGCAGGAAATCCTCGAAGGTCGTGGCGGGTGAGGCGGCGTCCCCGGCGGCCATCAGGCGCACCAGCGCTTCCGAGAGGGTTCGGTGGTATTTGTCGGCGGCGCCCAGGTGGCTGGCCAGGCGGGCAATGCCGTCGCAGGTGCGCGCAATGGCTTCGTCGCAGGGGTAGCGGCGCAGCAGAATCCAGGCCGCGCGCACATGCCCTTGGTGGTCGAAGCCGGCCGCCGGCATGCTGCAGTCCTGAAAGGCGGCCAGGAATTGATCGTCAGACAGGGTTCGTGGGTCCATGGGGGCGCTCCTGGGTTGGATGGGGCCGAATCATCAACCCGCCATCAGCGTCTGTCATCAACACGACAAAAGGAACATCTCCGCGCTGTTCCGTCGGCCAAGAAAAAATTCCTTGTAAAACAACGACTTGAGCCGGTTTGACGCGGTGGCACAGCGCTTGCGATGAAGAGCTTCGACAGCTCCACACAGGCCACTCCGATGAACACCCGACAACTGCCTCCGGTCGTGATCAACGACACCACGCTGCGCGACGGTGAGCAGACCGCAGGCGTGGCGTTCACCAACGACGAGAAGATCGCGATTGCGCGGACCCTCTCGGCAGCCGGTGTGCCGGAGCTGGAAGTGGGCATCCCGGTGATGGGCGAGCACGAGGTCGAGCTGATCCAGACCCTCACCGGCATGGGTCTGGCGGCGCGCACCATGGTCTGGGCGCGCATGTGCGATGCCGATCTGAAGGCGGCGCTGCGCTGCGGCGCCGACATCGTGCATCTGTCGATTCCGGTGTCGGATCTGCAGATCAACCGCAAGCTGCAGCGCGACCGTGGCTGGGTGCTCTCGACGCTGGTCTGGACGGTGCAGCGCGCGCTCGACGCCGGCGCCAGCGTCAGCATCGGTTTTGAAGACGCCTCGCGCGCCGATGGCGACTTCCTGGCCCGCGCGGCGCAGGCCGCGCAGCGTGCTGGCGCGGTGCGGGTGCGCTACGCCGACACGCTCGGGCTGCTCGATCCGTTCGAGACCTACCGCCGCATTGGCGCGCTGCGCCGCGCAGTCGATATCGACATCGAGATTCACGCCCACAACGATCTGGGTCTGGCCACCGCCAACACGCTGGCGGCTGTCAAGGCGGGTGCCACCCACGCCAGCACCACCGTCAACGGTCTGGGCGAGCGCGCCGGCAACGCCGCGCTGGAAGAAGTGGTGATGGCGCTGCGCCATGTGCAGGGCCAGGAATGCGGCGTCGACACGACCCGCCTGCCGGCCATCTCGGCGCTGGTGGCGCGCGCCTCCGGCCGGCCGGTGGCGGCCAACAAGAGCATCGTCGGCTCGGGCGTCTTCACGCACGAGTCGGGCATCCATGTGGACGGCCTGCTGAAGGACGCGCGCAACTACCAGGGCTTCGATCCGGCTGAGCTGGGCCGGCGCCACACCACGGTGCTGGGCAAGCATTCCGGCAGCGCCGCGCTGGTGAGCGCCTGCGAGCGCCTCGGCCTGCATCTGTCGCCGCAGCAAGTGCCGCTGCTGCTGGAGCGCATTCGCGACTTCGTGCTGAACACCAAGCTGACGCCGACCGATGGCGATCTGCAGCAGTTCTATCTCCAGACACTCAGCCCGCCGGCTACCGGATCGGCGGGCGTGGCGACCGCGATGGTCCGTTTTGCCGCCGCAGCGGCTTGATCACACACATTGAAAGGGACGAGACATGGATATCACCCTGATCGAGCGCATGAAGGCGCTTTCCAGCGCCGAAGAGTTTCTCGACTTCTTTGGCGTCAGCTTCGATGCCAAGGTGGTGCATGTGAACCGCCTGCACATCCTGAAGCGCTTCTACCAGTACCTGCATCGTGCTGAAGGCCTGGCTGGCCTGGACGATGTGGCGATGTTCCGCCGCTACCGCGAGCTGCTGACGCAGTCGTACCAGGACTTCGTGCAGTCGAGCGCCGCGAAGGAAAAGGTCTTCAAGGTGTTCCAGGACGCCGACGGCCAGCAGCACGTTTCGGTGGATAGCCTGCGCGCCAGCCTGTCGGATCGCCGCAAGCCGGCCGCCGGCCCGGGGCTGCACGTGGCCTGAAGACGGTTTTTTCTGCTCGGTCCAAACGTCTCACCCTTTCACCCTCTCCCCCGGCCCCTCTCCCATCGAGGGAGAGGGGAGACAGCAAGAAGGAGTCCCACCATGCACATCGTCGTCTGCATCAAGCAGGTGCCCGATTCGGCGCAGATCCGCGTCCACCCGGTCACCAACACCATCATGCGGCAGGGCGTGCCGGCCATCGTCAACCCGTATGACCTGTTCGCGCTGGAAGAGGCGCTGCGCCTGAAGGACCAGTTCGGCGGCCGGGTGACGATGCTGTGCATGGGCCCGCCGCAGGCCGAGGACTCGCTGCGCAAGTGCATCAGCTTCGGCGCCACCGACGCCATCCTGGTGACGGACCGCGCCTTTGCCGGTGCCGACACGCTGGCCACCAGCTACGCGCTGACCGCCGCGATCCGCAAGATCAGCCAGGAGCAGCAGGTGGATCTGGTGTTCACCGGCAAGCAGACCATCGACGGCGACACGGCGCAGGTCGGCCCGGGCATCGCCAAGCGGCTGGGCTGGAACCTGCTGACCTACGTCAGCAAGATCAACGAAGTCGATCTGGACGGCCAGACCTTGACCGTGGAGCGTCGTGCCGAAGGCGGTGTGCAGCGCCTGCAGACCACGCTGCCCAGCCTGATCACCATGCTCGAAGGCACCAACGAGATGCGCTTCGCCACCATGGACGACATGCTGCGCGCCGCGCGGGTGCCGGTGCGCAAGTGGAACAAGGACGACGCCGGCATCGAGGACATCAGCAAGATCGGCCTGAAGGGCAGCCCGACCATCGTCAGCAAGGTGTTCGCGCCCAAGGCACGCAGCCAGCGCGCCGACATGCAGGAGGTCGGTGATGGCGCCAGCGTCAACGACGTCTGCCTGAACCTGCTGCAGAAGATCTTCACCACCCACCCGACGCTCGAACAAGAGACCGTCGAGCGCCTGAGCGCCTGAGCCGCGACCCCATCCACAGGAGTAGACACATGGCCGAACCCGACAAGCCCGCGATGGCCGCTGCCGCCGCCGCCGGCGCCGCAAAGACAGCCGGCCGCAGTGGCCGCAGCACCGAACTGCCCGAGCACCTGAAGGTCTACAAGGGCGTGTGGGTGTTCATCGAGCACGACCGTGGCCAGGTGCACAGCGTCAGCTGGGAGCTGATGGGCGAGGCCCGCAAGCTGGCCGACAAGCTGGGCGTGGAAGTGTGCGGCGTGCTGCTGGGCGGACCTGGCGACAAGCTGGAGGACTACGCCAAGGAAGCCTACGTCTACGGTGCCGATCACTGCTACATCATGCGTGACCCGGTGCTGCAGGGCTACCGCAACGAGCCGTTCACCAAGGGCCTGACCGATCTGGTCAACAAGTACCAGCCCGAGATCATGTTGCTGGGTGCGACCACGATGGGCCGCGACCTGGCCGGCTCGGTCGCCACCACGCTGGGCACCGGCCTGACCGCCGACTGTACCGAGCTCAACATCGACGGCCGTGCGCTGGCCGCCACGCGCCCCACCTTCGGCGGCTCGCTGCTGTGCACCATCATGACGCTGGCCTATCGCCCGCAGATGGCCACGATGCGCCCGCGCACCGCGCCCATGCCGCGCCGCGACGAGAGCCGCACTGGCGACATCATCACGATGGCGCTGGGCATGATCGAGACGGACATCGTCACCAAGCTGCTGGAGTTCATCCCCGACGCCAACCGCAACACGGTGAACCTGGCCTACGCCGACATCATCGTCACCGCCGGCAAGGGCCTGAAGAACGCCGACAACTGCAAGCTGGTGTGGGAGCTGGCCCGCGTGCTGGGCGCCGAGGTGGGGGCGACCCGCGCGGTCACCCAGGCCGGCTGGATGGACGCCGAGCGCCAGGTCGGCCAGACCGGCAAGACCGTGCGGCCCAAGCTCTACATCGCCGCCGGCGTGTCGGGCGCGATCCAGCACCGCGTCGGCATGGAAGCCTCGGATGTGATCGTCGCGATCAACACCGACCCCAACGCGCCCATCTTTGATTTTGCGCACCACGGCATCGTCGGCAACGCGATGCAGGTGCTGCCCGTGCTGACGGAGGCGTTCCGCAGCTTTCTCGACAAGCGCATCCGCAAGGTTGCTTGAGGAGTTCCGACCATGGCTGAAAAGTTCGATGCGATCGTCGTCGGTGCCGGGCCCTCCGGCAACGCGGCGACCTACACGCTGGCAAAAGCCGGCCTGAAAGTCCTGCAGATCGAGCGCGGCGAATACCCGGGTTCGAAGAACGTGCAGGGCGCGATCCTGTACAGCGACGCGCTGGAGAGAATCATTCCGGACTTCCGCGACGACGCGCCGCTGGAGCGCCACATCATCGAGCAGCGCATGTGGCTGCTCGACGACCGCAGCTTCGTTGGCTCGCACTTCCGCAGCGAGGACTTCAACAAGGAGCCCTACAACCGCTACACCATCATCCGGGCGCAGTTCGACAAGTGGTTCAGCTCCAAGGTGCGCGAAGCCGGTGCCCTGCTGATCTGCGAGACCACGGTCGAGCAGCTGCTGATGGACGGCGACAAGGTGGTGGGCGTGCGCTGCGACCGCATGGGCGGCGACGTGTTTGCCGACGTGGTCATCCTGGCCGACGGCGTCAACTCCACGCTGGCGCGCAAGGCCGGTTTCCACCCCGAGATCCAGGCCAAGAACGTGGCGCTGGCGGTCAAGGAAATCCTCTTCATGCCCGAGGAGGTGATCCAGCAGCGCTTCAACATCGGCGAGGAAGAGGGCGTGGTCATCGAGCTGATGGGTTCGGTCACCGAAGGCATGGTGGGCACGGGCTTCCTGTACACCAACAAGGATTCGCTGACCATCGGCGTGGGCTGCATGCTCAGCGACTTCAAGACCAACCCCAAGCGCACCACGCCGTACGAGCTGCTTGACAAGCTCAAGAAGCATCCGTCGATCGCCCCGCTGATCGCCGGCGGCGAGATGAAGGAGTACGCCGCGCACCTGATCCCCGAGGGCGGTTTCCACGCCATCCCGAAGATCTTCGGCAACGGCTGGATGATCGTCGGCGACTCGGGCGGCTTCGTGAACGCGGCGCACCGCGAGGGCTCGAATCTGGCCATGACCACCGGTCGCATTGCGGCCGAGACGGTGATCAATGCCAAGGCCGAGAGCAAGGAGATGAGTGCCAAGACGCTGTCGGCGTACAAGGCCGCGCTCGATGCCTCGTTCGTCATGAAGGATCTGAAGAAGTACCGCAACATGCCTGAGGTGCTGCACGACAGCCCGCAGTTCTTCACCACCTATCCCGACCTGGTCACCGGCGCGATGAAGAAGATCTTCACCGTCGACGGCGTGGACAAGCTGACCAAGGAAAAGGAAGTCATGGGCAGCTTCAAGGCCGCCCGCAAGTGGACCGGCCTGGTCGGTGATGCATTCAAACTCTGGAGGGCCGTGCGATGAGCGCAGCAGCAGTGGGTCGCGTGAACGTGGAAGAGAAACTCTTCCAGAATCGCTACAAGGTTGATCACGGTCGGCCGCACATCAAGATCAAGGCGCCCGAGGTCTGCGCCAACGATTGCCAGACGCAGTCGTGCACCTACGTGTGTCCGGCGTCCTGCTACAAGGCCGAGGGCAATCGCACGGTGACGCTGATCACCGACGGCTGCCTGGAGTGCGGCAGCTGCCGCGTGATCTGCACCGAACACTCGAACGTGGCGTGGGAATACCCGCGCGGCGGCCACGGCATCCTTTTCAAGTTTGGTTGACATGAACGACGTCGAACGATTTCTGGCGCACGCCGTGCAGCTGGAGCGCGAGGCTGCGCGCCGCTACGAGGAGCTCTCGGCGGCGATGCAGACCGATGGCAACCGCACCCTGAAAGCCTTTTTCACCGAGATGGCCGGCTACTCGCGCAAGCATCTGGCCGAGGCAATGGCGCGCGGCGGCTTTCGCAAGCTGCCGGCACTGGCGCCGCACGAGTACGAGTGGCCCGATGGCATCTCGCCCGAGATGGTCGATTGGGTCGGTGTTGACTCGCAGATGGATGGGCGCGACGCGCTGGAGCTGGCGCTGACCAGCGAGCGGCGTGGGCACGCCTATTACGCCGCCGTGGCTGCGCTCACCACTGATCCGGAAGTGCGCGTGCTGGCACGTGAATTCGCGGCCGAAGAGGCCGAGCATGTGGTGGCGCTGGAGCATCTGCTGGCCACCACGTCAACCTGAGAGAACCTCACCATGCCACGTCCGACCCGACATGTGTTTGTCTGCAGCCAGCAGCGTCCGCCCGGCCATCCGCGCGGCAGCTGCGCCGCCAAGGGGGCCTCTGCGGTGCTGCAGGCGCTCTGGGCCGAGCAGCAAAAGCGCCAGGCCTACGAGCAGGTGGCTGTGACCTATTCCGGCTGTCTCGGCCCCTGCGACGGCGGCCCGAATGTGCTGGTCTATCCGGAAGGCACGCTCTATCAAGGTGTGACGCCAGCTGATGTGCCCGAGCTGTTCGAGCAGCATCTGCTCGGCGGCGCGCCGGTCGAGCGCCTGCTGGCGCCACCCGGTCAGTGGTGAGATCTGGCTGGATACGGCCCGCTTCTTGCAGTTTCATCATCGAAGTAGTTGGTTTCTGCTTGTATGGCCCGCGTTGATGCGGGCGGTGCACCGAGCTGTGTTGCGATGCACCAAGTTCGAGCAAAGGCCCTGACAGGAGAAGTTCGATGATGACTCGTGCACAACAGGAACGCTCTCATCTGGAGCTGATCTCGATCTACGAGATCTGCCGCATCCTCGGTGCCTCGCTCGACATCGACGGCAACTTCCGCGCCGCGCTCAATGTGCTGGCAGCTCATCTGGGGCTGGATCGGGCGATGATCGTGCTCGACAACGAAGAGGGTGAGCTGCATCTGCACAGCTCCGTCGGGCTGACCCGCGCCAACGAGCAGCGTGGCCACTGGCACCCGGGCGAAGGCGTCATCGGCCATGTCTACAGCTCGGCGATGCCGGTGGTGGTGCCGGATGTCAGCCAGGCACCCGAGTTCATCGACCGCACCGGCGCTTTCGGCGCCCAGGACGAGCGCTTGCTGGCCTTCATCGCCGTGCCGATGAAGGCTGAGCAGAGCGTGGTTGGTGTGCTGGCGGCGCAGCGCGAGGTGCGCGACAGTGCGCGCCTGAGCGATGACGTGCGCATGCTGACCATGATGGCGGCACTGCTGGCGCAGCGGGTGGTACTGCACCGCACCGTGCGCGATGCGCATCTGCGCTTGCAGATGGAGCGAACCCGGCTGCAGAAGGCGCTGACGCGCGAGCCGCGCGGGCGCTACACGCTCGACAACGTCGTCGGTGTCTCGCGGCCGATGCAGCAGGTGTTTGCCGAGGTGCACCAGGCTGCGCCGTCGCGCGCCACCGTGCTGCTGCGCGGTGAAAGCGGCACCGGCAAGGAAGCGGTGGCGCGGGCGATCCATTTCCTGTCGCCGCGCAAGGACGCGCCGTTCATCAAGGTCAACTGCGCCGCGCTGACCGAATCGCTGCTGGAAAGCGAGCTGTTCGGTCACGAGCGCGGTGCCTTCACCGGCGCGGCCGGCGATCGCAAGGGCCGCTTCGAGCTGGCGCACGGTGGCACGCTGTTCCTCGACGAGGTCGGCGACATCTCGGCGGCCTTCCAGGCCAAGCTGCTGCGGGTGCTGCAGGAGCGCGAGTTCGAGCGGGTCGGCGGCAACAAGCCGATCAAGGTCGATGTGCGGCTGATCTGCGCCACCAACCGCGATCTGGAGCGGATGGTCAAGCGTGGTGAATACCGCGCCGACCTGTATTACCGCATCAACGTGGTGTCGATCTTCCTGCCTGCTTTACGCGAGCGGCGCGACGATATTCCGCCGCTGGTGAACCATTTCCTGGAGCGCTTCAACAAGGAAAGCCGGCGCGAGCTGCGCGTCACCCCGGAAGCGATGAAGGTGCTGACGCACTGCTACTGGCCCGGCAATGTGCGCGAGCTGGAAAACTGCATCGAGCGCACCGCGACGATGGTGCAGGGCGACACGATTCACGACCTCGCCTTCCCCTGCAAACACAACCGCTGCCTGACCCAGACGCTGCACTACATCGACAAGGAAGATGCGGTGGCAGCCGTCACGCCCGGTCGGCCGGTGCCGATTCCCGTGCGCGCTGCGCCAGCGCCGGCGCCCTACATGCCGCCGCCGACCTCAGCCGAGGCCGATGACGACGACGACTGGGACAGCGACGAGGTGCTGCGGGTCGGCCCGAGCTCACGCCTGCAGGATCTGCCGGCGCATCACATCAGCCCGACGCCGCCCGAAGACGACCGCGACCGCCTGATCTGGGCGCTGGAGCAATGCGGCTGGGTGCAGGCCAAGGCGGCGCGGCTGCTCCGGGTCACACCGCGCCAGCTCGGCTATGCGCTGCAGAAGCATCGCATCGAGGTGCGCAAGCTGTGAATCAGAAGTCGGCGCGCCTCAATGCAGGGCGCCGTCGGTCTCGATCCGGAACGCGCTGACGGCCCGGGCCAGGCGCCCGGTCTGCTCGTTCATGCTGGTGGCTGCGGCGGCGCTCTGCTCGACCAGCGCGGCGTTCTGCTGCGTCATGTGGTCCAGCTCGGTCACCGCGCTGTTGATCTGGCTGAGCCCCTGGGTCTGCTCGCTGGCGGCGGCCGAGATTTCGGCAATCACCTCGCTGACGCGCCGCACGCTGGCGACGATGTTGGTCATCGTCGTGCCCGCCTGACCGACCAGCAGACTGCCGGCATCGACCTTCTCGACGCTGGCGCCGACCAGCGCCTTGATCTCGCGCGCGGCCTGGGTGGAGCGCTGCGCCAGGATGCGCACCTCGCTGGCCACCACCGAGAAGCCTCGGCCGTGCTCGCCGGCGTGGGCGGCCTCCACGGCGGCGTTGAGCGCCAGGATGTTGGTCTGGAACGCGATGCCGTCGATCACGCCGATGATTTCGCCGATCCGGCGCGCGCTGGTGTTGATGTCGTGCATCGTCGCCACGACTTGCGCCACCAGGGCGCCACCGCTCTCGGCGACTTCGGCCGCGACACGGGCCAACTGGCTGGCCTGCACGGCGCTTTCGGCCGCGCCCTTCACGGTACCGGTGAGCTGCTCCATCGAGCTGGCGGTTTGTTGCAGGCTGCTGGCGCTTTGTTCGGTGCGGACGGAGAGGTCATTGGTGCCCGAGGCAATCTCGCCAGAAGCGGTTTCGATCGCCAGGGCGGCGGAGCGCACGTCGCTGATCGTGCCGGCCAGCCGGGCTTGCATCGAGACCAGCGCGTCCAGTGTCTGCGCCACTTCGTCATGGCCGCGATGCTCGACCGCTGAGCGCAAGTCGCCGGCGGCGATGCGCTGCGTGAGCGAGACCGCCTGCGCCAAGCGGCGCGAGATGCCATGCGCCAGCACCTTGGCCAGCGTCACGCTGATGATCAACGCCAGCGCGCCCGCAGCGCACATGCTGACCAGCGTGCGCTGGCGCGAGCTCTGCGCATCCGCCAGCACCGCAGCGCGGCCAGTCTCGGTCTGCGCCGACAAGCGCTCCAGGGCGGCCAGCCACTGCTGCTGCACCGGCCCGAGCTTGAGCGTCAGCGCCTGGGCGGCCATTTCGGGCTGCATCGTGCGCGCCAGGGCCAGCGCCTGTTTCAGGAACGGCGCGGCCTGCGCCTCGGCGGCGTCGGCCTGGTTGAGCGCGGTTTGCTCTTCGGCTGACAGCGGCAGCGCGCGCAGGCGGGCACGATGCTCGGCATACGCCTTGGCCAGCGCCTCGTTGCGCTGGATGTCGGCCTGCATCTGGTTGATCTCAGTCGTCAGCGCGATGTTGCGCACCGCATCGACCCGCTCGACGATGGCCAGCCGCATCTGCGAGGCCGCGTCGCTCTTGACGGTGCTCACCGTCACCAGCTCGGTCATGTGGCGCTCGACCTGGCGCAGGCCGAACACTCCGGTGCCGATGACGCACAGCATGCCGAGCAGAACGACGCCGACGGCCAGGCCGATCTGGACGCCGATGGAAGATAAACGCAGGCGTTTTGACATGGTGAGCAGTCGGTTCGAATCGCGGTTCAGGGGGCGGTGTAGGCGCCGCAGGCAACGACGATGTCGTTGATGCGTTCGAAGAACATCACCTTGGGCTCGATCTGCTTGGTCATCGGGTTCAGGAAGGCGAACTCCTGCTGGCCCTTGGGCTTGGTCTTGACCATCTCGAGCCGCTCCTTGATGTGGAACTTGCCGTTCGCGTCCTGCAGGTTGATGTTGTCCTTGCCGACCATGCGCGGGTTGGCGCCATGCGCCAGGGTCTTGCCGGCCATGTCGAACACCGTGATGTAGAGGTCACGATCAACCCAGGGGCCTGGCTTGGTCATGAAGTCGGCAAAGGCCTTGTCGCGTCCGGCGGCCTTGATGTGCGCCACCGCCTTGGTCAGCATGGCTTTGGCGTCTTCGGGCTTGGCGCGCTCGTCAGCCGCATGGGCCTGGAGGGCGAGTCCGGCAACAGCGGCCAGGACAGTGAAATGTCGGCGGTTGATGGGCATGGAAACCTCGCGTGACGTGTGTCGATCAGGTGGAATGAAATCGCAAGGTCCGATCGTGCCGCGTCATGCCGGCGCGGCAAGCCTGTGTAAAGGCTGGTTTTGGGGTGCATCTGTTCACCCGGGATCGGAGTCATCGTCTGGGCCACAATCACAGGCATTGACTGCGATGCCTTGACCAGTCTGACGCTGACCCATCCTGACCGGAGTGCCCTTGTGAGAGTTGAACGGCTGAACCTGACGCATTACCGGGGCGCGCGTGATCTGCATCTTGATTTTGATGCACGTCTGAACGTGTTCTGCGGCGTCAACGGTGCCGGCAAATCGACGGTGCTCGATGCGATCGCCATCCTGCTTTCGTGGGCGGTGAGCCGTATCCGCCATGCCGGCAGTTCGGGGCGGCCGATCGCCGAGGAGCACATCACCAATGCCTGTCCATCGGCCGCGATTGAGCTCCAGTGTCAGGCCGATGGCGGTACAGGCGTGGCCTGGCGCCTTTCCAAGGCTCGCAGCGGGCATGGCGCTGCCGAGGATCGGAGCAGCCTGTCAGAGCTGAACGAATTCGCGCGCGACCTGCAGCGCCGACTGTCACTGGCGGACGAGCAATGCAACCTGCCGCTGTTCGTGTACTACCCGGTCAACCGTGCCGTGCTGGATATTCCTCTGCGCATACGCGAGCGGCACCGGTTTACGCTCATGTCGGCCTACGACGATGCGCTGACCAGCGGGGCCAATTTCCGCACCTTCTTTGAATGGTTCCGCGAGCGCGAGGATCTGGAGAACGAATACCGCCGCTACCAGGACGACCCGGACAAGCCCGAGGGCTACCAGTTCCCGGACCGTCAGCTCGAAGCGGTGCGCAGTGCGCTGGGCCAGTTCATGCCTGACTTCTCGAACCTCACGGTGCGGCGCAACCCGCTGCGCATGGAGGTGCAGAAGGGCGGTGAACGCCTGTCGGTCAACCAGCTTTCCGACGGCGAGAAATGCGTCATCGCCCTGATCGGCGACCTGGCGCGCCGGCTGGCCATTGCCAATCCGGTGTCCGAGCAGCCGCTGAGCGGGGCCGGCGTGGTGCTGATCGACGAAATCGACCTGCATCTCCACCCCGGCTGGCAGCGCATCGTGGTGTCGCGTCTGCTGGAGGTATTTCCTGGCTGCCAGTTTTTCATCTCGACGCATTCGCCGCATGTCATCACGCAGGTGCAGCCGCCATCGCTGTTTTTTCTGGCGCAGACCCGCGATGGGATGGTGGTCACGCAACCGAACGAGTCCTACGGCAAGACGGCTGAACGCATCCTGGAAGACCTGATGGGTCTGCCCACCACCCGGCCGGACCCGGTAGCGGTTCAGCTCGGGACGGTATTCGACGCCATCGAGGCAGGTCAGCTGGCGCAGGCACGCAGCGCGATTTCCGGCTTGAGGCAGGCGATCGGCGACGATCCGGAGCTGGTCAAAGCGGAGGTTTTGATCCGCCGCCACGAACTGATCGGTCGATGAAAGCCATCGCCAAGCATGCCGAGCCGCAGGCACTGCTCGACTGGAAGGCACAGGCCAACGAGGACTGGCAGCCGAGTTTCGGCGCGCTGGCCGGCGAGCTGAAAAGAACGCTCAAGCTGGCGCTGATGCGCGAGCAAGGCTGGATCTGCTGCTATTGCGAACGTCGGCTGGAGGAGCACGACGCCCACATCGAGCATTTCCAGCCACAGCACGACCCGGCGGTGGATGCGCTGGAGTACGCGAATCTGCTGTGTTCCTGCCAGAGCAATCTGGCCAAGGGCGCGCCACGGCATTGCGGCAATCTGAAGGGCGATTGGTTCGATGCGCAGTTGCTGGTGTCGCCGTTCGATCCCGGCTGCGCTGACCGGTTTGCCTATACCGGCGACGGTCGGATATCTGCCGCCAACGAAACGGATCGGGCGGCTCTGGAAACGATCAGGAAACTCGGCCTCGACCTGCCCAAGCTCAATGCGCTGCGGGCACAGGCGATCGAACCGTTTCTGGCTCCAGACCTGAGCGACGAGGAGCTGCGTACCTTTGTCAGTGGCTACCTGCGCACCGATACACAGGATCGCTTCGGCGAATTCTTTACCACCATTCGCCATCTGTTCAGGGCTTGTATCAGATCGTGATGGCTGAAGCTTGCCCACATGTGCCATGGGCTCTGCTGTGATGCAGACTGAACCGCCCTGGTTTTGAGGGGCTCCTCCGCTCAAAGGTCGGCCTCCACAAAAACCATGACGGTTCAGACGGTTATGTGGCGGTTTTGCAGTGAAAACCGGCGCACGTGAAGTTCCTCACCACGATGCCCGCTGATCACCGCCCTAGGGGAGTGCAGCAAGTACGATTCTGATCAGAATCACATGTTGATCAGATGGATCAAGCGGCGACTGCCACGACAGGGAGAGAGCATTGGGCATGCGAAAGAAATCTGGCACCGGCGGCGGCTTGGTTGTCATCGGAGTTCTGGTGGTGCTGCTGGCGATGACCCTCAAAGAGGCATGGTTCGGCTTGGGCGCACTGGCTGTAGCTTGGTTCGCCTACAAGAAGTTCGCAGCAGGTAACAAACAATCGGTGGATGAAAACTGGCAGGCCGAGGGTGCTTCCCAGCAGCCTACGGAATTGACGATCGCTCCGGTCGCAACACCAGCATGGCGACCAATCATCGCCGAGCCCAGCGCTCCCACGCTGGTGGGACAAGCCCCTCTGCAGCCAACTTCGTCGACAACCAGATTTCTGCCCGACGTCGACGAACCTGTTCGGGTCACTGCCCCACCTTCTTCAGCGCAATCTGAATTCAAAGTGCCAGAAGGTCCAAAGCACTTCGGTCCAGCAAAGTGGATTCCTCGCGGCGTGACGGTAGAGATCGCTGGGATCTTGATTCCGGGTGGGATGCTATATGTAGGGACAATATTGAAGACTCCGAGCGGAGCCAATGATCCTTGCCTGATTGATCCATCGAAGCCTGTGGCATCACATGGCGAGTACACCGAACGTCAGATGGGGTATTGGCCCAGCTATTCTGAGATTTCAAACTCAGCACGCAGGGCATATTTGAACTGGTTGGCTGGCGGAAGGTCTGATCCAGACGCTGATGTCGGCTACGTATTCATATTTTTCTACGGACTTGAGCGGCGCGCGATCATCGATGCAAAAACAGACGCAGCAGCCGTGGAAGACTGGCCTATTATTGCCACCGAGCTGCGTCGTCTGCTTGGTATCTATGGTGAGAAGTCTGGGTCGTTCAGGAGCTATGCCAGTGAGCTATTGAACTGGGTTTCTCTCAGCAACAGTCGCAAACTGTATGAGCGGCCAATCCCTGAACTGATCAAGTCATTCGAGCTGCCAATGTATATCAAGCTCGCGCTAGGTCAAGCGGCACTTGATGGTGCGCCAGTGCCTACGCCGCTGGCACTAGCTTGGGTCAAGTTGGATCCCAACTACTATCCCAGGACGGCGGCGACACGCTGTGGGGAACAACTCAATGCGATGTTTGAGGCTCGCTACCTGGAGCTATATGGGTCGGGTCTCGTTATCCCGAAGAACCGCACTAAGTTGAAGTTTGTGTACCGGCCTGCTTCTGCTGGATTTCGCGGCTACAACGAGATCAAGTTGACCTTTGGCGAAACGCCTGACGTGTCGGTATTGACAAAACCTATCCAGTCTATCCGTGCCATCGTGGACGCAGCCACTGATGAACTGGATGCCTACAGCAGATTCGTCGGCCGCAACACAGAAGCGCGCGATTCCCTGGAGGGAGTACTTTTACTGCCGCAGTACCTTTGGCCGTTGAGTACACGTCAAGCCTTTGACCGTTTGAAAGACTGCGTCGCCAAGGGGCCTGCGACTATGGCTTTCCAAGAACTACAGACCCTCCTTGGCGCGAGGGCAGGTCTGAACAAGGATCGAACACAGGCGCTCGCGCGGACTTTGTTCGCGATGAACATTGGCTTTGAACCAGATATCCTGGGTGGGGCAAGGCAGCCAAAACCTGAAGAGTTGGTGGTTCTTTTCGCACTTCCGGTGTCAGGTGAGCCTCCGCGAACAGCCCCGGCGTATCAGGCGGCACTGCTGACCCTTCAGCTGGCTTCGTCCGTGGCTGCGGCAGATGGCTCCTTTGGTGAGCTAGAGATGCACCATCTGAGCAACCAGATTCAAGCCTGGGTGCACTTGGCGCCTAGCCATCAAAATCGGTTGTCGGCTCATCTGCAACTCTTGCTTGCCGCGCCAGCGACCTTGGCGTCACTCAAGAAGCGGATGGAAATGCTGGATGCCTCGGCCAGAGGAACCATCGCTTTCTTCATGGCCATCTTGGCTCAAGCCGACGGGACTGTCTCACCTCAAGAGGTGAAGATGCTCGAGAAGATCTACAAGATCTTGGGGCTCGATGTGAAGAGGGTTTTCAGCGATCTACATGCTGCATCGTCAAGCGATGGCAGCGCTTCCGTTGGGGTGCAGCCCGAGACTCCGACAGCCGAGTTCAAGCTGGACACGGCGCGCATCGCGGCATTGCAACAAGACACGGCAAAGGTGTCGGCGCTTTTGGCGAGTATCTTCACCGAAGATGCTGTGGAGCAACCATCAGTATCAGTGCTAGCGCAGGCTGCAGAAACTGAACCCGAGGTCGAGTCCAATCAGGTCGAAGCACCCGGCTTGCTGGGTTTGGACGAGGCACACGCAGCATTGACCAGGTTACTCCTCACTCGACCGCAGTGGACCAGGGAGGAGGCGCAGGATGCGGCTGCCGACTTGGAATTGATGCTTGATGGGGCGCTGGAGCGCATCAACGAAGCGTTTTTCGACGCTCACGATGTGCCATTCACCGAAGGCGACGACCCCATCGAGGTGAACAGTGAAGTTAGGGAGAAAATTGAAGCATGAGCACACCTATTCGCCCCAAAGACCGCGACGTGGTCATCCAATCGCTGCGCGCTGGAGTAGTGCCCCGTACCGGCCAGCACCTGATTCAAGTGGGGCGCACGCGAGAGATTCAAACCCTTGTGGGGGATATCGACCGCATCGCAGACGGAGGCTCAGCATTTCGGGTGGTCACAGGTGAGTACGGCGCAGGGAAAACCTTCTTCCTGAACCTCGTGCGTGCCGTGGCAATGGAGAAGAAGCTGGTGGTCGCCAATGCCGACCTTAACCCCGATCGGCGCCTCCACGCCAGTGGCGGTCAAGCGCGGTCGCTTTATGCGGAGCTGATGCGCAATTTATCCACTCGGACTAAGCCCGACGGTGGGGCGCTGGCTGGCATCGTGGAGAAATTCATCGGAACAGCCAAGGCGGAAGCCAAGGTAACCGGAATTACTACAGAGTCCGTGATTCGACAAAAGCTCAACCACCTCACCGAATTGGTCAACGGCTACGACTTTGCCGACGTGATTGCAGCCTACTGCCGCGGATTCGACGATGGAAACGAGCAGCTGAAAGCAGATGCCGTGCGATGGTTGCGTGGTGAATTCGCGACCAAGACGGAAGCCAAACAAGCCCTAGGCGTTCGGACCATCGTAGACGATGCGGCGGTATACGACCAGCTCAAGCTGCTGGCACGCTTCATTCGCCTAGCCGGGTTTGCCGGACTCCTTGTGAGCTTGGACGAACTCGTGAATCTGTACAAGCTGGCTAACACCCAGGCTCGCAACGCCAACTACGAGCAGATCCTGCGCATCCTGAACGACTCTCTGCAGGGAACAGCTGTGGGTCTCGGCTTTGTTCTCGGCGGAACACCCGAATTCCTGCTCGACACGCGACGTGGCTTGTACAGTTACCCAGCACTACAGAGCCGACTGGCTCAGAATACGTTTGCTGCCGATGGATTGGTTGATTTCAGTGGACCTGTCGTCCCGCTCGCCAGTTTGACGCCTGAGGACTTCTATGTATTACTGCAGAAGATCCGGCACGTGTTCGCGGCAGGTGATGCGACTCAGTACTTGGTCCCAGATCAGGGCATTTTCAGCTTCATGGAACACTGCTCCAAGCGCATCGGTGACACGTACTTTCGGACGCCCCGCACCACGATCACTTCTTTCATCAACTTGCTGGCCGTCCTTGAGCAGAATCCGAACGCGTCTTGGTCGGAGCTTCTGGGTGGGATCGAGGTAGTAGCGGATACCGGCGGCCTCGCTGACACGCTCGCAGCGCAAGATGCTGATGACGAATTTGCCTCATTCAAACTGTGAATGACGTAGCGGTGGAACTGAATGACTGCCGACGCATCGACTTCTTTCAACTTGCTGGATGTGCGCATTAAGCGTTTTATTTGGTCTGAAGGGTGGGCGTCGCTCCGTGAGGCGCAAGAAGCGGCGATTCCGCTGATACTGAAGGCCGATCGAGACGTCATCGTTGCTGCAGCCACTGCTGCTGGCAAGACAGAAGCGGCATTCCTGCCGGCGTTGACGCACCTGCTGAAGCAGTTTCCTCTCGGCATGATCGTCTATATCAGCCCACTCAAAGCCCTGATCAATGATCAGTTCGGCCGATTGGAACGGCTGTGCGAACAGCTCGAAGTGCCGGTCTGGCCTTGGCATGGTGACATATCAGCGACAACAAAATCGCGCTTCCTGTCTAAACGGCAAGGCGTCCTGCTGATCACCCCCGAGTCCCTTGAGGCACTGCTTTGCAATCGCGGTACTTCGGTTGGGTCTGTCTTCGAGCGCACCGCCTTTTTTGTCGTCGATGAACTGCACGCCTTTATTGGCTCGGAACGAGGAAAACAACTGCAGTCGCTGCTGCACCGCATCGAACAGGTGCTCCGTAGGCCCATCCCTCGCGTGGGGCTATCAGCCACCTTGGGCGATATGACGCTTGCTGCGGAGTTTCTTCGCCCAGGCAAGGGAGGCCAAGTGGCGATCGTTCAATCTAGGTCAGAGGGTGGTGAACTGCAGATCCTGGTGAAGGGCTACGAAGAGCCACTCGCTATTCGGCCATCGACGCAAGTCGGCACCGAAGAGGAGGAAATCGATCCGATCACACCGGCACAGATTGCCGCACACCTGTTCAAGGTATTACGCGGATCGAACAACCTGGTGTTTCCGAACTCCAGACGTGAAGTCGAGCGCTACACGCACCTGCTGAACAAGATGTGCACTGATCAGCAGGTTCCAAACGAATTTTGGCCACACCACGGTAGCCTGTCGAAAGAGATCCGGTCGGAGACAGAATTGGCCCTCAAGCAGAGGGAGCGGCCAGCCACTGCCGTCTGTACTAACACGCTTGAACTTGGTATCGACATTGGTGCAGTGAAGTGCGTTGTCCAGATCAACACGCCTCCTTCGGTGGCCAGCGTTCGCCAGCGGCTCGGTCGATCTGGTCGCCGTCCCGGCGAGCCGGCTATTTTGCGTGGCTACTGCATTGAGGACGCGGTGAATAGCAACTCACCGCTTGATACCATGTTGCGCTTGGGCACAGTCCAGATGACGGCCATGGTCCAACTCCTTATCGAATCGTGGTTTGAGCCGCCAGCAGCCAGCGGCTGTCATCTGTCTACACTGGTGCAGCAGATTCTGTCCTTTATCGCACAAAACGGCGGTGCTGGCATTGGTCAGTTGTACGCTTTGCTCTGTGCTCCCGGGGCACCATTCGGCGGGTTGACCAAGGACGAATTTGCCAGCTTGCTGCGTCATCTTGGCAGGAAAGAACTACTCATGCAGGACTCGTCTGGCACGCTGCTGCACGGGCCGCTTGGCGAAAAATTCGTCAACCATTACAGCTTCTATGCAGCCTTTGCCGCTGACGAAGAATTCCGTATCGTCGCCGGAGGCAAGGTTCTGGGAACGATCCCCATCTCGCAGATGCTTTCGCCAGGGCAGCGCATCCTGTTTGCAGGCAAGACCTGGAGAGTTGATGAGGTTGATGACCAGCAGAAAACAATCTATGTTACTAGGACGAAGGGTGGTGTCCCGCCGCTGTTCAACGGGGGTGTCGGGCGCACACACACGCGCGTTCGTACGAAGATGAGAGAACTGTTCGAGTCCGACGAGATTCCTGTCTTCCTCGACCCTATTGCCCGACGTTTTTTGCAGGAGGCACGTCAGGCTTATATGGATCGCCATCTAGCAAAAGAGTTCATGATCGATCAGGGGCGTGAGGTGCTTCTCCTCACTTGGCTTGGCGACGCCGCGAATGAGGCTCTTGCGTGTCTTCTGCAGTCACGAGGAATCCGCGCGGCACCTGCCGGGCCCGGTGTCGAGGTTCAAAAGGAATATCGCTCAGTTGATGAGATTCTGAATATATTGAAGGATGTGGTCATCGGAGTACCACCAACACTTGATGAACTGCTGGCCGATGTATCCAACCTTCAGCGGGAAAAGTGGGATTGGGCTCTTCCGGATGTACTTCTCCGAAAGGCCTACGCCACCATCTACTTGAACTTGGATGAAGCGCTGGGCTGGGTCGCTGGATTAAAGTGATTTGGTGTTCCTGCGCGAGTCTGCTGGGGTAGCTGAATTTCTCTAAACCCTGTCACTTTGCGCTTCGCCATGCAGTCATCCTGAGCCCACTTTCTCACGGCCGCGCCCCCGCCTTCGCCTTCCCAAACGCCCGCCGAATCACCCCACGCGCCTCCGCGCCATCCCACTCCTGCGCGCCGTAGACCTTTTCGACCACGCGGCCGCGTTCATCGACCAGCACGGTCAGCGGGATGCGTGAGGCGCCGAGCAGGGTTTCGAGTTGCAGCTGGTGGTCGATGAAGTGGCTCAGGGTGGCGTTGCTGGATTGCAGCCAGCCCAGCGCGCGGTCGCGGTAGTCGTCGGTGGAGATGCCGATCACGGTGAGCGGCGGCTCGCCCGGTTGCCAGGCCAGCCGTTCCAGCGAAGCCATTTCCTGCCGGCACGGGCCGCACCAGCTGGCCCAGACGTTGATGATGAGCCGCTTGCCTCGGTAGGCCGACAGGCGCCGGTCGGCGCCGTTGAGTCCGGTCAGCACGACATCCGGCAGCACGTCACCGATCTTCGCCTCGGTGCCGGCCGCGCAGGCCGGGGCGGCCGGCAGCAGCATGAGAAGGGCCGCCGGGACGGCGAGCAGTGCCGCCAGGGCGCGTCGGGTGGGTCGCATCAGGGTGGTTCCTTTCAGCGGCGGATCATCGCATTCCGATCCGGCGCGCCTGCTCGGGCGTGGTCGTGTTCTGTCCCGGATGTCGGCTTTGTCGCAGTCCACACAGCGGGGCGTCGGGCTGGCTGATCACGCAAGTCATTGATTCATAACAAATTCACACCTGGCACGGCTCTCGCAATTCAGCTCTCCATCACACCCCCAACGCGCTGCCGTGACTCACATTGCCCGGCAGCGGTTCGAACGGAGAGTTGCCATGTCTCAAGCCACCGCCTTCGTCAACATCGGTGATCTACGCAAAGGTCGCCAGGTGTTGAGCCAGGTGATCGAGGATCTGCCCGCCACCGGCGGCGGCTGCGGCACCAGCGGCGGCGAGGGCAAGGCGAGCTGCGGCTCGTCGGGCGGCCCGGACGATATGCCGGCCGAAATCTGGGACAAGGTCAAGAACCATCCCTGCTACTCGGAAGAGGCGCACCACCACTTCGCCCGCATGCACGTCGCCGTGGCGCCGGCCTGCAACATCCAGTGCAACTACTGCAATCGCAAGTACGACTGCTCGAACGAGTCGCGCCCCGGCGTGGTGAGTCAGAAGCTGACGCCCGAGCAGGCGGTGAAGAAGGTGCTGGCGGTGGCCAGCGAGATCCCGCAGATGACGGTGCTCGGCATCGCCGGCCCGGGTGACTCGCTCGCCAACCCGAAGAAGACCTTCGACACCATGCGCGCGCTGGCCGAGAAGGCGCCCGACATCAAGCTGTGCATCTCGACCAACGGCCTGGCGCTGCCGGACCAGGTCGACGAGATCTGCAAGTACAACATCGACCACGTCACGATCACCATCAACATGGTCGATCCGGAAGTGGGCGCCAAGATCTATCCGTGGATCTTCTACGACCACAAGCGCATCACCGGTGTGGAGGCCTCGCGCATCCTGCACGAGCGCCAGATGCTCGGCCTGGAAATGCTCACCGCGCGCGGCGTGCTGACCAAGATCAACTCGGTCCTGATCCCCGGCATCAATGACGAGCACCTGATCGAGGTGAACCGCGAGGTCAAGAAACGCGGCGCCTTCCTGCACAACATCATGCCGCTGATCAGCGAAGCCGAGCACGGCACTGTGTTCGGCCTGACCGGCCAGCGCGGGCCCACGGCGCAGGAGCTGAAAGCGGTGCAGGACGCCTGCATGGGCGGCGCGAATCTGATGCGCCATTGCCGCCAGTGCCGCGCCGACGCCGTCGGCTTGCTTGGCGAAGACCGCTCGGACGAATTCACGCTCGACAAGATCGACGAGATGGACATCGTCTACGACATCGACAAGCGCCGCGCCTACCAAGACAAGGTCGAGGTCGAGCGCCAGGCCCAGCACCAGGCCAAGGTCGATGCGCTGGCCGCCGTGCTTGACCAGCAGATGTTCAACGTCGATCCGGACATGAAGGTGCTGGTCGCGGTGGCCACCGAAGGCCACGGCCGCGTCAACCTGCACTTCGGCCACGCCACCGAGTTCCAGATCTTCGAGGTCAGCCAGCGCGAGGCGCTGTTCGTCGGCCATCGCCGTGTCGATCTGTACTGCCAGGGCGGCTACGGCGAGGACGAGGTGCTGCCCTCGGTCGTCAGCGCCATCAACGACTGCCACGCCGTGCTGGTGTCCAAGATCGGCGCTTGCCCGCGTGACGAGCTGAGCGCTGCCGGCATCGAGCCGGTGGACGAATACGCCCACGAGTTCATCGAGAAAGCCGCGCTGAGCTGGTTCAGCGGCTACCGCGAACGCGTCGCCAGCGGCCAGATCCAGCACAGCGTGCGCGGTGATGCGCGCATCCGCCAGGGCGCCTACACCGGCGCTTCGGCTGAGGCGGCCTGAGTTCCAGGCCCGCCGAACCCCTTTCCAACCCACTGTCCCAGCCTTCAGACCAGGAGATTGTCATGGCCCTCAAGATCATTGCCTCCACTTGCACCGGCTGCTCCGCTTGCGAGCCCGAATGCCCGAACGTCGCCATCCGCGAAAAGGGCGGCACCTTCGTCATCGACCCGAAGAAGTGCACCGAGTGCGAAGGCCAGTTCGACGCGCCGCAGTGCATTGCGGTCTGCCCGGTCGAAGGCTGCATCAAGAAAGTCTGAGCGGAGCACGCCATGATCCTGCCCAACGTCACTGTCACACCCGCCGCGCAGAAGTTCATCAGCCGCATGGTGAGGTTCTCCGAGCATCCTGCCGGGGGCTTCCGGTTGCAGGTCTCGCCGGGCGGTTGCTCTGGCTACAACGCCGAGTTCACCGTCGAGGCCGCGCCCAAGGAAGGTGATGCCGAGCTGGCGCTGGGCGGCACGCGCGTCTTCCTGCCGGCCGAGAGCCGTCTGCTGCTGGACGGCTTCACGATGGACTTTGCCGACACCCCGACCAAGTCCGGCCTGACCTTCACCAGCCCGACGGCGGCCTCCTGCGCTTGCAGCAGCTCGGGGGACGCCGCGCCGCCAGCGCAGGCGACCTTCTCGCTCAGTTCGCTCAAGCGGATCTGACGCCGCCCATCAGCTCAGGGAAACGCCCGCATGGACGCCGACTTCGACACTGCTGTTCTTGGCCACGGTCTGCCGGCCGCCGCTGAAGCCGCCTTGCTCGAAGCCGGCCTGTGCCGGGCCGATGCGCCGGCCGCCATGGCCGCGCTGATGCGCGCCCAGGCGCTCGCGCCCGGCCATCCGGCGGTGCTGATCGCGCTCTACCGGCACCATTTCTACGGCCACCGGCTCGGCCCGGCGCGCGACATCGCCCGCAAGGCGCTGCACGCCGGTGCCGAGGCGCTCGGCCTGCCGCTCTACTGGCGTGAGGTGCCGCGCCAGCCGCTGGCCGGCGCCCGCTTCGATGCCGGCGTGCGTTTCTATCTGTTCTCGCTCAAGGGCTACGCCTACCTGAGCCTGCGGCTGTTGGATGGCGTCGAGGCGCGCGACGCGCTGGCGCTGCTGCGCCAGCTCGATCCGGACGACTGCGTCGGCGGCGCCGTGCTGGAAGCGGTGCGCCAGCGCCAGGAGCGCCTGGACGCCGGCCAGCCCGACGACGAGGATGCGCCGACCGCGCCGGCCGTGTTCGGCGCGGCGGCCTGGGCACGGCTGGCCGCCTGAGGAACGCTGCGATGCATCCCGACCAGCCTGCCATCGACACCGACATCCCGATGCTCGACTGGCAAGGCGCGCCGATCGATTGCCAGGCCTGCGCGCACCACGACTTGCACGCCAGCGGTGGCTGCGAGCCGGGCCGCTGCTGCATGAACGACGCCTACGCGCGTCGTATCGACCGCTTCTTCCGCACCCATCGGCCGCTGGCCGCGCAGCATCTGCAGCACCCGTATTTCGAGGTGCGGGCGATCGCGGCGCGCCACACCGATGTGTTCCATCTGCCGCCGATGGTCAACGACCCCGACGAGACAGTGCGGCTGCAGGTGGCTTTGCGCGTGCCGCAGCGCCTGCTGCAGACCATGTGCGCTGACCCGCACCGCGAAGTGCGCATCCGGGTGGCGCAGCGCATCGACGTCGAGCACCTGAGTCGGCTGATCCACGACGCCGACTACGACGTGCGCACCACCGTGGCACGGCGTCTGCCGCTGGCGCTGCTGCCGCTGCTGGCGACTGACCCTGATCTGCAGGTGCGCCTGGCGGTGGCGCGTCGGCTGGAGATGCCGGCGCTCTGGCGCCTGGTCGAGGACGCCGCGCCCGAGGTGCGCCGCATCGTCGCCGAGCGCCTGCCGGTGCCGCTGCTGGATGCGCTGGCGTGTGACGCCGACTGGCTGGTGCGCTGGCAGGCCGCCGGCCGCGCGGTCGGCCATGTGCTGCAGCGCCTCACGAGCGATGACGACGCCGAGGTGCGCGAGCGCGCGCTGCAGCGCCGTGCCGAACTCGAACAAGGCCCGCAACCCACTCAACCCGAAGGAGCCGAGCATGGCTGACATTGCCCGTGACGACGACGCCATCGAGATCGCCGATCCGCCGCGTTTCAAGATGGGCGAGCGCGTCATCAGCCGCAGCGTGATCCGCAATGACGGCACCTACACCGGCAAGGACATCGGCGAGGTGCTGGTCCACAAGGGCGACATCGGCTACGTGCAGTCGATCGGCACCTTCCTGCAGCAGTTCTACATCTACGCGGTCGAGTTCGTCAGCAGCGGCCACAAGGTCGGCATGCGCGCCAAGGAGCTCTGCACGCTCGACAACCTGCCGCCCGAAGTGCTGGCGCAGTTGGGCGAGCGCGCCGCGCAGCTGGCCGAGATCCGCTGAGCGCTGCGCTGCGCTGCACCGCCCGCCACCCGTTTCTGCCTTTGCCACCGTTTCAGCTCTGGAGTCCACCATGATCGAAACCCGTCTGCCCAAATTCGAGTGGGGCCAGCACGTCAAGGCTGCGGCCGATCTGTTCAACGACGGCAGCTATCCCGACACCGCCGACGGCGCGCTGCTGGTGCCCTCCGGCGGCATCGGCGAGATCGTCCAGGTCGGCCATCACACCGAGGCCAATCTGCCGATCTACCTGGTCGAGTTCCAGGGCGGCCGGGTGCTCGGCTGTTTCGAGGAAGAGATCGCCCTGGCTGGACTGGCCTGACATGAGCCGCGTCGGGCGCCGACTCTCAGCCGCTGCCGGGGCATCGTTCGGCGGCGGTGGCGAGCCGCCGAGCGGCGACGCGGCCGGTGCGGCGGTGCACGACCTGATCTGTCGGCGCATCGAGCGGGCCCTGCCGACGCGCCAGCGCTACAAGTACGTGCAGCCGCGCGTGGTGCCGGAAGGGCCGGGCTGGAAAGTGCTGAGTCCGAACTGCTCGCGCAACATCGACCCCGCAGGCGGCGAGATCGAGATCGCCTGGCTGCTGCCGGTCGAGGACCACGACGGACAGGGCGGCTGGCTGCTGTTCGCGCGCCAGCACGCCGAGAGCCGCTGGGACTTGCGACTGCGGAGCAGCCGTCTGACCGAGCTGCTGGATCGCCTGTGCGCCGACCCGCAGCGGGAGTTCTGGCAATGATCTACCTTGACCACAACGCCACCACCCGCGTCGCGCCGGAAGCGCTGCAGGAGATGCTCGACGTGCTGGAGCGTGCCTGGGCCAATCCGTCCTCGACGCATGAGCCCGGCCAGGCGGCGCGGCGCATCCTGAGCGACGCCCGCTCGCGCATCGCCACGTTTCTGGGCTGCCAGGGCGCCGAACTGATCTTCACCAGCGGCGCGACCGAATCGAATCACACCGCCTTGCTCGGCGCGCTCAAGCGCGACCCGGCGCGGCGTCGGCTGGTGCTCTCCGCCGTCGAACACCCGGGCCTGCTCGCGCTGGCCGAGCGCCTGAAAGGCGAGGGCGTCGCGGTCGATCTGATCCCGGTGGGCAGCGAAGGCCAGCTCGATCTGGACGCGGCGCGCGACCTGATCGGCCCCGATGTGGCGCTGGTCAGCGTGATGGGTGCGAACAATGAAACCGGCGTGCTGATGCCGATCCAGCAGCTGGCCGAGATCGCCCACGCCCACGGCGTGCCGCTGCACGTCGATGCCACGCAGCTGATCGGCAAGTCGGCGCTCAGCTTTGCAGACAGCGGCGCCGATCTGTGGTCGGTGTCGGCGCACAAGCTGCACGGCCCGAAAGGCATCGGCGCGCTGCTGCTGCGCAAGGGCCTGGCCTGGCCGGCGCTGCTGTCGGGCCGCCAGGAGCGCAACCGGCGTGGCGGCACCGAGAACCTGCCCGGCATCGCCGGCTTCGCGGCCGCCGCCGAGCACTGCGCCCGCACGCTGGCCGATGACCTGCCGCACATGCAGTTGATGCGCGAACGGCTCGAAGCCGGGCTGCTCGCCATGGGGGCACTCTGCCTCCCATCGCCCCTCTCCCCAACCCCTCTCCCACAAGGGGCGAGGGGCTCGATTCAGGTAGATGCGCTGATCCACATCTACGGCGCCGCCGCGCCGCGTCTGCCCAACACCTGCTGCGTGCGCTTCGGCCGGCTGCCGTCCGAGCAGGTGCTCGGCAAGCTGGAGCGTGCCGGTGTGGTCGCCTCGTCCGGCGCGGCCTGCACGGCGAGCGGCACCCAGCCCTCGCATGTGCTGCTGGCGATGGGCGCCAGTGCCGACGAGGCCCGCAGCAGCGTGCGCTTCTCGCTCGGACGCGAGACCAGCGCCGCCGAGATCGACGAAACCCTGGCCGCCGTCCGCCGTGTCGTGCTGCCACTGCTGGCCGACAGCGCACCTCTGACCCTGCCCGGCATTGCGCCCGGCGCCCCCGCTGCACCTGCCGTCTCAGCCCTGAGCGGCAGCAAGAACACCACTGGAGAGTTCACATGAAAGTCATGATCCGCCGAGGCAGCGATGGCGCCCTGTCAGCCTACGTGCCCAAGAAAGATCTGGAAGAGCCGATCGTTGCGCAGGAAAAACCCACCCTCTGGGGCGGCACGGTGACGCTGGCGAACGGCTGGCAGCTCGAACTGCCCGCGATGGCCGACGACACCCGCCTGCCGATCACGGTCGAGGCGCGCAAGACCCCCGGTTTTGGAGATTGACGATGAACACCGCCACTGCTTCTGCCGTGTTCGATGCCGCCGCGCTGGCCGACGCGGTGCTCCTGGCCGACAGCGCTCCGAGCGTGCGCGCCGCCGCCAGCCTGCTGCGCGAGCGCTACGCGCCGCTCAAGGTGGTCGTCGTCGATGCCTTCGACATGCGCAGCGAAACGCCGCTCGCTGCCGGCGAACGGGTGCTGTTCTGGGCCGGCGCCAGCGACGGCCACTGCTGGCAGGTCACGCCCGATCTGGGCCGTGCCGCCGGCCTGTTCCTGGCCGCCAAGGAGTGAGGCCATGAGCGATTTCCCCGTCATGGATCTGCCCGCCGAAGCGGTCGAGGACGAGCTCGACCCGGGCGACGACTGGCTGCTGCTGTCCGACCCCGACATCAGCGAGGTCGAGCGCGAGCTGGTGCTCGGCGCGCTGGCGCAGCCGCGCCTGAGCTCGGGGCCGATGGTCGAGCATTTCGAGGCTGCCTTTGCCCGCTACGTCGGCCGCCAGCACGCGGTGGCGGTGGCGAGCGGCACGGTCGGCATGTGGCTGGCGCTGCGCGCGCTCGGCATCCAGGCCGGTGACGAGGTGATCGCCCCCGCCTACGGCTGGCATCAGGTCGCGCACGCCGTCAGCCTGACCGGCGCCAAGGTGGTGTTCGCCGACATTGACTACTGGTGCGGCTGCCTGGACGCCAGCCGCGTCGCGCAGCACATCACGCCGGCCACCAAGGCGATCCTGGCCAGCAACGCCAACGGCCACCCGGCCGCCTGGGCCGGCCTGCGCGAGCTGGCCACCACGCATAACTTGGCGCTGTTGGAAGACTCGACCGAGGCGATCGGCTCGCGTTATCGCGGCCAGCTGGTCGGCAGCTTCGGCGATGTGGCGGTGTTCGATTTCTCGCAGCCCTCGCTGCTGTGCTGCGGCGAAGGCGGCATGGTCGTGACCGACGACGCCCTGCTGGCCAGCGAGCTGCGCTACCTGCGCGCCCGTTCGATCGCCGATCGGCACGCCATCGGTGTCGGTGCGCGTGTGCCGCTGCAGGCCGGCATCAGCGAGCTGACCGCCGCTCTGGGCGCCGGCCAGCTGGCCCGGCTGCCGGAGATCCTGGAGCGCCGCAAGGACGCTGAAGCGGTCTATCTGGAGCAGATGGCCAGCTTCGAGGGCATCAAGCCGCCGTACCTGGCGCCCGACGTCGATTCGGTGATGTGGATGAGCTACGTCGTCCATCTGGGCAAGCGCTTCACGCTGAGCGCCTGCCAGCAGATCGTCGAGGATCTGGCCGACGAGTACATCGAGTCGGCGCTGTACTGCCAGCCGCTGCACCAGCAGCACCACTACCAGACGCAGGGCTCGAAGCGCGGCCAGCTGCCGCTCACCGAGCGCATCGCCGACCGCGCGCTGGCGCTGCCGCTGCACGGCCACCTGACGCCGGACCAGATCAAGTACATCGTCAAGACGCTGAAGGACGCCTCGATCAACGTCGGCGCCGGCGCGGCGATCTATTGAAGCCGTCCGGGCGGTGCTGGCGCGGCCCGGACACCTGAAACCAACCGATCCATCTTTCCGTGGAGCCTGCTGCCATGTCGCAAGCCGTGTTGAACGAGATTCCCGACGCTGTGCTGACCGGCCTGCGTGCCGGCACTCTGGCGCCTTACCTCGGCCCGGGTCTGCTCGCGCTGAGTCCGAGCCAGGCCAGCCAGCCGGTGCCGGCCGATCCGCCCGCGCTGGCGGCGGTGCTGACCGCCAAGGTCTCGGTGCCGGGCAAGATCAAGAACAAGCTGACCCAGGCGGCGCAGTTCATCGAGAACTTCAAGCATCGCAAGACGCTCATCACCGGCATGAACCTGGCCTACGCCTTCACGCCCGAGCCGTCCGCGCTGCACCGCTGGATTGCCGCGCTGCCCGCGCCGGTGATCGTCGATGCCTGGTACGACGGCACGCTGCGCGCCGCCATGACCGAGCGCGGAGCGCAAGCCAGCTGGGGCGAGGTGCAGGGCTTGTCGCAGTCCGAGCATTTCGGCACCTGGGTCGGCTGGTACGGCGCCGATGGCAGCGCCCAGCCCGATCCGGACCCGAGCTGGACCACGCTGCTCTACAAGCCCTGGGGCGGCCGGGCGCCGGCCAGCAATTACCTGATTTCGGACTCCGACTTCGTCGAGGTGCTGACCGAGATCGACATCCAGACGCCCATTCCGGCGCTGGTGCAGGAGCGCCGCGCCTCGCTCGGCTTCGTCTTCCTGGGCTGCCGCTTCAACGACCAGCTGGCGCGCAGCTTCGCGCGCCAGATCATGAAGCGCTCGGGCGGCCCGCACTACGCCGTGCTGCCCGACGAGCCGACCCGCATGGAGCTGCGTTTCCTCGAAGAGCAGGGCATCACGCGCATCGCGCTGCCGCTGGCCGAGGTGGCCGCACAGCTGACCGGCGCGGCCCAGCCGGCCTGATTTTTTACCCACCGACCTACCCAGGAGTTCCCCATGCCTACGCTCACCATCATGCCCAGCGGCAAGACCATCGACGCCGCCCCCGGCACCACGCTGCTGCAAGCCATCCTCGACGCCGGCGAGAAGCTGCTCAGCAAGTGCGGCGGCGAAGCCAAGTGCGGCGCCTGCCACCTGTTCGTGCAGGAAGGCCGCAAGAGCCTGACGCGCCCGACGCCGGATGAAAACGCCAAGCTCGACGCCACGCCCGGCATCGGCTCCAAGTCGCGGCTGGCTTGCCAGGCCAAGCTTGGCAACGACAACGTCACGGTTGAGCTGCTGGGTTTCTCCTCCGGCTTCTGATGCCGCGCCGGCGTTGACGCATCGCCTTCGGCCCTCGCGCTGCAGGCGGCCCCACCGGCCCGGCCGGGTTCGAGAGTGACAGGAGCACGAGCATGCTCGACGTGGCCATCATCGGTGGCGGTCTGTGCGGGCTGGCGCTGGCGCACAGCCTGGCGGCCCGACGCTGCAACTTCCGGCTCTTCGAGGCGCGTGAGCGCCTGGGCGGGCGCATCCTCAGCGTGCCGACCGAGCCCGGCGCGGTGCTCGACCTCGGGCCGGCCTGGTTCTGGCCCGAAACCCAGCCCTCCATCACCCGGCTGATCGCCGATCTGGGCCTGCCGACGGTGGCCCAGCGCGACGACGGCCGGGTGCTGCACCTCACTGATCCGAACCAGGCGCCGCAGACCCTCACCGTCACGCCCGAGTGGCGCACCGACGCGGCTGCGTCGGCCGAGCCGGGCCGCCTGCACGGCGGTGCGCACCGGCTGGTCGGCGGCATGCAAGCGCTGGTCGATGCCTTCGTCAGCGTGCTGGACCGCGCTGGCCAGATCGAGCGGCTGCGCACCGGCCACGCGCTGGAAGCGCTGCACGACCACGGCGACCACATCGAGCTGCGGCTGCGCCACGGCCCGGTCTCGTACAGCGTGCAGGCGCGGCAGGTGGTGCTGGCGCTGCCGCCGCGTGTCGCGCAGAGCACGGTCAATTTCACACCCGCGCTGCCGCCCGAGCTGGCGGCGGCGCTGCAAGCCACCCCGACCTGGATGGCCAGCGCGGCCAAGGCGGCGATCGCGTTCGCGCAGCCGTTCTGGCATGCGCAGGGCCACACCGGCAACGCCTGGATCAACCATGCGCAAGCCGTGCTGGCCGAGGTGTTCGACGCCTGCGGTCCGGAGGTCGATGGCGTGGCCCGCCCGGCCGCGCTGGCCGGTTTCTTTGCCCTCAACGCCGAGCAGCGCCAGGCTTTCCGCAGCGCCATGCCGCTGCTGCTGCGCAGCCAGTTCGCGCTGCTGTTCGGCCTGGACGCCGAAGCGGGCGAGTTGCACTGGCACGACTGGGCCACCGAGCCATGGACCTGCAGCCCGCTCGACCGCGCCGAAGACGAGCAGCCGCCCGGCCATCCGAACCACGCCGATGCGCAGCTGGCGCAGCCGCAGTGGGGCGGCCGGCTCTGGTTCGGCGGCTCCGAAACGGCGGCGCAGCACAGCGGTTATCTGGAAGGCGCGCTGTCGGCCGCAGCGCGGTTGCGGCGCAGCCTGGCGGCGCCGCAGGGCAACGATCAGCTCGACCAGCGCAACCTCGCTTGACCCCGATGCGCCTGCACCTCGACTGGTCCGCCTTTGATGCTTATGGTGAGGGCGACGCCTACGCGGCGTTGCCCGCGCACGGCGCCGGCTTTGGCAAGGCGGCCGCCGTCTGCATCGGCAGCCGCCAGTGCCAGAAGGCGCGCGGCGACGCCGCTGACAAGGGCGTGATGTGCCCGAGCTTCCGGGTCACGCAGGATGACTTGCACAGCACGCGTGGCCGCGCCGCCCGGCTGCGCGAGCTGCTCGACGCCGCGCCCACGCCTGCCACCTTCACCGATCCGCAGCTGGCTGAGGCGCTGGACGACTGCGTCGCCTGCAAGGGCTGCAAGCGTGAATGTCCGAACGGCGTCGATCTGGCCGCCCTGCGCGCCGAGGCGCTGGCGCAGCGCTGGGATGTGCAGACGCCGCCCTGGCGTACGCGCTTCTTTGCCGATCTGCCGACTTGGCTGCCGCGCCTGCGCCGCTGGCAGTTGCTGGCGAGCTTGCGCCGACTGCCGGGCGTGGCGGCGCTGGCCGAGCGCTGGCTTGGCATTGCCGCCCGGCGCTCGTTGCCGCGCATCGCGTCGCAGGCCTTCCTGGACGCCACGCCCGCGCCGGCAGAGATCGCCGCGCCGGTGCGCGAGGTGGTGCTGCTGATCGACTGTTTCTCCAACCACCTCGACCCCGAGATCGCCCAAGCCGCGCTGGCGCTGCTGCAGGCCGGCGGCTACCGCGTCCATCTGCTGCAGCCTGCGGCGGGCGAAGCGCCGTACTGCTGCGGCCGCAGCGCCTTCTCGGCCGGGCTGATCGATGCGGCGCGTACGCGGGCGCAGCGACTCGTCAGCGCGCTGGCGCCGCATGTGGCGGCAGGCCGGCCGGTGATCGGTCTGGAGCCGTCCTGCCTGAGCATGCTGCGCGACGAGGTGCAGCAGCTCGGGCTCGACACCGCGCAGGTGCAAGCGCTCGCCAAGGCGGCGCTGATGCTGGAAGAGTTTCTGGTCCGTGAGCTGGATGCCAAGCGGTGGGCGCCTGGTGTGGGGGAATCCGGGCCGGCTTGGGAGCGGCCCGGCGCTCGGCCCGCTGCCACGGCTACCGGTTCGGATGCGCCGCTCCAAGTATTGGTGCATGGCCACTGCCATCAGAAGGCGTTTGGCACGCTGAAGGCGATGCGCAAGGTGCTGGGCGCGGTGCCGGGGCTGCAGGTGGAGTGGATCGAGTCGAGCTGCTGCGGCATGGCCGGCAGCTTCGGCTTCGAGGCCGAGCATTTCGACACCTCGATGCGCATGGCTGAACTCTCGCTGCTGCCGGCGGTGCGCGCCGCCGCGCCGGAGGCGCTGATCGTCGCCAGCGGCACCAGCTGCCGGCACCAGATCCGCGACGGCGCCGGCCGCGAACCGATTCATCTGGCGCAGCTGCTGCAGCGCCTGCTGCTGCCCGACAGCGCCGCGCCGCGATGACGCCGCTCGGCCCGCCGTTCAGCGTGCCGGTGGCGGCCACGCCGCTGCCGCAGCCGCAGCGTCTGCTCGGCAACGACGTGCTGGCGGCCGAGCTGGGTCTGGACGCCGCAGCCTGGCCGCGCGCCGAGATGACCGAGCGGCTGGCCGGCAACCAGCCCTGGCCGGGCCAGTTGGCGCAGGCCAGCGTCTACGCCGGTCACCAGTTCGGCAGCTACACGCGCCAGCTAGGTGATGGCCGCGCGCTGCTGATCGCCCGCCTTGACACGCCCGCCGGCCCGGCCGAGCTGCAGCTCAAGGGCGCCGGGCCGACGCCATTTGCGCGCGGGCTCGACGGTCGCGCCGTGCTGCGCTCGTCGATCCGCGAATACCTGGCCAGCGAGGCGATGCACGCGCTCGGCGTGCCGACCACCCGCGCGCTGGCGCTGATCGGCTCATCGCTGCTGGTGCAGCGCGAGCGGGCCGAGACGGCGGCGGTGCTGTGCCGCGTCGCGCCGAGCTTTCTGCGCTTCGGCCATTTCGAATACTGGGCCCGGGCAGGCGATGTGGCGGACGACCTGACGGGCGGTGCGCCCCATCCGCTCGGCGTGCTGGCCGATCACGTCATCGCGCGGCACTTCGCGCACCTGGCCGACATTGCCGATGTGCATGAGCGCCGCACCGCCTGGCTCACCGAGGTGATCGAGCGCCAGGCCCGGCTGATGGCGATGTGGCAGACGCTGGGTTTCTGCCACGGCGTGCTCAACACCGACAACTGCTCGATCCTGGGCTTGACGCTGGACTACGGCCCCTACGGCTTCATGGAGCGTTTCCGCAGCCACCACGTCTGCAACCACTCCGACACCGAAGGCCGCTACCGCTACGAGGCGCAGCCGGCCATCGGCGCGTGGAACTGCGCCCGGCTGCTCGACGCCTGTGTCGGGCTGCTGGACCCCCGGCCGGACGCCGCGACCGAGCGTGCGCAGGCCATCCAGCCGGCCTACCAGCGCGCCTACAACGCCACCGTGCTGACGCGCTGGCGTGCCAAGCTGGGCCTGCAGGAGGCGCGCGAGGCCGATGCCGATCTGGTGCTGCAGCTGCTCACGCTGATGCAGCGCAGCCGCTGCGATTTCACGCAGACCTGGCGCGCGCTTGCCGACAACGCGCCGGCCGAGCTGCGCCGCCGCTTTGCCGAGCCCGCCGCCTTTGACGCCTGGCACCGGCTCTGGCAGCAGCGCCTGGCCGCTGAGGGCGTGGCCGAGCCGGTCTGGCGTGCGCGCCTGCGTGCCGCCAACCCGAGGGTCGTGCTGCGCAATCACCTGGCGCAGCAGGCCATCGAGGCCGCCGAACACGGCGAGCTCGGCGAGCTGCAGGCCCTGCTGCGCGCGCTGCAGCGCCCCTTTGACGCCGACGCCGCCGAGGCGCGCTTTGCCCGGCCGGCGCCGCCGGAACAAGCGCCGCTCGAAATCTCCTGTTCTTCCTGAACATCCCCGACCCCAGCCCGAGGCCACGCCGATGAAGCTGCAACTCGACCGCCCCCACGTCCTGGCCCTGACCGAGCGCTTTCCGCACCTGGCCAGCCTGCAGGATCAGCTGCGCTTCGGCCACCGCGTCGAAGTGCCCTACCAGCAGCTCTCGCTGGCCGAGCTGAGCTTTGTCGGCAACCTGTACGAAGCTGGCGGCGCTGCCTGGCAAGGCCGCCACGCCCAGCTGCAGACCCTGCTGATCGCCCTGAACGAGCCCGGCGAGCGCTTCGGCGCCGACGACGATCTGGAAACGCTGCTGCCGGCGCTGGCGCGCTACCTGATCCGCGAGGCCCGGCGCGGCTGGCTGTTCCAGGCCAACGTGGCCGGCAAACCGCTGGCCTGGGTGGTGACCCGGCTCGACTACGTGGTGGCCTCGTCGGAGGAAACCGGCAAGGTCATGATCGAGCTGAAGGCGCAGGCCAAGTCCGGCGTGATCAGCCACGTGCTGCGCATCACCGAGGTCGAGATGCGCGGCCGCAGCGTCGCCGAGATCCTCGCTGCCAAGGGCTTCCTGAAGGAAACCGATGCGCTGATCGGCAGCTACGACGCCACCGCCGAACGCTACTTCGACTGGCGCGCCCGCTACAGCGCCCAGTTTTCCGGCAGCGGCACCGGTTTTCACGCCGAAGACCCGAACGCTACGCACCGCGACACCGACTGGGCCCGCAAGGACGTGATCGTGCTGGCGGCGTCGGGCGGCAGCGCCCGGCTGGTCAACGACGAGGCGATCCTGCCGCCGCGTACCACCGCGCTCGAAGCGCCCGGCGACATCCTCGGCCCCTATCTGCGCAAGGCCGCCAAGAGCAACCGCTACAGCGCCGAGGACGAAGTGGCCGAGCAGCAGGCCGAGATTCCGAAGGGCCTGTTCACCCAATTGCCGGTGCACGGCTACCTGTTCATGTTCCACCTGGAGCTGCACCAGCACCTGTGGGTGCACGTGGACGAGCTGCAGCCCTACGTCTACCAGCCCGAGCTGAAGGACAAGCTGGTGCTGCCGCCCGAGCAGACCGACCTGATCGACATCCTGACCGCCGAGATGGACGTGCTGATGGACGACATCGTGGCCGGCAAGTCGGGCGGCACCACGGTGCTGTGCGCCGGCCCGCCGGGCGTGGGCAAGACGCTCACCGCCGAGGTCTACGCCGAGATCATCCAGCGGCCGCTCTACCGGGTGCACTCGGGCCAGCTCGGCCTGAACGTGGCGCAGATGGAGCAGGCGCTCAAGGACGCGCTGACCCGTGCGCAGCGCTGGGGCGCCGTGATGCTGATCGACGAGGCTGACGTCTACATCAAGCGGCGCGACGACAACATCACCATGAACGCGGTGGTGGGCGTGTTCCTGCGCGTGCTGGAGTATTTCAACGGCCTGCTGTTCCTGACCACCAATCGCATCGACGACATCGACGAGGCGATCGTCAGCCGCTGCATCGCGCTGATCCGCTATCACGCGCCGGACGGGCCAGCGCGGGCGCGCATCTGGCGCGTCATGGCCGGGCAGTTTGCGCTGGCGCTGGACGACGCGCTGATCGAGCAGCTGGTGGCGCACTACGCCCAGGCCAGCGGGCGCGACATCAAGGGCCTGGCCAAGCTGGTCGCCAAGTACTGTCAGCACAAGCAGGTGGCGCCGAGCTTGGCGGTGTTCCAGCGCTGCGCCATCTTCCGTGGCCTGGAGGGCTGAGGCCATGTACCACCAGTCGCTCTACGACATCGTGATGGACACCGGCCGCTCGATCGGCGCGCTGATCAAGGAGATGCAGGACGACAGCGAGCTGTTCGCCAGCCCGCTGACGCTGCGCGCGGTCGAGGCGCAGCTGCTCATCATGGCGCACACGCTCGGCAACTTTCCGCCCGCGCTGCACCAGCGCCTGGTGCATGTGGACTGGAACGGCTGGGCGGTGCTGCACGACAAGCTGCGCCACGGCATCCAGCCGCGCCGCGAGGAGATCTGGTACGCCGTCAACGCGCTGGTGCCGCAGAGCATGGGCCTGCTCGCCGAGCTGAAACGCCGCGAGCCGGTCTGGTTTGAATCCAATTACTGAGGCCTGCCCATCGTGCTGCCCGAAACCATGGTCATCGCCGAGATGATCACCCACGACTTCATCTGGCGCGGCGCCGGCGCCAACTGCGACGAAGCCCGTGAAGCGCTGCTGACCTGGGCCAAACACCGCGCGGCGGTGGTGCAACAGCAACCCGCGCTGGCCGCCACGCTGCCCGAAGCCGGTCGCATGCAGCAGCATTTCAAGATCCGCTACAGCGAATACACGCGCGGCGCGGGGTATCGGGACGACGACCGATTGGTTTGAGCCGGGCGGGCATTGATCCGCCAAAATTGAGGCAACCTGATTGTCCGCAGACCTTCTCTGAAGGTGGGCGGACTTGTTGCTTTTCAGCGGTGGATTGATGGGTTACGATGAGATGGAGTTGATGGCCGGTCTGCATTTTGGCAGTGTGGTGCTGCTTGCTAGATTGCCCATAAAAATAGTAGGCAGCCTAAAACAGTGTTCACTACACCCTCATAATTTACCTATGTCGTCAGCAACACTCCACGTCAACAAGCTCTCCGCCGCCAAGCGGCAGCTTCAGGCAGCAATAAGGCTGTTCTTCATGGAAGAGGATGAACTCGCCGTCCATACGGTTGCGTCTGCCTCATATGGTCTGCTTAAAGACTTGAAGAAGGCTCGCGGGCTGAGCGAAGCAGCCGATAACTACCTAACCATGTTCTTCTACTTGGTTCGCGATTTCCGGCGAGGCACACTACCGGATCACATGACATCTGACCTAACCATGATGGCCGAGATTAAGCGCATCGCAGACGATCTATCACCAATCACGGCAGATTCCAAGCTTTCGGATGTTCAAGTCACGGTGTCACCTTCCATGGAAAAGAAGTACTGGAACGAAAGCAATCAGACAGCCAACTTTCTTAAGCATGCTGACCGAGACACGGAGGGAACGCTTTCCATCGAGAAGGTCGAGAACAAACTTCTGCTTATGAAGTGTTGTTCTGCCTATCGCGATATCGCACCGGATGACCTCGGGAATGAAGGCTTGGTTTTCGCGGCGTTCACCGTAGCATCCAATCCTGCACATCAGGCATCCGGCACTGCCTTCGACTCGCTGCTTGAATCGATGAAACGCGTACCGGACGAGCGAAGGATGGCGCTTTGCTACAAAGTGATCGTCGAGATGAATGAAAACGGGTGAGAGGCAGCGTAGCGTACGCCTCTCTCGACATCCAAGGTTGACCGTTCTCAGTGTGTCGAATTTAACTAATTATGCGCTGCCAAAACCATGAAATCGATTGACATAATATCTTTGATATTCGTCTTGTGTCCCTCGTTTTCTCAGGCGTTCGAGGTTAATGGCTTCGTGAGTGGAATGACGGAGAATCAAGCATTAAAATTGCTTCGTGAACGGAATGATCGTGTTTCTCTAGTCGGCGGTGGGTCAGATATTGATCATACATATTTAGGTGCTTCCCAGGGTAGTTCAACAACGGAGGCAATATCTGCTTGCAGGGGGCAATTGAAAACGTACCAATACGATATTTCAGGTGGAATGCGTGCCTTCGTTCGCATGGTTCAATCTGAGCAAATAGCTTTTGGGCCGGGCGTTGCCGAAGCGGTGTCGCGAGAAACAAAGGTCGGCGAATGGTCGTCTGTTAAGTTTACATGGGTCCGCAGAAGTGATCAAAAAGAAATCGTCTACTCTTTCATATCATCAGAACAAGTGTATATTCGATATTCCGATCAAGGTGCTGCATGTCAGTAAAATAGGTGCATTGAATAAGGATGCTTCCACCGAATGAATAAATAGCCCATGAAAAAATACAACCCAGCTCTCCCGCCTGATCCCGCGCAGTGGCTCAAACTGAGCGAGCAGCAGCGCATCCAGCTTGCCGAGGCGTATCACCGCAGCGCGCGGATCAAGTTGCCGAATCTGAAGGCGCACGCGGTATTCCATGCGATCGTGGAAAACCAGATTGCCGAAGGGCTGGCGCCGGTGGTGCGGGCGGTGGGGCGGTTGATGCACGAAGGTCTGTCGCGCCACGACGCCATTCATGCGATTGGTTTTGTCGTGGCTGAGCAGCTATCCGTCGCATTCAAGGCCGAGGTGCCGGATGACGCCAATACTGCGCAGGCCCGTTATGCCGCTGCGGTGGAGCAGTTGGATGTGCGCAGCTGGCGGGAGCGAGCCGGTGGGTGATGGCTGGCGTCGCTCAGCGGCTGCCCGGCGCGGCTGAGCCATCTGCCAAGCCCTCCAGCAGGCCTTGCCGGGTGAGCAGGTCGGCCAGGGTGGTGTCCTCCAGCGCGTAGACGCCGCGCGCTGCCTTCCAGACCAGCGACTTGTCTTGCAGCGCCGACAGCGCCTGCTGGACACCCGGCACATCGGCACGAACCTCGGGATCGGCGCCGGCCGCCTGCAGCGCGGCGCGGTACATCGCCAGGGTCGCAGCCTCGAAGGGCGCGTAGCCGGCGCCACAGGCTGCCAGCACTCGTAGCACCGCCGACTGCAGCGGCGTCAGGCTGTGCACTACCTGCAGCAGATCCTGGTTGGCCGCGTCGATCTGTACCTGCACTTCCGCCGCAAAGCGCTGGCGCACGTCGGCCGCCTGCAGCTCGAAGTCGAAGCGCAGCATGTCGGCCGCAGCGCCGAGGATCTCCGGCCGGTGCGATGCTTGCTGGAACAGCTCGAACACCGCGTCCGGCGCCAGCGGCGTGGCCAGTTGCAGATGGCTGCAGAACCACTCGATGTAGTCGCGTCCGAGCGGTGGAAACTTCACCAGCGGTGCGCCGAAGAAGGCCTGCTCCTTGCTGGCGCGCAGCATGGCCAGCTTGTCCTGGTTCGAGCCGGTGGCCACCACGCGCAGGCCGTGATGGCGGCTGCTGTTGAGCTCATCGCGGGCCGCCTTGAGCGCGAACAGGGCGTCGCTGCCGGCTTCGGTGCTGATGGCGTGCTGGGCCTCGTCGATGATGAGCACGATCGGGCGGCCGATCTCATCCGACAGCGCCACCAGCGCCTGCACCAGCGAGACCTCCCGGCCCAGTCCAACCCGATCAAGCGAAAACGAGAGTCCGCCGACCTTGACGCCATCCAGCCCGGCGCTGCGGGCCAGCCGGGTCACGACCCCTTCGTGCGGCGCGAGTGCGCTGCGCAGCGCCGCGACGATGACGGCGCCGGGGTCGGCCTTGCGGTTTTCCCACAGGTCGGCGTAGACGACCAGCGCACCTGCCGCTTCGAGCGCCGGGCGCAGATCCTCGCGCATGAAGGTCGATTTGCCAGTGCGTCGCGGTGCCGCCAGAAACAACCCCGAACTCGATGCCGAACTGGGCGGGGCGTAGAGCACCTGCTCAGCCAGACGGCGTGCCAGCTCGGGACGGTGAAAGACGGTGGTAGTGTGGGTCGCCATGATGTTCTATATGGTTTTATAGCAATTTATATTGATTTATAGCTCGCGCCCTTGGCCCTGCGCAAGTGAAATCATCCGATGGCACGCTTCCTGCGCCACCGCGCGCATGACGCACTTCATCGCCCCCGTCCGGTTGCATTTGTCGCGATGCCGACAGCCCACTTCGCAGCGCTGCGCTGCGGGCCGCCCGTCATGAGAGACGAGTTGCTGATCTTGCTGCTCGCCGCCGCGCACCGCGACACCGACGCGCTCGACGCCGCTGAGCTCGCCACCATGTGCCTGGCGGTGCAGATGCAGGTGCTGGAGCGGCTCTCGCCCGGCGAGCGCTGGGCGCTGCTGGCCGAGGCCCTGATGGCGCCGTATCCCTCGCACTTCTTCTCGACGCTGCGTGCCTGCGCCGGCCTGCAGCGCTTTCTGCCCGAGCTGGACGCGCTGTTCGGCGTGCCGCAGCTGAGCGATCTGCCCGAGGCGGTCGATGTCGGCTTGCACCAGTTGCGGCTGGTCGATGAGACGGCGCAGGCCGGTCTGCCGCTGGCGGCGCGGTTTGCGGCGCTGATGCACAAGATCGGCAAGGGCGGCACGCCGCGCGAGATCTGGCCGAGCCACTACAAGCACGAGCAGCGCGCCCACGACCTGCTTGAGCGTCTGCCCGCGCGCTTTGCCGTGCCGGCCGAGGCGCTGGCGCTGGCGCATTGGGTGGTCGATGAATGCGAGCATGTCCACCGCGTCAGCGACATGCGCGCCGGCGCCATCGCCGCGTTGCTGGAGCGTCTGCAAGCGCTCGAAGCGCCGGAGCGGTTCGGCTTGCTGCTGGATGTCTGCCGCTGCGACTACGCCGCCTATCCCGGCCACAACGTGGTGGACTATCCGAAGGCACCGCGCCTGCGCCGTGCCTTGGCGGCCTACGCCAGCGCCGAGGTGCAGGGCTTGGCGCCGGATGAGGCCTTGCAGTCCCGCGCGCTGGCGATTTCCGAGGCGCTGCGCAGCTACGCCAGGCTGTCCTGAAGCGGGCCGCCGCTGTTTCCAGATCGACCCTTTTCTCGCACCACACCATGTCGCCCACCCACTCGTCTGCTGCTGCGGCTTCTTCCAGCCCGCTGAGTTTTTTCCAGGCCTTGCACAGCGCGTTCACCGACACGATGCAGGCCCGTCAGCACCAGCCGGCGCTGATCGACGGCTTGCTGGCGCAAGCGTTTGACAGCTTCGAGGGCAACGTCGCGTTGCAGGCCGAGGACGAGCCGCCGCTTGACTGCGGTCGGGGCTGCGCCGCCTGCTGCACCTTGCGCGTCACGGCCACCGCGCCGGAGGTGCTGCTGGTGGCGCGCTTTCTGCGCGCGGTGCAGCCGGCGCTGCTGCAGCGCGGCATCGATCTGGTCGGGCAGCTGCGCGCCGCCGACGCGCACACCGCCGGGCTCGACGAGGCGCAGCGGGTCCAGCAACGCCAGCGCTGCCCGTTCATCGCCCAGGGTGTCTGCGTGATCTACCGGGTGCGGCCGCTGGCCTGTCGCGGCCACGCCTCGCACGACCGCCACGCCTGCGCCGAAGCCGCCGCCGGCCGGCGCGCCGAGGTGCCGTATTCGCAGGCGCATCGGCTGGTGCGCAGCCTGGTGCAGAACGCGCTGCAGTCCGCCCTGCGCGACGCCGGCCAGGCCTGGGGCCTGTATGAGCTGAACCACGCCCTGCTGATGGCGCTGGACGACCCCGACAGCGAAGCGCGCTGGCTGGCCGGCGAGATGGTGTTCGCCGAGGCGCAGGTCAGCGAGGTCAGCGCCACCGAGATGGCACAGGTGTTTGATCAGCTCAAGGCCGCGCCGCACTGAGGTCGCGAGGTGGTCTGGTTGACCACCTGATCTCGGCACCGAGACCTAGACCCGCTTGCCTTTCAGCAGCCGGGCGCGCTCGCTGGGGCTGTAGTGGTTGAAATGGCCCTGCGCGTCGGCGGCGCGGCGGTTGGACAGGCGAATTGCCTCGATCTTGCCGGCCGGGGCGATCGGCGAGATGGTTTTCTCCAGCTCGGTTGAGCTGCACTTCGGGCAGGCCGGCACGGTGCTGGAGCGCACCAGCAGCTCGAAATCGGCCGCGCAGGCCTTGCAGTGGTAGTCGTAGATCGGCATCTGGAAAGTTCCTGGACGAAGTCTGCGGTGTTGGGTCGGTTTGTCGGGTCTCAAACCCTGACTTGCAAGCGGCGGGCCATGCGCGGCGGCGCATGGGGGCAGCGCTAGACTTGGGCGTTGATCATCAGAGAGAGTCACTGTCATGAGTCGTGTTCGTCATGTCGCCGCCATCGGCGGTCTGGTGCTGCTGGCCACGCTGGCGGGTTGTGCCACCGAGAGTTCGCGGACCATCGCGGTGCAGCAGGTCGAGAGCGCGGCGCGTCCCTACAGCGGCCCGCGCGTGCCGATCTCGGTCGGCAAGTTCGACAACCGCTCCAGCTTCATGCGCGGCATTTTTTCCGATGGGGTTGACCGGCTCGGCGGCCAGGCCAAGACCATCCTGATCACCCACATGCAGCAGACCAACCGCTTCAGCATGCTGGATCGCGACAACCTGCAGGAAGCCAAGCAGGAGGCCGCCTACAAGGGCGCGGCGCAGGCCATCAAGGGGGCCGACTATGTGGTAACCGGCGATGTCACCGAGTTCGGCCGCAAGGAAGTCGGCGACCACCAGCTGTTCGGCCTGCTGGGCCGGGGCAAGGAGCAGATCGCCTACGCCAAGGTGAGCCTGAACATCGTCAACGTCGCGACCTCCGAGGTGGTGTATTCCTCGCAGGGCGCGGGCGAGTACAGCTTGTCAAACCGTGAGGTGCTCGGCTTCGGCGGCACGGCCAGCTACGACTCCACCCTGAACGGCAAGGTACTGGATCTGGCCATCCGCGATGCGGTCAACAAGCTCACCGCCGCCATCGACAGCGGCGCGTGGACGCCCGCCAAATGACGGCGGCCTTGCGGAGCACTTATCCGATGAGCATCGATCTCTCGCGCCGGCTCGGGCTGCCGGTTGTGCTGGCCTGTGCCGCGCTGGCCGGCTGCGTGCAGGTGCCCAAGCCGCTCTATGGCTGGGGCAGCTACCAGGGGCAGGTCTACGCGTATCTGAAAGGGCAAGGCGACGGCCCGCAGGCGCAGATCAGCGTGCTGGAAGCCGATCTGCAGCGGTTCCGCTCGGCCGGCCTCAGCGCGCCGCCGGGCTATCACGCCCACCTCGGGCTGCTGTACGCCGCCGCCGGCAAGGACGACGCCGCCGCCGAGCAGCTGCTGACCGAAAAGACCCTGTTCCCCGAGTCGGCCACCTACATCGACTTCCTGCTGGCCAACAAGACCGGCAAGGCCGGCAACAACAAGTGAGGGCCTCCGCCATGTCCGTGCACCGATTCTTCCGGGCCGCGCTGCTCGCCGGTGGCGTGAGCTTGTTGGCCGCTTGCGCCACGCCACCGCAGCCGTTCGACTACAGCGCCTACAAGGCGAGCCGGCCGGCGTCGATCCTGGTGCTGCCGCCGCTGAACAACTCGACCGACATCAACGCCAGCGCCAGCGTGCTCGCGCAGGTCACGCAGCCGCTGGCCGAGTCGGGCTACTACGTGCTGCCGGTCACCCTGATGACCGAGACCTTCAGGAACAACGGTCTGACGGTGGCTGCCGACATCCACGACGTGGCGCCGGCCAAGCTGCGCCAGATCTTCGGTGCCGACGCGGCGCTCTACATTGGCATCAGCCGCTATGGCGCCAGCTACACGGTGTTCGACAGCGCCGCGATCGTCTCGGCCGAGGCCCGGCTGGTTGATCTGCGCAGCGGCCAGGTGCTCTGGAGCGGCTCGGCCAGCGCCTCCAGCGCCGAGCAGAACAACAACAACCAGGGCGGCCTGGTCGGCCTGCTCGTGACGGCGATCGTCAAGCAGGTGCTGAACAACTTGACTGACAAGAGCCACCAGGTGGCCGGTGTCGCCACCGGGCGTCTGCTGTCGGCCAGGCCACCGAACGGCCTGCTGTACGGGCCGCGTTCACCCAAGTTCGGCACCGACTGAGGCGGCTGCTGCAGCGCTGCCCCTGCGTGCCGCACAGTTACGGCGTGGCGCAGTGCTCGGTCGGCGCGGCGCAGCCTTCCAGCCTGGCACCCGGCGCCGGGGCGGCCGCGCCCAGGCCGATCCAGACCTCGATCTCGGCCACCTCGAAGCCGACCCGCCGGCTGCCGTCGTCGCTGCGCTGCAGCAGCGGGCGGCGGATCAGCAGCGGCTCGGCCAGCAGCAGCGCCAGCGCGGCATCGGCGTCCAGCGCTTCAGGTTCGACTTCGCCGCTCTTGACGCGCGGCGCGGCGCGGTTGAACCACTGCGCCACCGGCAGCGGCGCCAGGAAGGCGAGCAGTTGCTCGGCGGTCCACGGCTCACTGAGCAGGCTGCGTCGCTCCAGCGTGTGGCCGGCCGCTTCCAGCACGGCGCGCTGGCGGGCGTTGCCGCCGCAGCCGGGTTTCTCGAAGAAGATCAAATGCGTCATCTCGGTTCTCCAGTCGGGGCACAGCGGCAAGCCGTGCTGATCGGTGCGGTTGTGCTCAGGCGGCACGCCGGGTGGCGTGGCGCAGCAGTTGCAGACATTCCGGCGTTGCGGCCATGTCGAGCGCGCTGTAGTCGTCCTGCGACAGCAGGTGCGGATCGGCGCCGAGCTGCAGCAGCGTCTCGGCCACCAGCGCCTTGCCGGCTGACGCCGCGTACATCAGGCAGGTGGCGCCAACGGCGTTCTGGTGGTCGATCGGCACGCCGCGCGCCACCAGCGTGCGGATCAGCGCCGCATCGCCGTGCACGCAGGCCAGCCAGAGCGCGTTGTTGCCGTCGCCGTTGACGGCGTCGAGCGGCACGCCGAGTTTCAGTAGCGCGTCGAGCATCGCGTGCTGGCCGCGCCAGGCGGCCTGCATCAGCGGTGTGTTGCCGTGTCGGCCCGGTGCGCCCGGGTGGGCCGGATCGAAGCCTTCGCTGGCCAGCCAGAGCGCCAGCTCATCGGACACGTCGGCCGCGTGGGTGGCGGCGACCACCGACGGGCTGTGCGCGGCTCGCGTCGTCTCGAAGGCTTGCCAGGCGCTCCAGCCGCCGATCAGGTCGGCGACCAGGCCGAAGCCGAAGTCGGCAAACATCTGCGCGTAGGTCTGGCTGGCGTTGCCGTGATAGCAGTAGATCAGCACCGGGCGCGACTTTTCCTCATTCAGCAGCAGTCGCTCGTGATTGCGTCCGTCCAGGCGCAGGCTGCCGGGCAGGTGGCCCTGGGCGTGGTGGGCGGCGTCACGGGCGTCGAGGATCAGCGCGCTGGGATGCAGCTGCAGCCAGGGCTGGAGTTCGGCGGCGTTGAGGCGTTGGTAGGTGGCGTTCATGTCGGCTCCTCGGACGCGGTGGGTGGCACGGCTCGGTCGGCGTACGGCGGGACGTGGCTGATGCGCGGATCATCGATCCGCACGCCGATCGTGAAGTGATAAAGGCTTTGCAGCACGCTGCCTTGCAGGCCGACCAGCTGGTGCAGCGCGTCGTCAAAGTAGCAGCCGATGCCGGTGCCGGCCAGCCCGGCCGCTTCGGCTTCCATGTAGAGCACCTGGCCGAGCAGGCCGGCTTCCTGAAACAGACGCCGGTATTGCCAGGGCGCCGGGCTTGGCTCCCCCAGCACCGGGTCGAACTCGGCCAGCAGCGCAAAGGCGGCCACCGCGTCCGAGCCGAGCGCCTGATGGCAGTTGATGGTGCGCAGCGTGCCGGCCAGCGCCGGGTTCTCGCCCAGATGCAGCAGGCGGATCGGCCCGGCCGTCTGGGGCAGCGCCACCGGCGTCCAGTCCAGGGCGGCCGGGAAGGTAGCGCGCAGCAGCGGCTCGGACTGCGCGCGGCGCGGCAGCAGGTAGGCGCCCGGCGCCAGGCCGTCGATGCGGTGCGCGAACACCAGCAGGTGCACGCGCGCCGCGCCGCAGGGCGAGCCGTCCGCGCCGGCTGCGGGCAGATCGAGCGGCAGGCGCGGCGACTGCAGCGCCGCCAGCAGCGGCAGCAGCTGCGCCAGCGGTGCGCGGGCCCGGCTGTCGAAGCGCTGTGCGCTGCGGCGCTGGCGGATCAGCGTGCTGGCGCTGGGCGAGGGCGGGTCTGTGGCGGCGGGACGGGCGAGCGCCGAAGCGTCAGCCCGCTCGGCGAGCGACGCCATGGCTGCAGCGGGCGCTGGCTGGGCAGGCGCGGGTGCCGCTGTCGGTATCGCGCTGGCCTGCGCCACCGCATCGATCACCGGCCAGCGGTACATCGGATGGCGGTCGAGCCGGTTCGCCTGGCCGGCCCAGGTGCTGGTGGCGGTCCAGTGCTGCGGCACCGCCACCGCAGTGGTGATGGAGTCAGCCGGGGCCGGCCTGGCGTCGCGCGGCAAGGGGTCGGGGTGCTGCATCGAGGTGGCGCTGCCCGGCCGCAGCTCCAGCAGCAGCTCGGCGTCTTCGCGCTCGGCGGGGCCGTAGTCGGCATCGCGGTCCAGGCCGAGCAGCGTGGCCAGCTCGGCGGTGCCGATCGGCACCTCGCACAACCGCCAGCCCTGCAGCGCGGCGGCGTAGCGCAGCGCGCCCAGGGCGTGGCCGAGGTCGAGCTGGCAGTAGCGGAAGGCGCGCTCGCCGTATTTCCAGGCCTCGCGCCAGTGGATCGAGCTGAGCGCGATGAAGGCGCGCGGCGGCTCAGTTGGTGGGTTTGGCAGAGCGGGCGCGAATGTGGCGCGCCGTTCCAGGCCGTGTTCCCGGGCGGCGTAGTGGTAGAGGCCGTCGGCCAGTCCGGCGGCACCACGTGTCAGCAGCCAGGCTTCGGTCGGATGCAGGTTGCCGCTGGAGGGCGTGCAGCGCACTGCCCAGCGGTCCGGGCCGACTTCCTTCCAGGCGGCCAGCGCGAAGCTGAGTTCGAACAGCGCCGCCAGGCTGGTGCGGTGGAAGGGCTGCGGCGCGATGGCACCGGGCACGAACAGCTCGGCCCAAGGCGTGCTGATCTGGTCGGCGACCAGCAGCAGCGACTCCAGCGGCGCGCCGAGGTAGCGCCGGAACGGGTCGGGCTGGGCGTCCCAGTCGAGCGATTCCGGCCCGGCGGCGTAGCGCTGCAGCTGGTGCTTGGTGCGCTCGTGATAGGCGCGCACGCTGGCCAGACGTTGCTGCAGCTCGTCGGGGTGCTCAGCCATGGAACATTTCCGCGTGGGGTTGTGATCCGTTCCGGTGGACCCCGGAGGTCTGCGCCAGTGCCAGCAGTGCGCTGGTCTGCTCGGTGATGGCGCGCACGGTCTGGCGATCCAGCCGGCGCAGCCACTCGGCCGGCAGGGCCAGCGCGCCGCAGCGCGCGCCGGCCAGCATGCCGACCAGCGCGCCGGTGGTGTCGGCGTCGTCGCCCCGGTTGACGGCGGCGATCACCGCCTCGTCGAAACGGTTGTGGGCGAAGAAGCAGTGCAACACGGTCTGTACCGTGTCGACCACATAGCCGCTGGCGCGGCCCGGATAGGGCTCGAAGCGGAACACCGGGTAAGCCGACACCAGCTCGGCCGCGATGGCGCGGGCGGCGCTGAGTCGGGCGCCGGGAATGGCCGAGTCCGGGTCGATCAGCGCGGCGGGGGCTTGCAGGGCCGGATCACCGCCGAGGATCAGCGCGCGCGTCATCTCGCCCAGGCCGAGCGTGGCGGCGTCGGAGTGCGGATGGTGATGCGTGACATGCGCCTGCGCGATCGACTGCTGACGGAAGGCCAGATCGTCGCGCAGGGTGGCCAGCACCACCGGCAGATTGCGCATCAACGCGCCGTTGCCGGCATCGCCGTCGGTCGGCGGGCCGGCCAGCGTGCCCTTGGCGAGGTAGCGCTGGATGCCGCGCCGGCAGGTGTTGCCGCAATCGACCGGCTTGCTGCGCCACCAGCCGACAAAGCGCTCCGCCACATGCAGGGCATCGAAACCACCCGTGCGGGCGCCGTCCTGCAGCGCCTCGCCGAGCGCCAGGCTCATGGTGGTGTCGTCGGTGACCTGGCCTGCCGCCAGCTTGAGCCAGCCGCCGCCGATGATGTGGCGGTGCACGCCGTAGCGTTGCCGGATCTCGTTGGGCGTCATGAACTCGACCGTGGCGCCTAAAGCGTCGCCGATCGCCAGGCCCAGATAAGCGCCGAGCGCGCGGTCGAACACCGAGCTGAGCGAGGCGGCGCGGTTGTACGCCACCGCAGCGAGCGGCACAAAGGGCGGCAGTCCAAACGACAGGTTTTTAGTCATAACGCGCCTGCACCTCGTAGTCGCCGCCCAACAGTAGCACTTCGCCTTCGCCGTTCAGCACGCGGCTGGGCAGCAGGCCGGGAAACAGCAGCAGCTTAACCAGCGGCGCTTGCGCCTCGAAGACCCAGTCACCGAAGCAGTCGGCCCGTTCGCGCTCGCGCGCAAAGCTGACCAGGTTGTTGAGCCGCACCGTGAGCCGGCGGCTGCGGTGGCGGTCGGGACTCGGCGTGAGCGCGCCGTGCACGATCTGCTCCTCGCAGCGGTTGCTGCCGCGCCAGAGCGTCACGCGCGGTCCTGGCCCGAGCGGCGCAAAACGCAGCAGGGCCCATTGGCAGTATTCGTACAAGAGATCCAGCTGCTGCTGGATGCAGTTGTTGTGGAAGCGGCTGGCGGCCTTCTCTTCCAGATAGCGCACCCAGGCCGGCGAGGGAAAGCGCTGCAGCGGCGCCTGGTGGAAGGTCGGCACCAGGCCGAAGCGGCTCTCGACCCAGCCTTTCAGCACCGCGCCGCTCGGGCTGTTGCTGTCGAGTCCCCAGCCTTGCAGCAGCTTCAGGTAGCTGGCGCGCCAGCGGCGCTGCTCGGCCGCGCAGGCGTCAGCCGGGGCTGGCATCAGACCGAAGGCGATGGCGAGATAGTGGGTGAACATCTCGCCGGCCTCGCTCAGATCCTTGCTGCGCGCCAGCAGCGCGAACAGCCCGGCGTGGGCCTCGCGCGTGCCGGCGATGTGCAGCGGCAGCGGATGGGCGTTGAAGGCCGCGCTGCCCAGCACATGCGCCGGCACACCGACCAGATTGGTGGTGTACCAGCGCTGAGGGTCGGCCTCATACGACACGGCAGGCCACGCGAGGTCGTCCGGCGCCGGGCCGCCCCAAGCCGGACGCTCCCCCTCGGGGGGGCGACGCCGCAGGCGTCTTGGGGGCACACATCACACCGGACGGTTTTCGTAGATGTTGCGCACCGGGCCCATCAGCGCCAGACCTTCTTCATAAGTGATCTTCGGGAAGCTGGCGCTGAAGGTGGCGGCCTTGTCGGCGATGGCGTCGGTCTTGCCGGCGGTGTCGAGCTTCTTCAGCTCGGTCTTCTCGATGTAGAGCAGCTGCAGCAGCTCGTTGTAGACGGTCGACTCATCGATCGGCAGGATGTAGAAGGTGGCACCGCCGTACTCGACCTGGTACTTCTTGCTGATGTCGATGTTGTCGACGAACAGGATGTACTTGCCGGCCGGCGAGAGCAGGTCGCCCAGCACGTCGGCCAGCATGCTCAGGTATTCGAAGCTGAGCAGGAAGCCGCTCAGCAGGGCCAGGTGTGGCTCGCCGACGTTGGCCACGGCGATGACCTGGTCGGAGCTGATCTCGGGCGGACGGGCCTCGTCGGCGCGCTTGGCGGCGAACTTGAGCGCGATGTCGCCGCGAAAGCCGATGCGGCCGGCCTTCTTGGTCGGGCCTTTCAAGACGCTGTTGAGCAGGCGGCCTTCGGCGTCAAGGCGGCCCAGGGCGGTCTGGTCGATCGTGGTGCTCATGAGAGGTGCTCCTGGTGGGGTGAAAAACGGGGTGGATGAAAAGGGCTTCGGGTCGGTGGCGCGCCGGGCTCAGGCGGTCGAGCTGTGCGGCGCCGCTGGCAGGTCGGGTGCCACTTCGCGCGGGCGGCCCGGGTGCGGCCGGGTGCTGCCGCCGTGCTCGGTGTTGCGGATGAAGTCGGCGATCTTGTAGAAGGCGGCGTCGAGTTCGTCGCGCAGACCGGTGTCGGCCACGACTTCGGCCATGGCGGTGCGCATGCACAGCATCCAGGCGTCACGCGCGCTGGCATCGATGTCGAAGGGCTGGTGGCGCCGACGCAGCATCGGCGCGCCGCGCAGCGGGGCGTAGAGCTTGGGGCCACCGGTCCATTCGCTCAGGTACGCCACCAGCACAGCCTTGGTGTGGCTGAGGTCAGGCGCGTGCATGGCGCGGATGGTGGCCGCTTCGGGCAGCCGGTCCATCGCCCGGTAGAAGGCATCGACCAGTTGCACGATGGTCTCGTGACCGCCGAGCCGCTGGTAGTGCGGATTCGGCGTGGCCGCGATCGGCAGGCTGGCCGGCGCCGCAGCGGTGCCGGGTGTAGCAGGTACGACAGGCGAGGTGTCCATGGCCAGACAAGAGCAACCGCCGTACCACCCCTGGTCGAGCTGGTGGCACGGCGCGTGCGGTATTTGATGTATCGCAAATCCAGGCAGATTTGTGCCGCGCCCGAAATTGGAATCTGGCATGCGCGTGTGCAGCGCGCCATACGCGCCCGGCGCGCGCCGGCCTCGCGCCCCCTTGTTTGCCGCTATTTCGGTGGCCGAGCGCACAAACGCTTGTGCGCTATCTCACAAGCCTTGCAAGGCTGTCGCACAAACCCGGCTTTGTCGGATTTCGAACAATCTTCACGGTCCTGCGAGTAGTCCCGTGAAATAGATGTTTTTCCTTGAAAAACAATGACTTGCGTGTGCTTGGCAGACCTGGCACGGGGGTTGCGAAGAGGAGTTTGCGCGGCACCGACGTGACGGTCCGAAAGTGGCTTCAGAAGAAGACCATAGAGGCACCCAAGGCTTCACCTTAGAGATCGCGACGTTTGCATTTTGTGTCTTGTCTTCCTCGGCAACGAATCTTCATCGGAGAACTGAAATGGCCAAGCTTCGGCAAATCGCTTTCTACGGCAAGGGTGGTATCGGCAAGTCCACCACCTCGCAAAACACCCTGGCCGCTCTGGCCGAAATGGGTCAGAAAATCCTCATCGTCGGCTGCGACCCCAAGGCCGACTCGACCCGCCTGATCCTGCACGCCAAGGCCCAGGACACCATCCTGTCGCTCGCTGCTGAAGCCGGTTCGGTGGAGGATCTGGAGCTCGAAGACGTCATGAAGGTCGGATATCGCGACATCCGTTGCGTTGAATCCGGTGGCCCGGAGCCAGGTGTCGGCTGCGCTGGCCGTGGCGTGATCACCTCGATCAACTTCCTGGAAGAAAACGGCGCCTACGACGGCGTGGACTATGTGTCCTACGACGTGCTGGGCGACGTGGTCTGCGGCGGCTTCGCGATGCCCATTCGCGAAAACAAGGCGCAGGAAATCTACATCGTCATGTCCGGCGAAATGATGGCCATGTACGCGGCCAACAACATCTCCAAGGGCATCCTGAAGTACGCCAATTCGGGCGGCGTGCGCCTGGGCGGCCTGGTCTGCAACGAGCGCCAGACCGACAAGGAACTCGAACTGGCCGAGTCGCTGTCGAAGATGCTCGGTTCGCGCCTGATCCACTTCGTGCCGCGCGACAACATCGTGCAGCACGCCGAACTGCGCCGCATGACGGTGCTGGAATACGCGCCGGATTCGAAGCAGGCCGGTGAATACCGCACCCTGGCCCAGAAGGTCCACGCCAACGCTGGCAACGGCACCATCCCGACCCCGATCACGATGGATCAGCTGGAAGACCTGCTGATGGAGCACGGGATCATGAAGACCATCGACGAAACGGCCGTTGGCAAGTCGGCCGCCGAACTGGCCGCCTGATCGCCAGACACGGTCACCTCCCCCAGTCCCTCCCCCGCCAAGGGGGAGGGCACGAGCCCTCCGGTCCAGGCGGGCGGGGGCGCGCAGCAGTTATCCATTCCCCTGCAGACGGAGCATCCCACCATGAGCATCACCGTTGACGAGCGCAAGGCCGAGAACAAGGCCTTGATCGATGAAGTCCTGAAGGCCTATCCGGACAAGATGGCCAAGCGTCGCGCCAAGCACCTCGGCACCTTCGAAGAAGGCAAGCCGGACTGCGGCGTCAAGTCCAACATCAAGTCGCTGCCGGGTGTGATGACCATCCGTGGCTGCGCCTATGCCGGCTCGAAGGGCGTGGTGTGGGGCCCCATCAAGGACATGATCCACATCTCCCACGGCCCGGTGGGCTGCGGCCAGTACAGCTGGGCGGCGCGCCGCAATTACTACATCGGCGTGACCGGTGTGGACACCTTCGTGACGATGCAGTTCACCTCCGACTTCCAGGAGAAGGACATCGTCTTCGGCGGTGACAAGAAGCTCGAAAAGATCATCGACGAGATCGAAGTCCTGTTCCCGCTCAACAAGGGCATCTCGATCCAGTCCGAATGCCCGATCGGCCTGATCGGTGACGACATCGAAGCGGTGTCGAAGAAGAAGGCCAAGGAATACGTCGGCAAGACCATCGTGCCGGTGCGCTGCGAAGGTTTCCGTGGCGTGTCGCAGAGCTTGGGTCACCACATCGCCAACGACGCGATCCGTGACTGGGTGTTCGACAAGACCGACCCGAACAAGCGCCCCGATTTCGTCTCGACCGCGTATGACGTCGCCATCATCGGTGACTACAACATCGGTGGCGACGCCTGGTCGAGCCGCATCCTGCTGGAAGAAATGGGTCTGCGCGTGATCGCGCAGTGGTCCGGTGACGGCACCATCGCCGAGCTGGAAAACACGCCCAAGGCCAAGCTCAACGTGCTCCATTGCTACCGCTCGATGAACTACATCAGCCGGCACATGGAAGAGAAGTACGGTATTCCTTGGGTGGAATACAACTTCTTCGGCCCGACCATGATCGAGAAGAGCCTGCGCGAGATCGCCGCTCACTTCGACGACACCATCAAGGCCAAGGCTGAAGAGGTCATCGCCAAGTACAAGCCGCTGATGCAAGCCGTCATCGACAAGTACAAGCCGCGTCTGGAAGGCAAGACCGTGATGCTGTATGTGGGCGGCCTGCGTCCGCGTCACGTCATCGGCGCCTATGAAGACCTCGGCATGATCGTGGTCGGCACCGGCTACGAATTCGGCCACAACGACGACTACCAGCGCACCACCCACTACATCAAGGATGGCACGCTGATCTATGACGACGTGACCGGCTTCGAGTTCGAGAAGTTCGTCGAGAAGGTCCAGCCGGATCTGGTCGGCTCGGGCATCAAGGAAAAGTACGTCTTCCAGAAGATGGGCGTGCCGTTCCGTCAGATGCACAGCTGGGACTATTCCGGCCCGTACCACGGCTACGACGGTTTCGCGATCTTCGCCCGCGACATGGACATGGCGATCTCCAGCCCGATCTGGGGCCTCTCCAAGGCTCCGTGGAAAACGGCCGCCTGACCCGATCACCCGCACATCGATCTCACTAGGAGTTCACCATGCCGCAAAGCGCCGACAAGATCATCGACCATGAGCTGCTGTTCCGCGAGCCGGAGTATCAGCAACTGTTCGAAGGCAAGAAACAGTTCGAATACAACCACGCCACCGTCAAGATCGAAGAGATCCGCGACTGGACCAAGTCGAAGGACTACAAGGAAAAGAACTTCGCCCGCGAAGCTCTGACCGTCAACCCGGCCAAGGCCTGCCAGCCGCTCGGCGCCGTCTACGTGGCCAACGGCTTCGCCAAGACGCTGTCGTTCGTGCACGGCTCACAAGGCTGCGTGGCCTACTACCGCTCGCACTTCAGCCGCCACTTCAAGGAACCGACTTCCTGCGTCTCTTCCTCGATGACGGAAGACGCCGCCGTGTTCGGTGGCCTGAACAACATGATCGACGGCCTGGCCAACACCTACAGCCTGTACAAGCCGGACATGATCGCCGTGTCGACCACCTGCATGGCGGAAGTCATCGGTGACGACCTGAACGCCTTCATCAAGACGTCCAAGGAAAAGGGCAGCGTGCCGGCCGACTTCGACGTGCCGTTCGCCCACACCCCGGCCTTCGTCGGCAGCCACATCACCGGCTACGACAACGCGCTGCTGGGCGTGCTGCAGCACTTCTGGGACGGCAAGGCCGGCACTGCCCCGGCGCTGACCCGGGTGCCCAATGACTCGATCAACTTCATCGGTGGCTTCGACGGTTTCGTCGTCGGCAACATGAAGGAAATCAAGCGCATCTTCGGTCTGTTCGGCATCGACTACACGATGCTGTGCGACCCGTCGGAAGTCTGGAACACCCCGACCGACGGCACCTTCCGCATGTACGAAGGCGGCACCACCAAGGCCCAGGTCGAAGCGGCCCTGAACGCCAAGGCCACCATCGTCTTCCAGGAGTACTGCTCCGAGAAGACCATCAAGTACCTGCGGGAAAAGGGCCAGGAAGTCGTGGTGCTGAACGCGCCGGTCGGCGTGAGCGGCACTGACAAGTTCCTGATGGAGCTGTCGCGCGTGTCCGGCAAGCCGATCCCGGCCGAGCTGGAAAAAGAACGCGGTCAGCTGGTCGATGCGATGGCCGACAGCCAGGCGCACCTGCACGGCAAGCGCTATGCGCTGTACGGCGATCCGGACCAGATGCTGGGCTACACCCAGTTCCTGCTCGAACTCGGCGCCGAGCCGGCTCACGTGCTGTCGACCAACGGCACCGAAGACTGGGCCAAGAAGGTGCGCGCGCTGTTCGACTCGTCACCCTACGGCGCCGGCTGCCAGGCCTATCCGAAGCGTGACCTGTGGCACCTGCGCTCGCTGCTGTTCACGGAGCCGGTGGACTTCCTGATCGGCAACACCTACGGCAAGTATCTGGAGCGCGATACCGGCGCCCCGCTGATCCGCCTGGTGTTCCCGATCTTCGATCGGCATCACTACCACCGCTTCCCGACCTGGGGTTATGAAGGCGGCCTGCGCCTGCTGACGATGTTCCTCGACGAGTTCTTCGAAACGCTCGACGCCAACACCATCGTCCCGGGCAAGACCGACTACAGCTACGACATCATTCGCTGATGTTCTCCCCTCGCCCCTTGTGGGAGAGGGGCGGGGGAGAGGGGTTTCATGCCACTGCTCCCTCTCCCACCAGGGGCGAGGGGCCCGTCAACAACATTCATTTCCTGCATATGGCCATCGTCACTTTCAGCTCGCCCCGGATGAAGAAAGACCTCTCGGTCTACGCCGTGGCGGGAGACACCCACAGCCTGCTGGCCGTTGCCAAGGCCAACGCGGTGCCGGTTGATTTCGAATGCGAAAACGGCGAGTGCGGCTCCTGCGCCGTGCAAGTCACCGTGCTGTCGGACAAAACGCCGATGGGCGTCGCGCTGACGGAAAAGGAAAAGACCGTGCTGCGCTTCTCCGGGAAGATCACCCAGGAGCAGATCAGCGACGCCGAAACCAAGGATCTGCCGCCGCCTTACCGGCTGGCCTGCCAGTTTATCGTCCGCAACGAGGACGTGCTGGTGAAATTCTGATTCTGCAGGAGCTTTTCTGCTCACAGGATTTGCGGCGCCGTGGGGCGCCGTTTTGTTTGGTGCGCCAGGTGTTCAGGCCATGTTGAATGCATGGCTCAAGGCGCAGGGTATTCGGCTTGACATTGAAAATGTCGTCGAGCGAGCCAGCTTGGTTGAAGCGCACACTGCGGACCTGCACGGTGGGTGGTGTGGGGAGCGAGATTTAAAAGGTCTCGCTTACCCGATTAGTTAATTACTTTGCGGCCGAAACTCCACCTTTGCCGCTAGAACTAGAGGTAGACGAAGTGTGATCACCTTTTCCTTTGTTTTGATTCATCTCGTTCTGCATCTTTCGCTCGTTATCGCGATCTATTTGCTCTTGCTTCGATGCCGAGTTATTTTGGTTCGCCATCCGAGCGCCCCCGGGTTTTTCGGAAATTGCTCCGACACTGGTTTGGGCAATAGCAATACTGCTGCATGCCAATGACATCGCAGTTGCTGCGTACGCAAAAAGTACTTTGTTCATTACTTTCTCCTATGATGAGTGAGCTGCGAAGTTACTCAACTTGCTTGCCGGCAGCTCGTTAGGGCAAGACCCAAAGACTGCAAGGGTCATCCCCATCTGGAGCGGCGGCGTACGGCTCAAGGTGCAGGGATTGCTCAGCGTGAAAGACCTGTGGTGCAAGGCCCACGGATATCGGCTTGACATTCGATTCTTCATCGTACGAGTCAGCTTGTTTAACCTCCCACTGCGGACCGCACGGTGGATGGTGTGGAACGCGATTTAGAATATCTCGCTTGTCCATACATGAACGATTAGGCCTCACGGTTTGAGAGGTGGCGCTATGGGGTCACCAGGAGTTTTGATACCAGTTGATGGCTCACTCGTCTTGGTGACTTGTTGTTTCGTTCCAAATAGGTAGCCGACAATGACGCCAACCAATGGTGTCATTGCGGTTATTGCCTTTTCGAAAATTTCTTTGCCAGCATTTTTTGCCTCTGGATCACCGAAGTACAAAATGGCGGCGAAGACAAATACGATCATGATTCCAGTGAAAGTGGCTGCCGCGAATCTGATCTTCTTTGTCTCGATGTCAGTGGTCTCTGGGAGGCGATGAATAACTAGCGCGGCGATGATTACGGTGATTATTACTCCCGCCAGTGCCAAAGTTATATTGTTCGGAGATGTGAGTGAACTTGCCGCCATCCGTGCTGTGACAGGCGAACTGGCAGCCCATAAGTCGAATGTGCTGTTAATAATAGGCACTGTAGATGCGGCTGTTCCCATGTCTTCTCCAAGTGCTGCTTTCCGGTGGTTCTGATGCGCTGAGCCCTACTCGTTATAGTAACCAACCGATATCCAGTTATACTATCCTGTTGTCTATATTAAAATTGGACAGCATCTGAACCCCAGCAATTCTAAGTCCGCTTGGCAGAAGTATTTTTTGCTAGGTTGCCATTGATTCATCGAATCTCGCAGGGCACTTCAAATTAGACATGCAGCAATCTCCTCCGCATTCATGATGCCGACGCGGGTAACTGGGCCAGTTTCAGCTGGATCAATTGCTGAGCCGATTACCTATTTTCACAAAGCGTAGACCACGCAATCGGCCGCGTCCATATGACTCAAGTCATGATTTACGACTAGGTCTGGAAGGTCGCTGGCCCTTTTCTTGCATTCACCGGTCTTGTCGCGTCAGATAACCGACAAACCGAGCGTGTCGCTGTATTGCTGGAGGTGGATGAACATGGATCCCGTGTACGTGAAATCGACCCTGGATGGTCGCAAGGTTGAAGTGATTGGCCAATGGCTTTGCCTGGACGGCGCACCCGAATCCGACAGCATCGTGGCGCTGGACGAACACCCGAATCGGCAAGCCATCCAGCGCGCGGTGCCGAACGCCACCCACATGGCCGGCCGCCTGCCGCTGACGATGCCCGAGGCGTCGGTCGCGCAATCAGCGCTGCGCCGCGCCAAGGACACCTTCGACGGCAGTCCGCAAGCGGTGGCCCAGCGCCTGCGCATGGCGCCCTGGCAGAAGGTGTTGGCCGACGGTGCGGATTGAGATCGCGCCATGATCCACATCGTCGAACTGCCCGCCGCTGCCGCGCCCCAGGCCTGGTTCGCCTTTGACACCGACGACCTGCTGCGCAAGACCGCCACCGCGCTGGCCTGCGAGCCCTGGACGCTGTGGGACCAGACCAGCGCGCGCGAATTGCTCGACCTGGTCGATCACACGCCGGCCGATCCGCAAGCGCGCAGTGCCTTCCCGGCCCTGTGCGCGCTGGGCGACGCGCACGGCTGGGACACGCCGCTCTACCGCGCCGACGCCTTGCTCGGCGCCGGCATGCTGCAGCCCGCGCCGGTGACGGTGGTCGAGGCCTGCGCCGCCGCACTGCGCCAGCGCAGCGAGCTGCGTTTCTACCCCGACGACAGCGCCGCGATGGCCGCCTTCGAGCGCGGCGACACCGAGTTTGCCGAGCACGGCTGGCGTGCCCGCTGGGCGCTGCGCGAGCAGCTCATCGCGCTGGAGCTGCTGGCGGACGACACCTGAGCGGTGGTTTTGTCGCAAACCGATCATTCCGCCAGCATCCGGGCCGTGAGTCCAAGTGCTTGATCTGAGTGAGTTTTCTACGGTTTCAATGGCTGGCACTGAATCTGCATCCAGCCTGGCGAACGCCAAACTGGATGGAGGCCCGCATGTCCGTATCGCTCAAAGCCAAGATCGCTGAAGTCTTCGAGGAGCCTGGTTGCGACAAGAACCAGGCCAAGAGCGAGAAGGAGCGCAAGAAGGGCTGCACCAAGCAGCTCACGCCTGGCGCGGCGGCCGGCGGTTGCGCATTTGACGGCGCCAAGATCGCGCTGCAGCCGATCGTCGATGTGGCGCACCTGGTGCACGGCCCGATCGCCTGCGAGGGCAACGCCTGGGACAACCGCCACAGTGCATCGAGCGGCTCGCAGCTGTATCGGATGGGTTTCACCACCGACATCAACGAACTCGACGTCATCTACGGCGGCGAAAAGCGCCTGTTCAAGTCGATTCGCGAGATTCTGGATAAATACGATCCGCCGGCCGTCTTTGTGTATCAAACCTGCGTCACGGCGCTGATTGGTGATGACATCGAAGCGGTTTGTAAGCGCGCCAGCGAGAAATTCGGCAAGCCGATCATTCCAGTCAATGCGCCGGGCTTTGCCGGGCCGAAGAATCTCGGCAACAAACTCGGTGCCGAAGCAGTGCTGGATTATGTGATCGGCACGGTCGAGCCCGAATACACCACGCCCTACGACATCAACATCATCGGTGAATACAATCTGGTCGGCGAGTTGTGGCAGATCAAGCCGCTGCTCGACGCGCTGGGTATCCGTATTCTGAGCTGCATTGCGGGTGACGGCCGTTATAACGAAGTGGCGCAGAGCCATCGCGCCAAGGCCAACATGATGGTCTGCTCGAAGTCGATGATCAATATCGCGACCAAGATGGAGCAGCGCTGGGGCATTCCGTATTTCGAAGGTTCGTTCTACGGCATCAGCGACATGAGCACGACGCTGCGTGAAATTGCCCGACTGCTGGTCGAGCGCGGGGCTGATGCCGAACTGAAGGACCGCACCGAAGCGCTGATTGCCGTGGAAGAAGCGCGTGCCTGGGAACGCATCCGTGCTTACAAGGAGCGTCTGGCCGGCAAGAAGGTATTGCTGATCACCGGCGGCGTGAAAAGCTGGTCGGTGGTTTCGGCGCTGCAGGAGGCGGGTCTGGAAGTGGTTGGCACCTCGGTGAAGAAATCGACCAAGGAAGACAAGGAAAAACTCAAGGAGATCATGGGCGAGGGCGCCGACGCCCACATGATCGACGACATGACGCCGCGCCAGATGTACGCCATGCTGCGCGAGGCGAAGGCCGACATCATGCTCAGCGGTGGCCGCAGCCAGTTTGTCGCGCTCAAGGCGCGCATGCCCTGGATGGATATCAACCAGGAACGCCATCACGCCTTTGCGGGTTATGAAGGCATGATTGAAATGATCGCCGAAATCGACAAGGCAATCTTCAACCCGATGTGGGCGCAGGTGCGCACGCCGGCACCGTGGGATATTTCGGATAGTTTGCTGCGCGAGCAGGACGCCACACAACTGGCTGCGGAAACGGCACCCGCCTGAGCGGACGGTCAGTCCGTCACCGCAGTGGCCGTGGCTGGGCACACAGCGCGGCAAACGCCGGCGCGTCGAGCGGCCTGGCGTAGCGGAAGCCCTGCACCAGGTCGCAGCCTTGCTCGACGAGAACGGCCTCCTGGGCAGCGGTTTCGACGCCCTCGGCCACGATGATGAGCCCCAGGCCATGGCCGAGGCCGATGATCGCGCGCGTCACGGTCGCGCCGGCCGGATCGGAGTCGAGGTCGGTGATGAAGGCGCGGTCGATTTTCAGCTTGCGCACCGGCAGGCGTCGCAGGTGGGCGAGCGAGGTCTGACCGGTGCCGAAGTCATCGATCGCCATCGAGATGCCGAGTTCGCGCAGCTGCCCGAGCTGCTGCAGGTCGCGCTCGGCCTGGCGGATGATGTAGGACTCGCTGATCTCCAGCTCCAGGTGGCGGGCCGGCAGTCCGGTGCGTGCCAGCGCCGAGCTCACCAGCTCCACCAGGTCGCAGCGCTGGATCTGCAGGCCCGAGAGGTTGACGGCGATCACGCCCGGATCCAGCCCGGCGTCCAGCCACTGGCGCGCCTGGCGGCAGGCTTGTTCGAGCACCCAGGCGCCGATCGGCATGATCAGGCCGCTGTCCTCGGCGATCGGGATGAAGGTGGCGGGCGAGACCGCGCCCAGCTCCGGGTGCTTCCAGCGCAGCAGCGCTTCCGCACCCGCGAGCCGGCCACCGGGCAGGGCGTACACCGGCTGGTATTGCAGCGTCAGCTGGCCGCGCTCCAGCGCATGGCGCAGCTCTCGCTCCAGCCGCATGCGGTCGTTCGCCGCGTCGTTGAGACGCGCCTCGAAGAAGCGGAAGTCGCCACGGCCCATCTCCTTGGCCTGGTAGAGCGCGAGATCGGCGTACTTGAACAGGCTGGTGACATCCGCGCCATGATCGGGGTACAGGCTGATGCCCACGGTGGCGGCCACCGACAGGCTGTGCTCGGCGAGCTGGAAGGGGTCGCCGAACGCGTTGAGGATGCGGCGCGTCGCGAACTCCACGTCGGCGGTCGTCTCGACGTCCTGCAGCAGCACGACGAACTCGTCGCCGCCGAGCCGGGCGATGGTGTCCGAGTCGCGCAGCGTGCCGCGCAGGCGTGCGGCCACCGCTCTGAGCAGGGCATCGCCGACCGGGTGGCCCAGGCTGTCGTTGATGTGCTTGAAGCGGTCCAGGTCGAGGAACAGCACGGCCAGCCGTTTGCCGTCACGCGAGGCATGCGCCAGCTCGTGCTGGCAGCGGTCCATCAGCAGGGCGCGGTTCGGCAGGCCGGTCAGCACGTCGTAGTAGGCCAGTTGGTGGATGCGCTGTGCCGAGGCCTTCTGTTCGGTGATGTCGGAGAAGATGCCGATGTAGCAGGTGACCGCACCGGACGGGTCGCGCACCGCAGCGATGCTCTCCCAGACGGCGATGATCTGGCCATCCTTGCAGCGGTTCAGCACCTCGCCTTCCCACTTCGAGGTCGTCTGCAACGCGGCCCACATGTCGGCGTAGAACTCCCTGGAGTGCAGATCCGACTTGATCAGGCGCGGTGTGTGGCCGATGGCTTCCTCCGGCGTGTAGCCGGTGATGGTGGTGTAGGCGCGGTTCACCTTGCGGATGCGGCCCTGCGCATCGGCGATCAGGATGGCGTTCAGGCTGTTGTCGAACACGCTGGCTGCCAGCCGCATCTCGTCGTCGGTCTGCCGGCGTTCGGTGATGTCCTGCACCGTGCCGACGCTGCGCACCGGCCGGCCGTCGTCGCCATAGAAGGTGGTCGAGCGCAGGTGCACCCACTTCAGCGGGCCGCCGGGGGCGCCGACGCGGAACTCGATATCGCAGGGCCGCTGCGCCGCCTGTGCGCTGGCTTGCGCTGCGACCACCAGCGGGCGGTCAGCGGGGTGGATCGCCGCGATGAGATCGGCCTCCGAGTACTCTCCGGCGCCTTGCGCGGCTTGCGGCTGCGGGTCGATGCCGAGGATGCAGGCCATCTCGACCGACCAGGTCATCGCTCCGCTGGCCAGCAGGAGCTCCCAGCTGCCGACGTGTGCGACGCGTTCGGCCTGGTTGAAGCGGGCATCGCTGGCCCGCAGGTGCTGTTCCTGCCGCTTCAGCGCCGAGATGTCGGTGCCGCTGAGCACCGCGCCTTCCTCCTTGCCCTGGGCGCTGTAGAGCAGCGCTGCCTCGACCAGGTGGTAGCGGTAGCTGCCGTCGCGCATCGCGAGCTGGTGCTCGGCCCGGTACACGCCCTGGCGGCGCACGCTCTCGAACAGCACCGAATGCACCTGCCACGGCAGGCGTGGCAGCGCCGCAGTCAGGGCCGCCAGATCCTGCCGATGGAGCAGCGCGTCCACGCTGCCACCCGCCGGCAGCGGCGCCAGGTCGTTCTGGCAGTGGCGGTTGCTCTGGCGCAGCCGCCCTTGCGGATCGAGCGTGATGACGACGCCGCCGACGGTATCCATGATGCGCTGCGCAAAAGCCGAGAGCGCCTGCTCGCGGCCATGGGCGTTGCGCAGCGCGTTGCGTTGCTGCTCCAGTTCGAGCAGCATCGATTCGGCCTGTTCGGCGCCCGCCAGCAGCTCGGCTTCGAGCGCCGCGTTGGCCAGGCGCAGGGCCTCGATCTCCAGGCGCAGCACGGCCACCTCGTCGAACGAGGTGAGGGGCGTGGCCGGGGCCGGCGCCAGCAGCAGGTGATGTGGCGAACCCATGGTCACGCTCCTGCGAACCATCGCCGCATGCAGCGCTCGCCGTCGCGCAGGCGTTCAGCGGGTTCGTGCATCGTCGCTCGCTGCCATCCAGTGCCAGACCTGGACCACCGCTGCATCGACGGCCGCGCTCACCGCAGGCGACAGGCTCATGCAGAACATGCGCACCTCAGTCATCTCGGCCGTGAGGATGCGCAGCGCCGGTAGCGGCGCACCGCTGGCCTGCAAGGCCCGGAGCACGAAGCCCAGGCCCATGCCGTGACCGGCGAGTGCCGTCTCGACCGGCACTGCCGACGCCGCCAGTTCGCGCAGTCGGCCCGGCTGCCCGTCCGGCGCGGCGGCGTCGATCACGATGGCGGCTTCGCAGTCCTGCAGCAGCGCCAGCGCATCCAGCCCGCGCGTGCCCATCTGATGCAGCTGCCACGGCGGCGGCAGGGGCAGCGCCGCGAGACGCCGGCCCACCGCCGGGCCGAAGCCGTCGTCGCCATGCAGTTCGTTGCCGAAGCAGAGCAGATGCCGTGGACATTTCATGTGCCGATTCTCAGCCGCCGGCCGCTGTCAACAAAGTGCACCGTGCACACCAGACAGGGGTCGTGCGAGCGGATCAGGTGGCCGATTTCGATCGGGTCGTCGGGATCCTGCACTTTCAGTCCGACCAGGCTCGACTCCCAGTGTCCGGGCACGCCGTCGCTGTCGCGTGGCGAGGCGTTCCAGGCGGTCGGCGTGACGATCTGGTACTTCTGGATCAGGCCGTTCTCGATGCGGACCCAATGGCCGAGCGCCCCGCGCGCCGCCATCACCAGACCGCAGCCCTGGCCATCGACTTCCGAGCCCGGCACCGGCGGCACGAAATGCGCGTCGCCCAGGTGTGCGCCCAGCTCGTCCAGCATGCGGCGCGCCTGGCGCAGCTCGACGCCGATGCGCCGCACCCGCGCGAACTGGCGCAACCAGGCACCGGCACCTTCGGTGGCGTGCAGGTCGCGTATCAGCGCGTCGCCGCCGATCAGCAGCTCGGCCAGCGGGCCGGTCTGCACCACGCGGCCGTCGTAGCGCGGCGCCTTGGCCCAGGTGTAGCGGTCGGTGTCGGGCTGGTAATCGGGCACCGTCTCGCCCTCATAGGGATGGCGCCCGCCGGCGTAGGGCTTGAACCAGGAGTGGCGCACATGCTCGGCCACCAGCGCGGTGTCGAGCGGCAGGATCTGGCCGCTTGCGCCGTCGTAGAAGCCGCTCGGCGACAGATGGGCGTCGTAAGGCGGCCCCCAGCGCTGCGGGTCGCACCAGGCGCCGAACGAGATCATGTGCGGCGTGCCGACGCCGAGCAGGTGCATGCCCTGCGAACGCAGGAAACGCGTCATCAGACCGAGCGCGGCGTTGGCCGGGCCGGGCCGCTCCAGCCACTCGAACAGCGCGTCGGCCGAGTCGAGCGCCATCCAGTCGTCCAGGCCGGCGCCGATCACGCGCTTTTCGTACCACTGCTGCAGCTCGTCGAGCACCGAGCGGCAGGCGATCAGCCGGCGCGTGTCCGGTGGCGTCACCACGCCGCCCGGCAGCATGTAGGACGAATGCGGCCACTGGCCGCCGAAGTGCGCCACGATCTCCAGCACGCGGCGCGTCGTTGCCAGCGTCTCGCGGTAGATGTCGCCCTTGAAGGGCTCGAAGGCCCGCATCATCGGCTCGAACAGCGCGTGCCCGGCGTAACGCGGGTGGCACAGGTCGGGCGCGAAGAACAGGAAGGTCTGGCGCAGGTCGTTCTGCAGGCCTTCGGCGATCAGGCAGAGGTTGCGGATGCGCGTCGCGTTCGGCGGCACCGGTGTGGCCCAGGCTTGCTCCAGTGCCAGCACGCCCGCATACAAATGCGCCGTGCCGCAGATGCCGCACACGCGCGGCGTGATGACCATCGCGTCGCGCGGTGTGCGCCCGACCAGGATCTGCTCGAAGCCGCGGTACATCAGGCCGGCGGTGCGGGCCTGCACCACCACGCCGTCCTCCAGCGTCACCTGGATCGACAGGTCGCCTTCGACCCGGTTCAGGTCGACATTCAGCTCGATGCGTGCCATGTCAGGGTTCCATCTTCTTGTCGCGCACGCGCGGTGGTGCCGCCGCATGCGCGAGGTTCTTGTAGGCCATGTAGCGCGGCCGCTCCACCCCGAGCGGCAGCCTGATCGGCACCTCGCCGACCTTTTCGGTGCTGAACAGGTCGCCGTCGCGCGGGAAGCTCGGCGAGGTGCAGCCGAAGCACGGCACCCCGGCGCGCGTCTTGCTGCTCACGCCTTGCCAGAGGTCGGCATTGCAGACCGCGCGCGTCAGCGGCCCCTGGCAGCCGAGGTTGAAGAACATGCAGGCCTTGCCGCCGGGCGTGCTGTCCTCGATGTTGTACTCGTGGTACTCGTTGCGCGTGCAGCCCTGGTGGACCATGGTGCTGAAGTGCGAGGTCGGGCGGTTGATCGCGTCCAGCGCGAGCGGCATGCCGGCCGCCAGCGCTGCCAGGGTCTGCGTCATCGCGTGCGGATGGGCCGGGCAGCCGGCCACGTTGACGACCGGCAGGCCGCTGCGCGAGCGCCATTCCGGCGCGAACAGCCCGCCGGGCTGGTCGTGGTCGAACTGCAGGCCGATGCAGTCCGCCGGGTTTGGCGGCGCCGCATGGATGCCGCCGTACGCGGCACAGGTGCCCATCGCCACCACGGTGCCGGCCTGAGCGGCCAGCTCGCGCACCAGATCCATCTTGGCGCGTCCGCGCCAGGGGTCGTAGAGCCCGGTGCCGCGCGGCCCGGTGATGATGCTGCCTTCGACGCACAGGATGTCGAGTGGCTGCTCGCCGGCCAGGATCTGCTCGATGAGCTGATCGAACCGCCGGGTGTGGCCGTTCGACAGCGAGGGGTGCCACAGCAGCTCCACCGAGTAGCTCGCCAGCAACTGCTCCAGGCTGGGCGAGTCGGCACTCAGTATCGCCAGGGAGTCGCCGCCGCACGAGCCGGTTTGCAGCCAGAGTAGTGTTGCCATCGGGAAGGCCCTTGCAGGTTGAGATCACTGGACCTTCGGCATGCTACGCAAATTCTTAAAACCGCTTAAATCCAACGCGAACCGCCGGGCCACGGGCTGACACCGACTGGGCGCGGCGGGCGGGGTACTCACTCGGCCGGCATCGCCAGCCCGTCACGCAGGCGCAGCCAGCCGCGCGTGATGCGGTAGATCGCCCACACGCCGAGCAGAAACAGCCCCAGCGGCAACGTCGCAAAGCCGACCAGCACCAGCATCAACGGCAGCGAGAGCAGCAGCACTGCGGCCGTCCAGGCCAGCGCGATCCAGAAAGTGCGCAGCGTCCAGTCGATGTGTGAGGCCAGCCAGCTGCCGCGCACCTTGTCGCGCTGGATGTAGCTCAGGATCACCGCGATGATCGACGGCCAGCCGAACAGGAACGAGCCCACCACGCTCGCCGCGCCGAAAGCCCCCAGCCCCAACCCGACCGCATGCAGCGCGTAAATCACGTTCATGGTGCGGCGCTGGCCGTTCAGATCCTCGTCGAGGATGATGATGCTCATGACTGAAATCCTCTGGTGCCGGTTCGGGTGGGATGACTCTACTCCTGAACGTTTTGCGGCTTGGGTGCATTGAAAGTGGCTAGCCGGTCGCCAGTCGATTTGTCTCAAACCCGCCAATCGCTGCCAACACCGCGTCGGTCACCAACACCACTTCACGCCAAGTCCTTGTCGCACAACGACTTTCAAGTCTGGCACTGATCCTGCAAGACCGGCTCCGAACCCTTCGGAGTTGATCTCATGGCCCATGTCAGCGAATCGAAGAAAGCCTGCGCGGTCAATCCGCTCAAGATGAGCCAGCCGCTCGGGGCCAGCTATGCCTTCATGGGGCTGCAGAGTTGCATGCCGGTGATGCATGGCTCGCAGGGCTGCACCTCGTTCGGGCTGGTGCTGCTGGTGCGGCATTTCAAGGAAGCGATTCCGCTCCAGACCACCGCGATGAATGAAGTGACCACCATCATGGGTGGTTACGACAATATCGAAAAGGCGCTGCTGAATATCCGCAGCCGCGCCAAGCCGCAGATCATCGCCATTTGCTCGACCGGTTTGACTGAAACCAAGGGCGATGATGTCGATGCGTATATCCAGCTGGTGCGCAAAAAACACCCCGAGCTGAGCGATACCGAGATTGTCTACGTCTCGACGCCCGATTATGTCGGCGCCTTTCAGGACGGCTGGGGCAATGCCGCCGCCTCGCTGATGCGGGCTGTGCCAAAAGCCGGGCTGGAGAAGAATGCCAAGCGCGTCGCCGTGCTGCCGGGCTGCCATGTGACGCCAGGTGATATCGAGGAACTGCGCGACATCATCGAATCGTTCGGGTTGGAGGCGATGGTGGCGCCAGATGTGTCGGGCTCGCTCGACGGCCATATTCCGGACGACTGGCTCGGCACCACGCTGGGTGGCACACCGCTGCAGACGCTGCGTGAACTCGGCTCGGCCGGGCATTGCATCGTGGTCGGTGAGCAAATGCGCGCGGCGGCTGAAGTTTTGCAGCAGCGCTGCGAGGTCCCGTACACGATGTTTGACCGGCTCACCGGCCTGCTGGCCTGCGACGCTTTTCTGCAGCATCTGTCGGTGATTTCCGGTCAGCCGGTGCCGGCCAAATGGCGCCGTCAGCGCAGCCAATTGGTCGATGCGATGCTGGATGGCCATTTCCATTTCGGCAATACCAAGGTCGCGCTCGGCGCCGAGCCCGATCTGCTCTGGGCGACTGGCAATTTCCTGGTCGAGATGGGCGCGGAACTGGCGGTCTGTGTCACCACGACGCAGTCGCCGCTGCTCAAGAAAATGCCGAGCAACGAGGTCGTGATCGGCGATCTGGAAGATTTCGAGATGGCCGCCAAGGCCGCTGGCTGTGATTTGCTCATCACGCACAGCCATGGCCGCCAAGCCGCCGAGCGGCTGGATAAACCGCTGTTCCGCATGGGTTTGCCGCTGTTTGACCGCATCGGTAACTCGCACCGCTGCTACGTGGGTTATCGCGGCACGCGCAATCTGGTTTACGAGATTGGCAACCTGCTGATCGACCAGATTGGGCACCACGGCCCGAACGATTGGCCGCTCAGCGCGGCCGCCATTGAGGCGGCCCGGCCGCCGGCGGTCGCGCATGTGAGCGCACAGATTCCGCGCATGCCACGTGCCACGCCGCCGGCCAGTGATGCGCTGGTGAACGCCTGATCCTCCACCGCCTTTTCATCGACTTTTCCTGAAAGTGCTGCCATGAAAATTGCCTTTGCCACCCAGGATCTGCAGCGTGTCGACGCGCATTTCGGCTGGGCCAAGAATCTCGCCATTTACGAGGTCACGCCCGAGGGCCACCAGTTCGTGGTGAATCACGAATTCGGCGGCAAGCTCGAAGAAGACGGCGACGAGGACAAACTCGCGCCGAAACTGGAGCTAATCAAGGATTGCGCGATTCTTTATGTCGCCGCGATCGGTGGTTCGGCCGCCGCACGCGTGGTGGCGACCAAGATCCACCCGATCAAGGTGCCGGCGCCCGAGTCGATTGCGGAAATCCTCGTCAAGCTGCAGGACGTCCTGAAAGGCACGCCACCGCCCTGGCTGCGCAAAGCGCTGCTGAAAGGCCAGGAGCGTGTGGCTGATTTTGAAGAAGAAGAGGTGAAGTCATGACTGAATCTGTTGCAGCAACCCCGGCCACCGATGATTCGGTCCATCTGAAAGATCCGTTCATCCTTGAACTGATCAAGCAGTTGCGCGCCCAGGATACGCACGGCACCTGGGAAGGCAAAAGCGACGCCAAGTTGCTGGAGCCCTACATCATCACCGCCGAGCAGCGCCGTGAAATGCCGATGATGGGCGACCCGGACCCGGAAACCATTTGGCGTCTCGATCTGTTCCATAACGCCATCGGCCTGAGTATCGAGCGCGCCACCGGTTGCATGGTCAGCCCGATGATGAAGATGAGCCACGAGGGTTTCGGCCGTGCCGTGCTGACCACCGGCCGCCTGATTGTGGTGAACCGTTATCTGCGCGACGTGCATCGCTTCGGATACTCTTCGCTGGCCAAACTGTCCGAGGCCGGCACCAAGCTGGTCAACGAGGGTATCAAGATGGTTGAAACCTACAAGGAGGTGGCCACTTATGGCTGATATCGACGCTCTCAAGACCGACGTCAAGAAACTCAACGCCAAGGCCACGCAGTCCAAGATGGATTTGCATGACTTGTCGGAAGATCTGCCCACCGGTTGGGAAAAAATACTCGACGTCGCCAAGATCGCTTATGACGCCCACGTGGCGCTGACGGCCGCGCGCAAGGCGCTGGCCGACGCGCAAGCTGGCGCCTGAAATACCCCGCCCGACTTTTGCGGAGAACCGAGCCATGACCGCCTATTGCGTGACGCTGCCGAGCGGCGAAACCTGGACACCCCAGTTTGTCCAGAGCCTGAGCGAAGAGAAATGCATCGGCTGCGGCCGCTGCTTCAAGGTCTGCCCGCGCGGCGTGCTGGAACTCGTCGGCCTCGACGATGAAGGCGAACGGGTCATCATCGACCCGGACGGCGACGAGGACGAGGAGTATGAAAAGAAGGTCATGACGATCGCGCACGGCGAGCTGTGCATCGGCTGCACCGCCTGCTCGAAGATCTGCCCGAAGAAGTGTTACACGCACGGCGCAGCCGAGGTCTGAGATGGGTGGCCGGCCGCTGATCTTCGTGCCGACCGCCGAATTGTTGTCGCGCCGCCTGCGCCGTGACGACGAGGTGGCCGATGTCTTGGCGCTGCTGCTCGACCACGCCGACGCCAGCGTCGGCACGTTTGATGAGCGTTACGCGGTGGCCGAGACGGTGGCGCTGGCCTGCCTGGGCGACAACCACCTCTGGCAGGACTTGCAGCTCAGCCAGCGCGCTGAGCTGGGTGCCTTGCTGTGGCGCTGGTTCCCGAGCCTGGCGGCCCGCAACACCCTCGACATGAAGTGGAAGAAGTTCTTCTACAAGCAGCTCTGCGAGCGCGAGGACATCCACGCCTGCCGCGCGCCGAGCTGTGCGGTCTGCAGCGACCAGGCCCAGTGCTTCGGGCCGGAAGAGGGCTTGCCGCTGGCGGCGCTGCGACCCGCGTCCTGACCGTCAGACCTTGTCGGTCCAGCTGAACAGCTCCGGGTTCGACACGCGATAGAAGCGCAGCCAGCTCAGCGTGGCGGGCGTGAGCGCGCGCGCGGCGAACCAGATCGCCTCATCGAGCACGGCGCCGGGGCGGTCGAGCACCGAGCGGGTGGCGCGCCAGCCGGCCCAGTCGATCTCGGCGATCACCTGCTGGGCGGCTTCGGGCAGGTTGGCCAGCGTGTCGGCCAGGGTGCGCAGCTGACGGCGCACTTCCTCGCGGGTCAGGCGCGAGCGCAGGAACTCGGCTTGTTCGACCTCGTCGGTCAGTACCAGCACGGCTTCGCCAGCTTCCTGGATCAGATTCAGCATCGGGGCGGTGATCATGGTGGCTCCGGGGACGGGATGGGCATGAAAAGCCAGAACCGTGCCGGGCCGTTGTGCTGGGCGCTTGCTGCAGTTGGGGCGTGCGCCAAGTCGAGCTTGCGACAAACCGGACAGCGTGCGTCCGGCCGGGCCTCAGGTGCTGCCGACGCAGCCGCCCGCCAGCAGTGCAGTTTGCAGAAACTGCGCCAGCGGCGCTGGTCGATCGAAGCGGTAACCCTGCATCAGCGTCACGCCGAGTTTCGGCAGGATCAGCGCCGAGGCCTCATCTTCGACGAACTCGGCCACCGTGCCACCGGAAACCCGTCGGGTCGCTTCGGCGATGGCGCGCACGAAAATCTGGTTTTCGATTTCCTGGTCGATGCGCAGCACAAACTGGCCGTCGATCTTGACCAGATCGGTGCGCAGGTGTTTCAGATACGCGAACGAGGAATAACCCGAGCCGAAATCGTCCAGGGCGAGTTTGCAGCCGAGCTGGCGCAGCTCGGCAATGAAGGTGCGTGCATCGATCAAGTCGCCCACCGCCGCCGTTTCGGTGAGTTCGATGATGAGCCGTTTCGGATCAACGCCGTAGTGCGCCAGCGTGCGGCGCGCGAATTCAACGAAACCACCCGCCTCGACGGTGCGGCCCGAGACATTCACGGCCAGCTGCAAGGGCTGCTCGGCCATGACCCGCACCGCTTCCTGAAAGACCCAGCGATCGATGTCGCGGATGATGCCGCTGCGCTCGGCGTGGGCGATGAACTGGCCCGGCATGATCAGCTGGGCCGGGTTTTCTTCGTCGCGCAGCCGCAGCAGCACCTCGGCGTGTGAGAGCCGGCCGTCGGGATACCAGATGCCCTGGAAGTGCAGCTCGAACAGATTCTTTTCAAAGGCCCGGAACAGGCGCTGGTTCCAGTTCAGGCGGCTCAGGCCGGCGTCCTGCGCTTCCGGCTGATACAGGCGCGCGGCATTGCGGCCGCTGGCCTTGGCGCTGTACATGGCGGTGTCGGCGGCGGTGGAAAGTTCACCGGCGCTGCTGCCGTGTTCCGGCGCCAGCGCCACCCCGGCGCTGCCAGTCAGATGCAGCGTGTGCGGGCCGAACACCAGCGTGATGCGGCGGATCGTGTCGATCACCCGCTCGGCCATGCCGAGCGCCGCAGCCGGCCCTTCGACCCAGGAGATCAGGCCGAACTCGTCCCCGCCGAGCCGGGCCAGGAACTCGTCCTGGCGCACGGCGGCTGACAACTCGCCCGCCATGCGCGTCAGCATGGCGTCGCCAGCGGCATGGCCCAGGCCGTCGTTGAGCTCCTTGAACTCGTCCAGATCCAGGTACATCAGTGCGAGCTGGCCGCCGTGACGGCTGCGCTCCTGCAGGCGGCGGTCGAGCTCGCGCTCGAAGGCGCGCCGGTTGTACAAGCCGGTCAGCGAGTCGCGTTCGGCCAGCCAGGCAATCTCGCGCAGGGCGCGGCGCGACTCGGTGATGTCTTCGTAGATCCAGAGATGGCCGATCACGCGCCCCTCGGGTGCGACCGGCAGGCAGGTTTCGGTGATCTCGCGGCCGTCGGTGCGCATCAGCTCGCGCGCCACGCCACGGCCGTGGCGCTCGAGCGGAAAATCCGGCGCTGTCAGGCTGGGTTGCAGTTTCGAGCGGGCGAACAGCTCGCCCAGGTCGGTCTGCTCCAGCGGCGTGTTGGCATCGAGCTGCCACAGCTGGATGAAGGCCGGATTGCTGTGCAGGATGCGGTCGTTGGTGTTGGTGAAGACGATGCCTTCGGTCAGGGCACCGAACAGTGCTTCAAGCCGGCTGTGCTGCTCGCGTTCGGTTTCGGCATGGCGGCGCTGTTCGTTTTCAGCCTGGCCGAGCGCTTCGAATTGCTCCTCCAGGTCATGCGCCATGTGGTTGAAGGCGCTGGCCAGATCGCCGATCTCGTCGCTGGTAGGCACATTGGCCCGCACCGTCAGATCACCGGCCGCGAGTGCCGCCGCCGACAGGCTGAGGTGCTCCAGGCCACGGCTCAAATGCCTGGCCCAGCCACGGAACACCCAGAGCGCCAGCACGATCGACACCAGCACCGAGGCCAGCACCGCCCAGAGCAGCCCCTTGAGCAGCGCCACCATCGGGCCGGGCACAAAGCGCAGGCTGACGCTGCCGAAGTTCAGGCCGCTTTCTTCCAGCAGCACCGTGTCGTTGCGCACCAGCAGACGGGGCGCAACCACCCCAGCGGCTTGCTGCCTGACGATCTCGCGGCCATCGCTGGTGCGCACCGTCAACTCCAGGATGCCGTCACGGGCGACGATGGTGCGGGCAATGTCCTGCACCGCTGCGTAGTCGTGTTCGATCATCGGTCCGGTCAGCGCGGCCGACAGCAGCGGCTTGAGCGCCATGCTCTGGTAGCGCGCTGATTCGTCGGCGGCCCACCAGACCAGGCTGGCGGTCAGGGTCGCCATGAAACCCAGCGCGAGCAGCGTGCTGGCGCTGGCCAGCATCGCCAGCTTGATCCGGAACGGCAGTCGGTCGAACCAGGAGGACAACGCAGGCATCGGGCGCGTCAGTCGGTCACCGAGAGCTGGCGGTAAAACTCGACCACCATCGGATCAAGGCTCTGCAGTTCGGCCGACGTGGCCGGCAGCAGCCCTTCGTGGCCGAGCGCTTCGATGAAGGTTCGGCCTTCCGGCGTCCGGTTGGCGAATTCGAGCAAGGCTTTGCTCAGCGCGGGCGCTTGGGCCGCCAGCCGAGGCGAGACGTGGTAGACCACCGCTGCCAGCCCGGTCGGCAGCACCTGCAGCACGCGGACCCGTTGCGCCAGTTCCGGCTCGACCTGCTTCAGGGTGGTGCGTGACACGATCGCTGCGGCAGCATCTCCGGCCAGCATGCGGTGCAATGAATTGGCATGCGAGCCCGACACGATGACGCGCAGCCGCTGCCCTGGCTCCATGCCCCGATCGCGCAGATAGCGCAGACCGAGGATCGACAGCGCGGCGATGCGATCGGTGACGCACACCGCCTGGCCGTCCAGCGCCTCCAGGTTGCGCAGGCCGCCTTGGGCGGGCGTCACCAGCACCGGCTCCAGCTTGGCTTGGGTGCGTGCCACCGGCACATGACCGAGTTCGCGCTGGGCGATGCGGGCGATGAACAGCGAGTCGGCCACCACGTCACAGCTCCCGGCGCGCAGGCGCTCCAGATGCTGGCGGTAGTTGGGTGCGCAGGCGATCTCGACCGGGCGGCCCAGACTGCTGCTCAGCACCGGCAGCAAGGCCGAGTAATAGGCCACCAGTCGGCGCGCCGGCAGATACGGCACGATGTTGAAATTGAGCGGATCGGCGCCACGCACCACCGCTGGAGCGAGCGCCGCCAGCAGACCGGCGCCTGCCGTGCCGAGCCAGTTGCGCCGGGTCGAAGGAGCGGCAGCGATCCGGGTGATGAGGTCGAGCGTCATGGTGGGCTCAGACGGGTGCCGGTTGCCCGAACGGTGTTTGCGTGAAAGGGCCGACGGTCATGAGCGCAGCATGCGCAGGGCATCGGGGTTGACGATGTTGCACGGCTGACCTTGCAAGTAAGAGGCCACGTTGTCGAAGGCCGCGCCGAAATAGCGCTCGAAGCTGTCGAGCTCGACGTAGCCGATGTGTGGCGTGCAGATGGCGTTCTCAAGCCGCAGCAGCGGATGGCCCTGCAGGATGGGTTCGCTCTCGAACACATCGACCGCCGCCATGCCCGGCCGACCCCGGTTGAGTGCGCCCACCAGGGCGCTGTCCTGCACCAGCTCGGCACGCGAGGTGTTGACGAACAGCGCAGTCGGCTTCATCCGGGCCAGGTCGGTCGGACCGATGATGCCGCGCGTGGCCTCGGTGAGGCGCAGATGCACGCTCAGCACGTCCGAACTCTCGAAGAATGCCTCGTGGCTGGCGGCCACCTGCAGCCCGGCGGCGGCGGCCTTGGCCCGGCCCACCTCGCTGCCCCAGATCTGCACGTTCATGCCAAAGGCTTGACCATAAGCTGCCACCAACTCGCCGATGCGGCCGTAACCCCAGATGCCCAGCGTGCGACCCTTGAGCTGGGTGCCGAGTCCGAAGTTGGGTGGCATCGAGCCGGCTTTCAGGCCCGATTGCTGCCAGGCGCCGTGCTTGAGGTTGCCGATGTACTGCGGCAGGCGGCGCATGGCCGCCATGATCAGGGCCCAGGTCAGCTCGGCCGGGGCGACCGGCGAACTCACACCTTCGGCCACCGCAATGCCGAGCTGGGTGCAGGCCTCGATGTCGATGTGCGCGCCCACGCGACCGGTCTGCGCGATCATGCGCAGACGTGGCAGCTTTTCCAGCAAGGCCCGTGGCAGATGCGTGCGCTCACGGATGAGCACCAGAATTTCGGCATCCTTCAGGCGCACCGCCAACTGGCCGGTGCCCTTGACAGTGTTGGTGTAGATCTTGACGTTGTATGGCTCCAGGCGGGCGGTGCAACTGAGCTTGCGGACCGCGTCCTGATAGTCATCCAGAATGATGATATTCATGGGCAGATGGTGAACTTCATCACATTGTGCCTGTTACCACTGCTAGGTCTGGCGTGGTGCCCCTGGCAATTGCCCTGGGTCAAGCCTGAAGGTCTTGTCAACCCGGTCGTCCGGCCACCAGCGTTTCGCGGGTCAGCAGCAGAACCTGATCGTCGCCGGCGCTGGTGTGCAGCCAGACGGCTTCGAGCCGGGGGAAGGCCGCTTCGAAGTTGCTGCGCTCATGGCCGATCTCCAGCACCAGCACGCCGGTGCGGCTCAAGTAGGTCGGTGCCTCGCGCAGGATGCGCCGCACCAGATCCATGCCGTCACTGCCGCCCGCCAGTGCCAGCGAGGGTTCGGTGCGGAATTCGGCCGGCAGACTCGCCATCGAGCCGGCGTTCACATACGGCGGATTGCACACGATCAGGTCGTAGGGGCCGCGCAGGCGGGCAAAGCCGTCGCTCTCCAGCAGGCGGACGCGCTCGATCAGGCCGTGGCGCACCACGTTGATGCGAGCCACTTCCAGCGCTTGCGCCGAGACATCCGAGGCATCGACCGACACATCCGGATAGGCCATCGCGGTCAGCACCGCCAGACTGCCGTTGCCGGTGCACAGATCCAGCACGCGGCGGGTTTCGGGCGACAACCAGGGGTCGATCGCGCCTTCGGCCAGCAGCTCGGCAATGAAGGAGCGCGGCACGATGGCGCGCTCGTCGATGTAGAACGGCACGCCTTGCAGCCAGGCTTCCCGGGTGATGTAGGCGGCCGGGCGGCGGGTGCGGATGCGCTCGTCGATCACGGCGATCACGGCGGCTTGTTTCTCGGCGTTCATCGGCATGCCGGTGAGTTCGTCGAGGGTGTCGATCGGCAGGCCGAGCTTCCAGAGCGCCAGCCAGGCGGCTTCGTCGAAGGCGTTGGTGGTGCCGTGGCCAAAACTGACGCCAGCGGCGTTGAGCCGCTCGGCCATGGCTTCGATGAGTTGGATCAGGGTCATGGCTAGCGAGGCATGAAGGGTTGCGGGCTTGAAGCGGCCGGTGGCGCTCAGGTTAGCAGGCGTTCCAGCGTACTGCGGTAGATGTCGGTGAGTGGTTGCAGATCAGCGAGCGCACAGCACTCGTCGATCTTGTGAATCGTCGCGTTGATCGGGCCGAACTCGACCACCTCGGCGCAGATCCGGGCGATGAAACGACCGTCCGAGGTGCCGCCGGTGGTGGAGAGTTCGGTGTCGAGACCGGTGACTTGGCGGATCGCGCCGCCCAGCGCCTCGATCAGCGCGCCGGGCCGGGTCAGGAAGGGCCGGCCGCTCAGGCTCCAGTCGAGCTTGTAATCCAGATTGTGACGATCAAGCAAGGCGTGGACCCGCGCCTGCAATTGCTCAGGCGTCGATTCGGTCGAGAAGCGGAAGTTGAAGTCCACTACCAGCTCGCCCGGAATCACGTTGGTGGCACCGGTGCCGGCATGGATGTTCGAGATCTGCCAGCTGGTCGGCGGGAAATGCTCGTTGCCGGCGTCCCAGCTCATGGCTGCCAGCTCGGCCAGTGCCGGCGCAAACTGGTGCACCGGGTTGCGCGCCAGGTGCGGATAGGCGATGTGGCCCTGCACGCCGGCCACGCGCAGCCGGCCCGACAGCGAGCCGCGCCGGCCGTTCTTGATCATGTCGCCGAGCTGGTTGACCGAGGTCGGCTCGCCGACGATGCAGGCGTCGAGCCGCTCGCCGCGTGCTTGCAGCCATTCGCAGACCTTGACGGTGCCGTCGACCGAGGGGCCTTCCTCGTCGCTGGTGAGCAGGAAGGCGATCGCGCCGCAGTGCGCCGGCTGGGCGGCGACGAACTGCTCGACCGCCACCACCATCGCCGCCAGCGAGGCTTTCATGTCAGCCGCGCCGCGCCCGTAGAGCTGGCGGTTGCGGTGCGTCGGCACAAACGGGTCGCTGCTCCAGAGCTCCAGCGGGCCGGTCGGCACCACGTCGGTGTGGCCGGCCAGCACCAGCGTCGGGCCGCTGCGGGCACCGCGCCGGATCGCCCAGAGGTTGCTGACCGGTGCCTCGGCCGGGCCGAAGGGCAGGTGATGGCATTCAAAGCCGATCGCTGCGAGCCGGGCGGCCAGCAGCGCCTGGCAGCCGGCATCGTCGGGCGTGAGCGAGCGGCGGGCGATCAGCTGCTCCAGCAGTTCCAGGGTCGGGGTGTGCATGGCGTGGGGACGGTTTCTGGTGCATCAGCGCGGGCGGCGCGCGGCTCCACGGGGTTTGTTCGGATCCTGGGCGTGCACGTCGAGCGTGATGTCGGTGAACGACGGGCCCGCATCGGCGATTTCTTCTTTCTCGGGCTGGCGCTTGCTGGGGGCGTGGTCGTTTTGCAGCCGCCACAGCAGATTGGTGGGCGAATCGGCATGCACCAGCGCCTCGTCGCGGGTGATGCGGCCTTCGCCGATGAGCCGGGCCAGATCGTGTTCGAAGGTCTGCGAGCCTTCGGCCATGGAGCGCTCCATCGCTTCCTTGACGCCGGCAAAGTTGCCCAGCTCGATCATCTCGGTCACCAGCTGGGTGTTGAGCAGCACCTCGACGGCCGGAATGCGCGAGCCGGTTGCGGTGCGCAGCAGGCGTTGCGAGACGATGGCACGCAGGGCCGCCGCCATGTCGGACAGCAGTGCCGGTCGCGCCTCCGGCGTGTAGAACGACAGGATGCGGCCGAGCGCGTGATAGCTGTTGTTGGCGTGCAGCGTCGAGAGCACCAGATGGCCCGACAGCGCGTAGGACAGCGCGGCGCTCATGGTTTCGCGGTCGCGGATCTCGCCGATCAGGATGCAATCGGGCGCCTGGCGCATGGCGTTCTTCAGGCCGATCTGCAGCGACTGCACGTCGCGGCCGACCTCGCGCTGGTTCACCACGCACTTGTCGTTGGTGAACAGAAACTCGATCGGATCTTCGATGGTGAGGATGTGACCGGCCTGCTTGTGATTGCGGTGGTCCAGCATCGCCGCCAGCGTGGTGCTTTTGCCGGTGCCGGTGGCGCCGACCATCAGCACCAGGCCGCGCCGGGCCAGCGCCAGGGTGCCCAGAATCTCCGGCAGGTTGAGCGAGTCGAGCGCCGGGATTTCGGCCGGGATGTAGCGAAACACCGCCGCGATCGAGCCGCGTTGCTTGAAGGCCGAGACCCGGAAGGTGGCGACACCGGGCAGATGGATGCCGGCGTTGAGCTCGCCGGTCTCTTCAAGCTCTTCGAGCTGCTGCGGCATCAGCATCTCGGCCAGCAACTGGCGTGGCTGCGACACGCCGAGCGGCTCGTTGGAGAGCTGCAGCATCTGGCCGTGGATCTTGATCAGCACCGGCATGTGCGCCGACAGGAACACATCCGAGGCCTTTTTCTCGGCCATCAGTTTGAGGATGCGTTCCAGATTCTTGTTGTTGGTCATCAGTGGGCCCTCCCTCCAGGCCGGTGCTCAGATCGCTCTGGGCAAAGATCCGTTCAACCGCGCAGCAAATCGTTGATGCTGGTCTTGGCGCGCGTCTGCGCATCGACCCGCTTGACGATCACGGCGCAATACAGGCTGTACTTGCCGTCGGCGCTCGGCAGATTGCCGCTCACCACCACCGAACCCGACGGGATGCGGCCATACGAGACGGTGCCGGTCTCGCGGTCATAGATCTTGGTGCTCTGGCCGATGTAGACGCCCATCGACAGCACCGAGTTCTCCTCGACGATCACGCCTTCGACCACTTCGGAGCGCGCGCCGATGAAGCAGTTGTCTTCGATGATGGTCGGATTGGCCTGCATCGGCTCCAGCACGCCGCCGATGCCGACGCCGCCCGACAGGTGCACGTTCTTGCCGATCTGGGCGCAGCTGCCGACGGCGGCCCAGGTGTCGACCATGGTGCCTTCATCGACGTAGGCGCCGATGTTGACGTAGCTCGGCATCAGGATCGCGCCCTTGGCGACGAAGCTGCCACGGCGCGCCACGGCCGGTGGCACCACGCGCACGCCGGTGGCGCGCAGCTCAGCTTCGTTCATGCCGGCGAACTTGGTCGGCACCTTGTCGAAGAAGGTCAGGTCGCCGCCGCCCTGCACGCCGTTGTCGTTCAGGCGGAAGCTCAGCAGCACGGCCTTCTTGACCCACTGGTTGACGCTCCACTGGCCGACGCCCTGGCGTTCGGCGACGCGGATGCGGCCGGCGTCGAGCTCGCTGATGACGTGGTTGACGGCGTCACGCACTTCGGCCGGCGCCGAGGCGATGGACAGCTCGGCGCGGTTGTCCCAGGCGGTTTCGATGACTTGTTGGAGTTGGCTGGACATGGTCTGGATTTCCGGAAGAACGACAGGCAAGAAACTGCAGAGCGCTTGACGGCAGGGGCCGTCAAGCCAGGTTGATCAGGCTGGACCGGGCGGTGGCGGCCGACGCCGGTGGCGTCTTGCCAGCGCGGCGCAGGCGTCAGGCGGTCTGGCTGCGGACGAACGCCGTGATGCGCCGGGCCGCTTCGAGACATTCGTCCACCCCGGCCACCAGTGCCATGCGCACCCGCCCGGAACCGGGATTGACACCATGCGCTTCACGCGCCAGGTAGCTGCCCGGCAAAACCGCGACATTGTATTGAGCCAGCAGTTCACGGGTGAATTCGGTGTCCGAGCCACCGCAGACTTGCGCCGGCACTTTGGCCCACAGATAGAAGCCGGCGTCGGGCAGCGCGACCTCCATCACCTCGGCCAGCACGGGCGTGACCTGGGCGAACTTCTGTCGGTAGAGCGCGCGGTTCTCGATCACATGCGCCTCGTCGTTCCAGGCCGCGATGCTGGCGTGCTGCACGGCCGGATTCATGGCGCTGCCGTGATAGGTGCGGTAGAGCAGGAAGGCTTTCAGCACCTCGGCGTCACCGGCGACGAAGCCCGAGCGCAATCCGGGGACGTTGGAGCGCTTCGACAAGCTGGTCAGCAGCACCAGCCGCTTGAAGTCGCTGCGGCCGAGCTTCATGGCGGCTTCCAGCCCGCCGAGCGGAGCCGCGTCCGGGCCTTCGCGGAAATAGATCTCCGAGTAGCACTCGTCCGACGCGATCACGAAGCCGTAGCGATCCGACAGCTCGAACAGCCGGGCCCACTCATCGAGCGGCATCACCGCGCCGGTCGGGTTGCCGGGCGAGCAGACGAACAAGAGCTGGGTGCGCGCCCAGGTGGCGTCATCGATCTGGCCCCAGTCGGCGGCGAAGTTGCGCGCCGGGTCGCTGTTGGCAAACACCGGCGTAGCGCCCGACAGGAAGGCCGCGCCTTCGTAGATCTGATAGAACGGATTCGGGCACAGCACCACCGGGCCGCCGACGTCCTGGTGCTTGGTCGGGTCGATCACGGTCTGCGCCAGCGCGAACAGTGCCTCGCGCGAGCCGTTCACCGGCAACACCTGGGTGGCGGGATTCACCGTGACGCCGTAGCGGCGCTGCAGCCAGCCGGCGCAGGCTTCACGCATCGCCGGCAGGCCCGCAGTGGCCGGGTAGACCGCCAAGCCGTCGAGCGAGGTGCGCAGGGTCTCGCACAAAAACGCCGGCGTGGCATGTTTGGGCTCGCCGATGCCCAGGCTGATGGGGGCGTAGGCCGGATTGGGCCGCACGCCATGGGTCAGTTCACGCAGCCGCTCGAAGGGATAGGGCTGCAAACGCGAGAGCAGGGGATTCATGGCTGCGGATTATCGTGGCGCGGCGTGCTTGTGTTCACGCTGCGCCACGAGTTTTCTCGTTCGCCTCAACCGGCTATGCGTGCGCTGAGCGGCGCTGCGCCGGGTGTGCCGCTCGCCATCAACTTGGCGATGCTGGCAAACAGGCGCCGGAAATCCTCGTCGCTCAGGTCGCCGAAACGCGGGTCGTCGTGGGCTTCAAACGCCACCGCCACCTCGGCCCAGTCGGCTTCAGTGAGGGACTGGCGCGCCAGCGGGATCAGGGTGCGCTCTTCTTGCAGCATGTGGCGCCAGACGTGGCGGGCCAGCGCGTCAATGCGCTCGTGCAGCACCAGCAGCGTATCAAGCTGGCCACGGGCGCCGTCCGGGCAACTGAACAGGGCAGCTTCCACCGCCGCGACCAGGGCGAGTTCCTGCTGGTGATCGGCTTCGAGCTGCTCGATCAGCGCGTGGCTGTCACGGCTGCGTTCGCGCAGCAGGCGGTGCAGCACCTGTTCTTCCTTGGGGTGATGCAATTTTTCGGGAAAGGCCTCGACGTACTGGTGCATGCGCAGCAGCGTCACATGGTCCAGCCCCGGCTGGCTGGCGCTGGCTTTGCGCGCCTGCTCGACCAGGCGTTGCATGCCGCGCAGCACCGCGCCGAGCGAGCGGTGCTCGTCCTGGATCAGCGCGATGGCCTGACTGGCCTGCGCCTGCGGGTCATTCGCTTCGACTCGGGTGATTAGTAGCGGCAACTGTGCCTGGCGCAGCACGGCCTCGGTCTGCGAGTCGGCCAGCAGCTTGCGCGCGCCGCTGCTGCCATGCGATGCCATCACGATCAGGTCGCAGCCACAGGTGCGGGCGGCGGCCAGAATGGCTTCGGCAGGCCGGTCGGACGGCGCGGTGTGGGTCTTGCAGCGCACGCCAGCGTTTTCGGCGGCGGCGCGCGCCTTGGCCAGGATGACGGCGCTCAGATCCTCGGCATCAGCGGTATCGAGCGCGTCAGACCGGGCATGGAAAAACGTGATCTGCGCCATCAGCGCAGCGGCCAGGCGAATGGCTTCACCCGTGTTGGCGGCAGAAAGTTCGGTGCCGTCCAGCGGCACCAGAAAATGGCGGTACATGTCTTCAACTCCAACGGGCGGCACAGCGAGGTGCACAAACCGCCACGGTAACGAGGCGACGGCCGGTCAGAGTTGATCTATGGCAAGACACGACACCGCGCTTTGTTGTCAGTGTGAGTGCGGGTTAATTTTCCAGACGCTGCTTGCGTGAGGGCTGCGCCGAGTCGGTCAAGCCCGAATCGGCGCACCTGGGTGCTATCATCAAACTCGTTTTGAAGGCTCTGGAGGCTTCAAAATATTCTGATATATCAACGACTTAGCGGGCGGAAACGGCGGAGTGTCGCAGTGCCGGCCCGTCTGCGATGCGCCTCAATTCGATCAAACTCTCCGGCTTCAAGTCCTTTGCCGATCCGACCCATTTCCAGCTGCCGGGCCAGCTGGTCGGGGTGGTCGGGCCGAACGGTTGCGGCAAATCGAACATCATGGATGCGGTGCGCTGGGTGCTGGGCGAGAGCAAAGCCAGCGAGCTGCGCGGCGAGTCGATGCAGGACGTCATCTTCAACGGCTCGGGCAACCGCAAGCCGGCCAGCCGCGCCAGCGTCGAGCTGGTGTTCAGCAACGAGGCCGGCCGGGCTGGCGGCTCGTGGAACCAGTACGCCGAGATCGCCGTCAAGCGCGTGCTCACCCGCGACGGCACCAGCACCTACTACATCAACAACCAGCCGGTGCGGCGGCGCGACGTGCAGGACGTGTTCCTCGGCACCGGGCTGGGGCCGCGCGCCTACGCCATCATCGGCCAGGGCACCATCAGCCGGATCATCGAGAGCCGCCCGGAAGAGCTGCGGCTGTTTCTGGAAGAGGCCGCTGGCGTCTCGAAGTACAAGGAGCGCCGCCGCGAGACCGAGAATCGCCTGAAGGACACGCGCGAGAACCTGACGCGCGTCGATGACATCCTGCGCGAGCTGAACACCAACCTGGAGAAGCTGGAGCGTCAGGCCGAGGTGGCGCAGCGCTTTCGCACCTTGCAGGAAGCCGGCACGCTCAAGCTGCATCAGCTCTGGTTCCTCAAGCACCGCGACGCGGCTGGCGAGGAAGAGCGCGTGCGACTGGAGGTGCTCACCGCCACCAACGCCCTGGAAGCGCGCCTGGCCGAGCTGCGCGCCGTCGAGGCCGAGCTGGAGGCGGTGCGCCAGGACCACTACACCGCCAGCGACACGCTGCATGCCGCGCAGGGCGAGCTGGCGCAGGCCGCGCTGGAAGTGAGCCGGCTGGAAGAGCGCATCCGCTACGTGATCGAGAGCCGCCAGCGTGCCGAAGCGCGGCTGGCCGAGCTTAATCTGCAGAACCGCCAATGGCAGGAGCGCAGCGAGCAGGCCGTGTTCGACACCGAGCAGCTCGCCGAGCAGATGCTGGCCGCCGAAGAGCGCAGCGCCGTGCTGGCCGCGCAGGCTGAGGACCAGGCCATCGAGCTGCCGCAGCGCGACGATGCCTTGCGTGCCGCGCAGCAGCAGGCCAACCTGCAGCGCGCCCAGGTCGGCCAGGTGCAGCAGCAGATCCAGCTGCTCGCCGCCGAGTCGCGCAATCTGGACGAGCGCAGCCGCGAGCTCAACACCCGGCGCGAGCGGCTGGCGCAGGAAAAGAAGCAACTCGTCGCGCCCGACCAAACCCGCCTGATTGATCTGCGCGAGCAATTGGCGCACGCCGAGCAGCGCCAGACCGAGAGCGCCGCCCGCCTGCAGCAGCTCAGCGAGGAGCTGCCGGTGTTCGAGGACATCCGTCGCGAGCAGCAAGCGCAGGTGACGCGCGAATCGGCCCGGCTGGCCGACCTGTCGGCGCGCCTGAACGCCTTGCGCGCGCTGCAGGACAAGGTGCAGACCGAAGGCAAGCTCAAGCCCTGGCTGCAGCGCCAGGGCCTGGACGGCCTGCAGGGCCTGTGGCGGCGCATCCACATCGAACCAGGCTGGGAAGCGGCGCTGGAAGCGGTGCTGCGCGAGCGGCTCAACGCGCTGGAAGTGGGGCGGCTCGACACCGTGCGCGCCTTCGAGCAGGACGCGCCGCCGGCCAAGCTGGCGTTCTATACGGCGATGCCTTCCACCGGTGTGCCGCATGCGGCGCCCGGCGGTATCGCTGTGGCATCGGCGCTGTCGCCCCTGTCGCCCCTGACGCCGCAGCTGCCACGCCTGACCGAGCTGCTGCGCCTGCAGGACGACGGCTTGAAAGCGCTGCTGAACGACTGGCTGGAAGGCGTCTACACCGCGCCGACGCTGGCCGACGCGCTGGCCAGCCGCAGCCGCCTCACGCATGGCGAAGTCATCATGACGCCGGCCGGTCACGCAGTCAGCCCGCTGGCGGTGACTTTCTACGCGCCGGATTCCGAGCAGGCCGGCCTGCTGCAGCGCGCCCAGGAAATCGAGAACCTGGCCACCCAGCTGCGCGCCCAGACCCTCATCGTTGACGAGGCACGCAGCGCGTTGGTGCGCGCCGAAGCCGATTGCACCGACATCAACCTGCGCCTGAGCAGCGTGCGACGCGAGGCCACCGAGGCGCAGACCCGCGCGCATCAACTGCAGGTCGAGGTGCTGCGCCTGGCGCAGCAGGCCGAGCAGGCCCTGCTGCGCCACTCGCAACTCGGCGCCGATCTGGCCGATCTGGACTTCAGCCTGGAAGAGCTGCAGGAAAAGCGCCTGCTCGGTGAAGCGCGCTTCGAGGAGCTGGATCAGACGCTGGCCGTCGAGCAGGAGCGCCACGCCGAGCTGGACGATGCGGTGATCGCGGCAGAGCGGGGCCTGAACGAGGCCCGCGAGGCGCTGCGCCGGGTCGAGCGCGAGGCGCAGGAGGCGCAGTTTGCCGAGCGCGCCTTGCTGGCGCGCCGCAGCGAGCTGCAACGCAGCCTGGAAACCGCCGCACTGCAGATTGAAACTAACAGCAAAGGCGTTGTGCAATTGCAGACCGAGCTGGCGGCGCTGGACGACAGCGTGGCCGAAGACGGTTTGCAGGAGGCGCTGGCGCTGCGGCTGGCGCGCGAGGCCGCGCTCAGTGCCGCGCGCCGCCACTATGACGAGCTGTCGATCCAGCTGCGCCGCTGCGACGAGCAGCGCCTCGCCTTCGAGCGCAGCCAGGTGCCGCTGCGCGAACGCATCAGCCAGCTGCAGCTGGAGCAGCAGGCGGCGCAGCTCGGCGGCGCCCAGTTCATGGAGCAGTTGCAGGCCGCGCAGGTCGATCTGGCGCGGCTGGCGCAAAGCGTGCTGGACGGCAACGTCAAGCTCTACGGCTTGCAGACCGAGATCGACCGGCTCAACCGCGAGCTGGCGGCCTTGGGCGCCGTCAATCTGGCCGCGCTGGAAGAGCTGGCGGTGGCGCGCGAGCGCAAGGGCTTTCTTGACGCCCAGAACGCCGATCTGCTGGAAGCGATGCAGACGCTGGACGGCGCGATCCGCAAGATCGATCTGGAAACCCGCGATCTGCTGATGCAGACCTTCAACGCCGTCAACCAGCACTTCGGCCGCATGTTCCCGAGCCTGTTCGGCGGCGGCCAGGCCAGCCTGGTGATGACGGGTGACGAGGTGCTCGACGCCGGCGTGCAGGTGCTGGCACAGCCGCCGGGCAAGAAGAACTCCACCATTCATCTGCTGTCGGGCGGCGAGAAGGCGCTCACCGCGATTGCGCTGGTGTTTGCGATCTTCCAGCTCAACCCGGCGCCGTTCTGTCTGCTCGACGAGGTCGATGCGCCGCTCGACGACGCCAACACCGAGCGCTACGCCAAGCTGGTGCGCAGCATGTCGGAGCAGACCCAGTTCCTGTTCATCAGTCACAACAAGATCGCGATGGAAATGGCCCGGCAGCTGATCGGCGTGACGATGCAGGAGCAGGGCGTGTCGCGCATCGTGGCGGTGGATATGGAACTTGCGATCAGTCTGGCCGACCAGGGTTGATACAAACCACCACAGATCTGATCGACTTGGCGTGCATCCTTGCGCAAAGCGCGCCATCGTCTTGCAGCAGGTGGGTCTGGCGTCCATTTGTGCCGCTGCTGGCGTTACATCACTGAGGCATGATGCGGCTTGCGTCAAGTGACGTTTGGATAACCAACAGACAAGACTGAAGGCTGGGACAAGTTGATGAGTTCCTTGCAGCTGTGGCTGGCGGTGCTGGGTGCCTTGGTATTGGCGGGGCTGGTCGCGCATGGGGCCTGGCAGACCCGCCGTGCTGGCGGCGGGCGTGCCATGGCGGCGCAGACGAGTCAGATGTCGGTGTTTCGCGAGCCGAGTTTTGACGAGCTCGACACCGTGCTGGATCCGCAAACCGAGCCCGATGAGGAGCCGCTGCCGGTGGTGACGCGACGCAGCGTGGCGCCGCCGCGCATCGATGCCTTGATCGACGCGATCGCCACCCTCAATATCAGCAGCCCGGTGTCGGGCGAGATGGCGTTGGCGCATCTGCCGACCAGCCGGCGTGCCGGTGGCAAACCCTTTCTGATCGAAGGGCTGAATTTCGATTCAGGCGACTGGGAAGCCCCGATGGCCGGTGCCAAATACCGCGAGTTTCAGGCCGGGGTGCAATTGGCCAATCGGAACGGTGCCCTCAATGAAATTGAATACTCGGAGTTTGTGCAGAAAATTCAGGTGTTTGCCGATGCGATCGGCGCCTTGCCTGATTTTCCCGACATGCTCGATGTGGTGGCGCGGGCGCGCGAACTCGATACCTTTGCCAGCCAGCACGATGCCCAACTGGCCATGCGTTTGCAGCCGCGCCAGGCGGCCTGGCCGGTCGGTTGGGTTGAGCAGCACGTCACCCGGCATGGTTTTGTGCAAGGTGTGACGCCGGGGCGGCTGGTGCTGCCATCGCGCGAAGAAAATGCCCCGCCGATGCTGGCGCTGATTTACGACCCGCGCGCCGCGTTGACTGAAGATCCAGCCCAAGCCCGCCTGACCGATGTGACGCTGGCGTTTGATGTGCCGCAGACGCCCGCCACCGAAGACCCTTTCAACGCCTGGTGTGCGGCCGGCAATGCGCTGGCGCTGGCGCTCGATGCGCTGGTTTCGGACGATCAGGGCCAATTCCTGCGCCCGGAATCGTTTCCGATGATCAGCGAAGAGCTGCAGGATCTCTACGCCGCCTTGGCGGAACGCGATCTGGCCGCCGGCTCACCGGCGGCGCGGCGGCTGTTCAGCTGAATATCAGCCTGCCCATCAAGCCGCCAGTGTTTGATTGCGGCCCATTTGCTTGGCCCGGTAGAGGGCATTGTCAGCGGCCTCGATCAAGCGCATTGGCGACTCCCCCTGGCGTGGAATCAGGCAAGCCACCCCCGCACTGATACTCAAGGTGCGCTCGTCACGATGCTGGATCTGCATTCGCAAGATGCCAACGCGAAGGTCTTCCGCCGTGTCCTTGGCGTAGGCCAGCGGGGTATTGCCTAAAACAAGTGAAAACTCTTCACCACCAAAGCGGGCGGCCAGATCACTGGGGCGTCTGGCATGGTTTTGCAGGCGCTGTGCCACTTTGCGCAGGCAGGCATCGCCGACCAGATGACCAAAGGCATCGTTGTAATCCTTGAAGTGATCGATGTCGGCCATGATCAGGCTCACCGGCGTCTGGTTACGCATGCCTCGCTGCCATTCCTGGTGCAGAAACCGATCCAACTGCCGGCGATTGGGCAGGCCGGTCAAGGCATCTTCCATGGCCAGATTTTCGATGCGCTGCTCAGCCAGCTTGCGGTCAGTGATGTCGAGATGTGAAATGACGGCACAACCATGACTTGCCGCTTCACCGTGCAGAGCCGTCACGCGCATCATGAACCAGCGCTGCACAGTTTCATCATGACATGGATACTCGTGCACGAAACGCGCTGTCGTCTGGCTGAGCACCATTCTGATGCCATTGGCTGCCTCTTTGGCTACTTGGTCACCTTGCGCGGCGGCTTTGTCGCATACCTGCAGATAATTGATCCCAGTCCCTGCTGCCCGAGGATGTAGCCCGCAACTGATCCAGTAAGCTTCCCAAGCGTGGTTGACATAAATGATCATGCCCTGTCGATCAATCAAGGCAATTTTTTCATCAAGAGAATCAAGCAGCGACTCAAAGATGGAATCAATGTTGTGCATGGCTGATGTTTGCGCTGGTTGCCGGCATCATAACCTTGACTTTCTGCGGCGGTCAGCCTGATTCGTGCCGACCGACCGCTGGTGCGCAAACGTTGTGCCGCCGGTACGTCCTGCGCCTACACTTCAGGCATGTCTCAAGGCGATCTTTTCCACTCCGACTCCCATCAACCTGCAGCATCAACTCCGGTCGCGCAAGCGGCTGAGTTGCGCCAGTGGCTGCAGTACCAGGCGCATCGTTACTACGTGCTCGACGCGCCCGAAGTACCCGACGCTGAGTACGACCGGCGCTTTGCGGCGCTGCAGGCGCTGGAGACAGCCCATCCCGAACTGCTGACGGCCGATTCACCGACGCAGCGGGTGTTGGGACGCGTGCTGGATGGTTTTGTGCCGGTGCGGCATGCCGTGCCGATGCTGAGTATTCGCACCGAAACCGACACTGAAGCCAGTGGTGCGTGGGCTTTTGATGCGCGGGTGCGGCGTGAACTGGAATTGCCTGAACTGGCGCTGCCCGATGTGGCCGCAGCCGCTGAGGTGACCGTCGAGCATGGCGCGAATCAAGTCGAATATGCCTGCGAATTGAAATTCGATGGCTTGGCGATCAACCTACGCTTTGAAAAAGGTGTCTTGGTGCAGGCCGCCACCCGGGGTGATGGCCAGACCGGTGAAGACGTGACGCAGAATATCCGCACTATCGGGCAGATTCCACTGCGCTTGCTGGGGGGCGGGCCGGCCAGCCAGGCCGAAGTCCTGGAAGTGCGCGGCGAGGTCTATATGCGTCGCGATGATTTCGAGGCGCTCAACGAGCGGCAGCGTGGCTTGATTGCCGCTGGTGCCAGGAATGAGAAGACCTTTGTCAATCCGCGCAATGCGGCAGCGGGTGCGGTGCGCCAGCTTGATCCCGCGATCGCGGCCAAACGGCCTTTGAGTTTTTTCGCCTACGGGTTGGGTGAGGTGCAGGGCTGGGTTTTGCCTGCGACGCATGCCGAGGTATTGGCGGCACTCGCCGAGCTCGGCTTGCCGGTCTGTGCCGAGCGCGCGGTCGTGCAGGGTGCGGCCGGGTTGGTGGCGTTTCATGATCGTATGGGTGCGCTGCGCGACAACTTGCCCTTTGATATCGATGGCGTGGTTTACAAGGTCAATGCCTTGGCGCTGCAGCATCGGCTTGGTTTTGTGACGCGCGAACCGCGCTGGGCGGTGGCGCACAAATACCCGGCGCAGGAGCAGATGACGCGGGTGCTGGATATCGATATCCAGGTCGGCCGCACCGGCAAACTCACGCCGGTGGCCAAACTGGAACCAGTGTTTGTCGGTGGCACCACGGTCAGCAACGCCACGCTGCACAACGAGGATGAAACCCGCCGCAAGGATGTGCGGATCGGCGACACGGTGATCGTGCGCCGGGCTGGCGATGTGATTCCGGAAGTGGTCGGCGTGGTGCCGCAGGCAGATATCGACAACGAACCGGTCACGCGTGGCGAGATATTCGATCTGCACGCATGGCTCGACGGAAAATGTCCGGTCTGTGCCAGCACCATCGTGCGCGAGGAAGGCGAAGTCGATTGGCGCTGCTCGGGCGGACTATTTTGTCCGGCGCAGCGCAAGCAGGCGCTACTGCATTTTGCGCAGCGCCGCGCGCTCGATATCGAAGGTCTGGGCGACAAGCTGGTCGACCAACTGGTCGATGCGGGTTTGATCCGAACCTTGCCGGAGCTTTATACGCTGGGTTTTGCCAAACTGGCCGTGCTGGACCGGATGGGTGAAAAGAGCGCACAAAACCTGGTCGAGGCGCTGGAAAAGAGCAAACACACGACGCTGGCGCGCTTTCTGTACGGCCTCGGTATCCGCCATGTCGGCGAGGCCACGGCCAAAGCCATGGCCGGGCATTTCGGCGCGATCGATCGGGTGATGGATGCCAGCGTGGAGCAGCTGCTGGCGGTCAACGATGTCGGCCCGGTGGTGGCGCAGAGCCTGCACACCTTTTTTGATCAGCCGCACAACCGCGAGGTGGTCGAACAGCTGCGTGCCGCTGGTATCAGCTGGCCAGAACATGACGGTGCGGCGCAGGACGACGCGCCCAAGCCGCTGGCCGGCAAGACGCTGGTGCTGACCGGTACCTTGCCGACGCTGAGCCGCGACGCCGCCAAGGCGCTGATCGAGGCGGCCGGTGGCAAGGTCAGCGGCTCGGTGTCGAAGAAAACCCACTATGTCGTGGCCGGCAGCGAAGCCGGCAGCAAGCTCGACAAGGCGCGTGAGCTGGGCTTGAGCGTGCTGGATGAGGCCGGTCTGCAGGCGCTGCTGATGGCGGGTGAGGCGGTGTTGCCGCCGGCTCAGGCTTGATCGAGCGAACGCGCGGCACCTTCGAGCGCTGGCGAAACATTGGCGTTGATCACGTAGACCGGAATCGTGCTCAGGTAGCCGTTGAAGCGGCCCTTGGCTTCAAAGCGGTCGCGAAAGCGCGAGCGCTCGAAGAAATCGCCCAGGCGCGGCACGATACCGCCGCCGATGTAGACGCCGCCGAAGGCGCCCAGCGTCAGCGCCAGGTTGCCGGCGACGTTGCCGAGGAAGGCGCAGAAGTGCTGCAGTGCTTCCAGGCAGGCCGCATCGAGGCCGTGCACATCCATGCCGCGCTGGCGCGCTTCCGAGGCACCGAGGGCGCAGGCCGTGAGATTGGCCGGCGTCATCTTGCTGACGTCGGTGCGCAGGCGGCGCAACGACGTCACCGCTTCCAGCAGGTTCACCAAACCGCTGCCCGAGACGGCCCGCTCTGCCGAGACATGCCCGAAGCGTTCGCGTAGCGCCGTCAGCACCGCCGCTTCGCGCTCATCGGCAGCGGCCAGGGTGACGTGGCCGCCTTCACCGGCGAGGGGAATCCATTGCTCGCCAGCAGGCAGCAGCCCTGAGACACCCAGCCCGGTGCCCGGGCCGAGCAGGGCCATCGGCCGGTTCGGTTGCGCTGCACCGCCGCCGATCTGGCGCAACTGCGCCGGTTGCAGCGAGGGCAGCGAGAGCGCCAGCGCGGTGAAATCGTTCAGCACTTGCAGGCGCTGCAAGCCCAACTCAGCCTGCATGGCACTGATCGAAAAGGCCCAGTGGTGGTTGGTCATGCGCACTTCGTCGCCGTTGACCGGGTTGGCGATGCCCATCGCCATGGCGGCCGGTGCCGGCAGCGCCTCAATGCTCAGATAGGCGCGTGCGGCATCGACCAGCGTGGCGTGCTCGGCAGTCGGCAAGGCGCGCACATGGCTGATCGGCTGCGCAGGCGCGCTGATCCAGCCAAAGCGGGCATTGGTGCCACCAACATCAGCGACCAGACGCGGATAAGGGGTCGAAAGGGACGGACTGGCAGTGATCGAGGTCATGAGAATGGGCAAGGCTCGCCGGAATGGGGCAAATCCTAGCGTGTTGTTGGATACATCGGGTATACAACTTCGCAAGAATTGTTGCGCTGCAACATAAATTGCCCGTGTGACGATTGCGGCGCCTGATTTGTCTCAGTTTTCGATTCGCTGCTGGGTCTGGGCATCAAACAAGTGGGCTTGTTCGGGGCTCCAGTGCAGGTGTACCGCCTCGCCGACGCGCTGCGTCACCTTGCCCGGCACGCGAGCCACCAGCAGACCGGCAGCGGTGTCGACCGTGGCATAGGTTTCCGGGCCGGTCGGCTCCAGCATCTTGATCTGGCCGGGCAGGCCCTGCTCGGCAAACGAGAGCTCTTCCGGCCGCAGGCCATAAGTGACGGCCCGAGCTGCCGCGCCTGCCACCAGTGCCGCACGCTGCGCCGCGCTGACTGGTAGCGTGATGCCGTGTGCCAGCACGCCGCCCGCGCTGGCGGTGCCTTCGACCATGTTCATGGCCGGCGAGCCGATGAACTCGGCCACGAAGCGGGTGGCCGGGCGCGAGTAGATGTCGTCCGGCGTGCCGAACTGCTGCAGCACGCCTTCCTTCATCACCGCGATGCGGTCGCCCAGCGTCATCGCTTCGACCTGATCGTGCGTGACGTAGACCGTGGTGGTCTTGGTGCGCTGGTGCAGCAGCTTGATCTCGGCGCGCATCTCGACGCGCAGCTTGGCGTCGAGGTTGGAGAGCGGCTCATCGAACAGGAACAGCGAGGGATCACGCGCCAGCGCCCGGCCCATCGCCACCCGTTGGCGCTGGCCGCCTGACAGCGCGCCGGGCTTGCGATCCAGCAAGTGCTCGATCTGCAGCATCTTGGCCACGCGCGCCACTGCGGCGTCGCGCTGCGGCTTGGGCACCTTGCGCATTTCGAGGCCGAAGGCGATGTTCTGCCCGACGTTCATGTTCGGGTAGAGCGCGTAGCTCTGGAACACCATCGCGATGTCGCGGTCCTTGGGCAGCGCGTTGGTGACGTCGCGGTCACCGATGTGGATCGAGCCGGCGGTCGGGGTATCCAGCCCGGCGATCATCGACAGCAGGGTCGATTTGCCGCAGCCGGACGGCCCGACCAGAATCAGGAATTCACCCTGTTCGATTTCAAGGTCGATGCCCTTGAGGATATGTGTCTCGCCGTAGCTCTTGCGGACATTGCGGATGGAGAGTGCGCCCATGTTGGTATTCCTCGGAAATCCTGCTCAACCTTTGACTGCGCCGGCGGTCAGGCCACGCACGAAATACTTGCCGGCCAGCACATACACTGCCAGTGTCGGTAGCGCGGCGATCATCGCGGCGGCCATGTCGACGTTGTATTCTTTCACCGAGCTGGAGGTATTGGCCAGATTGTTCAGGCCGACCGTGATCGGTTTTGATTCGGCACCGGAAAATACCACCCCGAATAAAAAGTCGTTCCAGATGTTGGTGAACTGCCAGATCAGCGTCACGACCAGAATCGGCGTGGACAGCGGCAGCACGATGCGCCAGAAGATGCGGAAGAAACCTGCACCGTCCAGCATCGCCGCCTTGATCAGCTCGTCCGGCAGGCCCAGGTAATAGTTGCGGAAAAACAGCGTGGTCGAGGCCATGCCCATCAGCACGTGCACGCAGACCAGCCCCCAGATCGAATTGGAGATGCCGATCCAGCCCAGCACTTGCGACATCGGCAGCAGCACCACTTGCAGCGGCATGAAGACACCGAACAGCATCAGCGAAAAGAACAGCTCGCTGCCCTTGAAGCGCCATTTGGTCAGCACATAACCGTTCAAGGCGCCGATGGTCGATGAAATGATCACCGCCGGCAGCACCATCAGCACCGAATTCATGAAATAGGGTTTCAGGCCGCCGCAGTCGGTGCCGGTGCAGGCGCTCGACCAGGCCTTGCCCCAGGCGTCGAAATTCAGGCTGCCGGGCAGGGACAGCAAACTGCCATTGCGAATATCGGCCATGTCCTTCAGCGAGGTCACCAGCATCACGTAGAGCGGCAACAGGAAAAAGGCCGCAAACAGCAGCAGCATGGACCAGATGATGAGACGGTGAACGTTTTTCATGGGTGCGCTCCGGTCGGCCTTATTTGCGCGTGCGCAGTTCGCTGTAGAGATAGGGCACGACGATGGCGGCAATGGTCGCCAGCATCACCGTGGCGGACGCTGCACCGAGACCGATCTGGCCGCGTGTGAACGCCATCGAATACATGAAGGTGGCCGGCACGTCGGTGGCAAAACCAGGGCCGCCCGAGGTCAGCGCCATGACCAGATCGAAACTCTTGATGGCAATGTGCGCCAGCACCATCAGCGTGCTGAAAAACACCGGCCGCAGGCTCGGCACCAGAATGCGCAGATAGATTTTCGGCAAGCTGGCACCGTCGATCTGGGCCGCCTTGACGATCGAATCATCAATGCCGCGCAAGCCGGCCAGGAACAGCGCCATCACGAACCCGGCACTCTGCCACACACCGGCGATCACTACCGTGTAGATCGCCATGTCGGGATTGATCAGCCAGTCAAACGTGAAATTCTCGAAACCCCATTGCTGCATCAGATGCTCGATGCCGAGGCCAGGGTTCAGGATCCATTTCCAGGCCGTGCCGGTGACGATGAACGACAGCGCCATCGGGTACAGATAAATGGTGCGCAGCACGCCTTCGGCGCGGATTTTCTGATCCAGCAATATGGCCAGCAGCAGGCCGACCAGCATGCCGAAACCGATGAACAGGCTGGAGAAAATCAGCAGATTCTTCAGCGCGACCATCCACCGTTCGCTCTCGAACAGGGTCAGATAGTGCTGGAAACCGAGGAATTCGTAATTGGGCAGCAGCCTGGATGCCGACACGGACAGATAGCCGTTCCAGGCAATCAGGCCGTAGATGAACAGAAATGACAGGACAAAGCTGGGTGCCAGCACGAGCTTGGGCAGCCAGCGGTCGAGTCGCGCGGTAAAGCTTGCAGAAGCCATCGAGCGTCTCCCCGTGAGCGACTCCGGTCGAGCCGGGCGCCAGGTGTGTTGCGAGCAAGGAAAAACCGCACCGCCGCCATCAGGGCGGTACGGCTCAGGCCCGCTTGAGCGGCGGGCCTGAGTCAGGGCGGGCGGTCAGGCCCGCCGGGTCCGGGACGAGCTGATTTACTTGGTCTTGGCCGCGCTGGCGATCTTTTCCATCGCTTCAGCCGGCGTCATCTTGTCGCTGTTCCAGTACTGGCTGACCACGTCCTGGATCGCGCCCGAGGTGGCCGACGGCACAGCCATGCCGTGCGCGATCGACGGCACCAGCGCGCCCGACTTGGCGGTGTCGACGAAGTCCTTGCTGCTCAGCTTGGCGCAGTCGTCGAACTTGGCCAGGTTCATGTTCAGGCGCACGGGAATGGAGCCCTTGTTCAGGTTGAACACTTCCTGGAATTCGGGCGACATGATCGCGGTGGCCAGATCCTTCTGGGCCTGGACGTTGGCTTCGTTCTTCAGCTTGAACATCGCGAACGAATCGACGTTGAAGGTGAAGGACTTGGCGGTGCCCGGTGCGGCCACGCAACTGAAGTCCTTGCCCGGCACCTTGCCAGCGGCCAGGAATTCGCCCTTGGCCCAGTCGCCCATCAGCTGCATGCCGGCTTCGCCCTTGATGACCATCGCGGTGGCCAGATTCCAGTCGCGGCCCGGAGCGTTCTTGTCGGTGTAGGTCTTGACCTTCTTGAAGGTGGTCAGCACCTTGGTCATGGTGGCACTCTTGAGCGCACCTTGGTCAAGCTGCACCAGCGCCTTCTTGTAGAAGTCAGCCCCGCCGACGCCGAGCGCGACGCTCTCGAAGGTGGTGAAGTCCTGCCAGTTCTGGCCGCCATGCGCCAGCGGGATGATGCCGGCAGCCTTGAGCTTGTCGGCCGCGACGAAAAACTCGTCCCAGGTCGTCGGAACCTTGGCACCAGCCTTCTTGAAGGCTTCCGGATTGGCCCACAGCCAGTTGACGCGGTGCACGTTGACCGGCACGGCGATGTAGTTGCCCTTGTACTTCATGACATTGGCAACCACCGGCGGCAGCAGGCTGTCCCACTTCTCGGCCTTGGCGACGTCGTCGATGTTGGCCAGCACGCCCTCTTGAGCCCACTCTTGCAGCGACGGGCCCTTGATCTGGGCGGCGGCCGGCGCATTGCCCGACACCACGCGCGACTTCAGCACCGTCATGGCCGAGTCCCCGCCGCCACCGGCGACAGCGAAATCCTTCCAGGTGTGGCCCTTGGCCTGCAGCGTGGCTTTGAGTTCGGCGGCGGCCTTGGCTTCGCCACCGGAGGTCCACCAGTGCAGCACTTCAACCTCGCCGGCACGGGCGATGCCAGCGGTGCTCAGGGCGGCGGCAGCCGCCAGCAGGGTGTAGGCAAATCGGCGGCCAGCGGTGCGGGTGGGCATGGACATGTTGTGCTTCCTTGTGTGTCGCCCCCGCAGTCAGGCGGGCGGCGTCGGGACAGGTGTAATCGTTGAACGCTTTGCTGACTGAGGCCGGAGCGTTGCGGCAATGTCTCGCTCCTTACCGTCCTCTTCTGGTGGGATGCGCAGGGTCATGTGCATCGTCCCGTCATGGCGGCCATCAGCGTTCCGGCCTCAGTCAGAAGAATGTTAATTAGTTGTTAAACTATTAACGATAGGTGAAAACCCGGGCGATTTCAGGCTTGATGCGGGGTGTGGCCGGCCGTGCGGAGGGCGGCATCCAGAAGCAGAGGTGCCGCAGCCAGCGGCAGTTCGATACGAGCGCGCAGGCCGTGCGGCACACGGATCTGCAGGCTGACCTGCCCGGCATGGCGCTCGACGATCTCCTTGACGATCGCCAGGCCCAGGCCGCAGCCGGTGCCACTGTGGGTGGCTCTTACAAAGCGCTCGAATACCTGCGGCAGCAGCTGCGGGTCAATGCCGACGCCGCTGTCCTCGACATCCAGACGGGCCTGCGTGCCGTCGATCTGCACCCGCACGGTGACCTCCGCGCCGCTGCCGGCGTAGCGGATCGCGTTGTCGACCAGATTGACCACCGCTTCGCGCAGCAGCAGGGCGTTGCCGACCACGGCGACTTCGCCCGAGTCTTCCGCCTCGTCAAGGCCGAGGTCGATGCCGGCCTTCAGCGCGCGTGGCACCAGCTCGGCGGTGACCTCATGCGCCATGCGGCGCAGGTCGAAGCGGCTGCGTCCGAGCACCGAGGCTGACTCCGGTTCGGCGCGCGCCAGCGTCAGCAGCTGCGTGACCAGGTGGGCGCTGCGGGTGGCGCTCTCCTGGACGCGTTCCAGCCGGGCGCGCAGGGCCTGGTCGGTGTTTTCCTTCAGCGCCAGTTCGGCCTGGCTTTTCAGGCCGGCCAGCGGCGTGCGCAACTGGTGCGCGGCGTCGCTGATGAAACGGCGCTGGCTGATGACGTTTTCATGCACCGCGCCGAGCAGCGCGTTGAGCGCGGCGGCCAGCGCATGCACTTCCTCGGGCGCGGAAGCCAGCTCGATCGGTGCCAGGTCGTTCGGCGCACGCCCGCTCACCGCGTCGCGCAGTCCGGCCAGCGGTGCCAGCCCGGTGCGGATGCCGACCCAGACCAGCGCCGACATCAGCAACACCAGCAGCGTGAGCGGAAACGCGGTGTCGATCAGGATGCGCCGCGCCAGCGTTTCCCGGTTGACGCGGCTCTTGGCCACCTGCACCAGCATCTTCTGCGGCGCCTCGGGCTCGCCCCAGTTCAGCGTGATCGCGGCGATGCGCACCGCGACCCGGTCGGGGCCTGCCGTGACACTGCCGTCATAGAAGACCGGCTTGTCGGCATCGGCTGGTTCCGGGTGGCTGTCGGGGGGGGCGTCTGGTGGCGCGGGCAGCTGGTAGTTGCCCAGAATGAAGGCGCCTGGCGGGCTGCTCACCATGTAGTAGACCCGGTCGTCCGGATCGGTTTCGATGATGTCCTTGGCGGCGCGCGGAAAGTCGACAAACAGGCCGCTGCCGACCGGCTTGACCTGGCGCGCCAGCGCTCGCGACGACTGGTAGAGGTTGCGGTCGATCGCCAGATCAGCGTAGCGCACGGCGACGTTGTAGGTCACCAGTGCGGCGGCCAGCCACAGCACCAGCTGCGGCAGCAGCAGCCACAGCAGCAGGTGGCGGCGCAAGGAGCGTCGCCCGGGTGTGATGCCGGGCAGGCGTTGCAGCAGATGTGATACCAGAGCGCGCATGGCCTGGCAGTGTGAGGCCATGCGCGGTCGGTGTCAGTCCTGGGTTTCGAGCAGGTAGCCCAGGCCGCGCACCGTGCGGATGCTCAAGCCCGAGCCTTCCAGCTTGCGCCGCAGCCGGTGGATGTAGACCTCCAGCGAGCTGGGGCCGCCGCTCTCCGACACTTCGGTCGACCAGGCCTGCGCGATCTGCTCCTTGGTGATGACCTTGCGGCGCTGGCTCAGCAGCAGATCGAGCAGCAACCACTCGCGTGGCGAGAGCTCGATCAACTGGCCGCCGACGCTGGCGCGGCGTGCGTCGCGGTCGAACTGCAGCTGGCCGACTTGCAGACTGGTTTCGGCGCCGCTACCGGCCGTGACGTTGCTGCCAGCGAAGGAGGCTCCGGCGGCACCACCGTGCGCTTGCGCCCGGCGCAGCAGCGCGCGAATGCGCGCTTCCAGCTCGGGGAAGTCGAACGGTTTGGTCAGGTAATCGTCGGCGCCGGCGTTCAGGCCGGCGACGCGGTTTTCCAGGCCATCGAGTGCGGTCAGGATGATGAGCGGCAGCACCGGCTTGGCCGCGCGCACCCGCTGCACCACCGTCAGCCCGTCCACCAGCGGCAAGCCGATGTCGATGATGCCGATGTCGAAGACCTGCCGCGTGAGCAGGTACTCGGCCACCGCGCCGTTGCCGGCGAGTTCGACCTCGAAACCGGCCAAGGCCAGATTGGCGCAGAGCGCATCGGCCAGGATCGAGTCGTCTTCAGCGAGAAGGGCGCGCATGAACGGCGGGGCTTTCGGTGCGGTGATCGATCAGTCGGCGCTGCCGACCATCACATGACTGAAGCCGCCGTCCACATAGGTGATCTCCGAGGTCATGCCGGTGGCCAGATCGGACAGCAGGAAGGCGGCGACGTTGCCGACTTCCTCGATCGTGACGCAGCGGCGGATCGGCGCGTTCTGCGCGAACAGGTTCAGCAGCTTGCCGAAGTCCTTGATGCCGCTGGCGGCCAAGGTCTTGATCGGACCTGCCGAGATGCCGTTGACGCGGATGCCGCGCGGGCCGAGGTTCGAGGCCAGGTAGCGCACGCTGGCTTCCAGCGCCGCCTTGGCCAGGCCCATGGTGTTGTAGTTCGGCACGACGCGCATCGCGCCCAGATAGGACAGCGTCACCATCGAGCTGCGCTCGCGCAGGTAGGGCAGCGCTGCCTTGGCCATGGCCGGGAAGCTGTAGGCCGAGATGTCGAGCGCGATGCGGAACGATTCGCGTGACAGCCCTTCGATGAAGTCGCCCGCGATGGCCTCGCGCGGCGCGAAGCCGATCGAGTGGACGAAGCCGTCGAAGCCATCGCTCCAGACCTGGTTCAGGTCAGAGAACATGCGATCGATCTGCTCGTCGCTGCCGACATCGCAGTCATAGATCAGCGAAGAGCCGAATTCGGCCGCGAATTCGGTGGTGCGCTCCTTGAAACGCTCGCCCACATAGCTGAAGGCCAGCTCTGCACCCTCGCGGTGACAGGCTTTGGCGATGCCGTAGGCGATGGAACGGTTGGACAACAGTCCGGTGATCAGAAGGCGCTTGCCGGCGAGAAAACCCATGAAGTCTCCGAGAGGGGATGATCATCTAACCACTCATTTTCGCATGTCGCGGCACCGTTTCGGTAGTGTTCTGTGGATGGATGGTTGAACATGCCTTTGCACTCAGGCATAATCTCGCTTTCGCTAAGTCGCTAATGGGCGGAGAAATCCAGCCCATTTTTTTTGCTCGAAAGCTGCCGTAGTGCTTTTTGGCGTATCCCCAAACAGGATGCGCAGACACAAGAAGCGCCGGCCATCGCGGGTCGCCATAGGGTGAGTCGTCTGGCCGGGTGGGGGTGCCGATTCTTTTCGGTGCGCCGCGCCGGTTGGCTCGGGCGCGGGGCCGAAGAGGATCGATGAACTGGCAACAAGCCGTTGAACGTACCGTGACCGGGTTGGGCTACGACCTGGTGGACTGCGAGCGCAGCGCACGGGGACTGTTGTGCGTCTACATCGATCGTGTGCCGGGACATGTTTATCCGACTGGTTCGGGTGAGTTCGTGACGGTAGACGATTGTGAGCAAGTCACACGCCAACTCCAATATGTATTGGAGGTCGAGGGCTGTGACTATGAACGTCTGGAAATTTCGTCGCCGGGACTGGATCGGCCGCTGAAGAAGCAGGCTGATTTCGAGCGTCATGCCGGCCTCGAAGTGGACGTTACCCTCAGAGTGGTGTTTCAGGGTCGCAAGAAGTACCGTGGCGTGCTGCGTGCCGCCGAAACCGGTTTTGAACTGGTTTTCAAAGACGGCAAGGAAGACAAAGTATTGGGATTCGCGCTGGATGAAATCCGCGAGGCCCGGCTCGTGCCGGTGGTGGATTTCAAGGGTCGTCATGCTGCGACGGCCGTCCCTGACGCCCCTGTTGCTGAATCCGGAGGTCACGAAGAATGAACCGCGAACTGTTGATGCTGGTGGACGCGCTCTCGCGCGAGAAAAACGTTGATCGTGAGGTGGTGTTTGCCGCCGTCGAATCGGCGTTGGCCTCGGCGACCAAGAAGCTTTACGAAGGCGAAGTGGATATCCGTGTCGCGGTTGACCGCGAAAGCGGCAGCTACGAGACCTTCCGTCGTTGGCACGTCGTGCCGGACGAAGCCGGTCTGCAGCTGCCTGACGCCGAGATCCTGCTGTTCGAAGCGCTCGAACAGATCCCGGACATCGAGGTGGATGACTACATCGAAGAGCCGATCGACTCGGTGCCGATCGGCCGCATTGGCGCCCAGGCCGCCAAGCAGGTCATCCTGCAGAAGATCCGTGACGCCGAGCGCGAGCAGCTGCTCAACGATTTCATGTCACGCGGCGACAAGATCTTCGTCGGTACGGTCAAGCGTCTCGACAAGGGTGACCTGATCGTCGAAAGCGGCCGGGTCGAAGGCCGCCTGAAGCGCAGCGAGCTGATTCCGAAGGAAAACCTGCGCACCGGCGACCGGGTGCGGGCCATGATCATGGAAGTCGATCCGACCTTGCGCGGGCCGCAGATCGTGCTGTCGCGCTCGGCGCCGGACTTCATGATCGAGCTGTTCCGCCAGGAAGTGCCCGAGATCGAGCAGAGCCTGCTGGAGATCAAGACCTGCGCCCGTGACGCCGGTTCGCGTGCCAAGATTGCCGTCGTCTCCAACGACCGCCGCATCGATCCGATCGGCACCTGCGTCGGCGTGCGTGGCTCGCGAGTCAACGCCGTGACCAACGAGCTGGCTGGTGAGCGGGTCGATATCGTGCTCTGGTCGGCTGATCCGGCGCAGTTCGTGATCGGCGCTCTGGCGCCCGCGAATGTGCAGTCGATCATGGTCGATGAAGAAAAACACGCCATGGACGTGGTGGTGGACGAGGAAAACCTCGCCATCGCGATTGGCCGTGGTGGACAAAATGTGCGTCTGGCGTCTGATTTGACGGGCTGGCGCATCAATATCATGACGGCCGAGGAATCGGCCGCCAAGCAGGCTGAAGAGTCCACGGGTATCCGTGAGCTCTTCGTCGACAAGCTCGACGTCGATCAGGAAGTCGCCGACATCCTGATTGCCGAAGGCTTCACCAGCCTGGAAGAAGTGGCCTATGTGCCGCTGCAAGAAATGCTTGAGATCGAGTCCTTCGATGAAGAGACCGTTCAAGAGCTGCGCAACCGCGCCAAGGACGTGCTTCTGACGATGGAAATCGCCAAGGAGGAGAGGGTCGAAGAGGTCTCACAAGATCTGCGCGACCTGGACGGCCTGACACCCGAACTGATCGGCCGTTTGGCCGATGGTGGCATCCACACCCGTGACGATCTGGCCGATCTGGCCGTCGATGAACTGGTGGAAATGACCGGGGTGGACGAGTCCGCTGCCAAGGCGCTGATCATGAAGGCTCGCGAGCATTGGTTTACCGCTTGAAGCAAAACCACTCGCACGACGCCACCGCACAAGCACGTCTGAAGGAATCATCGACATGGCAGTGACTACCGTTGCCCAGTTCGCCGCTGAGCTGAACCGCTCGGCTGCGGCGCTGCTCGAGCAACTCCAGTCCGCAGGGGTCCTCAAGGACTCCGGCAGCGACACGCTCAATGAAGCGGACAAGGAGAAACTGCTTGCTCACCTGCGCACGGCGCACGGTACGGCAGCAGGGGCCGATCGCAAGAAAATCACGCTGACGAAAAAATCGACCAGCGAGATCAAGCAGGCCGACGCCTCTGGCAAGGCCCGTACCATCCAGGTCGAGGTTCGCAAGAAGCGTGTGTTTGTCAAGCGCGAAGACATCGGCCAGGGAGCCCAGGACGTCGTAGTGACTGAAGCTGAAATCATTGAAGAGACCGACACCGGTCTGCAAGAACAAGAAGCCGCCCAGCTTGCCGCTGAGCAGCGCCGCGAGGCCGAACAGGCTGCCCAGGCGGCCGAACAGGCCCGACTGGAGCGTGAAGCGCAAGAACAGCGACAACGCGAAGAGCGCGAGGTTGCTGAACGCGCCGAGCGCGAGGCGGCTGCCGAACGCGAAGCGGCAGAACGTGCAGTGCGTGAAAGCAGTGAACGTGCTGCGGTCGAAGCGGCTGAACGCGTTGCTGCCCAGGCCTCGGTGCAAGCCGCTGCCAGAGCTGCGGCGATGGCCGAAGCTGCCGCTGTCAATGCCGCGCAAAACCGTCCGGCGCCGCGCTCGGCTGGGTCGAACCAGCGTGGGCAGCAAGCCGTGCCGGCACGGGGCGCTGCATCACAGCCGCCCGCCCAGCCTGCTGCCGTTGCACCTGTTGCCGCGACGCCGGTTGCCGCTGTACCAGCTCCGGCCGCCGCCGCTGCTGCGCCCAGCCCGCGTGTGCCGCAACCGGTGCCGCCGCGTGGTGCTCAGGCGCCTGCCGCTCGTCCCGGTACACCGCCCACGGCGGTGTCCGTGGTGGGACGCGCGCCTGTTGCAGCGTTGCCGCCGGTGGGTTCTGCCCCGGGTGTGCGGGTTGTGAAGGCCGCCGAAGTGGCCGCTGGCGCCGTGCAGCGTCAGACCGACATGGATGCGCGCCGCAAGAAGGCTGAAGCCGAAGCCGCCGCGATCCGCGCGATGATGTCGCAGCCGAAGAAGGTGCTCACTGCGGCCAAGAAGCCCGAAGAGCCCAAGCCGGCTGCTGTGGCCGGCAAGGACGGCGCCGCCGCGATCACCGGCACGATCCACAAGCCCAAGGCCGCACCGGGTACGCCCGCTGCAGGTGCCGCCAAGCCGGGCGACAAGAAATCGGTCAAGTCCGAAAAATTGTCGTCGACTTGGACTGACGACAAGAAGCGTCCTGGTGCTCCCGCAGCGCCCGGCGCCAAGGGTCGTACCGATACGGCTCGACCGAATGGCGGCGGCTGGAAAGCCCCGGCAGGTGCCTCGCGTGGTGGCCGCCGTGGTGGCAGCAACGATCGGCGTGACACCGGTGGTGGCAGCCATTTCAACGCCCCGCCCGAGCATCAGGCTCAAGAAGTGCATGTGCCGGAAACCATCTCGGTGGCCGATCTGGCCCACAAGATGTCGCTCAAGGCCTCCGAGCTGATCAAGGCGCTGATGAAGCTGGGCCAGATGGTCACCATCAACCAGCAGCTCGATCAGGAAACCGCCATGATCCTCGTCGAGGAAATGGGCCACAAGGCGTTCGCTGCCAAGCTGGACGATCCGGAAGCCTTCCTCGAAGAAGCGGTCGCGGTCAACACCGCCGAGCTGCTGTCACGCGCTCCGGTGGTCACGATCATGGGTCACGTCGACCACGGCAAGACCTCGCTGCTCGACTACATCCGTCGCACTCGTGTGGCGGCTGGTGAAGCGGGCGGCATCACGCAGCACATCGGCGCCTATCACGTCGAGACGCCGCGCGGCATCATCACCTTCCTCGACACCCCGGGTCACGAAGCCTTCACGGCGATGCGTGCCCGTGGCGCCAAGGCCACCGACATCGTCATCCTGGTGGTGGCGGCGGACGACGGTGTGATGCCCCAGACCAAGGAAGCGATCCACCATGCCAAGGCGGCGGGCGTGCCCATCGTCGTGGCGATGAACAAGATCGACAAGCCGGGTGCCAACCTGGAACGCCTGAAGGGCGAACTGGTGGCCGAGCAAGTCGTGCCGGAAGAATTCGGTGGCGAATCGCCGTTCGTGGCCGTCTCGGCCAAGACCGGCGTCGGCATCGACGATCTGCTGGAGCAAGTGCTGCTGCAGGCCGAAGTGCTGGAGCTGAAGGCGCCGGTCGCCGCGATGGCCAAGGGCCTGGTGATCGAAGCCAAGCTCGACAAGGGTCGCGGCCCGGTCGCCACCGTGCTGATCCAGTCCGGTACCCTGAAGCGCGGCGACGTCGTGCTGGCGGGTCAGAGTTATGGCCGCGTGCGCGCCATGATCGACGAAGACGGCAAGGCAGTCCAGGAAGCGGGTCCGTCGATTCCGGTCGAGATCCAGGGCCTGACCGAAGTGCCGCGCGCCGGTGACGAGTTCATGGTGCTGGCTGACGAGCGTCGTGCTCGTGAAGTGGCGACCTTCCGTCAAGGCAAGTACCGCGACGTCAAGCTGGCCAAGCAGCAAGCCGCCAAGCTGGAAAACATGTTCGACCAGATGGGTGCGGGCGGCGACGTGCAAACGTTGGCCCTCATCATCAAGGCCGACGTGCAGGGTTCGCAAGAAGCCCTGGCCACTTCGCTGCTCAAGCTGTCCACGCCGGAAGTCAAGGTGCAGATCGTGCACGCGGCGGTCGGTGGCATCAGCGAGTCGGACATCAATCTGGCGCTGGCTTCCAAGGCAGTGGTCATCGGCTTCAACGTGCGGGCCGATTCCGGTGCGCGCAAGCTGGCCGAAGGCAACGGCGTCGATCTGCGCTACTACAACATCATCTATGACGCTGTCGATGAGGTGAAAGCGGCCATGTCCGGCATGCTGGCTCCTGAGCAGCGCGAGGAAATCATCGGCACCGCCGAGATTCGCACGGTGTTCGTGGCGTCCAAGATCGGTACGGTCGCAGGCTGCATGGTCACCAACGGTGTGGTGCGTCGCAACGCGCGCTTCCGCCTGCTGCGTGAAAACGTGGTGGTCTACACCGGTGAGGTCGAGTCGATCAAGCGCCTCAAGGATGACGTCAAGGAAGTCAACGAAGGCTTCGAATGCGGCATCAAACTCAAGAACTACAACGAGATCAAAGAGAACGATCTGCTCGAAATCTTCGAGATCAAGGAAGTCGCTCGCACGCTCTGATAGCGGGTTGGTGATTTTCCTAGCCCCGCCGCAGCCGGCGGGGCTTTTTGCTTGATCGGCGCGGCTGCTTTGAAAATTTCGACTGGCCACGCAACTTCTATCCGTTCATGCGACACAAGAGCTCCACCCCCAACCGCAGTTTCCGCGTTGCGGACCAGATCCAGCGCGATGTGGCCGAACTGATCCGCGATCTGAAAGATCCGCGCATCGGCATGGTCACGCTCAGCGCCGTGGAGGTCACGCCTGACTACGCGCACGCCAAGATCAATTTCTCGGTGCTGATCGGTGACCCGACCGAGTGCGAAACCGCGCTCAACGAAGCGGCCGGTTTTCTGCGCAACAGCCTGTTCAAGCGGCTGCAGATTCACACCGTGCCGACGCTGCACTTTCACTTCGATCGCACCACCGAGCGTGCCGCCGAGCTGAGTGCGCTGATCAACCAGGCCAACGCCACCCGTGCCCGCGAAGACTGAGGTCATGAGTCACGCATCGGTTGCCTCCGAGCCGCTCAGCCAGCCCCGCCCGCCGCGTCTGCCGCGCCGGCCGGTGCATGGCGTGCTGCTGCTCGACAAGCCGATCGGCTGGACCAGCAACGACGCGCTGCAAAAAGCCAAGGGCATGCTGCGTGCGGAAAAAGGCGGCCATACCGGCACGCTCGATCCGCTCGCCACCGGCTTGTTGCCGCTGTGTTTTGGCGCCGCGACCAAGTTCTCGCAAGTCAGCCTGGACGCGGACAAGCGCTACCGTGCCACCTTGCAGTTCGGTCAGACCCGCGTCGGTGGTGATCGCGAAGGCGCGGTGCTCGAAGAGCGCCCGGTGAACCTGGATCGCGCCGCGATCGAGGCGGTCTGCGCCCGCTTTGTCGGGCTGATCAGGCAGCTGCCGCCGATGCACTCGGCCCTCAAATACCAGGGCAAGGCGCTCTACGAATACGCCCGCGCCGGCCAGACGGTCGAGCGCACGCCGCGCGAGGTGACGATTCATCAGATCGACATCACCGAATGGCAAGCTGAGCGTCCCGAGACGCTGGTGATCGATGTGCGCTGCAGCAAAGGCACTTATATTCGCACCCTGGCCGAAGACATCGGCGCGGCTTTGGGTTGCGGCGCGCATCTGGCGGGCTTGTGTCGCACCGCGAGCGGTGCGCTGACGCTGGCTCAGGCGGTGACGTTGGAGCAGCTCGCTGCGCTCGACGAAGCCGGCCGCGATGCCTTGCTGCAGGCTCCGGATGTGCTGCTGGCCGACTGGCCGGCAGTTCACCTGGACGCCGAAGACGCCGGTCGGTTTCTGACCGGCTTGCGGCGCCGTCTGGACTTGCCAGACGCTCCCGCCGTGCGTGTTTACGGTCCCGATGGACGCGCCCTGCTGGGCAGCGCCCACATCACCGCCGGCGAATTGATCGCCGACCGGTTGCTGAGCCCCTTGGAAGTCCAGGCTCGGTGGCCTGCGATGTCCACCTGAAGAATCTGCCCCATCTGCCCCTGGCCGCATCGGCCTCAACATCTCCGGCACCACCTTATGAGCAAGCAAATACGCAACATCGCCATCATCGCCCACGTTGACCATGGCAAGACCACCATGGTGGACCAGCTCCTGCGTCAGAGCGGCACCTTCGCCGAGCACGAGAAGGTCGTCGACACCGTGATGGACAGCAACGCCATCGAACGCGAGCGTGGCATCACCATCCTGGCCAAGAACTGCGCCGTGAGCTGGGAAGGCACCCACATCAACATCGTCGACACCCCCGGACACGCCGACTTCGGCGGCGAAGTGGAACGTGCCCTGTCGATGGTCGATGGCGTCGTGCTGCTGATCGACGCGCAAGAAGGCCCGATGCCGCAGACCCGCTTCGTGACCAAGAAGGCGCTGGCCCTGGGCCTGCACCCGATCGTGGTCGTGAACAAGGTCGACAAGCCGGGCGCCAAGCCGGACGCCGTCATCAACGCCGCTTTCGACCTGTTCGACAAGCTCGGCGCAACCGACGAGCAGCTCGACTTCCCGGTGGTGTACGCCTCGGGCATCAACGGCTGGACCTCGATGGAAGAGGGCGAGCCGGGCGAGCAGTGGGGCCCCGACATGTCGGCCCTGTTCAACACCATCCTGAAGCACGTGCCGTCGCACACGGGTGACCCGGAGGCGCCGCTGCAGCTGCAGATCTCGGCGCTCGACTACTCGACCTTCGTCGGCCGCATCGGCGTTGGCCGCATCAGCGCCGGCACCATCAAGCCCAACATGGATGTGCTGGTGATGGAAGGTCCGGACGGCAAGTCGATCAAGGGGCGCGTCAACAACGTGCTGACCTTCCAAGGTCTGGACCGCGTGCAAGTCACCGAAGCCGGCCCGGGCGACATCGTGCTGATCAACGGCATCGACGGTATTGGCATCGGGGTGACCGTGACCAGCGTCCTCAACCCGGCACCGCTGCCGATGCTGAAGGTCGACGAGCCGACGCTGACGATGAACTTCTGCGTCAACACCAGCCCGCTGGCCGGTCGCGAAGGCAAGTACGTCACCAGCCGCCAGATCTGGGACCGCCTGCAAAAAGAGTTGCAGTCGAACGTCGCGCTGCGCGTGTCTGAAACCGACGCCGACGGCATCTTCGAAGTGATGGGCCGGGGTGAGTTGCACCTGACCATCCTGATCGAGAACATGCGTCGCGAAGGCTACGAGCTGGCCGTGTCGAAGCCGCGCGTGGTGTTCCATGACGTCGATGGCGTCAAGCACGAGCCGATCGAGCTGGTCACCGCCGACGTCGAAGAGCAGCACCAGGGCGGCGTGATGCAGGCGCTGGGCGAGCGCAAGGGCGAGCTGGTCAACATGGAGCCGGACGGCCGTGGCCGCGTGCGCCTTGAGTACCGCATCCCGGCGCGTGGCCTGATCGGCTTCAGCAATGAGTTCATGAACCTGACGCGTGGTTCGGGCCTGATCGCCAACATCTTCGAAGGCTACGAGCCGCACAAGGGCGACATCGCCAGCCGCAAGAATGGCGTGCTGATCTCGATGGACGCCGGTGAAATCTTCACCTACGCGCTGGGCAAGCTCGACGACCGGGGTCGCATGTTCGTCAAGCCGAACGATCCGGTCTACGAAGGCATGATCGTCGGCATCCACAGCCGCGACAACGATCTGGTCGTCAACGCCACCCGCACCAAGCAGCTGACCAACTTCCGCGTCAGCGGCAAGGAAGACGCCATCAAGGTGACGCCGCCGATCGACCTGACGCTGGAATACGGTGTCGAGTTCATCGAGGACGACGAACTGGTCGAGATCACGCCGAAGTCGGTCCGCCTGCGCAAGCGCTATCTGTCGGAAGCCGAACGCAAGCGCGCCGGCCGTTAAGACTGCTGCAGTCCCGTTCTATCAAGCCCCGGCCAGTCCGGGGTTTTTTTCGTCTGGAGTCGAGATGACACATGGTCGTGCCGTGTCGCTGATGGTGCTGGTGACGCTGCTGTGGAGCACCGCCGGCGTGGCGAGCCGCCATCTGGAGGCGGCGCAGAGTTTCGAGGTGACGTTCTGGCGCAGTGCCTTCAACGGCCTTGGCCTGGTGGCGGCCCTCAGCCTGATGCGCGGCGCCGCACTCTGGCGCGGCCTGCGGCATGCCGGCTGGCCGGTCTGGGTTTCGGGTGGCTGCTGGGCGGTGATGTTCACCGCCTTCATGCTCGGCCTGACCTTGACGCGGGTTGCCAACGTGCTGGTCACGATGGCGCTCGGGCCGCTCATCACGGCGTTGTTCGCGCGGTTTTTCCTGCATCACAAGCTGCCGGCGCGCACCTGGATCGCGATCGCGGTGGCTGGCGCCGGCATCGCCTGGATGTTCGGCCACGAAGTGCAGGCCGCCGACGCGCGCAGCCTGCTCGGCATGCTGGTGGCGCTGGCGGTGCCGGTGGCGGCGGCGCTCAACTTCACGGTGCTGCAGCACATCTCGCACGGCAGCAGCGGCGAAACCCCCGCAACGCAGGACATGCTGCCGGCCGTGCTGGTGGGCGCCTTGTTGTCGGCGGCCGTGACCTTGCCGCTGGCGTGGCCGCTGCACACGTCCAGCCACGATCTGGGCATCCTGGCCGGACTCGGGGTGTTGCAACTCGCCGTGCCATGCCTGCTGGTGGTGCGGCTGACCCGTGAATTGCCGGCCCCAGAGATCGCGCTGCTCGGCCTGCTGGAAGTGATCTTCGGCGTGCTGTGGGCCTGGCTCGGTGCCGGTGAAGCACCGGGACCGACCGCGCTCACCGGCGGTGTGCTGGTGCTGGGTGCGCTGATCGGCAACGAGTTACTGGCGCTGCGCAGCTCGCGGCGCTGAACCGCCAGGCAAGAGCCCAGCAGGCGAATCACGCATGCTAGGATCAATGAGAGCCGTGCCCGGTAATGGGTGCACATACTGCGATCACGCATGCAGGATTTGCCACAGACCACTATGCAAGACGATCTCAATCCCCTCGAGCGCGCATTGCGCCTGGCCGCTGAAGATGCCGCCAACCGACCTGACTTTTATCGACTGCTGCTCCAGTCCCAGGTCTTTGTCATCGGTGATGCCGAAGAAACCGAAGATGGCAATCGACCGGTGGAATCCGGCGAAGCCGTCTCTATTCAACAATGGCAGAAACCCGACGGCACGGCGGTGATCCCGTTCTTCACCTCGATTGCCGCCGCCGCACAAGTGCTGGAAGGTGACGCGAGTTGTCTAGCCTTGCCCGCCCGCACGCTGTTCGAGAAGACGCGAGGTGCAACGCTCATACTGAATCCGAATCTCGCGCAAGGCAAACAGTTCCTGCCGCATGAAGTCGACGCCATGCTGGCCGACGGCGTGCCCAGCACACCGAAACTGCTCCCGCCAGAGGATGAAACCGATATCGTCATCAGTGTGCCGGAGGAATCCCCGACCCGCATGGTCGATGCGCTCATCACCTTTTTTGCCAAGCGCAGCCAGGTCAAGGCGGTCTATCTGGCGGAGGTGAAACACGACCCGTCGACGGAAAAGCCACCGCGCCTGATCATCGGCATCCACGCCGACGGTGATTTTGATCACCTCGCCAAGGAGACTGCTGCGGTGATCGCCGACACCGGCCCGCGCGACAAACGGATCAATCTGTATCAGATCACTCCCGGCGGCAACGGATTTTCTTTTTATCTCTTCGAATACTTCAAACCCTTCTACGAAAGCAGCTGGGGTTCGCGGCTGACCAGTATCAGTACCCATGATGGCGGGCACGCCTGATCCGACACGATCGCGGCACCGTGCCACACACCACCATGAAAAACAATCCCGACCCCCTCGACAATCCCCTTGATCGCGCCTTGCGCCTGGCCGCTGACGATGCCGCCAACCGACCTGACTTTTATCGATTGCTGCTCCAATCGGAAGTTCTTGTCGTCGGTGATGCCGCAGAAACCGACGATGGCAATCGACTGCTCGAAGCCGGCTCCATTAAAAAGTGGAAGAAACCCGATGGCAGCTTGTTCGTCCCGTTCTTCACATCGCAGGCCGCAGCTCAACAAGCGATAAAAGGTCAGGCGAAAACTCAGGCAAAAGGTGCGGCAAATTGTCTTCCCATGCCCGCACGCCAGCTCTTTGAAACCACACGAGGTTCAACGCTCTTTCTGAACCCGAACCTGAAGTACGGCAAGCAGCTGCTGCCGAAGGATATCGACACAATCCTGGCTGGCGGCGTGCCCAGCACAGCGACAGCAAAACTGCTCCCCGGACAGGACGAATTTGATGTCGTTTTGACGCAGCCCAAGAAATACCCGACCCGCATGGTCGATGCGCTCACCAAATTTTTCGCCAAGCGCAGTCAGGTCAAGGCGGCCTATGTGGGACAAATGAAGTTCGACCAGGCGTCGGGCAAAGCAGCGCGTCTGATTCTCGGTATCTACGCCGACGGTGATTTCGATCACCTCGTCAAGGAAGTCGTGGCGGTGATTTCCGACACCGCCTCGCGCAGCGAGCGGCTCAATCTGTATCCGATCGCGCCCGGCCAGGAAGGGGTGGCCGCGTATTTCTTCGATTACTGCAAGCCCTTCTACGAAAGTAGCTGGGGTTCGCGGCTGGATAGCACCATTGAGCCCGGGCACGCCTGATCTGACCCGCGCGACCTTTGCATAACAGGCGCCAGCGCTGGTCGAACCCAGGCCGGCGCTTGGTGCTCAGCTAATCTTCAAGGTGCGCGTCGAGCTGGTGGTGCTGCCCTGGCTGTTGCGCACCCGGGTTCTCAGCTTGACGGTTTGGCCCACGGCAAACGGCCCGAGCGTATTGCCGCTCGGGTCGATCGCCGCCGAGTTGGCAAAGTCGCCGTCCACGCCTTCGACCTGCCATTCCAGCGTGCTCTCGGCCTTGGCATCGACCTTGTTGGGGTCATAGCCGACCAACAGTTGCAAGTTCTCGGCGCCGCCCTGCAGCACTGACTTGATGCTCAGTGTGGCCGGCAGGTTGGGCGCACCGGTGTCGATCCGCCCCAACTCGTTGGCCAGAGCCGGGTCGACACGCGCTTCGGACTTGAGCCGGGCGTAGACCCGCTTGTTGACCCGGTCCAGGGCGACAGCGCCATCACGCAGCGCGGCCCGGGCTCGGTCGAGCACGGTCTGGCGGTCGAGCAGGCCACGCTCCAGCGCCACCTGGGCTGTGAGGGCCGTGTTCAGCTCGGCCAGCCCCAGGCCGCCGAACTTGACCTCGGGACGCGCCGGCTCCTGCGCGGCCAGGTAGGCATTGACGCGCGGCAGCACGCTGGCCAGCTTCATGCCGCGCGCCACCACACTTTCGGGGTTGCGCGGCTTGATGGCGTAGACGCCGCTCAGCAAGTCGAGCAGCGCGCTTTCAGTATCGGTGTGGTCGTCCAGTTCGGACTCGACCGTCTTGGGCAAGCCCAGCACCAGGGTCTGCAGGTTCAGGAAGCCAAGCCGCTCGGCATTGTTGGCGCTGTCGTATTCAGCCTGCGCATGGTTGCGCTGCCCGGCCAGGGCGTCCAGCGCGCTGCCCTGCGCCTCCAGCGCCCCCGCATCCAGCCCGCCGACCGACAACTCGGTGGCAAACGACCGGATCACCGCTGCATGACCCGGGCCGACGCAACAAGCATCAAGGAGGGAGCCTCATGTCAAGTTTGAAGCCACGTGTGACACCGGATACTGCTTCCGCGTCCCGCCGAAAATTGCTTTGCACAATTCGGACTTGGCGACCAGAATCGAAATTCTTCATTTTGACTCGGAAGTATCTATGAAAGCACCACTCAAATTTCTTGCCCTAATATGCTGCACTTTCTTGTTGTCTGCATGTGGCTTGTTTGGCGCTTTATTCGTAAAGCCAGGGAATACGGTTGACCTTATTTCTGCTTCACAATACGAGGTTACCTACGAGTATACGCATCACTATGACTCAGAGCTTCCATTCGCAGGCAGACAAGCCGATGCACAGTGCCAAATATACGAAAAACACTCAGCCATCAAGCAGATCATAGTCAAGAACATCGATCGAAGCATGGTGATTTTTCGCTGCGAATAGTCTGTAATTTGCAAAGTGCTTTTGTGACTATAGAAAACTGATTAAATTGTTGTCTTGGTTAACTTTCATGACAATGAAACATCAGAATGCTGCTGTGCTGTAATCGTCCGAAGCGTCACGTGAAATGTTTTTGATGAAATGGGTTTGCTATGGAAAATCTTGAATTTTACCTGCGAATAGCTGGTGCCATTTCAGGATGTCAGCTTGTGGAGCAAGAACTTAAACTATACTTGTCAGAAGCATTGGACTTCGTGCAGAAGTGCGTTGCAGGGAGGATTCCGTTTGGTATGTCTGGGCTAGATTACAAAGACGCATCAATGGAGCGACTCATCAAAATTTTTAGCAAGTTAAGCAACAATCAATCACTTGTTGATGACCTTGAGATATTCAAAAAAGAGCGCAATTTCCTTAGTCACCGTGGCATTGCAGATTGCCTTGACCCCGACGGGGAGGTCGATCTTCTTGAAGCCTCGAAGTTTGAGGCAAGAATATCGGCTATCCAGCCAGAGTCTCAAAGACTTCGGGCTGCCATCAACAATGAGGCAAATAAATTTCGAGGTCATTTGTGGTGTAATACTATTTTAAATGAATAAATTTGGAAGTATCAGCCATGTTCTCATCCACCTTTATCTTCGCTAAACAACAGTTCGACGATGAGTTTCATCGCCTTGATGAAGCCATCGCCGATGGTTGCACGGTCCACGCCTGGCTACCTCGGCGAAGAGTCGTGGGAAAACACTGCAACCGGCTTGATCTCCAATGTCTATTACTGGGAGTCTCTGGAGGCTTTGTAGGTGCTCATCAAGCACCCAAAGCATCTGGAGGCAAAGTCGAAGCAGGACAAATGGCTGGCTGGGTATCAGGTCATCATTTCCCAGGTCATTCGCACGTACGGTGACTCCAGACTCGGCAGCCTGCTGCCCGTCAGCAGTGCCGCCTGACCCTGCGGCTTTGTAAAAACCATTCCCAGGTCAATGGGATGATGGTTTTGCGACAAGGCCAAGATGTTTTGATGACATCGACTAGGAGTTGTCAGCTGATGACAGATCCTGCTTAAGCATTTCGTAACAAAAACGTCATCGTTTATCCTGATACTCTGACTCATCGCGGAAATGTGGCGGGGATTGATTCTGCTCGCGCGGTACCTTGCCTGCCCACAATCTCGACCATGCTCGCTCGCGACAGATTCATGTCGTGCTGCGGCTACCTGCAATGTTCCGGCTGATCCTGCTGGCAAGCTGTCCTTGGCAGGATTTCCTAAGCTTTGGTGTGTCCATGAAAAACTCGTTACCCTTCCAGAAAAATACCCTGGCGACTTTGGTATCGCTGGCCATCGTGTCATTGATCGCCTCGGAAGGTGCGTGGGCCGCTGATGCGCCGACCGTTGATCTGGGTACGGTCGGCGGTTCAAGTGGCAGCGGTGCCGCGAATTCGAGTTCGGTTTATGTCAAGGAAGGCACCGCCGCTGCGGTGGCACCGACTCAAGCCAATTTGTCGGCGACGCAGCCGCAGTCGATCATTTCGCGCGCCTTCATCGAGAACTCCACGCCGCCGACCGGCAATTTCAACACCATATTGAGCATTGCGCCGAGTGTTGCCTCCATGCCGTCTACCAATGGACCCGGCCTGGCTGATCAGAAGATGTCGTTGCGCGGTTTCCAGGACGGCGAATACAACGTCACGTTTGATGGCATTCCTTTTGGTGATTCGAACGGCCCGACCCATCACTCGACCTCCTACTTTCCGGCTTCCGTGATTGGTGGCATGGTGATTGATCGTGGGCCGGGTAACGCCAGCAATCTGGGCTACTCCACTTACGGCGGCAGCATCAACATATTCTCGAAGGTGCCAGCTCAAGAGCACCAAATCAGCGTTTATGGTTCGTTCGGAACATGGAATACGCAGCTTGAAGGTGTTTCGTACGAGAGCGGCCGGATGAAAGACAGCGATGCCTCGCTGCAGCTGAATGCTCAGCACATGAGCAGTGACGGCTATCTGAGTTACTCGCCGATCAAGGACGATAACATCACCATCAAGTACCAGCGTCCGGTCGGTGAAACCAGCCTGCTGACCTTGTTCAGCAGCATGGATCATGTGCGGACCAATGTGACTGACAACGCGTCGGGTCCGACGAAGGCACAAGTCAACGCATTCGGTCAGACTTATGTGATGAACGCCAATCCGAGCAGCCAAGGCTACTACGGCTACAACACGGCGGACAAGCATACCGACATGGAGTACATCCGCCTGCAAAGCTCGCTGGGCGCTGGCTGGGAAACTGACAACAACCTGTATACCTATGCCTACGACAACAGCACGGTGGCTGGTCAGGATCCTTCCGTATATACGCCGACCGGCGATTCCAAGCACAGCATCACGACGTTCGCGAAAACGACCCTCACATTGCCAAACGGGGATGTGCCTGGCTATTTGAAGCTGAACGAATATCGCGTGTGGGGCGATATTCTCAAGGCCACCAAGAAACTTGATGACGGGCTGCTCCGCATGGGCCTGTGGTGGGAAACCTCAAAAACCCATCGCCACAATCTGGAGGCCGACCTGAGCTTGGGTGGCACCGTGCTGGCTGGCGTGAATGGTCAGCCGGCGGGTGTGGTGACGAGCAGCAACTTTGCGCAGCAGGATTCGCACTGGAACCAGTACCAGCCCTTTGTGGAGTTTGAATGGGCGGCTGCGCCAGGCGTCACCGTGACACCGGGCTACAAGTACATGATTTACTCCATGGGTGTGAGCTCGGCCTCGAACCAGGGTGCGCAAACCGCCCAGAATTATGAGTTCACTTACCATGCCGCGTTGCCGTTCCTGACGCTCAACAAGAAGCTGGATGCGCAGAACTCGCTCTATGCGCAATATGCCAAAGGGATGCAGGTGCCGTTCCTCGGCCTGGGCACGCCGGCATCGAGCCGACCGGATCCGCAAACCACGAGTAATTATCAATTTGGTATGGTTCACAAGTCAGATCGGCTCACGCTGGATGGTGATGTCTACTACATCGCCATGAACAACATGCAGCTCAATGTCGGCACCAAAGCCAACCCCAACTACATCAATGCGGGTGGTGCTGTTTACAAGGGCATCGAGGGTGAAGGTACTTATGTGCTTGGCTCCGGCGTATCGGCCTACGCCAACTTCGGCGTGAACAGTGCCAAATACAACTCCGGCAACGCTGCCGTCGGGCAGCCGACCGGCGAAGTGCCCAATGCGCCGAACATTACCACCGGTTTGGGCCTGCTTTACCAACAAGGGCCTTGGGATGGCTCGCTCATGTTCAAGCGGATTGGCGAGCAGTACAACAGCAAGCTCGGTGGCCAGTTGCCGCATATCGACAGCACAGATCTGAATGTGAGCTACTCGTTCAAGAACATCGGCATGCTGGATGTCAAGAACCTGAAGCTGCAATTCAGTGTCTTTAACCTGACCAACCAGCAGAGTCTGGTGGCTGCGACCGGGCCGCTGACCAGTGCCAGCACGCAGTACCAATGGCAGGCGCCGCGCAGTTTCATGGTGTCGGCCAAAGCTGATTTCTGACATCTGGCTGCCGCATAGATCCTGAGTGCAGGACGACGAACTCGGTTCGTCGTCCTTTTGACTGATAGACATGAGCTTCGACAAAATCATTTCCTTGGCCAACGGATCAGGTGGCACGCTGTACTTGATGGCCATACTGCTGCTGGTCGCGCTGACGGTGATCATCGAGCGCAGTCGTCATTTGTTGAGCATGCACAAAAAAGGCGACGACTTGATGCATCTGCTGCGCCGCAGCGTGGAGTTGAGTGCGGCCAGAAACAAGGACGTATTTGCGCCGTACCAGGATCTGCCGCACGGCAGAATGGTTCAGGCCGCCAGCCTGGAATCACCGGGTGCGAGTCATGAGTCGGTCGCCGGGCATCTCGAAGAAGCCCTGATGCATGAAGTGCCGATGCTCGATCGATCGCTGTGGATGCTCGACACGGTCATCACCTTGGCGCCATTGCTGGGCTTGTTCGGCACCATCGTCGGCATGTTCCATACCTTTGCGGTTCTGGATGATGTGCAAAACGGTGCGAGCCAGGTCACGGGCGGTATTGCAGAAGCGCTGATTTCCACGGCTTGCGGTTTGTTCATCGCCATGCTCGGGTTGGTGTTCTTTAACTGGTTGAGCACCCGTGTGCGTCTGATCGTGCATCAGCTTGAAACCATCAAGGTGATGCTGCTGAACCGAGGTGCTAGAAGCAACCTGATTTGTGTTGTCAGTCAGGCCGACGAGATCAAGGCGGCTTGAGAAATACCATGCGCTACTTTGAAACCAGAAAAGCACGCATTGAAATCATTCCGATGATCGACATCATGCTTTTCTTGCTGGTGTTTTTTGCCATGCTGACGCTCAAGATGATTCCGACCTCGGGTCATATGAGCCGGCTGCCCAGCAGCAGCACCGCTGTGCAAGTGCCGCCGCCCAAATTATTGGTTGAGGTTCATGCTGGTGGGCAGTTGTTTGCTGAAGGCCGCGAGCTGAGTGCCCCTGAGTTGACGGCGCTGGTGCACGCCAGTGACACTGCCAAACTGGCGGTCACGATCGCTGGCGGCGAAGACGTCAATATGCAGCAGCTCATGAACGCGATTGATGCGGTGCGCCTGGGTGGTGCGACTCATGTCGGATTGGCGACGCGCAATGCCACGCCTTGAGTCCTGACATGTTGCAACGTCGTCGTTTCCAGGCATTTGGCGCTGCAATGGCGCTGGAAGCCGTATTGCTGGGTGGATTGTTGTCATGGGTCGCTGCTCGCCCCGCCACGGCGCAATTGCCAGCCGTGCTGCTGGATATTGCGCCTGCGCAGGTCGCAGAAAAGGTGCTGCCGAAAATCTCGTTGCCGGTTCAAAAACCAAAACAGCAACCGACGCCGGTGCAACCCAAGCCGGTGGCGCTCGTCAAACCACAGCTGCCGCAGCCAGAACCTGTCAAGCCGGTCACCGCACCACCGCCGCAAGCCCCTGTGGTGCCGACGGCCGAACCCGCTCCTCCGGTGCCCGTTGCGGTGCCGGCACCTGCACCGGCAGTAACCCCGCCTGCGCCGCCACCGCCCGCGCAGCCCGTTGCCATCGGTCCATCCGACGAATACAAGGCCAGCGTCACTGCAGCGGTGCAAGCCGCTTTCTCTTATCCGCCCGCTGCGGCGCAAATGGGTTATCACGGCCGAGTCCGGGTCGCTTTTACTTTGCAAGATGCTCACCCGAGCGGGCCTCGGATCCTGGTCAGTGGCGGCATGCAGATGATCGATCGGGCCGCATTGCGCACGGTGCTGGTGGCTTCCTATCCCGCCGCACCCAGGAATCTGGTTGGGACGGCGATCAACTTCGAGGTCTGGATTGAATTCAGGCCGTGAGTTCGCGGTGACACGTGCCCCCGCACAACATCTTCCTGAGCCACGACCCGGTGCTGGTTTCGGCTACCTGACGATGGCCTACCGGGGCCGGCGCTGGCACTTCGTCGAGTACGATGTGGCCGGCCGGCGCATGGCCCGCTGCGTCCTCCAGCGCAATCGGCTCGACTGCCGGGCGGAGCCAGTGCGGCTTGACTCAGCGAATTGCGCAGCCATTCCCTAGCCCCAAAAAAAACAACAGGAACCCCGTCATGTCCTGCCTGCCTTTGCCTGAATTGAACGCTGATGGCCATGTGTTGGCTGAGGTGCGTGGCCGTGTCGGCGTGATCACGCTCAACCGGGCCGGTGCGCTCAATGCGCTCACGCTGGTGATGATCCGTGATCTCACCGCCTTGCTGCTGCACTGGAGCGTTGATCCGGCCGTGCTGGCGGTGGTGGTGCAGGGCGCCGGCCGCGAGGGCAAGCCGCCCGCTTTCTGCGCCGGCGGTGACATCCGCTTCTTTCACCAGGCCGCGCTGGCGGGCGACGCACGCCTGGAAGATTTCTTCACCGAGGAGTACGCCCTCAACCACCTGATCCATACCTATCCCAAGCCCTACCTGGCGCTGATGGACGGCGTGACGATGGGCGGTGGCATGGGCATCGCGCAGGGCGCGCGGCTGCGGGTGGTGACCGAGCACAGCAAGCTGGCCATGCCGGAAACCAACATCGGCCTGTTTCCGGATGTGGGCGGCGGCTGGTTCCTGGCCCGCTGTCCGGGCCGTCTGGGCGAATATCTGGCGCTCACCGGTGAGGTGCTCGGCCCGGCGGATGCCATCGCGTGGGGCCTGGCTGATGTGCAGCAGCCGTCGGCCAGCTTGCCGGGGCTGGTCGAGCGCCTGAGTGCCGCGTCGCTCGACACGCCGCAGGCCGTGCTGGACGCCGCCAAGGCCGGTGCCGTGACGCCGGGTGCCGCCCGGCTGGCACCGCTGCGTGAAGCGATTGACGAGCATTTCAGTCGCGCCACGCTGGCCGAGATCAGCGCGTCGCTGGCGGCGGATGGCGGTGACTTTGCGCGCCAGACGCTGGCGGTGCTCAGGAAGCGCTCGCCGCTCATGCTGGCCGTGACGCTGGAGCAGGTGCGCCGTGCGCGCGGCATGACGCTGGCCGAAGACCTGCGCATGGAGCGCGATCTGGTGCGCCATTGCTTCCACCTGCACCCCGGTACCGCCAGCGAGGCGGTCGAGGGCATTCGCGCGCTGGTGATCGACAAGGACCACCGGCCGCGCTGGAACCCGAGCCAGATCAGCGACGTCAGCGCCGAGAAGGTGGCGCCGTTTTTCCAGAGCCCCTGGCCGGTTCATGTGCATCCGCTGCGTGAGCTGGAGTGAGTGCGGCGGCCTCTGACGCGGCAGGAAATCGGCAAATCTGCGCCATGCTTGGCACAGCTGCAGGCACGGCTTAAGGTTCAGCCAGATTCAGCACGTGAGGGTGGGCATGATTTGGCCCCTTTCTTGATCAACTCTGCTGACTTTGGAATCGACTCATGATTTGCAAAACTTTTTTTCGTGCCGGCTTGCTGACAATCGCTGCCGTGATGCTGTCGCCGGCCCAAGCTGCGGGCAGCAATTTGCTGGTCAATAGCGCCTTCACGCCCTCGACGACGGCGCCCAAGGCGGGGTATTTGCCCGTCGCTAGCAGCTGGAGCGGCAGTGGCCAGAAGAACGTTGGCACTGACCCGGCCGGTGGTTTGTGGCTGGGTGTGACGACGCCGGTGTTTTCCGGCAATGTCAACCGCCTGGGCTGGGACGTGGCACCCAATGCCAGCCAGTCGGTCAAGGTGCCGGCCGGTTGCAAGGCGCCGAAGCTGGCTTATCAGGTCGAATTCACGGGCGCCGCGCCGCAAAGCGGTTCGGGCCTCAAAATAAGCGTCGGTACCCAAAGTACCACCATCAATTGGTCGGCCACTCCGGTGGCGGGCTCTTTTGCCCTCAAGGCGCTGCCGGCTGGTCCGGTGGCAGTCGATTTGGCTTCGGTCAAGGGCACCAAACAGATCACGGGTGTGCGTGCCGGCATCCTGGTCAAGTCGGTCGAACTGACCTGTAACTGATGTCTGTGTTGTCAATGCCGCAGGTCTGCGACCCGCATTCTCCCTGGCGCCTGTCGGTGGCGCCGATGCTCGATTGGACTGACCGGCATTGCCGCAGCTTTCATCGTCTGCTCACGGCTCGCACACGCCTGTACACCGAGATGGTCACGACGGGTGCCTTGCTGTACGGCGACCAGCCGCGCCACCTCGACTTCAGCGTGGCGGAGCAGCCGGTGGCGCTGCAACTGGGCGGCAGCGAGCCAGCTGATCTGGCGGCCTGCGCCAAGCTGGCGCAGCGCTGGGGCTACGCCGAAGTCAACCTGAACTGCGGCTGCCCGAGCGAGCGGGTGCAGCGCGGTGCCTTCGGCGCCTGCCTGATGAACGAGTCGGCGCTGGTGGCTGACGGCGTCAAAGCCATGCTCGATGCCACGGGCGGCCATGATCAGTTGCCGATCACGGTCAAGCACCGCATTGGCATCGACAAGGTCGAGAGCTACGAGTTTGTGCGCGATTTTGTCGGTACGGTTGCGGCGGCTGGCTGCCAGGTGTTCATCGTGCATGCACGCAATGCCTGGCTGAAGGGCCTGAGCCCGAAAGAAAATCGCGATATTCCGCCGCTGCGCTACGAGCTGGTCTACCGGCTCAAGGCCGAGTTTCCGCAGCTCACCATCGTGATCAACGGCGGCGTCAAGACCGATGACGAGATTGCTGTGCATCTGCAGCATGTCGATGGCGTGATGGTGGGTCGGCAGGCTTATCACGAGCCTTGGCAAATGGCGGGCTGGGATGAGCGGTTTTTTGGCGAGGCTGGCCCGGCGCTGAGCCGCGAGGCGGTCGAGGCGGCCTGGATGAGCTATTTGCAGCGTCTGCATGACGCTGGCACGCCCTGGCCAACTGCCATGCGCCACGCACTGGGCTTGTGGAACGGCGTGCGCGGTGCGCGTGCCTGGCGGCAGTTCTGGTCCGATCATCACCATCGCACGCAGGCTCCGCTGGCGCTGGCGCGTGAGTGCTGGGGCGCACCTGAGCGCAGTCTGGTTTCGGCTCCGGGTTGATTTGTGGCTGTGGCGGCAAGCGGTGTGACTCCGAGCCGAGTAGGATCAAGCATTCGCACCTCAAGATTGAGGTGCCACACAACCCGAATTAACCCGAGGCGCCCACGGCGCAAGGAACTCCATGGTCCGCATTCAACTTGCCATCGACTTGAATTACGAGGTGGTATCGCCAGGCGCTGACTTTGTTTTCAATATCCACGCCGCCCACACCCCCTGCCAGACGGTGTTGAATGAGCAACTGCAGCTCAGCCCGACGTTGCTGACGCTGGTCTACACCGATCCGTCAACTTCCAGCCGCTATCTGCGCCTGAGCGCTGTGTCAGGGCCGCTGCAGGTGCGCTACCAAGCGACGCTCGACATCCGGCATCATTTCGCTGCACCCGAGCACGTTCCGGAAGTGGCGGTGGTGCGCTTGCCGCCGCCGGTGCTGAGCTACATCTATCCGAGCCGTTACTGCCAGTCAGACCGGCTGGCCACGCTGGCGATGGCTGAGTTCGGCCATCTGCCGCAAGGCTACAGCCGCATCCTGGCGATTCAGGAATGGGTGCGCCAGCAAGTGACGTTCAAGCAGAACACCACCAACTCGACCACCTCGGCGGTCGATACGCTGGTCGATCGGGTTGGCGTGTGCCGCGATTTCGCGCATCTGATGATCGCGCTGTGCCGGGCGCTGAGCATCCCGGCCCGCTTTGCCACCGGCATCGACTACGGTGCCGATCCGATCCTCGGACCGACCGATTTCCACGCCTACGTCGAAGTGTTCCTGGGTGATCGCTGGTATATCTTTGATCCGTCAGGCACGGCGATTCCGATGGGTTTTGTGCGCCTGGGCACTGGCCGTGACGCCGCCGACGTGTCGTTCGCGACCATTTTCGGTGGCGTCAACTCGCAGCCGCCGCGCATCCAGGTGTCGGCAGTGTCTGATCCGGTGGCCGGCTGGGAGCTGCCACGGCATCGCCCCGAAGCAATTTCCACTGATGCGTATATGTTGTCTTGAGACCAAACCTGGCGTTTATCGTTACGTCGAGTACACTGAAGTCATCGGTGCATGACTCCGCTATCTTGGCGGAGTCTTCTTGTCTGGCTTGGTTCTCAAGCACAGTTCTTCCCCATCCCCGGATTGCACAGTGTGCGTCGGCGTTTGATCTCACGCTGACGCTCTTTCGCACCTGCCTGTTTGGTCATGCGAGCGGCCCGCTAGATGCGGCCGTCACTCACGGTCCATCCGGCGCGCGCTCCCTGTTTGGGGGCTTACGAGACCGAACACGTATTGGCATCCGCGCAAGCCGTGCCGACTTTCTGCTCTGAAATTTCCATGGAGACCTGATCATGGCCAAAGAAGAACTCATCGAGATGCATGGCTTGGTGACCGAAGTGTTGCCCGACTCGCGTTTTCGCGTCACGCTCGATAACGGACATCAACTGGTGGCTTACACCTCCGGCAAGATGCGCAAACACAATATCCGCATCCTCGCTGGCGACAAGGTGTCGCTGGAGCTGTCGCCCTACGACCTCAGCAAGGCGCGCATCACCTTCCGCCACCTTGAAAGCCGTGGACCGTCAGCGCCGCGTCGCCGCACGCATTGAGGTGTTGAGCCCATGAAAAAGCCCGCAACGGTCTGACCGCTGCGGGCTTTTTCAATGGGACGTGGGCGGTTTATTTCGGCAGCGTATTCCAGTAGCGCAGCAGGGTGCGCAGGGCTTCGGGCTTGTTCTGTGGCGCGGGGTGGCCGGCTTGGTCAGCTTCGTTGACGCCGTGGCAGGCAGCGCAGACCCTCACTTCGCCCGGCTGGAAGGTGATCCAGACGCGCTCACGCACCACCGCATTGCCGCCGGTGTCGGTGGTCTGCCAGGTCAGGGCACGGCGGGCCGGTACAAACGCTGCGGTCGAGCCATCGGCGGCGATCTTCACGCTGCCCAGCGGGCCGGAGGTGTTCGGCGCATTCTTGCCACCGGCGTCGTGCATGGGCTGGGCCAGCGGGCGGCGGCCCGAGCGGTTCGTGTAAGCGCGCACCGAGTCGGCCTGCAGGATCTGGTAGTGAGCGATGTCGTAGACCTTGCCGCTGTTGCCGACCGTCTTGGCGCCACCCGGCACCTGCAGGTTGTAGGGCTGCTGCTGGTCGGCCCGGTCACGCGAGGTCTGGTTGCGCGTCACGATCATGGCCAGGTTGTTGGCCTTGAGCCAGTTGCGCAGCGCCGTCTCGTCGACATTCTCCTCGGTGAAGATGCTCTTTTCGGGCGCCTCCAGTGCCGGGGCGTTGCGGGTGACCGGGCGCAGGCGGGCGGCCACTTCGGTCGGTTCCAGTTCCCAGAGCTTGCCTGAGTAGCTGATCTTGCTGTCCGGGTCATACCAGCTCACCGACTTGGTGATACCTCCGGTCAGCGCGGTGGTGCCCGCCGTGTACAGGCCGGTCGCGGTATTCAGGCTCAGCTGCCTGAGCGTGAACTCGACGCTGGTCGGCGTGCCGATGGTGCTGCTCGGCGTGTAGGCGGCGATGATCTGACCGTTGGCCAGCGGCAGCGGGTTGCGGAAACGTCCGCTGGCGAGATTAGGGTCCGACGCATCGGTGACGGCAATTTTCTCGGCGTCCAGTCCGATATACCCCTGGAACTTGATCAGCTGGCTGGCGCCGAGTTCGCCAAATTCGCGGCCGTAGATGCCGTAATAGGTGCCCGGATTACGCGGGTCTTCGCGCACCTGGAATATGCCGCCGTCGCCACGGATGAATTTCTTGTTGGCGTTGAAACCCGCGCTCATGTAGTCGAGCAGCGAGGAATCTGCCGAGAATGAGCGGGTGAATCCGCCAAAACTCAATTCATGCCGGCCGATGTGGTTGATGGTTTGTTCGTTACTGCCGTCCTCATTGACTTCCCACGGCGTGAACAGGTTGAAGGTAAAGCCGTTGACCGGGCCAAAGACGCTGGAGCTGGCCGAGCGTGGCTCCGGGAATACTTCGGGTGCACCCGTCAGTTTGGCGGCGGCGGCGACCTCGCTGGTGTAATTGAAGGCGCCGTAACCGCCGTCGTCGTTCTGCTGGTCGCGCTGCAGGTGGTCCCAGCGGGTGAAGATGACGCGGCCGAAGCTGTCGATGAAAGGCGAGAACGCGCCGCTGACGGTGTGGTTGAGCAGGCGAAGTTCGGCGGTGGCCGGGTTCAAGCTCCAGATGCCGGTGATGGTCGGGGTGCTCTCGTATTCGTCGAGCTGAGGATAGAGATGGGTCTCGCCGCCGCGCGGCCGGTCCGAGGTGAACAGCACGCGGTCGTCGGTACCGTAGAACGGCGAGACGTTGTTGTAGGCCGGCTGGTTGGCCACCTTGGTGATCTTGACCGTTTCGCCCTTGCCCAGACCGGTCACCTCGTAGAGCTGCCAATTGGCGCTAACGTCGTAGTATTGCTGGGTTGGGGCACCGATCACCATGCTGAAGATCGCCTTGGTGCCGCTCCAGTGCACGCTGGGTTCGCGCACAGCGATCGCGCCCGCGCCCTGCAGGCCGTCCATGCCGTAGCCGGCTTCCTTGGTCAGGTTGCGCAGCGTGCCGTCCGGATAGCGGATCATCAGGTCGCCGCCGCGTGGCGTCAGCTTGACCTGGGTGAGGTGGTTCGCAAACGAGCCGACCCGGCTGGAGAAGTCGGTCGAGGTCGGTACCTGGGTGACAAAAAGAATCGGGTTTTGAATACTCCCCGCTGTGCTGCCCGGCAAAGGCGCTGGTGCTGGTGCCGGCACAGGCACGGGAGTTGGCATCGGCGTTGGTGCCGGAGCGGGGGTAGGTGCAGGGGTCGGGGTCGGATCTGGTGCCGATGCCGGCGTGGGCGCAGGGGTTGGTGTCGGTGTGGTGGTTCTGCGGTGGCGTAAAGCCTCGGCATCGGTGCTGAGGCTGCTGGCGTCGGTATTGGTATCTTGACTGCCGCCGCCACAGCCAACCAGTACCGAACTGGCGGCTGCAATCGTGGCCAAGGCCCAGATATGTCGCAGTTGATTTTTACGCATGAATTTACTCCGCCGCAGTTGGTTCGATGGACTTAATGTCATGGCATTTGCTTAGGTACTGGTAAGTAAATAATGCGTGGCGTGACATGGAGAGTCGCGGAGCAGGCTGTCTCCAATCGAAACAAATGCAATCGAAAACCTCGATTGTTTGCAAGACCAACCCTCAACAGGGGTTATGTGTATCCGCTGGTGGTAATGAGGTGTTGCCAGACCTTGCTGCTGTGAGGCAGGGCTGGTGCGGTTTGCGCATCCGGGCAGTGACAAACCGCACACGCGCGGATACCAAGTCGCCCGGCTCGCCCGGCAGGTGTGCCTGATGCCGGATGGCTGAACAGTGGCTGAATCAGTGCAAAGCATTCAGAAGGGGTTCATCCGGGCTAACCATAATTGTCGGCAAGGAGGTGCTGATGCAAGCCCTGAATAAGCTTTCAACTCGCCGCAGCTTGGCGTCGCTGGCCAGCCTGCTCATGGCAACGATGGCCGCGCTGGTGACAACACCGGCCGCCGCCGCAACGCTGCAAAGCCAACTGGATGCCTATATCGCGCAGACCCAGCAGCCGGCCAATGCGCAGCGTGGTCAGCAGTTTTTCACCACCACGCATGGCCAGGAGTGGAGCTGTGCCAGTTGCCACGGCAAATCACCCACGACGCCTGGCAAACATGCCAGCACCGGTCGGGTGATCCGGCCGATGGCGCCAGCGTTCGAGGCGAACCGGTTTACCGACGCAGCCAAGACTGAAAAGTGGTTCCGCCGCAATTGCAAGGACGTGCTAGCACGTGAGTGCAGCGTGGCTGAAAAAGCGGATGTGTTGGCCTTTCTGGCCAGCTTGAAATGAATCGGTGGTTCTGCAGAGGTATGCACATGAAGATGGTTTCGATCTCCCGATCCGGTGCGGCATTTCCGGCGGCATGGCTGGCAGGATCATTGCTGGCCCTGGCGGCTGTGGTGAGTCTGGTGTCGCCCGCCCGCGCCGAGGGCAACGAACACCATGAGGGCCGGCATCAGCGCGGTGCGGCGGCAACGGCTCCGCCGCAGTACGTGCAGGAATGTGGCGCCTGCCATCTGGCCTTCCCGGCTCAGCTCCTGCCGGCGGTGTCCTGGCAACGGCTGATGGGTGGGCTGGACAAGCATTTCGGTGTCGATGCTTCGCTCGATGCCGCCGCTGCCAAGCCGATCAGCGCCTGGCTGCAGCACAACGCTGCTACCAGCGCACAGATGGCGGGCAGTCCGCCGGACGACCGTATCACCCGCAGCCGCTGGTTTGTGCGCCAGCACGATGAGGTGCGGGCCGCTGTCTGGAAACGCGCGTCGGTGCACAGCCCGGCCAATTGCACCGCCTGTCATGCTGGTGCCGCGCGTGGCGATTTTGACGAAGATGGCGTGAGGATCCCCAAATGAGCAGTTCGGCCGACTTGATCCGCTCGGCGGGCGCTGCGAGCAAGCCGGTTGCGTCGGTGGCGCGGCGGCGCCTGATCGATGCGCCGACCCGGGCGCTGCATTGGTGGCTGGCGCTCTCGGTCGGCCTGGCCTGGCTGAGCGGCGACAGCGAGCGCTGGCGGCTGGTCCACATCTGCATGGGCTACAGCGCTGCCGGCCTGCTGGCGATGGAGCTGTGCTGGGGCGTCTGGACGCTTGGCTTCAAGCACAAGCCGGCACGGCTGCGTGCCGCCTGGGGCAAACTGCGTGGACTGGGGGGCTGGTGGCAGAAGTGGCGTGCCGGTCAGCCGGACAAGTCACTTGGCCAGAACCTGCTGATGGCGGCCAGCGTGCTGCTGATGCCTGTGCTGGCGCTGCTGAGCGTGTTGACGGGTCTGCCGACCTGGATCGACATGCTGGCTGAGGCTGCCACCGAACGGGCCACCGAGTTGCATGCGCTCACCTCCAACCTGCTGTTGCTGGCAATCGGCCTGCATGTCGGCACGCTGATCGCCATCAGCTGGCTGCGACGGCGCAACCTGATCGAGCCGATGCTGACCGGGCAGAGCGCGGGCACCGGCCCCGATCTGGTGCGGCACAACCGGCGCGGGCTGGCGCTGCTGATCGGTCTGGCGGTGCTGGGTTTCTGGGCGCTGCGGGCCTGGCTGGCGTGGTCGGCGGCGTGAGCGGCAGGCTGCCGCTCTGCGTCAGCGGCCAAACCAGTCGGCCAGCTTGTTGCTGGCCTGCTGCCTGACCTCGTCATTGATGTAGGCCGACACGGTCGCCACGGCCGCCGCGAGTGCGCCCAGATCATCGACAAATCCAATCACGGGCGTCACGTCAGGGATGGCGTCGAGCGGCGAGATGAAATAGGCCAGCGCGCCGTAGATCACCGTCTTGGCCCAGGTCGGGGTGTCAGGGCGCTGGGCGGCGTAATAGAGCCAGAGCGCTTTTTCGATCACCTCGCGACCGGCTTTCAGTGCGAAGTCCTTGATCTTTTGCCAGAAGTCGGGTTCGGTGTAGGGAGTGTCAGACATGGGGCTGGATTCGCAGCAGCGTGGCGGCGCAGGTCGCCGCCAGGTCTCGGCTCAATGATGACGGGCGCTTTGGGCGCGAGATTTGCGCGCCGTAGCGGGTGGCGTCGCACTGGGGCTCGGGGCAGGCGCGGCGGCGTTGTGCTGGGTCGGAGCTTGTCCGGCGGTCTGGCTGCTGCCATCGACCTGCTGTGCCGGCAGCACGGTGCCGGCCGGAGGCCAGGGCATCGGCGGCAGGGTCGAGTACCACCACGACAGCCAGATGTTGCCGGCTTCCAGCCAGTCGCTCCACCAGCGCTGCTGGAGGTGAGCCGCGTCGTGCCAGTTGGTCTGGCTCGGTTGATCGGTGCTTGCAGCACCCGGTGGCGTGAGAGGGTTCCAGGGATTGATCATGGGGCGGCCTCCTGCAACATGGTTGGAAATGGAAGTGCTCCATCATGGGGCGAGGCCGGGCTGACTGCAACCGGATGAATACGGGCTCGGGGCGGGTATAGGCCATCCCGGATGGATTCACGCCGGCCGAGGCACGCCGGTGAGCTGGCGTGTGATGACGGCTTTCAGCGGCGGCAGATGTTCGGCCACCCGCAACACCGCGCTGCGCAGCAGCCGGGCCGGCGCGCGGTCGTCGGTGAACAGGCCGACGATGGCGTTGGTGCCCAGATAGATCGGCAGCGTGGTGCGCCGGTGCTCGGACTCGAAGGCCTGCAGCACGCTGAGTGTGCCGATGTCCTGGCCACGCCGGCGCGCCTGCTGCAGCTGGCGCGTCAGCACTTCGACGCCGTACAGACCGAAGTTGTAGCCATGGGCGGTGACCGGGTGCATGCCGACGGCGGTGTCGCCGATCAAGGCGACCCGTGGCGCCGCGAAATGGTGCGCGTAGACGCCGACCAGCGGATAGGCGTGGCGCTGGCCCAGCAGCGTCATGCGGCCCAGGCGCTGCTCGGCTTCCTGTTCGACATGGGCGGCAAAGGCGGCTGGGTCGAGTGCCAGCAGCTCGGCGGCCAGATCGGCGCGCACCGTCAGCACGGCCGAAACCTGGTTGTCGTTCATCGGCAGCAGCGCGAGGGTGCCGCCGTAGCGGAAACATTCATGCGCCACGCCGTCATGCGGCCGCTCATGCTGCATGCGGCAGACAATCACGGTGCGGCCGAAATCGCGCGAATTGGCACCGATGCCGAGCTGGCGGCGTGCGTTCGAGAAGCGGCTGTCCGCCGCGACCAGCAGCGGTGCCTGGAAACGGCGGCCGTCGCTCAGCTGCACTTCGGCCTGGTCGGCGCCGGCAGTGCGGTTGCGCACCAGGCTGACATCGACGCCGGACAGGATCCGCACGCCAGGGCGGGCGGTCGCACCGATATAGGCCGCCCGGCGCAGCTCGTGATTCGGCACCAGCGTGCCGAGTGCGTCGTGACCGGAGCTCTGCGCGTCGAAGTGCAGGAAGCGTGGCGACTGGCCGTTGTGCACGTCGGCGGCCCGGATCGGTGCGATTTGCTCGGGATGCAGGTGATCCCACAGCCCGAGGGCGCGAAAGATGCCGATGGCGCGGTGCGTCAGCGCGATGTCGCGGCCGTCAGGCGCCGGGTCGGCCAGGCTGGCAGCACTCTGGCGCTCGAACACGGTGGCCTTGAAGCCGGCATCGGCCAGGGCACAGGCCAGCGCCAGGCCGGCGGGCCCGCCCCCGACGATCAGCACGTCATCCGTCTGGGGTGCGCCGGTCAAGGCGTTGCTGCAAGGATCGGTCGGGGCAAGGGTGGCGTGGTTCATGCGCAAGGGGGTGTGGCGAGACACGTGCAATGAGGCGGCGCGACAGTAGCGCGCGATCCGCCGCCCCCCCTTGATCGGGGTCAGCAAACTTGCATCAGATCAAATCAGACGCGGCCACAGCAGTCGGATCAAGCCGGCGCCCAGGCCGAGCAACAGCACCCCGATGACGATGCGCCGCCCATGCTGAGGCGGATCTTCGGGGGCGGCGCAGAAGTCGAGCCGACGCAGTCGTTTCATGAGCGTGCTTTCCGGCGCCGCTGGGCGATGTGTTCGGCCAGCGCGGGGCGGGTCTGCGGGTGCCAGTCGGGCGTGGGCTGGGTGTTCAGCCAAGGGTCGTCGGGCATGTCGGGCAGGGCGCGGGTGGTCGCTGGGGGCTGGGTGTCAGCCAGCGGGCCGGGGACGGTGTCGGCGTTCGGGTCGTGGCGCTGCGGGCGTGCCCAAGGCCGGAACCGCCAGCGTTTCACTTCAGGCGGCGAAGCGGGTGGTTCCGGGCGCAGTCCGGGTGCGTCGAGTTGCCACCGGTACCGGCACAGCGCGTGGCTTTCGGCCCGCAGATACACCGGCAAGGTGCTCGGCTGCACTGAGTCTGGCTTGAGTTCAGACTGGGTGCGGCGCACAAACGCCCGCAGATGCGCTTCCAGGGCGTGCCGGTTGCCGATGTCGAGGCGCTCCCATTCGATCGCCGCTGGCACACCCTCGCGCAGCCGCACCAGCATGGCACCTTCCTCGCGCAGCAAGGCCAGCACGGCATGGTCTTCCGGCACCTGTTCGGCGAGTTCGCGCAGGTCTTCCACCAGCGCTGGATGCAGATGGCGCAAATGCAGACCAGCGGCGCTCAAGGCGCTGCGCCAGGCGGCCAGGTCGGACCGGGTCACGGCCGCCGCCAACCAGCTGCGGTGACGTCCTGGCAGCGGGCTGATCTGGACCTGCAGATCGTTGCGCCCCAGCCCTTCGGTCAGCACCTGGCTGGCGCGCCGCTGCGCCTCGGCGGCGTCGCGCGGCCCGGCCAGCAGCGCGTAGTAGACATATTCGTCCGCCACGGTCAGGCGAACGTCGGTCGCCTGCAGCTCCGGCTCGACCAGGCGCAAGGCCGCCAGCGCGGCCTGAATGGCGGCGGCGCCGCGTCCGCTGGCGTTGGCGCTGGCCTGCACCGGGTGCCGGCGCCAGCCAGGCGCCCGCAGCTCGGCGTAGCAGTCGCTGACGCGCAGGTTCAGGCGCAACTCACTCGTCCACAGCCGTGACACGTTCGACCTCATCCAGGCTGGTGATGCCATCGCGCAGCAGCGCCAGGGCGGCGCGGCGCAGGCTGGGCAGACCACGCCGACGCGCCAGCGCGCGCAGCTCGGTGGTGCTGGCGCCAGCGGCGATCTGTTCACGCCAGGTGGCGTCGAGCGTCAGGGTCTGGGTCAGCAGCCGGCGGCCCTGGTAGCCGCTGCCGTGGCAATGGCTGCAACCACGCGCCTGCAGCAGCTGCCAATGCCTGGCTTCGGCGGGCAACTCGCGACCGCGCCGGCCCAGCGCCTCAGGTCGCACCGGCTCGGCGCAGTGGGGGCACAGGCGGCGCACCAGACGCTGCGCCAGCACGCCGTTCAGGGCGCCGGCCAGCAGCTCCGGCGCCAGGCCGAGCGCGCCGAGCTGGCCGATGGCGTCGAACACGTCCTTGGCCTGCAGCGCAGCGTGGACCGGCAGGCCGCCCAGCGCGGCGCGCACCGCCAGCTGCAGCGTGTCGGCGTCGGGCAAGTCGCCGAGCATGATCCGGTCCGGGTCGTGCTGCAGGATGGTGGCGAGTCCCTCGACATGGCTCTGCTCGGGCCCGAGCGGCAACTGCAGCACTTGTGGCAGCAGATGCTCGACTGGATCTTCCAGGCTGATGATCTTTTCGTGCCCGCTGCTGGCCAGTTCACTCAGCAGGCCGTAAAGGGTGGTGGTCTTGCCACTGCTGGCGGGGCCGGTAACGAGCAGCAGGCCGTGTGGTCGCGCGGCCATCTGGCGCAGAAAACTGGCTGCGGCATCGTCAAGTCCGAGTGGCCCGAGCGACAGCATCGGCTCGGCTTGCAGCTCCCGGCGGTCGAGCAGCTGCAGCACGGCGTCTTCGCCCCAGGGATTGGGCAGCAGCGACAGGCGCAGATCGAGTTCCCGGCCGTCATGAGCCAGCCGCAGGGTGCCGCTGACCGGTTGGCGGGCGGGCGTGGCGGGCAGCCCGGCCAGGTGCTTGAGGCGGCCCAGCAGCAACTGCGCGAGCTGCAGGCGGGTGCCGCGCGCGCCGCTGTCCAGGCCGTGAGGCAGCGCGGTGGTTTGCAGCACGCCATCGATGCGCAGGCGCAGTTGCAGGCCGCCTGCGACGCAGGCCAGGTGGATGTCACTGGCGCGGGCTTGCAGCGCTAGCAGCAGGATCTGGTTGAGTTGCTGTGCGACCAGGCCGTCATCGTCGCTGACGGCCTGGGTGGCATGCAGGCTGGCGACCAGCTCGGCCGAAATGGCGGGCGGGCTCCAGGCCTGCTGTGCCAGGCGGGCCGGCAGCGCCCGGGTCTGCTGGTCGAGCCGGGTGTAGAACGCCAGCAGGTCGTCAGCGGTCGCCACATACCAGCGCGTGCCGGGATGGCCGGCGTCGCGCAGGCGTGACTCCAGCCACAGCCGCGTGACGCGGTCGAACGGATCGGCCAGCACGATGTCGATCGTGTCGTCCGGCCGGCGCAGCGCCACGCAGAGCCGGCGCCGGCCCTGCGCCTTGGGCACGATGCCGAAATCAGCTGCTTCCACCGGCAACTGGGCAATCAAGCTCAGCCGCATGCCGCTGGCCTGGCCGAGCCAGCGCCGGAAGGCGCGGTCCTCCTGAGGCGGCGCGGTGGCAGCGTCAGGGCGCGGCTGGTCCGTCGACTCTTTGCGCTGGGTCGGCGCCCCGATGTCGGCCTGAAAACGGCGCATCAGGCGCTCGACCAGATCACGCACATGGGCCGGTGTGGGGTCGATGCCGGCGAGGCGCTGAAGTTCGACGGAGCTGAGTTGCATGTGGATAGCCTGGGATCACCAGGACGTTACGTCGGCCGCCTCGCCCGTGCCGCCGGGCTGACCGTCCGAGCCCAGGCTGAGGAGGTCATAGTCACCGTGTTGCCCCGGCGCAACATATTGGTAGGGGCGGCTCCACGGGTCGTTGGGGAGATCGCGCTTCAGATACGGGCCTTGCCAGCGCGGCACGTTCTGCGGTGCCTGACGCAACGAAATCAGGCCTTGTTCGGTGGTCGGGTACTGACCGACGTCGAGCCGGTACTGATCCAGCGCTTGGCCGAGTGCTTCCATCTGGGCCTTGGCGACCTTGGTATTGGACTTGCCCAGTTGTGCGAAATATTGCGGCGCAACGATGCCCGCCAGCAGGCCGATGATCACCATGACGACCAGCAGTTCCAGCAGAGTGAAACCACGAGCGGCGCGGGCGTGTGGACGGTGAGGGATGAAGGCTCGGTGGTGCGACAAAATTGCTCCTCAATGGCGGGTTGGACAATGGCTTGGGCAAGCAGGCTGAACAGCCAGCACTGCATCGTTGCTACAGGCCGCAGGATACAAATCGCACGCAGGAACCGAGCTGATTAAGCCCGAACTGCATTGACTTGCCGCTCCCGCGCCTGCGGGTGGCTGCCCACTGTGACAAGGGAACCTTAAACAGGGGACCGCAAAAATGCAAAGCTGACTCGCCAGATTCGCCCGTGCGCACTGTGCATCGGTATGAGTGCGGGGATGTCATCTTGACGATTCGCAAGTACGATTCGCTGCGGAGAATTATCGAAAATTCTGCAATGTGACATATGCATAGATGATCAAACCTGGTTGATGATCACTCATCAGGTTGCATAATTTGAACAAAGTACATTAACTTGACTTCAGATTGATTTCAATTTTACAAATGTTGTAACTTTCGTCTGCTTAGGCAGCTTGCGGGCGAGTTTGAGACGTGGAGTAGAGAGATGCGAGTGTTGCTGGCTGAAGACGATCCGATGCTGGGTCGGGCAACTTGTCTGGGTCTGACTCAGAGCGGTTATGCGGTCGACTGGGTCACCAGTGGTGACCAGGGCTTGGCGGCTCTGGAGGGACAGCGCTATGACTGTGTGTTGCTTGATCTCGGCTTGCCGCGCCTGAGCGGCGAGATGTTCCTGCGGCGTATCCGTGGTCAGCAGCGCTACACCCCGGTGATCATCATCACCGCGCGTGGCGGCGTCGAGGATCGGATCCAGATGCTCGACGAGGGCGCCGACGATTACCTCGTCAAGCCCTTCGATCTCGACGAGGTGGCAGCCCGGGTGCGCGCCGTGGTGCGGCGAACCCAAGCCACCGATCAGGGCGAGGATGAGCTGGTGCACGGTCCCCTGACCCTCAATCCGTCGAGCCGGTCGGTGCTCTGGAACGGCCGGCATGTGCCGCTGACGACCAAGGAATTCTGGGTGCTGGAGCTGCTGATGCGGCGGCGCAACCGCATGGTGTCGCGCCAGCAGATCGAGGAGGCGCTCTACGGTTGGGGTGAAGAAATCGAGAGCAATGCCGTGCAGGTGCACATCCATCACCTGCGCCGCAAGCTCGATTCACGCCTGATCGTCACGGCGCGCGGTCTGGGGTATCAGCTCGCATCGGTGCCGCAGCTGGAGTCTGATGCTGCGTTTGACCCCGGGCAGCTCTCATGAAAACCATCCTGCAGTCGGGGTCCTTGAAGCGGCGCATGCTGTTGATCGCCTTGTGTTCGACCCTGCTCGCTTGGGTGGTCGGGGCTGCGGCGATGTACTGGTCTGCCATCGGGCAGAACGACCAGTTGCATGACGAACGCTTGGCTGAGCTGGCGCATACGCTGTTGCGCTTTGCCGACCACGAACTGCTGGAGCTGCGCGGCGATGGCGTCATCGGCCCGGGCGGCATCGTTGACGAAGAGACAACGACCGCTTTGCAGGGGCGCTACCGCTATCAGATCTGGTCGAACGAAGGTCAGATCCTGCTGCGCAGTGCCAATGCATCGCCCGACCAGCCGCTTGGCCAGCAGGGCAAGCATGGTTTCGATCATGTCCAGATCGATGGCCGGGAGACCTGCGTTTATGTGCACCAGGCCAACTCAGGGCAGATGGCGATCCATGTCGCCGAGTTCGAAGATGAACGCGCCTCGGTGCTGGTCGGGACGCTGGCCGGACCGGTGATGTCATTTTTTGTGGCCGTGCTGGTGCTGCTGAGTCTGATCGGCTGGTTCCTGGCCAAGGCGCTGCAGCCGGCCGCAGAAATCGCTCGGCAACTGGTGTTGCGCGGTCCGACTGAGCTGACGCCGCTGTCGATGGGTGGCCTGCCGCAGGAGCTGGTGCCGATCCACGAGGCGATCAACGCCTTGTTCGGGCGCATCGGTGCGGCCATGGCGCGTGAGCGAGACTTCAGTTCGGTGGCCGCGCATGAACTGCGCACACCGCTGGCGGCCCTGCGCTTGCACGCCCAGATTGCCCAGCGCACCACCGATCCGGCCGTGCGCGCCGAAGCACTCGGTGGTCTGCAAGCCAGCGTGGATCGCTGCGCCCATTTTGTGGATCAGCTGCTGACGCTGGCGCGGGTCGAAGGGCAGCCGGTCGATGCGCGGGTCGAGCCGATCGACTTGCCGCAGCTGGTGTCGGATGTGATCGATGATCTGGCGGTCGAGGCCAATCGCCGCAAGGTGCAGATCATTTCCCAGGTGGATGACACTGCCGGGCTGGTCGGGCGTCGTTTCGGTGTTCAAACCATGCTGCGCAATCTGGTGTCGAACGCGATTCGCCATGTGCCGCCGGGAGGGCATATCTCGATCGCCAGCGAAGTCGGAGAGCAAGGCGTGTCGCTGATCGTCGATGACTCGGGGTGCGGCATTCCGGCGGCTGAGCGGGAACGGGTCTTTGATCGCTTCCGCCGCCTGCACGATGACGGCACCGGCATCGGTCTGGGCTTGTCGATCGTGCGCACGGTGGCCGAGGCGCACCGGGCGGTGGTGAAGCTGCTTGATTCACCACTCGGTGGCTTGCGTGTGCAGATCCAGTTCCCGCTCACCAAGGCCGAGGCTTGATGCTTGCCGCTTGGCCGCGCTTGAACTTTTGCTCATGTGCGGCCTTTTCACTCCAACTGCTCGTCCAGTTCACTGGGTGAGGGTGCCGGTTCGGCTAAAATCGCGACCCAATTCAAGAAGAGCTGAGAAAGGCGCCCTGGTTATGACACCGCGAACTACCACCTCTACGCCCTGCACCAGGGTTTGACGGGTCGGCTGCGGCTTTCTCATTTCCTTTATCACGACGTCTGCTCACGATCAGCGACATCGGTCAGGAAAGCGCGGCAAGTCCGCGCTTTTTGTTTTTTCAAGGTTTCCAATGATTTCGATTCAACTTCCTGATGGTTCCAAGCGTGAGTTCCCCGGCCCGGTGACGGTGGCCGAAGTGGCTGCGTCGATTGGCGCCGGCCTGGCCAAGGCTGCGCTGGCCGGCCGCATCGGCGCGGGCGAAAGCGCCCGGCTGGTGGACACCAGCCACCGCATCGAGGCCGATGAGCAGCTCGCCATCATCACCTCCAAGGACGACGCCGGCCTGGACGTGATCCGCCACTCGACCGCGCATCTGCTGGCCTACGCGGTCAAGACGCTGTTTCCCGACGCGCAGGTCACGATCGGCCCGACCATCGAGCACGGCTTCTATTACGACTTTTCGTACAAGCGCCCCTTCACGCCCGAAGATCTGGTCGCGATTGAAAAGAAGATGACCGAGCTCGCCAACAAGGACGAGCGTGTCGAACGCCGTGTCGTCTCGCGCGACGAGGCGGTGGCCTATTTCAAGTCGATCGGCGAAGCCTACAAGGCCGAGATCATCGAGAGCATCCCGGCCGATCAGGACGTCTCGCTCTACGCCGAAGGCGCGTTCACCGACCTGTGCCGTGGTCCGCACGTGCCGTCCACCGGCAAGCTGAAGTTTTTCAAGCTGATGAAGGTGGCCGGCGCCTACTGGCGCGGCGACCACCGCAACGAGATGCTGCAGCGCATCTACGGCACTGCCTGGGCCAGCAAAGACGATCTGCAGAAGTACCTCGTGATGCTGGAAGAAGCCGAGAAGCGTGACCACCGCAAGCTCGGCCGCGAACTGGATCTGTTCCACATCGACGAACATGCGCCGGGCGTGGTGTTCTGGCACCCGAAGGGCTGGACCGTGTGGCAGCAGGTCGAGCAGTACATGCGCCAAGTCTACCGTGACAACGGCTACCAGGAAGTCAAGGGTCCGCAGATCCTCGACAAGGGGCTGTGGGAGAAGACCGGCCACTGGGACAAGTACCGCGAGAACATGTTCACCACCGAATCGGAAAAGCGCGACTACGCGCTCAAGCCGATGAACTGTCCGGGCCACATCCTGATCTTCAAGCAGGGCATCAAGAGCTACCGCGACCTGCCGCTGCGCTACGGCGAGTTCGGTCAGTGCCATCGCAACGAGCCGACCGGCGGCCTGCACGGCATCATGCGCGTGCGCGGTTTCACGCAGGACGACGGCCACATCTTCTGCACCGAAGACCAGATCCTGGCCGAGTGTGACGCGTTCACGACACTTCTGAAGAAGGTCTACGCCGAGTTCGGCTTCAGCGACATCCTCTACAAGGTGGCGACGCGGCCGGAAAAACGCATCGGCTCCGACGAGGCCTGGGACAAGGCCGAGGCGGCGCTGATCGAAAGCCTGCGCAATTCGGGTTGCGACTTCCAGATCTCCCCGGGCGAAGGCGCCTTCTACGGCCCGAAGATCGAGTACACGCTCAAGGATGCACTCGGCCGACACTGGCAATGTGGCACCATTCAGGTGGATTTTTCTCTGCCAGAACGCCTTGGCGCCGAATATGTGGCGGAGTCTGGCGAGCGCCACTATCCGGTCATGCTGCACCGTGCCATTCTGGGCAGTCTGGAGCGGTTCATCGGCATCCTCATCGAGGAGCACGCTGGTGCGTTGCCGCTGTGGCTGGCGCCGACCCAGGTCACGGTGCTCAATATCACTGATGCGCAGGCCGACTACGCCCGTGAAGTGAGCAAATCGCTGCAAAAACAAGGACTTAGAGTCCAGCTTGATTTGCGTAACGAAAAAATCACGTATAAAATACGCGAGCATTCGTTGCAGAAGGTTCCGTACCTGCTCGTTGTTGGTGACAAGGAGCGGGCCTCAGGAGCCGTCGCAGTGCGCGCCAGAGGCAATCAAGACCTCGGTGTGATGGCCCTGGAGGCCTTCTCCCAGAAGATCGCGTCCGAACTCGGCACCCAGCGGTGACGGGCTGCTGGTACTGACTTCGAGTCTTGCTCGCCACAGGTGCGTTTCATTGATCTTGGGCTGCCCGCCCTGAAGGAATCTGACCATCGCTACCTTTCTTGACCGCCGGACACCGAACGCCGAGCGCAAGCATCGCCTGAACCGTGAGATCACCGCACTCGAAGTGCGTCTGAACGGGCCTGAAAACGAGCCGATGGGCATCGTCAGCATTCAGGAGGCGCTGCGACTGTCCGCCGAGCACGATGTGGACTTGGTGGAAATCGCCCCGACGGCGCAGCCGCCGGTGTGCCGCCTGATGGACTACGGCAAGTTCAAGTATCAGGAACAGAAAAAAGCTGCCGAAGCCAAGGCCAAGCAGCACGTCATCGACGTCAAGGAAGTCAAGTTCCGTCCGGGCACGGACGAAGGCGACTACCAGATCAAGATGCGCAACCTGCGGCGCTTTCTCGAAGAAGGCGACAAGGGCAAGGTCACGCTGCGCTATCGCGGTCGGGAAATCACCCACCAGGACATCGGTATGCGCCTGCTGGAGCGTATTCGCGACGAGCTGACCGATGTCAGCGTGGTCGAGAACATGCCCAAGCTCGAAGGTCGCCAGATGATCATGGTGCTGGGGCCGAAGAGAAAGAAGTGATCTGACCCGATCACGTTCCAAGTTGAAGAATCGGATTGCAGCGGTTTGGTCGCTGCTGCAATCCTGTGCCCGTAGGCTGCCAAGATCACGAAGCCCTTCGTGACGCCTCACGGGAACATTAAAAGGAGCAGTCATGCCCAAGATGAAGACCAAGAGCAGCGCGAAGAAGCGTTTTCGCGTGCGTCCGGGTGGTACCGTCAAGCGCGGTCAAGCGTTCAAGCGCCACATCCTGACCAAGAAGAGCACCAAGAACAAGCGCCACCTGCGTGGTACGACTGCTGTGCATGAGACCAACATGGGTCACATCGCACAAATGCTGCCGTTCGCTGGTCTGTAATCCACCACTACTGAAGGAGTCAATCCATGCCTCGCGTCAAACGTGGTGTTACCGCCCGTGCTCGTCACAAGAAAGTCCTCGCCCTGGCCAAAGGTTTCCGGGGTCGTCGCAAGAACGTCTATCGCATCGCCAAACAGGCGGTGATGAAGGCGGGCCAGTACGCCTACCGTGACCGCCGTGCCAAGAAGCGCGTGTTCCGCCGCCTCTGGATCGCGCGTATCAACGCCGGTTCGCGTGCACTCGGCTTGACTTACAGCAAGTTCATGGCTGGCCTGAAGAAGGCCCAGATCGGCATCGACCGCAAGGTTCTGTCCGACATGGCCATCAACGATCCGGCCGCTTTCGGCAGCATCGTCGACAAGGTCAAGGCCCTGCTCGCTGCTTGAGTCTGACGCTTGGGGGCTGCTCCGGCAGCCTTCCTGAGCGACCAGCAAAAAAGGCCGACCTTCGTGTTCGGCCTTTTTTCTTGGCCCAACCATGAACCACCTCATTCCCTCACGATGAACGATCTCGAACAACTCGTGCAGACGGCCTCGGCCGACTTCGCTGCCGCCGCCACACCGGCCCAGCTCGAAGACGCCAAGGCGCGCTATACCGGCAAGTCGGGTCAGGTGACCGAGCTGCTCAAGGGCATGGGCAAGCTCTCGCCCGAAGAGAAAAAGACCCGAGGCGCCGCCATCAACGAGACCAAGCAGCGCATCGAGGCGCTGCTGACGGCGCGCCGCCAGGCGCTGGCCGATGCCGAGTTGCAGGCGCAGCTCAAGGCCGAAGCGCTCGACGTCACGCTGCCCGGCCGCGCACGTGGCACGGGCGGCCTGCACCCGGTGTCGCGCACCATGGAGCGCATCGAGCAGATCTTCGGCTCGATGGGCTTCGATGTGGCCGACGGCCCCGAGATCGAGACCGACTGGTACAGCTTCACCGCGCTGAATAACCCGGAAAACCATCCGGCGCGCTCGATGCAGGACACCTTCTACGTCGACATGAACGACGAGGCCGGCCGGCCCTTGTGCCTGCGCCCGCACACCTCGCCGATGCAGGTGCGCTACGCCCGCCAGCACGCCGCTGCCCACGCCGGCAAGGATCCGATGCCCGAGATCCGCGTCATCGCGCCGGGTCGCACCTACCGGGTCGATTCCGACGCGACGCACTCGCCGATGTTCCACCAGTGCGAAGGCCTGTGGATCGGCGAGAACGTCTCGTTCAAGGACTTGAAGGCGGTGTTCACCGATTTCTTCCGCACCTTCTTCGAGACCGATGATCTGGAGCTGCGCTTCCGGCCGTCGTTCTTCCCGTTCACCGAGCCGTCGGCGGAAGTGGACATCGCCTTCTCCAGCGGTCCTTTGAAAGGGCGTTGGCTCGAAGTGGCCGGCTCCGGCCAGGTGCATCCGAACGTGGTGCGCAACTACGGCCTCGACCCCGAGCGCTACATCGGTTTCGCCTTCGGCATGGGGCCGGATCGGCTGACCATGCTGCGCTACGGCGTGAACGACCTGCGCCTGTTCTTTGAAGGCGACCTGCGTTTCCTTGGCCAGTTCAAGTGAGCTGCTGAACTGCCGACGAACCGCCGCCCCGCACTGATCGACGCCCAGGCGTCCCCTGAACAGGCCTAGAAGGTAAGACGAGATGCAATTTCCTGAATCGTGGTTGCGCGAGTTCTGCAACCCTGAACTGAACACCGCCGAGCTGGCCCATCTGCTGACGATGGCCGGCATGGAAGTCGAAGAGCTCAAGCCGGTCGCGCCGCCGTTCCACGGCATCGTGGTGGCCGAGATCATCGAAGCCGAAAAACATCCCAACGCCGACAAGCTGCGCGTTTGCAAGGTCGATGCCGGCGCGCACAGCCCGGACGGTCCGCTGCAGATCGTCTGCGGCGCGCCGAACGCGCGGGTCGGCATCCGCATTCCGCTCGCCACCGTCGGCGCCGAACTGCCGCCTGGCGAAGATGGCAAGCCGTTCGCGATCAAGGTCGGCAAGCTGCGCGGCGTCGATAGCTACGGCATGCTGTGCTCGGCGCGCGAACTCAAACTCGCCGAAGACCACGGCGGTTTGCTGGAGCTGCCGCTTGACGCGCCGCTCGGCCAGGACATTCGCCAGTACCTGAATCTCGACGACACGCTGTTCACGCTCAAGCTGACGCCGAACCTCGGCCACTGCCTGAGCGTCTACGGTGTCGCGCGTGAAGTGGCCGCGCTGACCGGTGCGCCGCTCAAGACGCCGGTCATCGCGCCGGTCGTGCCCAGCCTCGACCAGACCCTGCCGGTGCGCGTTGAAGCGGCCGATCTGTGCGGGCGCTTTTCCGGCCGCGTCGTGCGTGGCATCAACCCGCAGGCCCAGACGCCGGCGTGGATGGTCGATCGCTTGGCGCGCTGCGGCCAGCGCTCGGTCAGCGCGCTGGTCGATATCTCGAACTACGTCATGTTCGAGTACGGCCGCCCGACCCACATCTTCGACCTCGACAAGATCCACGGCGGCCTGGTGGTGCGCTGGGGCTATGCCGGCGAGACGCTCAAGCTGTTGAACGGCAACACGGTTCAGCTCGACGACAAGGTTGGCGTCATCGCCGACGAGCACGCCGGCCAGCAGTCGGTCGAGTCGCTCGCCGGCATCATGGGCGGCGACACCACCGCCGTCGGTGACGAAACCCGCAATGTCTACGTCGAAGCCGCGTTCTGGTGGCCCGACGCGGTGGCTGGCCGGTCGCGCCGCTACAACTTCAGCACCGACGCCGGGCACCGCTTCGAGCGTGGCGTCGATCCGGCCCTGACCGTCGATCACATCGAGCGCATCACCGCGCTGATCGTGCAGATCTGCGGCGGCGCGGACACCAGTTGCGGCCCGATCGACGACCAGACCATCCAGTTGCCCGAGCGCAAGCCGGTGGCGCTGCGAGTGGCGCGCGCCGCCAAGGTGATCGGCATGCCGGTCACGCAAGCGCAGTGCGCCGAGGTGCTGGGCCGCCTGGGTCTGCCGTACGTGACAAGCGACGGCGTGCTGACGGTGACGCCGCCGAGCTGGCGCTTCGACATCGAGATCGAGGAAGACCTGATCGAGGAAGTGATCCGCGTGTTCGGCTTCGACCAGCTGCCGCTCACGCCGCCGCAGGCGCCCGTCACCGCCAAGGTGCGAGCGGAAGCGCAGCGTGGCAGCTACGCGCTGCGTCGCAGCGTGGCTGCGCTGGACTATCAGGAAACCATCAATTTCAGCTTTGTCGAAGAGCGCTGGGAAACCGAGCTGGCCGGCAACACGAACCCGATCCGCCTGCTCAATCCGATTGCCGCGCCGCTGTCGGTGATGCGCTCCAGCCTGCTCGGCAGCCTGGTGCAGGTGCTGCGCCACAACCTGACACGCCGCGCGCCGCGCGTGCGGATCTTTGAGCTGGGTCGCGTCTTCAAGCGCGACGCCTCGGTGCAGACCAGCGAGCAGAGCGTGGTCGGCATTCACCAGCCGTTGCGCCTGGCCGGTCTGGCCTGGGGCCCGGCAGATGCGCAGCAATGGGGCGCCAAGGAGCGCCCGGTCGATTTCTTCGACGTCAAGGGTGATGTCGAGGCGCTGCTCGCGCCGCGCGTGCCGACCTTTGTCGCCGCTGAGCATCCGGCACTGCATCCGGGCCGCTGCGCCCAGGTGCTGCTGGATGGCCAGCCGATCGGCTTTGTCGGCGAGCTGCATCCGCGCTGGCGCCAGGCCTACGAGCTGCCGCACGGTGCGCCGGTGCTGTTCGAGCTCGACGTGCCGGCGCTGCTGGCGCGGGACGTACCGCTCTACCAGCCGGTGGCACGCCAGCAAGCGGTCACGCGTGACATCGCGCTGATCGTCGGCGAGCACGTCAGCCACGACGCCGTGATCGCCAGCTTGCTGGCCGCGCCGACTGGCGGGCTGGTGCGCAGCGCGCGCCTGTTCGACGTCTACCGGCCGCAAGCCGGCACGGCTGGCTTCGAGCCGGGCGAGCGCAGCCTGGCGATTCGGCTGGAGCTGCTCGACGACGAGGCACCGCTCACCGATGAGCGCAGCGATGCGGCCATCAAGGCGGTGATCGAGGCGGCGCAGCAGCAGGTTGGCGCGCATCTGCGCGGCGCCTGAAGCGTTGCCACGTCAACTGACCACGCCAAGGACGGACATGGAACGACTCATCCTGCCCAGCATCGAGACGCCAACGCTGACCAAGGCCGAACTGGCTGAACTGTTGTTCGAGCGGCTCGGCCTCAACAAACGCGAATCCAAGGACATGGTGGAAGCGTTTTTCGAGTTCGTGCACGACTCGCTGGTGCGCGGCGAGGATGTCAAGCTTTCCAGCTTTGGCAACTTCCAGGTTCGGCGCAAGGCGCCTCGGCCGGGGCGCAATCCGCGTACCGGCGAGGCGATTCCGATCCGGGCCCGCAACGTGGTGACGTTCCACGCCAGTCACAAGCTCAAGTCAGTTGTGCAAGGTGAAGCCGCGTTGGGCGACGACTTCGAGTAAAGTTTCACTTTTCGCGCCAACCCCATTGATTTCCAATGGAAAATTCCCTCCCAGAGATCCCGCCCAAACGCTACTTCACCATCGGTGAGGTCAGCGAGCTGTGCGGTGTCAAACCGTATGTGCTGCGCTACTGGGAGCAGGAATTCACGCAGTTGCGCCCGATGAAGCGGCGCGGCAACCGGCGCTACTACCAGCACCATGAAGTGCTGCTGATCCGGCGTATCCGCGACCTGCTCTACGAGCAGGGCTTCACCATCAGCGGTGCGCGCAACCGGCTGGCTGAACTGGGTGCGGCGGCACTGACGGCCTTGCCGAGCAGTGCGGCCCGGCTCGCTGCACTCACGCCGACCGCAGCAGATCTCGACCACGCATCGGTCGCTTCGCTGGAAGTGGCTGCAGCGCTGCGCCCGGTCAGCGATTCGAGCCTCCCGCCACCTCGGTTGCCGGTCGTGGACATGACGCTGCCGCTTGACCGCATGGCCGTCGGTGACGTGAATGCCTTGCGTGAAGAACTTTTTTTCATCCGCGAGCTGCTCGACTGGTAAATCGAAAAATATCACCTATAATTGCTGTCTCAGTCGGGGCGTAGCGCAGCCTGGTAGCGCACTTGCATGGGGTGCAAGGGGTCGTGAGTTCGAATCCCACCGTCCCGACCAATAGAATCAATGGGTTAGCTCTCACAAGGAGCTAGCCCATTTTGTCTTGGCGATCAGAAATCGTTTCTGGTCACCGTTCAGTCACCGTTCGCGGTTTCCTGCAGGTACTGATACAGGGTTTGCCGAGAGATGCCAAACTCGCGCGCCAGCGCGGCCCGACCCTTGCCACCCGCTGCGGCGTCCTTGGTGCGCAGCTCGGCCACACGGTCAGGGGACAGGGCAGGGGAGCGGCCCCGGTACTTGCCCGGCTGTTGCTTGGCCAGCGCGATGCCTTCCCGCTGGCGCTCGCGGATCAGCGAGCGCTCGAACTCGGCGAACGCGCCCAGCATCGACAGCATCAGGTTCGCCATCGGGCTGACACCTTCGGGCGAGAAGGTCTGCGCCTCCTTGACGAACTCGACCGACACGCCCCGGCCGGTCAGCTCTTGCACGATGCGCCGCAAGTCGTCCAGGTTGCGCGCCAGGCGGTCCATGGAATGGATCACCAGCGTGTCACCGGCTCGCACGTGCTGCAGCGCCTCAGCCAGCGCCGGCCGGTCGGTGGTGCCGCCGCTGGCGTGGTCGGTGAAGACCTTGTGCAGCGCCAGCCCGTCAAGCTGGCGGCCGGTGTTCTGCTCCAGGGACGACACGCGGACATAGCCGACGCGGTGGGCGGTGCTGATGGGGGTGTTCATGGGCAAAGTGTCAAGTTAAGGTCTAGACACGCACATGATGATGTCAAACAAACCGAAAAGCAACCCTAGATTGACAGAAAAAGTGTCAAGCCTAGCCGTCTAGTTGAGGTATACCCCAAACTGACACGTCATCTGCTGTAACTTACAAAACACTGACAAAGCACGGTTTAACGTGTGTGCGTGCATTTCAGCCCCCTGCAAAAACACGCGGGGACAGCGGGGACACGGGGACAGATGACTTAAGTCCTTGTCGCGCCTTGTGTTTTTCTCGGAAGTTGTCCCCGCGAGCTGTCCCCGCCTGTTTTTCTCGCGGGGACAGATTGACCTTTTCAGGGCTGTTTGATACTGCATTCAGTATCATCAAGCCATGAACACCAAGATGAAGCTGTTGTCTGCCATGCGGAACAACCCGCGTGACTGGTCCATCGATCAGTTGTTGGCGGTGGCGGCTCAGTACGGTGTGGAGTGCCGCAACCACGGCGGCAGCCACCATGTGTTCTCTCACTCGGCTGCGGCCGAGTCGTTGTGTGTGCCGGCGCACCGTCCCATCAAGCCGGTGTATGTGCGCCAGTTCGTGGCGCTGATCGACAAGGCGAAGGAGTCACAGCCATGAGCACCATCAAGACCGTTCCGAAGGTGGCGCCGCCGCATCCGTTCGAAGCCTATGCCCATCTGTTGAGTCCGCTCAGCGCAGAGGATGGCGGCGGCTACCTGATCACGTTTCCTGATCTGCCGGGCTGCATGTCCGACGGCGAGACGATGGAAGAGGCCATCACCAACGGCCGCGATGCCTTCGCCTCGTGGGTGTCGGCACGGATCGATGCCGGACAAGAGGTGCCGGACCCCAGCGCGGCCCGGCCGGTGCAGTCGTACAGCGGCAAGTTCATCGTGCGCGTGCCGCGCAGCCTGCATGCCCGCCTTGCGCAGACTGCCAGCGCCGAAGGTGTGAGCCTGAACCAGTACGTTGCCGGGTTGCTGGCGCGCGGCTGACCGGGCAGGTCAGTACAGCGCCCGCATCACGGCTTGCGGCTCGCGGTCAATCAGGTTCAGCAGCACCAGCGCCGGGCCTTGGGGCCGGCGGTCGCCGCGCTCCCAGTGGCGCAGGGTGGCGACCGAAAACCCGAAGCGGGCCGCGAACTGGGCTTGCGTCAGCCCGAGCCGAGAACGCACGGCCGCCACGTCAACAGCGGTCGGTTCGTAGACCTTGACCCCGGCGGTTTCACCGCGTGCGTGCGCGGTGGCCTCAATCAGGCCTTGTCGGATGCTCTCGAATGCCTTGCCCATGGGGTTGAATGTAATCCAATGGATTAGCATTCAGTGCGCAACCAGCGCCAGCATGCACGCGTAACACCGCCCACCAACGCAAAAAGACCCCGCAGGGCCTTCTGTGCGATCCGGGTGCATGGGTGCTACAGCTCATCCCCTTCATCCGCAAACACGCTCGGCAGGATGTGAAACACCGGCGCCTTGCCGATGCCGGGCAGGCGCTGGCGGATCGTGTCCCGGCCGCTCTCGTGCTTGAGACAGCCGGCCTCCTTGAGCACCTTGGCGACGAAGTGCGCATCCAGCCCCTTGCACACCTCGTGCTTGAAGGCCTCGGGCATCACCAGGTATTCGATCAGGCCGGCGTCGGTGCTGCGCTCCCCGGTCGGCGTGCGTGCGTCTACGTAGTCGCTGGCGGCATCGAACTTCAGCGGGTCGCCTTGTTCATCCACCATGCGCTTGAAGCCGACCCGTAGCGCCGTGTTCGGCTTGTGGTCATCCATGACGCGGTGCCACCAGGTGAAGAGTGCATCGCCGTTTTTCTCCAGGTAGGCGCGCACCTGCCGCAGCGCCTCGGTCTTCTCGCTGTTGCCAAAGCCGGCCGAGCGGGCGCCGATCCAGGCCAGGAAGCAGCGCCGCACGCCGTCGGTGGCGTCGCCCGGTCGCCAGCCGGTCAGGCCTTGCCGGGTGGCCATCTCGCCGGCCGCAGCGACCAGGGCGAAGCGCCGGCCAGCACGTTGGATCTGCCCGTCGGCCGTCTCGGGCACCAGCGCCAGCGTGATCAGCTCGACCTGTTCGCGCAATTCGTGATGCCACTGGCCGGAATGCTCGGTCAGCCATTCGAGCCAGGCGCGGCCAAGCGTGCCGTGCGTTGTCTCGCAGGACTTGGCCAGGTGCTGTGCCAGCAGCGCGCCGCCGTCGAAGTCGTGCACCGTCTCGAACAGACCCAGACCGCAGCCGGCATCGGCCGGCATGTCGACCATGCGCAGCTCCTGCCCGGCCCGGATGCGCTTGCCGGCCTCGGCCATGTGCTGGGCGAGCGGGATTTCACCGGCAGACAGCCACAGCAGGCGCCAGCTCAAGGCCGGGCGGCTACCGCCAGCGGCGCGGCCTCGGATCTTGCCTTGCCCGTTGGCCAGCATGTAGGCGCTCTCGCCGGCCACCTTGGCATCGATCTGCCCGAGTTCATCCAGCACCAGCAGGCAATCGCTGTGCTTGACGGCTTGCGCCTCCAGGCCGTTATCCGTCGCCCGCCAACGCTGCATGAAGTCCCGCCCACCCCAGACCGACGCACCGACCTGCAGCGCCGTGGTCTTGCCGCAGCTCGAATCGCCCCGCAGGTGAAAGCCGCCCGATTCCATGCCCGGCACCCACGCCAGCAGCGGCCCGGCCAGCGCCGCACTGGCGGCGAACATCAGCCGGCTGTTGCCGACGCAGTAGCGCCCGATCCGCTCGTGCCACTGCACCAGCGTGCCGCGTCGGCCGAAGGTGTCTTCAACCGGCGCATCGGAATGGAACATCATCTGTTCGCCCGGCTCGCTGCTGGCGCTGCTCAGCGTCTCACGCGGCAGCACGTAGACCTTGCCATGCCAGCCGACCCGGTCGACCAGGCGCACGCGCTCGGTGGGGCGCCGGCTTTGCAGGTAATCCATCAGCCAGCGCCGCCGGTTGCCATCGGTGGGGGCATGGAAGCCCATGTCGAGCAGCTCGGCCCGGTAGGCGGCGCCGTCACCGGCCAGCATGCTGAGCGGCATCAGCCAGCGCCGGCCGTTCCCGAAGGCGGTGTCGAAGTCGAGCAGCAGCGCGCCGCCCTTGTCGTACTGATCCCGCGCCAGGGCCAGCACGGCGAGCCGATCGCAGACGCGGCGCACGCTGCTGGTGGCGCCGTCATCGCTGGCCGGTGGCGTGAACCACACGCCCGACTCATCGCAGCGGAAGCGATCGAAGCTGACGCTGTCGCCCGTGTCGCTGGCGCTGCTGGCGTTGTCGGCCCGGCTCGATTTGCGGCCCTTGGCGCTCTTCTTGGCCGGGGGTGATGCACTGGCCTCAGCGCTGGGCGGATCGGCCGGCGTGGCTTGATCCGGCCCCGCTGCCGGGGCGTCGGTGACATCGCACAACGCGGCGACGGCCGCCGCCACCTGCGCGCGCACCGCGTCCAGCCCGGCCACGCTGGCCAGGTCGTTGAAGTCGCTACCACCCTCGGGCAGACCTTGCGGAAACACCGCACCGGCCGGGCCGGTGTCGGTGCTGGCCGCACGGGCAGCCGCCGGGGCAGACTTGCGGCCCGGGTTGCCCTTGCCCCGGGCTGCGGTGGGGATGTCGTCATCCCCGCAGACCAGCAGCGCCGCGCGCGGGAACTGCGCCCGCAGGTGCTCGGCCACGTGCTTGAGGTTGCCGCCGTCGAAGCACACCGCCACGGCGTACCCGGTGGCCTCGTGCACGCTCGCGGCGGTGGCGTAGCCCTCGGCCAGCAGCAGCACGGCCAGGCTGGCGCTGGTGTCGTGCGCATCAGGGCACTGTGAATCTGTACAGCCTGCCGGCTGATCCGCACCAGGGGCTGCGGCTTGGTTCGCTTCGTCGCCGGCAGCGCCAGCAGCGGCCAGGGGGTTGGTCGGTGTCGGTTTGGCGGGCGTATGGATGCCTATCCAGTGCCACAGGCCGGACTTGCGGCCGCCCGGCAGGTAGCGCTTTTCTGGTTCGTCGCCGGCCGGTTTTTCGGGCGCGATGCGCTGCAGGTTCTGCAGCTCGCCGGCCGCGTTGTGCATCGGCACCAACAGCGTGCCGTCCGCCAGGAAGCGCACGCCGTGCGGCTGCACGCCCTTGCGGGTGAGGTACGGGCTGGCGCCTTGCTCGCTGGCGTCCGCCCACATCTGCCGGGCGATGCGGGCGGCCTTGTCGGCGCGCTCGCGGTACTGCGCTTCATCCAGCTGGTGCTTGCGGGCTCGCTCGGCCGCTGCCGCCGCCAGCGCGGCCGGATCCGGCACCGCCGCCGGGCTGTCGTCCTTGGGGAAGGCAAAACCGTGGTCCTTGGCCACGCCGAACAGCGTGCCAACCTTGATCTTTCCGGGCTTCTTGGCGCTCTTCCAGGTGTCGCGGTCTTCGACCAGGTCGGCGCCGCTGCGCCGGCTGGCCCATTCCTGCCAGGCATCGGCGCCGGCATCGCCCAGACCATCGAACACGGCAAAGGCCAGCCGGACGCGGTCATCGTGGCCGATGTCGGGCGGGATGAAGGACAGGGCGTTGCGCACCAGGTCGAGCGTGATCTGGCGCGGTGGGCGCTGGGTGCGCTGGGTCATGGTTGGTCCCCTGCTGCCGGGCTGACCGGCAGCGGTGCGGTGGTGTCGGTGCGATCCAGTGCGGCATGCACGCTGGCCAGGTCGGGCAGCAGCTGCCGGGGCTGGCCGTCGCAGCCGAGCAGGAAGGCCGGCCGGCCCTCGACCTCGGTCGGCTCGACGGTCAGCCCCAGCGCCTGGGCGGTCTCGCTGGTGCGGTGGTAGGTGGCCGGCTGGCTCGTGACTGCACCGCCTTGCGCCGCTTGCTCAGCCGGCCGCACCCAGCTCGACAGGCACGACTGCAGATCCGTCAGCGCCGCGTCGGCATCGGCGTCCGGCACCGCCAGCACGTGCGGGCGCGTGTCGCTCTGCGGCTTGAGTGCGCCTTGCTCCAGCAGCCGGCAGGCGGTGTAGCGGGCCGCAGCGTGGCCGACCTGGGCGCGCATGGCCAGCTCACGCACGGTGCCGGGCTGCTGGCCAGCGGCAGCCAGCAGGGCTTGTGCAACCGCCCCGAAGGTTCCACGCGGGCGGCTCATGCGGCACCGCCTTTCATCGTGGTGCCTGAGTCCGGCAGCACCAGGCTGTAAGGGATGCGATCGGACACCGTGTCCTTGTCCGTGCGCCCCTGTACGGCGTAGGCCGTCGGATAGCGCTGGCGGATGCGGCGCAAGGCCTTCTTGACTTGGCCACGGCTGCGGCAGACATGTAGCTGCCAGCTCTTCAGAACCGTGCCTTCCGGGACCGGCTGGCCGTTCACGACGGTGCCGGCCTTCAAGGGTAGATTGACCAGGACGAAATAGCGCCGCTCGGTCATGAAGGGCGGCATGCCGGGCCAGCGCTTGAGAGGGTTCGGCTTGCGGATCTTGCGGTCAGCAGACAAAGCAGCGGCTTGACCGGCAGCCTTGCCGGCGTTGGTTTGGGTGGCCATGGTTCAGGCTCCGGTGTAGGTGGTGGGGCTGGCGCTGGTGGCGGCACGAGGGCCGACCTGTGGCACGCGGCGGCGGTGATCGGGCTCACCCTTGCGCAGCTGATCGCGCAGCAGCGCGATGGCTCCGCTGTGCAGCTGGCTGACACGCGAAGGGGTCACGCCGAGCACGGTGGCGATGTCCTTGCCGGTCATGTCCTGCTCATAGATCAGGCTCATCACCAGTTGCTCACGCTCGGGCAGGCGCTGGATGGCATCGACCAGCGCTTGACGCTGGCGCTGATCGGCCAGTAGTGCCGGCGGGTCAGCACTTTCCGTGGTGGCGTAGCGGTCCAGGAAGTCGCCCGCGTCATCGGTCTGGCCGTTCAGGTCTTCCAGGTAGAGCAGCCGGGCGCGGTCCAGCTTGGCCAGCCGGTTCTGATAGGCGACCAGGGGCAAACTCAGCTCGTGAGCGACTTCGCTTTCAGCCGGCGTGCGGCCAAGGCGCTGTTCAAGCCGGTGCACGGCCGCGCTGATGTCGCGTTGCTGGTCGCGGTCATAGCGGCTTGCCCAATCATTGCGGCGCAGTTCATCGACCATGGCACCTTGAATGCGCCAGGTGGCGAAGGTCTCGAATTGCACGCCCTGCGCGGCGTCGAAACGGGCCATCGCATCGTTCAGGCCGATCAGGCCGACCTGTACTAGGTCGTCCAGTTCGACATTGGCCGGCAGCTTGGCGATTAACTGGCGGGCCAGGCGGCGCACCAGCGGGATGAAGGGCGTGATGTCGGTCGGGGTCGGGGATGCTTGCAGGGTGTTCATGCTGCACCCCCGGTGTGATGGTGGCCGCTTGTGTCGCGGTGGGTGATCTGCCAGGACCAGATGACCAGGCTCAGCGTTTCGGCCGACTGGCGCAAGCGCTCGACGTCGGCGGCCGGCAGGCTGGCCAGGTCGAGTGCATCAGGGGTGCACAGTGGCAGCAGTCGTGAGGTCAGCTCGTGCCACTGCGGCAGCAGCTGCATCAGCGTGGTTGAGGCATGCGTGTTCATGAGGCATCCCCGGTGTGGCCGTGGGCGCGGCTGGCGCTGGCGGCCGACGCCACCAGCTCGAAGGCTTGCGCCTCGGTGGCGAGCAGCCAGAGAACGGCCTGCAACAGGATGGTTTCCGGGCCCGGGGTGATGTGGTCCGGGCGGATGGCCTGAGCCAGGCCGGCGCGCACGTAGCCAAGGGCGGCCGTGGTGTTGCAGGCGCCTGCACTGAGCGCATCGTGGGCGGCCGTGAGGCACCAGCGCTCATAGGTGGCCGGGCCGCTCAGGTGGCGCAGCAGCGCGCCGGTCAGCACTTGTGCCAGGTCATGCGGCATGGCCTGCAGGATCGCGGCTTCGGTGGCCGCTTGGTGCTCGGGTGTCGGGTGGGTGGGCGTTGCGCCCAGAGGTGAACCAGCCATGGGAACGGCTCCTTGCTTGCGGTTGAAAACCGCCGCACCCGCTTCCAAACGGGGCGGCAGCCCTGACAGGGTTGGAAGATCGGAAGCAAGGCACCGACGCGCACGAATGCACCCCTGCCAGGGCCACCATAGATAGGGCCGTGGCTGATCGACGCGCACAAAAAAGCCGCACTGAAGGCGGCTGCGCGCCTTGCTATTTCCGGGCTTCCACACCCGACCACTGTTTTTTGCAGCGGTAGGCGCAGCGTAGCACGAGGCGGCTGGGGTGCGTCAAGCCCCGTTGCATGTTGTCGGCAGGGTCGGCGTGCGGATGAAGGCACTTGTGCATGGTGGCGCGCTGCTGGCGTTGGTGGTCGCCAGGGGTGAGCGGTGTTCATTGCGGTGCGCCGGTTCATCGGGCGTTGACGCTTCGCAGTAGCTGGCGCTGGAACTTTCGGTGCTGGCGCTGCTGGCGTTGCGTCTCTAGGTGTCGCCGCTCCTTGGCGCCGGCTTCTTGGGCGGTGTGCCGGCAGTAAGGACAGGTCTGGGCGATCGACTGGCCGACGATCAAGGGGCAGGTGCAGGACGGGGCAGCCGGGCCGAGCATACCTGCCAGCGCGCTGTCTATCGATCCTGTCGGCACACCAAGCCGGGCTTCCAGGTGCGCAGGTGTCAGCGGCATGTGCAATGCGTTGAGGCCGTTGACGGCTTCAGTGATGGCCTGCCTGGTCACGCCCAACGCGTCGGCGACTCGCTGCGACAGGGTGCGGCCGGTGGCTTCAGTGGCTTGCGCTGGTGGGGCCGGTTCCCGGTCGGCGCTCACGATGCGGCTCCGGGCTGCGCCTTGTCAGCACCAGGCAGAAGCTGGCGTTGTGCAGGTGTGCTGGGGCTGGCAATGCGGTCTTGCAACCAAGCATTAATCGAAGAAGATGACCACGCTACGCAACGCGCAGAAATACGGATTGCAGAGGGGAATAACCCCTCAGAAATCATTCGGTAGATCGTGCTTTTCTTCAGTCCGGTGATCGCCTCCACTTCGTGAAGACGCCAGAACTTTTCCTGCTCGCGCTGTTTTTCGTGCACCTGCTCTCTGGCGACTTTACGCTCAAGGTCTGGACTTCGTAGTGTCCCGGTGTGTTTTCCGATTGTGTTCATTGCAGCCCCAAAAAGGTTCATGGGGCCGATGATCGGCAGCGCTACACCGTCCGTCTAAGGGGAGCAATTCAGAGATGGGCGCTATTTCTCGCCTTTGACTGGCCGCGAAGAAAGTGCTAGTGCCATGTCCCCGAATGCACTGCCCGTTCGCGGTGTTGGTTTCACCTGCTGGTCCTTCTTCCGAGCGCGAGTCATCTTTGCTTGGCCGGCTGGTGGCCTCGGTTGTATCGGTCCATGTCGCATATCCCATGCGGATGTATCAAGGGCCGGGGCTGATTTACCGGCGTTGATCGTAGATACCAATAGGGCGCGCGGATGCCCCTGATTCAGTGCATCCAGATCCTGCGCAACTTTTTCTAGCAACAGCATCGCAGGGGATGTCGATCCCATACCAGCCAACACGCCTGCATGAGCCAGCTTTGTGAAAAGCAGAAACCAGCCAAAGGCAGGCGCTTTCCCAGCTGTGCTGTCCTTTCGGATCTTCCTTATGCGGGCGCCGCTGTCCTTCTGCGATTTCTGCTTTGGCGTATTGATTTTCCGGCTCGTTTCGTTGGCCGGTGCGTTCATGGCCTGAATGGCGGCCTCCAAATCTCGCCGAGCACGCTGGACTGCTTCCAGCTTTCTTGGATCTGGCATCCGCTCAATTTCACATTCCCCACGCAGTACGGGAAGTAGAGACAGTGCCGCCGCTTCGAATCGCAACGCTTCGTCTTTGCCGATCCTTGCAGTCAGCTCAGCCCGTGTCTCTTCGGAAAGACTGGCTCCCACTGCGCCGTTGCTGGCGCCGTCTGGTGTCTGCATATGCCGCCCCGGCACCACCCCGAATAGGAAAGCCGCGCCACCGAGCAGGGGTGTGCATTGGGGTCACTGTCGGGGATCAGCCGACAGCCAGGCGCGGCCCTCCGATCATGTCACAGCGCGATCGCGCCAGCACGCCGACCGGGCGGGGGTGGCTCGCGGGTTTTCTCACCCGCGCCGATTTTCCAGGGAAGGCCGGTCAATCCGAACGCTGGATGTGCTGCACCATGGGTTTCTCTCAGTTCATCGACTGGTGGCCTGTTTCTGACCCCCGCAGCACAACTTACTTACCCATCACCACGCTCGGAATCTGCAGAGATTTCGGGCTCATGGCGCCCGCTTTTCCAGGCCCTCAGGAAGGACCCGGGGTTTTGAGGCCGAACCGATGACGTGTGTCAAGCAATCTGTCAAGCAATCCAAGTGCCCAGCGACTGGCGCCAAATCGGGGTCAAGGTTCCCGCGTTTCCAGATCCTCAGGAAGGACCCGGGTTTTTGAGGCCGAGCCAACGGCTTGATGTCTGGTGAACAGGTGACCATGCTTATGGCCCCCCATGACACGCCGAGACTGCAGAGAAATCGGGGTCAGGGCACGCGCGTTTCATGCTCTCAGGAAGGACCCGAGGTTTTCAGGTGGACACGATGACCGTGTGATGTCTGGTGAACTGCCGTCTATGGCTGATGAAGAGCGAACGAAGACAGCAGAAGAGCAATAGTGAAGTGATTGATTCATCTCTTCTCTTTCTTGTATCTGTCCCCGCTGTCCCCGCTCTGTCCCCGCCTTGTCCCCGTCACCTCTGCTGCACCTAAGTCCTTGTCGTTGCTGGCTTTTCTGGCGTTTTCCGGTGCTGTCCCCGCTGTCCCCGCGTGTTTTTGCACGCCGGCCAATTTGCAATGCGCTTTCAGCCGCTGCCGCGCGCCGCCACCAGCGCCAGCAGCCCGACCAGATCGCCGCAGGTCTTCACGCTGGTGCTGGGCATCAGCCCGCATGCCTCCAGGCCAGCGCGAAGAGGTAACCGCCCCGCCGCCTCCCCGGCGGCACGGGCTTGCAGGCCTGAGGCCACACACCACACCATGCCCACACCGAGCGCTCACGGTTCACCCGTGGCCTGCCCACACAAAGCCAGAAGGACGAAGCCCGGCACAAGGCCGGGCGGGTGGTAGGCGTGGCAGTGGTGCCGGTGGCGGCACTGGATATGCACCAGGGCAGCAGCTCAGGCCGAGCGCAGGGTCACCACGTTGGATGCACGGGCGCTCAGGCTGACCAGCTCGGCCAGGCGCAACCCGAGGGCATCGAAGGCTCTGATCTGGTCGGCCTCTCGCCGGTTGCGGATGTAGGTGCGCCGCACTCGGGATTCAATGACGTGGTTCAGGCATTCATCGATCACGTCGCCACTGATGCCGAGGCTGGCCATGATCGATGCAGCAGTGCGCCGCAGGTCGTGCGCCGTCCAGCGTCCGCCCGGCAGGGTCAGGGCGTCAACGGCCTTGCTGCGCCCGCTCATGCGTTCATCCTCGGTGCGCTGGCGGTCAGCAATCTGCTTGCCGAAGCTCTTGACGCACACCGGGCCGGTGCTGGCCGCGTTCGGGAACACCCACGGTACCGACTCACGCAGTAAATGCAGCTGCTCGAACTGCTGCACCGCGAATGCTGATAGGTGGATGGTGTGCGGGCGGCCGTTCTTGGTGTCGGGCATGTGCCAGGTTTTGGCCACAGGATCCACGGTGCCGAACTTGACGCCCTCGACCTCTGCGACTGCTTGCAGCTCTTGGCTGTTGTGGTCGGCGTCTAGCCATGTCGCGCCCATCAGCTCCCCGACGCGGACACCCGTGGCCAGGATCAGCCAGATGGCGCGCTCGCTGCGCTGGTTCAGCCGGGCACGGGGTATGGCAGCGGCCAAGGCTTCGATTTCGTCATCCGACAGGATGCGTTCCCGCTCGACCATCTGCCCGACGATGCGAGCCTTCTTCAGCGTCGCCATCGGATCAGCGGCAATCAGTTCCCGGTCGAGTGCGAAGTGGAACATCTGCCGCAGGTCGGAAAACACCATCGCGGCGGTGCGTTGCTTGCCGGCCGACATCTGCGCATCGGTCACCCGCAGGATGTCCGCCTTGGTCACGTCGGTGGCGCACAGGTCACCGATCAGCGGGAACACGTGGCGCTCGAACTGCGCCAGGATCAGCGCGCCGGAGTCCTTGCGGCCGATCGTCGAGCCGTCCGGGCGCTTCCTGAGCTTCAGTTCCACGTCCTGCCAGCGGGTGAACAGGTCGCGCAGGGTCAGGCGGCGTTGTCGCTCCTGTTCGGCGGCTCTCGCTTCGTCTTCCAGTCGGCGCAGTTCCTCCCCCTGTTGCTGCTCCTTGAGTTCGGCTTCGCGTACCAGGTGCTCGCGCAAATCCTTGATGCCCGAGGTGTAGAGCGCTGACAGCTCGCACGCCTTGGCGTATGCCTGCGCCAGGGTGAACCCGTCTTTCCCTTTCGGGTGATAGGGGCCGATCGGCAGGAACGGCCGCTTGCCGGTGCTGTCGGTGTAGCGGAAGTAGAAGACACGTTCCCCGGATGGCGTGATGCGAGCCATGAACACCCCGGCACCGCGCTTGAAGGGCTGGCTGAGCCACTGTTCCTTGTCGGTGGGGCGGGCCTGCATGCCCTTGTCCGTGATGGTCGCCATCGTCATCCTTCCTTGTCTGGTCACCGTTCAGTCACCGTTCGGCGCTGGCTGTCAGTGGACTTCCTTGGACGTACATGGAAGCGAAACCATTGTAAGTTCTTGATTTGTCTGGGATTGCGCTGATGCGTCAGACTTCCTTGGACGTGTGCGGAAGCAATTCGGAACAGATGGGGTGCAAGGAGTAGTGAGTTCGAATCCCACCGTCCCGACCAATAAAATCAATGGGTTAGCTCTCACAAGGAGCTAGCCCATTTTGTTTTTGGGCTTGCCGGCACCGGAATGGGCAACGAAATATAACGCGCTGGCCTCAAGCTGGCCAAACCAGCGGTGCTGCCCGACTTGGCCGCCGACACGGCCGAGAGCTGGGTCGACAAATCCGATGCAGCACAACACTCGATGCGGTCAGCTCCTGCCGTGCCAAGTTCAGTGTGACGTCCCCTCCGAGCGCGTGATCTTGTTCCAGACGTTGTACTTGCCGACCGGCTTGCTCATCGGCAGGCGCTTGAGCTCCTTGAAGGTCGCGGCGTCATAGACGATCAGCGCGCCGTCCAGCTCCCACAGGCTAGCCAGGGCGTAGCGGCCGTCCTTGGTGAACTCGATGTGCGCCAGCGTCTTGCCGGGTTCCCGCACGCTGGCGACCGGCGCCAGCGTGGCCTTGTCGATGATGGTCAGCGTGTCCTTGGCGCTCGGGCTCATCATCGAATCGGTCCAGGCGTAGCGGCTCAACTCGTGGCTGCGCATGAAAAAGCCCGGGCCCGGCGTCGGGATGGTCTTGATGCGCTGCCAGTTGGTCATGTCGATCACGTCGATCGCGCCGCCCTGCAGGTTCGGGCTGGCCAGCACGGTGCGGCCCTGCCAGCGCCAAGTGATGCCGGAGCCGAGGTGCGGCATGCCGGCGATCGGCAAATCAGCGATCTTGCGCCGCACGTCCAGATTCACGACCTGCGCATGCGCCTGGCCGTCGGCGCCGGGGCGGCTCGCACCGAGCGCGTGGCGGTAGCTCTGGTCGAAGAAGAAGTCGTCGAGCGGCTCGTCGAGCAGCGTGCGGCGCACGCCGAGGTAACCCGGCTTGGCGATCGCCTCGCCCATCTTGTAGTCGTGCACGTAGCCATCGAAGATCGGCTCTGCTTTCGGGTCGTAGCTGATCTCCCAGAGTTCGGCGATGTCCTTCAGCGCGACGACGAAGCTGTGGCGTGGCGCGGCGTCATAGACCGCCGAGACGCGTGACGAGGTCTTGCTGTCCAGCGTGTCGGCGGCGTAGCTCTTGACGAGGTTCAGGTCGGCGTCGAACAGCGCCAGCGTGCGCGGCAGGTAGTTGGCGGCCATGACCCACTTGCCGTCACCGCTCACCGCGACGTTGCGCATGTTGAGGCCGGCGCGCACCTCGGCCACCACCGTCAGCTTCCACAGGTCGTACTTGGTGATCCAGCCGTCGCGCGAGCCGAAGAACACGAAGTGGCCGTCCGGCGTGAACTTCGGCCCGCCGTGCAGCGCGTAGCGGCTGGCGAAGCGATGCATGACCTCGAAGCGATCGCCATCGACCAGTGAGACATGGTGGTCGCCGCCCTCGACGACGACGAACAGGTTCATCGGGTCGGCCGCCCAGACCGGCTTGGCCGGCAGATCTTTCGCGCCGGCGGTCTCGACGCGCGAGGCGCGGATGTCGGCCTCGGCCCAGCTCGGCGCCGGGCTGACGGGCGTGTAGATCCACTGCGCCAGTGCGCCGATCTCGTCGGCCTTGAGCTTGTCGGCAAAGGCCGGCATCTGCGTCGCGACGCGGCCCTGCGTGATGACCTTGAGCGCCTCGGGCCGGCGCAGCCGCTCCAGGCTCTCGGGCAGCAGCGCCGGGCCCATCAGGCCGGTGCGCTGCGCGCCGTGGCAGGCGGCGCAGTGCTGCGTGAACAGCGCGGTAGCGTCCGGGACAGGCTGGGCTTGCGCTGCCATGGCGGTGAACCACGCGGCACAGGCCAGCAACGCAGCGAGAACGGCACGAGACGGTTTCATGTGTCGGACTCTAGGCAGAGCGGTGCGGCGCAGCCTTGAACTGGTTCAGTTTTTAAGTGAAGGCGGATGGCTATTTCTGTTGCAGGTCTCGAAGAGAACGATCCGCTCCTGAGTTGTTGTTTGGATGTCAGACGGGAGAGCATTGTAATTCTCCATTTAGTGAACAAGTCAGGTTGTCAGCAACCATCGTGTGTTGCCGTGAGCCTGTCTTGACGAGTCTTTAATACAATGGGCCTGTAACGGTAGAAATCCACAAGAAATTATCTTCATGTCAGCGCATGAAATAATAATCATCTTAATTGTGTAATATGTTTTTGAATTTCAAAATATATGTTCAACAATGCTCGTTTTGATCTATCGGACCGCCTAATTCACTTTTTCCGTCAAGTGGATCTAGAGGGTGATTCAGCACCATATATACAACCAGAACACTTTGCGTTTAATAGCTTCGTGGAGGACATGGTGTGGCCTGCGCTGTTCCTTCTGAGATGTGCGGTCCGGTCACACCGCCTGTGGGCAACGTGGGCAGTCCGAAAAGATGTACGAACGATCTTTGGGCCATACCCAGCAGTTTGTTTTTCAGAAATGCCGCTCGCGGCGTTTCTACAGTCCAGTCGTTCTCGGGAGGCCGCTGGACAAGCAATGAGCGGCTACGCCTTGACTTTTCCTAAGAGCGCAATGCATAAATTAGGTGCCAGTCCAGTGATTTACGGGCTCGCAGATCGAAATATGCTAATTCCAAGTGGAGCAGGTGGCGGTCCGCGTAGCTTTCTCGTTGAAACCCTGTCGCTCCAAGAGCAGCATCGATACGTGACGTACAACCCATCAGGGCCATACAAGGTCGACTGGATGCATGAACGCGAGTGGCGTTGGCCGTATCAAGATAGCTTAGAGTGTTTGGGCCAGGAAATCGAAGAATTTGGTATGGTTTCAGATGCGGCATCTATTCCTGGCTTTGACTTTTCTTGTCCCACTCTCAAAGGGATCGGAATCATTGTGAAGACGCAAGAGGACGCCAAGAAAATAAAATATGATGTCTTGGCATTGATTGACCGTAAGGTGGTACGCAGGGATCATTTTGATCATATCCTCGTTCGGGAAGAACTTCCTGATACTTCTTGTTTAATCAGTCCAAAAGAAGTTCAAAATATGATTGATGCATCACTCTTGGATTTCTCTGGATATTTTTCTATATCGGATGTGGAAGTAAGAAGAGTCGTCAGCGACTTTTCTGCACGAGTTCATCATCTGGAAAAAACAGCTCCTGCAATCGAAGAAGGGGAAGATGGCGGCTGCTGGCTGTGGTTCCACGATAATTCAAATCCTTATGTGCGAGCACTCGTGCAAGCCGGTCGTATCTCGGTCAACAAAGAAGGTCGCTATGTGGCGTCATTGGATGAGCTGGACGATTTTCGCGACTTGAGGCAACGAGAGCGTCTCGCCGGCGATCTGGCACGAGAAATCTACAGAGAAGTGGGGACTTCATGTAGCTACTTCTCGGTTAGGGGATCGACCAATCCGGATGGAATTCCTTTCTATGTCGGAGGTTTTCCTGAAGATGATCTTTACCACAACCGCGGGTGAATAACCCTTCGCTGTCGTTTAGCCACACCAACCGCATCGTCGCGTCCGGCCGCATCCGACGCATCACGGCGTGATTTACTCCGCCACCAAAGAGACCACCTTGCGCCGCCCGCTGAACGCCGTCACCTCCACCCGCTCGGCGCCACCTTGCACGCCGATCTCGTCGTCGTCCAGATAACAGCCCGGATCCTCCGCCCACGGGTTGCCGGTGGTCTGCTGGGCGCGCACGCGGGTGTTGCCGTTGCAAATAGTGAGGTACTGGCACTGCGCGCAGCGGCCCTCGACCGGGCGCGGGTGCTGCTTCAGGCCGGCCATGAGCGGGTCGCTCAGGTCTTGCCAGATGGCCGAGAACGGCCGCTCGCGCACGTTGCCGAGCGTGTGGTGCCACCACATGGTGTCCGGGTGGACGTTGCCGAGGTTGTCGATGTTCGCCACGCCGACGCCGGACGCGTTGCCGCCCCAGGCGACCAGCCGGGCGGCGATGTCGTCGCGCCAGCGCGGCAGATGCCGCTGCACCCACTGCAGCAGATACGGCCCGTCGGCATCGTTGTTGCCGGTGACGTATTCGTGGTCGCGGCCGGCCTGCGCGTCGGCCCAGGCGGTGTCGAACAGCAGGTCGAGCGCGTCGCGTGTGGCGGCGTGCTGGGCGTCGCGGGCGCGGTGGATGTTGCCGCGCCCGGCGTAGTTGAGGTGCGAGAAGTAGAACTTCGCCACGCCCTCAATCTGCATCAGCTGCAGCAGCGCCGGCAGGTCATCGCTGTTCATCGCGGTCATCGTGTAGCGCAGCCCGACCTTGACGCCGCGCGCCTGCAGCAGCCGCACCGCCGCCAGGCTGCGATCAAAGGCGCCGACCAGGCGGCGGAAGCGGTCGTGTGTCGCGCCGATGCCGTCCAGGCTGATGCCGACGTAGTCGAAGCCGGTCGCGGTGATGCGATCCGCCAGCGCGGCGTCGATCAGCGTGCCGTTGGTCGACAGGCCGGTGTAGAAGCCGAGCCGTTTCGCTTCCAGGGCGACCTCGAAGATGTCCGGTCGCAACAGCGGCTCGCCGCCGGACAGGATCAGTGCCGGCACGCGCGCCGCACCGCGCAGGTCCTGCATCACGCTGAAGACCTCGGCGGTGCTCAGCTCGCCGGCGTATTCGTGGTCGGCCGACAGGGCGTAGCAGTGCTTGCAGGTCAGGTTGCAGCGGCGGATCAGGTTCCAGATCACCACCGGGCCGACGGCGGCGCGCGGGGCTGCGCTGGCCGGTGCTACGGGCGTCGCCAGCGTCGTGGCTTCGGCCACCGGCGGGGCGGCCCGGCGTCGCGCGGCCGCCGGAAACTTGCCGCTGCGCTCGGCCTCGGCGAGCGCCTGCATGAACTGGGAGATGCGAAACATGATCAGCGCTCCTGGAGGCGCAGCCCGGTCTTCTTGAGGATCGCGCTGCTGTAGAGGATGTCGTGGCTGCGGCAGGCGCTGCCGAGCAGCGTGCCGATGCGGGCCGCTTGCTGCTCGGCTTCGGCGCGGCTGCGGCCGTGCACCATCGCGAACAGGTTGTAGGGCCAGAGCGGCAGGTGGCGCGGGCGGCGGTAGCAGTGGCTCACGCCGGGCAGGGCGCCGATCTGCGCGCCGAGCGCATCGACCTGCGCGTCATCGACGTCCCAGACCGTCATGCCGTTGGCCTTGAAGCCGAGCCGGTAGTGGTTCGGCACCGCGCCGATGCGGCGGATCAGCCCGCTGGCAAGCATTTGGCCGAGCCGCTCGCGCACTTGCGCACTGCTAGTGTCGAGCAGCACGGCGACCGCTTCGAAGGGCTGCGGCACCAGCGGCAGGCCGCTCTGGGTGGCGCTGATCAGGCGGCGGTCGAAGTCGGACAAGGTGGCTGGCGTGTCGGCCGGTGGTTGACCGGCGGGTGTGCCCGGCTGCGGCGCTGCCTGCCCGACCGGCGGCAGCACCTGCGCAGCCCGCGCGGCCAGCGCCACGGCGGCGGCGTCGCCGCGCAGGTTCGCGCCATCCAGCAGCGGCAGGCGCAGCTCGACGTGGAATTCGCGCTCCTTCGGGAAGGCCTGCACCGCCAGGCCGGTTTCGGCCTCGATGTGCGCCAGCACCACCTCGGCGGCTGCGGGCGACTCGGCGCCGACCACGAACCACATGTTCAGCGCATGTTCGCGGCGGTAGTTGTGCGCCACCTCGGCATGCCGGTTGACCAGTTCGGTCACCTCGGCAAAACGCTCCGGCGGCACCGCCAGCGCCGCCAGCACGAACAGCCCGCCGGAGCGCTCGATCTGGAACAGCGGTCCGAAGCGGCTCAGCACGCCCTGCGCCAGCAGGTGGTGCAGCCGCTCGATGACGCCGTCCTCGTCGAGACCGAGTTCGGCGCCGACGTCGGCAAAGGGACGCTCGCTCAGCGGCAGGCCGCCGTGCAGCCGGGTCATCAGGCACAGGTCGATCACATCGACCTGCAGCGGCACGTCGGCGGTGGTGCGCGGTTCATGCATCGACGGTCTCCGGTTCGGTGCGGAAATAACGTCCGCCGGTCTGCTTGAAACGTTGCTGGCTGAACAGCACCTCGTGCGGCGTGTGTTCCAGCCGGGCGCCGCGCACCGCAGCGTGCAGCGTGGCCAGCGTGTCGGCGCGGCTGCGGCCGTGCACCATGCAGTACAGCGTGTAGGGCCAGCCGGGCGCCGGGGCGCGCCGGTAGGCCAGCGTGACGCCCGGCTGGCGCGCCAGCGCTTCGCCGTGGCCATCGACCAGCTCGTCGGGCACGTAGAACACCGTCATGGCGTTGCAGTCGTAGCCCAGTTCGTGATGCCGCACCACCACGCCGAAGCGGCGCAGCGTGCCCTGCTGCAGCCAGCCGGCCAGCGTGGCGCGCAGCGCCAGTTCGTCGCAGCCGAGCTCGGCGGCCCAGACGGCATAGGGCTCCGATTGCAGCGGCAAGCCGGCCTCGACCCGCGCCGCCAAGGCGCGGTCGGCCTGGGCCACCGGCGGTGCACCGGCCCGTGAGCGTTCGCCGTGCGAGCGGCTGCGGGCGGGCAGCTCGGCCGCAGTGGCGCCACGCTCCAGATCGAAGCCGAGATCGATGCGATAGACCCGGCGCATCGGCAGGCGCAAGACGCTGTGGCCGGTCTCGGCCTCGATGCGCGTCAGAACCGTGTTCAGCGTCGCCGTGTCGGCGCTGGTCAGCACGAACCAGAGGTTGTGGCGGTGCTCGCGGGCGTAGTTGTGATTCACGCCCGGATGCGCCGAGACCTGCGCGGCCACGGCGCGCAGCCGGGCCGGCTCGACCGCCATCGCGCACAGCAGCGAGGCGCCGCCCGCGCCCGCCGCCCAGACGCCGCCGATGCGGCTCAGCGCACCCCGCGCGGCCAGGCGGCGGTAGCCGTCCAGCACCTGGTCTTCGTTGCAGCCCAGCGCGGCGGCCACGGTGGCGAACGGCCGCGGCACCAGCGGGAAATCGCGCTGCCAGTGGTTCAGCAGCGCCCGCTCCAGCGCGGCGCTCGGATCGTCCGAGGGCCGCAGGGCCGCCAGCAGCGGCGACGGTGGTGCGGGTGCTGGCGCTGGTTGCCAGGCTGGTGGTGGTGGAGCGGCGGCGATCGTCGCGGTGAAGTGCTGCTGCATGGGTGGGCGTGTCTCTAGAAGCCCAGCCGCGCGGCGCGACTGGTGAAGAAGATGCCGCTCGGCGCGTCGATGTCGAGCGTGGCCAGCCGGCGGCCGTCGTCGGTGGCCAGCACCGAGACGCGGTTGTCGTCGCGCGAGGAGATCCAGACCGCATCGCCACGCGGCGTGAATTCGAGGTGCAGCACCGCCTTGCCGGGCTGCAGCGTGCGTTGGATCTGCAGCGTGCGGGTGTCGATCACCTGCACGCGGTGGTAGTCGGGCACGGCGAAGTTGACCCAGACCTGGCGGCCGTCGGGCTGCGCCATCACGAACACCGGCTGGCCGGCGACCGGGATGCGGCCGACTTCCTGCCAGCTCTCGGTATCGACCACCAGCACTTCGTGGCGGCCGATCGCCGGCAGAAAGGCGCGCCGCCCGGCGACGGCCCAGCCGCGCAGGTGCGGCATCTTGTAGACCGGCAGCGCCTGCTCGCCACGGCCGTAGCCGCCGAGGATGCGCCGCACCCTCGGTTGCTCGTCCCACAGGTCGATCAGCGCCAGGCCGTCCTCGCCGAACAGGCCGGCGATGTAGTGGCGGCCGTCCGGCGTGACCAGCGCATCGTAGGGCTGGCGGCCGACGTCGCGGAACTTCGTCAGCTGCGGTTTGGCTGCGTCGCTCAGGTCGGCGATCCAGATCTCGCCGGCATCGAACAGCGAGTAGATGAAGCGCCGCCCCGGCAGATCGGCCAGCCCGACCACGCGGGACAGTTTCCCTGGCGCGTACTCGGCCGGGATGTCCGCCACCAGCGCGAGCGTGCGGGCGTCGAACACCTTGATGCCGCCGGGCGTGTAGTTCTGCGCTGCCACCAGCGTGCCGTCGGCCGAGATGGCGCCGCCGATCGAGTTGCCGGCTTGCAGCACGCGGGCCTCGATGCGGCGCGTCAGCAGATTGACCTTGCTGATCGCGCCGTCGCGGCCGAACACGTAGGCGCTGGCACCGTCGCGCGAGAACACCACCGAGGCGTGCGACAGATCGCTGAGCCCGGTGATCTCGCCCAGCAGCGTGCGCGAGCTGGTGTTGACCAGCGCCAGCGTGCCACGGGCGCGCTCGATCACGACCCCGAGGTCGCCGGTGCCGACCGGTGCGGCGGCCGGCCGGCCCAGGCTGGCGCAGCCGGGCAGCAGCGCCAGCGCCGGGGCGGCGCCGAGCAGGTTGAACAGCGCGCGCCGTTTCATCGGCGTGGCTCCTCGGGGAAACCCGCCAGCAGTTGCTCGGCAATCCATGACGCTTCGCTTTCAGTGAGCATGGCGCGCCAGCCGGGCATCGGTGTGCCGGGGCGGCCGTGGAAGATGGTGGCGGCGAGCGCCTCGACCGGCTTGTCCGCCAGCACCTCGCGCGTCAGCGCCGGCCCGAGGCCGCCGGTGAGCCGCATGCCGTGGCACGAGCCGCAGTCCTGCCGCACGACATGCACCAGCTGCTGCTGGCGCGCCGCGTCGGGCGCGGCGCGTGGCGTTAAATCAGCGGCGGCCACCCCGGCGCCAAACAGCAGCGCCGGCAGCATCAGCAGGGACCGCAGGCAGGCCGCGCCCATGTCGGACTTCAGCTCTTGAGGATCAGCTCGACGGCCGACTTCAGATCGGCATCGCTGATCTTGTCCGGGCCGTTCGGTGACATCGGGATCGGCCCGAAGTTGCCCGAGCCGCCCTTGCGGACCTTCTCCATCAGCTTGGCGCTGACGTCCTGGCCCTTGTATTTCAGGGCGATGTCCTTGAACGCCGGCCCGACGATCTTCTTGTCCTTGGCATGGCAGGCCATGCAGCCGGCCTTGGTCATCGCTTCTTCGGTGCTGGCCTGCACGCCACCGGCCAGGGCCAGCAGGGTGGTGGCGAGCACGAGCAGTTGTGCTTTCATGGGGGATCTCCTCGTTGCAGTGAAACGACCCTGTCCGGCAGACACCACGGATCCGGCTGCGCCGGTCCGTGGGCGGGGGTCAGTACACGTCGTGCTGGGTGTTGTGGACGTTGAAGTGGCCGGTCGGCGTGATCAGGCGCGGATCCTTGATCACGGCCTTGAGCTTCAAGGTCTTGTCATCGACGATGACCAGCGCGCTGGCCTTGTTCTTGGCCGACCAGACCGCGAACCAGACTTCGTCGCCCTTGTTGTTGAACTCCGGCTGCACGACACGCTTGGCGCCGCCGTCATCCGGCAGACCGGCCCATTCGGCGATCGGCAGCACCGTGTAACCCTGGTCGAGGTGCTTGATGTCGTACACCGCGACCGACTGCGACAACTTCGGATCCGGATTGAGCGGCGTGTCCGAATACAGGTGCGTGCTCTTCGGGTGGCTCTTGATGAACAACGCTCCGCCACCCTGGCCCTTCAGCTCGGCGACCTTCTTGAAGGCGTAGGCCTTGTGCTTGACCGGGTCGGTGCCGATCAGCGAGATCGACTCGTCGCCCAGGTGGCCGGTGGACCAGACCGGGCCGTAGGTCGGGTGGATGAAGTTGGCGCCGCGCCCCGGGTGCGGGATCTTGCCGACGTCGATCAGCGCGGCCAGCTTGCCTTCCTTCAGGTCGATCGCGGCGACCTTGTTGCTCTGGTTCGCCGCCACCATGAAGTAGCGGTGCGTCGAGTCCAGGCCGCCGTCATGCAGGAAGCGCGCGGTCTCGATCTCGGTGGTCTTGAGGTTCTTCAGGTTCGAGTAGTCCACCAGCAGGGTCTTGCCGGTTTCCTTGACGTTGACGACGAACTCGGGCTTGAAGTGGCTCGCCACGATCGAGGCCACGCGCGGCTCGGGGTGGTATTCCTGCTTGTCCACCGTCATGCCGCGCGTGCTGACGATCTTGAGCGGCTCCAGCGTGTCGCCGTTCATGATGGTGTACTGCGGCGGCCAGTAGCTGCCGGCGATGGCCAGCTTGTCCTCATAACCCTTGTACTTGGAGGTGTCGACCGAGCGCGCTTCCAGACCGACGCGGATCTCGGCGACGTTGTCGGGTGTCGCCATCCACAGGTCGATCATGTTGATCTTGGCGTCGCGGCCGATCACGAAGAGATACCGACCCGAGGCCGACAGGCGCGAGATGTGCACCGCGTAGCCGGTCTTGACGATGTTGATGATCTGCTTGGTGTCGCCATCGATCAGCGCCACCTCGCCGGTGTCACGCAGCGTGGTCGAGAAGATGTTGTCGATGTTGTACGCATTCATCTTCTTCGTCGGGCGCTTTTCCGGCGGGACGATGACCTTCCAGGTCTGCTTCATCTGCTCCATGCCGAACTCGGGCGGCTGCGGCGGATCTTGCTGGATGTAGCGCGCCATGATGTCGACGGTCTTCTCGTCGAGCTCGCCCGAGGTCAGCCAGTTCGGCATGCCGGCCGGCGAGCCGTAGGAGATGAACACCTTCAGGTAGTCGGTGCCCTTGCCGAGCGTGATGTCGGGTGTGAGCGGCTTGCCGGTGGCGCCCTTGCGCAGCACGCCGTGGCAGCCGGCGCAGCGCTCGAAGTAGGTCTTGCGCGCCAGGTCGAACTCGGCCTGCGTCATCGGCGGTGCCTTCGGGTTGGCGCTCTGGTACATCGGCTCGTTGGCCAGCGGCGAGCCACCGGCCTGGTAGTTGGCCTCCGGCGCCGTGGTGTGCGGGGCGTCCTCGGCCTGGGTGGCCGGGCTGAAAGCCAGCGCGGCCAGCACCAGAGCGGCGAGTCGCGTGAGTTGCGGTGTAGTCATCGGGTCCACTCCATCACAGAGGCGGGCCGATGTCGCCTCGGCCCTTGCAGCGCGGAAATCACTGGGGGGCAGCGAGTTCGGGCGGGGGGCTGCGATCCGCCGCACGAGCAGGGGCATGGTCGGCCCGACACCCCATTGGCGTCCTTGAACTGGTTCAAGGACGCACACGAGCCCGGCGCCGACCATCCCGATATCGCTATCCAGACGGGATCCGGTCATGAACATGCTCGATGACACCTTGCAGATCCGCCAGCAACTGGCTGGGTCGGACTGTCCGCCCGGTGCGGTGCTGCTGGTCGGCGCCGGCCCGGGTGATCCGGATCTGCTGACGCTGAAAGCGGCCCGCGCATTGCGCGAAGCGACGCTGGTGCTCTACGACCATCTGGTCTCGCCCGAAGTGCTGGGCTTGATCAACCCGCAGGCGCATTTGATTTGCGTCGGCAAGCTGGCCGGGCGCCACACGCTGGGCCAGGACGCCATCGTCGAGCTGATGCTGGGCCTGGCCGGCAGCGGCCGCAGCCTGGTGCGGCTGAAGGGCGGCGACCCCTACGTGTTCGGTCGTGGCGGCGAAGAGGCCCAGGCGCTGGCAGCGGCCGGCATCCCGTTCGAGGTGGTGCCCGGCATCAGCGCGGCGCAGGGCGCGGCGGCCAGCGCCGGCATTCCGCTCACGCACCGTGACCACGCCACCTCGGTGGTGCTGGTGACCGGGCACGGCCGGGCCGACGCCCACGGTGCCGCGCCGGACGCCGACCCGCAGGCGCCGGAGGTCGATTGGGCCGCGCTGGCCCGGCCGCATCAGACGCTGGTGATCTACATGGGTCTGGGCCGGCTGGCCAGCATCAGCGCCGAGCTGATGCGGCACGGCCTGGCGCCGCAGACGCCGGCCGCGCTGATCGAGCGTGCCAGCCAGCCGGGCCAGCGCACCGTCACTGGCACCTTGCAAAGCCTGCCGGAGCTGGCCGTGACCCACGCCGTCAAGGCGCCGGCCCTCATCATCGTCGGTGGCGTGGTCTCGCTGCACCATACGTTGCGTCAGACTTGCCAGCTCTGCCCACCCACTGCGGCCACCCGACCTTGAACAATCTCCTCCAGCTTTGCCGCACCCGTCTGCTCGCACCTTGGCGTTCCTTGTGGCCGGCACCGCTGGCGATCAATGCCACCGAGCGCTGGCGCATCGTGCTCGGCGCCGGTCTCGGTCTGCTGGGCACGGCCGCGTTGTCATGGCAGTGGCTGCATGGCGCCGGTTCGAGCGCCTGGCTGGTGGCGCCGCTCGGTGCCAGCACGGTGCTGGTGTTCGCGCTGCCGGCCAGTCCGCTGGCGCAGCCCTGGTCGGTGGTCGGCGGCAACACGCTGTCGGCGCTGGTCGGCATCGCTTGTGCTGCCTGGCTGCCTTGGCCGGTGCCGGCGGCGGCGCTCGCAGTGGCGCTGGCGATCGCGCTGATGCTGGCGCTGCGCTGCCTGCATCCGCCCGGCGGTGCAGCGGCACTGCTGAGCGTGCTGGGTCATGTCACCGACTGGCATTTCGCCGTCGCGCCGGTGCTGCTCAACTCGGCGCTGCTGGTGCTGGCCGGGGTGCTCTACAACCAGCTCACCGGCCGGGCCTATCCGCATGCCGGCACGGCCGCGCCGGCGCCGACTCCGGCCGATCCGGCGCCGCGTTTCAGCGAAGCCGATCTGGACCAGGCGCTGCGCCGCTACAACCAGGTGCTGGACGTGCCGCGCGACGATCTGCGCGTGCTGCTGGAGCAGGCTGAACTGCAGGCTTGGCAGCGACGCCTGCAGCGCCTGCACTGTGGCGACATCATGCGCACCGACCCGGTCAGCGTGATGTTCGGCTCATCGTTGCAGGAGGCCTGGACGCTGCTGCAGCAGCGCCAGGTCAAGGCCTTGCCGGTGGTGGACCGCTACGGGCATGTGGTCGGCATCGTGACGCTGGCGGATGTGGTGCGGGCCGCCGGGGTGATTTCACCTCAGGGCCTCGATGCCGGGTTGCGCCGGTTGTTGCGGCCGACCCCGGCGGCGCACTCCGACAAGCCCGAAGTGGTGGGCCAGGTCATGACGCGTCAGGTCCGGGTCGTCAGCGCCGACCGGCCGCTGGCCGAGCTGGTGCCGATCTTCTCGTCGACCGGTCATCACCATCTGCCGGTGATTGGCGCCGACAACCGGCTGGTCGGCATGGTCACGCAGACCGAGCTGATCGCGGCCCTGCTGCAGCGGCACGACACCGATTGACGCGGCGCCGTCAGCCCGGCTTGCCGTCAGTGCGCGGCCGCAGCAGCCACGGCCCGTAGTGCCAGGCGTAGAGCGCGAAGGCCACCGACCACAGCACGGCCGACGCCCCTACCGCCGCCAGCAGCCAGGCGGGCATCAGCAGCGGCACGGCGACGCGCACCAGGCCGGCCAGCAGCACGGTGATGTACATGGCGATGTCCCAGCGGTCGGCGCGCAGTGGCCGGCCGGTGTGGCCGCGCGCGGTGCGCGTCATCATGCCGAGCGTCAGGGCGCCGATCGCGCCGGCCGTCAGCGCGTGAGTCGCCAGGGAGGGCAGCGCCAGCCAGCCGATTTCAGCGGCGGCGCGCAGCAGCAAGTGCAGCGGCAGCCAGGCGTAGGCGGCGTGCAGGATCCACACCAGCGGGTTGTGGCGCGTGCGCCAGGGTTGCCACAGCCATTGGCGCGCCAGATGCGCGCCGCCGGCGAGCAGCAGCAGCGCGGCCAGCCAGGGGCCCTGCAGCGCCAGGGCGTCGGCGACGATCAAGGCCAGCACCGCGCCGAGGGCGAGCTTTTCGAGTCGTTCATCGCGCCGCGCCTGGGTGCCGGGCACGCCGTTGTTGGTGAACATCGGCACGACGCGGCCGGCCATCACGGCCATCACGAACAGCACGATGTCGAGGCCGAGCCGGGTCGCCATGCCGTCGATGCCGGCTCCGCTCGGCAGCACACCGAGCTGCACCAGATGCACCGCCGCGCTGGCCGCGCCCATCAGCACCAGCAGGCCGACGAAGAAGTAGTTGCGCCGGTTGCCGGCTCGCACCAGCGCTCGCGCCAGTCCGAACGCGGCCAGCCACGCGAACGCCACATTGGCGAGCAGCGCCGCCCAGCCCCAGGGCGTGAGCGCCAGCACGCGCGCCGCCAGCCAGAGCAGCAGCAGCGCAGCCAGCGCCGGCCCCTTGGGCGTCGGCTGGCCGGCCCAGTTCTGTCCGGCGGTGAGCAGGAAACCGACGATCACCGCCAGCGCAAAGCCGAACACCATTTCGTGCGCGTGCCAGAGCGGCCCGCGCAGCCAGGCGTGATCCAGCAAGCCGGCAAACTGCAGCGCCCAGAGCGGCACCGACAGCGCCGCAAACAGACTTGCCGCCAGGTAGAAGGGCCGAAAACCCAGCGCCCACAGCGCCCAGCCCTGCGGCGCGGCCGGCTGCGGTGGTCGGCGTCGTTCATCGATCTGCAGCAGTATCGTGCTCATGGGGGATTCCTGTGCCCGGTCCGGCCAGTCCGCCTAGACCAGAAGCCCCTCGCCCCTTGCGGGAGAGGGGTTGGGGAGAGGGGAGTCCGGCTTATTGCGACGCAGCTGACGCTGCCGAAGCTGCCGCTGCAGCCTGGACTGCCGCCTGGTTCGGATTCACCACGCCCGGGCTGCTCGGGTCGGCGGCGTTTTCCTTCGGCGCGCCGATGTGCTGCTCGATCTCCGGCAGCTTGTGCGCGATGCCCTTGTGGCAGTCGATGCAGGTCTTGCCGTCGTTGAAGGCCTGCTGGTGGGTGCGCGACGAGCGCTGGTTCTGCTCGGCGTAGTCCATGTAGTTGAAGTTGTGGCAGTTGCGGCACTCGCGGCTGTCGGTGCGCTTCATGCGGTCCCACTCGTGCTGGGCCAGCTCGGCGCGCTTGGCGTTGAACTTCTCCGGCGTGTCGATCGAGCCGAGGATCTTGTGCAGCACCTCGTTGCTCGCCTGGATCTTGCGGATCATCTTGTGGCCCCACTCCTTCGGCACGTGGCAGTCGGGGCAGGTGGCGCGCACGCCGGTGCGGTTCTGGTAGTGGATGGTGTTGCGGTACTCGGCGTAGACGTTGTCCTTCATCTCGTGGCAGGAGATGCAGAACTCCTCGCGGTTGGTCCATTCCATCGCGGTGTTGAAGCCGCCCCAGAACAGCACGCCGGCCACGAAACTCAGGGCGATGACGACAAAGGTCGGCGTCTTGGCAAAGGCCCACAGACGCTTGATCAGACGGGTCATGACGGCTCCCTTGCTCACTGCAGGCCGCGCGCGCGCTGGAAGGTGCTTTCGACCAGCGGCTTGGCGTCGGTCTGCGGCACATGGCACTGGGTGCAGAAGTAGCGGCGCGGGCTGATGTTGTCCAGCTCCTGGCCGTCACGGGTCTTGAAGTGCGTCACGCTGACCTTGGTGGCACCGCTCGCCTTGGTCTTCTGCCAGGCGTGGCAGTCCATGCACTTGTTGAAGTTGGTGGTGATCTGGTAGCCCTGGATGGTGTGCGGGATCAGTGGCGGCTGCTGCACGAAGTCGCGATCGGCCGGGCCGTGGTCACGCTCCTGCCGGAAGCCGCCGATCGGGTTGTCCTGGTTCACCGGCGTGCCGCCGCGCAGGCCTTGCAGCTTGACCGGCTCGGGCGTGCTGTCGGCGGCGTACGAAAACTGATGCAAGCCCATGACGATGAGCGCCACCGCCAGGGCAATCTTGATGAAGTCCTTGATGATCATGGTCAGTGCCTCTTCTTGTCGAAACGATGGGTGTAGGTAAAAACATCGGTGCTGCAGACGTCGATGCAGCGGCCACAGTTGCTGCAGTCCGGATCCAGGATCACCGGGCCGGCGCCGCCCTTGGCCTTCAGCGCGATCGGGATCACCTGCGGCTCGGGGCAGACGGCGTAGCAGTCGGCGCAGTCGTTGCAGCGGCTGCTGGCTTGGGCGCTGACGCGCAGCAGGCTTCTGGCGCCGATCAGCGCATAGGCGGCGCCGACCGGGCAGAGCTGGCCGCACCAGCCACGCGGGGCGATGAACAGATCGAACAGGAACACCGCCGCCGTGCCGCCCCAGGCCAGCACGCCGCCGAAGATCAGCGCGCGCTGCGTGAGAGACACCGGATTGACCCATTCCCAGACCGGCATGCCGCTCGCCGCGCTGGCCAGCAGCACCGCGCCGAGCAGCCAGCGGCGCAGATGGCCGCGCGGTGCGCGCCCGCTCGTGAGGTTGAAGCGCCGCCGCAGCCAGCTGGCGCCGTCCGTCACCACGTTGACCGGGCAGACCCAGGCGCAGAACACCCGGCCGCCGACCAGCGCGTAGAAGACGATCACGATTGCCGCGCCGAGCAGCGCCGACAGCTCGGGCCAGTGGCATGTCGCCAGCACCTGCGCGAGCACGAACGGATCGGTCAGCGGCAGCGTGCCGAGCGTCAGGCTGCCGGAGAGATTGCCCTTGACGATCCGGACCCCGGCCAACGGCCCGAGCAGGAACAGGCCGATCACGCCGAACTGGGTCAGCCGGCGCAGCAGCAGGTAACGGTGTGCGCGCCACCAGCCCTTGGCTTGCACGGCCGCCAGACCTGCGTGGCTGCTCATCGGCTGCCCTCGCTGGGGTTCGGTGTGGTGGCATAAGGAGCAGCACCCGAACGCAGCGGCACCAGATCACCCGGCACCGGCGTGGCGGGCAGGTTCTGCACCGGCTGGTCGAAATGCGGCCGGCCGGCCTGGTTCTCGGCTGCCCAGCCCTTGCGGTAGTGGTGGCCGAGCTCGCCCTGCGCCAGTTCGCGTGGCAGCACCTTGATGGCGGCCTGCTCCAGCACACAAGCCTTTTCGCACTTGCCGCAGCCGGTGCAGGCGTCGGCATGCACGGTGGGCAGGAACATGGCGTGGCGGTCGCTGCGGGCGTTGCTGGTCTTCTCCAGCGTGATGGCCTGGTCGAGCACCGGGCAGACCCGGTAGCAGACATCGCAGCGCAGGCCAAGGAAGTTCAGACAGCTCTCATGGTCGATCAGCACCGCCAGGCCCATGCGGGCCTGGTTGATCTCGCTGAGCCGGTGGTCGAGCGCGCCGGTCGGGCAGGCCTTGACGCAGGGCAGTGCCTCGCACATCTCGCACGGCACCTCGCGGGCGATGAAATACGGCGTGCCGATCGCCACGTCACGCGCCAGGCCGGCGCCCCAGTCGCTCAAGCGCAGGTTCTGCGGCGGGCAGTCACGCACGCACAGGCCGCAGCGGATGCAAGCCGCCAGGAACTTGTCTTCCGCCAGCGCACCGGGCGGACGCAGCGCCTGCGCCGGCCGCGCCAGGCTGGGCCGCGCGAGCAGCGTCGCTCCGCCGGCGATCAGTCCGGCGGTGCTGGCGCTGGCGGCGCCTTGCAGCACCTGGCGGCGGCTCAGTTTCATGGCGCGTCGGTCCGTTCAGCCGTATCAGGTCCGCACCACCTTGACGGCGCACTTCTTGAAGTCGGTCTGCTTCGAGATCGGGCAGGTCGCGTCGAGCGTCAGCTTGTTGACCAGCCGGCCTTCGTCGAAGAAGGGCACGAACACCAGGCCGCGCGGCACCTTGTTGCGGCCCTTGGTCTCGACGCTGAGCAGGATCTCGCCGCGCCGTGACGCCACCTTGACCTGCATGCCGCGTTGCAGGCCGCGCGCCTGCGCGTCGTCCGGATGCATGAACAGCACCGCTTCCGGCACGGCGCGGTGCAGCTCGGGCACGCGGCGCGTCATCGAGCCGGTGTGCCAGTGCTCCAGCACGCGGCCGGTGCACAGCCAGAGGTCGAACTCCTTGTCCGGGCTCTCGGCCGGCGGCTGGTAGGGCAGGGCGAAGATGTTGGCCTTGCCGTCCTTGAAGCCGTAGAAGCGCAGGCCTTCGCCGGCCTTCACGTACGGGTCGTAGCCTTCGCGGAAGCGCCAGAGCGTTTCCTTGCCGTCCACCACCGGCCAGCGCAGGCCGCGCACCTCGTGATAGACGTCGAACGGCGCCAGGTCATGGCCGTGGCCCCGGCCGAACTCGGCGTATTCCTCGAACAGGCCCTTCTGGACGTAGAAGCCGAACGCCTTCGATTCGTCGTTGCTGTAGTCCTTGATGTACTTGGCGTTCACCTTGGTCAGGTCGGCGCTCGGGAACTTGTTGACCTTGCCGTTCTTGTAGAGCACCTCGAACAGCGTGCGGCCCTTCACTTGCGGCTGCTTGGCGATCAGCTCGGCCGGCCAGACGTCCTCGACCTTGAAGCGCTTCGAGAACTCCATGTACTGCCACAGGTCCGAGCGCGCCTGGCCCGGCGCTTGCACCTGCTGGCGCCAGACCTGGGTGCGACGCTCGGCGTTGCCGAACGCGCCTTCCTTCTCGACCCACATCGCGCTGGGCAGGATCAGGTCGGCGGCCATCGCCGAGACGGTCGGGTAGACGTCCGACACCACCACGAAGGTGGCCGGATTGCGCCAGCCCGGCAGGATCTCGCCGTTGATGTTCGGCCCGGCCTGCATGTTGTTGGTGGTCGAGGTCCAGTAGCACTTGAGCTTGCCGTCCTTGAGCGCGCGGCTCTGCGCCACCGCGTGCAGGCCGATCTTGTCGGGGATGGTGCCTTCGGGGATCTGCCAGATCTCCTCGGCGTGCTTGCGGTGCTCGGGATTGGTCACCTGCATGTCGGCCGGCAGGCGGTGCGCGAAGGTGCCGACCTCGCGCGCGGTGCCGCAGGCGCTCGGCTGGCCGGTCAGCGAGAACGGGCTGTTGCCCGGCTGGCTGATCTTGCCGGTCAGCAGGTGGATGTTGTAGACCATGTTGTTGGCCCAGGTGCCGCGCGTGTGCTGGTTGAAGCCCATCGTCCAGAGCGACATCACCTTGACCTTCGGGTCGGCGTACAGCTCGGCCAGGGCTTCGAGCTGCTTGACCGGCACGCCCGACAGCTCCGAGACCTTCTCGGCGGTGTAGTCGGAGACGAACTTGGCGTAGTCCTCGAAGCTGATCGGCGTCGCATCGTTCGGGCTGCCCTTGGGCTTGCCGTCGGCACCGGGGTAGCCGTTCGCGGTGGCGTCTTTTTCCAGCGCGTGACCCGGGCGCAGGCCGTAGCCGATGTCGGTGGCGCCCTTCTTGAAGTTGATGTTCTTGCGCACGAAGGCCTGGTTGACCTTCTTGTTGCTGATGATGTAGTTGGCGATGAAGTTCAGGATCGCCAGATCGGTCTGCGGCTTGAAGATCATCGGCTGGTCGGCCAGATCGAAGCTGCGGTGCTCGTAGGTCGAGAGCACCGCGACCTTGACGTGCGGGTTCGACAGGCGCCGATCCGTGATGCGGCTCCACAGGATCGGGTGCATCTCGGCCATGTTGCTGCCCCACAGCACGAAGGCGTCGGCCTGCTCGATGTCGTCGTAGCAGCCCATCGGCTCGTCGATGCCGAAGGTGCGCATGAAGCCGGTCACCGCCGAGGCCATGCAATGGCGAGCGTTCGGGTCGAGGTTGTTGGAGCGGAAGCCCGCCTTCATCAGCTTGACGGCGGCGTAGCCTTCAAACACGGTCCACTGGCCGGAGCCGAACATGCCGATCGAGCCCGGGCCCTCGGCCTTCAGGCTTTCCTTCCACTTGGCGGCCATCAGGTCGAAGGCCTCGTCCCAGCTGACCGGCACGAAGTCGCCGTTCTTGTCGTACTTGCCGTCCTTCTTGCGCAGCAGCGGCGTGGTCAGCCGGTCCTTGCCGTACATGATCTTGGACAGGAAGTAGCCCTTGATGCAGTTCAGGCCCCGGTTCACGGCGGCCTCCGGGTCGCCCTGCGTGGCCACGACCCGGCCGTCCTGCACTCCGACCATTACCGCGCAACCGGTGCCGCAGAAGCGGCAGGGCGCCTTGTCCCAGCGCACCGCGCCATCGGCGGCGCTGGCCGGCGCTGCCGCCTGGCTGACGATCGGAATGCCGGCGGCGGCAGCGGCCGCGCTGGCGGCCTGGGCTTTCAGAAAGTCGCGACGTTGGGCGTCCATGGGCTGAGTCCTTGTGTGGTGCACGGGCGTGAAAAGTCCGCCCGGTGCTTGAAACCAGAGGTGCTGAAACCAAGCGGGATCGCCCCGATGCTGCCTGGGGCCGCATCGGTTGTCCTTGAACTGGTTCAGGTTTTCAGGAGCCTTGCGGAGTGGCCGGGCCGGCGTCGTTGCCGGAGGCCATCTCTTGCAGGCTGGCGCGCCAGGCGCCGTAGTCGTTCACGGTCGCTTCCGGCGCGGGAGCATCCGGACCGGAATATTCATAGACCAGCGAGGTGTTCAGCACCTCGGGCAGCAGCGCGATGTCGGCCATCGACGCGGCGGCGCTTCGTTCGGGGCAGTCTTCGATGACCAGCACCAGTCGTCCGTCACCCGGGTTGTGGGTCACATCCATGCCCGGACGACCCCGCAACAGCGCTTCGACGGCGTTGACGTCGTCAGGGTGGGTTCGCACCACCACACCCAAGATACTCATCGACGTTCTCCATCTCGCTGCAAGCAGCGTGCACTATCGCGGTGCATTTGAAATATGGCTTTGACTTGAATCAAGCTGGGGCACTGTGCCTTGCGCTCAATCGGCATGCGACGTTGATGAAGCGATGGCACACCACCAGTGAACGTGTGCGGCCTCACTGCAACTGATACCTCGCCAGCCGCGATGTATCGAGAATCCGGATATCGCGCTTGTCGATCTCGATCAGCCTGGCCGCTTCGAGTTCATGCAGCACGCGCGAGAAATACTCCGGCGTGAGCGACAGGCGCGACGCCACGGTCGCCTTGCTGACCGGCAGTGAGACGGTGTAGGTCGTCGGCATGTCGGTCGTCTCGCGGCAGAGTGATTCGCAGCCCGGCAGCAAGGCCTCGCCATCCGGCGCAAACGCGCTGTCGGCGGCATCCGCCACGACCGGCACCGGCAGGTCGCGCAGCAGATAGCCGATCACGCGCTGCACGCCGCTGTGCAGCGCGTAGGCCTCGACGTCGTGCACGAGGCCGTGCAGACGGCGCGAGATGCCGGCCAGCATGCGCAGCGCGAACCGGGAGTCATGCTCGATCTCGGCCAGCACCGCCGCCTTGGCCACGGTCAGCAGCAGCGTGTCGGCCAGCGCCTGAGCGTTGACGATGTAGGGCTTGCCGGTGAACATCAGCGCCTCGCCGAAGCTGTTGCCGGGGCCGATCAGTTCGATGACCTTTTCCTGGCCGGCCGGCGAGATGGCAAACAGCTTGATCTGCCCGACCACGGTGACGTGGAACTCCTCGCAAGGCTGACCGACGCGGAAGACGTTGTCGCCCCGGCTCAGGCGGCGCAGCTGGCAACCGAGCGCGAGCCGTTGCAGTTCGGGCGGACTCAGGTCGGTGAACAGCGGCAGGACCGAGAGATACCTCGGCAGGTCAAAACTGCGGGCTTCCATGGACAGACTCCTGAGCGTGATGGGCGCCGAGATTCTGGCGGCGCCCAGCTCAATCGACTTGATTTACGTCAAGCAATACTTGAGTAAGTTAGTCTGCTTTATGGGCGTGCCCAAGTCGCATCAACGTGTCAGTCGCGCATAGACCTGCGCCAGCCGCGCCACCAGTTCCTGCGGCCGGCGCACCAGCGTCCAGCCCTGGCCGCCGAACAGATAGGGCAGGTAGTCGTGCGCGGCCTCGTCGATCGTGACGCAGAACGGCTGCAGCCCGGCAGCGCGCGCGGCCTGCACGGCGTGGCGGGTGTCTTCCAGGCCGTAGCGGCCTTCGTAGATATCGAGATCGTTCGGCTTGCCGTCGGTCAGCACCAGGAGCAGGCGCTGGCGTTCGGGCCGACCCTCCAGACGTTGGGTGGCCAAGCGGATCGCCGCGCCGAGCCGGGTGTAGTAGCCCGGCTTGATGGCACCGATGCGGTCCCGCACGGCCGGGCTCCAGCGCTCGTCAAAGCCCTTCAGGTGCTGGAGGCGCACATGCTGGCGCCGCACCGACGAGAAGCCCAGCATCGCGCAGGCGTCGCCGGTGGCAGTGAGCGCCTCGCCGAACACGTAGAGCGCGTCGCGGATCACGTCGATGACGCGGGCCTGGTCATTGGCGTAGGCGTCGGTCGAGAGCGACAGATCGGCCAGCAGCAGCACCGCCAGACTGCGGTCCAAGCGCGCACGCCGCGCAAATACCGGTGGTGCCTCGCTGCGCGGGCCATCGTGGGCGTCTTCGCTGCGCTCGCGCACCCAGGCGTCCAGATCGAGCTCGTCGCCTTGCGTGACGCCGTGCTGCCAGTGCGGCGCGGCGCGCAGCGTCTCCAGCTGACGCCGCACCCGCTTGGCGGTGGCGCGCAGCGACAGCGGCGGCACGAACGGCCCCTCCGGTCGCGCCACGTAGGTCTGCACCGCGCAGTGATCCGGGCGCAGCAGGCCGGCGCGCCAGTCCCATTCGGGCAAGCGCTCGCCGGGGCCGAGCGGGGTGTCATCCGCAGCGGCGCTGGGCAGATCCAGATCGAACTTGACGCGCGAGGCGCAGGTCGCGCCATCGGTGGCGAGCGCGAGCTGCTCCATGTCGTTGGCGGCGGCCAGCGCGTTGCCGTCGTCCTCGTCGTCGGTGGCACGATTGACCTTGACGAAGTCGGCCCAGCTGAGGATCGACTCGGCGCGGAAGAACATCAGCATGGCGTTGCGCTCAGTCGATTCCTCGACCCGCTTGGCGCGGCGACGCCGATGGTCCTGGCGCTGGCCCGCGCCGGCTTGGCCGGCGGTCGGCTCGGCCGGAGTGCCATTGCTGAGCGGCAAGGTTGCGCCATCGGCCTGCAGCCAAAGCCAGACCGGCGCGACCTGCTCGGGGTGCAGGTCGGCCAGCGCGGCCGACTCGCTGGCTTGCAGCTGCTCACCGCGCAGGGCCGCCTGCACCAGGCGCTCGGCCACGGCAGCAGCGGGCGCCAGCCGGGCCAGATCCGGCCGCAGCTCCAGCTGCGCCTCCAGCAGGCGTGCATACGGCTCGCGCAGACCCGGGAAACACTGCAGCGCCGCGCGGCTGGCGGCCAGGTTGGCGCCGATCCAGTCGGGCTGCGGCTCGAACACCGCCGCCAGCGCGGCCAGCCAGAGGTAGAGCTCGCGGTTCAGCGCCCGCTCGGCAAACATCGCCAATGTGGGCGGCAGCGCCAGCAGCTCGGGCTGCAGCACCGGCAGCGCCTCGTGCGTGCCGCTGCCGGCGAGCTTCTGCAGCCAGCCGCGCGGACCGCCCGCGCGGCGCTCGCTCGCTTCACCGATGCGCACCTGCGCCGCACCGCCGCCGGCCCGGAACAGCAGCGTGATGCTGCGCCGCACCTCGTCGAGCGGCACGGCGGCCTCGGCATGCGTGGTCTGCGCCGCCTGGGTGACGAAGCGGTGCCACCAGAGTCCGACTTGTTCTTCCATGCTGTGTTCCGATCAGTGCTGCGAGGGTTGCGGCGAGGGTTCTGGCGCCTGCGCCCGCTTGGCGTGGCGGGTTTCCTGCTCGGCCAGCGCGCCGTCGTGCCACGCCAGCAGCGCGCTGCGCTGCTGCGCGCCCTGCGAGTCGTCGCAGGCCGTCAGGCACTGGCCGCACTGCACGCACGAGAACATCATCCGTTTGATGTTGCGCGGGTGCAGCCGCATCGGGCAGACGCTGTCACAAGCGCTACCTTGCGGCGGCGCACAGGTGCGGCATTCACGCGCCCGGCCCCGGCTGAACGACACCACCATCGCGCGCGGATTGGCGATCCAGGCCAGGCTCTGGAACAGCCCGACCGCGCAGCCGAAGCGGCAGAACAGGTGGCGCGCCAAGCCGAACTCCAGCGCGAAGACGGCGGTGCCGATCAGCAGGAAGCGGGTTTCGGCCGGCGTGGTGCTGGCGGTGAAGATGTGCTGCCACAGGCGAATGGGCGGCAGCAGATAGCTCAGCAGCGTGACGGCCCAGAGCGCACCGAGCAGCACGCAGGCCAGCACGAACACCGGCAGCCAGCGGCTCTGCGGCGCACGGCCGGCACGCGGTGTGGCATGGCGTTCCCAGACGCTGAAGCGGCCGATGGCGCGGTGCAGCAGGTCGTTGAGCAGCTCGACCAGCGAGAAGTGCGGGCACAGCCAGCCGCAGTAGAGCCGGCCCCAGCGCCAGGCCACATAGAGCCCGCCGCCGACCAGCAGCAGCAGCGGCAGCAGGCCGTTCAGCAGCATGCTCAAGGCGGTCTGCTGGACGCTGGCCTGGCCGTGCACGAAGGCGTCGAGCCCGAGCGACCAACGCCGGCCCAGGAACCAGAGCTGGGTTTCGGTCAGGTCGAAACGCAGCAGATTGGTGATCGGCGCGAGCAGGAACAGGGCAAAGAACGCCCCTTGGAAGATGCGGCGACGGCGTTGCAAGGTGGAGGAGGAGACACCGGAGAAAGGTGTTGGCACCGTCGCCGCAGAAACTGAAGGTTTGATGGGGTGAATCGGGATGACCACCCGTGGTCGGTCATGGGTGGCCATGGCGGTCTGTGGTCGCGGCTGATCTCGGTGCACCGCCTCAGCGGCAGTTAACCGGTCCGCCCAGCACGGCACGCACCACGTCGGCCAGTGCGGCGGCGGTGTCCGCGTCGTCGGTCAGGGCATCGACCACGGCGGCCTGGCAGGCCTCCAGCGGCGCAACGCCGGCCTGGATCAGCCGCGCTGCCATCACCAGCAGCCGGGTACTGGCGGTTTCTTCGAGGTCGTGGTCGGCCAGCCGGCGCAGCGCTTCACCGAGCGCCACCAACTGGGCGGCGAGCTGCGAGCTGGCACCGGCCTCGGCCTGCAGGATCTCGCGTTCGATCCTGGCCTCGGGATAACCCAGCGACAGGGCGACGAAGCGCTGCCGTGTGCTGGGCTTGAGACTCTTGAGCAGGTTCTGGTAACCCGGGTTGTAGGAAACCACCAGCATGAACTCGGGCGGTGCGGCCAGCAGCTCGCCGGTGCGTTCGATCGGCAGCACGCGCCGGTCGTCGGCCAGCGGGTGCAGCACCACCGTGGTGTCCTTGCGCGCCTCGACCACCTCGTCGAGGTAGCAGATCGCACCGGTACGCACCGCGCGGGCCAGCGGGCCGTCGCACCAGACCGTGTCGCCCCGACCGATCAGGTAGCGGCCGACCAGATCGGCCGCCGACAGGTCGTCGTGGCACGACACCGTGATGAGCGGCCGGCCCAGGCGCGCCGCCATGTGCTCGACGAAGCGGGTCTTGCCGCAGCCGGTCGGGCCTTTCAGCAGCAGCGGCAGGCGTTGCCGCCAGGCCTGCTCGAAGAGCTGGCATTCGCTGCGCTGCGCGGCGTAGTACGGAATGGCCGCGATCTGGCGGGCACTGGCGAGTTCCATGGGTGCTCCTGTCTGTAGCCCCTCGCCCCTCGTGGGAGAGGGGTTGGGGAGAGGGTAGAAAAGCCCGTTCAGGCCGCTTGCACCGCGCCCTGGGCGCTGCGCTCATCGGCACCTTCACCGACGAAGAAGCTCGTCAGGTAGGTGAGCAGGCCGCTCAGGAAGATCACGCCACCGAGCATGCGGCCCCAGTAGAAGAAGGTCAGCTGATCCTGCGTGGCCATGAAGCCGAGCGCGCCGCTGGTCGGCAGACGTTGCAGCCAGACCTGCAGGATGCCCGCGCCGGTCAGTGACAGCACCATCACGCTCATGCCGATGGTCATGATCCAGAAGCTCCACATCTCGACGCTCTGGGCCCGCTTCGGGTTCGCTTCACGACCGCGCAGCACCGGCATCGCGTAGCTGATCATGGTGATCACGACCAGCACGTAGGCGCCGTAGAAAGCCAGGTGGCCGTGCGCGGCGGTGATCTGCGTGCCGTGGGTGTAGTAGTTGACCGCGCTGAGCGTGTGCGCAAAGCCCCACAGGCCGGCGCCGAGGAAGCCCATCACCGAGGTGCCCACCGCCCACAGCACGGCGGCCTGGTTCGGATGTTCACGCCGACGCCGCTGCACCATGTTGAAGGCGAACACCGTCATCATGAAGAAGGGGATCGGTTCCATCGCCGAGAAGATGCTGCCGATCCACTGCCAGTAACCCGGCGTGCCGATGAAGTAGTAGTGGTGGCCGGTGCCCAGGATGCCGGTGATGAGCGCCATCGCGATGATCACGTAGAGCCACTTGTCGATCACTTCGCGGTCCACGCCGGTGGTCTTGATCAGCACGAAGGCCAGGATGGCGCCGAGGATCAGCTCCCACACGCCTTCCACCCAGAGGTGCACGACCCACCACCAGGCCATCTTGTCCTGCACCAGGTTGCTCGGGTTGTAGAAGCTGAACAGGAACAGCAGCGCCAGACCGGTCAGGCCCATCAGCAGCACCATCGTGATGCTGGTCTTGCGGCCCTTCAGCAGCGTCATCGCGATGTTGAGCAGGAAGCCCAAGGCCACGATCACGATGCCCACCTTGGTCGGCAGCGGCTGCTCCAGGAACTCGCGGCCCATGGTCTGCAGCAGTTCGTTGCCGGTCAGCTCGGCCAGCTTGGCGTAGGGCACCACCAGGTAGCCGACGACTGTGAGCGCGCCGGCGACCAGGAAGATCCAGAACAGCACCAGCGCCAGCTTCGGGCTCCACAGCTCGGTCTCGGCCTCTTCAGGCACCAGGTAGTAGGCCGAGCCCATGAAGCCGAACAGCAGCCAGACGATCAGCAGGTTGGTGTGCACCATGCGCGCCTGGTTGAACGGGATGTACGGGAACAGGAAGTCCCCGATCACGTACTGCAGGCCCAGGCCCAGACCGAACACGATCTGCCCGACGAACAGGGCCAGCGCGGCGATGAAGTAGTACTTCGCGACGGCCTGTGACTTGTATTTGAGAGATGCGATTTGCATTTTTCAGCCCTCGATGTTCGGCGGCCACTTTTCAGTGTTGACGCCGTTGGTCCACTTGAGGAACTCGACCAGATCGTCGAGCTGTTGCTCGCTCAGGTTGAACTGCGGCATCTGGCGCCGGCCCGGCGTGTGCGTGGGCTGCGACTGGATCCAGGCCTTGATGAACTCGGGGCCCCGACGCTGGTAGACATTGCCCAGCTCGGGCGCGAAATACGCGCCTTCGCCGAGGATGGTGTGGCAGCCGATGCAGTTGCGCGTTTCCCACACCGTCTTGCCCCGCACCACCGCTGGCGTCAGCGCCGCCGCGTTGGAGCGCTGCGGAATCTCGCGCGAGCTGTGCGTGACCAGCCCGATGAACAGCAGGGCGAAAAACACCGTGCCGCCGTAGAAGATGTTGCGGGCCATCTGCTTGGTGAACCCGCTTGATTTGCCTGGACTCATGCCGGCCTCCTCGTCAGTGAATGACAAGGACAAATCCTAGAGATTCGGTCGGAATTCATCCTTGAACCGGTTCAAGAAAAACTGAATGGAGTCCGACCGTGGCGCAGCGTGATTTTGTCAACGCATATGCAAACTCGGTTTTATGCGTTGGACTGGTGTCGATTAGTTACTAAATTGCACCAAGTTTCTATTTCTGGCCAGTGCCTTTTGTCTGCCCGGAATCCACGCCATGACCGCTTCCAAGATCCTGACCCTGCCCGAGCACCAGTCGCTCTCGATCCGTGCCAAGGCACTGGTTTTTGAAGATCCCGCGTCCCGCGCGCTGTTGGAGCAGGCTGAACGTGTGGCGGCGAGCGATGCCTCGGTGCTGATCTTCGGCGAGACCGGCACCGGCAAGGAGCTGATCGCACGCCACGTGCACGCCTGCAGCGGCCGCAGCGGCCCGTTTGTGGCCGTGAACTGCGGCGCTTTCAGCGAAACGCTGGTCGAGGCCGAGCTGTTCGGCCACGAGGCCGGCGCCTACACCGGTGCCACCGGTGCGCGGGCCGGCTGGTTCGAGGCCGCCCAGCGCGGCACGCTGTTCCTGGACGAGATCGGCGATCTGCCGCTGGCGATGCAGGTCAAGCTGCTGCGTGTGCTGCAGGAGCGCCAGGTGGTGCGGCTCGGTGCGCGCAAGGCCATCGACATCGACGTGCGGCTGGTGGCAGCGACCAACATCGACCTGACCCAGGCGGTCGAGGCGGGGCACTTCCGGCGCGATCTGTACTACCGCCTCAATATCGCGACGCTCAACCTGCCGCCGCTGGCGCAGCGCCCGGCCGACATCCTGGCGCTGGCGGAACATTTCATCGCGGTGTACGGCAAGCGTCTGGGTCTGAGCGGCGTGCAGCTCAGCCTGAGTGCGCGCGCCGCACTGCTGGCGCACAGCTGGCCAGGCAACATTCGCGAGCTGGAAAACGTCATTCACTACGCGCTCATCATCGGCAAGAACGCCGAGATCGGTGTCGCTGATCTGAACCTGCGTGCTGCCGTCGCCACGGTTGTGGTGGCGCAGGCCGCTGCGGGTGCCGAAGGCCAGCCCGGTGGCTCTGGTTTGCCCGCACTCGAACTGCTGCGCCGGGGGCTGCGCGGCATGTTCGAATCGGGTGATACCGACATCTATGCGGCCATCGAGCGCGAGGCCATCCAGGCCGCCTACGAGTTCTGTCATCAGAACCAGGTGCACACCGCCGATTTGCTGGGCATCTCGCGCAACGTGCTGCGCGCGCAGCTCAAGCGCTTCGGCTTTCTGCCCGAACGCGGCCGGCGCGGTTCGATGCTGCAAGGTGCACTCGGTTCATCGCTCCATCTGCAACCCTACGCGCTGGCTGAAGAGGCCGCCGCCGACCAACAAGGAATCAATTCATGGGCCGCCTGACCGCCAAAGACTTTGCCCCCGAAGTTCTGCAACTTTTTGATCAGTACGTGCACGGCCTGATCAGCCGGCGCGGTTTCCTCGACAGTGCGGCGCGTCACGCCGGCTCCGGGGCCGCTGCGGCCGGGCTGCTGGCCGCACTGAGCCCGCAATTTGCCGAGGCCCAGCAAGTCAGCGCGCAGGATCCGCGCATCCGCACCAGCACGGTCGAGATCGCCTCGCCGCAGGGTTACGGCACCGTCAAGGGCTTGCTGGCCGAGCCTGCCAAGGCCTCCGGCAAGCTGCCGACGGTGCTGGTGATCCACGAAAACCGGGGCCTCAATCCGCATATCGAGGACATTGCGCGCCGGCTGGCGCTGGATGGTTTCGTCGCCTTGGCACCCGACGCGCTGGCGCCATTCGGCGGCTATCCGGGCGACGAGGACAAGGCCCGCGAGCTGTTCCCCAAGCTCGACCAGAACAAGACGCGCGAGGATTTTCTGGCCGCCTACGGCTATCTCAAGGCCTTGCCGAACGGCAACGGCAAGGTCGGCGCGGTCGGTTTCTGCTACGGCGGCGGCGCCGTCAACTTTCTTGCCACCAGGCTGCCGGACCTGGCGGCCGCAGTGCCTTTCTACGGCAGCCAGCCGCCAGCGGCAGAGGTTGCGGGCATCAAGACACCCTTGCTGCTGCACTACGCCGGTGTCGATGAGCGCATCAACGCCGGCTGGCCGGCCTACGAAGCAGCGCTGAAGGCGGCGGGGGTGCCTTACGAGGCACACGTCTATCCCGGGGTGCAGCACGGCTTCAACAACGACACCACACCGCGTTACGACGATGCCGCTGCCAAGCTGGCCTGGCAGCGCACGCTGGCTTTCTTCCACCGCACGCTGGTTGCTTGAGTTTGCGATTTGCTGTTGTGCTGGCAACAGTGCAGCAGCAGTCCTGCTGGCTATTCAGCAATCAATCCGCGTTTCAGGGCCGCAGCTGCCTGTGGCCCTGGTTGTATCGGAGCTGGCCTCGGGTTTGCTTTGAAGGTCATCACGGTGGGCGCATAAGCATCTGCAAAAGTCTTTGTTCACACGCAGGCCTTGCCTGAAGACACTGCAGACCGGACTGCACGATTTCACGTTGACCCAACTAAAAGGCTGCCTCTCAATGACCTCGCTCCGATTTTTCCGCAATGCCGTCGTGCTCGCCGCCCTGGCTGCCGGCGCCGCTGTCTCGATGGCCAAGGACGTCACGCTGCTGAACGTCTCGTACGACCCGACGCGCGAGCTCTACCAGGAATACAACGTCGCATTCGCCAAGTACTGGAAGGGCAAGACCGGTGACGACGTCACGGTCAAGGCCTCGCACGGCGGCTCGGGCAAGCAGGCCCGCTCGGTCATCGACGGCCTGGAAGCCGATGTGGTGACGCTGGCGCTGGCCTACGACATCGACGCCATCGCTGAACAGGGCAAGCTGCTGAGCCCGCAGTGGCAGAAGGCCTTCCCGCACAACAGCACGCCGTACACCTCGACCATCGTGTTCCTGGTGCGCAAGGGCAACCCGAAGGGCATCAAGGCCTGGACCGATCTGGTCAAGCCGGGTGTCGGCGTGATCACCGCCAACCCGAAGACCTCGGGCGGCGCACGCTGGGCCTATCTGGCCGCCTACGGCGCCGCGCTGACCGCGCCCGGTGGCAACGACGCCAAGGCGCGCGACTACATCCAGAAGGTCTACGCCAATGTGCCGGTGCTCGACTCGGGCGCACGTGGCGCCACTGTGAACTTCGCCGAGCGCGGTCTGGGTGACGTGCTGCTGTCGTGGGAAAACGAAGGCGGCCTGGTGCTGAAGGAATTCGGCGCCGACAAGTTCGACGTGGTCTATCCGCCCAACAGCATCCTGGCCGAGCCGCCGGTGGCCATCGTTGACAAGGTGGTCGACAAGCGCGGCACCCGTGCGGTGGCACAGGCTTATCTGGACTACCTGTACTCGCCGGAAGGCCAGGACATCGCCGGCAAGAACTTCTACCGCCCGACCGATGCCAAGGCGGCCGCCAAGTACGCCAAGCAGTTCCCGGACCTCAAGCTGTTCAATATCAACGACGTCTTTGGCGGCTGGACCAAGGCGCAGAAAACCCACTTCGCCGACGGCGGCGTGTTTGACCAGATCTACACCAAGAAGTAAGCCATGAAGCGCATGACTCGCTCCAACCTCGCTCGCGCCGCCGCTGGGGTGGCGCTGACGGCCTGGGTCGCGCTGGCCCATAGCCAGCCGGCCACCATCGCCGCGACCGGTGCAGCTGCGTTAGACAACCCCTACGGCCTGGAAGCGCTCTGGACCCAGAGCGACTTTGTCGCCAAGGCGGTGCTGGTGATCCTGGCGGTCATGAGCATCGGCAGCTGGTACATCATCATCACCAAGCTGATCGAGCAGGCCAAGATCGGCCGCCAGAGTCACGATGCCACCCAGAAGTTCTGGACCGCTGGCAGCGTGCGCCAGGGCGCGGATGCACTGCCCAAGGAAAGCGCCTATCGCTTCATCGCCGAAGCGGGCATCGATGCCACCGGCAAGCACGAAGGGCTGCTCAAGCACATCGCCCTCAACGAGTGGGTCACGCTGGGTATCCAGCGCGCCATCGAACGCATCCAGAGCTCGCTGCAGGACGGTCTGGCCTTCCTGGCCACGGTCGGCTCGACCGCGCCGTTCGTCGGTCTGTTCGGCACGGTCTGGGGCATCTACCACGCGCTGACCGCGATCGGCGTGGCCGGGCAAGCCTCGATCGACAAGGTCGCCGGCCCGGTGGGCGAAGCGCTGATCATGACCGCCATCGGTCTGGCCGTCGCGGTGCCGGCGGTGCTGGGCTACAACTGGCTGGTGCGGCGCAACAAGTCGGCGCTGGAGTCGGTGCGCTCGTTCGGCCACGACCTGCATTCGGTGCTGCTGGCGCAGAACACCTCCCACTGAAGCAGGAGCCGACACCATGGCCATGACCGTAGGCGCGGACAGCGACGAAGACGAGGTGGTGTCGGCCATCAACACCACCCCGTTGGTGGATGTGATGCTGGTGCTGCTGATCATTTTTCTGATCACCATTCCGGTGGTGAATTACTCGGTGCCGGTGAGCCTGCCCAAGGAGCGCAACGAGATCCGCGAGAGCAAGCCCGAGAACATCGTCATCAGCGTCGATGCGCAGGGCCAGCTGTACTGGCTGGACGCGCGTGTCAATGGCACCGAGGCGCTGGTGGAGCGGCTCAAGAAGATCTCGACGCAGAGCCCGCAGCCCGAAGTGCACATCCGGGGCGACCTGCAGGCCGACTACAACTCGGTGGGCAAGATCGTCTATGCCTGCCAGCGCGCCGGCATCGCCAAGGTCGGCTTCATCACCGAGCCGCCACCGCGCGGCTGATCCAGCACAGGGAGCAACAAGACATGGCCATGCAAATAGGTGCGGCGTCGGGCAGCGGCGACGCCGAGCCGATCGTCGACATGAACACCACGCCGCTGATCGACGTGATGCTGGTGCTGCTGGTGATGCTGATCATCACCATCCCGATCCAGCTGCACTCGGTCAATCTGAATCTGCCGGTCGGAACACCACCGCCCAGCGACCTCAAGCCCGAGGTGGTCAAGATCGACATCGACGAGCGCAGCACCGTCTACTGGAACGGCACCGCCATTGGCGGCCGGCCCGAGCTGCAGGACAAGCTCAAGCTGGTCGCCGCTCAGCCGGTGCAGCCGGAAGTGCATGTGCGGCCCGACAAGCTGGCCAAGTACAACCGCTTTGCCGAAGTGATGATCGATGTGAATCAGGCCGGCTTGCACAAGCTGGGCGTCATCGGCAGCGAACAGTTCATCGACAAGTGAGGGTGGCATGAGTGCAGTTTTGCCTCCGCAGGGAGGGTTTCCATTTCCGTCGGCCGGCGCCTCGCTTGCCAACGCGGTTCGGTCGGCGCCAGGTGCGGCGCTGGCGTTTCAGGGCGTGGGCGGCGCCAAGCGCAGCACCGGTCTGATCGTGGTGGTGGCCGTGCATGTGCTGTTCGGCTGGGCGCTGGCCTCCGGTCTGGCGCGCAAGGCGGTCGAGATCGTCAAGCGGCCGATCGAGATGGTGATCGTGCCGGAAGAGATCGCGCCGCCGCCACCGCCGCCGCCCAAGATCGAGAAGACCAAGGACATGCCGAAGATTGAAACGCCGCCGCCCGCCTACGTGCCGCCGCCCGAGGTGGTGCTGGTGGCGCCGCCGCCCGCGCCGGTGATCCAGGCCGTGCAGGCCGAGCCGCCCAAGGCGCCGGTGATCATCGCTCCGCCGCCCCCTCCGGCGCCAGCGCCGGAGCCCAAGCCGGCGGTGGTCAAGCAGGAAATCAGCGTGGCCTGCCCGGGCTACAAGTCGGTGCTGCCGCAGATGCTCGAAGAGGCGTTTGACCGCATCGGTGTGCCCGGCACGGTCAAGGTGCTGATCAAGGTCAAGGGCAATCAGGTCACCGAGGTGCTGCCGCTGTCCGGCCCGAAGGAGTACTACAAGTTCCTGCCCGCCACCATCAAGCGCAGCATGCGTTGCTCGGCCGGTGGCGACAACGAGGTGCAAGCCACGCTGGATGTGGTGTTCCAGCAGTAGGCGTCGGCTGATATTGATCGGCCCCGGGTCGTTCGACCTGGGGCTTTGGTGCGTCCTGCACTTGCCTGCTGCGGTGTATTTATATGTGAATCGCATATCAACCGATGGGTCGCATGCGATTTCTATTTCATCCATTCCCTAGACTTATGTCCAATACAGAATGATTTTGGCTTATCGTCAAAATTTGTATCCACAAAATACCTGTTCTGCCAGCGCTGCCAAATGATGCTAAATTGATTCTGATGCGGGCAAAGCATTACGCTTGCTTAACCAAAGGAGTATTCAGATGGCCGGTGATCATAAAATACAGCTGTTCGAGCTGACACGCCAGATTCTCGAAAAAATTCCCCCCGCACAACGATTCTCGGCTCAGGACGCGGCGCTCTTCGCGGCCCACCGGGATCTGCTCTGCGGACTTGAGGATGAACTGGTGCAGGGGTTTTATGACACCATTGACAGCCACGCACCGATGCATGCCGTGATCAGCCATGGCGCCCGCTCCGAACGCGAAAATACCTTGCGCCACTGGTGGCAACGCACCACGCGCGGTGAATTCGATGATCAATACTGGGCTTGGCAGGCCCTGATCGGGCTGGCGCATATCAAGTCAGGCGTCAAGAACCAGATGATGCTGGTGATGTGGAACTGGACCACCGCCTGGTTGCGCCAGCGACTGGCGCACACCGATACTCCCGCCGGCCTGCAGGCGGCGCAACTGGTCGAGAGTTTCGAGCGACTGGCGTTGACCGCCCAGTGCCTGACCGCCGAGAGTTATACAGAAAACTATCTGGAAACCGTGACGCGCATCACCGGCTTCAAACCGGCGCTGCTCCAGCGCATGGCCAGCACCGAGATTGATCGATTGCTTGCCGAAGCGCGCCAGGAACTCGGCCTGGTTCAGACGGGGGCTGCTGTGCCGGCCTGAGCAGCTTTCGGTCGCCAATGGCGTGGCGGCCTCACCAGCGCCCGGCAATATTCTTCAGCAACTGATTGGCGGCACCCAACTGGCGCGTCTGCACATCCAGCAGGGTGCGCTCGCTGCTCAGGGCGGTGGTTTGGGCCGTCACCACGTTCAGGTAGCTGACGGTGCCGACGCGGTACTGGTCCTGGGTGATTTCCAGATTGCGCAGTGCCAGCTGCAGCGCTTCGCGCTGCAGTTCGGCCTCGGCCTGCAGTCGGTCGGTCAGCATCAGGTTGTCTTCGACCTCCTGGAACGCGAGCAGCACGGTCTGGCGGTAGCTGGCGCCGGCCTGATCGGCGCTGGCGCGGGCTTGCTCGACCACGGCTTGCTGGGCGCCGCCGTCGAGCAGCTTCTGCGTCAGGGCCGAGCCGAGCGACCAGATCAGGCTCGACGGGTTGAACAGCTGGCCCAGGCTGCTGCTGCGCAGGCCGCCGCTGGCGCTCAAGCTCAGGCTCGGGAAGACGCTGGCGTCGGCCACGCCGATCTGCGCGTAGGCGGCGGTGACCCGGCGTTCGGCAGCGCGGATGTCAGGGCGCCGCTGCAGCAGCGTGCTGGGCAGCAGCGTCGGCACCGGTGGCGGTTCGGGCAGCGCGGCCGGTGTGGCGGCGCTCAGCGCCAGGGCCGACGGTGGCTGGCCGAGCAGCACGGCAATGGCGTGTTCGGCCTGAGCGCGCTGGCTGCCGGCCTCGATCAGCTGCACCTGCGCCGTCTTGAGCTGGGTCTTGGCCTGCAGCACGTCCGAGAGCGCGGCCACGCCGCCCTGGTAGCGCACCTCGGTGAGTTCGAGCGAGCGCTGGTAGCCGGTGATGCTGCGCTCGATCACGGCTTGCTGCGCCTCGGCGGCGCGCAGCGCGAAATAGGTTTGTGTCAGCGTGGCCTGGGCGGACAGGCGTGCGGCGGCCAGATCGGCCTGGCTGGCCTGGTAGCGCGCCTCGTTGCTGCGCGTCGCTTCGGACAGGCGGCCCCAGAGGTCAAGCTCCCAGGCGGCGTTGGCGTTCAGGCTCAAGGCGTTCTGCGGCCCGCTGTTGCCGCCGCTGTCGGCGCGGCTGGCACTGGCACCGGCCGAGAGCGTCGGCTGCTGCGCCGCTCGGCTGGCGCCCAGCACGGCGCGGGCGCTGTCCACCTGGGCGATGGCGAGCTTGAGGTTTTCGTTGCCAATCACGAGCCGTGCCTGCAGATCGTCCAGCACCGGGTCGTGGAACAGCTGCCACCAGGCGTCGGGCACTTCGGCTGCCGGGCTGGTCTGGCCGGGCGCCGGCACGCTTTCCTTGAACTGCGTCGGCGCTGGCGCGGCCGTCAGCGCGGGCGGGGCCACAGGCGTGGTGCTGCAGGCCGCCAGCAGCAGCGCCGACAGCAGGGGCAGGAGGCGCGGCGCATGCCGGACGATCAGGGTGGTTTGGGCGGACATGAGGACGGTCAGACAGAGGTCGGCAGCGCGCGCGGGAAGCGCGCTGGCTTGGCCTTGCGGCGGCGCAGCGGGTGGCTCAGGCGATCGAGCGTCACGAAGATCACCGGCGTGGTGTAGAGCGTCAGCAGCTGGCTCAGCACCAGCCCGCCGACCACCGCAATGCCGAGCGGCTGGCGCAATTCCGCGCCGATGCCGGCGCCAAAGGCCAGCGGCAGCGCGCCGAACAGCGCCGCCAGCGTGGTCATCAGGATCGGGCGCAGGCGCAGGTGCGCGGCGCGGTAGATGGCCGGCGCCGCACCGAGCGCGTGGCCGGCTGCGCTGGCATGCTTCTGGTGGGCGATGGCGAAGTCGATCATCATGATGGCGTTCTTCTTGACGATGCCGATCAGGAGCACCACGCCGATCATCGCGATGACCGAGAACTCCGTCTTGAACAGCAGCAGCGCCAGCAGCGCGCCCACGCCGGCCGAGGGCAGCGTCGAGAGAATGGTGATCGGGTGGATCAGGCTCTCGTAGAGCATGCCCAGCAGGATGTAGATCGTCAGCACGGCGGCCAGGATCAGCAGCGGCTGGCTCTTGAGCGAATCGCGAAAGGCGTTGGCAGTGCCGCTGAAGACGCCGCGCACCGACACCGGCACGCCCAGCTCGGCAACGATGTTGTCGATCGCGTCGGTGGCCTCGGACAGCGAGCGGCCCTGCGCCAGGTTGAAGCTCAGCGTCGTGGCCGGGGTGCCCTTCTCGTGGCTGATCGAGAGCGGCGCCAGGGTCGATTCGATGCGCGCCACCGACGCCAGCGGCACCTGCTGGCCGCTGCTGGCCGTGACGTACAGGTTCTTCAGCGCATCCGGGCTTTGCAGGTACTGCGGCACCAGCTCCATGACGACGCGGTACTGGTTCAGCGTGTTGTAGATGACGCCGACCTGGCGCTGGCCGAAGGCGTCATTCAGGGTGGTGTCGATGTTGCGCATCGTCAGCCCGAGCCGGGTGGCGGCGTCGCGGTCGATCAGCACCGAGGTCTGCGGGCCGCGATCCTGGCGGTCACCGTCCACGTCCTCGATCACCTTGAGCTGGCTCATGGCGCGCCGGATGCGCGGCTCCCAGGTGGCGATGTCCTGCAGCTCGTCGGCCTGCAGGGTGAACTGGTATTCGGAGCTGGAGGGGCGCCCGCCGATGCGGATGTCCTGCCCGGTGCGCATGAACAGTGCGGCGCCGGGCACCTTGCCGAGCCGGGGCCGCAGCCGGTCGATCACCGCATCGGCCGAGATCTTGCGCTCGGCCAGCGGCTTGAGGGCGACGAACACCTGCGCGCTGTTGCGCTGACCGCCACCGGTGAAGGCGGCCACATTGGCCACCGCCGGATCGGTGACGACGATGTCCATGAAGGCGTCGAGCTTGCCCTTCATCGACTGGAACGAGCTGCCCTGGTCGGCCACCACCGCGCCGAGCAGCCGGCCGGTGTCCTGCTGCGGAAAGAAGCCTTTCTCGATCACGCCGTACAGGTAGACATTCAGCCCGAGCACGCCGGCCAGCGCCAGCAGCGCCACCGGCTGATGGCGCAGCGTCCAGCGCAGGCTGTGGCGATAGCCGCGCTGCAGGGCCTCCAGCAGCCGGTCGACCGCGCGGCCCAGCCGGGTCGGCGCCCGATCGGCGCGGCCGTGCGGCTCCAGCAGGCGCGCCGCCATCATCGGCGTGGTGGTGAGCGAGACCACCATCGAGATGATGATCGACACCGCCAGCACCACCGCGAACTCGCGGAACAGCCGCCCGACGATGCCGCCCATGTAGAGGATCGGGATGAAGGCGGCGATCAGCGACAGGCTGATCGACAGCACCGTGAACCAGATTTCGCGTGCGCCATCGAGCGCGGCCTGCAGCGGCGTCTTGCCGCGCTCCAGGTGGCGGGTGATGTTTTCCAGCACCACGATGGCGTCATCGACCACGAAGCCGGTGGCGACTGTCAGCGCCATCAGCGACAGGTTGTCGATGGTGTAGCCGCACAGCAGCATCACGCCGAAGGTGCCGACCAGCGACACCGGCACCACCACCGCCGGGATCAGCGTGGCGCGCCAGCGGCGCAGGAAGGCGTAGACCACCACGATCACCAGCGCGATCGACAGCGCCAGCGTGCGCTCGACCTCGCGCAGCGACTCGCGGATCGTGATGGTGCGGTCCATCATCACCGCGATGTTGATGCCGGCCGGCACCGAGGCGCGCAGCTGCGGCAGGAGCTTTTGCACCTCATCGACGGCCTGGATCACGTTGGCGCCGGGCGCCTTCTGCAGCATCAGCAGGATGGCGGGGCGGCCGTTGGCCAGCCCGTAGGCGCGCACGTCCTGCACCGCGTCGCGCACCTCGGCGACGTCCTGCAGGCGCACGGCCGCGCCGTTGCGGTAGCTCAGCACGATCGGGGCGTACTCGGCGGCGGTGCGGGCCTGGTCGTTGGCGCCGATCTGCCACAGGCGCGCGCCGTCTTCCACCACGCCTTTGGGGCGGCTGGCGTTGGTGGCGACGATGGCCAGCCGGACCTGATCAAGCGCGATGCTGTTGGCGGCCAGCTTGTTCGGGTCGAGCGCCACCCGCACCGCCGGCAGCGCGCCGCCGCCGAGCGAGACGTCGCCGATGCCTTCCACCTGCGCCAGGCGCTGCGCCAGCACGGTCGAGGCGGTGTCGAACAGCTGGCTCACCGGCACTCGGTCCGAGGTCAGCGCCAGGATCATGATCGGCGGGTCGGACGGGTTGACCTTGCGGTAGCTCGGGTTGCTCGGCATGCCGCTGGGCAGCAGGGTGCGCGCAGCGTTGATGGCGGCCTGCACATTGCGCGCGGCGGCGTTGATGTCGCGGTTCAGGTCGAACTGCAGCGTCACCCGCGTGCTGCCGAGCGAGGAGGTCGAGGTGATCTCGTTGACGCCGGCGATGTTGCCCAGCGCGCGCTCCAGCGGGGTGGCCACCGTGGCGGCCATGGTGTCGGCGCTGGCGCCGGGCAGGTTGGCGCTGACCGAGATGGTCGGGTAGTCGAACTGCGGCAGCGGCGCGATCGGCAGCAGAAAGAACGCGATCGCGCCGACCAGCGCCAGGCCGAGCGTGAGCAGGCTGGTGGCGACTGGCCGGCCGATGAACAGGGCCGACATCATGTTGGCCCCTCGCTGGCGGGGTACCGCCCGCGATCCCCCGAGGGGATGTCGCCCGGCTTCGGGCGGCCGGGCGCTCGGGCTCCCTCGTCCGCCGCCAGCAGGTGTGCAGGCCGCAGCCGCTTCAGCAGCGCATCGAAGCCGAGGTAGATCACCGGTGTGGTGAACAGCGTCAGCAGCTGGCTGACGATCAGGCCGCCGACCATCGTCACGCCGAGCGGGTGGCGCAGCTCGCTGCCGACGCCGCTGCCGAGCATCATCGGCAGTGCGCCGAGCAGCGCGGCCAGCGTCGTCATCAGGATGGGACGGAAGCGCAGCAGGCAGGCCTGGTAGATGGCCTCGCGCGGTGCCAGGCCCTGCTCGCGCTGGGCGTCGAGCGCGAAGTCGATCATCATGATGGCGTTCTTCTTGACGATACCGATCAGCAGCACGATGCCGATCACCGCGATCAGGCCCAGATCGAGCCGCAAGGCCAGCAGCGCCAGCAGCGCGCCCAAGCCCGCCGAAGGCAGCGTGGACAGGATGGTGAGCGGGTGGATGTAGCTCTCGTAGAGCACGCCCAGCACGATGTACATCGTCACCACCGCCGCCAGGATCAGCAGCAGGGTGTTCTGCAGCGAGGCTTCGAAGGCCAGCGCCGCGCCCTGGAAGTGCGTCTCGACGCTGGCCGGCAGCGCCAGCGCGGCCTGCTCGGCCTTGATGGCATCGACCGCCTCGCCCAGCGACACGCCGGGTGCGACGTTGAACGACAGCGTCGCGGCCGGGAACTGCGCCAGGTGGTGCACCGCCAGCGCGGTCGGGCGCTCACTGACGCGCGCCACCGAAGACAGCGGCACCTGCTGGCCGCCAGCGCCGGGCACGTAGAGCCGGTCGAGCGCCAGCGGGCCGCTGCCGAGCAGCTCCGGATCGACCTCCAGCACCACGCGGTACTGCGCCGACTGCGTGAAGATGGTCGAGATGAGCCGCTGGCCGAAGGCGTTGTAGAGCGCGTTGTCGATGCTGGCCACCGTCACGCCCAGGCGCCCGCAGGCATCGCGGTCGATCTCCACGAAGGCTTGCAGACCCTGGTCCTGCAGATCGGTGGCGACGTCGCGCAGCTGTGGCAGCGTGCGCAGCCGGGCCAGCAGCTGTGCATTGGCGCTGGCCAGCTGCACCGGATCGGGCGAGCCGAGCGTGAGCTGGTACTGGGTGCGCGAGACGTGGTCCTCGATGGTCAGATCCTGCACCGGCTGCAGGTAGAGCGACATGCCGGGCTCGTCGCGCGTGGCGTCCGACAGGCGGCGGATCACCTCGGTGGCGCTGGCGTCGCGCTGCGCGCGCGGTTTGAGGGTGATCAGCATGCGGCCGCTGTTGAGCGTGGCGTTCGAGCCGTCGATGCCGATGAAGGACGACAGCGACTCGACCGCCGGATCCTGCAGCACCCGCTGCGCCATGCGCTGCTGCTGCACCGCCATCGCCGAGTAGGAAATCGACTGGGAGGCTTCGGTGATGGCCTGGATCGCGCCGGTGTCCTGCACCGGGAAAAAGCCCTTCGGCACCCACAGGTAGAGCAGCACCGTCAGCACCAGCGTCAGGCCGAAGGCGGCCAGCGTCCAGCCCTGGTGCCGCAGCGTGATTCTCAGCAGCCGGCCGTAGCCGGCAATGGCGTACTCGAAGCCCCGGCCCACCGCCTGGTAAAGCCGGCCGTGCGCGGCCTCGGGCGTGTGCTTGAGCAGCCGCGCGCACATCATCGGCGTCAGCGTGAGCGAGACGAAGGCGGAAATCAGGATCGACACCGCCAGGGTGATGGCGAACTCGTGGAACAGCCGACCCACCACGTCGCCCATGAACAGCAGCGGAATCAGCACCGCGATGAGCGAGATGGTCAGCGAGATGATGGTGAAGCCGATCTGCTTGCTGCCCTTCAGCGCCGCGCTCATCGGGTCTTCGCCTTCCTCGACGTAGCGGGCGATGTTCTCGATCATCACGATCGCGTCATCGACGACGAAGCCGGTCGAGATGGTCAGCGCCATCAGCGTCAGGTTGTTGATCGAGAAGCCGGCCAGATGCATCACGCCGAAGGTGCCGACCAGCGACAGCGGCACCGCCGCCGCCGGAATCAGCGTGGCCGCCGCGCTGCGCAGGAACAGGAAGATCACCATCACCACCAGCGCGATGGCCAGCAGCAGCTCGAACTGCACGTCGTGTACCGACGCGCGGATCGTCACGGTGCGGTCGCTCAGGATGCGCACATCGACCGAGGCCGGCAGCGTGGCCTGCAGCTGCGGCAGCAGTGCGCGCACCCGGTCCACCGTGTCGATCACGTTGGCGCCGGGCTGGCGCTGCACGTTGATGATGACGCCTGCTGTGAGCGACTGCTGCCGGGCCGCCCCAAGGCAGTCGTGCTCCCCCTCGGGGGGGCGACGCGTAGCGTCTTGGGGGCACACGCTGGCCCAGGCGCCCAGGCGCAGGTTTTCGGCGTCATCCACCAAGCGGGCGACGTCGCGCAGCCGCACCGGGTTGCCGGCCTTGTAGGCAATGATCAGGTTGGCGTAGTCGTTGGAGGACTTGAGCTGGTCGTTGGCGTCGATGGTCGAGGCGCGCGCCGGGCCGTCGAAGCTGCCCTTGGCCTGATTGACGTTGGCGTTGGCAATCAGCGTGCGCACGTCCTCGCTCGACAGCCCGAGCGAGGCCAGCGCGCCGGGGTTGACCTGGATGCGCACGGCAGGGCGGCGCCCGCCCGCGATGCTGACCAGCCCGACGCCGGGTGCCTGCGAGATCTTCTGTGCCAGCCGGGTCTCGACCAGGTCATGCACCTTGGTGACCGGCAGCGAGGGCGAGGTCACCGCGATCGTCAGCACCGGCGCGTCGGCCGGGTTGACCTTGCTGTAGGTCGGCGGCATCGGCAGGTCGGTCGGCAGCAGGTTGCTGGCGGCGTTGATGGCGGCTTGCACCTGCTGCTCGGCCACGTCGAGCGACACATCGAGCGAGAAGCGCAGCGTGATCAGCGAGGCACCGCCCGAGCTGGTCGAGCTGAGCTGCGCCAGCCCCGGAATCTGGCCGAACTGGCGCTCCAGCGGCGCGGTGACCGAGCCGGCGATCACGTCCGGGCTGCCCCCCGGATAGAGCGTGATGATCTGCATGGTCGGGTAATCGACTTCCGGCAGCGCCGACACCGGCAGCAGCCGGTACGCCACCAGGCCGGACAGCAGCACCGCCAGCATCAGCAGCACGGTGGCCACCGGCCGTTCAATGAAAAGGCGCGAGGGGTTCATGTCAGCCCGGTCACTGGTTGGCCGAGGCGCCAGCGGGTGCGGCCGATGCGCCTTCCGCGTCGGCCTTGGCGCGCCGACGGCGCTGGCCGCCCTCACCACCGGATGCGCCCGGCGCGCCGAGTGCCACGTTCTGCGGCTGGATCACCTCAACCGTGGCGCCGTTGCGCAGGCGGTCGACGCCGTCCACCACCACCCGGTCACCGGGCTGCAGATCGCTCTGGATGCCGACCCAGTCGCCATCCGAGGCGCCGGCTTGCACCGGGTGCACGCTGACGGTCTTGTCCTCGTTGACCAGGTAGACGTAGTTGCCGTCGGCGTTGCGCAGCAAGGCGGCGGCCGGCACCGCCAGCGAGTCGGCGATGGTGCTCAGCTGCAGCCGCACGTTGACGAACTGGTTCGGAAACAGGCCGCCGTCGGCGTTGGCAAACGCGGCCTTGAGCTTGATGGTGCCGGTGGCGGCGTCGATGGCGTTGTCGGTGCTGGCCACCTGGCCGACCGCCAGGCGGGTCTTCTGGTCGCGGTCCCAGGCTTCGACCTTGAGCACCTTGCCGGCCTTGAGCTGTTCGGTGATGCGCGGCAGATGCAGGTCCGGCACCGCAAACACCACGTTGGCCGGCTGGGTCTGGGTGATGCTGAGCAGGCCGTTGGCGTCGGTCGGATGGATGACGTTGCCCAGATCGGCCTGCTGCAGCCCGATGCGGCCGGAAATCGGCGCGACGATGCGGGTGTAGGACAGCTGCAGCTTGGCGTTGTCCACCTGCGCCTGATCGGCCTGCACGCTGCCTTGCAGCTGGCGCACCTGCGCTTCTTGGGTATCGACCTGCTGCTTGGCGATGCCGTCCTTGCTGAGCAGATCCTTGAAGCGCACCAGATCGAGCCGGGCGTTTTGCAGCTGAGCCTGATCGCGCGCCAGCTGGCCTTCGGCCTGGCTGAGGGCGATTTGCGCCGCGCGACCGTCCAGCTCGGCCAGCAGGGCGCCGGCCTTGACGAGCTGGCCTTCCTTGAAGTGGATCGCCTTGAGTTCGCCCTCGATCTTGCTTCTGACCACCGCCGTGTTGGCCGCCGTGATGCTGCCGATGGCCTGGATCGTGACGTGGATGTCCTGGCGGCGCACGCTGGCAATCGCCACCGGCTGGATGCGGCCGGCGCCACCGAAACGGGGTCCGCCTGGGCCACCGCGACCCGGACCACCACCGGGTCGGCCCGGCCCGGATGCGGCGCCGTTGGCGGCGGTCTGGTTGTCGGCGCTGCCGTTTTTGGTTTGCTGGTCATAGCCCCACCAACCGGCTCCACCTGCGCCCAGCGCGATCAGCACGCCGATCAGCCATGGCACGACCTTGCCGGCATTGGCCCGGGCCGGATGATGGGCTGCACGTGAACGCAGGGTGCCAGGTCGAGAAAAACGAGGGGAGCGGGCAGTCATGAGCGCATCAAATAGGGGTTGCATCGCAGTGGGCGGCTGCGAAGGCACGAGCAGAAACGTTCCGGCACGCTGCCACCGGGCAAGGGGGGCTTGCCCGGTGGCAGGAAGCGTTGGGTCAGGGAGTTTCTCGGGGCCAGCCGACCTGCAGAGCGGCCATTCTGCAGCGCCAATGTTGCTGCTTCATGCCGCCTGCAAGCCTGCCATGGCAGGTGGCCCCGTGAGCTTGCCGGTTCAGTCCAGCGCGAAGCAGTACAGCAGCCCGGCGCCGCCGGTGCTGATCAGATTCGGCTGGCTGCAGCCACGGCTGGCGTGCGCCGAGTTCCACGAGGTGTTGCCGCCGCCGGTGCGGTCGAAGTGACCGAGCTGCACCGAACCCTCGCTGCTGCTGGTGTAGTTGTGGCAGGTGTGGTCGGCGGCGTCGCTGTAGGCGCGGCCATCGGGCAGCGAGCCGGTCAGGATGTCGTGCTCGTTGGGCTTGTCGCCGAAGCCCTTGATGGGCTCGTTCTTTTCCGTGAACGCGGTGGCGCGGGTCAGGTTGTTGCCCAGGCGCGCCAGCTCGATCGTGTCGCCGTGCAGGTGCGCCAGGTCACGTGCCACCACCGCACCACGCGTGTTGAACCACGGGCCGTTGCCGATGCGGTCACGCGCGTTGACGGCCGGCTGGCCATCAGCCGCCTGCGTGCTCAGGTAGGCGTGCCAGGTCTTGCGCGGGCTGCCGGCGGCCGCCGCGAGCTTGGCGCAGTGTGCATCGGCGCCGGCCAGGCCACCCAGATCAGCGCCCTTGCCGGCGCCTTCACTGGTGATGAAGAAGCTGAACGGCGGCGGTGGCGGAGCGGCCGGCCGTGCGGCCGAGGCGGCGGCCGGCGCAGCAGGGGTCTGCGCAAAAGCGGACAGGGTCAGGACACTGAGGGCGAGCAGGCCCAGACGAGCGGTGTGCTTCATGGGTGAGACTTCAGTTCGAGTTGCGGAAGTCGTCGTGGCAGCCCTTGCAGGTCTTGCCCAGGGCGCCGTACTGCACCTTGACGGCAGCTGCATCACCCGTTTGGGCGATCTTGGCCAGCTCGTTGGCTTCGTGGGTGAAGGCGTTGGCGGCAGCACCGACCTTGGCGCCATCGGTGAACAGCGCCGCCTTGACGGTGGTGTCGTGCCAGCCCTTGCCGGTTTCGGTGCCCGGCGCGTAGAGCGCGCCCAGACCGGAGTTGGCGATCGCGGCGATGGTGTTGGCCGCCTTGATCACGTCTTCCTTGTTGTAGGTGCCGTCCAGATTGGCCTTGATGCGGCTGGAGTTCCAGCCCAGCACCTGGTAGGCCGACTGGCGCCACTTGATCAGCTGTTCCGGCTTCGGGGCCTGCTGGGCCCAGCCAGCGGTGGAGGCGGCCAGCAGACCGAGGGCCAGGGCGGGAGCGATCAGAGCTTTGAGTTTCATGTGTTTTCCAAAAGCGGTTGGCAATGTGAAGGAACGGAGAAAGAGCGACGGCGCGATACGCCGTTTATTTTGCGCGGCCCGTGTGTCCGGGCGTCAGGGTGGCAATGCGGTAGGCGGCACCGCGACCCACCACGTACAGCGAGCGCTTGTCGGCGCCGGCAAAAGCCAGGTTCTGCGGCGCCTTGGGCAGCGCGATGGTGCCGAGCGCTTCGCCTTCGCTGTTGAAGACCTGGATGCCGACGGTGGTCGCCACGTAGAGCCGACCCAGCAGATCGACCGCCAGGCCATCGGCGCCGCTGCTAGGGCCGTTGTCCGTCTGGCGGAAACCGGCCAGCTTGGCAAAGTTGCGCCGCGCGCCAACCTTGCCGTCGGCCGCGATGTCATAGGCCAGCACGTATTCGCCAGCGGTGTTGGCCACGTACAGCACCTTCTCGTCCGGGCTGAGCTGGATGCCGTTCGGCCGTTCGATGTCGGCGGCCAGGCGCTGCAGCGCACCCTTGGCGGTGATGCGGTAGACGGCCGGCTTGGCGGTCTCGATGGTCGGTGCCGGCTGGCCGGGCTGGCGGTTCACGCCGGAGTCGGTGAAATAGACCGTGCCGTCCTTGGCCACCACCAGATCGTTCGGGCGACCGAAGGGCTTGCCTTCGAAGCTGTCGGCCAGCACCTTGACGTGATCGGCCGGGTAGACGATGCCGACCTGCGTCTTGAGCACCTGCACCGCGTAGAGATCACCGTTGGCGGTGAAACCCAGGCCGTTGGCGCCGTTGCTGTTGTCCAGGAAGGTCGAGGTGCTGCCGTCGGCCGCGATGCGGGTGATGCGGTTGGCGGTGGTCTCGGTGAAGATCAGGCTGCCATCGGGCAGCGTGACCGGGCCTTCGGTGCCCTTGAAGCCGTCCTTGATCAGTTCGATCGGCGTATCGACCGAAACCACGCCCGGCACAGCCGGCGTGAACGCCGCCGGTGCAGCGGCCGTGGATGATTGCGCCGGCGTGCCGGTCTGGGCGCAGGCGGCGAGGATCAGTGCCAGGGTCGCAGCGCTGATGGCGCGCAGGGCGGGTGTGAATGCGGTGCTCATGATTTCTTGGCCGCAGCGAGCTTGCGCACGGCTTCCAGGGCGTTGTTGACGTTGACGTCCGGTGCGACGCCGCCGATGGTGGCGGCGACCTTGCCGTCCGGCGTGACGATGAAGGTGGTGCGTTCGGTACGGTCGTGGCCGATCTCCTGGCCGCGCGTGTCCTTGCGGCCGACCGGCATCTCGCTCACCGTCAGGTCGTAGGACTTGGCGATCTTGCCGTCGGCGTCCGAGGCCACCGGCAGCTTGCCGGCGCAGTACAGCGGGTCGGCCGAGAAGTCGTTCAGGCGCTGGATGCTGTCGAGCGATACGCCGACCACCGAGGCGCCTGCAGCCGTGAACTTGTCGATGTTCTCGGCGAAGGTGTGGGCCTGGATGTTGCAGCCGCCGGTGTAGGCCGAGGGGTAGAAGTACACCACCACCGGCCCTTTCTTGAGCGCGTCCTTGAGCGTGTAGCTGAAGGCTTTGCCGGCCAGCGAGGCCTGCGCCTTGAAGTCGGGCGCGTTGTCGCCGTCTTTCAGGGCGGCCAGCGCCGGCAGCGCGACGGCGGCGCCGATCAGACCGGCGAGCAGCCGGCGTTGGAGCGAATGTTTCATGGTGGGCTGATCCTCATCGGGCCGCTACTTGAACGGCTTGTAGTTGTCATGGCAGTCGTTGCAGGCCTGGGCGATGCCGAGCGCGGCCTTGGTGGCCGACTCGACGTCCTGGCGCTCCAGCGCGCCGGGGATCTGTGCCGCCAGATCGCGGCCGTCCTTGGAGACCTGCACGGCGTCTTGCGAGCGGCCGTCCTGGGCGAAGTAGTCCTGCATCAGGGCGTAGAGGCGCTCCAGCTCGCGGGCGTCGGCCCGCGCAGCGGCGTGGTTTTGCGCCGCAATGTGGCGCTGCACCGTGACGCTGCGCTGGTCGATGGCGCGCATCCAGACGTCGAACTCGAACACGCTGGCGCTGCGGGTCGGCAGCGCCAGCAAGGTGCCGGCCAGGCCGATCAGGACGGCGCAGGCCAGCGGCCGATGCGGGCGAGACAGGGCAGGTCGCATCGGGTCAGTTCGACTTGTAGACGTCGTGGCAGGTCTTGCAGCTGCGCGTCAGGGTGTTGACGCTCTCGGCGGCCTGATCGAAGTTGCCCGCTTCGATCGACTTCAGCACATCCTCGGCCAGCACATGGGTCTTGCGAGCGAACTCGACGCCGTCGCCGGCATCGGGTTTGGCGGCGTAGAAGCCTTCGACCTGCCGGAAGTAGGCGATCAGCTCCTGGACCTCGGCCAGTGCGGCCTTCTTGTCCTTGAGCACGACGTGCGAATCGAGGCTCTTGGCGGTGTCCTCGATGTCGCGCATCGCGTCATCGGTGATCTCGAACTGCGCCGACAGCACGCTGCCGAACAGGCTCAGGCTCAGGCTCAGGCCCAGGAAAACAAGCAACTTGCGCATGACACGTCAACGTCAGATCAGGATGTCCTTGAACACCTCACCGAACACCGTGGTGGCCTTTTCGGCGCGGCCCTGGTGGGTGAAGGTGAGCTTCTTGTGGTCCAGGCCCAGCTGATGCAGGATCGTGGCCTGGAAGTCGTAGGTATCGACGATGGAGCTCACCGCGCGCAGGCCGATCTCGTCGGTGGCGCCGTAGGTGCCCGGCTTGACGCCGCCGCCCGCGATCCAGGTCGTGTAGCCCCAGGGGTTGTGATCGCGACCGTCGCCGCTCTGGCCGTACGGGGTGCGGCCGAACTCCGAAGTCCAGACCACCATCGTCGTGTCGAGCAGACCGTGTGCCTTCAGGTCGGCCAGCAGGCCGGCAATCGGTTTGTCCACCTGCTTGCACATCACGCTGTGGTTCTTCTCGATGCCGTTGTGGGCATCCCAGCTGTCGACGCTGTTGTCCGGCGCACCCGAGATGACGTGGATGAAGCGCACACCGCGCTCCACCAGCCGGCGCGCGCGCAGCAGCGCGGTGCCGTACTCGTCGGTTTCCTTGGCTCCGATGCCGTACAGCGTCTTGGTGGCGGCGGTTTCCTTGCCCAGATCGACCGCTTCCGGCGCCGAGACCTGCATGCGGTAGGCCAGGTCGTAGGACTTGGCGCGTGCCTGCAGCTCGGTGTCGCTCGGGTACTTGCCGGCCTGACGCTCGTTGAGCGACTTGAGCAGATCCAGCGTGCCGCGTTGCTCGGGCTCGCTCACACCGTCCGGCCGCGCCAGATGCAGGATCGGCGAATCACCTTGGCGGAACGCCGTGCCCTGGTAGGCGGCGGGCAGGAAGCCGGAGCTCCAAATCACCGCGCCGCGACCACCGCCAGCCGAGCCCTTGCCGGTCGGCAGCACCACGAAGGCCGGCAGGTCCGGATTGGCCGAACCCAGCCCGTATTGCACCCAGGCGCCCAGGGCCGGGCGGCCTGGCACCAGCCCGCTGGTGTGCAATTTCAGCGAGGCGATCACGTGCGTGCTGCCTTCGGTCTTGCTGCCCTTCAGGAAGGCGATGTTGTCGACCTGCTTGGCCACATGGGGCAGCCAATCGGACACCCAGGCGCCCGTTTCGCCGTACTGTTTCCAGGTCCGCTTGGTGGCGTACAGGTTGCCCACGCCGCCGTCGGTGGCGGTCTTGAGGTTCTTGCCGAACGAGTCCGGCAGCGGCGTGCCGCTCAGGCGGATCAGCTCGGGTTTGTAGTCGAACAGGTCCAGCGTGCTGGGCGCGCCGGCCATGTGCAGCCAGATCACCGCCTTGGCCTTGGCCGGGAAGTGCGGCTCGCGCGGTGCGATCGGGTCGATTGAATCGGCCGCAAAGGCCGATTCGAGGCCGAGGCCCGGCAGGATCAGGCCGCCCAGGCTGGCACCGGCAACGCCGAGAAAGCCGCGACGTGAGTTGTTGCTCATGATGAAGTCCTTGTGATATTTGAAAAGCTCGGGGCCGGTGGCCGCTCAGAAGCGGTAGAGAAACTCGCTCGAATTGGCCACGGCGTGGACCAGATCGACAAAGGCGGCGGCGCGCGCCGTGTTGAGCTTCGAGTCAGCCTTCTTGCCGCCTGCAGCGGCAGCGCTGTCGTCCTCGTCGTCACCACCAGCCGACTTGGCCTTGGCGAGCTTTTCCTGCTGCTTGTCGAGGTACTGCACGAACGACGCCTTCTCGAAACGGTCGGGCGCGCGGCCGTAGACAGTCTTGTAGAACTTGTCGATCTGGCCGGTCAGCTCCGGCTTGAGGCCCCAGCCGTCCGGCGTGTTGAGCTTCTTGCCGTCGGCGAGCTGCTTGCGCGTTACTGCCTCCTGCTTGTCGAGGAAAGCCAGCAGCAGGCGCTTTTCGTCGGCGCTCGGTGCGCGCGAGTAGAGCGTCTGGTAGAGCTTGTCGATCTGCGCACCTTCGTTGGGGCCGGCTTCCTTGATGATGCGGCCGGCCAGCGTCTTGGACCACTCGAACACCAGATCGCTGTTGATCAGCGCCAGCGCTTGCGGCGCGGTGGTGGTCACATCACGCCGGTTGTGCACGTTCTGCGGGTTGGCCCAGTCGAAGGTGTCGAGCAGCGGGTACGGGTTGTTGCGGCGCACGAAGATGTAGGTGCTGCGACGGTAGTGGTCGTGCGGGTTCTCGGACGTAGTCCAGGCGCTGCGCTGACCGCCGATGTCGAAGTTGGGCGGCAGCGGCGGCATCACCGACGGGCCACCGACTTTCTCTTCGAGCAGACCGGCGGCGGCCAGCAGCGAGTCGCGGATCTGTTCGGCTTCCAGACGCTGGCGCGGGAAGGCCCAGAACAGCTTGTTGTCCGGATCGGCCGCCACATCGGTGCGCGCGCTGGAGGCTTGGCGGTAGACGCTGGAGAGCAGGAACTGGCGTTGCAGTTTCTTGACGCTCCAGCCGTTCTTGACGAAGTCGTCGGCCAGGTAGTCGAGCAGCTCCGGATGGGTCGGCTTGGTGCCGGCGCGGCCGAAATCGCTCACCGTCTCGACGATGCCACGACCGAAGAATTGCGCCCACTGCCGGTTGACGAACACCCGCGCGGTGGCCGGGTTGTCCGGGCTGGTGAGCCAGTCGGCCAGCGCGGTGCGGCGGCCCGACGAGGTGGCGGTCGGTTTGATCTGCGGCTTGGCGTCCGTATAGAGCGACGGGAAGGCCGGCTGCACTTCATCGAGCGGCCGGTCGTAGATGCCCTTGAACAGCACGCGGGTCGGCGGCGCGTCCGAGTGGCCCAGCTCGGTCATGGTCGAGATGGTGCCCGGATCCTTCGGCTTGAGCGAGTCGAACTTCTTCAGCTCGTCTTCAAGAGCCTGGTACTTGGCGTAGGCTTCCTTGTCCTTGGTCTTGAGCGTGTTGACGGCGTTGCGCGTCCGGCCGGACATGGTCCAGAGGTTGCGGTGGTATATCCAGCGGTCGTAGGCGTTGCGCTCGGCCTCGGGCTTGCTGATCGAGACGCGCGTTTCCGGCACGAAGCCCGACAGCCGGTCCGATTCCAGCTTCTCGATCACCGGCTTGAGGATCTCGTCCTGCTTGGCGTGGAGATCCTTGGTGGCCTCTTCCCACTTGGCTTTCTTGAGCTCGTAGTCGGCGCGGTCCTTGCCGGACAGCGCCAGCACGTCGTCACGCCAGCTGGCGTTGACCAGGAAAGCCTGCAGCTGGTAGTACTCCTTCTGCGAGATCTTGTCGTACTTGTGGTCGTGGCACTGCGCGCAGTTGACGGTGGCACCCAGGAACACCGAGCCGACCGTGTCGGTCAGGTCGTTGGCAACTTCCTGCTTCTTGAGGTTCAGGTCGCGTGCGTTGATCTCGTCGGGGAAGCTGCGCAGGAAGCCGGTGGCGATCAGCGCCTCGTTGCTGTCCGGCCAGAGTTCGTCGCCCGCCAGCTGTTCCTTGACGAAGCGGTCGAACGGCTTGTCGTCGTTGAAGGCCTTGATGACGTAGTCACGGTAACGCCACATGTTCGGGCGGTTGCCGTCGGTGTTGTAGCCGTCGCTGTCGGCGTAGCGGGTCAGATCCAGCCAGCGGCGGCCCTGGCGTTCGCCGTAGCGCGGCGAGGCGAGCAGCTTGTCCACCAGCTTTTCGTAGGCCTGCGGCGACTTGTCGGCCACGAAGGTCTTGACCTCTTCCGGCGTCGGCAGCAGACCCCAGGCGTCGAGCGTGGCGCGGCGGATGTAGGCGGCGCGGTCGGCCTCGGGCGAGGGCTTGACGCCCTTGGCTTCGAGCTTGGCCAGGATGAAGGCGTCGATCGGTGTGCGCACCCAGCGCTTGTCCTGCACCGCCGGCACGTCCGGGCGCTTGACGACCTGGTAGGCCCAGGACTTGACCACTGTCTTGGCGGGCGCCGGCGCGGGTTCGTCGGCGGCGAGTGCTGCCACCGAGCCGAAAGCCAGCAGGAGTGCGAGTTGAAGCTTGCTGTACATGATGTCTGTCCGATGACCTGTCGAGGCTGTCTTTGCAACTACCAAGCCAGGCTTGAAGCGAGCCGATCGGCACTGATTGGCGCCAGATCGGCCCAATCGCTGGCCGTCAAGCAGAAAAGGTGTTGCGTACGCAGCAGCCCGGCAACAGCGCTGCTGCGTAGCGAGCAAGAAGCGTCAAATCTTGCCGGTGAAGACGATGCCGAAGGTGCGCGGCACGGCCGGGCTGTAGCTGTTCCAGGTCTGCGACTGCGGCGTGTCGTTGTTGAACAGGTTCTTCACGACCAGGCTGACGTCAAACGACTTGTCGCGTCGGCCCAGACCGATGGCGTAGTCCACCAGGTAGCTGGCCGGGATCACGCCGTAACTGGACAGCGCGGTGTCCGAGTTGAAGCTGCTGGTGTAGGCCACGTTGGCGCTGGTGTGGAACTCCTTGTCGGACAGCACCGGCCGGTGGTAGTCGGCACCGATGTTGAAGGTGTACTTCGGCGAGCCCGCCAGGGTCTGGCCGCTGATATCGCGGTACGGATCAATGGTCTTGCCCGGAGTTGAAGTTCCCACTTCGGTCGGCTGAGCGGCGTTGGTGAACTCCTTGTAGATCGCCTTGTTGTAGGCGCCGGCAAAGCGCAGCGTGGTGTTGCGGATGCCGGCGTAGACGCCGTCGATCTCCAGGCCGCTGACCTGCACCTTCGGCACGTTGCCGGTGGCGCTGGTGTAGACGTACTTGCCATCGTTGTTGACGGCGGTGGTGTAGTCATCCACCACCCGCACCGACTGCTGGTAGTCCTTGATATTGGTCAGGAAGACATCGGCGTTGAACACCAGCGTCTTGTCGAGCAGCGAGGACTTGAAGCCCAGTTCAAACGAATTGGTCTTTTCCGGCTTGACCAGATAGGAGTTGCCGTTGACGAACTGCGAGATGCCGGCCTTCTCGCCGTATTGCCACGAGAAATAGCTCGTCAGGTCCGGGTTGATCTTGTAGCTCGGGCTCAGCACGAACGAGTGCTGGATCTGGTTGAACTGTTCGGCCTCGCGCTCGGGGAAGACCACGCCGATCTGGCTGGCGCGGATGGTCTTGGCGTCGGCAATCTGCTGCTTCTGCGCTGCCGTCAGCGTGGCGTAGCTGGCGCTGCTGCCGAAGTACTTCTTGGCTGTGGCATCGGCCAGGGCGAGCTGGTCGGCGCTATTGCCTGGCAGCAAGTCACCGGCGCCGTACGTGGTGCCATTCAGGGTGGTGGCCTTGGCGGCCGAGTTGAAGCCGCCCAGGTTGACGCCATTGACCGTGGCCGGATTCAGCTCCGAGCCGCTGCCGTTGTTGATGATGTATGACGAGCCGGTGTTGCGGCGCTTTTCCTGCGTCAGGCGTACACCGGTGGTCAGCGTCAGCGGATCAGACAGGTGCCAGTTGGCCTGGCCGTAGGCGGCGGTGCTGCGATTGCGGATGTCCTGGTCGCCGGTGGGCGAGTTGTAGGCCATCTGCACATTGGCCAGCGAGTTCTGCAGCAGTTGGCGGCCAGCGGCGTCCTTGTCGAGGTTGCTGTACTGCGAGTTGCTGGCGTACCAGGCGCCGGCATCATTGCCGAAGCCCTTGTTGTAGACCGAGCTGTTGTGGACCTGGATGTAATACAGCCCGGTCTGGTAATCGACCAAACCACCCAACGGCGAGCTCAGGCGCAGCTCCTGCGAGAACTGCTTGTAGTCGTTCCAGAAGCCACCCGAGTTGCGGTTGACGTCGAACGGTGTGCCTTCGTCGTTGTAGGCGTCGAAGTGGTAATCCTTGTACGCGGTGATCGAGGTCACGGTGTGGCCATCGCCGAGCTTCCAGTTCAGCTCGGTCGAGGCGCCGTGGCTGCCGGTCACCAGCGGACGGGCGCTGTCGTTGTTGACCGACTTGCCGTCCGCACCGCCATTCAGGTAGTCGTTCAGGCTGTAGCCCTTGTCCTGGGTGAACCAGCGCCGCCCCAGCCGGGTGTCGTTGCTGAGGGTGGTGTTGGTGCTGCCGTCGGCGTACTTGGTTGGCGTCGGCGTGTTGATGGTGCGGCCGTTGGTGGCTTCGGCGGCGCGCGGCTGCGAGTCGAGCGCGACGCGCGCGCTGAAGTCAGGCGTCGGCGTCAGCAGGAACTGCACCCGGCCCGAGACCCGATCGACGTTGGTGTAGGTGTTGTCGCGGTTGTACTGGTTGACGATGTCGCCTTCCTGGCGGCTGACCGAGAAGGTGCCGCGCCAGGCCAGCAGATCGTCGATCACCGGGCCGCCCGCTGCCAGCGTGCCGCTGAAGCCGCCACGGTCCTTGAAGGCGAGCGAGTAGTCGGCCGTCGGTGTGAACGAGGGCTTCTTGGTGTTGATCGCGATCACGCCCAGGCTGGTGTTCTTGCCCAGCAGCGTGCCTTGCGGGCCACGCGTCACTTCGACCGTGTCGATGTCGACGAAGTCGAAGCTTGAGGTCAGCGCGTTGTAGGCGAAGTTCACGCCATCGACGATCACGCCGACGCTCGGGTCTTGCGCCTCGGTCTGGCCGACCTTGCCGACGCCACGGATCGAGATGCTGCTGGTGCGCTGGTTGCCCAGGTTCCACGACACATTGCCGGCGCGTTTGGTGATGGCGCCGATGTCGGTGGCATCGAGCCGTGCCAGTTCGGTGCCGGCCACCACCGAGACCGACAGCGGCACGTCCTGCAGCTTCTCGATGCGGTTGCGGCTGCGCACCACCACGCTGTCGAGCGCGCGCGGTTGTTGCGTGTCGGCGCTCTCGGTGGCAGCCGGAGCGGCTTGGGTGGCCTGTGCCACGACGACGCTGTCATCAGCGGCAAAGGTGGCGCCGGCACTGAGCAGGGCCATGCCAGCGGCAATCGCGGCGATCGGCGACAGTTTGAATTGGGCGGAGTCTTGCGATTGGGTGAGCCGCGACGATGGGCGCTTCAGAGCTTGGGGGCTGTGCACAGGAATTCTCTCTTTTACTGGAGGCTGATGACAAACGATGAACGTCTGTAAAGCAGATAGCGTGCTAAGAAAGAACTCGCCTAAGCTCATGCGATAAGTGCTGTTGAATGTGGTTTTGCGGCTGTTGATGCGCCTTGCTGCGGTGTTGTCGGCAGATTGGCTCGGCCTGGCGGGTGCCAACTGCTGCGCTGGCAACAGCAATTCCGCAAATGCTGCACACCAGACAGCGTTGAGAAGAGCGACCGTGCGACGTTGGCCGAGCGTTCGTCATGGTGTGGCGGGCGTCTGCCACGAGTTGCCCGGTGATTGGCATGGATGCTGCATTGACGGCTCAGGTGTCTGGATAACGTGATCCACCCGTCAACAGGAAAATCTCATGAACATCAAGCTGCTCCAGGGCGCGCTCGCCCTTGCTCTCGTGCTCACCGCCTCGCTGGCGTCAGCGCAACAAGCCACCGCGCCGGTGGCCGCTGCTTCGGCCGCGCCGGTCTGGAAGTACAAGACCAAGCACCTGAGCGCCGCCGATGTCGATGCGCTGCTGGCGCATCCCGAGAAGATCCTGGTGCTGGACGTGCGCCGCCCTGACGAGCTGATTCAGTACGGCAGCTTTCCGGTGTTCCTGAACGTGCAGAACAAGGATCTGGATAAGAATCTGGCCTATCTGCCCAAGGACCGCGCCATCATCACCGTTTCCAACCACGCCCAGCGTGCGGGTGCTGCCGGTGACCTGCTGGCCGCCAAGGGCTACACCATCGCCGGTGCGGCGGGCTCGGAAGACTACGAGAAGGAAGGTGGCAAGGCGGTCAGCCACATTCAGCCGCCCCCGCCGCGTACCGCTGCTGCAGCCGCCTCGCGCTGAGCGCCGGGATGCCGCACCGTCGGCATCCGTTTGTCATTTGATGCTGGAAGCCTGACCATGAGCCTGCCGTCGCCCTCCCTGCCCCAAGCGGATTCTGCCGCCGCACCTGACCTGGCCGCTCAGCCCCGCGTGTCAGGGCTGGCGCGGGTGCGCATTCACCTGTGGGACTTGCCGACCCGGGTGTTCCACTGGTCACTGGTCGGGGCGGTGCTGACGGCGGTGATCACCGGCCAGATCGGCGGCGACTGGATGCCGGTGCATGGCAAGGCAGGCGTGGCCATCGTCGGGCTGGTGGTGTTCCGGCTCATCTGGGGCTTCATCGGCTCGACCCATTCGCGCTTCCTCAACTTTGTGCCGACGCCGCAGAAGGTCTTGGCCTATCTGCGCGGCCGCTGGGATGGCATCGGCCACAACCCCATCGGGGCGCTGTCGGTGTTTGCCTTGCTGGGTTTGCTGGCGGCGCAGGCCGGCACCGGCCTGTTCACCAACGATGACATCGCCTTCAGCGGCCCGCTGGCGGTGCTGGTCAGCGACGCACTGCAGTCGCAGCTCACGGGGCTGCACCACCTGATCGCCAACGGGCTGCTGATTCTGCTGGGCCTGCATGTGCTGGCCATCGCGTTCTACACCTGGTTCAAGAAAGACAACCTGGTCAAGCCGATGATCACCGGCCACAAGGACATCGAGGCCGAGGACGCCCACAGCCACGCGCCGATCCGTCACGGCGGTTGGCTGGCGTTCCTGACCGCACTGGTGGCTGCATTGGCGGCCGTGGTGCTGGTCAGCGGCGTGTTGCTGCCGCAAGACCCGCCGGCACCGGCCACGCAGCAACAGGCTCAGCCGGGATGGTGATGAGCTTGCGGGGCGGGCTGTGGACCTTGCTGGGCTGTGTGCTGGGCGCCTGCCTCACGCTGGGCCTGTCGGCTTGCAGCACACCACCGCCTGAGCCCGCCGCCGAGCAGATCCTGGACCTGGCCAGCGGCCAGCTCATCAGCCGCGACCAATTGCTGGCCAGCCTGCGTGCCAGCGATTACGTGTTGCTGGGTGAGCAGCACGACAACCCGCACCACCATGCCTTGCGTGGCGCGCTGCTGGCCGATTTGCAGCGACCCGGTGCGGCGGTGGTGGCCGGCAACGGCCATGTGCACCGCGACTATGGCGTGCCACACCTGATTGCGGCCTGGCAGCCGGCGGCCAAGGTCATCAGCATTGGTTTTCTGGAATCAACCGACGATCTGGCCGCCAGCCGCCAGCTCTATACCCATGTCTGGATGACGACTGCGCCGCACCGTGACGATCCGTGCGCCCGGCCTTGATCTCAAGCCGTCTTCAATGCCAGTGATATCGCTGACTGGAGTGGGCCAGCATGGCGGTGGCGTTGGGATCGTGGTGGCGACGCACCGGGCCGAGCAGCACCACCAGAACCTGCCCGACGGCGCGGTCAAAGTTGCGCAACATCTGGCCATGTAGCCGAGTCCGGCCACAAATACATCATTCAGGCGTTCATCAAACTCAAGAACTGAGCGCGCTAGCGCAGGCTGGCCAGATGGCTGGTCAGCGCCGTGATGTCGGCATCGGTGAGGGCGCGGGTGACCGCATGCATCACGCCGCCGGGGCTGTTGTCACGCCAGTTGCTGCGCCAGCCGAGCAGTTGCTTCTCCAGATAGATCCACTCCTGGCCGCCGATCATCGGCACCTGCAGACCGCCTGGCGAGCTGCTGCCCTGGCCGTGCTCGCCGTGGCAACTGGCGCAGGCGGGGATGCCACGGCTGGCATCGCCTTGCAGGAAGAGCGCCTGGCCGGCCGGGTTGCCGCCTTCGCCGTCACCCTGCATGCGCGGCTGGCTGGCAAAGTAGGCCGCGATGTCGCGCAGGTCAGCGTCCGCGACGTTGGTGGCCATCACCGCCATCCACTCGTTCTGGCGTGCGCCGGTGCGGAAGTTGTCCAGCTGCTTGAGCAGGTACTGGGGGTTCTGACCCGCCAGCTTCGGGAACTTGCCTTCCGGGCCGTTGCTGTGCCCGAGGCCCTGGCCTTGCGGGCCATGGCATTCGATGCAGCGCTCGGAGTCGGCTTTTTCCTTGCCGAGCGTGGCATCGCCGGGGCCGATCAGCGCAGGCGCTGCTGCGAATGCTTTTGCCGTGACCGGTGGCAGCGGGCGTGGTTTGCTCTTTTCCGCCGCACCGACCGTACAGGCCATGGCCCACAGCAGCAGCGCAAGGGTGACAAATCGGGATCGTCTGGGTGGCCACATCACAGCGGTGAAACGTCAGGTTCATGCGGACAGCCCCGCGCGGGGCCGTGGTTCAAGGTCAGATGTCGAGGATGTCCTTGACCACCTTGCCGTACACCACCGTCGGGCGCTCCGAGCGACCACTGTTCAGGAAGGTGGTCTTCAGGTGGTCCAGACCCATGAGTTGCAGCACGGTGGCATTCAGGTCATAGCTGTCGACCGACTTTTCCTTGTCGGCCACCTGGACACCGAGCTCGTCGGTGGCGCCGTAGGTGAGGCCGGCTTTCAGGCCGCCGCCCACCAGCCAGTTGGTGTAGCCCCAGGGGTTGTGGTCGCGCCCGTCGCCGCTTTCGCCCCACGGCGTGCGGCCGAACTCCGAGGTCCACACCACCAGCGTCGTGTCCAGCAGGCCGCGTGCCTTCAGGTCGGACAGCAGACCGGCGATCGGCTTGTCGACCATCTTGGCCATCACGCCGTGGTTTTCGTCGAGGTTGTTGTGGGCGTCCCAGCTGCGGCGCTGCTCGTCCACGCCCTGCGGGTAGCCCGACACCACCTGGATGAAGCGCACGCCGCGCTCGACCAGCCGGCGCGCGCGGATCAGCGTTTCGCCGTAGCTCTGGGTGTGCTTGTCGTCCAGGCCGTAGAGCTTCTTGGTGGCGTCGCTTTCCTTGTCCAGGCTGACGGCTTCCGGCGCTGCGGTCTGCATGCGCTCGGCCAGCTCGTAGGCGTTCAGGCGGGCGCGTAGCTCGGAGTCGTGCGGGTACTTCGACGCGCCCTGCAGATTGAGCCGCTTGAGCAGATCCAGCTGGCCACGCTGCTGCTGCGCGGTGCGCAGTTCCGGGCGGTCGAGGTACAGGATCGGCGAATCGCCCGGGCGGAACGCCGTGCCCTGGTAGACCGCCGGCAGGAAGCCCGAGCTCCAGTTCTGCGAACCGGCCTGAGGTTCGCGGTCGCCGTTGTAGAGCACCACGTACGGCGGCAGATCGGGGTTGGCCGAGCCGAGCGCGTAGCTCACCCAGGCGCCCAGCGACGGTCGGCCCGGGTTCACGTCGCCGCTGTTCATCAGCAGGATCGAGATGTCGTGCGTGGCGCCGACGGTGGTGCGCGACTTGATGAAGGTCATCTTGTCGGCATGCTCGGCCAAGTTAGGCACCAGATCCGAGAACCAGGCACCGCTCTCGCCGTACTGCTTGAACTCGCGCTTGTTCGAATAGAACAGCTTGGTCACGCCGCCTTGCGTCGAAGTCTTGATGCCCTTCAGGAACGAGGCGGGCACGCCGGTGCCGGCCAGCTTCTTGAGCTCGGGCTTGTAGTCGAACAGGTCGAGCGTGCTGGGCGCGCCGTTCTGATGCAGCCAGATGACCGATTTGACCTTGGCCGGGAAGTGCGGCTGCTTCGGCGCCAGCGGATCGGCCAGATCGGCCGCCATGGCCATGTTCAGGCCGCCCAGGCCCGGCACCAGGCCACCCAGGGCCAGGCCGGCAGCGCCTTGGCCGGAGCGCAGCAGAAAGTCACGACGTGAGTTGATCATGTTGGCAATTCCTTGAAGGTTCAGAAGCGGTAGGCGAAGTCGTTGGCGTTGGCCACCGTGTGGACCAGATCGACGAAGGCGGCGGCGCGCAGCGGGTTGGCCAGCGCCTTCTCGGGCTTGACGCCGGTCGGGATGGCGACCTGGAAGGTGCCGCTCGCAGCCGACTTGCTGGCGATGAGCTTTTCCTGCTGGTCGAGGAAGCTGACCAGCGCGGTGCGCTCATCCTTGGTCGGCTTGCGGGCGAACAGAACTTCGTAGAGGCGATCGAGCTTGGCGCCTTCATCCTTGCCGTTGGCTTCGTTGATCACGCGACCGGCCAGCGCCTGCGACCAGCCGAAGGTGATGTCGGCGTTGAACAGCGTCAGCGCCTGCAGCGGCGTGGTGGTGACGTCGCGCTTCTGATGCGGCTGGACCGGGTTGGCCGGGTCGAAGTTGACCGTCAGCGGATAGGGCACGCTGCGGCGCACGAAGGTGTAGATGGTGCGGCGGCGGGTTTCTTCGTCGTTGCGCGGTTCCTGCCAGAGGTTGCCGGCGTTCAGGTTCTTGGGCACCGGCGGGAACACCGCCGGGCCGCCGACCTTGTCCACCAGCTGGCCCGAGGCGTACAGCAGCGAGTCGCGCAGTTCTTCGGCTTCCAGGCGCTTGCGCGGGAACACCGCCAGCAGCTTGTTGTCCGGATCGGCCTTGACCACGTCGGCCCGTTCGGCCGACGACTGGCGGTAGGTGCTGGACAGCAGGATTTCGCGCTGCAGCTTCTTGACGCTCCAGCCGTCCTTGACGAACGAGGTGGCCAGGAAGTCGAGTAGTTCCGGGTTGGTCGGCTTGGCGCCGGCGCGGCCGAAGTCCTGCACCGTGCTGACGATGCCTTTGTCAAACAACTGGGCCCAGACGCGGTTGACGTAGACGCGCGCCGTCAACGGGTTGCTGTCGGCGGTCAGCCAGCTGGCCAGCGCGGTACGGCGCCCGGACGACTTGTCGGTGGCCTTGATGGTCGGCTGCGCGCCGTTGCCCAGCCACAGCGACGGAATGGCGGGCTGGACTTCGTCGGTCGGCCGTTCGTGCTGACCGGTGAAGCGCACGAAGGTCTTGGGCACGTCGGTGGCCGTCAGCTCGGTCGCGGTGGTGTAGTTGAACACCACGCCGTCATCACGGCGCTTGGGCTTGAGGTTGTCGAATTTGGCCAGCTCGGCGCTCAAGCGCTGATATTCCTTGTAGTCGGCGATGGCCTCGGGCGTGTGCTCGACGTGGCTCTCGTCGGTGGCGACCAGGCGCAGGTGCTGCTGCCCCTCGTTCTGCGAGTTGATCTGATTCTTGTGGCGCCAGTTGACCCAGCGCTCCAGCCCGTTCCATTCCTTTTCGGGCTTGAACAGGGCGTCACGGCTGTCGGTCAGGTAGCGCTCTTTCTGGTACTTGACGCCAGCGGCCTCGTACTTGTCGGTGATCGCCTTGATCTTGTCGCGCAGTTCCTTGGTGGTGGCGTTGTAGGCGTCCTGGGTCTTCTGGAACTCGGGGTCGCGCACCGGGCGTTCCTTGGTCTGGGTGCGCACGTCGAACGACAGATTGGCCAGATAAGCCTGCAGCTGGAAGTATTCCTTCTGGCTGAGCTTGTCGGCCTTGTGGTTGTGGCAGCGCGCGCAGCCGACGGTGGCGCCGAGCAGCGTCTCGCCGATCAGGTCGGTGTTGTCGGTCTCGATCTGGTACTTGCGCTGCACCAGGTCGCGCGAGTTCAGGTTGTCCGGGTAGCCGGCCAGGAAGCCGGTGGCGATCTTGGCCTCTTCGCTGTCAGGCCAGAGCTCGTCACCCGCGATCTGCTCCTGCACGAAGCGGCTGTACGGCTTGTCCTTGTTGAAGGCGTCGATCACGTAGTCGCGGTAGCGGTACATGTTGGCGCGCGTGGTGTCGTTCTGGAAGCCGGACGAGTCGGCGTAGCGGGCCAGATCAAGCCAGCGGCGCGCCTGGCGCTCGCCGAAGTGCGGCGACGCCAGCAGCCGATCGACCAGCTTGTCGTAGGCGTCGGGCGACTTGTCGCTGACGAAGGCGGCCACTTCTTCCGGCGTCGGCAGCAAGCCCCAGGCGTCGAGCGTGGCGCGGCGGATGTAGGTGGCGCGATCCGCTTCCGGCGACGGCTTCAGGCCGGCGTTCTCCAGCTTGGCCAGCATGAAGGCATCGATGGGCGAGCGCACCCAGGCTTTCTGTTTGACATCCGGTACCGCCACCGCGCTGACCGGCTGGTACGGCGACCAGGTCTTGGCGGGCGCTGCAGGTTTGGCTTCAACCGCCAGCGGCTTGGTGTCGGCCGCCACCACGGTGGTGGCTGCAAATGCCAGCCAGATGGCAAGAGAGAGTTTGGTTTTCATGGACGGACCCTTGTCACGGTGAATGACTGCTTCACTGGTAGGTATGTGGTGATGGCTCTGCTGAGCAATTAGCAAGCCAGCTGGCGACCGTTTCGAGGCCATCCATAAATCACTGCAAGTCGTTGATTTACAAGTTAATTTATTTTGTGCAGACCGATATTCGATCGGTGGCATTTATTAATTGCACAGCAGATTGCGGCGCTGCTGTTGGCTGGGCGGCAGTGACTGTTCAAGTGCTGCACGCTGCGCAGCACTTGCCGCTGTCATTTGCTGAGCCGGATCACCGCGTACTGCGCCAGATCCTCGCGCCGGAACAGTACCGACAGCGGCTTGGCACGGTCCGCATGCGCCAGCAGCACTTCAAGCTGTTTGGCGCTGCCGACGTCGCTGTTGGCTACCGCGAGCAGGATGTCGCCTTCGCGCAGGCCGGCGCGTGCCGCTGCGCCATCGACGGCGTCGATGCGCACGCCGGTCTTGAGCTTGAGCGTGCTGCGGTCGGCTTCGCTCAGCTCGCTGACCTTGAGGCCGAGCGCAAACGCCAGGCCACGGTTGTCCTGTGGCGCCGGTTTGGGCGTCTCGGCCTGGGCGCTGGTCGGCTCGGCAGCGATCTCGGCCACCGTCACCGACAGCTCCTTGACGACGCCTCGGCGCAGCAGTTGCAGCTTGTGGGCACTGCCCGGTGTGGTGTTGGTGACGAAGCGCGGCAGATCCGACCACTTCTCGATCACCTGATCGTCGAAGCGCAGGATGATGTCGCCGCCCTCGATGCCGGCCTTGGCGCCAGGGCCGTCGGTCTCGGCGGAGCGCACCAGGGCGCCGGTCGGTTTGGGCAGGCCGAGTGATTCGGCCACGTCTTTGGTGACTTCGCCGATGCTCACGCCGATGCGGCTGCGGATCACGCGGCCGTGGGTGCGCAACTGCGTGGCCACGCGCTGCACCTCGTCGGCCGGAATGGCGAACGAGATGCCCATGTAGCCACCCGAGCGGCTGTAGATCTGCGAGTTGATGCCGACCACCTCGCCGCGCAGATTGATCAGCGGCCCGCCCGAGTTGCCCGGGTTGATGGCCACATCGGTCTGGATCAGCGGCAGCAGCTCGCCGGTGTCGCGCGCCTTGGCGCTGACGATGCCGGCGGTGACGCTGTTGTCCAGACTGAACGGCGAGCCGATCGCAATGACCCATTCGCCGACCTTGAGCTTGGAGACGTCACCAAAGCTGACGGTGGGCAGCTTGTCGGCGTCGATCTTGACCACCGCCACATCGCTGCGCTTGTCCACGCCGATGATCCTGGCCTTGAACTCGCGCTTGTCGGTCAGGCGCACCAGCACTTCGTCGGCGCCATCCACCACGTGGGCGTTGGTCAGCACGTAGCCGTCACCGGAGACGATGAAGCCCGAGCCGACGCCGCGCTGTACTTCCTCTTCCGGGTCTGGCTGCGGTGCCCGGCGCGGCAGTTGGCGCGGCGCCGGCACGCCGAAGAAGCGCCGGAACAGCTCGCGCGACTCGGCGTCCTGCTGGGCCTCCTCGCTGTCGGCCTTGGCGTGTTGTGTGGTGCGGATGTTGACCACCGCCGGTCCGACCTGCTCGACCAGTGTGGTGAAGTCGGGCAGACCGCTCACGGCGGAGACCGTTGGCCGAGCGGGCGCCGTCTGCGCGCAGGCGGGCAGCATCAGGGTGCAAGCCAGCGCGATCAGGGTCAGGCCCGTCTGAGGGGTACGTGCACGAAGCAAGGTCATGAAGGGTTCCAGAGGGGGCACAAGGAAAGTCGCTGCTGCGCGAGCAGCGCCTTGCCAAGTGGGGCAAGTCCCGTACCAAGCCTTTCATCCCGGTCAGGCCGCTGGCGCGAGAGTGGATTGCTGCCTGCGCAACAGCGTTGGTGCAGTGGGCTGCCCTGGCTGCTGCGCGGGCAGCAGTACCGCGAACCACGGAATCAGCCGGCGGCGTTTGCGCCGTCACGATCTGCGGCCAGCGGTGCGCATGGCGCACGAGTTGCTTGCTGAGCCGGCCTGAACTCGCCGAACAACCTGCTGAATGCCCCGCTCGATGATGTCTACAACTCCTTTCCCGCACCGGCTCAGCTGGGCCGCTGCACTGTGCCTTCTGGTCATCGGACTCCCGGCACGCGCAGCCGATCGCGCCGCTACAACCCTGCCGCGCCCGCCCGAACCCTTTGCCGGCAAGATCGCGCCGAGCAATGCGCAGTCCACCCCCGCCTGGCCCAAGCAGGCGCAAGCCCCGAAGGGCGCGCCGAACGTGGTCGTGGTGCTGCTGGACGACGTCGGCTTCAGCGCGCCCTCGACCTTCGGCGGTGTGGCCGACACGCCCACGCTGCAGGCGCTGGCCGACAAGGGCGTCAGCTACAACCAGTTCCACGTCACCTCGCTGTGCGCGCCGACCCGCGCGGCCATCCTGACCGGCCGCAATCACCACGAAGCCGGCTTCGGCGTGGTCGGCAATGCCGGCTATCCCGGCTACAACTTCACCTGGCAGAAGGACACCGTCTCGGTGGCCGAAGTGCTGCGCCAAAACGGCTACGGCACCGCCGCCTTCGGCAAGTGGCACAACACCGCGCCGTGGGAGATCACGCCGGCCGGCCCGTTCGACCACTGGCCGACCAGCCTGGGCTTCGAGTTCTTCTACGGCTTCCACGGCGGCGCCGAGAACCAGTTCGAACCGCGCATCTGGCGCAACACCACGCCGGTCGAGCCCAAGGCCACACCCGAGCAGGGTTACCACTTCATCGCCGACATGGCCGACGAGGCCACGCGCTGGCTGCGCACGCAGGACGCCGTCTACCCCGACAAGCCCTTCTTCCTGTGGTTCGCGCCCGGCGGCACGCACTGGCCGCAGCACGTGCCGGCCGACTGGATCGCCAAGTACCAGGGCAAGTTCGACCAGGGCTGGGACCGGCTGCGCGAGCAGACCTTCGCGCGCCAGAAGCAGCGCGGCGTGATCCCGGCCAGCGCCGAGCTGACACCGCGCCCGCCCGAGCTGCCGGCCTGGGACAGCCTGTCGGCCGACGAGCGCCGGCTGCTGGCGCGCCAGGCCGAAGTCTCGGCCGCCTACCTGGCCTACACCGACTTCCAGATCGGCCGGGTCCACCAGGCCATCAGCGAACTCGGCAAGACCGACAACACGCTGTTCATCTACATTGCCGGCGACAACGGCGCGCAGATCACCACGCCGCTGCTAGGCCGCGATGCGCAGGGGCCGGACGGCCGCTCGCTGCCGCTGCCGGAGCGCCTGAAGCTGCTCGAAGCCTTCGGCAGCGACCGCTTCGACAACCTCTACGGCGGCGCCTGGGGCTGGGCCGACAACACGCCGTTCCAGTACGGCAAGGGCATGCCGGCCACGCTGGGCGGCGCGCGCAACCCGATGGTGGTGGCGTGGCCGGCGCGCATCCGCAGCCACGGCCAGATCCGCAGCCAGTTCAGCCATGTCACCGACATCGCGCCGACCATCTTCGAGGCCACCAGCATCCAGCCGCCCGAGGTGGTGGAAGGCATCCAGCAGGTGCCCTTTGAGGGGCGCAGCCTGCTGGCCAGCTTCGATGATCCGAAGGCGGTGGTCGCGCACACGCGCCAGTACTTCGAGATGAGCGGCCACCGCGCCATTTATCAGGACGGCTGGTGGGCCGGCTCGCGCCAGGTCACGCAGCAGCCGGGCAATCCGTTCAGCGTCGCGCCGTTCGGCCAGCGGCCCTGGGAGCTGTACAACCTGAACGAGGACTACAGCCAGGCTCACAACCTGGCCGAACGTTACCCCGACAAGGTCAAACAGCTCGACGCCCTGTTCGACCAGGAAGCCTGGCGCAACGACGTCTACCCGCTGCTGCCGGACGGACGCGGCCGGCCGAACCCGGCCAACGGCCGCAACGTCTTCACCTACCGCGCCGGCGTGCAGCGCATTCCGTCCGGCAACGGCCCGGACGTGACGCGCCGCGCGCACCGCATCGAAGCCGACATCGTCGTGCCAGCTCAGGGCGGCGACGGCGTGCTGATCGCCGACGGTGGCCGCTGGGGCGGCTTCAGCCTCTACATCCAGAACGGCCGTCTGAGCTACGCCGCCAACGCCTACGGCCAGGTGACCGGCGAGATCGTCGCCAGCCAGCCGCTGCCCAGCGGACCGCTCAAGGTGGCGTTCGAGTTCGTGCCCGATGCGCTGCCGGCCAACGCCGCGCAGGTGCCGACGGCCAGCGGTCTGACGGCGCAGCCGCCGGCACCCTCGGCGCCATCTGGGATTGGCCGGCTGTTCGTCAACGGCCAGCCGGTCGGCGAAGGGCCGATCCGGCGCATCGTCTACTCGGCCTACGAGTCGCTCGACATCGGCGCGGATCTGGGCACGCCCGTGTCGCCGGCGTATCGGACGCCGTTTGCCTACGCCGGGCAGCTGCATCAGGTACGTGTCGAGCTGCGGTGATCTGGCTCGGCCTGCTGCTCGCGCTGTTCGGATTGCTGGGGACTGGTGCGGCTGCCGAAACACCCGCCGCCCCGGTCGGCAGTGACGTGTGCGGTGGTTGCCATGCCGAGCAAGCGCGGCGATGGGCCGGCTCGCACCACGCGCGGGCGCTGCAGCCGGCCACGCCGCAGACCGTGCTGGGCGCGTTCGGCAGCGCCGATCAGCCGGTGCGTTTCGAGGCGGGCGAGCAGCTCACCGAGTTCCTGCGCCGTGACGGCCAGTACCGCGTCCGCACCGAAGGCGCCGACGGCCAGCGGCGCGAATACGCCATCGCGCACACGATCGGCGTGGACCCGCTGCAGCAATATCTCGTCACCTGGCCCGACGGCCGGCTGCAGACGCTCGGCGTGGCCTGGGACGCCCGGCCGCGCAGCGCGGGCGGCCAGCGCTGGTTCCATCTTTATCCCGGCGATCCGCCAGCGCCCGGCGAGCCGACCCACTGGAGCGGCCGCGCGCAGACCTGGAACGTCATGTGCGCGTCCTGCCACACGACCGGCCTGCGCAAGGGCTACGACCCCGCAGCGGACCGCTACGCCAGCCGCTGGGATGAACCCGGCGTCGGCTGCGAAGCCTGCCACGGCGCCGGCTCGCGCCATGTCGCGTGGGCACGCAGTCGGCAGCGTGGCAGCGTGGCAGCGATCCGGCCAAGGGCTTCGCGCGGCCGGTGGCGGTGCTGAAGCCGCCAGTGTTCGCATTCCAGGCCGGCATGGTGCGGCCGATCGCGGTGAACCAGGGCACGGCCGCGCAGGGCCAGGCCGCCGGTGAGGTCTGCGGGGGCTGCCACGCGCGGCGCAGCGAGCTGGTGGCGCCGCTCGATGCGCAGGCGGCGTTTCTCGATCAGTACCGGCCGAGCCTGATCGAGCCGGGCCTGTACTTGCCCGACGGTCGCATCGACGGCGAGGTGTTCGAGTTCGGCTCGTTCGCGCAGAGTGCCATGCACCGGGCTGGCGTGAGCTGTAGCCACTGCCACGACAGCCACGACGGCGGCCTGCGCGCTCCCGGCAACGCGCTGTGCGGCCAGTGCCATCTGGCCAGCCACTACGACCGCCGCGAGCATCACGGCAGCGAACCCGGCACGGCCAGCGCGCAGTGCGTGGGCTGCCACATGCCGACCAAGACCTACATGGGCGTGCATGTGCGCCACGACCACGGCCTGCGCGTGCCCGGCGCACCTGCTGGCGAGAGCGCCTTTGCGCGCGCCTCGGCGCTGGCCGCTTCAGCCGTGCCGGATCGGGCGGTGCTGCAGCGTGCGATCCAAGCCACCGATGCGCTAGACCGCCTGGGTGTGGCGCGCAGCCTGGCCCGGCTGCCGCCGCGCGAAGCGGTGGCGCTGGGCGCGCCGCTGCTGTCCGACGCGCGACGCGCTGTGCGCACCGAAGCCGCACGCAGCCTGCTCGGCACCCCGGCGGCGTGGTGGAGCGCCGCAGCCCAGACCACGCTCGATGCCGCCGTGGCCGAGCTGATCGTGGCCGAGCAGCTGGCTGCCGACCGGCCGGAGGCGCTGCTCAACCTGGGTCAGATCCACGCCCGCCTGAACCAGCCGGCCCGAGCCGAGCAGGCCTTGCGCCAGGCGCTGGGGCGGGCGCCCGACTTCGTGCCGGCCTATGTCAACCTGGCCGATCTGTACCGCCAGCTCGGCCGTGATGCTGACGGCGAGCCGCTGCTGCGTGAAGCCGTGCGGCGCGCCCCGCAGCAGGCCGAGCCGGCGCACGCGCTGGGGCTGCTGCTGATCCGGCAGCAGCGCCTGAGCGATGCCCTGCCGTGGCTGGCGCTGGCCAGCCGGTTGGCGCCTGAGCAGCCGCGCTACGGGCATCTGCATGTGCTGGCCCTGCTGGAGGCGGGCCGGCTCAACGAGGTCGAGGTGACGCTGCGCCAGGTACGCGAGCATCATCCAGACGATGTCGTGCTGAGGCAGTTGCAGCAGCGCATCGAACGTCAGCGGCTCGTGCCGCAGTGACAAATGCAGCCGGTCCTATTTGATGAGCAAGAACCACGTCGATGTCAACTCTCTGTCTGGTGTTCCTGAACTACAAGACCGAGCGCGCGCTGACCAACCTGCGCAGCTTCCTGTCGGCGCTGGAGCAGCTCGACGACGCGCCCACCGCGCCCAGCGCGGCAAAGCAGACATCTTTGGCGCCGATCAAGCCATGAAAACGGCGCCGCAGACGTGTCAGCCGCGTTGCGTCCGCGCTCAGGCGTACTTGCCAGCAGCCCTACTTCACGATGATGACGTGAGTACCCTCGGTCGTCCCAAAGTAAGGAGCCACCGACCGCAGGTGCAACTCATGGTGACCCGGCGGCAGAGGGTCAATGAACAGCCAGTACCCGTCGGAGATGCCTATTTGCGGTGAGCCGTTGACACAACCGTCGAAACCTGAAGTCGCCAAGGAAATAGCCCCGGTAAAGCCGAATGCCCCCTTGACGACGCGGCGAATGGGTAATGGGTGCCCGTCGAGCGTGGCGTCGAGACCCGTCGTCCCGTCAACAATGAAGGCATACGAGGTCAGAAGAAAATCTTCGAGGCTCTGGTTTGGCGCTGGAACGAAACTGGGATCCGGGCACGGATAGTCGTTGAGGATATTGAACACCGGCGAAATGATCGCCTTGCCAGCCGGAACCTCACAGGTCTTGAGGAAACCGCCGCCCGTTGGCGCATTCAGGAACCAGACCGGACCGTCTTGCAGCAATGCGCAGTTGGCGCCCATCGGGTCCAGGGCACCCACGTCGGCAGGCAGCGCCGTGAGTCTGAGCCACCAGCGTTCAATCCAGGTGGCACGACTGGCGCCATGCCATTCGGCCCGCCCTTCCTCGCGGCCTTTGTTCGCCTCCGCACTGAGTGCTTCGCGAGAAGAGCGGGGGGTGTACTGATCGTGACCGTGGCTGCCACTCCAGCCAGGCGTTGCGATGCAGAGAAGAGAGGCCAATGCCACAGTGCGCCAAGCGCAGTTGCATGCCGTGGCGGAGATTCGATCAAGCTTGAACATGGTGCATTCCCTTCAGGGTAAGAAATGACGCTGCACAATCACAGACCGGCATAGTCGATGAAACCCTTGTTAATATCAGCTATCTTGCGGGTCAGCCGGTAGACGCCACCGCCCTCACGGGTCAGCGAGGCATCGGTATTGCCTTCGATGGTGTTGATGAACCCACCTTGAATACTTTCCACTAGGCCCGTATGGCCCGTGCCGCCACCGGTATCCATGATGAAGACCATGCCAGGCTGAATCAGACCGGGATCGGCAACGGCTTGAAACCGCTGTATGCGTTTGGCACCTTTTGATGGAGCGCCATTCCAATGAGCCAGGCAACCCGCAGTCTTGAACATCGGATTGGATCGATGCATGGCTTTGGCTGCCTCATCAAAGCACCAGTACACAAAGGCGCAGCACCATGCAAGGCCAGGCTCAACACCCGCTCTGCGCAAATACTCATCAACCTGCGGACCACTATTTGAGTTTCTTGGCTCTTCACGGACTTTCTTTTGCTCCTCCGCTCCAGCCACCTGCAATACGGTCGCCAAGAAATCTCCGCCAGCTTGATCGGCCGATGGAACCGTCGTCCCGCCAAACAAGGCTTCCCAGGTGATCGGGCCGACTTCGCCATCCACTTTCAAAGGCCGTCCCTGCGGATCGACCCGCCGCATCTGAAACAGCTTGACGGCCTGCTTGGTGTTGGCATCGAAATCGGTATTTTCCGGGTCCAGAAAATTGTCAGAACCCGCCTGAAAACCCAATTCAGCATTCAATTGAGTCTTGAGCGCTCTGACAACTTCCGGTTCTTGCTCGCCCAGTTTGATGACGCGGCCGGGGTATTTCATGTTTTAACCTTTTGTAGGCAAAAATATATCGTCAGCCACCCATCAATCGTTGCGCCGCCTCTGCCGAATCGCAATGCCAGACTGATAATTGCCAGGATTCTGCGGCGCCACATCGACCATTGAGAATACATTAGCATCTCCGTCGACCTGGATTTCGTATTCCCAACCGCAGCCTGGGCCGCAGCCCAGCACAGCGTGACCCGAGCCGAGCTTGCTGTCGTAACGAATGAATTGAAATGTCCAGTTTGTTGGCGCCGTGTTGCCACAGGCGTTGGTATGATTTGCAACGGTCGCTGGAACGACGCGGGCAAGGTCAGCTTCTAGTTTGACCTCGACGCGCTTGGTACCGTAGCCGCAACCATCGAAACCAGAGATTGCCATGACCCAGGTACCTGAGAGTTGGCCTTCATGGTTCCTTTCTTCTGCGCTGGCCATGGTGAATGATCCGACCAACGTCATGGCGACGGCGATTTTGGTGGCGAGTCCGAGTGTGGAAGTGAAATTCATTGGATGGATTCGAAAAATTAAGCACGCAAACAATTTGATACGCGTTGGATTCATACTATCCACCTGACTAGGTAAAGCCAATAGCATTTTCACGCCAGCCTGTACCACGAACACGGTACAGGGAGCAACCAGCGGTCGTGCTTATGCCGTGACAGGCACGACAAGCTGCAGCCGGCAGCCGTGCGGATCAGCGTCCATATTCAACTGGGCCGCCATACTGGCAGCACGCGCCTGCATATTGACCAATCCACGTCCCTGATGATCACCACCAGGCCGGGTAAACCCTTGACCATCGTCCTGCACCACAAACTGCAGGGCGTTATCGGGGGGGATGGTGCTGATCGTCACGGCCACGGTTTGCGCCTTGGCGTGCTTGAGCACATTCGTCAGCGCCTCTTGCAGGATGCGCAGCACGTGCAGGCGGTGGTGGGCTGGCAAGCGGTTCAGCAGTTCGTCGGGCGCAGCGAAATGCCAGCGGGTCTGGATCTGTGCGGCGGCAAAGATACTGTCCCAGCGGTAGCGAAAGTTGCCGAGCACGCTGGCAAAGTCGTCTTCGGCGGGGCTGAGGGCGTCGATGGTCAGGCGCACTTCGGCGATGCAGCGGCGCAGCATCTCGGCCAGTTCGTCGGTCGGCAGGGCGCCGCGCTCCAGCCTGGAGAGCGAGGTGAAAAGCTGCGAGCCCAGGCCGTCATGCATGTCACGGACGATGCGGCGGCGTTCTTCCTCGACGGCACGCTGGTTTTCCAGCCGGGTGAGTTGCTGGTGCTTCAAGCTCAGTTCGGCTTCGCGGGCGGTAATGCGCTGCTCCAGCGTGCTGTTGAGGCGCTCGACCTCGTTCAGCGAGGCGGCAAAGCGCGCCACCAGGATGCCGGCCGTGACCAGCAGCAGGCCGTTGGCGGCGTGGTGCAGCAGGAACAGGCGCTGCGCGCTCCAGACCGGAAAGGCCTGCATGAAGACGGGTTCGCTCCAGGCGAGCAGGTAGTCGTGCACGCCGGCCAGCACGGCAAAAGCCAGGGCGACCAGCAGCGCCAGCGCTTCCAGCGAGCGCAGCCGCCACACAGCCAGCACTGTGAGCGCCAGCAGGAGCAAGCCGATCGGGATCAAGCCGGCGCTCCAGAAGCGGCCGGCCAGTGCTTCGCCCGGCACGCCGCCGATCACGACCAGCAACGGCCCGAGCAGCCAGTAGCCCAGCAGCAGGCGCTCCAGCCCGGGCCGGCGCACGTGAGCAAAACGCAGCGCAAACAGCGCCATCGCGACGATGAAGCCGCCGGTGGCGCCAAAGTAGAGCGCTCGCCAGGCCAGCCAGCCATCGGCCGGGATCTGCTCAATCACGAAGGTCAGCGTGCGCAAACCCCACAGCGCCGCCGCCATGCCGAGGATGGCGTAGAGCTGCTCAGCCCGGCGCAGTCGCCACAGAAAGGCCAGACCCGCCGCCGTCAGCAGGCAGACCACCACGGTGATCTGCGGCACCACCCGAACCCAGAACAGGCGCGTTTCATATCTGGCTTGCAACTCGGTGCGGGAACCCCAAACAACCGCTGGCAGATGCCAACTGCGCACATCGGGTTGACGGGTCAAGCGCAGATGCAGTACCTGTTGCGCCCCAGGCTGCAGCAGCACAGGCGGTACGCTGATCAGGTGCGGGCGCTCCCAGCGCACCACCCGGCTCGGGTCGGAACTGGCCAGTTCGCCGAGCAGCTGGCCGTTCAGCAGCAACTGGCCGCTGTTCAGGTAGGGGAAATAGAGCACCAGATCGTTGCGTGCCTCGGGCGGCGGCGCGGGTAGCGTGAGCCGGACCCACAGCACTTCAGGGGCCGGCCCGGTGTTGGCGTCGAGAGCCCGCAATACCGTCGGCAGTTGCAGTGCTTGCCAACCACCGTCATCGGCAGGAGGCTGCGTCGTGGTGCTGTAGCACCATTGCGCGTCAGTCGCCGCCGCACTGGCTGCTGCGGGCAGCAGCCACACGAAGCCACAGCACAGGAGCATGCCCAGCCAGCCGCGCCACCATGGCCGGCGGCGGCCACGTTTCACAGCAGCCCCATTTGGCTCGCCTCGTAAACGGCCTCCCCGCTCGAATGCACCGCCAGCTTGCGGTAGACGCGCTTGGCGTGTGTCCCGACCGTGTGGGTCGAGATGCCCAGATAGCTGCCGACCTCCTGGAAGCTGAAGCCCTTGGCAACCAGCTTCAAGATATCAATCTCGCGCGGCGACAGCGCACGGCTGTCACTGACCGATGGCGTGGTGTCGGAGAAATCAGCGGGCTGCGATGGCGGTGGCGCCAAGGCACGGAAACAAGCCAGCACGCGACGCGCAATGGTCGGGCTGATTGGCGAGCCACCGCGCTGCACGTCGCGGATGGCTTGGACGATGCCGGACGGATCGGTGTCCTTGAGCAGGTAACCGGTGGCGCCGGCCTCAATGCTGCGCACGATGTGCTCGTCGTCGCCGAACATCGTCACGACCAAGATGTCGATGCCCGGGTGGCGCCGGTTGGCATCGCGGATCACCTCGGTGCCGCACATGTCGGGCAGGCCCAGATCGACCAGCATCACGTCAGGTCGGAAGGTGCGCAACAGTGCCAGCGCATCCTTGCCGCAGCCGGCAGCATCGAGCAGATGCAAATCAGGCGCAGCCCGGACTGCCTCGGTGAAGCGGTACCGGAACTCCGGGTCGTCCTCGACGATGGCGACGTTCAGGTTCATGAATCAGCCCCCGCGCCTCCCTGGCGCAGACTGATTCTGCAGGAACGGGCGATTTTCCCGAATCAGGTCTGACCCACGGGCACCTGCCCTAAATCATCGCCGCCGGATCATCCACCAGCGCATCAAAGCGCGTGATGCGGCGCGGTTTCAGATGCACCGCGCTGCCGGGGCGCAGGCTGAGGCGCTCGCGCAGCTGGCTCCAGGCTTCGCGCGACAGCTCCACATCGACGAGGCTCTGGTCGGCATCGCGGCGGAATTCCAGCCGGGTATTCGGGCCGACCGTCAGCACATGCGCCAGCGTGGCGGGCCAGGTATCGGCGCCAGCGGCGAGCAGCACATCAATTTCGTGCGGGCGCACGTAGCTGATATCGGTCGGGTCGATCGCGGCACTGCCGGCGCTGGCACCCGGCGCATGGTCGCGGCGGCCGTGGAATAGATTCACATCGCCCAGAAACTGCAGCACAAACGGCGTGGCCGGGTTATCGTAAACCTCGTCCGGGCTGCCTTGCTGCTCGATGCGGCCCTGATTCATGACGACAATGCGATCCGACACTTCCATCGCCTCTTCCTGGTCGTGCGTGACGAACACGCTGGTGACGTGCATCTCGTCGTGCAGGCGGCGCAACCAGCGGCGCAATTCCTTGCGCACCTTGGCGTCGAGTGCGCCAAAAGGTTCATCCAGCAGCAGCACCTTGGGTTCGACCGCCAGCGCGCGCGCCAGCGCAATCCGTTGGCGCTGGCCGCCAGAGAGCTGGTGCGGATAACGGTCGGCAATCCAGTCGAGCTGCACCAGCTTGAGCAGATCGGTGACTTTGGCCTTGATGGCGGCGTCGCTCGGCCGAGTATCTTTCGGGCGCACGCGCAAACCAAACGCGACGTTTTCGAAAATCGTCATGTGGCTGAACAGCGCGTAGTGCTGAAACACGAAGCCGACGTTGCGCTCGCGCACATCGGCATAGGTGGCGTCTTCGCCGTGAAACAGCACGCTGCCGGCGTCGGGCCGCTCCAGCCCGGCGATGATGCGCAGCAAGGTGGTTTTGCCTGAGCCGGACGGTCCGAGCAGCGCCACCAGCTCGCCGGCCGGAATATCGAGGTTGAGGCCGTCACAGACAGCCAGCGTGCCAAAACGCTTGACGAGGTTACGAATCTGGATACTCATGATGGAAACCTCTTTCAGTGATCGCTGGAGGCGCTGCGCAGCTCAGCCTTGACGCGCTGCTCGACCAGATACTTCAGTACCAGCGTCACCAACGCCAGCGCGGCCAGCAAAGACGCCACCGCAAACGCCGCAGCAAACTGGTATTCGTTGTAGAGAATCTCGATGTGCAGCGGCATCGTGTTGGTCTGGCCGCGAATATGGCCGGAGACCACGCTGACGGCGCCAAACTCACCCATGGCGCGGGCATTGCACAGAATCACGCCGTACAGCAGCGCCCACTTGATATTGGGCAGCGTGACGCGCCAGAAAATCTGCCAGCCGTTCGCACCCAGCACGCGGGCGGCTTCTTCTTGCTCGGTTCCTTGCGCCTGCATGAGCGGAATCAGCTCACGCGCCACAAACGGGAAGGTCACGAACACGGTGGCCAGCACGATACCTGGCACGGCAAAGATCACCCGCAGATCATGGTCTCGCAGCCAGGCGCCGCACCAGCCTTGCAAGCCGAAGATCAGCACGTAAATCAGGCCCGACACCACCGGACTGACCGAAAACGGCAGGTCGATCAGCGTCAGCAGAAAATTCTTGCCATGGAAATCAAACTTGGCAATGCACCAGGCTGCCGCGACCCCAAACACCAGATTCATCGGCACCGAAATACCCGCCGCGATCAACGTGAGTTTGGCGGCCGAGAGGGCATCCGGCTCGGTCACCGCAGCCAGATAGACATCCACGCCTTTCTTGAAGGCTTCATAAAAAACCGTCGCCAGCGGGATGAACAGAAACAGCGTCATGAACAACATCGCGGCACCGATCAAGGTGCGACGCACCCAGACCGGCTCGGCGGTGGAGGCCAGCGCCTGAGGTGGCGCCACGCCGGGGCCTGGCGGCGGGGCGAATTCCGACCCAGGCAGCGCAGAAATAGAAGCAACAGCAGACATGGTCAACAATCGATCAGTGAGTGCGGGGGCCGCTCAAGCACCCTGGCGCCGACGCGCCCAGGCCTGCAGCAGATTGATGAACAGCAGCAATGCAAACGAAAACACCAGCATCACCACCGCAATCGCGGTGGCACCGGCGTAGTCATACTGTTCCAGCTTGGTGATGATGAGCAGCGGCGTGATTTCACTCACCATCGGCATATTGCCGGCAATGAATATCACCGAGCCATATTCACCCAGCGCACGCGCAAAGGCCAGCGCAAAACCAGTCAGCAGCGCTGGCATCAGGGTCGGAAACAGCACGATGCGAAAGGTTTGCCAACGCGTGGCCCCCAGCGTCGCGGCAGCTTCTTCGAGCTCCTGATTCACGTCTTCCAGCACCGGCTGCAAGGTCCGCACCACAAACGGCAGGCCGATGAAAATCAGCGCGACAAACACGCCCAGCGGCGTGAAACTGACCTTGAATGGCAGCCATTGGCCGATCCAGCCGTTTTGCGCATAAATCGCGGTCAGCGCAATACCGGCCACGGCGGTCGGCAAGGCAAATGGCAAATCGACCAGCGCGTCGATCAATCGCTTGCCCGGAAAGCGATAACGCACCAGCACCCAGGTCACGATCAGGCCGAAAAACGCATTCAAGATCGCCGCGCCCAATGAAGCGCCAAAGGTCAGCCGGTACGAGGCCAGCACGCGCGGCGAGGTTACCGTGCTCCAGAACTGCGGCCAGCTCAGCGTGAAGGTTTTCAGGAATGCCGCCGACAGCGGCAGCAGCACGATCAGGCTCAAATACAGCAGCGTGAAACCGAGCGCCAGGTCGAAACCCGGCAGCACGCTGTGGCGTTTGAGCAAAGTTCTGGAAAACAGCATCGAATCAACCCTCGTTGCGGATCAGCGCGGCTTGGCCGCAGCGATCACCTGGTCATAGATGCCGCCATCGTCGAAATGGTCCTTCTGGGCTTTTTTCCAGCCACCGAACAACTCATCGACCGTGAAGGTGACCACCTTGGGAAAGTCCGCCGCATGCTTGGCCAGAATATTTTCATTGCGCGGCCGCAGGTGGTGCTTGGCAGCAACCTCCTGGCCGGCATCCGACCAGAGATATTGCAGATAGGCTTCAGCCTGCTTGCGCGTGCCCTTGCGATCGACCACCTTGTCGATCACGCTGACCGGGTTTTCGGCCAGCACGGTGGTTTTCGGGTAAACCACTTCAAAGTCGCGCCCGAATTCACCCAGGATCAGATCAACTTCACTCTCGAAGGTCACCAGCGCGTCGCCAATGCCGCGTTGTGCAAAGGTTGTGGTGGCGGCCCGGCCGCCGCCGTCGAAAACCGGCACGTTGGCAAATACCTTGGTCACCAGTTCGCGCGCCTGCGTGGCGTTGCCACCGCCCTTGAGCACGCTGCCCCAGGCGGCCAGATAGGTATAACGGCCATTGCCCGATGTCTTGGGATTTGGAATCACCACCGAGATACCGCTGCGCGCCAGATCAGCCCAATCCTTGATGGCTTTCGGGTTGCCCTTGCGCACCAGAATCACCGACACCGAGGTGGTCGGTGCGCTGTTGTTGGGCAGGCGTTTGGCCCAGTCTTGCGGAATCAGCTTGCCACGCTCGAACAGGATGTCGATGTCATTGGCCTGGTTCATCGTGATGACGTCGGCCTCCAGACCATCGGCGACGCTGCGCGCCTGTTTGCTGGAGCCGCCGTGCGACTGGTTCAGCGTCAGGTCTTCACCGGTGCTGGCTTTCCAGTGCTTGGCAAAGGCCGCGTTGTAGTCCTTGTAGAACTCGCGCGTCACGTCGTAGCTGACGTTGAGCAGCGCGATGTCTTTGGCCTGGACCGCACCGGCGCCCACAACCAGCAGGGTTGCCGCTGCCAGAGAGCGCAGCACAGTGAGACGACGATTGAGTTTCATGAGACAAGTTCTTTGTTGGGCGACCAATAGCCGCATGGTAGGAAACCACGCGCCAACAAAGAACCAATGAATTCGCAGCTTCTTATCTGATTTTCAGATAACAGCTCAGAGGGCGAGCGCCCAGCCCGTCGCCGCAGCACGCTCGACACGACGCACCCGTGCCAGCCGGTCGGTGGCGGACTGCACCCACTGCTGGGCCAGCGGCAGTGGCCCGAAGCCCGCTTCGGTGTTGATGTGGCCAGCATCGCCCAGGTTCAGGTAGCTGGCGCCCCAACGCCGTGCCCAGCGGCGCGCGCTGGCAGCGCTCATCCATGGATCGGTGCGGCTGGCCACCAGCATGGTCGGCAGCGCCAGCGCCTGCTGCGGCAGCAACTCGGCCACGCCGAACTTGTCGGGCTCGGCCGGCGCCACCAGCAGCGCGGCCTGGATCGGTGAATCAGCCTGCAGTGCCAGATGCCGTGCCAGCGCCAGGCAACCGAAGCTGTGGCAGACGGCGATCCAGCGCTCGCCGCCCTTGCGCTCCAGCGTGCTGCCGATGCGCGCGGCCCAGCGGTCCAGGTGCGGCTCGTTCCAGTCGCGCTGCTCGACCCGCACCGCGTCCGGCAACTGCGCCTGCAGCCAGCTCTGCCAATGCGCCGGGCCGCTGTTGCGCAGCCCCGGCACGATCAGCACCCGTACGTCTTGTGATTCAGCGCTCATGTCCTTGGCCCCCGATTCCTGCTTGATGGGCATCACCTTAGCGACGCCCTAGCCGGTAGGGAACGAAGCTCTTTGCAGTTGGACATGCGCAAAACGGATGTGTCGACATCGCCCCGCTCGGCGCGCGCCACAGTGAATCAGAGCGCCACGGCCAGAGGTGCGTAGTGGCGCTCTGGCGGCACCACATTGACCGGTCGCGGCGCGGGTCCGGTACGGCGCCAGACCGCTTCACCGGCCACAAACACCTGCAGTTCGCCAGCGGCAAAAGGCACCCAGGCTTCGTTGCGGGTGAGCGGCTCGGTGGCCACCAGCACCATGCGGTCGTTGGGGCCGTTGGCCACGCTCAGATCCAGCGCCAAGTCGTGATCGACCAGATGCGCGGTCGGAAACGGGTGCTCACGCTGCAGCCAGAACAGGCGCGTCGAGCAATGCGCGTAGAGCGTTTCACCGTCGGAGAGCAGAAAGTTGAAGCGGCCGTGGCGGGCGATGCGATCGGTCAACTCGGCCATCACCGGCGCCATTTGGGTCCAGTCGGGCATGTGCCGGGTGCCGAAGCGCCGCCGCAGTTCCTGCAGGATCCAGCAGAAGGCGCGTTCACTGTCGGTGTGGCCGACCGGCAGGTAATTGCCGGCCAGCCGGGGCTGGAAATCTTTCAGGTCACCGTTGTGGCAGAACGACCAGTGACGGCCCTGCCACTCGCGCACAAAGGGATGGCAGTTGGACAGCTGCACCGGCCCTTGCGTGGCCTTGCGAATGTGCGCCAACACGGTGCGGGCGCGAATCGGATGGTGGCGCAGAAAGTCGGCCAGGGCCGAATCGCTGGCGCGGTCATCGTCGATGAACAGCCGGCAGCAACTGCCGTCGTGGAACGCCAGGCCAAAGCCATCGGCATGATCACCCGTGTGACCACCCCGGGCAGAGAACCCGGTAAACGCAAACGTCACCGCACTCGGTACGTTGCAACTCAGGGCAAACAACTGGCACATGGCGGATCAACGGACGAAGGACGGGATCGGTTGTCAACCGGGATCGAAGCAGTGTTCATGCCACTGCGCCAACCGATGGCTCGACGTGCCAATTTAGGCTGCACCGCGCAGCTTGCCTAGGAATAAAGCCGCATGTCCTTATATGCGGCCAACCGGCAGATGGCCAGACCTGCGCACTGTTGCCCAACAAACAGGATCGGCCTGCCTGAACCGCCCTGCCCTGGAGCCGCTCACAGCGGCCGATAACCCCAGCGCGGCATCCACAACAGAACGGCCACCGAGCCCAGCGCCACCAGTGCGGTGAGCCAGATCACCGGCGCGTCCCAGCCGACCAGGGTCGGGTAGATGCGCCACAGCGCGCCCAGCGCCACACCGTTGCCGGCAGCGACCAGCACGGCGGCGGTGTAGTCGTGATAACGCCGGTGGCTTTATCGGCGCGACTGATGTCTTGAGTGCGGCGTTCATGGCTATAACGGCGCGAAAGATGTCTACAACGCTGCGTCCATGGCTATAACGGCGCGAAAGTTGTCTACAACGCGGCGTTCATGGCTATATCGCCGCGACTATGGCTATAACGCGGCTGCTTTTCGTTTTTTTGCGGCGTTCATGGCTTGATCGGCGCGGCAAGAGGCTCGCCACGGGCGCGGTATTTGTCGGCGTCGCTGGCTCAGATCTCGAAGCTGCTGCCCGGCGTCTGCGCCAGCGCCTGCTCGATCACTGCGCGGGTCAGCGGCGGGGCGAAGCTGCGGATGAATTCAAAGGCGTAGCTGCGCAGGTAGGTGCCGCGCCGCAGCGCCAGGCGCGTCATGTTGGTGGCGAACAGGTGGCGCACGTCGATGGCGCGCAGATGTTTGTCGCGTTCTTCGTCATACGCGATCGAGGCGACGATGCCGACGCCCATGCCCAGCTCGACATAGGTCTTGATGACGTCGGCGTCCATCGCGGCCAGCACCAGATTGAACGGCAGCTCGTGGCGGCGGAAGGCTTCGTCGATGTGGCTGCGGCCGGTGTAGCCGATTTCGTAGGTGATGAGCGGAAACTCGGCCAGGCGCTGCAGTGTCAGCAGCTCGCCGCGCTCGGCTTCCAAGGCCAGCGGATGGCCGACCGGCACGATCACCGCGTGGGTCCAGCGGTAGCAGGGCAGCGCGACCAGATCGTCGTAGCCGGTCAGCGCTTCGGTGGCGATGCCGATGTCGGCCTCGCCGCTGCGCAGCATCTGCGCCACCTGCTGCGGCGAGCCCTGATGCAGGTGCAGCACCACGTCCGGATGCGCCGCGCTGAAGTCGCGCACTGCCGGCGGCAGCGCATAACGCGCTTGCGAGTGCGTCGCGGCAATCGTCAGCGTGCCGCGTTCTTGTGCGGCGTAGTCGGCGCCAGCGCGCCGCAGGTTCTCGGCGTCCAGCAACAAGCGTTCGATGATTGGCAGCACGGTCTCGCCGGGTGGCGTGAGGCCGGTCAGGCGCTTGCCGGCGCGCACGAACAGCTCGATGCCCAGCTCGTCTTCAAGCTCGCGGATTTGCCGACTCACACCGGGCTGCGAGGTGTGCAGCACCTCGGCGACCTCGGTCAGGTTGAAGCCTTGTCGCACGGCCTCGCGTACGGATTTCAGCTGCTGGAAGTTCACTGGGTGGTCCCTGTCGATTCGGCTCGGCTCGCTATGAGCAAAGGGGGCATTATTTGCACCCGCTATCAGCCGGCAAAAGAATATCGACGCGCTTGCTTACTCGTTTCTTGAATAAGAAACGAGCCGGTGCCGGCTTGAGGCCCGCCAGCGGTTTTCGCATAAGGAAGGTCAGATTCCTTCGTTCCGAAAAACGCACGCGCTTCTTACTCTGTCGTCTATCTGCTTGAGACATGACGCCGAGGAGAGTTGCGATGTCTGCTGTTCTAGAGAATCTGTCCGCCACGGCGGCACCCGTTGCGGTCACATCGATCGCCACCCAGTCGGTGCTCGACGAGGCCCGCGCCGCCGCGCACGCTGCCGGCCTGCCGTATGCCGGCGGCGTCACGCCACAACAAGCCTGGGCCTTGCTGCAAGCCGGCGAAGCCACGCTGGTGGATGTGCGCAGCACCGAAGAGCGCAAGTTCGTCGGCCACATCCCGTCCACCGCGCACGTGGCCTGGGCCACCGGTACCAGCCTGACACGCAACCCGCGTTTTGCACGCGAGCTTGAATCGAAGGTCAGGAAAGACGCCGTCGTGCTGCTGCTGTGCCGCAGCGGCAAGCGCTCGGCGCTGGCGGCCGAAGTGGCGGCCAAGGCCGGCTTCACGCAAGTCTTCAATGTGCTGGAAGGCTTTGAAGGCGAACTCGACGCCGACCATCACCGTGGAGGCTCGGACGGCTGGCGCTTCCACCAGTTGCCCTGGGTGCAGGACTGACACCGCTCAAGCCCCCCACACCTGCCGACCTGCTTGCCTCACCCGGAACTGCCTCATGTCCAACTGGTATCAAGACAACTCGCTGTCGATCGGCCACACCCCGCTGGTGCGTCTGAATCGCATCCTCGACGGCGCGCCGGCCACCGTGCTGGCCAAGATCGAAGGCCGCAACCCGGCCTACTCGGTCAAGTGCCGCATCGGCGCGGCGCTGATCTGGGACGCTGAAAAGCGCGACCTCATCGGTCCGGATGCCGGCCCCGGCAAGGAACTGGTCGAGCCGACCAGCGGCAACACCGGCATCGCGCTGGCTTTCGTGGCCGCCGCGCGCGGCATCCCGCTCACGCTGACGATGCCCGAGACCATGAGCATCGAGCGGCGCAAGCTGCTGCTGGCCTACGGCGCCAAGCTGGTGCTGACCGAAGGCGCCAAAGGCATGGGCGGCGCCATCGCCAAGGCCGAGGAGATTGCGGCCTCCGACCCGGACAAGTACGTGCTGCTGCAGCAGTTCAAGAACCCGGCCAACCCGGCGGTCCATGAAGCCACCACCGGCCCGGAAATCTGGAACGACACCGACGGCGCGATCGACATCTTCGTCTCCGGCGTCGGCACCGGCGGCACCATCACCGGCGTGTCGCGCTACATCAAGCAGGCCAAGGGCAAGGCCATCACCTCGGTGGCAGTGGAGCCGAGCCACAGCCCGGTGCTGACGCAAAAGCGCAACGGCGAGCCGATCAAGCCGGCGCCGCACAAGATCCAGGGCATCGGCGCGGGTTTCGTGCCGCAGGTGCTGGACCTCGATCTGGTCGATGCGATCGAGCAGGTCAGCAACGATGAGGCGGTCGCCTACGCCCGCCGGCTGGCGCGCGAGGAAGGGATTCTGTCGGGCATCTCCAGCGGCGCGGCGGTCGCGGTGGCGGCACGGCTGGCGCAGCGGCCCGAGCACGCCGGCAAGACCATCGTCGTGGTGCTGCCCGATTCGGGCGAGCGTTATCTCAGCTCGGTGCTGTTCGAAGGTGTGTTCGACGCCGCCGGGCTGCCGGTCTGAATGGGCGAGACAGAGCATCCCATGTCTGATCTGAATCCCGCCAGCTATCCGAGCCAGAACCTGGGCCGGGTCGTCAGCGAGCTGCGCCAGGCCCGCGCGCAGTGGCGTGAAAGCCAGCAGCGTGCGCAGGAATACGGCGGACGCGAACTGCCAGCGCGCCAGGCGCTGCACGACATCGTGCAGGCGCTGTGCGGCGCGCTGTTTCCGATGCGGCTCGGCCCGCCCGACCTGCGCCAGGAAAGCGAGGACTACTACGTCGGCCACACGCTCGACGCCGCCTTGCACGCCCTGTTGACGCAGGTGCGGCTGGAGCTGAGCTACGTGGCGCGCCACCAGCCGCGCGAACAGGCCGAGATCGACGCGCAGGCGGTGCAGATCGTGAACGACTTTGCCAGCGCCCTGCCGCGCCTGCGCGGCCTGCTCGACACCGACGTGCTGGCCGCCTACGCGGGCGACCCGGCGGCGCGCTCGGTGGACGAGGTGCTGCTGTGTTATCCCGGCATCACGGCGGTGATCCACCACCGGCTGGCACACGAGCTGTATGTGCTGGGCCTGCCGCTGCTGGCGCGCATCGTCAGCGAGATCGCCCACTCGGAAACCGGCATCGACATCCATCCGGGTGCACGCATCGGCGCGGGGTTTTTCATCGACCACGGCACCGGCGTCGTGATCGGCGAAACCGCCGTGATCGGCCAGCGCGTGCGGCTCTACCAGGGCATCACGCTGGGCGCCAAGCGCTTCAGCACCGATGAGCAAGGCCACCTCGTCAAGGGCCAACCGCGCCATCCGGTGGTCGAGGACGACGTGGTGATCTACGCCGGCGCCACCATCCTGGGCCGCATCACGATCGGGCGCGGCTCCAGCATCGGCGGCAATGTCTGGCTCACCCACAGCGTGCCGCCGGGGAGCCACATCACCCAGGCCACCATCCGCCAGGACACGGTGCTTGAAGGTGCTGGTATCTAGGCACCGTCATGGCAAATCTGAGTCAACGCTTCGGCCTGGCCGTGCGGCGCCTGCGCGTCGCGCATGGCTGGTCGCAGGAAGATCTGGCGGGCCGCGCCGACCTGAACCGCTCCTACGTCGGCGAGATCGAGCGCGGCGCCACCATGCCCTCGCTGGGCACCGCCGCCAAGCTGGCGGCCGCGCTGCAGGTCCGCATCAGCACGCTGGTGGCCGGCTGCGAAGCGCCCGGCCCCGACCCCGAACCACACCCGGTCTGCGAGCAGGAAATCAGCCAGTTCTAGCCTCACGAGGCGGCGCCGTACTGGTGCAAACACTGAGTTTGCCGTCTATAGCATGTTGAATCCATCACGCTTGGCGCTGAGACTCCCGCTGCAGTTTTTGCATAAGCAAATTCACTTTCTGAATTCAGGAGCCTGACATGGCAGAAAACCAGAACGCGCCGACCGCGCTGGGCGACAGCGCCGCCCGGCAGCTTGCCAACGCCACCAAGACCGTCCCGCAGCTTTCCACCATCAGCCCGCGCTGGCTGGTGCATCTGCTGCAATGGCTGCCGGTCGAAGCTGGTATCTACCGCCTCAACACCGTCAAGAATCCGCGCGACGTGCGGGTGGCCTGCTCGCAGCGCGACGAGTCGGAGCTGCCGCAGACCTTCGTCGATTACGACGAACAGCCGCGCGAATACTTCCTGAACGCCGTCTCGACCATCCTGGACGTGCACACCCGCGTCAGCGATCTGTACAGCAGCCCGCACGACCAGATCAAGGAACAGCTGCGCCTGACGATCGAGACGATCAAGGAGCGCCAGGAATCCGAGCTGATCAACAACCCGGACTACGGCTTGCTGGCCAACATCGCCGAAGATCAGATCATCTATCCGCTCACCGGCGCACCGACGCCCGATGACTTGGACGAGCTGCTGACCAAGGTCTGGAAAGAGCCCGCCTTTTTCCTGACGCATCCGCTGGCGATTGCCGCCTTCGGTCGCGAATGCACGCGGCGCGGCGTGCCGCCGCCGACCGTGAGCCTGTTCGGCTCGCAGTTCCTGACCTGGCGCGGCATTCCGCTCATCCCGTCGGACAAGGTGCCGGTGGCGGACGGCAAGTCCAAGATCCTGCTGATCCGCGTCGGCGAAAAGCGCCAGGGCGTGGTCGGCCTGTTCCAGCCCGGTCTGGCCGGCGAGCAGAGCCCGGGTCTGTCGGTGCGCTTCATGGGCATCAACCGCAACGCGATTTCGTCGTACCTGATCAGTCTGTACTGCTCGCTGGCAGTGCTGACCCCGGACGCGATTGCAGTGCTCGATGACGTGGAAACGGCCAAGTACCATGACTACCCTGACACCTACAAGTGAGCTGAGCACGAGCGGCTCGGCGGCTGAGGTGCCGGCCGGCCTGCCCGACGTGGCCACGCTGGCCCGGCTGGCGGGCGAGTTCTTCGCCGCGCTGCCGAACGGTGCCGCGCCCCAGCCGCCCACCGGCGCGCAACTGCCGCCGGGCCTGTCCGGCATCAGCGGTCTGAGCGCACCGGCGGCGCTGCCGACACCGTCGAACGCGGAGTCTGCGGCGGCCAGCCATGCGGCGGGTTCCGGCGGTTCGCCCACCTCGGCACATTCGGCCCAGTCGGCGCCGTCGCCGCACGCGCTGTCGCTCGGCAAGTCGAGTTCGGTGCTGGTGCCCAATGCCGCCGCGCCGAAGGACGACCGCGTCAGCGCGCAGCCGTTCGGGCTGCCGGGCGCGGACGACCTGCGCGCGCTGCTGGCCGGCTTCGATCGGGGTCCGGCCGTGCCGCAGACGCCGAGCAGCGGCAACGCCGCGTCGTTCTACTTCGCGCCGCCGCCAGGCCACGGTTCATCGGCTTTCGATCCGACCGCTGTGCCGACACCGGCTGCCTCGGCCCGGCCGCCGTTCGACGTCAGCGCGATCCGGCGCGATTTCCCGATCCTGCAGGAGCGGGTCAACGGCCGGCAGCTGGTCTGGTTCGACAACGCCGCCACGACGCACAAGCCGCAGGCGGTGATCGACCGCATCGCCTACTTCTACGCGCACGAGAACTCCAACATCCACCGCGCCGCGCACGAGCTGGCGGCGCGCGCGACCGACGCCTATGAATCCGCCCGCCAGAAGGTGGCGCGCTTCATCGGTGCCGGTTCGACGGACGAGATCATCTTCGTGCGCGGTGCCACGGAGGCCATCAACCTGGTGGCCAAGACCTGGGGCGCCAAGAACGTCGGCGAAGGCGACGAGATCATCGTCTCGAACCTGGAGCACCACGCCAACATCGTGCCGTGGCAGCAGCTCGCGGCCGAGAAGGGCGCCAAGCTGCGCGTCATCCCGGTGGACGACTCGGGCCAGGTGCTGCTGGAGGAGTACAAGCGGCTGCTGAACGATCGCACCAAGATCGTCTCGGTGACGCAGGTCTCCAACGCGCTGGGCACCGTGGTGCCGGTGGCGGAGATCGCCGATCTGGCGCATCGCGCCGGCGCCGTGGCGCTGGTCGATGGCGCGCAGTCGGTCAGCCACATGCGCGTCAACGTGCGTGAGATCGGGGCGGACTTCTTTGTCTTCTCCGGTCACAAGGTGTTCGGCCCGACCGGCATCGGCGTGGTCTACGGCAAGCGCGAGCTGCTGGAAGACATGCCGCCATGGCAGGGCGGCGGCAACATGATTGCCGACGTCACCTTCGAGCGCACGCTGTTCCAGCCGCCGCCGAACAAGTTCGAGGCCGGCACCGGCAACATCGCCGACGCGGTGGGCTTGGGCGCGGCGCTGGACTACGTCGAGCGCATCGGCATGGAGAACATCGCCCGCTACGAGCACGACCTGCTCGTCTACGCGACGCGCCAGCTCCAGCCGATTGCGGGTGTGCGCCTGATCGGCACCGCGCGCGACAAGGCCAGCGTGCTGTCCTTCGTGCTGAAGGGCTACACGACCGAGGAAGTCGGCAAGGCACTCAACCAGGAAGGCATCGCGGTGCGCTCCGGCCACCACTGCGCGCAGCCGATCCTGCGCCGCTTCGGCGTCGAGGCCACGGTGCGGCCCTCGCTGGCGTTCTACAACACCTGCGAAGAGGTCGATGCGCTGATCCGCGTGGTGCAGCGGCTGGCGAGCGGCAGGCGCTGACGTTCTGTTCGTGCGTCGCTGCAGCGGCGTGGCTGGACGAGGAGGGCGGCCTGGCGGGCCGCCTTTCTCCGACCTCCGCGCCAACACTGATGCCAGCCGCCTCGGTGCTGTGCAAGATGTGGGTAACCGCACCTTGCGGCAAGGAGACCGACATGAGCATCACCAGCATCCCTTCCCGAACCCAGGTCGCCATCATCGGCGCCGGCCCTTCCGGGCTGCTGCTCGGCCAGCTGCTGCACAAGGCCGGCATTGACAACGTCATCATCGAGCGCCAGACCGGCGAGCATGTGCTGGGCCGCATCCGTGCCGGCATCCTGGAGCAGGTCTGCATCGACCTGATGGACGAGGCCGGTGTCGGCGCGCGCATGCACCGCGAAGGTCTGGTGCACGGCGGCTTCGAGCTGCTCTACGCCGGCCAGCGCCACCGCATCGACATGAACGCGCTCACCGGCGGCAAGAACGTGATGGTCTACGGCCAGACCGAGCTGACGCGCGACCTGATGGACGCACGCCAGGCCGCCGGGCTGCCGACGGTCTACGAAGCGCGCCACGTCACGGTGCACGACTTCGACACCGCCCAGCCACGCGTCCGCTACGAGCACGCTGGGCAAAGCGTCGAGCTGGCCTGCGACTTCATCGCCGGCTGCGACGGCTTTCACGGCGTCTGTCGCGCCAGCGCGCCGCGCAGCGCCATCAGCGAGTTCGAGAAGGTCTATCCGTTCGGCTGGCTGGGACTGCTGTCCGACACGCCGCCGGTGTCGGACGAGCTGGTCTACATCAACAGTCCGCGCGGCTTCAGCCTGTGCTCGCAGCGCAGCAAGACGCGCAGCCGCTACTACCTGCAGGTGCCGCTGACCGACCGGGTCGAGGAGTGGACCGACGACGCCTTCTGGCAGGAGCTGCGCCTGCGCCTCGACGACGAAGGCCGCGCGCGGCTCGTCACCGGGCTGTCGATCGAGAAGAGCATCGCGCCGCTGCGCAGCTTCATCACCGAGCCGATGCGCTTCGGCCGCATGTTCCTGGCCGGCGACGCCGCGCACATCGTGCCGCCGACCGGCGCCAAGGGCCTGAACCTGGCCGCCACCGACGTCAAGTACCTGTCCGGCGCGCTGATCGAGTTCTACGCCGAGCACAGCACCGCCGGCATCGACAGCTACTCGGAGCGCTGCCTGCGCCGGGTCTGGAAGGCCGAGCGCTTTTCGTGGTGGTTCACCTCGCTGATGCACCGCTTCCCGGACGACGGCGCCATCGTGGCCAAGTTCCAGCAGGCCGAGCTGGACTATCTGCTGCATTCCGAATCGGGCTCGCGCACCATCGCCGAGAACTACGTCGGGCTGCCGCTCAACTTCGGCGAGTGAATCAAGCAGTAAAGTCCAAGCCCAGCCCGAGCGCAGCATGGAGAAAACGCAATGATCCCATCGGCCCTGACCATCATCCGCAACGAGCATCAGGCCATTGCAGCGGTGCTGCACGCCTTGCGGCACACCGTCAACGACATCGCCGAACATGGCCGCAAGCCCAATTTCGAGGTGCTGCGCGCGCTGCTGTTCTACATTGACGCCTACCCGGAGCGGCTGCATCACCCGAAGGAAAGCGAGCACCTGTTCAAGCGGCTGCGTGAGCGCAGCGGCGAGATCAGCGAAGTGCTGGATCGGCTCGACCGCGACCACGACAAGGGCGAGCAGGAAATCCTGCGCCTGGAGCACCAGTTGCTCGAAGTCGAGATGCTCGGCGCGGGTCGGATGCCGGCCTTCGTGGCAGCGGTCGAGCTGTTCTGCGACCGCTACCGCGAGCACATGCACATCGAGGAGCAAGAGGTTCTGCCGCTGGCGCGGCGGGTGCTGACCGAGGCCGATTGGGCCGTCATCAACGCCGCCTTCGATGCCAATCGCGACCCGCTCACCGGTCACAAGCCCGAGCAGGAGTACGAGGATTTCCTGCGCCGGATCGTCAACCTGCTGCCGGCACCGCTCGGGCTGGGCCCGGCGGCGGACTGAAACCGGCGTGGCTCAAAGGCGTGACAGTGCACTCTGCGCTTCGAGCAGCGCGCGGCTGGTGACCAGCGCCTGACGGGCCCATTCGGTCTGGCCGAGCTGGGCCAGTCGCACCGCGTGCGGCACTTCGACGCTGACCGGCAGATCGCTCGGCAGGGCGTCGAAGAGTGCGCGCAGCTCGATGCCGCCCTCGCCTGGCAGCAGGCGTTCGCAGCGCGCGGTGTGGATCATTTCTTCGACCGTGAACGGCCGGCCGATCTGCGCGCAGGTCGGTGCGTCGCAGATCTGCGCGTAGTGCAGCAGCGCGCGCGGGATGGCGCGCAGATCGTCCAGCGTGGTGCCGGAGCGCGCGACATGCAGCGCATCGACCAGGATGCCGGCATTGCTCGGCTGCCCGGCGCCAGCAACGACGCGCAGCGCCGCCTGCGCATCGGGCACCGCCGTCCAGGGCATGAATTCCAGATCGGCGCTCAGGCCGAAAGGTTGCATCAGCTCGCACAGCCGCGCATAGCGGTCGGTCAGGCGCGCCAGGTCGGGGTCGTCACCCGCCACCAGCACCGCCTTCGCCTTGAGTGCGGCGCCGGCTTCGAGCAAGGGCAGGCAGGTGCGCGGGTCGAAGTCCGCACCGATGCGGATGATTTCCAGGTCGAACACGCCGACGCCGGTCTCGTCGAGGGCCGCGACGGTTTCGCGCAGCACGGCGGGCTGGCCGAGCAGGAGCTGCTGCGGCGCGCCGGCCGCGTTGGGCAGCAGGCGCAGGCCGACGCAGCGGTAGCCGAGTTGCGCCGCCAGCCGCACGGCCTGCGGTGGCGTCAGCGTGTTCGACGTGAGGTAGGCGAGGGAGTAGATGCGTGACATGGTTGCGCCGGTGGTGTCGCGGGCTCGGGCTTACTTGAGCGGCGACACGGCAGTCGGCAGCGCGATGGTCGAGGTCATGGCGGTGGTCAGATGCGCCGGGCCACCCTTGGGCGGCCAGATGCCTTGCGCGACGGCGTCGGCGCGCGCCTTGCTGCGCGCGTCCAGCGACGGGTAGGTCCAGATGTTGGTGAAGCGCAGCGGCCCGTCGAGCGCCAGCATCGCCACCAGGCAGGGCGAGAGCTGCTCGCGCGGCGGCACGTACTGCTGCCACAGGTCGATGGTCGGCTGCACGCCACCCGGCTTGATGCCGTAGGTGCGGATCTCGTAGACCGGGCCGCTGACGCCCGACTCGGCCGACGGACGCACCGGCTTCATCCACGCAAAGCCCTGGTAGCTGTGCTGCTCCAGGCTCTGGAAGAGCTCGCCACAGCCGAACGGGCTGGCGCTGCGCTGGGTGCGCGCGCGCTCGGCTTGCAGCGCGGCCAGATCGTGGAAGCCGCGCAACACGATCATCTGATTCAGCACGCCGATATCGGTGAACCAGCAGCCCAGCAGTTCGCCTTGGGCATCCGAAGCGGTGGTGAATGCCTGCACATGGGCGGCCGCCTGTCCGGCTGCTCCGAACGGCAGCGTCATGGTGGCGAGTTCGTAGTACATGGGGCGTGAGTCCTTGAAATGTTGAGGAGGAACGGGGGTGACGGGCTGCTGCAAGGGCACCCCCGCTGCATGGTGCGCGGCAATGAAGCCGAAGGTCAGCGCGGGGCCCAGCGTGATGCCGCCACTGGGGTAGTTGCCGCCCATCAGGCTGGCCATGTCGTTGCCGGCGGCGTAGAGACCGGGGATCGGCTGGTTGTCGCCGTCAAGGACTCGCGCCTGGGCATCGACACGCAATCCGGCGAAGGTGCCCAAGCTGCCAGGGACGACCTTGACCGCGTAGAACGGGCTTTTTGTCAGCGGTGCCATGCAGGGGTTGGGGATGCCGACCGCCGCGTCCCCTTGCATGCGGTTGTAGGGCGTTTCGCCCTTGGCGAAATCGGTGTCGCGGCCTTCGGCTGCCTGCTGGTTGTAGCGCTGCAGCGTGGCTTGCAGCGCCTGCGCATCGATGCCGCACTGGCGCGCGAGTTCCTCAAGCGTCGCGCCGCGTTTCAGATAGCCGCTGCGCAACCAGCCTGACAGCGGCATCGGCGCTGGCTTGGCCGCACCGAGCCCGTAGTGGCGGATGAAGGCGTGGTCACAGATCAGCCAGGCCTGAATCGCCTCACCGGCCGGCGTGGCGGCGAGCAAGCCACACATGAAGTCGTGGTACGAGTCCGCCTCGTTGGTGAAGCGCCGGCCCGCGCGCGTGACGGCGATCAGGCCCGGCTTGCCGCGCTCGATCAGGTGCGGGAAGTGGGCGGTCGATCCGTCGGCCCTGGGCACCAGCGACACCGGCGCCAGGGCGGCGGCGTGCACCAGATCGCGCGCCACCACACCGCCCGCGCCTTCGCCGAGTCGCAGGCCGTCGCCAGTGTTGCCACGCGAGGCGGCCGACCAGTGCTCATGGCCGGTGGGCGCATGGGGCAGCAAGTCCTTCTTGCGTGCCACGTCGTGCGGGAAACCGCCGCAGGCCAGCACCACGCCATGCTGGGCGTGGATCTCGATCTCGCCACCCCCTGCGCTGTGCGGCACGCCGATCACGGCGCCGGTGACCGTGCCGTTGCGCATCAACAGGCGGCGCGCCGGACTGTCGACGCGAATCTCCACGCCGGCGCCGAAGGCCGAGGCGGCCAGCGCCGCCACCAGTGCATTGCCGTTGACCAGCCGCATGCCACGCCGGTACAGCAGCAGATCGCGCCCGTGCTGCAGCACCCGTTTCGTCACATGCCAGAACGAGGCGGCTGAACGCGTGGCGTTGAGAAAGTGGCGCAGGTCCGCCGATGCGATGCCCATGCCCCACAAGGTGGTCTCTTCCAGCGGCGGCTTGAGCTGATCGATCCTGGCGCCCAGGCAGCGGCCGTCAAACGGCGCGGCGCAGACCGAGCGGCCGCCGCTGGCGGCAGCGTGGGTCCGGCCGTGAAAGTCGGGGATGACGTTGCCGGCGATGAATTGCAGCGCCGTGCGAGAGCGGAAGAACTCGACCATGCGCGGGCCGTTCTCCAGGAACACACGGGCACGCGCCTCGTCGAACTGCGCACCGAGCTCATGGCGCAGGTAGGCCAGTGGCAGGGCGATGTCTTCGGTGATGCCTGCAGCAACCGCCAGCGGATTGCGCGGAATCCACATCCAGCCGCCAGACCAGGCGGTGGTGCCGCCGTACTGCGGCTCTTTCTCGACCACCAGCACTGTCAGGCCGAGCTGGGCTGCCGTCACCGCAGCAGACAGGCCACCGGCGCCCGAGCCGATCACGAGCAGGTCGCAGCGGATGGCTTCGGAGGGTGGGTTTTGGGTGCGGGCGCGGCTCGGCATGTGGCGCAGTCTACCAATAAATGGAATTCAAGTGCCAGATTGAATTGAATTCCACTTGAAGGTACCATGCGGCCAACTTGGCCATCCAACCTATGGGACAAACACCGTGACAGACACTCTCGACGGCGCGACGCGCGTGCACTTCATCGTTGGTGATCCGATTGCGCAGGTCAAGTCGCCGGCCGGCGTGACGCGGGCCTATCAGGCGCGTGGCCACAACGCCATGGTGATGCCTGCCCACGTGGCGCCGGCTGATCTGGCGAACTGGCTGGCCGGGGTTTCCTTGGCCAGGAACGTGGATGGCGTCATCGTGACGGTGCCGCACAAGTTCGCCTGCTTCGACCTGTGCGCCACGACCTCGGACCGCGCCGCGTTCCTGCGCACCGTCAACACGATGCGTCGCAACGCCGACGGCCGGTGGCATGGCGACATGTTTGATGGCCTGGGTTTCGTGTCGGCCCTGCGCGACAACGGCTGCCAGATCGAGGGCAAGCAATGCTTGCTGGTGGGCGCGGGCGGTGCGGGTTCGGCGATCGCCCATGCGCTGGTGCTGGCTGGCGTGAGCCAGCTCGCCATCCACGACGAAGACACGGCCCGGCGCACCACGCTGGTGGACCGGCTGGCCGGCCTGGGCCAGTGCTCAGTGGTTCATGGCTCGACCGATCCGACCGGGTTCGACATCGTCCTCAATGCCACGCCGATGGGCATGAAGGAGACCGATCCGTTGCCGCTCAACGTGGCCGAGATCAGCGCCGCGATGTTCGTCGGCTGCGTGATCACCGCACCCGCCATCAGCCCGCTGGTCGCGGCGGCCCGCGCCCGGGGCTGCGCCACGATGACCGGCGCCGACATGTTCGCTCGCGTGCGCGACCTGATGGTCGACTTCCTGCTGGGAACCTGAGATGCAGATCTTCGACGCCCGCACGCTCCCGGCATCGGTCTGCTATGACGTGGTCGTCATCGGTGCGGGCGGCGCCGGCATGGCGGCAGCGCTGTTCGCCGCCATCGATGGCAAGAATGTCTTGCTGGTCGAGCGCAGCAGCCATGTCGGCGGCACGACCGCTTATTCAGCCGGCACGACCTGGATTCCGGGCACCCATCACGCCGCCACGGTGAACCCGGCGGACACCTTGGCCGACGCCGCGCGCTATCTGGACAACGCCGTGGGCGACCGCACGCCAGCGGCGCTGCGCCGCGCGTTTCTCGACAACGGGCCGCGCGCGGTTGCAAAGATCGAGGCCAACTCGGACGTCAAGTACCGCCCCTGCGCCAAGCATCCGGACTACATCTCCGATCTGGGCGGCTCGACCCTGAACGGCCGTGCCCTGGAGCCGCTGCCCTTCGACGGCCGTTTGCTGGGTGAGCTGTTCGCGCTGATCCGGCCGCCGATCCCCGAGTTCACCGTGCTCGGCGGCATGATGGTGGACCGCAGCGACATCAATCACCTGCTCGGCATGACCCGCTCGCTGGCGTCGTTCCAGCACGCGGTCAAGCTCATGGCGCGGCAACTGTCCGACCGCCTGCGCCATCCGCGTGGCACCCGGCTTGTGATGGGCAACGCGCTGGTCGGCCGGCTGCTCTATTCACTGTCCCGGCGCGCCAACGTTTCGCTGGCGCTGAACACCTCGGTCGAATGCATCACGTGCGCGGCCGGCAGTGGCTCCGGGGGCTCGGCCGCTGTCGAGTCGGTCACCCTGCTGCAAAACGGACAACCGAGCGGGCAGCGCTGCACGGTGCGCGTCACCGGTGGCGTGATCCTCGCCAGCGGCGGCTTCAACCGGCATCCGCAGTTGCGCCCCGACATGCTGCCGGGCGTCGATGCCAAGTGGTGCCCGGCGGCGCCCGGGCACACCGGCGCGGCGCACGATCTGGCGCGCCAGCTCGGCGCCCACTACGCCACCGGCGCCATGAGCCACGCGTTCTGGGCGCCAGTGTCGCTGCGCCAGCGCGCCGATGGCAGCACGGCGGTGTTCCCGCACTTCGTGATGGACCGCGCCAAGCCCGGCATGCTGACCGTGAACCAGGCCGGCGCACGCTTCGTCAACGAAAGCACGTCGTACCACCTGTTCGCCCTGGCGATGCAGCAAAGCACGCCACCCGCAGTGCCGGCCTTTCTGATCTGCGACGCTGACGCGCTGCGCAAATACGGCCTCGGCATGGTGCGACCGGGCGGCAAGGGGTTGGGGCCTTTCCTGGCCGACGGCTATCTGACCCAGGCCGACACGCTGGACGCGCTGGCCCACAAGCTCGGCATCAATGCCGCAGGCCTGAAGGCCAGCGTCGCCAAGCTCAACGCCTATGCCGAGTCCGGGGTCGATGCGGATTTCCAGCGCGGCGTGACGGCCTATCAGCAGAATCTGGGCGACCCGACCTGGAGCGGAAAGAACCCCAACCTCGGTGCGCTGACCCGCGCGCCTTACTACGCGGTGCGCCTTTACCCCGGGGACATCGGCGCCGCGACCGGCCTGGCCACCAACGGTGATGCGCAAGTGCTGGATGAGAGCGGCGCGCCGATCGCCGGCCTGTACGCGGTCGGCAATGACATGCACTCGATCATGGGCGGCGTCTACACCGCGCCCGGCATCACCCTCGGCCCGGGGCTGGTGTTTGCGTATCAGGCGGCGCGGCATGCGGCGGCGGCCGCACAGGCGAGTCGCTCCAGCAGCGCCACCGGGCGCTGACGGGTTGTTTGATCAGGCTGTACAGACGCCGCAGGGCTGCTTTGCGTTATCAGTTCCGGCTTGGCTGCATTGATTTGCATCAAGTATTTCGACGTGTGCCGACCACAGTCGATGCGCTGATCCGAGCGTTTCCACTGAGTGCGAGGCGGGATCAATCCCATAATATCTGTTTTTGCTTATATCTAGATGGTCGGACTTTGATCGATCCCTGAACCCTTGAATTCGACCCAAAGTTCACCGAGGAGTGTGTGTGCAAGCTGATGACCTCAAAGAGCCGCTGGCAGGCGTGCTGTCCGGCCGCCTGCTGAAGGCGCCCGAGAATTTCCTGGACCCGGCCGGTATCCGCACCGTGTTCCAGGAGGCCAAGGCGGGCCGGCGTGATTTCATCCGCCGTGCCTTTGCCGGTGTGGCCGCGGCCGGTGCGGCGCCGCTGGCGCTGGCGCAGGGCAATCCGGTGCCGACCGAAGGCGGTGACCCGAACATCCTGAATCTGCCCGAGCACAGCAAGGGCCTGGGTCGGCCGGTGGCGCTGGATGGCTACGGCAAGCCATCCCAGTACGAGGCCAACGTGCAGCGTCGCCCGAGCCCGGGCCTGACGCAGACCACCCAGGCCTCGGTGTCGTTCGCGCCGCTGCAGAGCCTGTTCGGTATCGTCACGCCGTCGGGTCTGCACTTCGAGCGCCATCACCAGGGCTGGTGGGACATCGACCCGAGCAAGCATCGCCTGATGGTCACCGGCTCGGACGACAAGATCGTCAAGACGCCCAAGGTCTTCACGATGGACGAGATCATGCGGCTGCCCTCGGCGTCGCGCTTCCACTTCATCGAATGCGGTGCCAACTCCGGCATGGAGTGGGGCAACGTCGCGGTACCGTCGGTGCAGTACACGCACGGCATGCTCAGCTGCAGCGAGTTCACCGGCGTGCCGCTCAAGATCATCCTCGACCTGTGCGGCGTCGACTACAAGCGCGGCCGCTATGTGCTGGGTGAAGGCGCCGACGGCTCGTCGATGACGCGCACCATCCCGATGGAGCTGATCGAGTCCGGCGAGGTGCTGGTCGCCTATGGCCAGAACGGCGAGATGCTGCGGCCCGAGAACGGCTACCCGCTGCGCCTGGTGGTGCCAGGTGTGCAGGGCGTCAGCTGGGTCAAGTACCTGCGCCGCATCGAGGTGGGTGATGCGCCCTACGGTGCCAAGGACGAGGCGGTGCACTACATCGACCTGATGCCGGACGGCCAGCATCGCCAGTACACCAGCATCCAGGAGTGCAAGAGCGTCGTGACGACGCCCTCGGGCGGCCAGGTGCTGCTCGACAAGGGCTTCTACAACGTCAGCGGTCTGGCCTGGTCGGGTCGCGGCAAGGTCGCCAAGGTCGATGTCTCGGTCGATGGCGGCCGCAACTGGCGGCCGGCGCGCATTGACGGCCCCTCGCACAGCAAGGCGCTGACACGCTTCAACATCGACTGGGTCTGGGACGGCAAGCCCGCCATCATCCAGAGCCGCGCCACCGACGAGACCGGCTACGTGCAGCCCAGCTACAAGCAGCTGCGCGCGGTGCGCAGCACCCGTTCGATCTATCACAACAACGCCATCCAGTCCTGGCTGGTGCAGGAAAGCGGCGAGGTCAAGAATGTCCAGCTCTCGTAAATCGGCCGCGCGTGGCTGGATCGCGGCGGCGGCGCTGCTGCTCGTGTCCGGGGCCACGCTGGCTGAAGTCGCCATTCCGGGCATCGGCCGCGCGGCCACGCCGAAGGAAATCGCGGCCTGGGACATCGACGTGCGGCCCGACTTCAAGGGCCTGCCGAAGGGCGCCGGTTCGGTCGCGCAGGGCCAGGACATCTGGGAAGGCAAGTGCGCACAGTGCCACGGCGTGTTCGGCGAGGCCAACGAGGTGTTCAGCCCGCTGATCGGCGGCACCACCTTGGACGACGTCAAGACCGGCCATGTTGCCAAGCTGAACGACCGCACCTTCCCGGGCCGCACCACGCTGATGAAGGTCTCCAGCGTCTCGACGCTGTGGGACTACATCAACCGCGCCATGCCCTGGACCGCGCCGAAGTCGCTCAAGACCGACGAGGTCTACGCGGTGCTGGCCTACCTGCTCAACATGGGCAACGTGCTGCCGGACGACTTCGTGCTGTCTGACAAGACCATGGCCGAGGCGCAGGCGCGCATGCCCAACCGCAACGGCATGACGCTCGACCACGGCCTGTGGCCGGGCAAGACGCTGAAGACGGCCGGCAAGCCCGACGTCAAGGCGCTGGCCTGCATGAGCAACTGCGAAGCCGAGCCGAAGGTGGCGTCGTTCCTGCCGGACTTTGCCCGCAACAACCACGGCAACCTGGCCGAGCAGAACCGCCTGGTCGGGGCGCAGCACGGCGTCGACACCACCAAGCCGGCTGGCGCGCCGCTGACGGTGGCCACGGCGGTGGCCCCCAAGGCCGAGAATCCGGCCGCCGCCGCCACCGCGCTGATGCAGAAGAACGCCTGCGTCGGCTGCCATGCGATCGACAGCAAGCTGGTCGGCCCGGCCTTCCGCGACGTGGCGAAGAAGTACGGCGAGCGCAGCGATGCGGTGGCCTACCTGACGGGCAAGATCAAGTCCGGTGGCAGTGGCCTCTGGGGCCCGATCCCGATGCCGCCGCAGGCCCTGCCGGAAGCCGATGCCAAGGTGATCGCCCAGTGGCTGGCCAGTGGCGCCAAGAAGTGAATCTCGATTCGATCCGAACTGAAGGAGTGCAAACGATGCAAACTCGTCGCGAAATGCTCGGCCGCAGTGCCGGCGTGGCCGCCATGCTGGCTGGCCTGGGCCTGCTGCCCGCCGTGGCTCACGCCAATTACGCCCAGGCTGCGTTTGACGCCAAGACCATGGCCGACCTGATGAAGGCGCTCGGCTCAAACATGCCGAGCGAGAGCAAGGACGTCACCATCACCGGTCCGGACATCGCTGAAAACGGCGCCGTCGTGCCGCTGAGCTGCTCGACCAGCCTGCCTGGCGTCAAGAAGATGCTGCTCCTGGTGGAAAAGAACCCCAGCATGCTGTGCGCGATGTTCGACGTCAGCGACGCGATCGAGGCCAGCTTCAACACCCGCGTCAAGATGGGCCAGTCGTCCAACGTCTTCGCCGTGGCCATGCTGGCCGATGGCAAGGTGCTTTACGCATCGAAGGAAGTCAAGGTCACGCTCGGCGGTTGCGGCGGGTAAGCGCAGGCCGTACGCCACTTGCGTATTCAACTGAATTGATGGAGTAGACAAATGGCAGATCCGATGCGCATCCGCGCTCAAGCCTCCGGCGACAAGGCCACCGTGCGTGTGCTGATGAGCCATGAAATGGAAACCGGTCAGCGCAAGGACGCCGCCGGCAAGATCATTCCGGCCTGGTACATCCAGGACGTCAGCGCCAGTCTGAACGGCAAGGTGGTGATGACGGCGCAGTGGGGGCCATCGGTGTCGAAGAACCCGTTCCTGCAGTTCAACATCAAGGGCGCCAAGGCCGGTGACAAGGTCGCCGTGACCTGGACCGACAGCAAGGGTGACAAGCGCACCGACGAAGCCACGGTGAGCTGAGTGAAAAAGCTCATCACCACCAGCTTGCTGCTGGCCTGCGCCGGGCCGCTGCTGGCGCAGGAGAAGTCGGCCGCCGACAGCATTGCCGAATACCGCGCCATGCTGGCCGACGGCAATCCGGCCGAGCTGTTCGAGGCCAAGGGCGAAGACCTCTGGAAAACCCGGCGCGGCCCGAAGAATGCCTCGCTGGAGCAGTGTGATCTGGGCAAGGGCCCGGGCGTCGTGAAGGGCGCCTTTGTCGAGCTGCCGCGCTGGTTCAAGGACACCGGCCGCGTGCAGGATCTGGAAACGCGCCTGGTCACCTGCATGGACACGCTGCAGGGCTTCAATGGCGCCGAGATCAGCGCCACGCCGTTCGGTCAGGGCGAGCAGGTCAATGTGACGGCGCTGGCGACCTGGATCGCCGCCGAATCGAAGGGCCTGCGCCTCAACCTGCCGCAGACGCATGCGCAGGAAAAGCGCATGTACACGATCGGCCAGCGGGCGTTTTTCTACCGGGGCGGGCCGCATGACTTCTCGTGCGCCAGCTGCCACGGCGAGGAAGGCAAACGCATCCGCCTGCAGGATCTGCCCGCCTTGGGCAAGAACCCCGGCGACGGCGTCGGCTTTGCCGCCTGGCCGGCCTACCGCGTCAGCAACGGCCAGATGTGGGGCATGCAGTTGCGCCTGAACGACTGCTTCCGCCAGCAGCGTTTCCCGTATCCCGGCTTCGGCTCGGACCTGAGCATCGCGCTGATGACCTACATGGGCGTCAACGCCCAGGGCGCGGTGTCGGTGGCACCGGCACTCAAGCGCTGAAGAAGGCCGACATCATGATGTTCAACAAGACTCATGCCGCCTGTGCGGCGGCCCTGGTGGCCTTGCTGGCCGCCGGCTGTGCCAGCCAGCCCTCGCCCGATGAGCTCGACCGCCAGGCGGTGGCAGTGATTCGCAGCGCGTTCCGCGCCGAAGGCATCGCCAAGCTGGATCGGCTCGACCAGGACTTTGCCAACGAGGCCTGCTCGAAAGCGCAAGGCGCGCCGTTGCCGGAAGGCTTGAGCAAGGCGATCGAAGAAGCCAGCCTGCAGACCGTCAAGGCGCCCACCAATGGCAAGTACCTGGGCGACTGGAAGGAAGGCGAAAAGATCGCCCAGAGCGGCCGGGGCCTGACCTTCACCGACGACGCCAAGGTGGTCAACGGTGGCAATTGCTACAACTGCCACCAGATCACCCAGCAGGAAATCGCCTTCGGTACCATCGGTCCGAGCCTGTACAACTACGGCAAGCTGCGCGGCGTCACCGACCCGGCCAGCGCCGAGGCCAAGCCGATGGTCGAGTACACCTGGGGCAAGCTGTGGAACGCGCGCGCCTACAACGCCTGCTCGCACATGCCGCGCTTCGGTCACAAGGGCCTGCTCGACGAAGCTCAGATCCGCGATCTGATGGCGCTGCTGCTTGATCCGAAGTCGCCCGTCAATCAATGATCCCCGTCCCGCTGTGACGGAGTTGAGGCCCGCGCCGGCAGTTGTCTGCGCGGGCTTTTTTTTGCCTTCACCTTATTCATCGCTGAACCATGAATCTTTCCAAGCGCGAATTCCTGCAAGTGCTCGGTGCGGCCTCGGTGGCTGGCATGGCGCTGGGGCGGCACGCCGAAGCGGACGCGGCCACCGCTCAGCAGGGCCTCTATGAATTGCCCAAGTTCGGCAACGTCAGCTTCCTGCACATGACCGACTGCCACGCGCAGTTGAAGCCGATCCATTTCCGCGAGCCGAGCGTCAACCTGGGGCTGGGTTCGCTGCAGGGCAACCTGCCGCACCTGGTCGGCGAGAACCTGCTCAAGAAGATCGGCGTGCGCCCCGGCACCGCGCTGGCGCATGGCTACACCTGCCTCGACTTCGAGAAGGCCGCCAAGCGTTACGGCAAGGTCGGCGGTTTCGCGCACCTGGCCACGCTGGTCAAGCAACTCAAGGCCAGCCGCCCGGGCGCGCTGCTGCTCGACGGCGGCGACACCTGGCAGGGCTCGGCCACCTCGCTGTGGACCAACGCGCAGGACATGGTCGATGCCTGCAAGCTGCTCGGCGTCGATGTGATGACCGGCCACTGGGAGTTCACCTACGGCATGGAGCGCGTCAAGGAGATCATCGAAAAGGACTTTGCTGGCAAGGTCGATTTCGTGGCGCAGAACGTCAAGACCAACGACTTCGGCGACCAGGTCTTCAAGCCCTACGTGATCCGGCAGATCAACGGCGTGCCCTGCGCCATCATCGGCCAGGCCTTCCCGTACACGCCGATCGCCAACCCGCGCTACATGGTGGCCGACTGGGGCTTCGGCATCCAGGACGAGAACATGCAGGCGATGGTCGATGAGGCGCGCGCCAAGGGCGCCCAGGTCGTGGTCGTGCTCAGCCACAACGGCATGGACGTCGATCTGAAGATGGCCAGCCGGGTGCGCGGCATCGACGCCATTTTCGGCGGCCACACCCACGACGGCGTGCCGGTGGCGATTCCGGTGGCCAACGCCGGCGGCAAGACGCTGGTCACCAACGCTGGCAGCAACAGCAAGTTCCTCGGCGTGATGGACTTCGACGTCAAGGGCGGCAAGGTGGTGGACTTCCGCTACAAGCTGCTGCCGATCTTCGCCAACCAGCTTAAGGCCGATGCCGAGATGGACGCGCTGATCACCAAGGTGCGAGCGCCTTATGAAGCCAAGCTGAATGAAAAGCTCGCCGTCACCGACGGCCTGCTGTACCGGCGCGGCAACTTCAACGGCTCGTGGGATCAGCTCATCTGTGACGCGCTGATGGACGTGCAGGGCGCCGACCTGGCCTTCTCACCTGGCTTCCGCTGGGGCACGACCTTGCTGCCGGGCGAGGTCATCACGCGCGAACTGATGATGGACCAGCTCGCCATCACCTACCCGTATGCCACGGTGACCGAGATGAGCGGCCAGACCATCAAGACCGTGCTGGAAGACGTCGCCGACAACCTCTTCAACCCCGACCCGTATTACCAGCAGGGCGGCGACATGGTGCGGGTTGGCGGCCTGCAATACACCTGCACGCCGGGCGAGAAGATGGGCGGCCGCATCAGCGACATGCGTCTGAAAGGCAAGATCATCGAGGCCGACAAGACCTACAAGGTGGCAGGCTGGGCGCCGGTGGCCGAAGAGGCCTCCAAGGCCGGCAACAAGCCGGTCTGGGACGTGGTCGAGACCTGGTTCAAGGCGCAGGGGGGTCACGTCAAGGCGCGCACCATCAACACGCCCAAGCTGATCGGTGTGGCGGGCAACCCGGGGATGGTGGGCTGAGCCGGCGCACGGCCTGTCGCAGCGCCCAGGGCCAGCATGCCGGTGGCTCTGGCGAGCCTGCAGGCCCCGACTTGTCGCGATCCCTGCGGCAAGGGCAGGTTGCCAGTGGCAAAGGCACGCGCTCGAACGCCAAGGTCAGACAGACTTCGGCCAATGGATCTGCACCTTCCGGTTCTGGGCGATACAGTCGCGCAGGTACAGATTGATGAGGCTTTGGTAGGGAACGCCAGCCTCATCCGCCATGCCCTTGAAGTAATCCACCACGTCTTCTGATATTCGCATCGTGACGGGTTTTTTCAGCTTGGAGGCATAGGGATTGGGGCGAGCCTGCATCTTTGAGAGGTCGTATTCAGCTTTCATGTCAGCCACCTCGGTAGAACGCGCTTTCGCGCTTGGTTGCCTTGCGAGCGGAGATGATGCGGATGACACGGCCTTGATCGCGCTCGCAATGACAGACGATCAGCAGCCGTGACCCGGAACTCAAGCCCAGCATCAGGAAGCGGTCTTCCTCCGCAGAGTGGTTTTCGTCGAAGAACTGAACCGCGAAGTCGTCAAAGAACACTGATTTCGCCTCTTCGAAGGAGACGTGATGCTTTTTGACGTTGGCCGCAGCCTTCTCAGGATCCCACTCGAACTTGATCATCAATACATTGTATTGACAGCGGGTGGAGCGTCAATACTGACTGCGTGCGTGAAGTCAGGGGCTGCGCGGTGTGAGGAAGCAAGGTGGCTACCTGACTGAAACCAAACAGCCTCCACGAAAACCGGGGCGGTTCATCTTTGGCGCACCGATGTTTTTCGTCGCCGGGGACATGTTCTGGGGCAATGACCGGCTGGACGACGCGCTGGATCTGGCGCGGCTTCAGGGCCGCGCGTAACTCGCGCTCAGTTCCGGATCGGCGTTCGGGCTCATCGCTGGCGCTGGTTGGGCCGCTTCGATGGGGCGATCGATCAGACGGTCGGTGAGCATCGCAGCACTCCAGATGGTCGACAGCGTCACCCACGAGGTCAGCGTGAACACCGCCGCGCCGGAAACTCCCGCGCCGACCGCGCAGCCCCCCGCCAGCATGCCGCCAAAACCCATCAGCAGCGCGCCGATGATGTAGCGCCGCATCGCCTGGCCACCCTGGAAACCTTCCAGCTTGAGTTCGCGCCACAGCAGCGCCGACAGGAAGGCGCCGGCAAACACGCCCGGCACCAGGCCGAGGTCGAACTTGAGCGGCTGGCCCGGCGGTGACAGCACCAGCATCAGCGTGTCGGCGGCCGGGCCGGTGAACGACAGGCTCTGGATCGGCACGACCAGATCGAAGGCGGCGCGCGAGACCTTGTAGGTCAGCAGCCAGGCGCAGGCCACCATCACGCCGACGCCGATGGCGCCGAACCAGCCCCAGAAACGCACCCGCTGGCGCCGGGCCCAGATCAGCGCCGCGACCAGCCAGATCGCGCCGAACGCCAGCCCGGCCGGGTGGCCCAGGCCGGTCAGGGCCAGGATGTCACGCGAGGCGCCGCCTTCCACGGTCCACCAGCCTGCCACCGCGCTGCGCAGTGGTGAGAGCAGTCCGTTCAGCGCCGATTGCGCCGTGACGGCAAACACCAGGCCCGAGAGCAGGGCGCGCAAGTTGCCCTGCGCCGCCAGCACCATCAGCCGGCTGGAGCAGCCGCGCGCCAGGATCATGCCGGTGCCGAACATCGCGCCGCCGATCGCCGCACCCGACAGGCTGCCGCGCGCCGCCAGTTGGCGCGCGTCGCGCACATCCAGCCAGCCCAGCAGGATGAAGCCTTGCGTCAGCAGCACGGCGGTCGAGAAGGTGAACAGCCAGACCGTCAGCTTGCCTTCGTGGGTGCCGCGCGCAAACTCGATCACCGCCGAGCGCAGGCAAAAGCGCGAGCGGTGCGCGAAGAAGCCGAACAGCAGGCCGATCGCGGCGCCGAGCGTCGTGATGGTCCACATCTCGCCGAGCTGCTGCAACAGGCTGTCGATCCACATGGTTGCGCTCACATCAGTGTGTCGGCCCAGATGTTCCTGGCCCAGGCTTCGGCGTAGCGGCCTTCCAGATCCGAGCGCACGTCCGAGACGCCGCCCGAGCCGCCGATGGTGAAAAAGCTCTTCTTGATCGTCTCGTACTCGTGCACGCTGGCGACGTGGATCACATGCTTGTCGTCCACATAGCTCATGCAGACATTGGTCAGCATCGGGTGCGGGTTGATGTCCCAGCCGTTCAGCTCGGCGACGATCGCGGCGGCCGTGACCTTGGCGTGCGAGTTGGCCATGTGGCCCGACTTGGGCATGCCCTGCGCGACCTGGATCGAGTCACCGATGACGTGGATGTCCTTGGCCGCCGTCGATTCGAAGTTCAGGAAGTTGACATGGCACCAGCGGCCGTTCGCGTTGGCCAGACCGGTCTGCACCGCGAGGGCGCCGGCCCGCATCACCGGCAGCACGTTCAGCACGTCGGCCTTGACGTCGTCCTGCACCTCGAACTTGACGCTGTTGCTCTTGGCATCGACCGCGACCGCCTTGTGCTGCGACCGGTACTCGATCATATCCGGGTAGAGATCCTTCCAGGCCTTCTTGAACAGCGGCCCCTTGGAGGTGACGTCCGGGTTGCCGTCCAGGATCAGCACCTTCGACTTCGGCTTGGCCTGCTTGAAGTAGGCCGCCACCACGCTGGCGCGCTCGTACGGTCCGGGCGGGCAGCGGTAGGGCGCTTCCGGAATCACGATCGCGTAGGTGCCGCCGTCACGCATGGCCTCCAACTGGCGGCGCAGCGCCATCGTCTCGGGGCCGGCCTTCCAGGCGTGCAGGATCTGGCCCGAGTCGTGCGCCGCCTGCAGACCTTCGATGCGGTCCCACATCATGTCGATGCCGGGTGCCAGCACCAGCTTGTCGTAGGCCACCGTGCCGCCACTGGCCAAGGTGACCACCTTCTTGGCCGGGTCGATGCTGGTCACCATGTCGTGCACGATGCGCACGCCGTGCTTGCCGCTCAGGCCGGTGTACGGATTGGTGATGTCGGCCATGTTCTTCATGCCGGCGACCACCAGGTTCGACACCGGGCAGGAGACGAACTCGCGATTCGTCTCGATCATCATCACGTCGATCGAATAGTCCGACAGCAGCCGGAGGTACTTCGAAACCGTCGCACCGCCGTAGCCGCCGCCGATCACCAGCACCTTGGCCTTGGACGCCGATGTGCCGCCGAGCGAAGCACAGCCGGCCAGACCGAGCGCACCGCCAGCGATCAGGCCCTGAAGTAGATGTCTGCGTTGCATGTGGATGTCCTCGCTGCGGGCTTAGTGCGGGTTGCGGCTGCCAAAGTACTTGGCCAGCGTTTCGAGCTGCTCTTGCGAATAGCCCTTGCTGATCTGATGCATGATCGTCGCCGGCCGCTGGCCGGTGCGGAACGCCGTCAGCTGGGTCAGGATGTAGTCCTCCGGCAGATCGGCCAGCCGCACCAGCGCCTCGCCTTGCACGGCCTGGCCATCGGTGCCGTGGCAGTGCGCGCAGGTGGCCGCCAGCGCGCGAGTGCGCAGCGTCTGCGCATCCTTGGCCTGGGCCAGACCTGTGCTGAACAGGCCGAGCGTGCTGATCAGCACGGCCGCCAGCAAGCCGGCGCGGGTGATCGGGCGGACCGTGAGGCCGGTCGCAGCGTGTCGTGACATTCGGGTTCTCCTCGTGACCGCCGCAGGGCGGGCCTGCGTGGCTGTGTGCTGGTGGTGCGCGTATAGTGTCCTAAATATCAATCTATACGAATTTAGTGGTATCCCCTATGAGAACTTGTCGATTGGGCCGTCTGCAACGCTGCAAGGTGAGGATTTTCCGTAGCGTGATCTCGATCATGGTGAGCCTGGCGCCGATGGTGCAGATACCCGCCGCAGCAGCCGAACCAGCGGCGGCGCCGACCACCGTGCGCATGGTTCTGAGCCCGGTGGCCGATGGCGTCTATTTCGTGCAGGGCGAATCGGCGATGGGCTCGGCGGCGAATCAGAACTTCATCTCCAACGCCGGGGTCGTGATCACCGACGATGGCGTGCTGGTGGTCGATGCGCTGGGCTCGCCGCCACTGGCGCAGCAGCTGATCGACGAAATCCACAAACTCACCACCCAGCCGATCCGCTACGTGGTGGTGACGCATTACCACGCCGACCATATCTACGGCCTGCAGACCTTGCGCGCGGCGGGCGCCAAGATCGTGGCGCACGGCAAGGCGCGCGACTACATCGGCTCGGACACGGCGCGGCTGCGGCTGGATGTGAGCCGGGTCGAGTTGTTTCCGTGGATTGATGAACAAACCCAGGTTCTGGCACCCGATATCTGGCTCGGCGCCGACCAACAGGATGCCGACCTGGTGCTGAAACTCGGCCAGACCGAGTTTTTCATTCACCACGCCGGTCCGGCACATACTCCGGAAGACGTGATCGTCAACGTGCCCTCCAAAGGCGTGCTGTTTGCCGGTGATCTGGTATTTCGCGGCCGCATACCCTTTGTCGGCCAGGCCGACAGCCAGCGCTGGATCGAGGCGCTCGGGCAGATGATGCAAATGGGCGCCAAGGTGGTGGTGCCGGGCCATGGCGGCGCCTCGACCGACCCGAAGGCCGATCTGGGCCTGACGCGCGATTACCTGACTTATCTGCGCCAGGTCATGGGCGCGGCGGCGCGCGATCTGGAACCCTTCGAGCAGGCCTACCAGCGCGCCGACTGGAGCCGTTTCGAGAAACTGCCGCTGTTCGGCGCCGTCAACCGCATGAACGCCTACAACACCTATCTGCTGATGGAGCGGGAGGCGCCATGAATATCGATCGAAAAGGTTGCAGCCGACGCCGTTTTGGCGCTGCGCTGGCGGGCTTGCCTTTACTGGCCGCCGTGCCGGCGCTGCAGGCCGCTCCGGCCGCCATCGGCGAGAAGGTACGCTGGCCAGGCATCACCTTGCTGGACGGGCAAAGCGTCTCAGCCGACGCGCTGCGCGACGCGGCCACGGTGGTGGTGTTCTTTTCCACCACCTGCCCTTATTGCGAACGCCACAACCAGCACATCGACAAACTGGCTCGCGCCACCCGTGACCAGCCGCTGTGGGTGATCGGCGCCGCGCGCGACCACAGCGTGGCACCGGTGCGCGACTATCTGACGCGCCACGACTACCGTTTCCCGGTCACGCTCGATCACCAGCCCCTGCACGAGGCCTTGAGCCCCCGCAAGGTGATCCCGCTGACCTGCGTCATCGACCGCAGCGGCATCCTGCGCACCGTCATCCCGGGCGAGATGTCCGAAGACGATGTGCTGGAACTGGCGCGCTGGGCCAAGGTTTGAAATACGCCTGAGCGGCGAGCAGATTGCCAGAAAGCTATCCCCCGAATGGTGGCGGTTTTGCCACTTTTCAGAGATGGGGCGACAGGTTACGATGATCAGAAGTTGACAGCCATTCGGCGTTTAGGCTGCACAGTGCGGCCAGTCGGGTGCTGTCGAAAAGTAGTTGAACTAAACCGCTGACGCGGTGGCTGTCCGCCCGGGCAGTCACCGCGTTTGTCGTTGTGGGCAATGGCTTGCCGGCCACGGCAAGTAGGTCAAGCCTTCGGGCTGGGGAATGGTCCCCGGCACGAAGGAGAAGGTGATGACTCCGCTGAGGCAACAGATGATCGACGCCATGCAGGTGCGCGGGCTGGCAGCGCGCACGCAGGAGGCGTACGTGGACAGCCTGGTGCGCATGGCGCGCCATTTCGGGCGCAGCCCGGGTGAGCTGGAGGTGGCGCAGATCGAGGCGTACATGCTGCACCTGTCGCGGGACTTGAAGCGCTCGTTCTCGACCATCAACCACGTGGCCTCGGCCAGCCGCTTCCTGTGGCGCCATGTGCTGCATCGCGACGACCGCGGCCTGGAGCCGCCGGTGGCGCGCGCACCGCAGCGACGCCCCGAACTGCTTTCGCGCGAACAGATCGCGCGGCTGTTTGCCGCCAGCCGTCGGCCCATGAACCGCATGCTGCTGCAAGTGCTCTACGCCAGCGGGCTGCGGATCACCGAAGGGCTGGGCTTGCGCGTGCGCGACATCGACAGCGCGAGCGACCGCATGTGCATCCGGGTGGTGCAAGGCAAGGGCGGCGTGGACCGCTACACCCTGCTCAGCCCGACCCTGCTGACGCTGCTGCGCGAACATTGCCGGCGCTGGCAGTGCCACCGCCGCGAGCTCGACTGGCTGTTCTTCAATCCCCAGACCGGCCAGCCCCTGAGCACCAGCGGCGTGCAGCGCCAATACGCCGCGGCCAAACGCGACGCCGGCATCACCAAGGGCGGCTCGACCCACACCCTGCGCCACTGCTGCGCCACCCACCTGCTCGAAGCCGGCGTGGACCTGCACACCATCTGCACGCTGCTGGGCCACCAGCACATCGAGACCACCCAGCGCTACCTGCACCTGATCAGCCCGCAGTTCAAGCCGCCAGCCCGAGTGGATCCGCTGGACCTGCTGGGCGCACTGCCCAAGCCGCACTGGCACTGAGCCGAGCCGTCGAGCAAGCACGCTAGCGGCCGATCAGCAGCGATGGCCGATCTGGCCCAGGTGCTGCGCACAGGCGGCGCAGCCTACCTGCATGCACACACCCTGAGCACGCCGCAGGCACGGGCGTGGCGGGCCATCTGTGCCTGTCGCACCGCTGCCCTGGGCGGCCAGCAACTGGTCTGCGCCGCCTGCGGCCATCAGCACTGGCACTACCACTCCTGCCGCAACCGCCACTGCCCGCAGTGCGGCGCCCGTGCCAAGGACGCCTGGCTGCGCGGCCGGCTGGCCGACGTGCTGGACGTCCCCTATGTGCACCTGGTCTTCACCCTGCCGCACCAGATCAACAGCCTGTACCGTGCCGATCCCCAGTGGCTGATCCGAACGCTGTTCGCCAGCGTGGCGCAACCCCAGGTGGATGGAGATCCCGGGCGGGCAGCCCGCCTTCAGCCTGGTGCTGCACACCTGGAGCCAGGATCTGCGCCAGCACCTGCACCTGCACGCCGTGATGGCCGCTGGCGTGCTGGGCGCAGACGGGCAATGGCACGCGCCCACGCGGGCGCCGGACTTCCTGTTCCCGGTGCGCGCACTCGGCAGCGTGTTCCGCAGCAAGTTCGTGCAGGCGCTGTGCCAGCGCGCGTCACCGTCCGATGCATCGCAGGATGCCAACCTCACCCCTGCGGGCCGCAAGGCCCTGTACCGCCACGACTGGGTGGTCTACGCCAAGGCGCCGCTGGGCGGGCCGGCGCAGGTGCTGGCGTACCTGAGCCGCTACAGCCATCGCACCGCCATCGGCAACGAGCGCATCCGCAGCGTCAGCGCCGACGAGGTCTGCTTGACGGTGCGCGCCGACGACCACGGCGGCAAGCGCCGCCTGCGGCTGCCCACCACCGAGTTCATCCGTCGCTTTCTGCTGCACGTGCTGCCCAAGGGCATTCAGCGCATCCGCCACTACGGGGTGCTGGCCAACGGCTGCAAGAAAACCCAGCTCGCCCGGGCACGCCAGGCGCTGCAGCAGCCCGCGCCCAACCCCCAGGCGATCGAATCGGCGCAGGCGTTCATGGCCCGGGTGGCGCAGGTGCAGCTCCACACCTGCCCGGTCTGCCAAGGTCCACTGCACGTGGGGGCCACACTGGCTGGGCTGCGGCACTTGCCAGCGCCGGGGCAGGCCATGCCGGCCACACCGCCACCGGCCAGGGCTCCGCCATGAAAGCCGCCACCAGATCACACGGCTGCGCCGACTGCACGCCAAAGCGCACGTGCAGCGGGATCACGCGTGCCTGCCATCGTGCGTGCTGCACCGGCCACCGATTCGGCTGGCCCCAGGCCGCACGACCACGCCCCAGCGGGGCGCCTGGGCCGTCGCACCAGCGCTTCACAACGCCACCGTTCTGAGCATAATGGCCAGCAGCGTGGCGGCCAGGCGATCCAATCCCCCTTGGTCACCACCACACCACTGACTGCACAGGACGGCGCATGGTTCAGTTCAACACGGTTTATCTGCCTCGGATCCCATCGGTGCGGCTGCCTGCATGGGCGCTCGGCAGATAAACGCTGTCTGTTGGGCGTTAAAATAATGAGCAAATATCACTGGATTCGCCAGGCTAAACTAATCCCGGGGCCGCTAAATGCAGACGTCTAACCCATTAAGCCATTGAAATTGATGGCCGCCGGATCATGTCCGCCATCATGAAAAGTCCGATCAAAGGCCTTGTTCCTGTCAACCTGCTTGGGCTTGCGGGTGACGAGCAAGCTGATTTGTCGGTGCATGGTGGCTTGTCCAAGGCGGTTTATGCCTACCCGTCTGAACACTACGCATTCTGGCAGGCCAGACAACCATCAAAACCGTTGCCGTCAAGGGAAGTATTTCGGCGGGGCAGTCTTTCGAATTGATCGCTGGCTCGCGGCAATCACCCCTCAGTTCATTGGCCAAGACGGCCGTGTTCAAGACGCGACTGGACTGAGGGTATTGCCATACCGGGATTTCAGGTCAAGGCGGCGCTCACGGCGCCGCTTTGCGCTCCACGCTCAGGCGCATTTCGCCGGGGCCGGGGCTCTCGTACGAGGGCAGGCGCAGCGTCAGATGAATGTCGATGAGCTCGCGCGCATCGACCCAGTGCCGGCCGTCCTCGCTGGCCCAGCGCTTGTGCAGGTACAGATCGCGGCCCAGGCGCGTGCTCAGGGTCTGATCGACCTTGCCGTCCAGCGCGCTGCCGTCGGCCAGCATGCGCAGCGCGATCGGCTGGCCGGCCGGCAGCTTGTAGATGTAGTCGCCGCCGGCGGCCGGCTTGTCCGGATAGGTCACCACCGGCAGCGTGGCGAGCTTTTCGGCCGAGGGTGCGCTGGCGCAGCCGCCGAGGCTGAGCAGGGTGAGCGCACTGACGATGCTGAGGGTACCGATGGCAGCAAGTTTCTTCATGAAGCCTCCTGAGGCTTGGGGTTGAGGGCCAGGGACAGATCGGTGGGCGGCGTGCTGGCGGCGCTCAGCCGGACCAGCTCGGTGAGCTGTGCGACGTAGTCGGCCAGCGCGGCGCGCCCGCTCACGGTGAGCGCGAACATGGTCTGCAGGCGCGGCCCGCCAGCTTCGTCGCGCGTCGCGATCAGGCTGGCCTCGACCAGCTTGTTCAGATGCGCGCCGAGGTTGCCGTCGGTGATATCGAGCGCGCGTTTCAGCTCGCTGAAGGTCGCTTCGCCGCGACCTGACAGAAAGGCGACGATCTGGGTGCGCACCGGCTGGTGCAGCAGCGGGTCCAGGCGCGGCAGCGGGCTGTTCATCGGGCATCTCCTTGCAGAACCGGGGCGTTGAACCAGGCATGAGCGCGCACCACCGGCTGGCCGTTTTCCAGCTGTGGCGCCAGGCGGTCGATGCGCAGGTTCAGCGCGCCGTCGTGAATCGTGTGCCAGGCACCGTTGCCGAAGCGGTAGCGGCCATCCGGCGCGCCGTCGCGCAGCGCCACTTCCAGCGGCACGTTCAGCTGCAGCGTCAGGCTGGCCGGCGCGGCGGCGCTCAGCAGCGGGCTGTCCAGATCAAGGTGCAGCGCCACCGGCGTGCCTGGGGCCAGACGCAGCACCTGCGCGCCGCTCGTCAGTTGACCGGAGCCGAGCGCCAGCGGCGGCGTTTCGGGTGTCGAAGTGAACGAGACCTGTGCCAAGGCCAGCGGCGGTACGGCCACCAGCGTCAACCACAGCAGCAGCGCGAGCGTGCGTCCTGGCAGGCCGGCCGCGCCGTGGCGGCGGTTCAGCCAGCCGGCCAGCGGCATGCCGATCGCAAAACACGAGGCCGCCAGCCAATGCGTGGCCTGATACGGCAGGCCGGCCGCCAGCGCCGCGACACCGAGCAGGAGGGTGGCCAGGCCGATCCACTCGATCAGCGCCTGCGAGAACAGGCCGAACAGATAGATGCCCAAGCCCAGCAGCACGATCCACAGCGCGTAGACCATCGGGCCGCCGCCGTAGAAGAACATCGCACACGAGCCGAGCACGCCCATGCCGAGCAGCATCCACCAGGCCCGCGTGATCTGCGCCTGGGCGAACGGCAGCGTCTCGTTGCGGCGCTGGCGGGCGCGGCGTGTCAGCCGGTGCTCGACCACCGAGAGCCCGCCCAGCGTGGCGCCGAGCCAGAGCAGCAGCGCCAGCGCGCGCTGGCTCAGCTCGGGAAAGCGATCCGCCGTGATGAGGTATTCAGTCAGCGCGACGATCAGCCCGCCCACGCCGCCGAGCAGCAGCAGGCTGTGCCGCTCCAGCTGCACGCTGCGGTGGCCGCTGTTGAGCATGGCGTGAATCGACTGCAATTGCTGCTGGGCCTGGTTCATCGGGTGCCTTTCTCTGTTTTGCAGAGTCTATAACTCTGGAAGGCAGAGTGTCAACAGGGTTCGGATGTGCACCCCTGGGCGCCGAAGAGAAGCTTGATTTGAAAAAGATTCGCGGCGTGCGTCAACCGGTTGATCGGTGGCCGCGTTGAATCAAGACCTCAACTGGACTGTCATCAGACACCCGACCATGAACAAACTGCTTGCTGCCCTGATCGCTTCCCTGTTCGCCGTTGGCGCATTCGCTGCCGACGACAGTCTGGCCAAGATGGCTGCGGACGCGGCGACGGCCAAGATGACTGCAGCAGCGAATCCGGCCGCTGAAGCCGCTTCGGCCAAGCTGGCCGCTGCCAAGCCGGTCGCTGACGCAGCATCCGCCAAGTTGGCCACGGTCAAGCCGGCCGTTGAAGCTGCCTCCGCCGCTGTGACGACCAAGAAGAACGACGTCAAGAAGGCCGCACAGCAAGAAGCCAAGAAGGCAGAAGCTCAGGAAGCCAAGGCTGCCGAGAAGGTTGAAAACACCAAGAAGAAGATCAGCAAGAAGGTCGCGAGCGAGAAGGCAGCTGCCAGCGCGGCGCTCACGGCTGCGAGCAAGTAATCCCGGATCGCAACCGGTACCAAAGGCCCTTCGGGGCCTTTTTGCTTGGGTGGGTGTGGGCCGTCCCCATCTCACGCCACCATCACCCCCACGGCGAGCAGCAGCCCCAGCATCGAGCCGGACTTGGCGGTGGCCGCCAGCAGCTCGTTGAGCGCTGGGGCCGACAACTCCTGGCCCAGATGCCGCGCCAGGCGCATGCTGAACGGCAGCACGCTCAGCGCCAGCAGCGCGCCCGGGTGCGCGCGCCAGGCCAGCAGCAGCACCAGCGCGTACGGCAACAGCAGCATGGCGGCGTAGGCGTCGCGGGCACGAGCCCGGCCCAGGCGCGCCACCAGGGTGTGCCGGCCGCTGCGCAGGTCGTTGTCGAGGTCGCGGTAGTTGTTGACCAGCAGCACGGCCGCCGCCGGCAAGCCGAGCGCTGCGCCACCCAGCCAGGCGTCGAGCGAGGGGGCCGCGCTCTGCAGCCAGTGGCTGCCCGCCACCGCGACCAGGCCGAAGAACACCAGCACGAACAGCTCGCCCAGCGCGGTGTGCGAGACCGGTCGTGGCCCGCCCGAATAGGCCCAGCCGGCCAGCAGCGAGGCCAGACCGGCCAGCAGGATCGGCCAGCCGCCTTGCCCGACCAGATAGAGGCCGGGCAGCACGGTCAGGCCGAAACACAGCGCAGTGGCGCGGTGCATGGCGCGCACGCTGACCCAGCCCGCTGCCGTGACACGCAGCGGGCCGATGCGGCCGGCGTGGTCGGTGCCGCGCTCGAAGTCGAGCACGTCGTTGTGCAGGTTGGTGCCGATCTGGATCAGCAGCGCGCAAGCCAGCGCCGCCAGCAGCGCCGCCCAGTGCCGCGTGCCGCCACTGGACCAGGCCAGCGCGGTGCCGAGCAGCACCGGCGTGACGGCGATGCTGAGCGTACGCGGCCGGATCGCGGTCAGCCAGATCTGCCAGCCCGGTGGCAGGGTTGTGCCGGGCAGCGCGGGCGTCGGCTCCGGCTGCATTGCAGACTGCGCCGTGACTTGCGCAGTGTGGCTCAGTGGACCGCCTTCACCACGACTGGTGCGGTGTCCGCGTCGGCTGCGTACGAGAACTGGTGCAGGCCCATCAGGACGAGGGCTACTGCCAGGGCGATCTTGATGAAGTCCTTGATGATCATGCCGGCTACCTCTTGTGGTCAGGCTCGCACTATCGTGGCGCTGGCCCGGTTTCGACATGACTTCGATCAAGAAAGTGCGGCATGACTTTGGTCAAGAGCTGACCGTCGGTGTGTTCTGATGGGGCCATGGCACGGCACCACACTGAACGACATCGAACCGATCGGATCGGCTGGCTGCGGGCCGCCGTGCTGGGTGCCAACGACGGCATCGTCTCGACCGCCAGCCTGATGGTCGGGGTCGCCGCCGCCAGTGTCAGCCACAGCCATATTCTGGTGACCGGCGTGGCCGGGCTGGTGGCTGGCGCCATGTCGATGGCGGCGGGCGAATATGTCTCGGTGCATTCGCAGGCCGACACCGAACAAGCCGATCTGTCGCGCGAGCGTGGCGAGCTTGAAAAGGATCCGGCCGCCGAGTTGCATGAACTGGCCGGCATCTATGTCAAGCGCGGGCTGGAGCCCGGCCTGGCCCGGCAGGTGGCCGAGCAACTCATGCAGCACGACGCGCTGGGTGCGCACGCGCGCGACGAACTGGGCATCTCTGCCACCCTCAGCGCGCAGCCCGTGCAGGCGGCGTTGGCTTCGGCAGCCAGCTTTGCGGTCGGTGCAGTGCTGCCGCTGGTCGTGACCGCCTTGGTGCCCGCGCAGGGACTGATGGCCTGGGTGGCGCTCACGTCGCTGGCCTTTCTGGCGCTGCTGGGGGCGATCGCTGCGCGCGTGGGCGGCGCGGCCGTTTTGCCCGGCACCTGGCGTGTCACCTTCTGGGGCGCGCTGGCGATGGCGGTCACCGCCGGTGTGGGCGCCTTGTTCGGTGCGGTCGGCTGAGGGCGTTCACTCGTGCCGCAAGGCCTCGATCGGATTCATCCGCGCCGCGCGCCGGGCCGGGAAGTAGCCGAACAGCACACCAATGCCGGCCGAGAACAGGAACGACAGCAGGTTGATGCGCAGGTCAAACAAGAACGGCACGCCCATCACGCTGGCCAGCCCGACTGAAGCGACGGTGGCGATGACGATGCCGATCAGGCCGCCCAGCGCTGCCAGCGCCACCGCCTCGATCAGGAACTGCAGCAGCACCTCGCGCTCCAGCGCACCAATGGCCAGCCGCAGCCCGATCTCGCGGGTGCGCTCGGTCACGCTCACCAGCATGATGTTCATGATGCCGATGCCGCCCACCAGCAGGCTCACGGCCGCCACCGCGCCGAGCAGCATGGTCATCACCTTGGTGGTGCCCGAGAGCGTTTCGGCCAGCTGCTGGGTGTCGAGGATGTTGAAGTTGTCGTCGTCGCTGGCGGCCAGCTTGCGGCGCTCGCGCAGCAGCTGGCGCAGGCTGGCTTTCAGGCGCGTGCTGTCGCTGTCGTCCTGCATCGACACCAGCAGCGTGGCGATCTTCTGGTTGCCGGTGACGCGGCGCTGCAGCGTGTGCAGCGGCACCAGCACGGTGTCGTCCTGATCGTTGCCCATCGCGGCCTGGCCCTTGCTGGCCAGCACGCCGATCACGGTGCACGAGAACTGCTTGATGCGCAGCTGCTCGCCCAGGCCGTGCTGGCCCACCTCGCCGCCGAAGATCTCGCGCCGCACCGTCTCGCCGACGATGCAGACGGCGCTGCCGGCGCTCTGTTCGTCGTCGGCAAACAGCCGGCCGTTGGCGAGCTTCCAGTTGCCGGTGTCGAACCAGGCGTTGCTGCTGCCGGTCACGCTGGTGGCCCAGTTGCGGCCGTTGCCGACCACCGTGACGCCAAGGCGGCCTTCCGGCGCCACCGCCGCCACGCCGCCGATCTGCGCCAGGATCGCCGCCGCATCGGCTTCCTTGAACTGCGGCACGCCGCCGCCACCACCGCCGCCACCCGGGCCCTGGCGCTGGCCCGGGCGCACCATCAGCAGATTGGTGCCCAGGCTGGAGATCTGCATCTGCACCGCCTGGGTGGCACCGTTGCCGAGCGTGACCATCGTGATCACCGCACTCACGCCAATGACGATGCCCAGGATGGTCAGGAACGAGCGCAGCAGATTGCGCCGGATCGAGCGCAGCGCGAGCAGCAGCGTGTTGAGCAGCATCAGGGCGCTCCGGTGGATGGCGTCGCCGCTGGCGTCGCGGCGGCGATTGGTGCCACCGCGACCGGGTGCGGGTTGGCGGTGTCGCTGTCGATGCGGCCATCGACAAAGTGCACCAGGCGCCGCGCGTAGGCGGCCATGTCGGGCTCGTGCGTCACCATCAGCACGGTGATGCCGTGGTCGGCGTTCAGGCGCCAGAGCAGCTCCATGATCTCCTGGCTGCGCTGGGTGTCGAGGTTGCCGGTCGGCTCATCGGCCAGCAGCACGGCTGGTTCGGTGACGATGGCGCGCGCAATCGCGACACGCTGCTGCTGGCCGCCCGACAGCTCGGCCGGCGTGTGGTGTTCCCAGCCGCCCAGCCCGACCGATTGCAGCGCCTTGGTGGCGGCGGCGCGCCGCACCGTCGCACTCTCGCCACGGTAGAGCAGCGGCAGCTCGACGTTTTCCTGCGCCGAGGTGCGCGCCAGCAGGTTGAAGCCCTGGAACACGAAGCCCAGGTAGCGCCGCCGCAGCCGCGCGCGCTGGTCGCGCGACAGCGCCTCGACATGCGCGCCCCGGAACAGGTACTGGCCGGCGCTCGGCGCATCCAGGCAGCCGAGGATGTTCATCGCGGTCGATTTGCCCGAGCCGCTCGGACCCATGATGGCGACGAACTCGCCCGCGCTGATGTCCAGATCGATGCCCTTGAGCGCCAGCAGCTCGACCGGGCCGCTGCCGTAGACCTTGGTGACACCGCGCAGGCGAATCAGCGGTGCGGGGGCGGGCGCGTTCATTTGGCGGCGGCCGTTTTCTGATCGGTGATGACCTGCATGCCGACTTGCAGATCGCCGCCGGTGATCTCGGTCATGCGGCCGTCGCTGATGCCGGGCATCACCGCCACCGGCGTGGCCACGCTCTTGTCACCTTCCGGCAGCACCCAGACCTGGCGCGCGGCAGCGGTGCTGGCGCTGGTGGCCGCCGAGCCGCGCGTGTTGCTTCTGGGCATGCGCGGCGTCAGGCTGGCGACGATGCCGCCGCTGGCGGCCGGCTTGGCGGTGCTGGTCGTGCTCGGCGTGAAGCGCAGCGCGCTGTTCGGCACCAGCAGCACGTCCTTGCGCTGGGTGGCGACGATGGTCGCGGTGGCGGTCATGCCGGGGCGCAGGCTCAGGTCGCTGTTGTCCACGTCCAGGTAAGTCAGGTAGGTGACGACGTTGTCGGTGATGGTCGAGCCATACGCCACCCGGGTGATGCGCGCCGGGTACTTGCGATTCGGGTAGGCGCTGACCGTGAAGGTGGCGTTCTGGCCCACCGCGACCGAGCCGACGTCGGCCTCGTCCACATAGACCTGCAGGCGCAGCTGGGTCAGGTCTTCGGCGACGGTGAACAGCGTCACCGCCTGCAGCGAAGCCGCCACCGCGTTGCCGGGATCGACCGTGCGCGTCAGCACCACGCTGTCGGAGGGCGCGCGGATCGAGGCCTTCGACAGATTGATCTGGTCGGTCGAGAGGGCCGCCTTGGCGTCGCTGACGCTGGCGCGGGCACTGGCCTGATCGGCCACGGCGCGCTCCAGGGTGGCGCGACCGCTGTCGAGCTCGGCTTTGGACGGCACCTTGCCGCCCGACAGCTGCGCCACTTCTTCGAGCCGGGCCAGGCTGGCGCGGGCTTCCTTGACGGTGGCGTCGGTTTGCATCACCTTGGCGTTGGCCACTGCCAGCGTCGCACGCGAGCGCAGGATCTGGTCACGCAGCTTGGCGGTGTCGAGCTCGACCAGCACCTGGCCCTTGCGCAGCCGGTCGTTGACATCGACATGAACCTTCAGCACGGTGCCCGAGAGCTCGCTGCCGATGCTGATGGCGCGGGTCGGCTGCAGCGTGCCGTTGGCGGTGACGCTGAGCGTCAGGTTGCCGCGCGCCACCGCCTGGGTGGTGTAGACCGGCGCGGCGGTGGCGGTCCGGCTTGCCAGCCACCACCAGAGGCCAGCGCCGATCAGCACCAGCAGCAGCGCACCCGCCCACAAGGTTGGGCGCCGATACCAGACGCGCGCCGCCGGCTCGTCCAGCAAGGTGCCGAGATCGGTGGCAGCCGCTGCCGGGCTGGGCGTTGGGGTCGCAGCAGGGCGGGTGGCGGGCAGGGGCGTATCGGTCATTGTGGGGCGGTCCGGGCTGCGGCGTCGGTGCGGGCCGACGTGGCGGGGTTGCTGTCGGGGTGCCAGCCGCCGCCGAGTGCCTGGTACAGGCGCACATGGTCGGCGCTCAGGTCGGCGCTGGCGCTGGCGACGCTGTCTTGCGTGCCGAGCTGGCTGCGCTGGGTATCGAGCACGGTCTGGAAATCAACCAGCCCGCTGCGGTAGCGCTGGCGTGCCAGCAGCGCGGCGTTGCTGGCGGCCTGGGCGGCGTTCTGCAAGCGCAGCAGGCGTTCGCGGTCGCCGCGCAGCGCGACCAGCGCGTCTTCCACGTCTTTCAGCGCCGTCAGCGCGGCGGCCTGGTAGGCGACGCGGGCCTGGTCGAGCGCGGCTTGCTGGGCCCGCACCTGGGCGCTGGCTGCGCCGCCATCGAACAGCGGCATCGACACGCTGGCCAGCAGGGTGCTGACGAGCGTGGCGCCGCCACTCGCCGCGCCGAGCGTCAAGGCGCTCAGTCCGAGCGAGCCGCTCAGCTTGAAGCTGGGCGCGCGCGCCGCGTCGGCCTGTGCCACGCGGGCCAGCGCGGCGCTGATCTGGTGCTCGGCGGCCTGCACGTCGGGGCGCTGGCGCAGCGTCTCGGCCGGCAGGCTGAGCTCCAGCACATCGCTGGCTTGCGGCACCGGGCTGGCCGCCGCCAGCAGGCTGGCCAGGGCAGCGGGCGGCTGGCCGCTCAGCACCGCCAGGGCATGCGCGGTCTGCTCAAGGCTGGTCTGCAGCGCCGGCAGCTGGGCGCGGGTCTGCTCAGTGGCCGCGCGGGCCTGCTCGGTTTCAAGCTCGGTCACCAAGCCGGCTTGCTGGCGCCACTCGGTGAGCTGCAGGGTTTCTTGCTGACTGATGAGGTTGTCGTTGGCAATCGCCAGGCGTGTCTGGGCGCTGCGCAGCGTGATGTAGCTCAGGCAGACCTCGGCGGCGATGGCCACTTGCACATTGCCAAGACTGGCGGCGCTGGCGCGGGCGGTGGCCTCGCTGCTGTCGAGCGCACTCCGGTTGGCGCCGAACAGATCGGGCTGCCAGCTCGCATCCAGGCCGGCGTTGACGCTGTGGGTGGCGGCGTTGCTGCCGGAGCGGCTGCGCTGCACCGAGGCCGAAACCCCAGCTTGCGGCCACAGCCCGGCGGCCGCCACATCGCGCAGCGCCCGGGCTTGCTGCAGCGCCGCCTGGGCGCTCTTGACGCTGGTGTTGGCTTGCAGGGCCTGCTCGACCAGCTGGCTGAGCAGCGGATCATCAAACCGCCGCCACCACTGCGCCAGCGAGGTGGCCTCGCCCGTCGGTGCGGCAGCTTCCGCGTCAGACCAGGCTGGCGGCACCTCGACACGGCTGTCGGGCGCCGCCGAGGTGGCGGGTGGTGGCAGCGCACAAGCGCTCAGGCTCAGCAACAGGCTGCTCAGGATCGGCCGCAGCAATCCACGCGCAGGCCGTGGCGTCATGATGCAGCGGTGGTCGTGGTGGTGGCTGGCATCAGGGTTTTCCAGTGAGTCAATGACACGAGCTGAGTGTCGCAGCATTTGCGGTGCTGCATGGTGCGCTGGCGCACCATCAATAAACGCTGCCAGCACGTCCTCCAGCTCTTGAAGTAGGATAGTTGCCACCAGCCCGCACGAGGTTTGCCTTCCGGCGCGTTGTTTCTGTCTGCCTTGCCGCCCGTGTCCATGTCGAATTCGAGTTCAGTTTCTTTGCCTGTTGCCGTGATGCCGTTGCCGCATGTGCGTCGCACTGGCCAGGCGCCCCTGCCGACCGTGCACGGTGTCTTTGTCGCCCAGACCTATCTGGAAGAGGGCACGCAGGAAGAGCACATCGTGCTCAGCATGGGCGATTTGAACGGGCCCGAGCCGATTGCCGTGCGCCTGCATTCCGAATGCGCCACCGGCGATCTGTTCGGTTCGCTGCGCTGCGACTGCGGCCCGCAACTGCAATTGGCGATGCAGCGCATCGCCGAGCAAGGCCGTGGCGTGCTGGTCTACCTGAAAGGCCACGAAGGGCGCGGCATCGGTCTGGCGCAGAAGCTGGCGGCCTATCAGCTGCAGGATCAGGGTCTCGACACGGTGGACGCCAATCGTGCGCTCGGCCAGCCGGTCGATGCGCGCAGCTACGGTGCGGCGGCCGCCATCCTGCGCGAGCTGGGCATCAGCGCGGTGCGGTTGATGAGCAACAACCCGCGCAAGCTCGCCGCGCTGCAAGCCGCCGGCATCGAGGTGGTGGAGCGCCGCGCGCACGAGCTGCCCTCGCAGCCGCTCAACCGCGACTATCTGGCCACCAAGCGCAAGCGCATGGGGCATCTGCTCGATCTGGGCTGAGGCGGGCGCTACGCCTGACGTCAGCCTCTCGCTGGTCGTGCCTGCTAGGCTGACGCCCCTCCGCTATTTCCGACCCACTGCAGGGCGATGCCCCCATCGCCAGGAGCTGACGCATGACCCAGATTTCCGCCTCGACCGATTTCGCCACCTGCGACCTCTGCGACGTCCACAAGGGCACCACCGACGGCACGTTTCGCGTGCTGCCGCCGGTGTTCCGCGAATTCGGCGCGCGCGCGCGTTTCGCCGGCCCGGTCACGACGGTGAAATGCTTCGAAGACAACACCTCCGTGAAGGCGCTGCTCGAAAGCCCGGGCCAGGGCCGCGTGCTGGTGGTGGATGGCGCCGGCTCGCTGCGCCGCGCCCTGATCGGCGGCAACATCGGCGCGGCGGCGGCCAAGAACGGCTGGGCCGGCGTGGTGGTCGATGGCTGCGTGCGTGACGTGGCCGAACTGGCCGCCTGCGACGTCGGCATCCGGGCGCTGGCCCCGATGCCGCTGCCGACCGAGCGCAAGCAGGCCGGTCAAGTGGATGTCGCGGTGCAGATCCAGGGCGTCTGGGTGCGCCCCGGTGATTGGCTCTATGCCGACGCCGACGGCATCGTCGTGATGCCGGCACCGGCCGCCTGAGAACCTGTCAACGAACTGCCCGCCCACTGCGGACCCGCACGGTGGGTGGTGTGGGGGACGAAACTTAAAAGGTTTCGTCTGCCCGATTGGGCATTTCAGCGCTCATGGAACCATTCCATAAATTCTCCGGCAACCTCGGGTGAAAGCTCCAGAACGGCCTCGGCCAACACTGTGTCGCCTTTAGATGCGGCGATCGCCGACAACGCACAGCGCAAGAAGTCTTCATCTCATTGGCGGGATGCGGCCTCCGCAACCAAGCCGGGAAGGCGTCCCAAAGATTGAAAATAAGCAGGTGAAAGATCCTCAGGAATCGGCACGCAATTCTTAATGCGGCAAATTTCGACCCAAGCGGGAAACTGGAAATAGGAAAATTCGGCCATCATCGGCGCAGAAGCGAGTGCCTCAATCACATGGGGGACAGCTGCGAACGAAGCTGAGTAAACATCGCCTTGGTGTGCCAACGCACTCCATAGAAAAAACCAAGGATCGCGGTCATTTTCCGATGAAGGAAGGTCTGCGAGTTGCTTTAGTAAAGGCGGGACATCCGACGCCGCGCCGTAGGCGTGCTGCAGTTCCGACCAACGAGAATCATCAAGGCTCAGCAACCCGCGACTCCTCGAGACGTCCACCGCCCAGGGTAACCAGCGGCAATGCGAAGCATTGACGTCCGCGTTGAACCTACAGTTAGGCTGCGGCGCGAAGTGGAGTACCTTTTAAAGGTCATAGATATGGTTGCTTAACTCAAGCCAACTTTTATGGGCTGCCGCTCATTTGCATCATTCAGTACCTGTTGGAATAGTTCGTTAAAGTAGCCGCGCATAAAAAGTTTCATGTTGGGTACGATTGGCGACGGAAAAGCTATTGTTTGCTCTACTGTCGTTGTGAAGTCATTGCATGCTGCAAGCGTTCTCTGAACAACGACTCCCAGTGCTGGCATAAGCGGAACAAGGCTGTTCTCGGATCGCTCGTCGTCGCGCCACACTCCAAAAGCAGAAAATGGCCTCGTACTTTCTTGGACAAGAAAATCACTCTCGCCAGAGAAGATCGTGGGTACTTGCGATCCGCGATGAATAATATTGTCCCGAAATTCGCGCAAGCTCAAGAAGAAGTCACTCTGCCTTACATAGTAAGCGGCTAACGGTGGAGGTAGCCCGAACCTTTCGGTAAGTTCCTCAGCGGTTGACGCGCGACCCTGGTAGAGGATGATCTTCGAGAATGTCTCTTTGAGGGGTTTCTTTTGTATTGCCACATCTAGCAATTTAACGGTGTTCCAAATCGCGCATATCAACTCCTGAAGTAGGTCGAACATGCTTTTACAGGTTGCGAACAGGTACTCAACCTCGGTAGCGATCATGCGTGACTCGCCTCTGCTGAGTGATTCTCTGGTTTTGTGCAGGTGAGAGACCTTGGCTAATGAGGCTGATAGGTTAAAAACGTCATCGCGTAGCCCACTGATTGCTTTTTGCGCTTCTGGAAAGCTTGCGCGTTGTGCGATGAAGTCAAGAAAATGAAACGAGAGATCAGTTGTTGATTCTGGCCGAGACGCGTAATAAAAGGCCTCCGCTGGCCACGCTTTGACTTCGAATAGCTCGTCTCCAGCTTGCACCCACATACGCCACGTTTGAGCATCAAAGAATGTCAATGCACTCAGAAATCTACCGCCGATGTTGGGGACATCCAAGTAAGGAATTTTGGCGAGTTTTGCTAGATCGATTGCAGCCATATGCGAGGGGCGTGTATTGAGAGCCTAACGTAAAATTAACCGGCTCCGCGCTTTTGCGGAGTCCGGGTTGAATGTAGGGTTAGCCGACATGTGTACCTACAACGCCATGGTCGATTCGCCACACCTTGACTGTTCCATCAAAGCACGCACTCGCGACCAATTTTCCGTCAGGAGAAAATCTCACCATGATAATTTGTTCCTCTAGGTGGCCTACAAAGTAGTTTTTGATATCACCAGTTGTGACATCAAAAACTACAACTTCGCCGTTAACTGATCCAGCAGCTATCAATTTCCCATCTGGCGAAAAGGACATTGACCAAGCATTTCCTTGGTGCTTTGCCCATGATGATTTTCCATCTCTGTATTTAAAAGTTAATTCTCGCAGTCTTTTCCCGTTGCTATCAAATAGCCAAATGCCTCCATTGAGCGAGATTGCTGCTATGAGACTTGCGTCTGGACTGAACAATAAGTCTTTGATGCTACCACCTGGGCTAGTCGTTTGAAATAGTAGCTCCTTTGTTTTGGTATTCCACGTTCGCAATACACCTGACTGATCATCCGTCAGAAGTTTGTCGCCAGCATCTGAGAAAATAAGCTTTTCAGTAGCAGTATTGGGTCGAGGACTCAGCAAAACTTCTTCGTTGGTTATGGTCGATTTAAGAAGAATACTCCTAGAGAACTGACTCGCTGCTACGAGCGTGCCATCTGGTGAGATTGCCAAGCTTCGGTCAACAGTACCAAAATCGGTTATGGTTTGAGTCTCGCGAGTCCAGAGATTCATTGTTCCCATTAGTGGTGCAAGTATAATTTTGTCACCCGATCTTGACCACACCGCCTCAGAGTATCTGTGATCAGAATCACCCAGAACTGACAAAGGTTTCCCGGTCTGAATATCCCAAATATAAGTTATTCCTTCGGACGATTGGGAGAGCAGCGCCTCACCCTTTGAGTCAAAGTTGATTCCACTTACAGAGGATGTTAGCCCAATGAGTCTATTGATCTCCCGGTTTGAATTTAGGGACCATATTCTTACGTCACCACTGCGATTTGCATATGCCAACAACGAACTGTCAGGTGAAAATGCAATCGAGAAAATGTGAGGACAGCTTCGGCTGCCTATGCAGTCCTCGCTCGGAAGTGTCAAAACAGATTTATCTGTCGGTAGTCTAGATATCGGATTCGACGCTTTGGTCTTGCCACCATTTGTTGGTTTGGCTCTCGACTGAAGATCCAGAACCTTCTCTTGAAATTTCTCCCATCTATCAAGTTTTTCGGAATCTCCAATACTGCTTTGATTCAACATCTGGCAGTATGTGGCAGCCATCGTTTGCAATGTAAGTAACTTGTCCACATTTGGGTATTTATCGAATAGATTCTTCGAGAAGATTTCTGTCTTAATCGCTACTTCGCCAGCCTTTAGCTTCCCGAGACTTCCAACCGTGGCGCTAATGTCTGACTTCACGTCTTTATTAACATTCGTTACGGCGGTAGGCATTGGTGGACACACTACAGCAGCAAGAATGGCTTTCGGCAACGCGCAAAGGATGACTACAAGAGACAACTTGAGAAGATTTCGTGCCAATTGGTATCCCTTTCGGTGGCTAACGTGTTGTCGGGAGACAGACGCTGCTGCCTAGCGTGGTCGGCTGCGCCCTAACTGGGGCGGCAGATGTTGTCGCAAGGTCTTGATGCAGCACCTCTTTCCTCCTGCTGACTGTGCGTTCGTACAGTACTAAATTAGCGTGAAACCCGGCAGATTGTTACAACCATGTCGATGGTGGGCCGGGCTTCAGGAGGCTGTATGTTGCCACCGTTCAATCGCCATGTGAACACCCGTAGCCGCCCAGTCGCACCACGCCCAGCTGCTGCCAATTCTTGTACGGCAAGGTGCTTGGGCAGGATCTGCTGTGGAGGTCCGAGATCGGCCGGCCCGAGCAACGGCGGGCCTGCTGGACGATCGGGATCTCCCCGCCTCGACCGCCGAAATGCCTTTCTGGCCGGCAGAATTGCCTTTCCGCCGGGCGGAATTGCCTGAACGGGCGGCGGTTTTCCCTTTCCGAGCTGTGGAAACGCCTTGCCCCAGTGAAGTACTCAACTTTGAGTGATGCGGCTTTCCATGTCCAAGCTGTTGATTTCCCTGACCGAGCGGCTGCTCTCCATGTTTGAGCCGTTGATTTCCTTGTCTGGGCTGTTGATTTCCATCACCGAGCGGCTGATTTCCCTGTTTGGGCCACTGTTTTCCCTGTCTGAGCTGCGGTCGGGTTGATACCGGATCAGTGCTGCGTCACGGCAGCAGCACTTCCAGCAGGCGATCCAGGCCGCCGTCGTTGAGGGCGACCATCGCCTGTTCGCGCACCGCCGGCTTGGCGTGGTGCGCCACCGACAGGCCGGCGATGCCCATCATCGGCAGGTCGTTGGCGCCGTCGCCCATCGCGATCGCTTCGCGTGGCTCTAGCCCCAGCTCGGCGCAGGTGGCCAGCAGCATGCGGCGCTTTTCTTCGCCGTCGCAGATGTCGCCCCAGCCTTGGTCGAGCATGCGGCCGGTCAGCACGCCGTCCACGATCTCCAGCTGATTGCTGCGGCTGAAGTCGATGTCGAGCCGCTCACACAGCCGATCGGTGAAGAAGGTGAAACCGCCCGAGACCAGCAGCGTTTTCAGGCCGGCGGCCTGGCAGGCGCGCACCAGCGCCTCGGCGCCCGGGTTGAGCTGCAGGCGCTGGCTGTAGACCTCTTCCAGCGCGCTCGCCGGCACGCCGGCCAGCAGCGCGACGCGGCGGCGCAGGCTGTCCTTGTAATCAGCGATCTCGCCGCGCATCGCAGCGGCGGTGATGGCGGCCACCTCGGCCTTGCGGCCGGCGGCGTCGGCAATTTCATCGACACATTCGATGTTGATCAGCGTCGAATCCATGTCAAAGGCGATCAGCTTGAAATCGCTGAGCCGCAGCGGCGGCGTGAAACCCTGGATCACCAGGCCGGGAGCGTGTTCGTGAGGCATGTGGTTGGGGCCGCAGCACGGGCCACGGCGGTTCGGTTTGAAATGGATTCAGTGTGCTTGCGGCTGGCCCAGCGCGCGCAGAATGTCGCGCACATATTGCGCGCGCTCCTTCGCCAGCGGGAAACCCTTCTCGATGCGCAGCTTGTCGTTGCCGGCCAGTTTGACCAGCTTGTTTTTCTGCACCAGCTCGATGATTTTCATCGGGTCGATCGGCGGATTGGGGCGGAAGTGGATATTGATCAGCCCCGGGCCGGCGTCGATCTTGCTCACGCCATACGGTTTGGCTTGCACACGCAGGCGGTGCAGGTCAAACAGCGTCTGGCCTTGCGCCGGCAGTTTGCCGAAACGGTCAATGCATTCTTCCAGCATGGTGTCGATCTTGCTGGATTGATCCGCAGTGGCCAGGCGCTTGTACAGATTCAGGCGCACATGCACGTCGGGGCAATAACTGTCGGGCAGCAAGGCCGGCGCGTGCAAATTGACTTCCGTGGTGGCGCCGAAGAATCCGGTCGGCGAGAGCAGATCGGGCTCCTTGCCGCTCTTGAGGGCGCGCACCGCCTCACTCAGCATCTCGTTGTAGAGCTGGAAACCCACTTCCATCATGTTGCCGCTCTGGTTGTCGCCCAGCACCTCGCCGGCGCCGCGAATTTCCAGATCGTGCATGGCCAGATAGAAACCTGAGCCGAGCTCTTCCATCGCCTGAATGGCATCCAGGCGCTGCTGCGCCTGCTTGGTCAGGCCTTCGGTATCCGGCACCAGCAGATAGGCATAAGCCTGGTGATGGCTGCGGCCAACCCGGCCCCGCAACTGGTGCAACTGCGCCAGGCCGAATTTATCCGCGCGTGAAATCACGATCGTGTTGGCGCTGGGCACGTCGATACCGGTTTCGATGATGGTCGAGCACAGCAGCAGGTTATGGCGTTGCGCCACAAAATCGCGCATGACGCGTTCCAGCTCGCGCTCGGGCATCTGGCCGTGCGCGACCGCAATGCGTGCCTCAGGCAGCATTTCTTCGAGTTTCTGGCGGCGGTTCTCGATGGTTTCAACTTCGTTGTGCAGAAAATAGACCTGGCCGCCGCGTTTCAGCTCGCGCATGATCGCTTCGCGAATCGTGCCGGTGGTTTCGTTGCGCACAAAAGTCTTGATGGCGAGGCGGCGCTGCGGCGCGGTGGCAATCACGCTCAAATCGCGCAAACCCTCCAGTGCCATGCCAAGGGTGCGCGGAATCGGCGTGGCGGTGAGCGTGAGCACATCGACCTCGGCGCGCATCGCCTTCATCTGCTCCTTGTGCCGGACGCCAAAACGGTGCTCCTCGTCGATGATCAGCAGGCCCAGATTCTTGAACTTGGTGTCCTGGCTGAGCAGTTTGTGCGTACCGACCACGATATCGATGGTGCCGCTGGCCAGCCCTTCCATCGCCGCCTTGACTTCCTTGGGCGAGCGAAAGCGGCTCATTTCTGCCACCTTGACCGGCCACTGCGCAAACCGATCGACGATGGTCTGGTAATGCTGTTCGGCCAGCAGCGTGGTCGGTGCCAGCAGCGCCACCTGTTTGCCGCCGGTCACGGCCACAAAGGCAGCGCGCAACGCCACTTCGGTCTTGCCGAAACCCACGTCGCCGCAGACCAGCCGATCCATCGGTCGGGGGCTGATCATGTCCTGAATCACGGCGTGAATCGCGGCGGCCTGATCCGGGGTTTCCTCGAAACCGAAACTGGTCGCAAAGGCGTCGTAATCCTGCGGCGAATATCTGAACGCAAACCCTTCGCGGGCGGCGCGGCGAGCGTAGAGATTGAGCAATTCAGCGGCGCTGTCGCGCACCTGTTCGGCGGCCTTGCGCTTGGCCTTTTCCCACTGGCCGGAGCCGAGTTTGTGCAGCGGTGCTTCGTCGGCGCTGACGCCGGTATAGCGGCTGATCAGCTGCAGCTGCGCCACCGGCACATAAAGGGTGGCCTGCTCGGCATATTCAAGAAACAGAAACTCGGTCGGGCCTTCGCCCAGGTCGATGCTGACCAGCCCCTTGTAGCGGCCGATGCCGTGATTGGCGTGCACCACCGGATCGCCCACCTTCAGCTCGGACAGATCCTTGATGAGGGTATCGACATCGCTGGTGGCTTCCTGCTTGCGCCGGCGCCGGGTGGTCGGCGCGGCATCGAACAGCTCGGTTTCGGTGACGAACTGGATGCCGAAATCAGCCGTCGCGTCGGTCCAGAAAAAACCCGCCGCCAGCGAGGCGGTGGTAATGGCGTAGGCGTGATCACTGGCGCAGAACGCTGCCAGCGAATCCACCGACGGCGGCTCCAGCCGGTGGTCTCGCAACAGCTCCAGCAGGCTTTCGCGCCGGCCGGCGCTCTCGGCCAGGATCAGCAGGCGGTTTTTCTGCGTGCGCACCCGGCCGAGCTGCTCTTCAAGGCGGCGCAGCGGATCTTGCCCGCCGCGATCGACGCTCAGGTCCGGCAGCGGCCGGGCCCATTCGACCGCTTCACTGCCACGGATCGCCAGTTGCGCATGGCCGTTGCAGCGCGCAAAGAATTCTTCCTGGCGCAGATAGATATCCTGCGGCGCCAGAATCGGCCGCTCCGGATCGTGCTGCAGAAATTTATGGCGTTCGCGGGTTTCCTGCCAGAAACGCCCGAGCACCTCGTCGATTTCGCCATGCAGGGCCAGCACGGCGTTTTCGCCCAGGTAATCGAAAATGCTCGCGGTCTGCTCGAAAAACAGCGGCAGATAATATTCAATGCCGCCGCTCGTGATGCCCTGCGCCATGTCCTTGTAAATGCGCGACTTGCTCGGGTCGCCCTCGATCTTTTCGCGCCAGCGCGATCGGAACGCCTGCCGGGCCGGCTCGTCGAGTGGAAACTCGCGGCCCGGCAGCAATTGCACTTGCGGCACCGGGTAGAGGCTGCGCTGGCTGTCGGGGTCGAAGACGCGGATCGAATCGACCTCGTTGTCGAACAGGTCCACCCGGTACGGCACCACCGAGCCCATCGGGTACAGATCGATCAGGCCGCCGCGCACGGCATATTCGCCCGGCGACACCACCTGGCTGACATGGCTGTAGCCGGCCAGCGTCAGCTGCGCTTTCAGGCCGGCCTCGTCGAGCTTCTGGCCCTGCTTGAAGTGGAAGGTGTACGCCGCCAGGAAGGCCGGCGGCGCCAGCCGGGTCAGCGCGGTGGTGGCCGGCAGCAGCACCACATCGACCTCGCCGGAGCGGATGCGCCAGAGCGTGGCGAGCCGCTCGGAAATCAGGTCCTGGTGCGGGCTGAAGGTGTCGTAGGGCAGCGTTTCCCAGTCGGGGAACACGGCCACGCGCAGTTCCGGCGCAAAGAAAGCCAGCTCGTCGGGCAGGCGCTGCACGTCGGAAGGCTCGGCGGTGATCACGCCCAGCACCTGCTTGGCGGCCTTGCGCTGCTGGGCAAAACGCGCCAGCAGCAAGGCGTCAGCCGAGCCGAGCGGACGAGGAACGGTGTAGCGTTTGCCGGGGGCGATCGAGGGGAGCTGCATGGGATCTCGGTCAGGCCGCAGAAATAACGGCGCGCTGCCGAGCCGCTAGGGCCGGGCAGCGCGTGATGGGAATGCCGGCGCCGATTTTAGGCTGCCTGCCACCCCGGTGTGGCGTTGCCAAGCCGCTAGACTGGACGCCCGTCTGTTTGCCGCCGTCGCGGTCTGATTGCCGTGTCTACCAACGCCACCCTCGTCCGCCTGATCGAAGATTCCACCTGGGGCCTGGCGCTCAGCCAGGTGGAACTGGTCCGGGTGCTTGACAGCGTGACCGAGCGCCAAGTGCCGGCCGGCAGCCACGCGGTCCACGCCGGCGATGCGTCGCAGCACTGGATCGGCGTGATCGACGGCCTGCTGAAAATGTCGGTTGGCAGCGCCGAGGGTCGCGCGTCCACGCTGACCGGTGCGGCCCGTGGCGCCTGGTTTGGCGAAGGCTCGCTGCTCAAGCACGAGGCGTTTCGCTACGACGTGGTGGCGCTGCGCGACAGCCGCATCGCCCTGCTGCCGCGCGCCACCTTTGATTGGCTGCGTAGCCACAGTTTGGCCTTCAACCATTATCTGCAGCACCTGCTCAATGCCCGGCTGGGCTTGTTCATCGGCCTGCTGGAAAACGACCGCCTGCTCGGCGCCGATGCCCGCGTGGCGCGCTGCCTGGCCAGCCTCTATAACCCCGATCTTTATCCCGCGCCGGGGCCGTACCTGGATCTGCTGCAGAACGAGGTGGCGCTGCTGGCCGGTATTTCGCGCCAGACCGCCAATCGGGCGCTGCAGAAACTCGCCGAGCTTGAATTGATCTACCTGGAAACTCGCGGCATCACGATTCTGAATGTGGATGGCTTGCGGGCCTTCGAGGCGAGTTGAATTTTGTCAGCCCACTTCGGCCTTGGCAGCGCTGGCCACCCATCTGGCGGCGTTGAGCCAGCAGGCGGCGACGCAGCTGCAAGTCTGGGAAGCTGCTCTGGCCGCCCAGCAAGAGCGCGAGCGTCAGCAGCAGTTGGTGGCGCCCCGCTTGGACGAGGCGCGTCGCCAACTGGTGTCGTTGCAAGCCGAGGTGAGCGAGGGCCAAGCCGTGTGCCGCGCCGACGCCCAGGCGCTCTGGCTGATTTCACCGATCCGTAGCAGCGGGTCCATCACGTCTACCAGCGTGCCCAGGCCCGTGCCGCTGCTGCCGCGCAGACGCTGCCGCAGCTGTGCGAGCTGGCGGCCAGAGCAGATCACCAGCCGATGGTTGCCGCAGCCGAGCTGAGCCATGAGGGCGCCCAAGCTGGTTGGCCGTCGCACGTCGTCAGCGAAACCGAGCTGCCCGAGCTGGAGGTGCAGTCGGCGCAGCGCCGTGCAATGGCAAGTGAGCTGGCCCTGATTGATAAGCAGCTCGCCCAGGCGGCCAGCCGGCCGCTTGACCGGTTGCGCGCCGAACTGGCCGGGCGTGATCTGGCCGAGCTGGATGCCGGACGTCAGCAAGCCGAGCAGGCTGGCGACGCGGCCAAGCCGATCGGCGTGCCGGCGTTGAGCGAGGGCACCGCCGATCAGCTCTATCTGGCGCTGCGGCTGGCGGCGCTCGGCTTGCGCCACGGCGCCGATGCGGCCGCGCCGGTGATGCCGCTGGTGCTCGACGATGTGCTGATGACGGCCGATGACGAGCGCGCCGCCTGCATCCTGCAGGCGCTGGCGGCGCACGCCCGCACCGGCCAGGTACTGCTGTTCACGCACCACCGCCATCTGATCGAGCTGGCCCGGGAACGGCTGGATGGCGCGGCGTTCATGGTGCACCGGTTATGAGGTGCCACGAAAAACTGAAACCGTACGGTGCAATTGCAAACAAGTGTCGCCATCAGAGACATCTTTTCAGGGGCGAGCAAAGGTTTTGATCGCCCTGGCCGACACCATCTGCTGGGCCGCGTCCTATACTGGCTGCGGTAAAAGTTGTAGACGTGCCGACAGGGCGCGAAAGGTGCGGTTAGTGATGAGTACCAAACTCAAAGTGGCAGGTTGGATGGCGGTAGGCGCTGTCGCAGGGGCGCTCGCGACGATGCAGTTGCAAGCGACGGCACGCAGTGCGACGACGCCGCTGCCACTCGAAGACATGCAGCAGCTCGCGGCAGTGTTCGATCTGGTCAAGCGCTCGTATGTCGAGCCCGTGGATGAGAAAAAGCTCATTCGCGACGCGATTTCCGGCATGGTGTCCGGACTCGATCCCCATTCGCAGTATTTCGAGGGTCAGAGTTTCAAGGAATTCCACGAAGGCATCAGTGGCAAGTTCACTGGCGTGGGTATTCAGATCGAAATGGAAGATGGCCTGGTCAAGGTGGTTTCGCCGATCGAGGGGTCGCCTGCTTTCCGTGCCGGCATCCTGACCGGGGATCTGATCACGCGCATCGACGAGACCGCTGTCAAGGGCATCACCCTGGATCAGGCCATCAAGCGCATGCGCGGGCCGAGCAATTCGAAGGTGGTGCTGACGGTGTTGCGCAAGAGCGAAAACCGCAGCTTCCCGGTCACCATCGTGCGCGAGGAAATCCGCACCAAGAGCGTTCGCTCCAAGGTGGTCGAGCCAGGTTACGGCTGGATTCGGGTGTCGCAGTTCCAGGAACTGACCCTGAAGGACTTCGCCGAGCAGTTGAAGGAGATCTTCCGCCAGGAGCCCAACATGAAGGGCCTGGTGCTTGATCTGCGCAACGACCCGGGCGGTCTGCTGGATTCAGCGGTCGGGATTTCCGCTGCCTTCCTGCCCAAGGATGTGCTGGTGGTCTCGACCAACGGCCAGATCCAGGAGTCGCGCAGCATGCTCAAGGCCTCGTCGTACTTCTATTCGCGCGATGGCAGCGACCCGCTGGCAGCGCTGCCGGCGCTGGTGAAGACGGTGCCGATGGTGGTGCTGGTCAACGAAGGCTCGGCCTCGGCGAGCGAAATCGTCGCTGGTGCGCTGAAGGACCACAAGCGCGCCGTGATCATGGGCTCGCAGACCTTCGGCAAGGGTTCGGTGCAGAGCGAGATGACGCGCTTGCCGATGCCGAACACCTCGCTGAAAATCACGACGGCGCGTTATTACACGCCGTCAGGTCAAACGATCCAGGCCAAGGGCATCTTGCCGGACGTGCTGGTCGATGAGACCGCCGAAGGCAATCTGTTCAGCGCCCTGCGGGTGCGCGAGGCGGATCTGGAGCGTCATCTGACCGTGGGCAGCGAGCCCGAGAAGAAGGACGCCGCGCGCGAAAAGGCCCGCGAAGAAGCGCTCAAGAAGCTCGAAGAGACCAAGGACAGCAAGACGGCACCCCGTCTGCCTGAATTTGGCAGCAACGAGGACTTCCAGCTGAAGCAGGCGCTCAACCGCCTGAAGGGTCAGCCGGTGCTGGTGTCCAAGACCCAGACCGAGCGCAAGATCGACGAGCCAAAAACCAACTGACGTCGCCATACATCGGCTCAACCGGGCGCAGCGGAGTGATCCGCTGCGCCCTTGACATTTCTGACTCATGAACGACAACCAGCTGCTGCGCTACAGCCGCCACATCCTGCTCGATGACATCGGTGTCGAGGGCCAGGCCCGCATCCTGGCCAGCCATGTGCTGGTGATCGGTGCCGGCGGCCTGGGCTCGCCGGCGTTGCTCTACCTGGGCAGCGCGGGCGTCGGCACCATCACGGTGGTGGATCACGACACGGTGGACCGCACCAATCTGCAGCGCCAGATTGCCCATACCGAAGCTCGGGTGGGGCAGCCCAAGGTGACTTCGGCGGCCGAGGCGATCGCTGCCATCAACCCGGAGGTGCGGGTGCGCACGCTGCAGCAGCGTGCCGATGCGGCGCTGCTCAGCGAGCTGGTCGCTGCGGCCGATGTGGTGCTCGACTGCAGCGACAACTTCGCGACCCGCCATGCGGTCAATGCCGCTTGTGTGGCGCATGCCAAGCCGCTGGTGTCGGGTGCGGCGATCGGCTTCGATGGCCAGATCTCGGTCTGGGACCGGCGCGCCGACGATCAGGCGCCGTGCTATGCCTGTGTCTTTCCGCCCGATGCCGAGGTGCCTGAGGTGCGCTGCGCGGTGATGGGTGTGTTTGCGCCGCTGGTGGGCATCATCGGCACGCTGCAGGCCGCCGAGGCCTTGAAGCTGCTGGCGGGGGTGGGGCGGTCGTTGGCCGGGCGTCTGCTGATGCTCGATGGCCGCTCGATGGAGTTCACCGAGATCCGCATGGGGCGACAAGCGCAATGCCCTGTTTGCGGGGGGGCGGACCACGCAGGCTGAGCAGCGGTGTGATCGTGCACGCTCTGGAATGGCGTGTGGTGCGTCGCACAAGCGAATTTTCGTTACGCCCTGGCGTCGCCTTGCTGCGTAGGCTGCGCTAAGCTGACCTCCCAGTCTTGATGGGACTCTGCATGGACAAACGTACCGACATTAACGCCCGTAATTTCCCCAGCGCGGAAGAAGATGCCGCCGCACTCAAGGTGCCGCAGCGCTATGACGGGCCTGAAAGTGCTTATCGGCTGGCGTTCACCGATGTCGATTTTCTGCTGCGCGATGAGTTGCGCCCGGTGCGCATGCAACTGGAGCTGCTCAAACCAGAGATGGTGCAGCGCCAGTACGGCATCGAATCGACCATCGTGATTTTTGGCAGTGCCCGCATCCAGTCACCCGAGGTGGCGCAGGCGGCGCTGGCCAAAGCCGAGGCGGGTGCTGACGAACAAACCATCCGCCAGGCCCGCATGCAGTTGCAGATGTCGGCTTATTACGGCGAGGCGCAGCGCTTTGCCGAGATTGTCACCACCCGCTCGGCGCGGCTGCCGGCGCCGATTCATGTGGTCACCGGCGGTGGGCCCGGCATCATGGAAGCGGGCAACCGTGGCGCGTTTGAAGCCGGCGGCATGACGATCGGGCTCAATATCGTGCTGCCGCATGAGCAGCAGCCCAATCCCTACATCACGCCGGAGCTGTGTTTCCAGTTTCACTACTTCGCGCTGCGCAAGATGCATTTTCTGATGCGCAGCATTGCACTGGTGTGTTTCCCGGGTGGCTTCGGCACGCTCGACGAGCTGTTCGAAGTCATGACGCTGATCCAGACCGGCAAATGCCGGCGGCGGCCGATCCTGCTGTTCGGGCGCAGCTTCTGGGACAAGCTGATCAATATGGAGCATCTGGTGGAGACCGGCATGATCAGCCCGAACGATGTGCATCTGGTGCACTACGTCGAAACCGCTGAAGAAGCCTGGAAAACGATCGTGACTGAATATGGCATTGACCTGCCTGACCTTGCCGATGGCGAAGTCGAGGTGGACGTTTGAACATGCCGCGCACGGTCAGCCTGATTGGCGCGCCGACCGATGTGGGTGCTTCGGCGCGTGGCGCCTCGATGGGGCCGGAGGCCTTGCGTGTTGCCGGTCTGCGCGAAGCGCTGCACAGCCACGGCGTGCAGGTGCTGGACCGTGGCAACCTGGCCGGCCCGGCCAATCCCTGGCAGCCAGCGCTTGAGGGTTATCGGCACCTGGCCGAAGTGGTGATCTGGAACCAGCTGGTGCACGAGGCGGTGTACGCAGAGCTGCAGCAGGGTCATCTGCCCATCATGCTGGGCGGCGACCATTGCCTGGCGGTGGGCTCGATCAGCGCGGTGGCGCGCCATTGCCGCGCACAGGGCAAGAAATTGCGCGTGCTGTGGCTGGACGCGCATGCCGACTTCAATACCAGCAGCATTACCCCGAGCGGCAATCTGCACGGCATGCCGGTGGCCTGCCTGTGCGGGTTGGGCCCGCCCGAGCTGACGCAGATCGGCGGCGTCACACCCGCCATCAACCCGAAAGTGATGCGCCAGATCGGCATTCGCAGCGTCGATGCGGGCGAAAAGCGCCTGGTCCACCAGCAGGGGCTGGAAGTGTTCGACATGCGCTACATCGACGAGATGGGCATGCGCCACGCCATGGAGCTGGCGCTGGCCACGCTCGACGACAACACCCATCTGCATGTCAGTTTCGACGTCGATTTCCTCGACCCCGAGATTGCACCCGGTGTGGCCACCACCGTGCCTGGCGGGCCGACCTATCGTGAAGCGCAGCTGTGCATGGAAATGATCGCCGACACCGGCCGCATGGCTTCGCTCGACGTGGTCGAACTCAACCCGGCCTTTGATCTTCGCAACAAGACGGCGTTGCTGGCGGTCGATCTGATCGAAAGCCTGTTTGGCAAGAGCACGCTGATGCGGCGCTGAGCCCAGGTCAGTGACAACTATTCAATTGATGACTTCCCACACCTCCGCACCGACTCCCCGCTTTGAGTTGACCCTTGCAGCCTTGCCGGTCTTGGCTGAGCTGGCACAAGACTGGCGCCAACTCGAAACCACCGCGCAGCCGAGTTTCTTCACCTCCTGGTCCTGGATCGGCTGCTGGCTGGAGACCTTGCCGGCCACGCTGCGGCCGCAGCTGCTGCGGGCACGGCAGGGCGGTCGCACGGTCGGACTGGCCTTGCTGGTGCGCCAGCCACGCCAGCGCTTTGGTCTGCCGTTTTGCGACAGCTGGCATCTGCACGCCACGGGCGACGCGGCCTTCGACATCCTGACCATCGAGCACAACGGTTTTCTGCTTGATGCTGCGCAGGCCGAGCCGGTGCGCGCCGCGATGCTGACGCACTGGATGCAGCACAGCCGTGGTGCCAGCGAGCTGCTGCTGTCCGGCCAGGCCGGTAGTGGTCTGCCGGCCGGCACCGCGCCCAAGCTGATGCGCGACGATTGGGTGCGCACCTCGTACGGTGTCGATCTGGCGGCGGTGCGCGAAAAGAAGGGTGACTACCTGGCGCTGCTGAGCAGCAACACCCGCTCGCAGATCCGCCGCAGCATCAAGGAATACGAAAAGCTCGGGCCGCTGACGCTCACGGCCGCCGCCGATGTGGTCGAGGCCAAGCAGTTCCTCAGCCGCCTGGCAGATCTGCATCAGCGCCATTGGGTCGAGCGTGGTGAGCCGGGCGCCTTCAGCAATCCGTATTTCCAGCGCTTTCACGAGCGGCTCATCGAGCTGAATCTGCCGCGCGGTGAAATCCAGCTGCTGCGCATCGCCGTCGGTGAGTGTGAGCTGGCCTATCTGTACAGCTTCGTGCTGGGCGGGCGGGTGTATTTCTACCAGTCGGGCTTTGATTACGAGCTGATCGAGAAACACAGCCGGCCCGGACTGGTGGCGCATGTGCTGGGCGCCCAGCACAACGCGGCGCTGGGGCACATGGTCTATGACTTTATGGCGGGCGACTCGCGCTACAAGCTGAATCTGGCGACGCTCAACGAGCCGATGACCTGGACCACGCTGAGAAAACCCGCCTGGCGTTTCCAGCTGGAGCAGGCGCTGCGTGAGCGCCGGCGGCGGCAGCGCGAGAGTCAGGCGTCAGCTCCTGCAGGTGAAGTCGCAGAAGCCGACTGATGGTGCACCGCTTGCCTAGTGCGGTGCCTTGATCGGAGGGGACGGGCGCAAGTGTCGTACTCCATTGAGCAGCCACGAGGGCAGCAGACTCTTGACCATCACCCGCCCTGTTGAGGCACTGACGACGCCGTAGCGCATTGCCGCGTACGCCAGCCAGCGCAACGCCTGCAGTGGCTGAGTGTCTGCCAGCGCATCGGCAGCGTTGAGGCAGTGATCGCCCAGCTCCTGGCGGTAGCGGGTCGGCTCGCTCTGGCAGAGGTCCGAATCGCGTTGCAGGATTCGTTCGGCGACATGGACGATGTCGAGTTGTGCCCGCACCCGGTGCCTGCCTGACGACATCTGTGTCTCGGACAGGCGGTAGCGCAGCAGCGGCCGATCGATGTAGCCGATCTGACCGCTGCGGGCGACGCGCACGATCCAGTCCCAGTCGCACATGGAGCGAGCTTCGATCTCGAACATGCCGACGCTTTCAAGCACGCTCCGGCGCAGCATGATCGTGGGGGGATGGACGAAGTTGCCGTGGGTCAGCGCCTTGTAGGCCTGGCCGCGATAGGTGGTGACAGGCTGGTTGAGTGGGGCGGGCAGCCACACGTCAAGGTTGAGCTGCTCACGTTTCGGCAGCAGGCTCTGGAGGCCGTGACTGGCATGGCCGATGGCATCGTAATAGCTGGCGCTGTATGACTCGGCCAGCACACCGCCCGTGTTGAAGGCACTGAAATCGGCGCAGCACAGCCGCAGTTCAGGCTGCGCTTCCATGTAGGCGACCTGCACGGCCAAGCGGTCCGGGGTGCACAGATCGTCGGCGTCGAGCAGGGCGATGTAGTCACCGCGTGCCTGTTTCAGCCCGGCGTTGCGTGCGGCCGCCAGCCCGGCGTTTGCTTGCCGCACCGCACGCACCGGCAGCAGCGTGGTGGATTGCAGCAGCTCCCAGGTGCCGTCGGTGGAGCCGTCATCCACGACGATCACCTCGATCGAGCCATAGGTCTGCTGCGCCAGACTGGCCAGGGTTTCCGTCAGTGTCTGGCGAGCGTTGTAGGCCGGAATGACGACGCTGACCAGTGGCTGGTGGCGGTTTGCCGCGATCTTGCTCATGCGACTGCCTCGGTGACTATTTTCAAGGAAATGAAATATCGAGCGTTTGCAGGATATGTTTCATGCTTGAAAACAATCTATTTGAAAATATGAGTCATATTTTCGCGGGCATCAAACGGCTGGATCGATAGAAAAATACATCAATGCCAGCCCATCAAAGCGGTCAGCCCGCTCTTACCCACCGTTGCAGCCGTACAGGCAGCATGCGCAGCGCTGGTACCCGGCTGGCAACCTTGTCGAGCATCAGCAGATCGGTGTAGTGCCAGACGCGCAGCAGCAAGGTGGCCCCCAGATAGGCTGGCACGTAGAGAATGCCCGCCACAAATTGAGCCCCCACGCTATGGTCACCCAGCCAGACCACTCCAGTCGAGACCAGCAGGCCCAGCGAGGCGGCCAGACTGGTGCGGAACAGGTCACCGTAGGGCAGACCAATTTTCAGCATCACCCGCATGCTGATGATCACAAAGGTGTAAACCAAGGTGGTCGAGATCGCATGGGCCCAGATGGCACCTTTCAGGCCGTAGAGCGGCACCAGCCACAAGGCCATCGTGGCGCTCAGCACCACCGAGACAATCGATTCCGCAGCGCGGACGCGCTGGTTGTCGGTGACTGAAAACAGGGTCACAACGGCGCCCTGACTGAGTGTGAGGCCTCGGATCACCACCATCACTTGCAGCAGCGTGGCTGCGGGGGCGAACTTGGCGCCATACATGGCTGTGATCACCGGCTCCGCCCAGAACAGGCCGACCCCCGCCAGCAGCAGTCCCAGGAAGTGGAACAGCCGCGCGGAGTCGGCGGTGATGCGCGCCACCCGTTCGAGGCCGCCTGAACCGTAGGCATTGGCCATCGACGGCATCAGCACCGTGGTCAGGCCGGTGGACAGCAGCTCGACGCCGCCGCGCGTCAGCGTGGCGGCGATCGTGAAGAACCCGACCGCCTCGGCGCTGACCAGCGTGTTGAGCAGGAAAGTTTCGATCGATTTGTTGCTGAAGGCCCACACGAAGGTGGCCATGACGGTCCAGTACAGGTGCGGTCGCACCCGTGCCAGCAATTCGTCATCGATCGGGCCTCGGCTGGTGCGGACATTGGCGCGGCGCAGTTGCACCTGTGCCATCAGCGGATGGGCGATGCTGATCAGAACAAACAACAGCAGGTAGAAATTCAGCCCTGAGCCGAGCCAGAACATCACGCCCGCTGCCACCAGATTGACCAGGCTGAGGATACTGATGGATGCCGCCTCGACCCCGAACATGCCGTGGCCCTTGGCGGCCGAAATGCCGAACAGATACCAGGCCTTGGCCGTCGAGGCGAGCAGGGCCACCACCGCGAAGAAGGTCAGGTCACCTTCCCAGCCGGCCGGTTTCAGCAGCGGCATGACCGCGATGAATACCGCACCAAAGCCAAGTGCCGACAGCAGTTGCCGCTGCCGGAACCAGCGATGCAGGCGCTGTGCGCCCTCGAGATCCTCGCGCCCCAGGCATTCCGAGACGAAACGGATCACCGAAGTGGTCAGGCCGTTGTTCATCAGCACCACCAGCACACCCGAGAGCCAGACCAGATAGGCGTAGCGGCCGTAATCGGCTGGGCCGAGGTTGCGGGCGATCAGGGTGTTGGTGACCAGACCGGCGGCGTAGGCGACATAAGTCGAGCCGGTCATCAGGAGTGCAGAGCGAAACAGCGCCTTCGCTCCGAACTGGTTGCTCATTCAAATTCCTCGCGCGAGGAGCGCGTGGGTGCGCCCCAATGCTTCTAAGTTGATCCGAACAGCGTCAGACGGGGCGCAATACGCCGACGCTTGGCGCCGCTACCGGCGCGCATCATGCAGCATTCAGCGAGCGTATTCGGCGTGGCTGTGCGACGCCATGCGTAACATTCGGGCAATGAAGTGAATTGCGTGTCTTTCGCGCGGCATGAAGCGAGGCAGCTGGAATCGATCTGCATCTTGCGGCGCCACGCCGACTGCGGTCGAGACGGCGGTGACATAACCGGCCTGCTCGACCATGCGGGCATGCTCGGCGGTGTAATCGCGCTGCGGTTTGCCGTTCGGATAAGCAAAACAGCGTGGCGCGCTGCCAGTCAGATCACGCAAAGCGGTGTAGTTGTCGCAGATCTCTTGCTTGGCGGTCTTGGCGTCAATGGTCGCCAGGATCGGATGCCGCACCGTATGGCCACCAATGTCCACCCCTTCGCGAGCCATCGTGCGGACCTGGTCCGAGCTCATCATCAGGTCGTCAGGCAGCGGTGCACCGGCCAGGCGGGTCAGCTCAGCACAGAATTCGGTGCGTTGGTCCGGCGTCATGTATTTGACCGCCAGGGTCAGCTCATGGATCAGCGCCATGCGCGATGCCAGATCAGTGATCTGGCGCTTGCCAGCACCGATCCAGCTCAGGTTGATTTCACCGCTCGGCAGCCGCCGCACGCCTTCGATGACCGTGTCATTGAACATGCGTCCGCCATCCAGATAGCCGGAGGCGACAAACACCGTCGCTGGCAGCTTGTAGCGCTTGAGCATCGGCAAGGCAATGTCGTGGTTGTCACGGTAGCCATCGTCGAAGGTGATGCAGGCCGCACCTGCCGGCAAGGTGCCGTTGCGCAGCCGCTCTGCCGCTTCAGCGAGCGGCAGCACGTTGAAGGCTTGCGAGAGCGCACGAAACTGTTCGTCCAGCATTGCCGCATGCGGCATGGCCGGCTGCAGCGGATCATGCTCCGGCAATACACGGTGATACATGAGGATCGGCAGAATCCGCGCCCCCACGGGATAGCGGGTCTTGACCAACCAACGACTCAGCGAACGGGCAACTGGGAACATCTCTGGCTGGTTTTCGAATCGTGATGAACCGGCGTGGTGCAGCAACACGTGCTGATGAAGCTTGAGGCGCATGATTCATGTTAACCAATGTTAAGCCTGGCATCTTAGGCAATCACGCCCCGATCCACTCATTCTGGTGGTCGATGCCGCGCATCGAGCTTGAGATTTCGTAGATATTGCGCAAATAAACAGGGGCATGGTGATCTTGCCACCAGTTTGTGACCGCAACCGATGGTGTGTGCGGGGCCTCAGTTTGTGAAAACGGTGCGGCGGTTAGACTGCCGCCACTGCCCGCCGGTCTGCCATGTGGCATGCTGCTGCCGAGGCGGTTTTGTTGTGGTGTTTTGTGCATGCATGCTGTTGCTGACCCTGAAGTTTCAATCATTCTGCCGACTTACAACCGTGCCGATGTGATCGGGCGGGCTGTCGCCAGCATCCAGGCCCAGAGCTTCCGGAATTGGGAGCTGGTCGTGGTCGACGATGGCTCTACCGATGACACGGTGGCGCGTTTGCAAGCACTCGGGGATACCCGTCTGCGCATCGTTGCACAGGCTAACGCAGGCGTGTACGTGGCTCGTAACACGGGGTTGCGGGAGTGCTGCGGCCGTTACATCACGTTCATGGATTCGGATGACGAGTGGTTGCCACACTTCCTGGCGCTCACCGTCGGCTTCCTGCACAGCCACCCCGAGGCGCACTGGGTCACGACCGAATTCCTCGAAGATGTGGGTGACGGCTCGCCCCGCTTGCATGACCGGGATGACATCGGCGATGTCTATCTGCGCTTTGCCCGCTCGATCGGCTCGACAGCGCTGGAGCTGCCGCCCGGTGAGCACGACGACTACCTGCGCGTCTACCAGCATCGCGAGCCGGTCGGCGAGTGGGGCCGCAGCGTACTCGAAAGCCTGGGCCGCACCGATGTGCAGGTCTACAGCGGCATGATTTTCGAGCACATGCGCTGGGGCTATCTGCACTGGCTGCCGATCACGCTGTTTACCCGCCACGCGCTCGATACCGTTGGCTCCTTCACCACGCATACCCGCAGTGCCGCCGACTACCGCTTCCTGAGTCTGCTGGCGCGCCACTTTCCGGCCCACATGATCGCGATTCCTTCGGCGATCAAATACGAAAAAGCCAGTGGCAACCAGGCACTGGCGCATGGTCACCTGGCCAGCGGCGCGGGTGCGTTTCGCTTCGAGGTCAACAAGCTGTCATTCTTTGATGAACTGTTTTGGCAGCCGCGCCAGCACGATCCGGAAATCGCGCTGCTGCGGCGCCATTACTGCATGAACACCGGGCACCGTGCACTCAGCCTGGGCCACCGCAGGCAAGCTGTGCGGTATCTCCGTGCGGCGGCTTGCTGGCGATCAGGCCTGTGGCAAGCCTGGCCGATGCTGGCGCTGGCTCAGGCGCTGCCCTCTGACGCCTGGTCAGGCCGTGCTTACCGTGCCATGCTGCGGATACAGGATCTCAGCTCGCGGGTGTTGAACGGCCAGCTCAGTTTCGGCACCTTGCTGAGCAAGGCACGCACCAAGGCGCATGGGGCATGACGCCGGCAGTTGAGTGGTGCGTGTGCCAAGTGCCGCGCCGAATTACTTGAGAATATCACCCAAGCAGAGATACTTCATCTCCACATAATCATCGATGCCATGGTGTGAGCCTTCACGGCCCAGGCCAGATTGTTTGACGCCGCCAAACGGCACCTCGGCAACCGAGATCAAACCGGTATTGATGCCGACCATGCCGTATTCGAGTGCTTCACCGACCCGGAAAATACGGCCGATATCGCGGCTGTAGAAATAGCTGGCCAGACCAAACTCGGTGGCGTTGGCCAGTTCGATGGCCTCCGCTTCAGTCTTGAAGCGGAATACCGGTGCCACCGGACCGAAGGTTTCTTCGCGGGCGCAGCGCATGTCGCTGGTCACCTCCGCCAGCACGGTCGGGGTGTAAAAACGCTCGCCCAGCGCACCGGACAGACGGCTGCCGCCCACCACCAGCCGGGCGCCCTTGCTGAGCGCATCGGCCACATGGCTTTCGACCTTGGTCAGCGCTTGTTCATCGATCATCGGACCTTGGTTGATGCCGGCCTCGAAGCCGTTGCCGACCCTGATCGCCGCAGCTTTGGCGGCAAGTTTTTCGACAAACTGATCGTAAATGCCTTCCTGCACATAAAAACGGTTGGTGCAGACGCAGGTCTGGCCGGAATTGCGGTATTTGGAAATCATCGCGCCTTCCACCGCCGAATCGATGTCGGCGTCGTCAAAGACGATGAACGGCGCGTTGCCGCCCAATTCCAGCGAGAGTTTCTTGATGGTCGGCGCGCACTGCTGCATCAGGATGCGGCCGACTTCGGTCGAGCCGGTGAAACTCAAGTGCCGCACCACGTCGGAATCGCACAATACCTTGCCGATCGCGATCGATGACTCGGCGTCGCCGGTGACGATATTCAGCACCCCGGCCGGCATGCCGGCGCGCAAAGCCAGTTCAGCGCAAGCCAGCGCCGACAGCGGCGTCTGCTCGGCCGGCTTGATGATGACCGGGCAACCCGCCGCCAACGCAGGAGCCACCTTGCGTGTGATCATCGCAATCGGGAAATTCCACGGTGTGATGGCGGCGCAAACCCCGATCGGTTGTTTGAGGATGATGAAGCGCTTGTTGTTGTCGGTGCTCGGAATGGTTTCGCCGTAAACCCGTTTGGCTTCCTCGGCAAACCATTCGATGAAACTGGCGCCGTAAACCACTTCGCCACGCGCTTCGGCCAGCGGCTTGCCTTGCTCGGCGGTCATGATGCGCGCCAGGTCGTCGGCGTGCTGCACCAGCAGCTGGTACCACTTCATCAGGATCGCGGCGCGTTCCTTGGCGGTCTTGGCGCGCCAGGCCGGCCAAGCCTGGTTGGCCGCCGCAATCGCGGCGGCCGTCTCGGTGGCGCCGAGCAAGGCGACGTCGGCCAGTTTCGCCCCGGTGGCGGGGTCGGTGACGTCGAAGCGGCGGCTGCCGGCGACCCATGCGCCATTGATCAGTGCATCGGTCTTGAGCAGGCTGGGGTCGTTGAGTGTCGACAGGGGCGTGTTCTGTTGGTCCATGGGATCTCCGGGTGGGGGCGGTCGTGACTGTTCGGATCGTAAGGCGCCACGTGCCGCGTCAGCGCCGCCGGCCGCGCACCCATTCCAGCGCGAGCATCAGGCCGGTGGTGAACAGGGTCAGCAGCGTGGCCACGGCCGCGATGGTCGGGCTGATGTTCTCGCGGATGCCGGTGAACATCTGGCGCGGCAGTGTGACCTGATCCGGCCCGGCCACGAACAGCGTCACCACCACTTCGTCGAACGAGGTGGCGAAGGCGAACAGCGCGCCGCTGATGACGCCCGGCGCGATGACCGGCAGCGTGACGCGAAAGAAGGTCTCGACCTGCCCGGCGCCCAGGCTCAGCGACGCGCGCACCAGGTTGTTGTTGAAACCTTGCAGCGTCGCCAGCACGGTGGTCAGCACGAACGGCGCGCCCAGCGCCGCATGCACCAGGATCAGCCCGGTGTAGGTGTCGGCCAGGCCGATGCGGGCAAAGAACAGGTAGGCCGCGACGCCGACCACCACGATCGGCACCACCATCGGCGCGATCAGGATGCTCATCAGCAGGCCCTTGCCGGGAAAGTTGACGCGCGCCAGGCCCAACGCCGCCAGCGTGCCCAGCGTGGTGGCGAGCAGCGTCGCAGCCGGTGCGACGATGAAGCTGTTCTTGGCGGCGCGGCCCCATTCCGGCGCGGTGAACAGGTTGTGATACCACTGCAACGACCAGCCCGGCATCGGATACGCCAGGAATGAGCTGGCCGAGAACGACAACGGCACGATCACCAGGATCGGCAGCAGCAGGAAGACCAGCAGGCCGACGCAGAGCAGCCGCAGCGCCCACCAGCCGAGCTTGTCGAGCAGGGTGGCGTAGGCCGGGAACTGCGGGTTCAGGGCGGAAAGGAGGGTGTTCATCATCAATACCTCAGCCCAGGCTCAGCTCGGACTTGATGCAGCGGCGATACACCGCATAGAGCACCAGCGTCGCGCTCAGCAGTACCGCGCCCAAAGCGCAGGCCATGCCCCAGTTCACCTCGACGTTGGTGTACTGCGCGATGTAATACGACAGCATCTGGTCGTCCGCACCGCCCAGCAGCGCCGGCGTCACGTAGTAGCCGATGCTCAGGATGAACACCAGCAGCGCGCCCGCACCGATGCCCGGATAGGTCTGCGGCACGTAGACGCGGAAGAAGGCCGCCAACGGCGAGCTGCCTAAAGAAACGGCCGCCCGCAGATAGGTCGGCGGCACCGATTTCATCACGCTGTAGAGCGGCAGGATCATGAACGGCAGCAGGATGTGCACCATCGCGATCACCACGCCAGTGCGGTTGAACAGCAGGGCGAGCGGCTGCTCGATCAGCCCCATGCCGACCAGCGCCTTGTTGACCAGGCCTTCGCGCTGCAGCAGCACGATCCAGGCCGCCACCCGCACCAGGATCGAGGTCCAGAACGGCACCAGCACCAGGATCATCAGCACATTGGCCTGGCGCTCCTTGAGGGTCGAGAGCCACCAGGCGAGCGGATAGGCCAGCAGCAGGCACCACAGCGTCACCACGCCGCTGATCTGGAAGGTGCGCAGCAGGATCTTGCTGAACACCGCCTGCTCGGCCGGCATGGCCTCGATGTGGCCGTCGGCGCTGCGTTTCAGATCGACCGAGGCGAGCAGGTAGTCGGGTGTCCAGCGGCTGGCGTTCTTGGCGATCGCCTGCCAGTACTTCAGGTCGGACCAGCGTGCATCCAGGGCGAGCAGCTTGTCCTGCACCTGCTCAGGCGTCAGGTGCTCACCGAGCGGCAGCGCGCGGTAGGTGGACATGATGAGCGAGCGCGCGCCCGCCACCTCGGAATTGAGTCGGCGCGCCACCGCGCCGGCCTGGGCCGAGTCGGGCAGCGCGCCCAGATCCTGCACCAGCGCGGCGTAGGCGGCGGCCGGCGGTGGCGTCTGGCGGTCCCAGTGGCCGAGCTCCGCGCTGGTGTGCGTCAGCACGTCGGCGACCTCGGGGTTCTCGATCGCACGCTTGAGCAGCGCGCCGATCGGCACCAGGAAAGTGATGAGCAGGAACACCAGCAGCGGCAGCGTCAGCGACACCGCCATCAGCTTGCGGCGGCGCTCGGCGCGCGCCAGGCTGCGTGCCAGTTCGGGAGTGCCTGTCGTGGTGGCGGTCATGAGACGGATCCGGGAAGCCGGTGTTGCGGCAGTGGCAGTGAGGGCGGACATCGCCCGGGCCGCCCGACGGCAGCCCGGTCACAGCGCCGGTGCTGGCGCTGCATCAGCTCAGGTTTATTGCGCGGCCCAGGCGGCGAAACGTTTCTCCAGCGCCTCGCCCTGGTCGGCCCAGAAGCTGATGTCCAGCTTGAGCGCGTCGTGGCTGTTGGCCGGCGAGGTCGGCAGCAGGCCGAGCGTCTTGGCGTCCAGCTTGGCCAGGGCCTTGTTGTTGGTCGGGCCGTAGGAGATCAGCTTGGCGTATTCGGCTTGCGCATCCGGCTGCGAGGCCGAGGCGATGAACTTCATGGCCAGATCCTTGTTGGCGCCGCCCTTCGGCAGCACCCAGTAATCCAGGTCGTAGATGCCGCCGGTCCAGCTGATCTTGAGGTTCTTGCCTTCGCGCTGCGCGGCGTCGATGCGGCCGTTGAAGGCGGTCGCCATCACGACGTCACCGGCGACCAGGAACTGCGGCGGCTGCGCGCCGGCTTCCCACCACTGGATGCTGGCTTTCAGCTCGCTCATCTTCTTGAAGGCGCGATCGGCGCCGGCCGGCGTGGCCAGCACCTTGTAGACGTCCGCGCTCTTGACGCCGTCGGCCATCAGCGCGAACTCCAGGTTGTAGCGCGCGCCCTTGCGCAGGCCGCGCTTGCCGGCGAACTTCTTGGTGTCCCAGAAATCGGCCCAGGTCTTGGGGCCGTCCTTCAGCTTGTCGCCGTTGTAGGCCATCACGGTGGACCAGACGAAGATGCCGACGCCACATTCATGCACGGCAGCCGGCTGGAAGTCGGCCTTCGGCGCGACCTTGGCCCAGTCGATCTTCTCGAACAGGCCCTCGTCGCAGCCGCGTGCCACGTCGGGGCTTTCGACTTCGACCACGTCCCAAGTGATCTTCCTGGTCTCGACCATGGCCTTGATCTTGGCCTGTTCGCCGTTGTACTCGACGCCGACGATCTTGGTGCCGGTGGCCTTCTCGAACGGCTCCACGTAGGCCTTCTTCTGCGCGTTGCCGTTGGCGCCGCCGAAGTTCACCACTGTGAGCTGGCTCTGCGCCAAGGCGGGCAGGGCGAGCAGCGTGGCCAGTGCAGCCGATGCGGCCATGGCGAGAGGGGCTTTTTTCATGGGCAGACTCCTGTGGGGTTGCAGGGTGAGAGTCGAAGGTTGCTCTGCGAGCGGGTGGGGAAATCGGGGCGGCTGGCGCTGGCTGCGGCGTCAGAGGTAGACGCGCAGGAACTCGGGCGGAAAGCGCAGCCAGATCTGCTGGCCGGCGTTCGGTGTGGCGCCGCCGAGCGGCACCTTCACGGTCGCCTGCGCCTGGCCGGCCACCGCGCAGCGCAGCCGCAGGTGGTCGCCGAAATAGATCACATCGTTGACGGCGGCCTGCAGCACGTTGGTGTCCTGCGCGGGCGGCTGCAGATGCGCTTCGATGCGCTCGGGTCGCACCGAGGCTTGCACGGCGCTGCCGGGGGTGGCCTCGTTGACGTTCAGGCCGATCAGGCGCTCGCCGGTCGGCAGCACCAGCTCGCTGTGGCGGCCTTGGGCGGCGCCGAGCGTGCCGGTCAGCACCGTGCTGTCGCCGACAAAGCCGGCCACGAAGCGGTTGCTCGGCGTCTCGTAGAGCGACTCGACCTGGTCGATCTGCTGGATCAGGCCGTCGTTGAACACCGCGACACGGTCGCTCATGGTCAGCGCCTCGCCCTGGTCGTGCGTGACGTAGACGAAGGTCACGCCGAGCTGGCGGTGCAGCTCCTTCAGCTCGATCTGCATGTGCTCGCGCAACTGCTTGTCGAGCGCGCCGAGCGGCTCGTCCATCAGCACCAGTTGCGGCTCGAACACCAGCGCGCGCGCCAGCGCCACACGCTGCTGCTGGCCGCCGGAGAGCTGGCTCGGGTAGCGATCCGCCTTGCCGTCGAGCTGCACCATGTCGAGCGCCTTGGCGACGCGGGTGGCGATCTCGGCCTTCGGCACCTTGCGCACCGTGAGCGGATAAGCCACGTTGGCGCCGACCGTCATGTGCGGAAACAGCGCGTAGTTCTGGAACACCATGCCGAAGTTGCGCTTGTGCGGCGGCGTGCGGGTGATCGGCGCGCCGTCGAGCAGGATCTCGCCGGCGGTGGGCGACTCGAAGCCGGCCAGCATCATCAGCGTGGTGGTCTTGCCCGAGCCGGACGGTCCCAGCAGCGAGAGAAATTCGCCCCGGCGGATATCCAGGTCGAGCGAACGCACGACCAGGCTCAGACCGTCATAAGTCTTCTGGACGCCCTTGAATCGGACCAACGCTTGTGTGTTCATCGTGCCTGCGGTCTCTTTGCATGAGCCTTGCACGAACATGGACATGTGCAAGACGGACGGACTGTAGGCGCAGGGTCGGGGCCCTCACCATGTACAGATCAGGCAGTGTTTGCGCGCACTGTGCAGGCCGGTGTTCATGTACAGACTGACCCCCATAGCCACCCTTGGTGCGACGTGCTTGGCGTTGGTGCGGCGGCGCATCGAATGAGTGCTGATCGGGCCAGAAAACAGGCTTGAAATATCAATTCAGGCGGCCGTGAAGATTCATGCCAGCTTGGCGCCGAGGCATTCCAGGCGAACCACCGGCCTGACAGCGTCCCGGGCGTGTCGAAGCGTTGCATTTTTGCGACGCAGACGGATTGGCGTACTGACCGATTTATCTGCTTGCTTTAAATATACTAACAGCAAAAGCATTCTGAAACATGCCAAGGCAACAGCGCCCACCCACCACCGGATTCAAATCCAGATTGTCTTGAACAGACAATGAAGGAAATTTTTCAGATTTCCTCCATCGCCTCCAATCGGCTCGGCAAAGAGCCGAAGCGGTCAAGCCGGCATCAAGCCGTCGCGTCGAAGCTGTCGGCGAGCAGGGCCAGGCCTTCATCGAGCAGCGCATCCGACGCCGTCAGCGGCACCAGCACGCGGATCACATTGGCGTAGATGCCGCACGACAGCAGGATCAAGCCACGCTGGGCTGCGTCGGCCACGACGCGCTTGGTGCGATCCGCGTCGGGCTGATGCGGATCGCCGTCCTTGCACAGCTCGATCGCCACCATCGCGCCCAGACCGCGCACGTCGGCGATCACCGAATGCTTGGCCGCGATGCCGCGCAAACCCGCCACCAGCCGTGCACCGACCGCACGGCTGCGCACCAGCAGATCTTCCTTGTCGAACACGTCCAGCACGGCCAGCGCCGCCGCACAGGCCAGCGGGCTGCCCGAATACGTGCCACCCAGACCGCCGGGGCCGGGCGCGTCCATCACTTCGGCGCGACCGATGATGGCCGAGAGCGGAAAACCACCCGCCAGCGACTTGGCCATCGTGATGATGTCCGGCGCCACGCCCGCCTCAGCAAACCACTGGTCGCAGGCCAGCCAGGTGCCGGTGCGGCCGGCGCCGGTCTGCACTTCGTCGGCGATGAGCAGGATGCCGTGCTGGTCGCAGAGCTGCCGCAGCACCTTGACCAGCTCGATCGGTGCGACGTAGAAGCCGCCTTCGCCTTGCACCGGCTCCAGGATGATGGCCGCGACGCGCTCCGGCTCGACGTCGTACTTGAACAGACCTTCGATCGAGGCCAGCGAGTCGGCCACGCTGACGCCGTGCAGCTCACACGGAAAGCGGGCGTGATAGATCTCGGCCGGGAAGGGCCCGAAGCCGGCCTTGTAGGGTGCCACCTTGCCGGTCAGCGCCATGCCCATCATGGTGCGGCCATGAAAACCGCCGCCAAACGCGATCACCGCCGAGCGCTTGGTGTAGGCGCGCGCCACCTTGACGGCGTTTTCGACCGCTTCGGCGCCGGTGGTCATGAAAAAGCTCTTCTTGGCGAAGTCGCCCGGCGCCTTGGCGTTGATGCGCTCGGCCAGTTCGACGTAGGGCTCGTAGGCCAGCACCTGGAAGCAGGTGTGGTGATAGTGATCGAGCTGCGCCTGCACGGCGGCCACCACCTGCGGGTGGCGATGGCCGGTGTTGAGCACCGCAATGCCGCCGGCAAAGTCGATCAGGCGCCGGCCTTCGACGTCCCAGACCTCGGCGTTCTCGGCGCGCTCGACAAAGATCTCGTGCGCCTGGCCCAGGCCGGAGGGCAGGGCGGCACGGCGGCGCGCCATCAGGGCGGCGTTGGTCAGATGGGGTTCGCGTTGCATGAAAAACTCCTGAGCGTCTGGGATGTGTCGGGTATGCGGTGTGCCGCCAGTATGTCTGCCGGACGGCAACGGCACGGGGCGGCGGCTTGCTGTGCACTGTAGGCAGCCGACCCAGCGACTACCATGTACAGACACTGCGCCGATTGCGGTGCACTGTGCAGGCACGCTGCCCTGTACAGCCCGACCCTGATTGCCTTGATGTTCACCCTCAACCCTGCTTCCACCACGCCGCTCGTGACCCAGATCGTCGATGGCCTGCGCCGCCTGATCGACGAAGGCGCCTTGCGCGCTGGCACCAAGGTGCCCTCGATCCGGCAATTTGCCCATGCGCATGAGGTCAGCGTGTTCACTGTGGTCGAAGCCTATGACCGGCTGGTGGCGCAGGGTTATCTGGTGTCACGGCCGCATTCGGGGTTTTTCGTGCGCAAGCGCATTGCGGTCGGCGCGCGGGACGCTGGCGGCGCCACCAGCGGTGGCTACAGTTTTGATTCGGCCTGGTATTTGCGCAAGATTTTCGAGAATCGCCATCTGACCATGAAGGCCGGCTGCGGCTGGCTGCCGCATGAATGGCTGTTCGAGGACGGCTTGCGGCGCAGCTTGCGCGCGCTGGCGGCCGACAACATCGATCTGGGTGGTTATGGCGATCCGAAAGGGTTTCCGCCGCTGCGCGAGCTGATCCGCGACGCCATCGCCGAACAGGAAATCGCCATCACGCCCGATCAGGTGCTGCTGACGCAAGGCTCCAGCCAGGCGCTCGACCTCACCGCGCGCCGGCTGGTGCGCGCCGGCGACGCCGTGCTGGTCGATGATCCCGGCTACGCCAACTTGCTGTTTTCATTGCGGTTTGCCGGCGCCAAACTGATTGGTGTGCCGCGCACGCCGCAGGGTTATGACCTCGCGGCGCTGGAACGCCTCATCATCGAACACCAACCCAAGGTGTTTTTCACCCAGCCCCGGCTGCAAAGCCCGACCGGCTCGGTAGCACAGCTGGCGCATCTGCACCGCGTGCTGCAACTGGCCGAGAAACATGATTTCCTGGTGGTCGAAAACGACATCTACGTCGATCTGGACCCGGAGCCGCGCGCGTCGCTGGCCAGTCTGGACCAGCTCTCGCGGGTGGTGTATGTCGGCAGTTATTCAAAGACCATTTCACCGAATCTGCGCGTGGGTTACCTGGTCGCGCATCCCGATCTGGTCGAGGATCTGGCGCAGCTGAAAATGATTTCCGGTCTGACCTCGTCGGAGTTCAGCGAGCGGCTGGTGTATGGCGCCTTGACCGAAGGCCGCTGGCGCAAGCACCTGAAAGGTTTGCGCGAACGCCTGGCCGAGGCACACGAGCGGGTTGCGGGGCGGCTCAGTGCGCTGGGTTTCGAGATATTCGCCGAGCCCAAAGCCGGCATGTTCCTGTGGGCCAGCCATCCGCAGCGACGCGATGCCGGCGAACTCTCCAACCAGGCCTCCGAACACGACATCATGCTCGGCCCCGGCCACCTCTTCAGCGCCGCCCTGCAGCCCTCGGCCTGGATGCGCCTGAACGTGGCGTACTGCTCGGACGAGCGGCTATTCGAATTCCTGCAACAGCAGACACGCGGATACTGACAACCCGGCAAACCAGGCGAGGCCAGCATGCCCATCGACAAACATCTGACGAAGATTGCAGTCCAGTCCATCCTGGGTGACGACGTCAAGGATGTGGTGCAACGCACCCTGGGCGCCTTGCAGACGCGCCTGCAGCAGCACTTTGGCGCGCACCTGCAGAGCAGCGTCGTGTTCGGCTCGTACAGCCGTGGCACCATCCTGCCCCGCGCGATGGATGCACGCTCGGACATCGACTACATGGTGGTGTTCTCGGCCAGCGAACCGTCGGTGCAGGCCTGCCTTGAACAGCTCAAGGAGTTTGCCAGGCAAAGTCTGGGTATTGCCGAGCCGACCCACGATCAGGCCACGCTGCGCCTGGAAACCCAGCAACTCCGGTTCGAGCTGGTGCCCGCAACCCGCAACCTGTTCGGTGGCTTGCAGATTGCGGCGCCGGCCGGGCCGCACGGCACCTGGCTGGACACCGATCCGCAAGCGGCACACGACAAACTTACCGAAGCCCATCGGCGCCACGGCGGCTTGATCAGGCCGCTGGTGCGTGTCATGAAGTACTGGAACGCGACGGCCAACTACCCGTTCGAGCCCTTCGCGCTGGAACAGAAAGTGGTCGGCTTTGCTCACGCCCAAACTACCCCTGCGGCGCGAATCTCCGACTACTTCACCCACTTCGTCGAAACCCTGCATGTCAGCTGGGCCGATCAACCGCCCAAGCGCGAGGCCGTCGAACGGCTCAAAGCGATGACCGCGCAAGCCCGGCAATTCCAGCGCTCCGGGCTGGATATTCAGGCAAAGGGGGTCATGGTGCAGTTGCTGCCGCCGCGTCCGAAGAGTTCTTGATGGACTCGTTGCTACATACGTTTGACTTCAGCGGCCGCGAAGCCTGCCGGAGAGGGGTGAATTGAAGGTTGGGCTCACTTAACGCGCTCGGCAAGTGCTGCTGCAATTTCGGCTGCTGCCTCAGTGAGACCCTTGCGCATAACTCGATCTGCCGGTGAGCCTGCTGCACCGCCAAATCCGTTCTGCCAGGTAACACCAGCAAGGACTTGTCCAGTGTGAGTGCTGTTCATTCGAGCGCTTGCGCTCTGAGGTTGCTGGTCGTACCCACCGCCGCTACGGACAACGAGCATGGCATCAATACCTTGATCCTTGAGTTTGGCGAGGCCTTCAGGACGTGTGATTTCGACTTCGTTTAGGTTTAAGCGAATCATCATGCTTGAAGTGGTCGAGGCGTCAATTACTGTGAAGCCCCTGTTCGACAGCTCCACGCCTACTGCCTCTGCTAGCAAGCCGCCACCTGGTACGAACGCGATGACTTTCACCGAGTGCTTCACCTGGCCTGCAATAGGCAACGACGAAATCTTTGAAGATGCACAACCGCCGAGGAAAGCGACCGTCAGGAATACGAGTGCAAGACGTCTCTTCATCTGTAGTTCCGAGTCTGTGGTTTGTGAGCAACGAGAGCGTAAACGACTCGTCTGTCAGGCCTGCCGGTGTTGAAGGGTGGCTTCACAGTGGACATTGCACATCCTCCTTGGTGTGGTCGGCGTGGCTCCGGAGCATGTCGGGCTGTCGCGAAATTTGCACTCTAGCGTAGGGGAGAAGCTGGCTGGTGTCTACCGTCAAGCGCAATAATTGGCGCGATGGATGGTCTGGGAAATTTATTACTGTTTATCACTGAGAAATGCCTCAATGTCAGGAATTGCGTTCTTGAGAATAAGTTTCTTAGCCTTGATTTTGTTTCGCATGAAGGTGCTATGCCAACGCTCTGCAGTTGAGTCTTGTTCATGGACATCAATATGGTGCTGTCGATCCAGGCGTTTTCCACCCCCTTGAATTGAAATACCCACATCAAGTACATAAAACAGGTTTTGCCGCACCAGCTCTGTCTTTACAAAATCGAGTGTAATGACTATGTCGGGTGGCGCAGTTGACTCCGTAGGAATGGTTTCCTTGATTAGGCCAGTACGGACTAGCTCAGTGGCAAGCAGCACCCTTACATCTTCTTGATCTGTGGCACCGAATCGCGCGTCGAACGATGGGCCTGCATCCACTGCTATGAAGGCGCCCGCCACGGGAATCAACCGTTTTGGCTGACTTAGAGTCCCAACAACAGCTCCCGTCGTTCGGTTCACTTTTGCCGTCAGCGGCGTTCTAACTAAAACTGTTCCATCGTATGTCGCTTCAACAGGAGGAAGCTTGGTCGCGCATCCTGCGATCAGAAGCAAGACGAATGTGATTGAGATTGATGTGGCACGCATACCTTGTATTTCGAGATCAATGGTTGAATTGTTCAAGAACTAGCCATGACTCTTGGTGTCCAACGCAACTGATGCACTGCATTGAATAGGAGAAGGTCTGAAAACTTGTTTTCGTATTCGATACGCATGGTATATGTGGAAAAGGTCTAACTACTTTTGAATGAACCGGCCTTGAGGGATGAGCATCGCCAATGGGCGACTAGGCGGGGATCGGTGCCGTCGTCCACGGCCGCCACGTATTGGCTAGAAGGTAGATGCCAATGATAGTGCCAATGGGAAACCCTAGAAGCAGGAAACAGGCGATCACAATTGACGCAACTCTGCCGCCCGGCTTTCCTTCCCTACAAGCTCGGGCAGTGAAGTAGTGAGCAGAAAAGACACAAACAAATACCAGTGGAACCAGGACAATGCCAACGCCGGTGTTCCCGCGTGAGCCCAGGATCACGGCTGCCGAGATTGCAATTCCGAGAAACGCGTAAAACCAAGCCAAAGCACGATGCGCGCGAAAGACTTTCGTATGTGAATCCATCTTCTCCTCCAGTTCTCGCTGATTGAATGTTGAGAAAATATTTTTAATGCCTAACGCTAGGTAACCGGTCGTCGGAGCGACGAAGCCGCAGAGCGATACTTGCACGCGTAGCTTACGGGCGGTCCGGGTTAGGACTCATTGCGAAACGCGCCGAAGGGGGCCAAAGCAGGCATTTAGGGTGGGCTCCTGGCATATGAGCATTTCGTCCTTGGTTGGGTGGAAAAATATGTAGATCGTTACCGTGTCGCCAACCGGTGTTCCGCCTGGCTCACCGTCACAGCCTGTGCGGCCATTGCTATTTGTTGCTACATCCGTCATACGATAGAAACCACTCGAATCTGGTCTTTCAGAGATCGTAAAACGACTCTCTGCAATCTCTTCGCCACTTGTTACTAAGGAAGTGTTGTCTGGACGGTAGTCGTATACCTCTGTGCAGTTGTTCTTCGAATAGGTCCATGCCCACTTCCCATATAGGCGATGTGATGATGAATCACCGACGCTGGCAATAGCGGTTGTCACCATCGAACCAATGATCAGTGTCGCGAGGATTGCTTTCATGATGTGATGAGTCTTATCGTTTGAATTCAGTGGCCGCCGAAGGCGGTCCGCTGGAATGTTAGGCATCGCCGACAACTGCTCTTTTCTTAGAAGCGGCGCCGTGGTGCCCACGATATTGAGCTGAACGGTACGGCCGAAGAATGGCAAAAGAGGTACATGATGCGACCCAAAAGCCATGCGATGAACGTTAACGCGTTGTACAGCGGCGGGTAGTGCGCCTCAAGATCGGCTATCTCTTCTGCTTGAAACGGAAGAGCATTGACGACCCCCGAACTATTTACTCGCCCTGTGATTGCAACACCTTCTCGGGCTGCCAAGTTTCTAAAAATTCGGCCATCTTTCAGGCGAACGCTTACGAAGTGCACGCCCCAGTGATTTGGAGCACCGCGCCCGCGCTCACGAAGATGCTCTGGGATTTTAATTTCGGCCACTGTTTGATGCCTACCGTGTTATCGACTCCAAGCCATATCCAGTTACATTGTCCTGTTACACAGGCCAGAACTGGACAACACTTTGGAGTGACCGAAGCCAAGTCCGCGCGACTGCTGCGCGCAGCGCAGGCCGGTCGATGTTCGAGGGAAGCCTCAAAGTGGGCATAGCGCATCCTCCTTCGTGTTCTTGGCGTGGCTCCGGGGCATGCCGGGGCGTCGCGAAATTTGCGCTCTAGGGTAGGGGAGAAGCTGGCCGGTGTCTACGGTCGAGCGTGATCTTTTGTGCAGGGATCGTCGTCCCTGTCAAAGATGGCGCGACTTCTGTACAGGTGGGCTTCGGTCTTTCAAAGTTGGCGCGATCTTTGTCAAAGGTTGCGGTCGGTCTTCCACACTTCTCGCGATCCCTTTGCCATCTGGTCAGCCAACTTTGCAAGGATGCGCGATGTCTTTGAAAGGTTGAGCAGCATCTTGTACAAGTGGCGCAGCGCTTTGCAAAGGGTGGCAGGCAGATTGAACAGGGAGCGCGGCGGATGTGACGAAGTGCGCCTGGGATGTTGCAAGTGCGGCCAAAAGCGTGCTTGGATGTTGTGCCGATAAAAAAGTTCCAGGCGCCTTTTTGATGTTTGGCAGAGTATTTGTTTTTCGGCCGAGGCACACTGAAAGCTCAATACTTTCAGGAGAGGCTTATGAGCAGTTTGTTGCTGACGTCCTATGAAAATGGCAGTCAGGCTGAGTATATTTTTGCGCTGGACACCATCATTACCGGCTTGACCGGCAACCCGCATTTCCAGAACTGGCCGGCGCATCTGCCGCAGCTGGTCTTGATCACCAGCACCTTTGTCAGTTTCCGCGCGGCTTGCGTGGCGGCGCAGTGCCGCGACGTGAACAAGATCGCCGAGCGCGATGCATTGCAAGTCACGCTCAATGGCATGCTCCGTCAGGTGCGGCCGTTCTTGGAAATGCAGGCCAATGGTGATATGGCCATTCTGAAGTCAACGGGTTTCCCGCTGCGCGCTGAAACCACCCGCAGCACCACGCCGGCGACCCTGCCGGCACCAAGCGGTCTGCGTGTAGATCATGGCCCTGGCTTGGGCAATCTGATTGTGCAGGTGGCCCGGCTGGTCGGGGCGCGCAGTTACGAGGTGGCAATCAATCTCACTGATCCGAGTGACGAAGCCGCTTGGAAACACGCCGCCACCTCGGTCACGGCCACCCATATTCCGCTGCAGGGCCTGACCCTCGGGCAGATTCTCTGGGTGCGGGTGCGTGGTGTGGGCATGCGCGGTGCGGGTGGTGATGGCTACGGGGCCTGGTCTGATCCGGTGCGGGTGGTGGTGGCCTGACGCATCATCGGGCCGATGCTCATGCCCTGAATCAGGATGGAGAACACCACGACCGCATAGGTCATGGTCAGCACCGTGTCGCGGTGGTGTCCCGCTGGCAGCGACAACGCCAATGCCACCGAGATGCCTCCGCGCAGACCACCCCAGCTCAATACTTTCCACGCACCGGCCGGCAGCTTGAACACGCGCGGCAGGGCCGCCACTGGCAGCCCCACGGTGCAAACGCGGGCCAGCAGCACGACGGCAATCGCCAGCAAGGCGCCCGTCCAGGCCAACCGGTCAAAGCTGACCAACAGCACCTGCATGCCGATCAGCACAAACAGCACCGCATTGAGTATCTCGTCCACCAGCTCCCAGAACATGTCCAGGTAGCGGCGCGTGGTGTCGGACATGGCCAGCGCGCGTCCCTGGTTGCCGATGATGAGCCCGACCACCACCATCGCCAGCGGACCCGAAACATGCCACTGGCTGGCCAGCGCGTAGCCGCCCATCACGGTCGCCAGGCTCAGCAGCACTTCCACCTGATAGTTGTCGACGCTGCGGAGCATCACAAAGCTCAGGTAACCCAGTACCGCGCCAAATAACAGCCCGCCACCAGCTTCGTGAAGCAGCAGCACAACGCTGTCCGAAACGGACGGCGTGGCCCCACTGGCCAGCACACCCAGCAGCAGAGAAAACAGCACTACCCCGACACCGTCGTTGAACAGGGATTCACCGGAGATCACGAGCTCGATCTCCCGGGGCGCGCCGGCCGACTTCAGAATGCCCATCACGGCGATCGGGTCGGTGGGTGAGATCAGCGCGCCGAACAGCAGGCAATAAAGCAGCGGCAGCGGCAGACCGACCCAGCCCAGCACCCACCAGAGCAGGAGGCCGACCATCACGGTCGATGCCACAGTGCCCAGCACCGCCAGGATCGCCACCGGCCAGCGCAGCGCCTTGAGCTCACGCAGATCAACGTGCAGCGCACCGGCAAACAGCAGTAGCGACAACATGCCCTGCATCAGCACCGACGAAAAGTCGATCGACCGCATGAGCGACTCTTCGTACTGCCGCAAGCCGGGGTCCAGCCCGGTGGCATCCAGCGCGATCAAGGCCAGCGACAGCGCCAGCGCCGCCACCATCACCCCGATCGCAGTCGGCAGACGCATGAAACGGTGGTTCAGGTATGCCAGCAGCGCGGTGATAACCAGACAGATTGCGACGATATTGAGCATGGGCCGGCAGCTGATTCACGAAACGCCGAGTGTGCGCGCTCTTGGGTGCCTGGCAGCACCCCGCCCATGACCGATTACTGCGCCGGGTATTGCAAATCGACACGCCGGTTCTGTGACCAGGAAGCTTCGTTGTGGCCGGCGGCCTTGGGCCTCTCCTTGCCCCAGCTGACAACTTCCATCTGGCTGTCCTTGACACCGACCAGCGCCAGCGCCTTGGCCACGGACTGGGCGCGGCGCTGTCCAAGAGCCAGGTTGTATTCGGTGCTGCCACGCTCGTCGGTGTTGCCTTCAACGCGGATTGCCAAAGCCGGATTGGTGGCCAGATACTGGCCATGACGGGTGATCAGCGATGTGTACTCAGGCTTGATCGCCGCACGGTCGAAATCGAAGTAGACGCTGCGCTTGGTCGAAATATCGCTGCTGGGATCCAGGTAAGCCGGCAGGGCTTTCGGCGCTGCGGCAGCCGCCTGCACCGGTGTGGTCGCAGGCTTGGCTGGTTGCGGCGCCGGTGCGGTCACTGCGATGGGAGGCACGGCAGCGGGTGCAGGCGATGCTGCATCGGTTGCCTTGGGTGCACTGCTGCACGCAGCCAGCAGGGCGCTCAGGCAGGCCAGATACAGGGTCGGCAGGGTGGGCTTGATTCTCATGTCTGGATGCACTCCGATTGGGAGAAACCAGTCTAGGCATCCCACTGGCAGCAAGTCCAGTGCAGGTAGTCACGCCGTGGTCACGACTTGCAGGGCCGCTGCCAGCACCAATCGGTCAGAGCGCCAGTTCGAGCACCACACGAGTACCGTGCTCGGGCGCACTTTGAACACGTAGTTCAGCATCGATCAGCGCGGCTTGCTCGCGCATGCCGCGCAGCCCGAAGTGCCCAGGTTGAGGCGCATCGGGGTCAAACCCGCAGCCGTCATCGGCCACGCTAATGCACGCTTTAGCGTCGGAAGAATCCTGCTGTCCCTTCAACTCGCGCAGGCTCACCTCGACCGTGGTGGCGCTAGCATGACGCTCGATGTTGCGCAGCGACTCTTCGACGATGCGGAACGCCGCCTCGAAGCGCTCATCGAGCCATGCATCCGCATCTGCATCCACCTCCAGCCGAACCGGCAGGCCCGTGCGATGGCCGAAACGTTTGACCAGATCGCGCACCGCTGAACCAAATCCGGTTTCACGCACGCTGTTGTCCCGCATCTGGGTAATGGCCGCCCGCGCATCGTCCAGACCGGTGGCTGCGACTGCTTCTGCACGTCCGAGCTCGGCGTCCAGCTCATCGGCGCCCAGACGGCTGTGCAATTTGCGCACCAGACGGATCTGCGTAAGCAAAGCCATCAGTGAATGGGCCAGCGTGTCGTGCAGGTCACGTGCCAGCCGCAGGCGTTCACGTGACACAGCCGCCATGCGCGCCTCGTTGTTCATGCGCTCGATGCGCGCGGTCCGCTCGGCCACGCGCTGGTCCAGTTCGGCATTGAGCTGCTGCAGTGATCGCTTTTCTGCCTGTAGATGGCCGACCAGTTCCGAGAGTACTGTGCCTATCGCCGCCACTTCGTCGGTCCCGCGTGGCACGACCAGATCATCAATGGTGCCATGACGAACCTGTTCGGCGGCCTGAGCCAAGCGTTGCAGCCGCCGCGTCAGCATGCGCGTCACCACAACCGCTGCGACGGCCGAACACAAGCCGGCGAGGAAGATGATCACGAACACCGTCTGCCGGATGGAGTGAACCGGCGCCAGCGTCAGCTCGGCGCGCTGGCGCACGACCACGGTCCAGCCCAGCCCCAGACCATCGGCAAGCCGAAGCTGGGTGCGCCGGCCGACCACATAGTGGTCGTTCTCGGTGAGGTCAGCTGATGCGGCGATGTTGCGCCCGATCCATTCTGCTGGCCCCATCAGCACGGTGCCATCACGCGAGGCCAGCATCAGCTCCAGCTCGCGTGAGTGGCCCAGCACGTCCTGCATCCGTTCCAGCACCGATTGGAACCATGCCCAGGGTAGCGAAGCCACGAGAACGCACGGTTCCGGTTCTGCGTCATCCGACGGCGACGATGCCGAAGGTTGGTAGAGTGGCGACGCGATGATCAGCTCGCGCGCACTGCTGCTCGGCATGGCGACCGCGTCGCTGACGATCGACTGATGGTGCGCGGCTGCAAACCAGGCTTGCTGTGCGATGTCATGCAATGCCGGCCCCGTTCCAGCGGCGCTAAGAACTTGCCCACCCGAATCGGTCAGGACCAGGCCGTCGAATTCGGTAAACCGCTGGCGCACCGCCTGCAGCGCATGGCGCAGCTCACCGGAGTGGCCGACATTCACGGCCGCCAGCTGGACCGCCACCACCTGAAGCAGCAGGCTGCGCATCTGCAGCGTCATGGATGCTGCATCACGCACCTGGGTGGCATATTCTTCCAGCAGGCCTTCTGCATCAGCGCGGGCACGCTGCTCGGCCTGAGAGGCGGCCAGGCTCGCGGCGAACAGAGCCGCGAGGGTGACAACCGCCACCACCGCCCAACCAATGGCGGTGGACAAACGCAGGCGCGGATCGAGATGCTGTGTCCAGTTCATGGCCGACAGCCTGCCACAGTGCTGCGGGTCATGACTCTGCTGTGCCTGGGGGCACTTGTGGCCAGCTCAGGCACTCGACTAAGCTGGAATGCATGCGCAGTTCACCAAACTCTCAACCACCCGCTGCCACGGCACCAGTCTCCGACGATCTGGTCGAGGCCGTTGCCAAGGGCGCGCATCTTGATGCAGAGCAGGCTCGTGCAGCCGTTGCCGCGATGCTGCGTCATCTGGCGGCACGTCTGCCATCACCGCTGTTCGGAGAGTTGCAGGACTGCCTGGGCCGATCAACACAGAAACGCTGACAATGCCCGATCAAACGTCACCCAACGATGGCCCGCTACGGTTGCTGATCGTCGACGATCAACCACTGATCCGTCGTGGTCTGGCGATGATGCTCGCCACAGAAAGCGGCATCGAGGTGGTCGGTCAGGCAGCCGATGGCATTGATGCTATCGATCAAGCCATGGCCACCATGCCCGACGTTGTCGTGATGGATCTGCAAATGCCACGTGCCAGTGGCGTGGTCGCCACCCGCGAGATCACGACCCGTCTACCGCGTACACGGGTCGTCGTCCTGACCACCTACGACGATGACGAACTGGTATTCGCCGCCATCAGCGCTGGCGCGCATGCCTACTTGCTCAAGGACGCGACCGAGCAGGAAGTGCTCGATACGATCCGCGCGGTGCATTGCGGCGAGTCACGTCTGTCACCCTCTATTGCGCGCAAGGTACTGGAGCAGTTTCGGGTTCTGACCGGTACCGGCTCTGGCATGGCCGCCAGTACCATGCCCATCGCCTCCGGTATCACCGCCGACAGCCTGACCGATCAGCTGACCTCCAGAGAAGCACACATCCTGGAACTCATCGCCCTGGGTCTCAGCAACAAGCAGATCGCCGCCAAGGTGTTTCTGGCTGAAGGCACGGTCAAGAACTACGTCTCTCGCATCATGGACAAGTTGCATGCCGGCAGCCGGATGGAACTTGCGCTGCGTGTGACTGGACGTCGTTAAGATAGCTTGCTCCGGCCCGGATCTTGCTGACATTGGCGATCACAAAATCTGACGGCATTTGATGAGCTGTGATGAAACTGGATAGGCATGTCGCGGTAGCGTTCCGGCGTGAATTCTCTGATTGGAAACTGTGGCTCACGCGCTCCATCGTGATCCTCGCCGCTGTGGCGGCCGGGCTCACGGTCGTGGCGTTCACCTGGTTGAGCGAACAGGCGCTGGCGCATTTCTTTGCTCTGCGGTCGAACTGGTGGTGGTCACCACTGGTCTGGACACCTGCATGTACCGGCATGATCGTGTGGCTGACACGCAGGTATGCACCGGGCGCAGCCGGCTCCGGCATTCCGCAGGTCATGGCAGCACTGGAGACCTCGGTGGATGCTGCGCACCACCCGCTTTTTGTCTCGATACGGCTGACTCTGGCGAAGATTGCCCTGACCGCATGGGGGCTGCTGGCCGGGTTGTCGCTCGGTCGCGAGGGGCCGTCAGTGCAAATCGCTGCCGGCGTGATGCACGGCGCACGGCGCTGGCTGCCGCACCGCACGGCCGTTTCGGATCACGGCTTGCTGGTGGCAGGCGGTGCTGCAGGCATCGCTGCAGCTTTCAACACGCCGCTTGGTGGTGTCATGTTCGCCATCGAGGAATTGTCCAGAACACCCGAGCAGCGCAGCAGCGGGCTACTCATCTCGGGCATCGTGCTCGCTGGGCTGGTGGCGGTGTCCACCTACGGCAACGGCACGTACTTTGGCGTCATCCACGTGCCGGCGGTCGATCTCTCGCTGTTCGGACCGGGTCTGCTCGTCGCACTCGCCAGTGGCGGGCTGGGCGGATTGTTCTCGCGTTTGCTGATCGCTTCACTCAGCGGCCAGTCCGTCGACCGTTTCAGCCGCTGGCGGCAGCAGCATCCGGTTCGGTTCGGCGTTGGCTGCGGGTTTGTCGTGGCGCTGATCGGCCTACTGACGCAGGGCGCCACCTTCGGTAGCGGCTATGCCACCACGCGCGCACTGCTCGATGGTCTGGACACCGTTCCGTTGCTGTATATGCCGCTCAAACTGGTTGCGACCTGGCTCACCGCCTGGACAGGCGTGCCCGCTGGCATCTTTGCACCCTCTCTCGCGATCGGCGCCGCACTCGGACATGAAATCACCCTCGTGACGGCATACCCGCATGCTCCTGCACTGATCGCTCTGGGCATGGCCGGCTTCCTTGCCGCCACGACCCAGGCGCCGCTGACGGCATTCATCATCGTCATGGAAATGGTCGATGGTCACGCCATGGTGTTGAGCCTCATGGCATGCGCGCTTGTCGCCAGTGGTGTGTCACGGATTCTGACCCGGCCGTTGTATGCGTCACTGGCACAGGTGCAGTTGCGCCGGTGTATCTGATATCAAGGCATCCAAGGGGCGGGCGGTAGAATCCGAGCCATTTTTGATCATTCCAGAAGGCCTTGGCCGTCCCATGAAAGCCTCCGAAATCCGTTCTACCTTCCTGAAGTTCTTCGAGTCGAAGGGCCACCAGATCGTCGGCTCGTCGCCGGTCGTGCCTGGCGACGATCCGACGCTGCTGTTCACCAACGCCGGGATGAACCAGTTCAAGGACGTCTTCCTCGGCTTTGACAAGCGCCCCTACACCCGTGCCACCACCAGCCAGAAGTGCATCCGCGCCGGCGGCAAGCACAACGACCTCGACAACGTCGGCTACACCGCGCGCCATCACACGTTCTTCGAGATGCTGGGCAACTTCTCGTTCGGCGACTACTTCAAGCACGACGCGATTCAGTACGCCTGGGAGCTGCTGACCGTCCACTTCAAGCTGCCGACCGACAAGCTCTGGGTCACCGTCTACTCGGAAGACGACGAGGCCTACGACATCTGGCACAAGGTGGTGGGCGTGCCGGCCGAGCGCATCGTGCGCATCGGCGACAACAAGGGCGGACGCTACATGTCCGACAACTTCTGGATGATGGGCGACACCGGCCCCTGCGGCCCGTGCACCGAAATCTTCTTCGACCACGGCGAAGGCATCCCTGGCGGCCCGCCGGGCAGCCCGGATGAAGACGGCGATCGCTACATCGAGATCTGGAACAACGTCTTCATGCAGTTCAACCGGACTGAAGACGGCGTGATGCACCGGCTCCCCAAGCCATCGGTGGACACCGGCATGGGCCTGGAGCGCATCACCGCCGTGCTGCAGCACGTGCACGCCAACTACGAGATCGACCTGTTCGTCGCGCTGCTGGCGGCGGCCAAGGCGGCGGTCGAATCAGCCGGCAGTGTGGATGTCGATCCGGCCAGCCCGAGCCTGAAAGTCATTGCCGACCACATCCGTGCCTGCTCGTTCACCATCGTCGATGGCGTGATCCCGGGCAACGAAGGTCGCGGCTACGTGCTGCGCCGCATCGCCCGCCGCGCCATCCGCCACGGCTACAAGCTGGGTGCGCGCACGCCGTTCTTCCACAAGATCGTCGCCGAGCTGGTCAACCAGATGGGCGAGGCCTATCCGGAACTGCGCGCCGCGCAAACCCGCGTGACTGAAGTGCTGAAGCAGGAAGAAGAGCGTTTCTTCCAGACCATCCAGCACGGCATGGAAATCCTGGAACACGCTCTTGCCAGCGGCAGCAAGGAAATCGACGGCAACACCGCCTTCAAGCTGCACGACACCTACGGCTTCCCGGTCGATCTGACCGCCGACGTCTGCCGCGAGCGTGGCGTGACGGTGGACCAAGCCGGCTTCAACGCCGCGATGGAACACCAGCGTTCGCAAGCGCGCGCGGCCGGCAAGTTCAAGATGGCCGCCGGGCTGGAATATTCCGGCGCGCCGACCGCTTTCCACGGCTACGAACACCTGGTCTGCGAAACCTCCAAGGTCGTCGCGGTCTATGTGGACGGCACGTCGGTTGACGCCGCGCAGGCGGGTGACGACGCCGTGATCGTGCTCGACCACACGCCGTTCTACGCCGAGTCGGGCGGCCAGGCCGGTGATTCGGGCGAGCTGCGCAACGGCAGCAGCCGCGTGGTCGTGGCTGACACCTTCAAGATCCAGGCCGATGTGTTCGGGCATCACGGCCGCGTGGTTGAAGGCGGCGTGAAGGTGGGCGACAGCTTCGTCGCGCGCGTCAACGCCGAGTTGCGCGCCAGGATCGTGCGCAACCACAGCGCCACGCACTTGATGCACAAGGCGCTGCGTGAAGTGCTGGGCGCGCATGTGCAACAGAAGGGCTCGCTGGTCAACGCCGAGCGCACCCGCTTCGACTTCGCCCACAACGCGCCCGTCACCGATGAGCAGATCCGCAAGGTCGAAGCGATCGTCAACGCCGAGATCCTGGCCAACGCGGCGGCCGCTTCGCAAGTGATGGCGATCGACGACGCGCAGAAGTCCGGCGCGATGATGCTGTTCGGCGAAAAGTACGGCGAAAGCGTGCGCGTGCTGACGATCGGCTCGTCGAAGGAACTCTGCGGCGGTACGCACGTCAAGGCAACCGGCGACATCGGCCTGTTCAAGGTCGTGGCCGAATCGGGCGTGGCGGCCGGCATCCGCCGCATCGAGGCCGTGACGGGTGACAACGCGCTGGCTTATCTGCAAAGCCTGGAAAGCACCGTGACCGGTCTGGCCAGCAGCCTGAAATCAGCGCCAGCTGAAGTGCCAGCGCGTGTGCACGGCCTGCAAGACCAGCTGCGCGCGCTTGAAAAGGAAGTTGCCGCACTGAAGGGCAAGCTCGCGTCCAGCCAGGGCGACGAGCTGCTCGCCAAGGCGGTGGACGTGAACGGCGTCAAGGTGCTGGCCGCCGTGCTGGAAGGTGCTGACGCCACCGGCCTGCGCACCACGATGGATCAGCTCAAGAACAAGCTGAAAACCGCCGTGATCGTGCTGGCCGCTGTGGATGGCGCCAAGGTGCAGATCGCCGCTGGCGTCACCGCCGACACGCTCGCCAAGGCCAAGGCCGGCGAGCTGGTCAACTTCGTCGCCCAGCAAGTGGGCGGCAAGGGCGGCGGCAAGCCCGACATGGCGATGGCCGGCGGCACCGAGCCCGCCAAGCTGGCCGGCGCGCTGGCCAGCGTGCAAGGCTGGGTGGCGCAGCGCGTCTGATCATCCGCAGACCTTGACCCTGGATCCTGACCAGTTACGCCCGCCCGGTTCGCCGTGCGGGCGTTTTGCCATCAGGCGGTGCCGTTCATCACGTCTTCCAGGAAGCGCACCCGCACCTTGCGGCCTTTGAGCTTGCCGGCGTTGAGCCGCAGCACGGCCTCTTCGGCGATGCTGCGTTCCACCGCGACGTAGGTCGAAAACTCCGTCACGTTGATCTTGCCGATCTGGCTGGCAGCAAAACCCGCCTCGCCGGTGAAAGCGCCTTGCACGTCGCCGGGGCGGATCTTGTCCTTGCGGCCACCGAGGATCTGCAGCGTGCGCATCGGCGGCAGCAGTTTCTGGCCGGGCTGGCTGTCGGTCAGATCCGTCAGCTTGCCCCAGGTCACTTCGCCGCCCTGCAGCACCTCGATGTTGCCGACCCGGCCCATCTCGTCGAGGCTGGCCAGGCTGAGCGCCAGGCCTTGCGCATCGGCGCGACCGGTGCGGCCGACGCGGTGGATGTGCACCTCGGTCTCGGTGGTGATGTCGACGTTGATGACCGCTTCCAGCCCGGCGATGTCGATACCGCGTGAGGCCACGTCGGTCGCGACCAGCACCGAGCTGCTGCGGTTGGCGAACTGCAGCAGCACCTGATCGCGCTCACGCTGTTCCAGTTCGCCGTGCAGCGCCTGCGCCTCGATGCCTTCGGCGCGCAGCACCTCGACCAGGTCGCGGCACTGCTGGCGCGTGTTGCAGAACGCCAGCGTGCTGGCCGGGCGGTAGTGGCGCAGCAGCCGGGCGACCGTGTGCAGGCGCTCGGTCTCGGTCACTTCAAAGAACAGCTGGCTGATCTTTTGCTCGGCATGCAGGGCCTTGAGCTTGACTTCCTTCGGCTCGCGCAGGAACTGCTGGCTCAGCTTGGCGATGCCTTCCGGATAGGTGGCCGAGAACAGCAGCGTCTGGCGGTTCTTCGGGCACTGGCGCGCCACCTTGGCGATGTCGTCGAAGAAACCCATGTCGAGCATGCGATCGGCTTCATCGAGCACCAGCGTGTTCAGGGCCGTGAGGTCCAGACTGCCGCGCTCCAGGTGGTCCATCAGGCGGCCGGGTGTGCCGACCACGATGTGCGCGCCGTGCTCCAGGCTGGCCATCTGCGGGCGCATGGTCGCACCACCGCACAGCGTCAGGATCTTGATGTTGTCCTCGGCGCGCGCCAGGCGGCGGATTTCCTGCGTGACCTGGTCGGCCAGCTCACGGGTCGGGCACAGCACCAGCGCCTGCACCGACTGGCGTTTCACGTCCAGCTTGTTCAGCAGCGCCAGCGCAAAGGCGGCAGTCTTGCCGCTGCCGGTGCTGGCCTGGGCGATCAGGTCGTTGCCAGCCAGCGCCAGCGGCAGCGCAGCAGCCTGGATGGGCGTCATCTGCAGATAACCGAGCTGCTGCAAGTTGGCCAGCATGGCCTGTGAGAGCGGCAGCTGCGCAAAATCGGCGTTGGACAGGGAAGGGGAGGCGGAAGGCGATGAACTCATGAAGCATTATCGCGGCTGCCGCTTTGCGAAATAATCAAGCCCATGAGCCGACCCCAAGCCACGCCGCGCGCCGCCTACCGCCATTTCGCACCGATCACGACCCGCTGGATGGACAACGATGTCTATGGGCACATCAACAATGTCGTCTATTACAGCTTCTTCGATACGGCGGTGAACAGCTATCTGATCGCTGCCGGCGCGCTCGACATCGAGCATGGCGACACCATCGGCCTGGTGGTGCACACGCAGTGCCACTACTTTGCGCCGCTGGCGTTTCCGCAGGCCATCGAGGCCGGCATCGCGGTGGCAGAGATCGGCCGCAGCAGCGTGCGCTACCGTGTCGGGCTGTTTGCGCAGGGCGAGCCGCTCAGCGCGGCGCACGGCGAATTCGTGCACGTCTATGTCGATCGCGCCGAGCGGCGGCCGACCGCCTTGCCGCCGGCGCTGCTGGCCGCGCTGCAAGCCATCCACGTTCCGCATCACATCTGATCACCGAGAGGACTCCACCGCATGATTCCCAGCCCAGAACAGACCGCTGCCATTGATGCGGCGATCACTTCACGCCGCTCGATCCGCGCCTATCTGCCGACGCCGGTGCCGCGCGCGACCCTCGAGGAGATCCTCGCCGTCTCGGCGCGCGCGCCTTCCGGCACCAACACCCAGCCGTGGAAAGTGCATGTGCTGACCGGCGCCAGTCGCGACGCGCTGTGCGAAAAGGTACTGGCGGCCCACAACGACCAGACCATTGCCACCGAGCACCGCGAGGAATACGCCTACTACCCGGAAAAGTGGATCTCACCCTACATCGACCGGCGCCGCAAGGTCGGCTGGGATCTGTACGGCCTGCTCGACATCGCCAAGACCGACAAGGCGCGCATGCACGCCCAGCACGGCCGCAACTACGTGTTCTTCGACGCGCCGGTCGGGCTGATCTTCACCATCGACCGCGTCATGGCACAGGGTTCCTGGCTCGACTACGGCATGTTCCTGCAGAACATCATGGTGGCGGCGCGCGCGCGCGGGCTCGACACCTGTCCGCAGGCGGCGTTCACGCAATACCACCGCATCATTTCAGCGCAGCTCGGCCTGGCTGAGCACGAGATGGTGGTCTGCGGCATGGCACTCGGTTATGCCGACCCGGATGCCCTGGAAAACTCGCTGTTGACCGATCGCGCTTCGGTGGCCGAATTCGCACGCTTTCTGGACTGAGCAAACCTTGGGCGGCATTCCGATTGAGTTTTTTTTGTTCGGCGCGGTGCTGGCCGGTGTGGCGCTGTTTCACAACTTGCCCTTGCGCATTGCGCTCGGTGGCGCGGTGAGTATTGCGCTGTACAAGATCCTGCTGTCGCCCTTTGCAACCGGCGCTGGCGTGGCGGGTTTTGCCGCGCACCTGGGCCATGAATGGGTGGTGCTGATCAACCTGCTGCTGCTGTTGCTGGGATTCGCCCTGCTGGCCCGGCATTTTGAAGACAGCCAGGTGCCAGCCATTTTGCCGCGCTGGTTGCCGGACGACTGGAAAGGCTGCCTGGCGCTGCTGGTGCTGGTGTTTGTGCTGTCGAGTTTCCTCGACAACATTGCCGCCGCGATGATTGGCGGTGCCATCGCACGCACGGTGTTTCGGGGCCGTGTGCACACCGGCTATCTGGCCGTCATCGTGGCCGCATCCAATGCGGGTGGGGCCGGCAGCGTGGTGGGTGACACCACCACCACCATGATGTGGATTGCCGGCATCGCGCCCACCGAAGTGTTTGAAGCCTACATTGCGGCCAGTGTGGCGCTGCTGGTTTGCGGCATTCCGGCTTCGATGCAGCAGCAAGCTTATTCACCGATCCAGAAAGATGTTCTGCCCGGTACTCGCATTGATTGGGCGCGGCTGGCCATTGTGGGCTTCATCCTGGTCGCTGCGATTATTGTCAACGTGGTGATCAACACCCGTTTCGAGCAAGTGGCGGATCTGTTCCCCTTCCTGGGTATCGCGGTCTGGGTGGCTATTTTTCTGAGTGCAGGGTGGCGCAGGCCTGAATGGTCGCTGCTGCCGGATGCCTTCAAGGGCTCGGTGTTTCTGCTGTCGCTGGTGCTGTCGGCATCGATGATGCCGGTTGAGAAACTCCCGGTCGCCTCATGGTCTACCGCACTGGGATTGGGATTCTTGTCGGCCGTGTTCGACAACATTCCACTTACTGCGCTGGCGATCAAGCAGGGCGGCTACGACTGGGGCTTTCTGGCCTATGCGGTCGGTTTTGGCGGCTCGATGATCTGGTTTGGCTCCTCGGCCGGGGTGGCGCTGGCCAACATGTTTCCGCAGGCGCGCTCGGTCGGTCAATGGGTCAGCAAGGGTTGGTATGTGGCGCTGGCCTATCTGGTCGGGTTCGTCGTCATGCTGACGCTGATTGGCTTCCATCCTGGCAGCACGCCGCGTGGACAGCGGCCCCCTCCCGAAGCCATCGCGACGGTGCCGGCGAAGCTCGTCAGCGCGGCCCACTGAAAGTCAACAACTCATGTCAGAAAAATCCATCTCCATGCAACGCCCGCAGGTACTGGTGGCGCGCCGTATTTTTTCGTCGGTCATCGACCGCTTGAGCGACTCTTTTGAGGTCGAGCACAACGAAACCGATGCCATCTGGTCGCAAGCTGAGCTGATTCAGCATCTGCAGGGCAAGCAGGGCGTGTTTGTCACCACCGGCGAGCCAATCAATGCCACGGTGCTGGAGGCCTGTCCGCAACTGCGTGCAGTGTGTTCGATGGCGGTTGGCTACAACAACATCGATGTGGCGGCCTGCACCGCGCGCGGCGTGCTGGTGAGCAACGCACCCGACGTATTGACCGAAACCACTGCCGACTTCGGCTTTGCCTTGATGATGGCGGCAGCCCGCCGCGTCACCGAGAGCGAGCATTTCTTGCGGCGCGGCGAATGGAGCAAATGGAGTGCCGATTTCTTCGTCGGCGCCGATGTGCATGGCGCCACGCTCGGGATTCTCGGCATGGGCCGCATCGGCCAAGCCATTGCCAAACGGGGCGCCTCGGGTTTTGGCATGCGGGTGATCTATCACAACCGCTCGCGGCTGGCGCCGGAGCTTGAAACGCCGCTGGGTGCGCAATGGGTCAGCCAAGCAGATTTGTTGCAACAAGCGGATCATCTGGTGCTTGTGGTGCCGTACAGCGCCGCCTCACATCACCTGATCGGTGCCGCCGAACTGGCGCAGATGAAACCCACCGCCACGCTCACCAATATTGCGCGCGGCGGCGTGGTCGATGATGCCGCGCTGGCTGTCGCCTTGCGCGAGCGCCGCATTGCTGCGGCAGCGCTGGATGTGTTTGAAGGCGAGCCAGCAGTGCATCCCGATCTGCTCAGCGTACCCAATATCGTGCTGACACCGCACATTGCCAGTGCCAGCCTGCCAACCCGGCTGGCCATGGCAAATCTGGCGGCCGACAACCTGATCGCGGCGCTGACTGGCGGGCGGCCGCCGACGGCGCTCAATCCACAGGTGTCCCGCCCCACGAACATGAAGACCAGCAAATGAAGCGACTCCTCGCGGCACTGGGTGGGATGGTTTTTCTGGCTTGCCCGGCTTCGGCCCAATCCAGTCATCTGGACCGGGTTCAGGCAGCCGGCGAGATCAGGGTCTGCATCTGGCCGGATTACTACGGCATTTCGTACCGCAACCCGAAAACCCAGCAGCTGAGCGGCATCGACATCGACATGGCACAAGCCCTGGCGCGTGATCTGGGTGTCCAGCTCCGGTTTGTGGAGAGTTCGTTTGCGGTGCTGATCGACGATATCCAGCAAGATCGCTGCGACATCGCCATGTTTGCCATCGGCATCACTCCGCTGCGCGCTGAGAAACTGCGCTTCACGCATCCCCACCTGGTCAGTGACATCTACGCCATCACCACCAAGAGCAACCGCCGCATCAAGAGCTGGGACGACATCGACAAGCCGGGCGTCGTGGTCGCGGTGGCCAAAGGCACGCTGCATGAGCCGGTGATGCGCGAAAAGCTCAAACATGCCACGCTGCTGGTCACCGCCACCGCCCAGGGCCGCGAGCAGGAAGTCGAATCAGGCCGGGCCGATGTCTTCATGACCGATTTCCCGTTCAGTCGGCGCATGCTCGAAACCACCGACTGGGCCCGCCTGGTCATGCCCTCCACCACCTATCACCTGACGCCCTATGCCTATGCGATGCAAAAAGGTGATGACCCCTGGCATGCTCGCATCGAGCGATTCCTGGACGATGTCAAACAAAATGGCCAGTTGCTCGCTGCGGTCAAGCGGCACAAGCTTGATCCGATCGCGGTGAGAGACTGACCTGAGCGCCGCAGAGGCTTCAGGTCACCCCACATGCAAGCGGCACTGACTCGACGCGCCACCTTCGTGCTGGTCGCCATGATCGTGGCGATCAGCTCGCTCGCCACCACCGGCTACGCCCTGTGGCGACTGCGAGCGCAGACCATCGATCGGCAGCTTGAAACGGCGGCCTTGACGGCCCGCGCGCTCGAAGATCACCTGACCCAGAGTTTCAACGTCATCGACCGGACGCTGGTGAATGCGCCCGAGGAGCTTGGTGACCTCGCCATCTTGCTGCGGCAGGCGCCCTATCTACGCTCCATCGCCGTGCTGGGTTCTGGAAATACCATCTCGCTCAGTTCAAGCCCCGGCAATGTCGGTATCCGGCTGGTTCTGGATGATTTTCTGCCGCAGACGAATGGTCCGGTGGAGGTGCTGCGAGCCGGGTCGCTGCGGGATGGCCGAGATTTTCTCGATGCACGCCCGATCGATTCTGAAAACCCGACCCCGACCCTCAGTTTCATTCCCATCTCGCGTGATGTCAGGGCACCGGATGGCCGCTGGACGACGGTGGTGGCGTCGGTCAATACCGATTATTTCCTGAACTTCTACAGCCGCCACATCACGGCCGACAAGGGGGTCGTGCAACTGCTGCGCTACGATGGGCGCTTGCTGCTCAGTACCGACGAGCACGACAAGCCCGGCGCTCTGAGTCGCGGTGATCGTATTGTTGCTGCGGTGGCCGAAACAGAAGCAGGGCGCTTCGAGGAGCAGCCTGATCATGGCCGCGCCGTGCTGGCAGCCTATCGGGCATCACGCGTCTATCCCTTCGTGATCGTGGTGCGGCTGGACAAGGAGCAGGCGCTCACAAACTGGCGTCAGGAAATGATCAATACGGTGAGCGTCGTCTGTGCTGTGCTCCTGTCAGCGCTGACGCTGGCCAGCCTGTATTTTGTGCGTTTCGAACGGGTGGCCCGTGAGCAGGAGCGTGTCCAGGATCGGTTGCGCATCGCCGCCATTGCCTTCGAGTCCCGCGAAGGCATGGTCGTCACCGATGCCGATGCGATCGTCTTGCAAATCAATCAGGCTTTCACGGACATCACCGGCTACACCGCCGAGGATGCGGTCGGCCAGAACATGAACTTCCTCAAATCGGGTCAGCACGACGCCGCGTTCTATGCCGCCATCCGGGCCAGCGTGACGCGTACCGGGGTCTGGCACGGCGAAATCATGAACCGGCACAAGGATGGCACGATCCACCCCCATGCCCTGAGCATCACGGCGGTCTGCAGCGATACCGGCAAACTGACCCATTACGTCGGCACTCTGACCGACATCACGGCCCGCAAGCTGGCCGAAGAATCGCTCCTGACCCTGTCGCGGGCGGTCGAGCAAAGCCCGGTTTCGATCGTCATCACCGATCCGGCCGGCGACATCCAGTATGTGAATCCCAAGTTCGAGCAGATCACCGGCTATCTGATGGCCGAAGTCATCGGCAACAATCCGAGGATACTCAGATCGGGGGAGAAATCTCCAATCGAATACAAGGAAATGTGGGACACCATTACCTCGGGCAACACCTGGCAGGGTGAGTTTCACAACCGCCGCAAGGATGGTTCGCTGTTCTGGGAGCTGGCCTCGATTTCACCGGTATTCAACGATGCGGGTGTCTTGCTGCACTTTGTTGCAATCAAGGAAGACATCACGGCGCGCAAGCAATTCGAAGAGAAACTCCAGCTGGCTGCCAGCGTCTTTTCGCATTCCCGCGAAGGCATCATGATCACCGCGACCGATGGCACGATCATCGACGTCAACGGTGCTTTCACCCGCATCACCGGCTACGACCGTGACGAGGTTCTGGGGCGCAAGCCCAATCTGCTCAGCTCCGGGCGGCAGGGACATGAGTTCTACGCCAGGATGTGGCGCGGCCTGATTGAAAAAGGCCACTGGTATGGCGAGATCTGGAATCGCCGCAAGAGCGGCGAGGTCTATGCCGAGATGCTGACCATCAGTACCGTGCACGATCTCGATGGCAGCGCCCGGCAGTATGTGGCACTGTTTTCTGATGTCACCACGGCCAAGGAACATGAGCGACAGCTTGAGCATGTGGCCCATTACGACGCATTGACCAGCCTGCCCAATCGCGTGCTGCTGGCCGATCGTCTGCAGCAGGCCATGGCACAGGCCGACCGGCGCGGCCAGCAACTGGCGGTGGCTTATCTCGATCTGGACGGCTTCAAGGTCATCAACGACAGCCACGGCCACGAAGCCGGCGACCAGCTGCTGATTGCGGTGGCCAGCCGGATGAAGCAGGTGTTCCGTGAAGGCGACACGCTGGCCCGGCTGGGTGGTGACGAGTTTGTCGCCGTGCTGCCTGATCTCGTCAATGTGGCCGACAGTGTGCCGCTGCTGGCCCGCCTGCTGAGCGCGGCCGCCCAGCCGGTGCAGGTCGGTAATCTGCTGCTGCAGGTGTCGGCCAGCGTCGGCGTGACCTTCTACCCGCAGGCGGACGACGTCGATGCCGATCAGTTGCTGCGCCAGGCCGACCAGGCGATGTATCAGGCCAAGCTGGCCGGCAAGAACCGCTATCACCTCTTCGATGCCGAGCAGGACCGCAGCCTGCGCGGCCATCATGAAAGTCTGGAACACATCCGCCACGCCCTGAGCGAACGCCAGTTCGTGCTGCATTACCAGCCGAAGGTGAACATGCGCTCCGGCAAAGTCATCGGCGCCGAGGCCCTGATCCGCTGGCAACACCCCGAGAGAGGCCTGCTGGCCCCGGCGGTTTTTCTGCCGGTGATCGAGGATCACCCGCTGGCGGTCGATATCGGCGAATGGGTCATCGATGCGGCCCTGACCCAGATGGAGCGCTGGCAGGCGGCCGGACTCGACATTCCGGTCAGCGTCAATATCGGTGCCCGCCAGTTGCAGCAATCCAACTTCGTCGAGCGGCTGCAGGCCTTGCTGGCGGCACATCCGGCCATCAAGCCAGCCGATCTGGAAATGGAGGTGCTGGAAACCAGCGCGCTGGAAGACCTGGCCCGCGTGTCCCAGGTCATCGCGGCCTGTCGTGAATTGGGCGTGATGTTTGCCCTGGATGACTTCGGTACCGGTTATTCCTCGCTGACCTATCTGAAGCGTCTGGCGGTCACCCAGCTGAAGATCGACCAGAGTTTCGTGCACAACATGCTCGACGATCCGGACGATCTGGCCATTCTCGATGGTGTGCTCAGCCTGGCGGTTGCCTTCCGCCGCCAGGTCATCGCTGAAGGCGTGGAGACGGTGGAGCACGGCGAAATGCTGCTGCAACTCGGCTGCGAACTGGCCCAGGGTTATGGCATCGCCCGGCCAATGCCGGCTGCCGATGTCCCCAGCTGGGCCGCGACCTGGCGGCCCGATCCGATCTGGATCGATCGGCCTTCGCTGAGCCGCAAGGATCTGCCGCTGCTGTTTGCCAGCGTCGAGCACCGCGCCTGGATTGCGGCGGTGCTCGGCTATCTCAGACTGGAACGTAACTCTCCGCCGCCGCTGGCGCATGACCAGTGTCGCTTTGGCATGTGGCTGCAGGCCGAAGGGCTGGCCCGGCATGGTGAGCAGCCGGTCTTCGTGGCCATCGACATGCTGCACCGGCAGGTGCATGCGCTGGCCACCGAGCTGTGCGAACTCCGGGCCACCGGACAGGTGGCACAGGCGCGGCTGAGGTTGCACGAACTCCATGGCCTGCGCGATCACCTGCTTGAGCAGTTGAAAATGCTGCTGCAAGCCAATCGACTGCCGGTCTGACAGAGCAGGGCGCCTGGATGGTGGTACTCAATCGTGCGGGTCGGTGGCGGCGATGTCGATCGCGATCTTGCCGAACTGCGCGCCCGACTCCAGCCGATCCAGCGCCGCATGCACATCCGCCAGGGCGTAGCGTGAGTCGATCACCGGCTTGATCAGGCCGCGCTCGCACACCGAGAGCAGATCGCGGAACTCGTCCAGATCACCCAGCGTCGAGCCCAGGATCTGCAGCTGACGGATGAAGATGCGGCGGATGTCGGCCGGCGGCTGGTCGCCGGTGGTGGCGCCGCAGGTGACGAGCCGGCCGCCGCGCACCAGCGACTTCATGGCGGCTGACCAGACGGCGGCGCCGACGTTCTCGATCACCACATCGACGCCACGGCCGCCGGTCAGGGCCAGCGCGGTCTTGGCGATGTCTTGCGTCGCGCCGTGGATGGCGTGGTCGGCGCCCATCGCCAGGGCGCGCTCCAGCTTGGCCGGATCGCGCGAGGTCACGATCGCCTTGGCGCCGGCCATTTTCACCAGCTGCAAGGCTGCCAGCGACACACCGCCGCCGATGCCGAAAATCAGCACCGTCTCCCACGGCTTGAGCTGCGCCTTGGTGAACAGCATGCGCCAGGCGGTGAGGTGATTGACGCCGAGCGCGGCGGCTTCGGCAAAGTCCAGCGCGGCCGGCATCGGAAAGACGTTCTGCGCCGGCAGGCTGAGGTACTCGGCCAAGGTGCCGTCGCGGTGCTCGCCCAGGTAGCTGACGCTGGTGCAGAGCACGCCTTCGCCGCGCAGGCAGAACTCGCAGCGGCCGCAGCCGATGCCGGGATGCAGCACCACGCGCTGGCCCGGGCGCAGTCGCGTTTCATCGGCATCGACTTCTTCAATCACGCCAGCGCCGTCGATGCCCATGATCTGCGGCAGCTGGTGCGAAATGCCGGCGCCGCTGTCGCGCATGTACAGATCGACGCGGTTCAGCGTGGCGGCCTTGATGCGCACCAGCACCTCGCCAGGGCGGCGCTGCGGTTTGGGCCGTGAGCCGATGCTGACGACCTCGTTGCCGCCGTGACCGGTGATGAACGCTGCTTGCATGGTTGTTTGAGCTTGATGTTCCATCTTGCCGATCTTGCCATGTCAAGCGTGTCAAACAGGCACTATGTTGCTTGCTTGGCGCGGGTGTTAGCCCCGATTCACAGGCTTTTCAGGGGCGTCGTCGTCATCGAGCAGAAACGAGGCGCGCGTCGGCTTGGCTTCGGCGCGGAAATAGCCGACCAGCGAGGCCACCGAGCGGTGGCCAGTCAGCGCCATGGTTTCGGGCAAGGGCACTTGCTGGCGCACCGCCTCGGTGACAAAGCCGCTGCGCAGCGAGTGGGCCGAGAAATCGTCACCGAGCCCGGCCAGCTGGGCGCGCTGGCGCACGATGTCGCGCACCGCTGCCGGCGAGAGCGGCTCGCCGATCTGGTAGCCCTTGCGGATGCGCCGGAAGATCGCCCCCGACTGCACACCGCTGGCGGCCAGCCACTCGTCCATGGCGCGCGCGGCCCGGCCGACCAGCGGCTTGGCGTTGTCAGGCCGATCCTTGCCGGCCTGGTTGGTCTTGGAGTGCATCAACAGATAGACATAGGTGCCGCCCGGGCGCGGCAGCAGGTTGTCCATCGTCGCGGCGGTGACTTCCGAGCGGCGCCGGCCGCCGCCGGCCCAGGCAAACAGCAGCAGGGCGCGGTCACGCCGGCCGCGCAATGAGTCGTCACAGGTGTCGAGCAGGGCTTCGAGCGGCTCGCGGGTCAGCGCGGGCTTTTTTTCGGGCAGATCGCCGCGCTTGGCATAGGCGCGTCGAGCCCGGGCGATCAGCTCGCGCACGCGGGTTTCGGCGCAGGGGTTTGGCTGCAACTGGCTCTGATGCAGCTTGGACAGCACGCTGACGCGGTGCAGCACGGTGCTGAGCGCGAGCGGGCCGAGCGAGCCCTTGAAGCCGCCGTCCACCAGCAGCCGATCCATCGCATCGGGCAGTTCGGTCACCAGCAGGCCGGCGTCGTTGTAGCGCCGCACGTGATCGACGATGAATTGCATCACCACCGGCACTGGCAGCGGCAAGGCGATGCGCTGGCGATAGCGCAGCACGTACCAGGCGGCCCAGTAGCGCAAGGCGGAGCGGTAGCTGCGCACCGTGTTGGCTGATTCGCCGTCGGCGAGCAATTCGCGCACCGCGTCCTCAGCCATCGGCTCCAGCGACTGCGGATCAAGCGCCTGACCCAGCTCAGCATGCAACGTCGGCAGCTCGATGGCGGTCAGATGTGTGAGTGTTGTATTCATTACATATGACGTATGATTTATGATCTACACAATGTTCTACTAACGATAACTATCCTTTATCGTTAGTAGAGTGTAGCCGAAGCAGGGCGCTGATGCACCTCACCGTGCCAGCTCGACGCCACAGAATCACGCCCAAAACACAAAGGACAGCCAACATGGCCCGAGGAATCACCGAAACCGATGTCTGGCAAGCGGCCGACGCCCTGTTGCTTGAAGGCCAGCGCCCGACCATCGAGCGCGTGCGCGGCAAGATCGGCCGTGGCTCACCCAACACGGTGGCGCCGCATCTGGACAGCTGGTTCAGCCACCTGGGCGGACGCATCCAAGATCCGGGCGCGTTCAGCGCGCCGCCCGCCTTGCCGGACCCGATCCAGCAAGCGGCGCAGCATTTCTGGGCAGTGGCACTCAGTCTTGGCCGCGAAGCCTGCGCGGCCCAAGTCGCACAAGCCCAAGCGGACGCTGATGCGCGCGTCGCCGCCGCTGAAACCTTGCAGCAGCAAGCCGAGCGCGAAACCGCGCGCCTGCAGGCACAAACGCAGCAACTGGTCAGCGATCTGGATGCGCGCAGCCGCGCACTCGACGCTGAACGCCTCGCTCATGCCGCCGCCCGCACGCGCTTCGACAGCGTCAGCGAGCAACTGGGCCAGCAAGCGGCGCAGCTCGAATCAGCTCAAGCTGCGCTGAGCCAAGAGCGTGACAGAACCCGGCGCGACATTGCCGTGGCGGATGAACGGGCGCTCGCAGCCGAGCGGCGTGCCGGCCTGGAGATCGACCGCGAACGCCAGGCGCGCGCCCGCGCCGCCAAGCGCGCCGAGCAGCTCGAAGCCAAACTGGAATCAGTGCAAAACCAGCATCAGACCGAGCTGCTGAAAACCGTCGAGCAAAGTGCACGCATGAGCGCCGAGCTGCAAGCGCTGCGCATCCAGGCACGGGATGCCGCCGCAGAGCAAGCGGCCTTGCAGGCACAGCTCAAGGCGGCGTTACAAGACAACCAATCGCAGCAAACGCTGCGCCAGCAAGCTGAAGCGCAAACTGCGGCCACCCAGCGTGAGCTGAGTATCTGGCGCCAGAACCACAGCGCCGCAGCCCGACCGCTGAAAAAGAGTCTGCGCAGCCCGGCGCAAACGGCCTCAGCGCAAGGCGCGATTCAGGCCATGCCGACTGGCGGCCGGGTCACCAAGTGACGGTAGCGTTTGAGCGGCGTGGTGTCGGCGTAGCCCATCCAGCGCGCCACTTCATCCTCGCTGTGGCCTTTGCCGAGTTGGCGCACCGCAAAGGAATGGCGCAGACGGAACGGTGAACCGCCATCGACGCCGGCGGCGTTCATGACCGTCACCACTGCGCGGTGACAGGCCGGATGCGACCAGGCCTTGCCGCTGGCGGTGGACGGAAACACAAACGGCGGCGCCATGCCTTGCGATTGGCGCACCTGCAGCCAGAATGCCAGCTGGCGGCCGGCCCAGTCGGCGATCGGCGCCTGATGTTCGGCACACGAGCCATCGGCCAGCACGGTCAGACGCCACGGCACATCAGCGTGACGCCCGCCAGCGATGGTGACGTCTTCCAATCGGAGCGCCCTCACCTGGCCCGGCGCCAGTCCGGCACCCAGCATCAAGGCCGCCGCCGTCCGATCGCGCAGCTCTTTCCACGACACATCCTGTTGGCTGTCGATACGCTGAATCTGCGTCAGATAAGCCATCAGGCGGTGCGTTTCGGCATCGGTCAGCGTCTCGGCCACCGGCGTTTGCGAGCTCGCATTGGCATAACAGTAAGGCGCCTCCTGCAGCAGATCGCGCGCGGCGCTGAGCCGCGTCAAACCAGCTTGCTCGCGGCCGAAGTTCAGCACGCGGTCGATCAGATGCAGCATGCGCCAGACATAGCGCAGCGAGAGCGCCTCACCATCGCTGCGCGGCGCGGGTTTTCGGCCCGAACCGGTGCCGGCCGATTGCAGAAACAGCAAGAGCTGATCGCGTTCCAGCACCTGCTGCGGATCGAACCGGATCTGGCGGATTTCAGCCAGCGGATCCAGCGGCACGCAGAAACTGACGAATGCGCCCCACATGTCGCCGTAGATATCGGCCGACTCTTCGCGCAAGCGTCCTTGCCGACCGGCGCCACGTCCAGGCGCCGAAGCGAGCCAAGCATCAAACAGCGCCGCCAAATCGGTGGCGAGTTGATCGGCGGTGGTCGTGGCGAACAATGACAAGCTATGAGCAACCATAAAACGATACTAACGAAGACTTTTTATTTCAGCAACAGCTTTTGATTCGTTTGGCTTGGTGCTCTTTTTCTATCGTTTTGCCGTTAGTATATTTAAATACTCAAAGGAAAGGGCGCCGTAGCGCCCTGCCTTTCCTACAGCGGTGGGCGAACCACCGTTGAAACTCACCCTGCCATTCGCATCGACAAATCCACCGCGCGCACATGCTTGGTGATGGCGCCCACCGCGATGCGGTCCACGCCACACTCGGCAATCGGTCGAATCGTGTCGAGCGTGGCACCGCCCGAGTATTCGAGTACCGTCTTGCCACCCGCCGCCCGATGCGCCCGCACCAGTTGCACGGCGGTGCCGATCATCTCCAGCGAGAAGTCGTCCACCAACAGCAGATCGACGTCCTCATCCAAAGCGATGCGAGCCTCGTCGAGCGTTTCAGCTTCGGTCATCAACGGCACCGAATGGCCCAAGGCCCGCGCATTGCGAATCGCCTGGCGGATACCACCCGCCGCCGCAATATGGTTTTCCTTGATCAGAAAACCGTCATACAAGCCGATGCGGTGATTGATGCCACCGCCACACAGCACGGCATATTTCTGCGCCGTCCGCAAACCAGGCAAGGTTTTGCGGGTGTCGGAGATATTGCAGCCGGTGCCGGCAATGGCATCGACATAGCGCCGCACGGCCGTTGCGGTGGCCGAGAGCGTTTGCAGGAAATTCATGCCGGTGCGCTCACCAGTCAGAATCGCCCGCGCCGGACCTTGCAGCGTGCACAGACGCTGATCCGGCTCGACGCGAGCGCCCTCCTCCACCAGCCAAGCCACCTTGACGCGGGCATCCAGGCTGGCAAATACGGCATCAAACCAAGGCTGGCCGCACAGCACGGCGGCTTCGCGGGTGATCAGATGCGCGGTCGCGATTTGCTCGGCAGGCACCAGCTGGGCGGTGACGTCGCCTGCGCCGACATCTTCGGCCAGGGCGCGCTCAACCGCAGTTTGCAAATCAGCAGGCAGGGCAAACTTCAGCATTTATTTATCCTTGTCGATCGTCGGATGCATATCATCCATCCACAGCACATTGTCGGCGTAGCACTGCAGGTCGGTCGACAGATTGGCCATCGCACCGTGCAGCCAGAACTCCTTGTGCAGCTCCGACTTGATGTACTGGATGGCGTCTTCAAAATCACCATCGCCGGCCGACAGAATCAGCCGGTCATACACATTCTGCGCTGCCAGCTTGATGATCAAGGTCGCGATGCCGACATCGACGCCCTTTTGCACCGAACGGTAGAACTGGTGTGCGCAGTTCGGGCAAGTGGTGTGCAGATCCTTGATGGTGTAGAGCTGCACGCGCATTTTCGGGCCGCGCGGCGGCGCCGACTTCAACCAGCTGTGAAAGGCGTTCTGGCTCTCGGTGGCGGCATCCGGGGTCGAGTTGAGGTAATACGCTTCGTGCAGCGGCTCACCGTTGGCACGCGTGATTTCAGCTTTTAATTTAAGGTAATCAAAGGGGCGATTGCGTCCGTAGTTGAATAGATAAGCGCCATCAACAATCCATACTGTTTTCATACAGTGACATCCAAGTGAAAATAGGCTGCAAAAAGGTCAGCCAAGGTGGGAAACCAAGCGTTCAGCCAGCGCAAAATCCTCCGGCCAAGTCACTTTCAAATTGGTGTAGTCACCACGCACCAGTTTTGGCGCGTGGCCCAGCGCTTCGACGGCGCTGGCTTCATCGGTCACCGCAACACCGGCCTGCAACAGCGCGGGCCGCAGCAAACCGAGCCGAAACATCTGCGGTGTCTGTGCCGCCCATTTGCCGCTGCGATCAATCGTGCAGCCGACGCGGGTATCAGCCGTGCCGTCAGCAGGGTGGGCCTGCTTGATGGTGTCGGCCAGCGGCAACGCCAGCAAACCGCCCACTTCGTCGTCCTGACAGGCATCGATCAGCCGATCGACCCACTCGGGACGCAGCAGGCAACGCGCCGCGTCGTGCACCAGCACCCAGTCATGCGGCTGGGCACCCAGCTCAAGCAACGCCTGCAAGCCATTGCTGACCGTCTCGGCCCGGCTGGCACCGCCGCAACGCGCCAGCCAGCCGCGCTCACCGGCAAAGTCGGGCACCACCTGCTCGAATTGGCAATCTTCGGGCGACAGCACCACCAAAGTGGCACTCAACCGGCTGACGTGCGCCAGCGCCGCCAAGGTATGCGCCACCAGCGCCCGGCCTGCAACACGGTGATATTGCTTGGGGCCACCGACACCGGCGCGTTCACCCACGCCGGCACAAGGCACCAGCGCGAAGTAACGAGGAAGAGTTCCAATCTGCATGAGGGTGGGATTGTGCCGGTGCCGCTCGGTCCTGGCGAAGTCCAAGGGCGTTTTTTCTTCTCAACCACCCATATTGACGTGCCGCATGTCCGGGAAGAATGGTTCCTGTCCCCGCGTGAGCACGAAGTTCATGCGCTGAGCCTGCCGATGCCGGTATAGCGCCACCGTGACGTTGTCTGCGCCGCCGGCACGATTCGCGCGGTCGATGAGGTCGGCGCAGCACTGCAACGGAGTTCCATCTGAGACCGAACTGTCCACGCAAGCCCACAAATCGGCGGCCTGCGCAAAGTAGTTCCACAGGCCGTCCGAGCACAGCAGCAAGCAACTGCCCGGCGACATGGCTGCCGTGGCGACGTGAATGGTCGGCTCAGCGTCGCGCATGCCCAGGCACTGCGTGATGCAGTGGGCGTTGGCGGCAGCCGTGGCCTCGTCAAACGGCACGCCCTGGCGGAGGCAGTCGTTGAGCCAGGAATCATCGACCGATAGCTGCCGGGAGCCCTCGCTCTGCAGCAGGTACACGCGGCTGTCGCCAACCCAGGCGTACCAGACGACGCCGTCCTGCACCAGCGCCACAGCCAGTGTGGTTTGTGGTTCGGCGAGTTGCGGGTCGTCGTGCGGCAGTTTGCAGATGGCGGCGTGAGCCCGAGTCACGGCCAGTTTGAGCAGAGCCGCCGGCCCGGCTTGATCGGCCTGATGGGTTTGAAGGCCGTTGGCGATGGTGTCCAGCGCTTGTTGGACGGCCAGGTCGGCCGCGCGGCGCGAATGGCAGGCGGTCGAGACACCATCGGCCACCGCCAGCACCACCTGAGCGCCGGGCAGATGCAGCAAGCCGGCAGCATCCTGGTTGTCGGCCCGCTGGCGGCCGCAGTGACTGGCAAAGGCGGCGATGTCGTCGAGGGCCTGCACTTCGAGCGCTTGCACATCGCTCACCTCGTCCACCTCGTTGGCAGCCGGTGCTGTGGGGGCGCCGTGTGGGCGCAAGGCACTGCCGCAGTTCTCGCAGAACGCGAAGTCCGGTGCGACCGGCTCAGAGCATTTGGCGCAAATCACGGGGTCTCCTCAGAACAGCGTCACCGGACGGACGCGATTGGCCAGTCCCACCCAGTGCTGGCGCTGGCCGGCATCGCTGACCTCGCGGGCGGCCTTGCGGAACTGCTCTTCAGCGCCCAGGCGCAAGCTGTTCTCTTGAAACTGCCGGCCCAGAAAGAGGTCGTCAGCGGGCCACGTCAGTTGGCGCGCCAGGTTCAAGGCCAGCGCATACAGCCGACCCGCGAGCTGGTGCGCCACGCCGCCCTCGGGCAGCGCGGTCTGCACGGCAGTCGCAGCTTGGCGCAGCAGCGCGGTGTCGATCCGATCCGGCTGAGCCAGCAGCAGCTCGCCGATCGCCAACTGGCAGGGCGTGCGCAGCACGTGGTTGCTCGGCACGCGCTGCAGCGCCAGCACCGCTTCGTCGAGGCGGCCCAGCCGGGCCTGGCAGCGCGCCGCACCCAGGTGCGCCGTGACGTGCGCCGGATCGACGCGGCCGACGCGGTCGTAGTAGGGCAGCGCCTGCTCGAACTGCCCGGCCAGTTCGGCCGCAAACCCCATCGCCAGGCGCGGCGCGAGTTCACCGGGCATTTCGAAATAGACCCGCTCGAAGCGATCCTTGGCTGGCGCGCCCTGCCCTTCGGTCAGCAGCCACAGCCCGCGCAGCCACTGCGGGCGCCAGTCGAACGGGTCGGCCGCCTCCATCAGCGCCAGCACGGCATCAATCTGGGTGTCGCGCGTCTCCGGCGCCAGGTCGGGGTTGCGGATCAGCAGCTCGGCCAGGCGCAGGCGCGGCTCGACGGCGCTGTTGCCATAGCGCTCCACCAGCGCCTGCAGCTCGGGCAGTTGCTGCTCGGCCTGCAGACCCAGCACACGCACCACTTCGTTGGCGGCGCGGTCCTGCAGGTTGACGCGCAGCCCCGGCAGGCTGGCCGGCTGCGGCCCCTTGAGCAGCGTTTCGACGTCGGCTTTCAGCAGGTGGTCGGCCGTGAAGACCTTGCTGTCGGCCGGCTTGGGGCCGGACTCCAGCGCGACGATCTCGCGCAGCACGCCGAACAACTGGTCGGCCATCTCGTCGGCGCTTTGAAAGCGCTCGTCCGGATCGATGTGGGTGGCGCGCAGCAAGAAGCGGTAGAGCGACTCGTGCGCGGCCAGCACCGGCTGCTCGTCGGCCGACGGCAGGCTGTGCACGCAGTCCGAGCTGAAGCGGAAGTCCATGATCAGCATCGCCAGCGTGCGCCCCAGCGTGTAGAGATCCGACACCGCGACCGGGTCGGTGTCGGCTTCAGGCGCGGCAAAGCCGACGGTGGCGTAGATGTCGCCGTTCGGGTCGCCGATCTTGCGCACCGCGCCCATGTCGATGAGCTTGACGTCGCCGGCCTCGACCATCACGTTGTCGGGCTTGAAGTCGCAATAGACCAGCCCTTGCGCATGCAGGTACGCGAACGCCGGCAGGATGCCGAGCACGTAGGCAATCGCCTCGGCCACCGGCAGCGGTCCGCGTTGCTTGCGCAGGCTGTGCACCGTCACGCCGCCGACGTACTCCATGACGATGAAGCCTTCGGTACCATGGCTGGCGAAGTCGTAGATGCCGACGATCTTGGCGTGCTTGACGGCGGCCAGGTAACGGCGCTCGGCCACCGCAGCGGCGGCGCTCGCTTCGTCGTTGGCGTTGAGCAGGCCCTTGAGCACCACCCAGCGCGTCAGCACCTGGTCCCAGCCGAGATAGATCCAGCCCAGGCCACCGAAAGCCAGCGTGCCCTTGATCTCGTACTTGCCGGCGATGACGTCGCCGGCCTGCAGGTGCGGCACGAAGTCGTAGGCGCTGCCGCAAGCCGGACAGAAGCCCTTGGTGCGGTTGACCTGCTTGTCGCACTTCGGGCAGCGCCGCTTGGCCAGCGGCACCTCGGGCGCGGTCATCAGCAGCTTGAGCGGATCCAGGCTCGGCAGGTCCGGCAGCGAAATCAGCCCGCCGCCGAGCGCGTTGCGCCGCGTGCTGGTGTGCGTCGAGACATCGGCGCGGCGCCGCGTCGGCTTGGTGGCCTGGTTGCCGACCGTGCGTGACGGATAGTTGACCGTGAACCGGGTCGAGTTGGTGATGCGGGATGTGTTGGCTGTGCGCCCGGTCGGCGTGGTGGCGACCGACAAGGCATCGGCGCCATCAAAGCCACCGGTGCTGGCCTTGACCAGGACGGCGCGCCGGGCCGGCCGGCCGCAGTCTTCGCAGACATCTTCGACGACGGCGCCACCGCAGTGGCTGCAAAGCTCGGACATGGAAATCTCCGTTCGGTCTGATTCGATCTTGATCAGCGCTTCAGGGCCGACCTGCCGCCAGCAGCTCGTCCTGGTAGCGGGTCAGCGCGCTGCGCACCTCGGCCAGGTCCAGCGGGCGCAGCGCCAGTGCCGCTTCGACGTCAGCGCGCCGCTCGCTACATGACGCGGGCCGCGTGCTGCGACTGCGCAGCGCGTGCTCCTTGGCCTTGAGGGCGCGCAAGCGGCCCTGCAGCTCGGCCACTTCGGCGCGGCGCGCCTGCGCCGCAGCGATGTGCCGGTGCAGCTTGGTGGTCTCGGCGTCGAGCGCCTGGCGGAAACGGCTCAAGCCGACGTTGACGGCGTGCCACTCGTGGGCGCGCAGGCCGTTGTCGATCGCATCGCACCAGCTCGTCAGCATGCCCAGCGCTGCCGGAGCGGTGGCCTGCAAGGCTGCTGCCGGAGCGGTGGCCTGCAAGGCTGCTGCCGCCTCGTCGCCGAACAGGTCGCGCACGGCTGCCACTTCAGCGTCGAGCACGCCGAGCAGGCGCTGCAGTTCGGCCAGACCATCGCGTGCCAGCGCAACGCCCGCCTGCGCCGTGGCGCGCACCTGTTCGAGCTCGGTCAGCCGCAGCGACCAAGCTTGCAAACCGCGCCGCAGCGCCGCCAGCCCGTCGCGCGTGCCGAGCGGGTCGGACTGCAAGTCCTGCAGCTCGACGAAGGAAGGCCGGTCGGTGGCCGCCTGCAGCACGTCCGCGCGCTGCGCCATGGCGGCGTAGTCGCGCCGCAACTCGGCCAGATCGCCAGCGCTTTGCTGCTCGGCCGCGTCGATCGCGCTGAGCGCGTCGCACGCTTGCCGAAACGCTTCCTGCATCGTCGTCAGCAGCGCCTGCGGCGTCAAGGCGTCGCGCGGTTGAGCGGCACCGAGCAAGTCGCGTTGCTGCAGCGGCACGCGCACCGACGGGCGCTGGATCGAAGTGCCTTCCAGCAAGGCGAGCACCTTGGCGTGGCGTGCGTCGCGTGAGCTGAACAAGCCGGCCTTGCTGGCCTCGACCGCCGCATCGATGACGCGCGCCAGCAGCAGATAGTCATCCATCAGCGAGCTGAGATCGTCCAGCGCGGCCTCGGCGCGCGCGCGCGTGAGGCCGGCGTAGCGGCCCTCGCGCAGCCGGTGGCGGATGCGCTTGGTGAACTCGGCTTCGGACAGCTCGTTGGTGTTGCGCGTCACCGCCACCAGCCGCTCTTGCCAAGCGCGCAGCAGCGTGTCGGGCTCGGTCTCGGTGCCAGTGACGGGAGGAGGCATGCTCACGCGCGGAACTCCGCCAGGCGCGCCCGCAGCCCGATGACCGAGCCGAGCAGCGGCACCAGCAGCAGCGCGATCAGCAGCAGGCCGAGCCGATGCGCATCGGCATACGCGCGTGCCATGGTGCTGGCGAACTGATCCTGGTTGAGCTGCAGCGTGGCGCGCAGGGCGGTGATGAAACGCTCGAAGGCCCAGTCCGACTGCTCCGGCTGCGTGCCCAGGCACAGCGCTACCGCTTCGGCGTGCTGCCCGGCGGCTTCGAGGGCACGAATCTGCGCGTCGATGCGCACATAGTCGAGCCAGCGCTGCAGCTCGGTGGTGGCCAACGGCGCCTCACCGTCGTAGGTGATGTTGGCGAGTTCGTCGCCCATCAAGCCAGTGCCCTTGAGCGTCTTCAAGTCGGCCGGCAAGCGGCCATCGGGCGGCAGCTGGGCCGAAAACATGTGGGCCGCAGCGGCGTGGAACAGATCAGCCTGCAGCACCTGCTCGCTGCGCCCGTGCAGCAGCAGGAAGATGCTTTCGTGCGCGTTGGCGGTGAACGCCAATGCCTCGGCCTGCGACAGGGCGTGCACCGAGTCGAACGCGTCTTCCTTGGCGGAGCGGATTTCCTCGATCGTGCGCAGCGCCGTGACGGTGAAGCTGAGCGACACGACGACGACCGCCACCAGCGCCAGCGCCAACGCCGGATTGACGATGCGGCGGAAGGTGGCATAGAGCTTGAGTTGCGTCTCGATCAGCACGGCGACCAGCAAGACAGCGGTGGCGATGAAGCCGGCCAGCCAGGCGTGCGCGCGGGCCTTCTGGTCTTGCCAAGCCACGTCCAGGTGCTTGAAGTTGGCCTGGTCCAGCGCGGCGACCGCCGGCAGGATGCGGCCGCGCATCAGCGCATCGGCCTGGCCCAAGGCGGCGCTGTAGTCAACGATCGTCAAGGCCCGGCCGACCAGCCGCTCGTAGTCCGAGAGCAGCGTCATGGTGGTGAGGATCGGCCCGCGCTCGTCGTCGCCGTAGGTGATGTTCTGGCTGGCGGTCAGCAGGTGATCGTGGGCTTGCGCGATCGTCTGGCGATAAGCCTGCATCGCCGGGCCCTCGGCCTCGCGCGTCAGGAACACGTTCATGAGTTGCGTGTGGGCATCGGCCAGACGGGTGCGAATCTGCTCGGCGGCGACGATGGACGGCACCGCATCCCGCCCCAAGGTCTGCGCGACTTGCGTGAAGAGCTGGTACGAGCGCAAACCAGTCAGCGTGACCAGTACCGCCGCGATGACGATGAGTGCCTGGCGCAGCCACAACTGCCCAGGCACGCTGCGCAGCGCCGCGACCATCGATGCTTGGTGCATGGCCAAGCGGGGCGCCGCAGCGCTGACGAGGGAAGTCGAGGACATGATGATTTGGCGTGATTCAGCGAGTTTCGACGTGAATGCGGGTCCACATGCCCAGCGTGAGCTGGTCGCCCGGCTGGACGGCGGTGACGACACCGGTTTCGAGCGCCCGGCGATTGAACTCGGTGCCGTTGGCCGAGCCCAGCTCCAGCACGCCATAGCCGCCCGTCGCATTGCGGATGAACTTCAGGTGCCGGCGTGAGATGCCCGGATCCTGGACCACGATTTCCGGGTGCAACCCCTTGCCCTCGTACTGGCGGCCAAGGGTGTTCTCGTCCAGGTCCAGATGGAAGATGCGCTCCGGCGCGTTTTGCGGGCACGGCTCGGCGGGATCGGGTTCGGTGTTCAGTGCCGGATCGACCACGATGCGCAGCAACAGGCGCTGCACCCCCACGGCTGCCGTCGCGACTGGTGGAGCGGCCGGCGTTGCGGCTACAGGTGGTGCGGGTGGCGGCGCAGTGGGTGTAGGTGCTGCGACCGGTGCCGGTGCGGCGGCTGGCGCCACCAGACCGCTGAACGCCGTTTGCGTCTGGAAGTCGTAGCGACACACCTCGCAAAAGCGCGCACCTGCGGGACGGTGGGTGCTGCAGTCCGGGCAGCGTGCAGCCGCATTGGTATCGATGCCGGCATCCAGGCTCGCCGGTGCCAGCACCGGTGCGGCCGGCTTCGGCGCAGGCGCGGCGGCGCCGATGCGCTTGCCGCACTCCGAGCAGTAGTCGGCATCGGACGAGAAATGCCCCCGCGGGCAGACATGGCTCATGGTGGGTGGGGTCGAATCGACACTTCAGGATTGAACCGGCGGCTGCGGCGCATCGGCGGCGCGCCGGCGCACGGTGCGGGTGCCGCCCATTTCGAGCGCCATCTCGGCCGCCTTGTCGGCCTTGCGCAGTCGCACCGTGCCGGTGGCGGCATCGACCACCTCGACGACCTTCTTCAGCCGCCGCGTCACTTCGGCGTTGCCGGTCTGCGCGGCGATCTGCGCGGCGCGGCCGAGCAGCCGGGTGGCCTTGTCTTCATCGCCCAGCCCACGCGCTTCAAGGCCGGCTTGAATCGAATTGGCGAGTTCGCTCTGGCCGTTGTAGTGCGCCACTTCCTTGCTGATGCGGGTCGTGAGCGCGTCGTCCATCGACCATTTGACCGCCACCGGGTCGCAGCCGATCTTGCTTTCGCCCTCGGGGCCGTTCACCACGACGGCGGCCCGGCAGGCCAGCATCTCGTCGCCGATGCTGCCGGCCGGCAGCTCGAAGGCCAGTTGGTAGTCGCGGGTCTCGTTGGCCCAGGCGCCGAGTGGAATCTCCAGCGTCTTGTCGTCGAGGCGCCTGGCCAGCGGCAATTGATCGACGATCTCGGGGCTGACCTGCTTGACGCTGAGCAGTTTCACGACCTTGGGCGACCACAAGCGCAACATGGCGCTGGCGATGCCCTTGGCCAGCGAGCGCGCCAGGAAGGCCCGAAAGTCTTCTTCCAGCCCGGCCGGGTCGGTCACGGCGTCGGCCGTGCCGAGCAGCGCGGACGCGATCATGCGCAGCTCGGCAGGCTTCCAGTCGGTGCCGATGCCACGGCAGTCGCACTGGAACACGCCTTTGCAGCGCTCGATGACCTGCGGCAGCTGCCGGGTGTCGTCACCGCCGTTGTCGCCGTCGGTCTGGAAGTAGACGCTCGCGATGGTGGCGCCACTGACCAGAACCTCGCGCATGGCCAGATCCAGTCCGATTGACATCGCCGTGCTGCCGCTGGCACTCAGGTCCTGCACCTTCTGGTGTGCGGCGGCCTTGTTCTGCCGTGTCGCGGGACAGGCAGGCACCACCACCTTGGCATCGCCAGCGAACACGATGACGAAGAACCAGGTCGCTTCGTCCAGCAGGTCGATGCCGCGTCGGGCAGCCCGCTTGGCCTGGGCGAGCTTCTCGCCCTTCATCGACCCGGAGACGTCCATGACGAAGCCGACCACTTGCTTGCCGGCGGGTACGGCGGCATCCATGCCAGAAGCAGCGCCCGCGCTGGACGTGATCGTCAGCACCGCGTCGAGGCGCGTCTGGCCAGCGGCGAGAAAGGGGTTGAAGTAGCCTTCGATGCGAAACATGGCTTGGTCCTGTGCAATCAGACGGAAGTGGTGCGGCTGACGAACTGCGCGCCGCTGGCCAGCAAGGCGTCGGTGAACTTGCGCTTGATGCCGGCCAGCTCGCCGATGGCCCGGTCGCGCTTCCTGGCGTTTTCGAGGTCGAGCTGCTGGCCCAGTTCGATGGTTTGCAGCAGCCGATCGGCCGACTGCGCCAGCAGCGCGACGTCCTGCTCGGCACCGCCTTGGCTCTGCTTGGCCTGCAGGTAGACGCTTTGCAGCTGCTCGCTGCCGATCGTGGCGATCTGGCGCGACAACTCGCGCCGCGCCGCGTTGGCACGCGCCGCGCGCGCGGTGCGATCCAGCGCGGCCACTTGCACGATGGCGCGCTTCAGGTGCGGCAGGTCGAACAGCAGGCTGTCCATGATGTTGGACATCTCGATGCGCGACGCCGTCTGGCCGGTGCGGATTTCGGGCACCGCGACCATCGATTCGCCATGCGCCACGTGCATCCGCACCACCCGCGCCTCGAAGGCGTTGAGCTGCTCGCAGAAGTCGCGCAGGCGCGAGATCTCGACCACGTCCTTCGACTTGGCTGCGACCTCGCGGCGCTGCTCGAACTCGACCCGGGCGCGCTTGACGATGATCTGCGCCGCCGCCAGGTAAAGCTCCAGATCCTGGATGTGCTCGATGCTCGACTCGACCAGACGGTCCAGCCGGTCGTTCATGGCGTTGAGCTTGGCCAGATCGGCCTGCGCGCGCTGCTCGATGGCGTCGAGGTGATCCTTGACCTTGCGGTGGCTGAGCTGCAGGTAGCGCAGCGCCGAGAACCATGGCCCCACCACCGGCAGCCACCCCACCGAGGCGGCGACCCAGTCCTGGCCGTCGATCTCGCGCTTCATCTTCTGCAGATTCAGCGCCTTGATGGTCGTCGCCAGTTCGATCGTCAGGTCACCGGCCGCGCCGACTTCACTGGTGCGAATGCCGTCCAGCAGCTCGTCCAGGTGTTGGCTGAGCTGGCGTTGCGCTTCGGACCCAAACGACAGCAAGCTGTTGGTATCCGCAAACGACACCGTGGCGACGATCTGGTTCACGCGCGCCATCGCCTCGGGCGTCAGCCGGGTCAGGTCGAACTGCTGTTCGGCCGTCAACGCGTAGTCCAACCTGGGCAGCGACACCGGCCCGCCGTGCGCCGCTCCTTCGTGGTCAGTCTCCATTCAAATCTCGCAGTTGAAATCACTGGTGACGGCAGTGAACCGGATTCAACGTAAAGATTGCATATGGGCCGGGCGGCTTCCAAAACGAAAAATGGGCCCGCAGGCCCATCGTGGCGGCTGGAGAGCCGTCTACACCACCATGATGCTGAGTGCCTGCGTCCACAGGCCGTGCCCCGACGGGCCGCCAACACCACGCACGCGCAGCCAATAGATCTGCCCCGGCGTCAAGCCGTCGATCGTCATGTGCGAGCCGGTCTTGGACGACGTGCCCGGGCGCCAATTGGCTTCCTGGGTTGGGTCACCCTGCGCGATCTGGATTTCATAGGCGCCTGCACCGGCTAGGCGCGCCACATGCAAATTCAGCGTGCCACTGCGTGCACCGTGGCTGACGCGGAAATCAGCCGGCGCCGGCAAGTCGCCACCTGCGGTGCTGCCACGTTGAATATCGCGCCGCAATTCAAAACCCGTCTTTGCAAGTTTGGTGACATCGCCATTCGCATCCATTTCAAGAAAGGCAGCGATGCGCTTCAGCATATCTGAAAGCACTTCTCGGGCCTGGTTTCGCTCGGCAATCTTGTTGGTATCGCGCGTCAGCGCCGCATGCACTGCCGCAGCATAAGTATCGAGCCCAGCCTTGGCAGTGGACCAATTTGGCACCGACGCTGGCAGCGGCCCGCTGACGTAGGGCGAATAATCAGCCAACGCGGTCAAGATCGACGTTGACGTCATCAGGAAATCCGGGTCGCTCCTGTTCGACCAGTTGATGATCAGTTTTGGTTGCATCTCAAAACTCCCTGTCAAAGATGCTGTATTTGCAGGGCTTGAGCCAACAGACAAACCACTTATCTGCGACTGCCCTGACGCAGTTTTACGCTTCACAAATTTTATCAATTTGAGACAGATCAACTCGCCACACCGACTTTTTGCAGGGGTGTGACAAAGTTCCGATAGCAGGCGGTGGAACTCGCACGCCCCGTTCCTCAAGCGCGAGATATCCAGCTGCAGAACGAGTCGGCTGTACCTCACCGGCGATCGATCCGGTGCACGACGCCTTAGTGCGCGATGCTAGAGAGCAGTCTAGCCGTCACCACGTCCGAACCGCAGTTCGAACTGGTTGTAACGTACGTTTTTGCACTGCTCAGGATTCAGCTTTTTCATCGCGGGAGGCGCCGATAATGCCGCCGACATCGCCCGCACGATCTTGTCAACCGCATCCGAATCAACTTTTTCTGCGCAATAGCGCACCGCTGTCCTGGAATCGGTTGTGTACGGGGGAACCACTTCAATACCCGGCACAAGCAACCCCGAGTAAATATCCCCCGGCAAAGCCGGGGGCTTTATGAAATGTGGATCGCACTCTTGCCTTTCATATACCCGACTACCTCTGCTACTGCATACTTCGGCGGAATCGCCAGCAGCATGTGCACATGATCCGGCAGCAGGTGCCCTTCTTCTATTCGGCTGTCTTTCTGCCCAGCCAGCCTGTGGAGCACTTCTCCAAGATGCTTCCTCAGCTGTCCGTACAGTGCCCGTCTTCGGCACTTTGGTATAAACACCACATGGTATTTGCATTCCCATGCCGTGTGACTCAAACTCTCAATCCTGTCCATCGGGTCTCTTCCTTGCGCGTGCTTGGCGGCTCACGCTTGGAAGTCTCTACGATGGGCACCTCATATTCCCTGAAACGTCAAACTTTTGCTGTCCCCCGGCAGAGCCGGGGGATTACCCATTTTATTTAGGACTTCACTAATGTGTAGTTCATCACTAACAGCAAGTCATCGACATCTGCATGAAACTTGGCCGCATCCTCAGCTGACATCTGAAGCGTCCACTTGGAAATATTTTCATCTGCGGCGATCGAGATAGCGTCAAAACTGTATGTTTTGCCAAGCAAATGCCCTATAGACACATCTCCGGTTGGAGGCAATTTCTTGGAGTTGCTCGGCTGGAACAAGGCAAGCGTACTCGGCACGTTCACCGGTTTGATGGCCTTGCTCGATGGAACAATGAACAACGACAGCGTACCAATACTCAGATTTTCGCTGCTGTTCGCGAACAAAAATGGAAAATACCGCAACGATATTGAAAACTCCTGAGATCGTGGATCATTGGTGCTGGCCGCCTTTGCAAAGCGGGACCATTCGGATGGAAAATCTTGTTTCAGACTGAATAATCGGTTCAATCCAGAATTACGTAAAGCAATAGCATTGACTGTATCAATCATAGCATCCTGCGCTGCCCTTCTGAGCAAACCGCCCCCATCGCGCGCTGTGTACTTGACATGCAAAACCACGTCCGAAATAGTTGAATAATCAAATGCGCGGAACTTCTCCGGCATACACAGCCGCCAATTACTGATAGCACCTGCGCCCTCGAACGGCAGGTAGCGTTCGTCGCGGAAATTAAGTTCAAATATTCCAGAGTCATTTTGACCCGTACTCGTCGCGATGGACTGCGTCGGCAGCGTCGATTGCCGGAAATTGCTGCTGTCTGAATAATTCTGGTTGGCTGGCATACTCAACGTCCGGATTGAGCTAGACAGAAGCGTCAAGGTACTACTGAGACTTGTATAAGGCCCTGCGACACAGGGGACCGAGATACTGGCGCTCTTGATGCGTCGGAAGTAATGCCCAGGATAATCCAGATCGAACAACACCTCTGGAACCGCGAACTCACACTCACCTGTCTCCCGCAGTCTCACCAATGCCATCGGGTCAAGTTGCAGCAGTGACACATGCTTGATGATTTCAAACTCGCGAACATTCTGCGCCGTATAAGCAACCTCCATGCGCTTGAGATCCGCATACAACGCATCACCAGCAAGCAGACCTTTTCTGAGTCCATCCCAGTAACCAAATTGAATGAATGATGCCTGAGTCCCTAGTTCATGATTGAAGCATCGCTCTGCCCGTTTTGCCAAATCATAGGCCATGCGATACATCTGAAAGTACAAGCCAGAAAGTTGTCCGCTCATCCAGTTGTACAGTTCTTGGTTGGAGAATTTGCTGCGCATGAATTCGTCAGCCTCCTGCGCATTGGCCGCTTGTTTGTCGTGATTGCGCAGTTCCTGTGCCGCGATTGCGATACGCAACGTACCAGCCTTGGCGAGTTCACCTAGTTGAGCGATTTCGAAACTAGCGAGTTGCGCCTGCAACAGCCAGTCGTCCGCACGGCGCTGGTACCCACCTAGCATGGAGTAGAGCGACGCGCGATATGAATGTTCACTGGCCTTGTCATCACTCTGAGATGCCTGAAAGTTGGCAACCTTTGAAAACAGCGTCCCCCCAAGCTGAGCTTGTATGACTGGACTCGACATGCCTTGTGTACCTAAGGTGATGTCCGGCAACATCGCCATGGCTTGAGCAACCAGGCGTTGCGAGGCGGCTTTTGACTGCAGGTCATGGGCGCTTTTCATTTCGGCAAGTTGTGCCTTTTCGGAGGCATTCATCGGCACCTTCGAAGTTGCCATGTTCTCGGCAGGCAGTGAGTCCTTTAGTGCATCCGCCGCACGAGTCAGTAACTGATTCATCGCCACCAGGCTCACCGAGGCGAAGGGCGTAACAATCTTGGCAGCAAAATCAGTAACAGCAGAAATAGTTTCCAGCGCAGAGATAGCCAGCTCTTGTAGCGTTGGCCCCGACACCGGACCCGCAGGTATCGACATAGGCTCGAGTTGAGAAACCAGGCCCACGTAGTGCTTGAATCGTCCTTGTGCTGCAGAAATCTGGTGTGCCACAGCATCAAGACTGCTCTTGGCTTCCTGCAGCTGTGTTTCCTTTACTTGCCGAACAGCTCGCATTAGGCTTAACTCATGGCCGCTCCGCAATCTAGCCATGGCTTCACCGTCAGCCTTTTCAATGGAATTGAGGAGCGCCGCGCCCAACGCTTTTACTTCTGCACAAAGTTCGGCCGCCTTCCGACTCATGACCTCAAATCTATAGAGCGGCAGTGGCCCTTGCGAGTCAGACAGTGCTGTGGAAAGATCGATCCCGGCAGCTGCAGCCTTGACAAGCAGCCCGGGATCAATCTCGGGGGCAAACAACGCCAGCTCTCTGACAACGCCATCGATATTCATGCAGTTGCGCAGTTTGTAAAGCTGGCCTTCCACGCGATCGTAATACGCATCGATCTTTGGGTTGTTTGGCACACAGAAGTAGAGCGACTGTAGCCCATTCCCTGAAATTGATCCGCTACCAGCGTTTGCGCCAGGCAGCAGATTCTCCGCATCGACAAGTGCATTTGTCAGGTCATCTGGTTGCGCAGAGGCTAGGTCGATATACGACTGGATTTTCGGGCGCGTTCGATGCGGCAGACGCTCTGGGCGTCGTCCAAGAATCTGTGAGGCTAATATATAAAGCTGTGTCGCCTCATTAAGCGACTCCATGGTGTCGCGGCGGAACAGTTGATCAGCCCAATCAAGCAGGTTATCCAGATATTTCATCACTACCGCATACATATATGAGCGCAATCGCATGCGTGCAACGATATGCGGTTTGAATGGATCCGCCTTCCATTGTGCGATCAGAGCCTGGAAATCACGCTTCTCAGTGGACTGATCTGAGACATCTGCGAGTCGCGCAATCAGATCTTCGATCGAAATTCCCACCGATTCGCGAAAAGGCCTAAATTGCCAGTAATGATCCGGCGACGTTCCTTCTTTTGCATCAGTCGGATCAAAGATATAGTGAAACCACTGTTGTGCTTCTTCGAAACGTTGGTTCTTATTCAGCGCACATGCGATAGCAAACGGTGCGTAAAAGAACAACTCAAAGTTGTAAATTGAAGTTGCGCCGGTTGACAGGAATTCGATGTCACCATTGGGTCGATTGACAGGCAAGTCAGCAGGAACTTTGTATTCATCAAAATATTGCACCGGTGGATTCTGTAAACTGTCCTGCGAGTCGAATGAGATTAGTGCACTCACCCCCTGCCTAGCAAGGGTCATTCGTAGTCTGGACGCTTGTATCCAGTCCAAGACACTGAAATCTATCTTGCGCACCTCTCTATTGAGCAGAATTGGTACGGGATACCCATCTAGCCAAATAAATGTTAGTTCAATTTGGCGTACGGGGAAGAGGAAAAACTGATGCCCCCAGTTTGTCGCGACAAATGGTATGGTCCAAGTATCATTTATTGTCGTTGAAATTGAATAGCTTCGCGGAGCCGAGAATACCGCACGCGGTGTTTGCGCCGGATACAGAAATACCATGTTTAGCGACGATGAATCAAAAATCACAAACGAATCCGTGAATTCAGTGTCAGTGATTCTTTGCGTATTGCCGAAAAGGAACTCCTTCATCACCATAAACGAGTGACGTTCCAACTTCCCAGGCGTCCGGTCTGCGACAGGAAAATTATAGCCATTTACCGGATTGCTCTGAAATTGATATTCATTGAATGCAAGAACTGAATAAGTTCCATCTAACTTTATGATCTGCCAGCCATCAAATAGGAGGGTTACAAACGGCGTGATTGAGCTTCTTTGCAGGTCGAAATCAAATATACTATATAGGGCTGTTATCGTTACGCCGCCATCCCCGCCTGTCAAAGCGAATGAAAAGTCATCTGCGTTCTCCACAATTATCCTATCAAATTCCCAGTCGAAACTTTCTGTGTATATTTTCACATCCATTATATTTTCACTTAAAATCCTCCGTGTGCTCCATGCTCCGCTCTTGTATTCACTCCATGCGAGTTTGAGTGTCCAGTGTTTTTGGGGCGGAGTTGGAGAAGTGGTCGAATTCTTCAGTTCGCCCGCTGAAGGTACTCCGGAGTCTTGAGAAAATATCGCCCAGAAAAGAAGTAATCTTCCTTTCCAGACAATCGAAAAATGGTGTTCGCCCTCAATGTCGAGCTCTAGTTCTTGCCAATTTCCCCATACCCCAATGGAGTTTGAAGGGTTTGTTGGTTCTAGGATTTGAAATTTTCTAAAGTAATATATTCGCGGTTCATATACAGTGCGCGCAAAGATGTAGGTGGATTTTAGGTGATTGTTGTCATCATAGTCAGAGCAAATGGAAACTGTTTGCATCCTCGAGAAATCGGCTAGTTTCTCTAGGAAGGATTGGACCGCGAGTTCGGCCTTGTCACTTGATGTATCACCCTGCTGTAGCGCACTCACTAGCTCGCCAAAGAATGGTGTTTTATCCTCCCGCAGTTCGGGCTCTATCCAGTTCTCAGGGTAGAGCAGCACCTTGCGGTTGGCTTCCCAAACACGGTAATTCTTCATCCACGCCCAGGGTGTCTTGTCGAGCGAGTTAGGGGGCACCGCTGGCTCCAGCAACATGAAGCAGCGTTGAATGAAGAGTTGCACGGAGCTGATAGCCTGAACGATGCGCGACGTCTCCATGCAAGGGCCCATCTGTGGATCGATGAGGTAATGCCCATACAGGTCATTTGCGTCGCGCACTTGATGGGCATGGACCAGGTAGTCAACCGTGGCATCGCGGCGGCGCTGCCTTATCTGGTCGAGTACTTTCTTCTCTTCGTCTGGCCAGTTGCCGTCTGGCGTGCTGCCCAGTGCGACCTGTCGAAGGGCCTGAACTTCGCCTTCGGCTTCAGCCGCAGTGCGCGAGGCACTTTGGGCGCTGGCAGCGCTCAGGAGCAGCGTGGCTGGTATTCCCAGCTCGTGGCACAGTTGAATGCAGGTGGCAAGCTGCCTGAGTTGGTTAGGATTGCGGAGCCAAGCGGGTGCAGCAATGTTCAGCCCCGTCGCACTGGCCAGTGCGCGGAGATCTGCCTCGCTGCAACCAAAAATACCAGCCAGCTCCCGGTGGTCGATGACGGTGCCAGCTGCAGCCATCAGCACATTCACCAGAACCGCAGGTCCGATTCGTTGATCGTTCTTCAGCGCGATAAGCTGCGACAAGGCTATCAGCGAGGTCCAGAGGTCGGCACGGACTGTGGCGATTCGTGTGGTCGGGAGATGATTGAAATCGATCCGGGACCAAGTCCCGCGCAACCACGACACCTGGGTTGAGTCGAACCCGAGTTTCCTGACAAGCCGTGCGAGAAAAATGAGTTGCGCTGCAGCATCGAACGTGGCCGGAAACGCCGCACGTGTCGTCGCTGTGATGGGGTCGCTGGCAAGCAGCTGACTGTCCGTTGCGAACCAGTTGAATCCACTCTGGTCGGTTGAGGCAGCAGTACCGCTGCCTGCAGTGCTAGCAGACAGCAACACCGCTGACATATCAGTGACAATGCCCAACGAAAGCAGCGCATCAGTCACCTCGGGCGTGCAACCAGTGCTTTGTGCAAGTGCTTCAACCAGTTTCGCGCGTAGCCGCATACTGCGCCAGTCAGGCAGCAATGCATCCAGTATCAGGCCACACCGATCCTGCAGCCCAATGGTGTCCAGCAGAAGCGACTCGGCAGAAATGCCAGGCTTCCCTTCACGCCCGACAAGTACGTCCGTTGATTCAATGTGGTCTGTGTATCCAGGAGCATTGGCTTGTTCGTACAGAACATTTACTGCTGCTGCAAACGTGCCCGAGAGGGCGATCGAAAGGTTCAGAGAAGTTCCAAGCAAGAAGAGAGCATCACGATCCGCCGGGCTCATCCATCCAACAAAGCGCAACTTGCCTATCGAACGTTCATAATAGAAACGACCTTGCCACTCTGCAGGAATGGCGATTGATAGTGACTTTGGGATTATCCAATTCACCTCGAATGTATGCGGCACCTTTTCTCGCAACACTGTTTGCAATGACGCAAGTTCGTCTTCGCGACGCAGGGCTTCTGCATCAAGGCTAATCAAAGCAGTTTTTAGATTGCCACTTGTCGTTGCGAGCATCGGCGCGATAGATGAGTGCAATTCTGCGGGCCGCACGTTGATTGATGCGGTAATCAGACTTGCTTTCTTGTCGAAGTGCATCGACGCGGGAAGCTGTGCTCCTGCAGGAAGGCTGTCCAGAGGTGCAACATAGTCACCCCAATTCAATCCAAGGTGTGCCTGACTCAGGACTTCAGCGATACGCCCACTGCTCCAGCCGAAATCCGTCAATATTTTTGAAAGCAATACACTGCGCTGATCAACTGCAACCGTTGATTCATTCCTGATTGCCAAGTACGCGCTTCGAGCAGCGCTCAATAGCGTCCCTGCTTGACTTTCGAGCAGTGCAAATTCTGGCCCATCGGGTCCGTGCAGCAAAGCATCGGCCTCAACCACCGATAGATTCAACGTACCAAGCGCGTCACGTGCGTCCAGCAAGTCCAAGACAAGGTCTGGTGTGGCCAGATTAGCCCCTGGAGTTAGATTCGTGATCCGTAGCAGTGCCAATACATCTGTCATCGGCCGGCCAACAAGACGACGCAGAATAGCGTACTTGCACAGAGCCGTCAGATTGTGCAAGGCAAGCTCATCAGTCAACCTTCCACCACTCGGCAACCATCGAATGTTTATCCATTGACCGGCTCCAATGACAGCGACGGGTTGAATGGAGATCCGGATGAATTGTTTCTCTCCGCTATATGTAAACCGAGTCAACGGTTGGCTGGCGGCATTAATGGTCCATGGGTTCGTACAACCTTTGATGTGTTTTTTATCGACCTTCGTGAACTTGTGTCCATCATCGGAGTGCTGAACTGTCAAGGTAGATCCCGCACTACTCTGACATTTGCCAATCAGTACTTCAATATCGGGGTGCACCAACTGCCCCACATCAATGGGTCCTGAGGTCACAGCTGAGGTTACCAACATCGGAGGGAACACTGTGGTTCCTGTTGGTAGCAATGTAATCAATTCACTCACTGGAATGCCCAGTGCGGCTGCAATGTAGGAAGTATGGTCACTGATTCGTGCCTTTGGAAGTCCGGAGTCAGGCCATGCCACCGGTGCAAGGTCATTGCGTGACTTGAGCTGAAATTCCGCGACGCGTGGCCTGCCGAGCACCGAGTTGTCGAACCATGTCTCGTAGCGCGAAAGTGCACGGACTGGCTGTGCGCCGTCATAGTTCCAGCCCGCAGCAGTATCAAGGTTGCTACTGCAGAAAAGATCCAGGCAAATTGAAACAGGCACATGCGTCCTGCTGCTGAGCCTGGCGATATTCGCGATGAAAAGTAGAAACTCGGGGGAGAAGGCAATTGTACTTCCCGCGCTAGTGACGTGTGAGGTCTGAGCATTGATGGCGGTATCGACCTCTCTATGACTCCAACCGAGAAGACGCCATAGTCTGACGAAGAGATGGATACGGCGTGCAAGCGCTGCGTCCATGGCTTGCAGGCGCATTAGTGCTGAATCGCATTCCGCCCCACTCACATCCAAGGTTGATTGCCCGCCCAGGACAAATTGCGTCGAAAGAACATCGAGCAACTCGCGATGAGTCAGATGAGCACGCGAGCGCAGGAGTGATACATTCTTAAGCAGCGCATGCCAGTCTGGTGAATCGTCGGGACGCTCTTCTGCCCCATCCCACTTGATCATATTTGCGGCGGTCAGTGAACCCGTCATTCCAGCGACAGAATCGACAATACCTTCCGCGCCGACGCTGGCGTTAGTAAATCCCCAGTCGCCAAAGTCAGGATGGCTTGCATCGGGCGGGCTGGTCAGAACTACCCGGGTTGCCGGCGCAATTTTCAGAAACTCGCACGCCGCATCGATGTTTTTCCATGGGTCGCCAGGAGCAAGTGCGATCAGAATTTCTTCACGGGTCGTACCAAGCCACTTCAGCCAGGCATTGGCTTCATCCCGCGTAGGGTCGAACGGCAAGTTCCACGGAAAGCGTGCAGTGCCCGTCTTGGCGGCAACCCTGCTCAACTGCGTTGACCATGGGCGGTATACTTTCGAAGTCGCAGCGCTAGATTGCGGGTACGCTTGTATACGATATGCACCGTATATTGCTCCAATGAGCCTTAGCTTAAGCCCTGTCAATGAATCTCGGATCAACCACGACTTGAATAATGCCCCGGCGGAATTTCTAATCTCTGATGCGGATCCGACTGTACAGTGCTCACTGAGTCTAAATCCAAGATCTTCCAGGTCCGAGGCAAGTGTTGTGGGAATGAAGCCTTGATCGAGTTGGGCATCGAAACTATTATTCGGGTTTTGTCGCGTCCCTCCGCGCAAGACGCGAATGCCGCTTCCGACCTCCCAATCTGGCTGTTCGAGTATCTCCAATACGAGATCAATGTATTGCAACGTGATTTCGGTGTTGTCTCCTGTGAGATCTATCTCCGCAAGATCTGGTCGGCGTTCAAGCAGAACCTGCAGCGGAGTCTTCCCGTTCGTTGCGGGGGCTTTTGCGAGCATCTGCAGCAGATCGGCTAAATATGCCGCAGCACCATAAAGTGAGGCGCCGTGGGCACATTCGCAATAGTCCTGGTTTCCAAACAATTGTTGCAAACTGGGAGGCAAGACGATATCGTTTCCGTTACTCTTGCGGACGGCACGTGCAGCCACACTCCGGTCTTCCGTCGGGATGACAGGAAGATTTGGGCCAAGAAATAGTGGACTGTGCCGCAGCACAAGTGCATCGGTATTTGCCGCGACGCCAGCGGCATTGTCATAAATCTGCCCGGCATCGACTTCATTGCCGATTGCATCTCGCATTTCTTTGACAAATGCAATCCGAGACCGACGCTTGACAATGGCACGTGCGGATCCGTATTCAGCCCTGAGCAAGGGCTCCATGTGATCGAGCAGCGGTACTATCTTGGCCACTCGTTCAAGACGCATCAACTCGGATGTTATTGCTGTAATGGATTCGGCACTGAAGTCGCCGGCGTTGAAGTCTTTGGAGGCCGCAAATGTGATGTACGGTGTTTGATGAAGCCGATATGCCGGATTGATGTTCAGGAACTTCGAGATCAAACCTTTGAGCTCTGGCGCCACCGGGATTCGATCCGACTCGATCCGCTTCTGCACAAACGGCGCCGGATGCATCAATTGCGTGCGAGCGGAGATCTGGCGTCCATAGCGTGTAAACCGCTCATCATCGCTTGCGCCGACCACGTCCTTGGGTACACCGTGCTTCTGCGCGAACTTGACCCAGTCTGCTGTGTCATTGGCGACCAGATCGACCAGCGTTGGATTCGGTGCACCGGCATCACCACGCTGCAACTCGCGCATCCATGGCACAAAGCCTCCAGTCAATGAATGCAGACCGAGCGATCGTTGGGCTGAACGCAAGAGAGCTTCATCGCCTACGGCCTCTAATCGTTTTTCCCACGAGGGCGGATCTTTAGGGTCTGCGTTGGCAATCAGCATCATCAACCTGACGCCTGGTCCATCGGGCTTGTTCAGTTGCAGCCGATCCGCATCCGGTATCAACCGTAGTGCATCACCCAGACTTGCAGTCTCCGGATTCCCCGAAGTCTGCAAGGCAAGATGGGCACGCACAGCCGACAGCGCGGCAGGCAATCCGTCCCGAACACCTGCGTCTATCGCCGGGATGAGGTTTCGTTCAACGTCCCGATCCAATGAGGCCACAAGATCGACATTGGATCGTTGCATCAAGTTGGAAATACTTTGCGACGGTCCCTCGCGGAACCAGCAGTAATACACCTCAGCAGGAATTGCCGACGCCTGGACGACCGGCGCAATTACGATGGGCAAGGAAGGTGTCGGCAGCGCAACTGGAAACGGCCGTGGAATGATCGGTGGTATGCGCGGCTGTGGCGGAACATACGCTGCTTGCGCCGCGAGGACCAACGCTGAAATCAGATCTTGCGGCTGGCCTGTCTCCTTGACGATGAAAGCTTGGTCGTCTGAAGTGCATTCGTCCAGACGCAGATCCCGTCCACCTGGGCCCTGGCCGATGAGCAAGGGCTGGACTGCAGTCAACACATCTTCATACTCAGACAAACGCACCAGTACGCCGGGCACCGTGACATCGATGTCCACTGGGTGCGCCGCATTAAATACAGTTTCACTTGTCGCCAAGACGGCATCGCCCCGATCGCACACTTCAACGAGGATATCAGGCCCGCCCTGCTCCGCTTGGGGCCAGGTATCCGGGGTGTATTCGATGACATAGCTGCCATCAGCGCCGACCACTGCGCCACCGAGCTTTTGCCGGGTCCGCATGTCGCGGTCAAAGGCGACAACCGAGATAGTGCCGTCTGGCCGGGCACCTTGAAATATTACATTTCCTTTGATGGTCAATACGGGCCGGGTATCGATCGCACCAAACGACTGCAGGATGTCGTTCAGGCGGGCCGCAGTCTTTTCCTCGACACTCCCTAAATCTCTGTCATCAGCCAACTTCAAAAACTGCTGCAACTGGAACAGGTACACCACCTGTTTGGTTGATCCGTCAAACGTCGCAGCATCCCGCTCGGCTTTGAAAGCCTCGATCAATGCCCCCAATTCGCTCGCGTCGGGATGTGCCGGAGCAATAGCTGCATGGATGACTTGTTTTTCATACAGCGCGAGGAGCGCATCCTGCAGATTACTGACCTGCGCACCGGTATCACCCGGCTTGATCGGGGCAACGATGACTTGCATGGTGATCTCCTCAGTGCCTGCTCTTGATGTGAACGTTTTTCAGTTGGTGGGCATCGAACGGCGAGACGGTTAATCCTGCGCCAAAGCGATGGTGGCGACCTGCTCTATCCCAGCGTCACCCATTCCAATACCTGCGCCGGTTCGGCCACACCCGTGGCCAGCAAACCTTTGGATCTCTGCAGCGCCTTGATCTGATCTGCCGTGCCACGGCCGAAAATGCCGTCGGCCTTGACGTCGGCGCCCAGGGACGACAAACCCAGTTGCAGAAGCCGCACGTCGAGCCCGCGCGCCAGCGGGGATTGCACGGCCAAGGCGCGAGTACCGGGCTGCGGGCCGTCGAAGCATCCCGGCGGGATGGCCTTCAGGGTGGCGGGGGATATCTCTTCACCCCTGACCACCAAAGGCAATTCGAGGCCCCATTGCTTGAGGGCGATGAGGCGCTGCATGGCGTCCATGCGGTAGACGGTGGCGCGCAGATCCTTGCGCGGATGGGTGGCCAGCCAGTTGCGCCGGGTGGCCACATAAGCCGTGATCCAGGCCGGCTCACCAATCGTGACGATGGCGCCGGCAGCGGCCGTGGTGCGGTCCCGCATCGCCGCCCAATTGCCGTGCACCGTGCTGTCGTACACCACGGCCACCCCAAGCGGCGTGGCCACCGCAGCGCGGTCAGCTGCCGCCGTGGCGGCCTTCCAATACACGTCGTCGAAGAACACGTCTTGCGTCTCGCGCATCACCGGGTCGTCGGCTGTGGCACGCAGGATGTTGTGCAGATGGGTTTCACCGTCCAGGCTGAAGTCCCTGGCCACAAACCGGGGCAGGAACGGCGCCAACCTGGCCCCGAACCTGGCACCCGTGTTGTCGCAATACCGCCGCAACAGATCCGCCAGATTACCCGACCCCAGGGTGGTCTGTGATCGTCCGAACGTCAGATGCCCGGTATCACCATCTATCAGCGTCACGTCGCCGTAGTTGCCCAAGACCGAACCGGTCTCGAAGATATTGACGATCGCTTGCGCGGTTCTCTTCTGCGTTGTGGTGAGCATATCTCGCCTTTCTAGATCTTCGACAAAGATCAATACCTATCGCGTTCACTCTTGCTGGGTCGCATAAACGCGGGCAGCCTTTTCGAGCAACTCGGTCCGGTCAACGAGGCTGGTGAATGACTTATTCGCGTCCACGACTGCAACGTAAGGCCCCTTCTGCAGCAGCACTGCGCTGACCAGATCCGCCGGTTTGGTTTCGAAGGTCCGCACAACGAGGGCACGATTGAGGCCGTCACCCAGGGCCTGGTCCACCGACAATGAATCAACCCATTTGGCATGTTCGTGCATGCCATCGCGAACAAGCGTCCACTCCGCAGCATCGGGGCTCGCAGGGCCCACTGGCGACTGAATCTTGCTAAGGAAGTTCGGGATCAGTGAACTGAATTGCCAATCCAGCAGGTATCCGGAAGCAGCATCGAACTGGATCTGGCCGAGTCCTGAATAGGCTTGAGCCATGGCATTTTCAAACCATGGATATTTGCGCGCCAAGGCCCAGCGCAGGCTGGCCGCAGAACAGAAGCCAACGAACTTCTTGCTGGCTCCCGGCGTATTTTCAATGAACAAGAAATTTGGTGCGGGTGAGGCCATGCACATCAAATAGGCCACCAGATAGAGCCGCGAAGTCAACCAGCGTGGCTTATCCTGGCTACCTAGATCGATGCGCAGGTAATCGCGTCGCTGACCGCCCTGGATGGACTTCAGCAATTGAGCTATGGCAGTCGACCCACTTCCAACCATTGCGCCGGGTTTGAGCGCACGAATTTCGGTGTCTACCAAAGCCGCAGCCTTGACTGGCGCAACTTCGGACAATTCTAGTGATACGCCCCCAATGGAGACCTTCTTGGCACGTTTCGCCAACAAAACGACCAGTTCACCAATCGGCTCATGCAACAGCCCCAACGCAATCAAGGCTGCCATCGGCCAAGCCAATGCCTGCATCAGCGCAGGAAGATCCAATGGAATCACGGTCACCTCCAATTCATTGCGGTTCAAAACTTTTCAGATTCTTTCAATGCCCACTCAATCTTGCTGGCCTTTTTCTCGTCGCAGCCGGCGCAAGCTTCGTTGCGCCGCCACCGTATCTTCAGCAAGTTCTTCTGACAGGTACTTCAACAAGCACATCAATACATCGCGCTGCTCCGGTGTCAGCCATGTCAGGTCATAGGCAGACCCAATATCTGCCTGGGGGGTAAATTCCACAAGCTATATCAACCACCTAATCAGATCAATCACCGGATCAGTGGTGTTTGTGACGATATGCCGCAGTGCCGAAGGCAGAATCCACTGCACTGCCTTGGGCGTCAAGGTTCCAAGTTCGTCGTGCAGATACATCACCCCTTCATATGGCAGTTCCGGGCCGATGTACCCCGAAATCGGCTGGTCATCAACTGACGCATTGTGTCGTCTTCTCCATATGCATATAGGTCCGAGTCCGTGGGGCGCGTCACGAACGGAAATTGCTGCTCTATCCGCGCGAGGATTTCACTTTTCAAGGGATGGTCACGCTGGTTCATATTTTTGGTTAGGCAAAAGGCAAGACTTGACTCCGGCATCTTGCTTTGATCGCTCCAAGTTGCAGTCTTTGGAAGACGTTCTGAGTAATGGCTCAGATTGAGTATCTTGGTCTATTTGCCGGGCCTGAATTCCGATCGTGCCTTTGTCCACTCAGCGGCGAGGCTTTCATATGCACTGGGCAAATTTGTCAAACCGTCGAAGCCAACTATTCTCTGTTGCAACGGCGTGAGCTTTTGACGCATTTGCTCGTTAGCACGAGAAGCATCTTTCTCGGAGATAAGTAGACTCTGACCCTTGTCGAGAATCAGGTTCCCGGTCAAAAGCGGAATGAAGTCGCTCTTCTCCGGACGGAAGATCCGATCTCCAAGAAATGGCGATGCTTCGGACCGATCAAGATCCTTGGCGACATCCGGCATGGACTTGCGCAATTCTTCTATCAAAGTCTTGATCTGCGCCGTCTCTGTCGCGTCCGCAGCCACCTTGACGATGATCTTCTCGAACTGCTCTCTTGACAGCCGCGCTGTACGGTTGCCTAGCCGCTTGCTGAGCGTTTCGTACAAATCGATTGCATATTCTTTGAATAGCTTGGGACGACATGCCACTTCATCCGGATGGGTCTTGTCTCCGCCGTGACCAACCCCCGGGGAATACATCTTCGACTCGTCGTCTAGTCGGCGGTGCGAGTAGGAATCGCCAAATGCATGCAACGCGGCTCCGAGTTCGAAGTCATAGTCACTTTTTTGGACGCGCTCGCGTCGGAACGAGGTCTCGTCTGCAGAACCCATTCCCGTCAAGGCATGCAGTCCGACCTGAACCGCGCGTGGCGTACCCTTGTCACTACCACCGACCAAATTGCTCAGAATCGACATCGGTGCATTCGCAACTGCATCCGTGTTCGCAACCTCGTCCGGAAGTTGGGCGTAAAAAGCGAGTTTCAGCGATGAATCCAGATCCTTGCCAACTGCGAGACTTGTCAACAGAACCGTGTAGTAGTGACCTAATTCGGCCCACTTTCCATTCGTATCGACGAACAACATTGGATTGCATCTGACGGAGGCATAGGCGTTGAAGTGGTCCCACTCGGGTTCTGAGTCGCAACTGATCCACCGTCCGAGTGTGACTATGTTGAACCGGGCCGCGTGATAGCTGAGCCCGCTTTCCTCATCTTTTTCCATCCCCGCATACAGATATTTCTTTGCTGGCACCTCTAGTTCTGAGTTCATCAGCCGGAAAGCACACGTCCCATATGGATGAAACTCCTCATAAGAGATGATTTGGGCCGCCTCATCCAGTTCCACTCCTACCGACCCGAGATGGTTGCCGTACTGGAAACGAAAAAGGATGCTCTCCTTGTAAACTGCATTATTCCGCCATGGCCGTGCGAAGCTCTTTTCAAGCAGGACATCATCGACCAGCAAGATGCGCTGTTCACCCTCGATTAAATGCAAGGTTTCCATTTCTTCCAATGTGTTCCCCACCGCATTGCGTCCGCGATAGAGCTCGTAGCCACCGAGATAGATGCGATCTTCTGCATAGCCGCCGATTCGAACGATGTGCTTGCGGGTGCGCTGTTTGTCGATGCCGTAGTGATAGGTCGCAGTGCCACCGCCCATGGCATCGAAGCTCCGGATCATGTCGCGCCAGTCCCATATGATATCCCGGCCCCAGTTTTCGGGCACATCATTTAGATTGAGCATGCTGCCGTGGATGTCGTAGCGGTATTCCGTCTTTTCGGTGGCTTTACTGCTGCTCCATTCAAAGTCGCCATACCATGTGCGGAGCAGGCGGTTGGAATCGTTGGCAGTTTGGTAAAAACGAGTCCAGCCGGTAAAGGCCTGCGGTGGCATGTGTGTCATCTTGATGAAGTTGCCGACTTCATCGTAGACATAACGCTGGGTGTAGTTGCGTGGGATATCTCCTGTCGGGAATACACCTTGGGGCCATGGGCCATCTGCTCGGGGCGCAGGTGAGGGGGCTTGTGAGTTTTCTCGGCCGGTGGCTTCGATCAGGCGGTAAATTGCGTCGTAGGTGTAGTGGTGTTCAGGGCGGATGACGCTGTTGTTTGCCCATACTGTGTCCTGCGCCTTGTCGTCGGTCTGGGTGATATTGCCGACCGGGTCGTAGGTGTAGCTCAGGTTTTGCAGGGTCTGGCCGGCGGTGCGCCTTGTCTTCAGGGTCAGCAGTCGATAGGTCTGTGGGTCGTACTCGTAGGTGGTCGTTGTGCCATTGCCGAGTTCAAGGGTTTCCTTCTGCCCCTTGGCGTTGTAGGTGATGCCGGTGATTGCGGCCGCCCGTTTCGATTCCGCAGGTTCGGTATACCCTTTGCCTATATTGGTCTTGCTGGCGCGCACGACTAAATCTTCACTTTGCAGCATGCTGCGTTCGTTGTACTTGGGTTCGTACACGGCAACCCGGCTGCCGGTGCCGCGATGCCAGTTGAACAAGCGTGTCATGCGGCCGAGGGCGTCGTATTCGGTGCGCTGCTCGAAAGTTTCGTTGTCGAGTAGCGCGGCGCGGTCTGCGCCCCAATCGATGACGCCACTGCCGGCGGTGTCCGCGTCAGGCTTGATGAGGGTGCGGGTGACGTGCGCTGGTTTGCCGCACAGGTCGATGCGTTCGACCGTCGCCAGGCCGCTCGGGTCCCAGTGCCTGACTGCTTGGCCGATGAGGTTGCGCGATTGGGCATCGGCCAGATCCGTGGCGCCATTGGGCCCGCTCCAGTCGCAATGGTCGAAGGCTTCTATCAGGGCCGGCTCGGCATCGTTCAGCTTGAGCCACTGGGCGACGGGGCAATGCAAGGCGTCGTAGTCGGTGCGGAACAGGCGCTGTTGAACTGGAGTGCCCGCGCCTCGGTCGTTGGCATCCCAGGCCAGCATGGGTTTGCCGGCGGCGTCGGTCAGCATCCAGCGGTCGCCCGCATCCATGCTGTGCTGGAAGAGGAGGTTGCCAGCGATGTCGTAGCAGGGGGCGCTGTAGACCGGGTCTGCGCCGGCTGCGCCGGGCTGGCTGGGCAGGTCTTCGGTCGGTTGGTCCGCCAGGCATGTGGGCTTGGGCGGTTTGATGTACTGCATCACCAGGTTGCCGCGCGCGTCGCGGATCCAGAGCGGCTTGCCTTCGGCGTCGAGCTTGGTGAAGGTGAGGTAGTACGCGTCTCGCCAGGACCGGCCGTCAAATTTGTGCTTGCCATCGGTGTCTTCGACGCGCAGGTGAGCGATGGCGACGACTTCGCGACCCAGGCTGTCGAAATGCGTCTGAGCAGGTGTGTCCGCATGCTGGGCGGTGAGCCAGGCGGCACGTACGTCAGGGTTGACGGTGTAGGTGCCAGCTGCATCGGTGGGTAAGCGGGAAGCTGGCGCGATCGAGGCTATTTGTTTGTACCAATTGCTGCCCATTACGGTGTCGTTGGCATCAAAGCTGCGGCTGAACCAGGGCGAGAACTCGACGTAGCTGAAGGTGCCGTCGGGCATCTCGACGCGGACCGCGCGGCCGGCGGCGTCATAGAAGGTGGTGCTGGAGACACCGTTCTCCGTTGGCAATTCGCAGCCGAAGTCGGGCGTGAAGGCGGGCTCGAACTGCCGGACCGGCTTGCCCTTGTTGTTGAGCAGGGTGAGGCCGTTGACGATCCAGCGTGTCTGGCCGGTGGTGGGGTCGGGCTCGGCCTGGGCCTTCTTCATCAGCACGTTGCCGCCGCCGTCAGAGCATTCCAGGGCGATCTGCAGGGGGCTGGTGTCACCGCCGGGCTGGCTGGTGTGGATCTCGCGCACGAAGCCGCAGGCGCCGGCCATCCGGTCACACCACTGGGGCTGGTCGGGCGCGGGGTAGGCTTCGCCGAAGTGGTAGATGAAACGGGTGCTGGCGGTGCCCAGCCAGTTGGCGGCCTGCTGGCGGTCGGCCGTGGTGGCGAGGCAGTAGCTGGCCACCTCTTGAGGGCTGGGGTTGAGCCATGCGGGCGTGACGCCTTTCAGGTGGTCGCCTTGCCAGGTGTCCCCGATCTTCTTGCCCTTGGCAGCGGCGGCGACGACCAGGCTGCGGATATCGAAGGCCACTTCGCTGTGGTTGCCGTTGGCATCGACCATCTCGATGGGGGCGAGCACGCGGTAGTCGAAGCGCAAGCGGCCGTCGTCATCGACGTCGATGCCCGACACGTTGCCCTTGGCGTCCTCGCTGCTGCAGACGAACAGGTCCAGCGGGTCGTAGGCCACCGTGGTGGAGTTGCCGAAGGGGTCGGTGTAGCGCTCGGGCAAGAAGAAATGGTCGTAGGCGTCTTCAGCAAAACCGGCGATGCCGGAGCGCATCCAGTACTGGCCGGTCAGGCCAGGCGCGATCTCGATCCCCCGTACGTAGCCGCTGACGCTGGCCGTGTCGAGCAGGGTGCGCGCAGGAACACCTGCGGAGACTTGCCAATCGAGCCGATCCGCGAACACGGCAGTCAGCAGGGCGTCGGTGAGGGCGAGCTTGTAGTCCTCGTACTTCAGGCCACGCGGGCCGAGTTCGCCGAATGGCAGATGCTTGGCGGGTGACGCAGCTGCACTGAAATCATCGAAGTACAGGCTGCGGCCATGTTCGACGATGCGCTTCTGCGCGGCGCTGCCGTCGGCGTACTGGTGATATTCCTTGGACTCGACGGCGAGCGGGGCTGGATCTGCGCCTGCTGGGTGGAGGTAGAAGTCGCTCAACTCGTAGGCGCGAAAGTCTGCAGGCTCGTAGTACTTGCGGTCAGCCCTGTCGATGCCTTTGAGCTCATAGGTGCGCACCACGCAGGGCAGGCGCAGGCGGTGGTGGCGGACTGGCGTGGTGGGGTCGGGCTGCGCATCCAAGGCGTTCTGGTTGGCCCGACAGATGGCGTCGGTGGTGTGGCGGGTTTCGGTGTAGGCGATGTGCAGTTCGTTCTGCACGGCGTGGATCAGGTCCTGGCGGGGGATCGCGGCGTCCAGGTCGCCAGGCTGCCAGCGCGGGTAGCCGATGGCGACGGCCTGCTGCACGTTGCCGTATTCGTCGTGCCGCAGGTTGATGGTGTGGGCAATGCGGGGGTCAGGCTGCAGAGGATCGGTGCCATCCAGCGCCAGTTCGTAGTGGTAGGTGAGGGCCTCGCTTTCGGTGACCAGGAAGACCGCGTGCCGGTTCTGGCGTCCGCGTGGCTGCAGGCACTGGATGTGGCAGTTGTGTGTGGCGGACGAATACAGCCTGACGGGGGTGTCGGCGTTGATGACGCCCGTCGCCTTGTCGACGCCGAGTTCGTAGCTCTCCTGCCGCAGCACCATGCCTTTGCAGGCGCGCAGGGCTTCGCGCCATTCGTCGCCGTCCAGGTCGGCGGGCAGTTCGGGTTCGGGCAAGGGGCGCTCGAAATAGGCCTGCGTACCCGCTGCGGGCTTTGCCAGGCGTTCGGCATATCGCTGCGGGAAGTACTCCTGGGCAAACTGGTCCAGGATGCGTTGCCGGTCCAGCGCAGCACCCGTGTGATACCAGGTGACCGACTTGACCGGGGGCTGGTAGAGCTGCTGGTCGGCGGTGATCCAGGGGCTGCCGACGTTGCTGCCGGCGAAGTGGCCAAAGTCTTCGGTGTCGATCTGCTCGACACGACCGAAGCCACGGAACTCGCGCTCGGTGCCGTCGAAGTAGCCGTGGTGGTAGCTGTAGCTGCTGCTGAAGGCAGTGCCGCGCCACTTGTCGCGCACGGTCACCCGGCTGACGCAATGCACCGGGAAGGGCAGGCGGGTGATCCAGGGCGTGCCGGCGAGCTGGTCTTGCAGGTAGTAGCGGGTCGAGGGCGTGTATTCGATCTCGGTGCTGGCGCCGAGCTGGTTGTCGATGCGGGTCAGCAGGTGCGGCTTCTCGTGATGGCGGTGCTCGGCGACGGGTTCGTCCCGTTTGCCGCCCATCAGGTCGATGTAGCAGACCGGGCGCAAGGTGTCGGCCGGCAGGTGCGAGTTCCAGACCAGGCAGGCCGTGCCGTTGCCGAGCAGGTCGGCCGCCTGCACGGCGCCGAGGTTCTCGGTCGCGACAGGAAGGTCGACTACATAGGGCTTGGTCAGGCTGTTGCCGCTGCGGTTGAAGTAGAGCCGGGAGCCGTCGCGGCCCAGGTAGATCAGGTCGACCGGGCCGCTGCCGTCGATATCGGTGAGGCGGATGCGGTTAGGGTCGAACAGGTCGGGGTGGTCGAAGACGGGCGAGTTGCCGAGCGTGACCTTGCCACCAAAGCGGCCGTAGCCCTGGTTGGGCCAGTAGCACACCTCGCCATTGCGGATGCGCACCAGGTCGGTGAGGCCGTCGCCGCACATGTCGGCCAGGAAGATGCTCTGGGTGCTGTCGGCAAACACCAGGGTCGGGCCGAGGTTCTCGTCCCAGGGTTGGCGGGTGCGTTCGGCGGGGCCGAAGCCGCGTTCGTCCAGCGAGGGGTACCAGGTGAAGACGTCCTGCTCGGTGATCAGCGCGTCGGCATGACCATCGCCGGTGAGGTCGACAAAACGCAGGTTCGGGTCTTGCCAGTTGATGTTGGGCAGGCTGGCAAAGGGCACGTGGCGCTTCCAGCCAGAGTCGCGGTCGCGCTCGTGAAAGCCGGGCGTGGACCCGGCAAAGTCCACCACGTCGATTTCGCCGTTGCCAGCCAGGTCCATGAACTGGTGCCGGCTGCCGGCCGCCATCGTCATGGCGGGCTGTGGGGACACTGCCCGCAAGGCGCCGAACCTGCCGTCACCCAGATTGGTTTTGTAGTACCAGCCGCCGGCCTGTTCGGCCAGCACGCCCGAGAGGCCTTCACCGTCCAGATCGACCCAGCGGTAGCCCGGGCCCTGGGTGCCGACCGGCAGGTTCTCAAGTTCCGCCGGTGCAATGGTGTGGATCGTCGAATCGATGACGGGATCGCTGTAGGTGAAGGTGACGGGCGGGAGCGCGCGTACTTCGTAGTCGTAGGGCAGTGGCACATCGGCCGGCGGGGTCTGCTCGGGCTTGCGTTGATAGCTGCGCTGCGTCACGGACGACAGCCGGGTGTAGCCCGGCTCGAGCGGATCGGCCGTCGTGTCGGCCAGGTCGTAGCTGAAGTCAGTGGAGCGAACCAAACAGTTGGCGCCAACGCCCACTGCATCCGGGAAGTGGTGAAACATCAGCACGCGCTGGCACAGGCGGCTGGTGCGGATCTCGAAGCCGGCGCGGTGGCTGGAGTAGGCGTCCGAGCGTGCTGGCCAGGCTTGACCTACAGCCAGCGTGTCCGGCTGCGGTGTCGGGAATGGGGCCGTGTGGTCGCCGTAATCGAAGACGGCTTCGAACAGCCAGTTCGTTGGTGGCGGGTCGGGGTCGACGGCGCCCAGTTTCGGCAGGTAGGGCTTGACGTTGCCGTAGTGGACGCGCTTCAGGGACCGGTTGGTGAAGGCCACTTCGAGCCTGCGGTTGGCTTCCCACACCGCACCGCGATCGATCTGGACACCCTGGTCGTCGACATAGCTGTAGAAGACGACATTGCCCTTGTCGTCATGGGTAAAGCTAATCAGCCACTGGAAGATGCGGATGGGGTCGTCGGGGTCGTGGATGCGGCTGTTCGCGTCGCGGCCATACCAGGTCGTGACGTTGTCACGGCTGATGCTGCGCCAGAAAGAGTTGTCGGGATGGTCAACGTCGCTCCAGCGCTCGATGCGGGCGAACAGGCCTTCGACACGCGGCCGGTACAGGTGAACACGGTACTGCTGGCCGGCTAAGGTGGTGGATTCGAACGCGCGCCGATCTGCTGCGAGTACCGGCACCAGGTCTTCCGCGCCGGACAGCAGGAAGGTGTCGGACTCTTCGTCGTCCAGGTAGCGCGGCAGCCCCTTGTCGGTCTTGCGGCTGATGCTGGGTGAGGCCATCTGCCAGCCCAGTCCGAACACGCCTTGACCCGCGCCGGAGTCGTAGGACACCGCCAGTTGCAGGCCGAAGCCGCCACGCCCGGGTGACAGCCCGATCGGCACCGACATCGACCCTGTGCCGGTGACCGGATTGGCGGCGAACTTCTCGCCCATGCCCTTGATGGCCCCACCGCCCTTGGGCAACGACACGGCAGGAGGCTGAAACCCGGCACGCCATTCGTTGGCCTGGCTCTGGCTACTGCTTGGACCCGGTACTGCATGCTCTGCCTGCACATCCGCCTCCCAGCCGTGATCAGCTCACGGTGAGAAAAACTCTAGGCTGATGTCAACAAAAGCACAATCTCAAAAACCCACAATGTCGTCATGCCATTGACTAAAGTAATGTTTTTGAAAAGGTCCGCCAACCTCATCGGGCATGACGGCTCACCTCATCGTCAATGACGAGCCATCACATCGATAAGGACGCGCTTTCCTTCTGACAAGGATGAGTCTCCCCATTGATGAGAACGGCTCATCCCATCGTCAATGATCGCCGTCCTCGTCGATAAGGATTGAGCTTCTTGTCGATGGGGATGACGTTCCTCATCGATGCGGAAGACCTTCCTTGTCGGCGACGAAGGCAATCCTTGACGATGCGGTTAGGCCTCAAAAACGAAAAATGGGCCCGCAGGCCCATCGTGTTTCGGTTGAGCGTCAGCTCAGATCAGCGGCACGCCAGTCTTCGATTGCACTTCCTCGCGCGTCACGCCATCAGCCAGCTCGACCAGCTTCAGGCCGCCCGGCGTCACGTCCATCACCGCCAGGTCGGTGATGATGCGGTTCACCACGCCCACGCCGGTCAGCGGCAGCGTGCACTGCGGCAGGATCTTCAGGTCAGTGGTGCCGTCCTTCTTCTTGGCAACGTGCTCCATCAGCACGATGACGCGCTTGACGCCCGCCACCAGGTCCATCGCGCCGCCCATGCCCTTGACCATCTTGCCGGGGATCATCCAGTTGGCCAGATCGCCCTTGCCGGTGACCTGCATCGCGCCCAGGATCGACAGGTTGATCTTGCCGCCGCGGATCATCGCGAAGCTGTCGTGGCTGCCGAAGATGCTGGAGCCCTTCATGGTCGTGACGGTCTGCTTGCCGGCGTTGATCAGGTCGGCGTCCACCTCGTCTTCATACGGGAACGGGCCGATGCCGAGCATGCCGTTCTCGCTCTGCAGCCACACTTCGACGTGATCGGGCACGTGGTTGGCCACCAGCGTCGGGATGCCGATGCCGAGGTTGACGTAGAAGCCGTCCTGCAGCTCTTGCGCCGCACGCGCGGCCATCTGGTCTTGAGTCCAAGCCATGGTGTGTGCTCCTTACTTGCGGTCGCGGGTGGTGCGCTTCTCGATGCGCTTCTCGGGCGTGGCGTTCAGCACGATGCGCTGCACGTAGATGCCCGGCAGGTGCACGTCATCCGGCTCGATCTCGCCGGTCGCCACGATGCGCTCGACCTCGACGATGCAGATCTTGCCGGCCATCGCCACCGCCGGGTTGAAGTTGCGCGCGGTCTTGTTGAAGCGCAGGTTGCCCGACAGATCGGCCACGTCGGCCTTGACCAGCGAGACTTCCGGCATCAGCGCGCGTTCCATCACGTAGATCTCGCCGTCGAACTCGCGCAGTTCCTTGCCTTCCGCCACCAGCGTGCCCACGCCGGTCTTGGTGAAGAAAGCCGGGATGCCAGCACCACCGGCGCGCAGCTTTTCAGCCAGCGTGCCCTGCGGCGTGAATTCCAGCTCCAGCTCGCCGGCCAGGTACTGGCGCTCGAACTCCTTGTTCTCGCCCACGTAGCTGGAGATCATCTTCTTGATCTGGCGCGTGTTGAGCAGCTTGCCCAGGCCGAAGCCATCGACGCCGGCGTTGTTCGAGATCGCCGTCAGATCCTTCACGCCGCTGGCGGCCAGCGCATCGATCAGCGCCTCGGGGATGCCGCACAGGCCAAAACCGCCGACGGCGATGAGCTGGCCGTCGCGGACGATGCCTTCGAGCGCGGCTGCGGCGCTCGGGTAGACCTTGTTCATGGGTGTTGCCTCGCAGTGAAATTCAACGCAGCGGAGCGTACTACGTAATGCATTAAGTAGGTGTTACGTAGAATTGAGTAATGGTTGATCTCGACTACCGCATAGCCTTCGACCTGGCGCCGGTCGGCATGGCGATCTCGCGCCAGCGCCTGATGATCGACTGCAACCAGGAGCTGCTCGCGATGTTCGGCGCCAATCGCGAGCAATTGCTGGGCCAGAGCTTCGAGGTGCTCTACCCGAGCAGCGACGAGTTCGAGCGCACCGGCGCGCGCATCACCGCCAGCCTCGACGCCAGCGGCCGCTACGCCGACGAGCGCGTCATGAAGCGCCTGAGCGGCCCCGGTGGCAGCGAGCTGTTCTGGTGCCACGTGATCGGCCGCGCGCTCGACCCGGCCCAGCCGCACGCCGCCGGCATCTGGACCTTCGAGGATCTCTCGTCACGCCGCAAACTCAAGGCCGATTTCACCGCCCGTGAGCGCGAGATTGCCGCATTACTGATCGAAGGACTGACCAGCAAGCTGATCGGCCGCCAGCTCGGCATCAGCCCGCGCACCGTCGATGTTTATCGCGCCAGGCTGATCCGCAAGACTGGCGCAGCCAGCACGCCAGAATTAGTGCAAAAACTTTTATCGAACTAAACCAAATCGCTTTGGATGCCTAACTGATCAAGCCATTTTGATCCAATTACCCGATCTGGTGCACCAGCAAGTAACTCGCCCCTAATTGGTTATCCACGCACCAAGACCGCTTGCAACGTTGCAAATTGACAACAACTCAACCCTACTTGAACCCCAACAGGGCTCACATCACTTGACCAGCTGGGACAGTAAGCCCGACCATCACACCACTGTCACCGCTGGTCGATAAGTAAATCAGCCGAATTGAAAGATCCGGGTTCGATTTATGTCGCGACATTGGTGATTGCGTGACGAGGCAATATCGGCGATATCCGCTGATATGCCGAATCAAGTTCCCAGACTTTGAAATCAGGTAAATCATGAGCGTTTCTTCGATGCGTCATTCCAAACTGTTGATCGGTTCTGCCGCCCTGCTGCTGGCTGGCGTGGCGAATGCCCAAGTCTCCGTTTACGGCCTGGTTGATCTCAGCTACGGCAAGAATGAAGTGGCCACAGGCAAGGGCAGCAAGGTCGATTTCCATTCGGGTGGCGACAACGGCAGCTCGCAAGGCAACTCGACCACCCGTCTGGGCGTCAAGGCCAGCACCGAAGTGGCGCCTGGCGTCAAGGCCAATGCCAACTTCGAAACCGCCGGCATCACCAGCGACGGTTCGGTGGGCTCCACGGGCACGCCGTTCTTCAACCGCCAAGCTTGGGCCGGTCTGTCGGGCAGCCTCGGTGAAGTGCGCCTGGGCAAACAAGACTCGGTGGCGTTCCAGACCCAGATCGCTTTCGACTTCAACGGCGCTGCCAACGCTGCCTCGGCCTTCGGCAATGCAGGTGTGGCCGCTTGGGCGCCTGGCCGCCAAGACCGTTCGCTGCAGTACATTTCGCCGGTCTTCGGCGGCGTGAAGGTTCAGGTCGGTTTCCAGCCTGAAGGCAATGCACCTGTAGCATCGACCATTGTGGGCGATACGAACAAGAGCACCGCCTCGGTTGGCCTGACTTACACCGCTGGTGCACTGTCGATCGGCGCTGCCGCCGAAACCAAGCGCACCGAGAAGACCACGTCCTTCGCCTCGCTGGCTGCCAGCTATGACCTCGGCGTCGTCAAGGGCGCCATCAGCTATGCCGATGGCGGCAAATTGGCTGACAACGGCACCGGTACGGGCTGGGGCGTTGGCGTCACTGCACCGGTCGCTGGCTACACCCTCGGCCTGAACTACGGCCGCAACACGGACACCAAGGTCAAGGCTGTTGAAGCCTATGTGAACCGCGAAGTGTTCAAGAACACTTCTGTCTACCTCGACCTCGGTCGCAAGTACGACACCAGTGTCAACTACAACATCTACGCCCTGGGCGCGATCTACGCGTTCTGATCGATTCCGGCAGCTGCCCATTCCGATGGGCACGGCAGGATAGATAAAGAAAGCCGCCCTCGGGCGGCTTTCTTCTTTCGGGCTCAACGTTCAGGCGAACAAGGCCCGCACATACTCCGGCAGCGGCACTGACTTCTGCTGCGGGAAATCAACCCAAACCGTTTTTGCACCACCGGCGGCATAGATTTCACCGGGTTGATCGGCGCGCTCCAGCGTGATGTAGGTGTCGAAACTGGTCCGACCCGGGTTGGTGATGTAGTGCTTGGCCAGCACATCGCCAGGGTATTCGAGCTGGCGGTAGAAATTGCAAAACGCGTTGACGATCACCGGCCCGGTGCCGGTCGGATCGGGATCGGCGCCAATCAAGCGCAGCCACTCGATCCGGATGATTTCAAGGTAGCGAAAATACAGTGTGTTGTTGACATGGCCCATCGCGTCCATATCACCCCAACGCATCTGGATCACCATCTCGTTGGTAAAGATTTTTTGCTCTGGAATCTCGAAACGCATCGAATGAATCTCCTTTGGGTGCTTGCCCGGACGTATCAGAGCGATTCGGCATCCAGATCGACGCCGAGCGCCGCCGCCAGCCGCGCCACCTGGCCGCGCAGGCGCTCAACCTCGGCATTCAGGCGCAACTGCTCGGCGCGCAGCGTGACCAGGTCGCCGACATCCAGCGCCGCAGCGGCACCACTGACCTCGGCCAATTCGGCGCCGGTCGCCGCGCCAGCCACTTCGCCGCACAGCAGATGGGCCCAGCGCGCCTCGCGCGAACCCGGCGCGCGCGCCAGCTTGACGACGCGCGGTGGGTCTTTCTCAGCCAGCTCGTCGAGGAAGCCTTCCACTGACGAGATGTCGGCAAAACGGTGCAGCCGTTCGCAATGCGAGCGCAGCTCGGCGGCCGTCTGCGGGCCGCGCAGCATCAGGGTGGAAAGCAGCGCCACCGCCTGGCTCGGCACGCCGAGCACGCGGCCCAGGTTGTGCTCGTAGCGCACCACCCGGCTGCCGCTGCCCTCGAACACCAGGCTGAGCAACTTGAGCTGGTCAATGGCCTGCAGCACGTCGGACTCATTGACGTTCAGCACCGGATCGCGCGCGGTCTTCTGGTTGCAGCCGGCCAGCAGCGTGTTGAGCGAGAGCGGATAGGTGTCGGGCACCGTCGCTTGTTTTTCCACCAGCACGCCGACCACGCGCGCTTCCAGCAGGGTCAGGATGGGCAAGGTCATCCGCGCTCCTCAGAGGCCAAAGCCATCGTCGGCCTGGATCACCGCGCCGTTGATGAAGTGGCTCTCGTTGGCGCACAGCATCAGCAGCGTGGTGTCCAGATCCTGCGGATGGCCGATGCGCTTGCGCGGCAACATGCTCACCAGCTTCTGGCCGGCTTCGGTTTCCCAGTGATGGTGGTTGATCTCGGTGTCGATGTAGCCCGGACAGATCGCGTTGACGTTGATGCCGTAGCGGCCCCACTCCAGCGCCATCGCGCGGGTCATGTGGATCACCGAGGCCTTGCTCATCGCGTAGACGCCGATCTGGCTCAGCACACGCAAGCCCGCCATCGAGGCGATGTTGACGATGCGCCCGCCGGTGTAGGTGCCCGGTGCGGCGCCGCGCGCGCGCTGCACCATGCGCCGGCCCACTTCCTGGGCGACAAAGAAGGCGCCGCGCGCGTTGGTGTCCATCACGAAGTCGTAGTCGTCGGGGGTGACGTCCAGCAGCTTCTGCGTCGTGCTGACGCCGGAGTTGTTGATCAGGATGTCGAGCGTGCCGACTTCGGTCTCGGCGTGCGCCACCGCCGACTTGATGCTGTCGACGTCGGTCACGTCCAGCTCGACCACATGGGCGTCGCCGTCGGCCGCTTCGATTTCAGCGCGCAGGGTCTTGAGACGATCGGTGCGGCGGCCCGCCAGCACCACGGCCGCGCCAGCGCGCGCCAATACACGGGCGAACTGCGCGCCCAGGCCACTTGAGGCGCCGGTGACCAGGGCCACACGGCCCGCCAGATCGATGCTGTAGCTCATGAAGCTCCTCGGCAGTTTGTTATTGCGGGTTCAGGAGCAAAGAGCGTAGCACGGCGCCACGCCCCTGAACTGTCACGCCAGTGGCAGCGAAAAACCCTGCCGCCAAGGCAAAATGCGCGGGCTCGCTGACACAACAAGGAACCCTAGATGACCCCGCAGGAGATCCTGGCCGCCCACGGCCCGCGCGAATCGATGGAATACGACGTCGTGATCGTCGGCGCCGGCCCGGCCGGGCTGGCCGCAGCGATCCGGCTGAAGCAGCTCAACGCCGATGTGTCGGTGGTGGTGCTGGAAAAGGGCTCCGAGCCCGGCGCGCACATTCTGTCCGGCGCTGTGATGGACCCGATCGCCTTGAATGAGCTGCTGCCCGACTGGAAAGCGCTCGGCGCGCCCTTGAACCAGCCCGTCACCGGTGACGAAGTGCTGTTCCTGACCGAAACCGGCGCGCGCTCGACCCCCGCTGCGCTGATCCCCGAGTGCTTCCACAACGAGGGCAATTACGTCGTCGCACTTGGCAGCCTGGTGAAATGGCTCGGCGAACAAGCCGAAGCACTCGGCGTGGAAATCTTCCCGGGCTTCGCCGCTACGGAAGTGCTCTACACCGATGCCGGTGCGGTGCGCGGTGTCGCCACCGGCAACATGGGCGTCGGCAAGGACGGCGCGCCGGGTGACGCGTTCCAGCTCGGCATGGAACTGCTCGGCAAATACACCTTCTTCGCCGAAGGCGCACGCGGCCACCTCGGCAAGCAACTCATCGCCCAGTTCAAATTGGACGACGGCAAGGATCCGCAGAGCTACGCGCTCGGCGTCAAGGAGCTGTGGGAAATCCCGGCTGACAAGGCCAAACCCGGCTTGGTGGTGCACACCGCCGGCTGGCCGATGGACAGCCACACCTACGGCGGTGGTTTTCTGTATCACCTGGAAGGCAACAAGGTCACGCTCGGTTTTGTGACCGGGCTGGATTACCAGAATCCATGGCTCTCCCCGTTCGAGGAAATGCAGCGCTGGAAAACCCACCCGGCGATTCGCCAGCATCTGGAAGGCGGCAAGCGCCTGAGCTACGGCGCACGTGCCATCACGGCGGGCGGCATCTTGAGTCTGCCCAAGGTGGTGTTTCCGGGCGGCGCGCTGCTCGGCTGCGATGCCGGTTTCTTGAACGCGAGTCGCATCAAGGGCAGTCACGCCGCCATCAAGACCGGCATGCTGGCGGCGGAAGCGGCGGTTGCCGCGCTCGGCCAGAACCGCCAGGCCGATGAGCTGACGGCGTATCCGGAAGCGTTCAAAGCCAGCTGGCTGTACCAGGAGCTGGACAAGTCACGCAACTTCAAGCAGTGGTTCAAGAAGGGCAACACCGTCGGTGCGCTGATGACCGGCATCGAGCAGTGGCTGCTGCCGAAACTCGGCTTCAAAAGCCCGCCGTGGACGATTCACCGAACCGAAGCAGATCACACCCGGCTCAAACCGGCGGCCGAGTGCCAAAAGATTGAGTATCCGAAACCGGATGGAAAACTCACTTTCGATCGCCTCAGCAGCGTCTTTGTGAGCAACACCAATCACGAAGAGAACCAGCCGGCGCATTTGACACTCAAGAACCCGGGCGTGCCGGTCAGTGTCAATCTGGCCCAATTCGGCGGGCCGGAGAGCAGATACTGCCCGGCCGGGGTCTACGAGTTCGTCAAGGCAGATAACGGCGCCGACAAGCTCGTCATCAACGCCCAGAACTGCGTGCACTGCAAGACCTGCGACATCAAGGATCCGACCCAGAACATCGTCTGGGTCACGCCTGAAGGCGGCGGCGGGCCGAATTACGCCGGGATGTGAGGCAGACTCCAGTGGAGTGGCTTGAGCTGATTAATTTCCGCTCAAGCTGCAAAGCCTATTTCGCCATCAGCAACAAATAACAGCTCGCATTACACTCAAACACACAGATCAAATAATGACAACACTTCATTATATTTTGGATAGAAATAAAAATAATTTTGATTTAATTCGATTATTCGCCGCATTAGCTGTCATTTTTGGCCACTCATTTGCTTTACACCCTCATGATGGTCAAATAGAACCAATCATCCAACTCCTTAAATTCACTTACTCTGGTGCATTAGCAGTCGACATATTTTTCTTTTTAAGTGGGATTTTAGTGACTAGTAGTTTTTGTCAAACAAGAAGCTACACGCGATTCTGTTTGATGCGGATTGCCAGAATATGGCCAGGGCTAGCTATTTGCCTACTTACAACCATCACCATAGTCGGCCCCACCGTTACCACATTAGCCATCAAAGACTATTTCACATCCCCACAAACAATTAATTACATCTGGGAAAACTTAAAAATTACCAATATTGTTTTTGCATTGCCTGGTGTATTCAAAGACAATCACTACAAAGAAGCCGTCAACGGCTCCCTCTGGACACTTCCGACTGAAGTTCGTTGCTATGTCATGGTTTTTATTATTGGGGCACTAGGATTTTTGAAAAGCAGAGTGAAAACCATTCTAGCAGGATTGATGACAGCAAGTCTTCTGTTCCTGTCCCCACAATTTCTTGGGTATTTCAAAGCAAACCAAGATACATTACGAATGCCCCTCCTTTTCTTGCTTGGCATCGTGTGCTACATCAATCGAGAAAAGATCATCATCGATTATCGATTATCGCTGTTTGCTCTTCCTTTTGCAATCGCATTCAATCCAAACGATTTTGGCAAGTTCGCTTTTTACATTGTATTTATCAACACCATACTAGTTATCGCCAAACTGCCTTGGCTTCGACGTTTTCAGCCTCCTGGTGATTATTCTTATGGAATATACATTTATGGCTTTGTAGTACAACAATTTATTGCACACAAATTTCCAGAACTCACCTCGTACCCTAGTCTCCTGGTATCAATCCCCGCTACTTGTGGTTTGGCTATTATTTCCTGGGAATATATTGAAAAACCAGCCCTAAACTACGCACGTTCGCTGTCATCAGCCTATGAGCGCTATCGAATGCCAGACTCTCTCAATCGCGTTTAATTGCTCCCTCAGCCACCGCTGAACTTCTGAGCCTGTGCTGCACCGTCTGCAGGTCTTGCTCCAGTGCGCGCTACGCCGGGCGTTGCGGGCTGGCACAGTTCAGGCAATTGCGCGTACCGCCCAATCTCACGCTGCCACCGTACTCACCCCAACTCAACCCCGCCGATCAGTGGCTGCGAACCTTGGCCAACTCGGCTTGCAAGTCCTTGACCAGATCCATGTGGCCCGCAGCGGCAAACTTGGCCACCGCCGGGCGGGCGGCATTTTGCATGCGGTCGACTTCCTTGTCGTTCAAGGTGTTGACCTGCATGCCCTTTTCCTTCAGGAACTCCATCGCCTTGTTGGCCGCGTCGCGGCTGTCCTTGCGCTCGAAATCGCGTGAGGCGGCGCCGGCGGCTTGCAGCGCGCTGCGCTCGTCGGCCGTCAAGCCATCCCACCATTTCTTGCTGACCAGCACAATCCACGGACTGTAGACGTGCTTGGTAATCGAGAGGTATTTCTGCACCTCGTAGAACTTGCTCGACTGAATCGTGTTGACCGGGTTTTCCTGGCCATCGACGGTCCTTGATTCGAGCGCAGTGAACAACTCCGAAAATGCCAGCGGCACCGCGTTGGCGCCCATGCTGTTGAACAGGTCCAGATACATCGGGTTTTGCATCACGCGCAGTTTGACGCCCTGCAAATCCTCGATCTTGTTGATCGGCCGCTTGGAGTTGGTCAGGTTGCGAAAACCGTTTTCCCAATAGACCAAACCGACCAAGCCCTTGGCTTCGAGCTTGCCGGCCAGCTTCTTGCCGAACGCGCCGTCGAGAATCGCATCGGCCTCGGCTTCGCTGCGGAACAGGAACGGCAGATCGAACACGCCGAAATCATCGACGATGCCGACCAGCGTCGCGGTCGAAACCACCGCCATTTCCTGCGCGCCACCGATCATGGCGTTCTGCATCTGCATGTCGCTGCCCAGGCTGGCGCTGCCGAAACCTTTCATGCGCATCTTGCCGCCGCTGCGCTTGGCCAGATCTTCGACCAGGAATTTGACTGCCCGGCCCTGGTTGCTGTCTTCCGCCAGACCGTAGCCGAAACGGACGATGCGCGGTTGGAAATCGGCCGCGTGAACGGCGGCCGCCGCTCCCGCAAAGGCGAGTGCAACGCAGACAGCCTTGAAGAGTTGTTTCATGGGGGCTCCAGGGGATTCCAGGGTGACGATGAATCAATGAAACCAGGCCATCGGCCCGGTCACGATGCCGGGGAAGGCGACGAACAGGAAAACCAGGATCGCCTCGGCGAGCAGGAAGGGCCAGACACCTTTGGTGGCGCTTTCCAGCGAGATCTTGGCCACGCCGCAGACCACGTTCAGCACCGTGCAGACGGGAGGATGGATCAGGCCCAGCGTGCCGACCAGGATGAACATGACGCCGAAGTAGGTCGAGTCGATGCCGGCCTTGACGATCATCGGCATCAGCACCGGGCCCATCACCAGGATGGTCGGCGTCAGGTCCATGACGTTGCCGATCGCCAGCAGCAGCAGCATGACCGCCGCCATCAGCAGGCGCGGGTGGCCCATGATCGGGCCGAGGAATTCGGTCACCTGCGCCGGCAGGTCGGCCAGCGTCACCATGTAGGACGACACGAACGCGGCGGCGCACAGGAACATCACCGTGCTGGTGGTGCGGGCGGCGTTGATCAGCAACTGAGTGATCTGGCTCGGCTTGACCTCGCGGTAGACGAACAGGCTGACCAGCAGCGCGTAGACCGCCGCCACCGCCGAGGCTTCGGTCGGCGTGAAGATGCCGAGGCGCAGGCCGCCGACGATGATGGCCGGCAGCACCAGCGCCCAGAGCGCCTCGACCAGCGCACGACCACGCTCGGCCCAGCTGCGCTTGGGCTGCAGCTTGACTTGCATGTCACGCGACAGCACATGCCAGACCACCACCAGACCCAGCGCCCGCAGCAGCGCGGGCACGATGCCCGCCACGAACAGGCTGCTGATGGAGGTGTTGGTGGCAACGCCGAAGATGATGAACGGCATCGACGGCGGCACGATCGGCGCGATCACGCCACCAGCGGCGATCAGGCCGGCCGAGCGCGGCACCGGATAGCCGTTGTCGCGCATCATCGGAATCAGGAGCGTGGCCACCGCCGCCGTGTCGGCCAGCGCCGAACCCGAAAAACAGCCGAGCAGCAGCGTGGCGGCGATCGCCACATAACCCAGCCCGCCGGGAATGTGGCCCACCATGCTGACCGCCAGGTTGATGATGCGGCGCGAAATGCCGCCAGCGTTCATCAGCTCGCCAGCCAGGATGAAACAGGGCACCGCCATCAGCGGATAGATGTCGGCGCCGGCCAGCATGTTCTGCGCCACCAGCTGGGCGTTGAAGAAATCGAGCTGCACCATCAGCGCGACGCCGGTCAGCATCAGCGCGAAGGCGATCGGCATGCCCATCACCATCAGGATGATGAGCGTGGAGAGAAAGATCAGGATGCTCATGGTGTCGGTCTCGGCCTCAGTGCGCGGCGCCAGCGAGGGCGACAGGCTCGCCCGGAATCTTCGCGTCCGGGTGCTTGATCAGGATGCGCAGCAGGTTGGCGCCGACGATCAGGATCATCGAGGCGGCGCAGACCAGGCCTGAGGCCGCCATGAAGGCATTCGGGTAGCGCAGCACGGTCGAGAAGGTACTCAGGCCGATCAGCGTCTGCTGCCAGCTACCGACCAGGAACAGGCCCAGCGCACCGAGCGTCAGCAGATGCACGACGACGGCGCAGGCGCGGCGCAGACCGGCCGGCAGGCGCTGCACCACCAGCTCGACGCCAAGGTGGGCGCGACGGCGCAGCGCCAGGATCGCGCCCAGAAACACCAGCCAGACGAACAGCAGCCGTGCGACCTCTTCGGCGCCGGCAAAGCCCGCGCCGAAGCCGTAGCGGCCGACCACGTTGGAGAACACGAGCAGCACCATCAGCGCCAGGTCCAGCGCCAGGAAATACTCGACCATGCGTTCGAGGTGATTGACGAAGTGCTTCATCGGAAGTCTCAGGAGCGTTGAACGGCCGCAGCCGCAGGAGCGCTGCTCAACCAGGAGCGCGCTTGCATCACCAGCTCGGCCAGCGGCAACGCGGCGTCGAGGCGCAACACGCCGGCCTCGCTGCGCGGGTCTTCCAGCGTGGCGAACTGGCTGTCGACCAGACTGGCGGAGAAAAAGTGCCCCGGGCGCTGGCTGACGCGCGCCAGCGCGGTGGCATGGCTCACGTCGAGAAAAACGAAGCACAGCCCTGGTGCGGCGGCGCGCAGTTGCTCGCGATAGACGCGGCGCAGCGCCGAGCAGGTCATCACCAGGCCCTCGGGGTGGTCGCGCAGCAGCGCCGCCAGTTGGGCCAGCCAGCCTTCGCGATCGGCATCGGTCAGCGCCATGCCGCGCTGCATCTTGGCGCGGCTGGCGGCGCTGTGATGCTCATCACCTTCGACCAGGGCCAGGCCGAGTTCATCCGCCAGGCTCCGGCCCAGGCTGGACTTGCCGCAACCGGCCACGCCCATCACGACGATGGAAGCTCGATTCATTGGATAGCGCTATCTGGTTGGGTGTGTAAAAATCCGATGAGACTGCACGCAATCACGCTCGGATAGCGCTATCTTATTCAAATCCTGCCGGACACGATTCAGGGATAACCCGTCATGCAATTCGACACACCGCGCCGACGGGCCACCGGCCGCGTCACCCTGGCCGACGTGGCTCGGCTGGCCGAGGTCAGCCCGATCACCGTCTCGCGCGCGTTGCGTGGCGAACGCACGGTGGACCAAGCGCTGGTCGAGCGCGTGCGCGAGGCGGCGCGCAAGCTCGGCTATGTGCCCGACCCGGCCGCGCGCGCGCTGGCCTCGCGGCACGGCTCGCACATCGCGCTGCTGATCCCGGCGCTGTCCAATGCGCTGTTCGTGGAAGTGATCGAGGCGGTGCAGCGCACGCTGCGACCGGCGGGCTACCAGCCGCTGATCGGCGTCACCCACTACGACCCCGCCGAAGAAGAACAGCTGCTGCGCGAGCAGTTGCAGCACCGCCCGGCCGGCTTGCTGCTGACCGGCCTGGACCGCAGCGAGACGGCGCGTGCGCTGATCCAGAACAGCGGCGTGCCAGCGGTCTACCTGATGGAGCTGTCCGAGCAGCCGGACGTGCACTGCGTCGGGCTGTCGCAGGCCGAGGCGGCGCGCGCGATGACACGCCATCTGCTGGCGCGGGGCGGTCGGCGCATCGCCTTCGCGGCCGCGCAGCTCGACCCGCGCACCCTGCAGCGCCGCGATGGCTGGAAGCAGGAAATGGCAACCGCCGGCCTCTACGACCACACCCTGGAATGGCTCAATCCCGCGCCCTCCTCCATGGCCGTGGGCGCGCAGATGTTCGAGCAGATCATGAGCGTGCGGCCCGCCGTGGACGCCATCTTCTTCTGCAACGACGACCTGGCCCAAGGCGCGCTGCTGGCCGCACAGCGACTGCGCATTGCCGTGCCCCGGCGTGTCGCGGTGGCCGGTTTCAACGATCTCACCGGCAGCGAGCAGATGCTCCCGCCGCTGACCACCGTGCGCACGCCGCGCTACGCCATCGGCGAAGCCGCCGCCCGGATGCTGCTGACGCTGATGCGCGGCGAACGCCCGGCGCCGACCAGCGTCGATCTGGGCTTCGAGCTGGTGGTGCGGGACAGCGCCTGAGCGCGCTCATCGGCGGGCGAGCGGCCCGTCGCGCGGTGCAGCATTTCTTGCTGGCAATACCGTTTTTCTTCGCATGGCGCGGCGGAGCCATTCGACCCGCATGGCAAATACGGAAACGGGACAGGCATCGCATCAAACAAGTCAACAGTCCCACCCAACGACCTGGCCGGCGTTTGTCACGCGCCAAAATGGTCAATAGAAATTAACAATTTATGCACACCATATCGTCATGCCGATTGAAAATCGTCTCAATATGGAGCAAATAATCGTTTGCTTAAGTTCCAAGACCAATATTGGTTATATTTAAGACTAATTTCACTGAAATTGAGATTTGACTAGGATTACGAGGCACCCCCATAAACGAGGGGTATTTAAAAAAATGGAAATAATGAAAAATGAATTTCCTCATACATTGGATTAAAAATGAAACTCACTTTTCTGGCTGGCTGTATTATTTGCTTCGCTGCAGCGTCAAGCGCGCAAGCTGCTCCTGTCACCCAGTCGTTTACCGGTGGTGCGGCTGATGTGAGTAATTGGCGCGATGCAAATTTGGGGTCCGTAACGTTAGCTCAAGGCACAAATAATATTTCTTCACTCACCACCTCCGCGATATTTTGGGATCAAGGATGGGGAGGACAGGATGCATGGAACAATCGCGCAGATGTGCAGCTCTTCAGTGGAAATACGCTTCTTTGGGATCAGCGTATCGGCGGTGGAGACCATAGTTCCTACGGCATAACACAAACCTTTAATATCACCTCAACGCCTGCCAGCTTTTCAGCACTGAATACGGCATTAGGCACAATCAATTGGTCGAGCGCTCCAGCGGTCACCTTGCAGATAAATACGGTAAATTATGGATATCCAGGTTGGCAACTCCATGTTCGTGATGCCAGCCTCAACGTCACATCAAATATTGCTGCTCCAGTTCCAGAGCCTGAAAGCTACGCCATGTTGATGGCTGGCCTGGGCGTGCTGGGATGGGTAGGCCGGCGCCGGCGGGCAGCACGGGCGGCCTGAGTGTTAGCCGACGCCGCGTTGGCTAGTTTCACATGGGCGTGATGCCGAACAACCGGGCACCATTTGCCCGGTCTCGGATGCCAGCCGGTTGATCCGCTTGACGCGGCGCCGCATTTCTTGCTGGCAACGCCGCGTCCGTGGCCACGTACTGGGCGCGTAAAGCAAAGTAGTGACCTGATTACCACCACCTCACGTTGGGGTTTCCGCCCTCCCCGACGCTTTTGGCCGCCCAAGGGCGGCCTTTTTCATGCCAAGATTGCCCGTATGAGTGATGCGCCCACCAGCCTGACCCCGCCGCCCGAGGGCTACGCCGATTGGCTGGCCGATCTGAAGGGCCGCATCCACACCGCCCAGCAGCGCGCCACGCTGGCGGTGAACCAAGAGCTGGTGCTGCTGTACTGGCACATCGGGCGCGATATTCTGGCGCGACAGGCACAAGCGGGCTGGGGCGCCAAGGTGATCGAGCGATTGGCGCAGGATTTGCGCGCGGCATTCCCGGACATGAAGGGATTTTCGCGCGCCAACCTGATGTACATGCGCGCCTTTGCCCAGGCGTGGCCGGATGCCGAAATTGTCCAACAGCTTGTTGGACGATTACCCTGGGGCCACAACCTGGTGCTACTGACCCGCCTGAAAGATATGCCGCAACGCCTAGCCGCGCCATCAAGCACGGTTGGTCGCGCAATGTGCTGGAGCGTACCGGCACGATGGTTATTTACTGTCCCCCGGCAGAGCCGGGGGATTACCAATTTTATTTATTCTTTTTTCAATATGAATTTTAGACTTTTTTGCGTAAGTCATAAATAATTAATGAAAACACTCTTATGTTCGGACTAAAGCTCGCCACACTTGATCAAATAGGTTATTGGGCGATGATTATTGGTGCATGTCTCGGTATTTTTGCATTGGCTGCAACCAGTCTGTCTGCATACGTCCTTTACTATGCATCCAACATCGCACAAGACGAGGCAAACGAAAAAATACGCAAGATCGATCTTGAGCTTGCTATCACAAAAGAACGTGCTGAACAGCTACGCGCAAAAAATTTAGCCATGGAAAAATGGATTGCCCCTCGTGAGCTAACACCACCTCAAATTGCCGCCATAGCGCGCATTGGCGAAACCCCTGAAGTTCATGGCAAACACATCGGCGTCGTTGCAATTTATAGTGACATTGAGAGCTATCGATTTGCCACACAGTTCGCCAATATATTAAACAATTCCGGATTAACGGCAACACCATCCGCCAGTGGCGGCTCATTATCAACCCCCTACTTCGGTTTCGGCCTTACCGTTCAAAAAGGGGATGAAAACCTCGGCACCTTACTGGTTTCTGCATTTTCTGCCGCAGGAATTCCAATAAACCAAGAGCCAATTCCAGGAGGATTCCAAGATGCAAACGCAACAAGAATATATATCGGACTAAAGCCATGGTATACACCATAACACTCTCTACTCAACAAAATAGCGTCGAATAACTTATTACTGTGTGGGCGAAGCATATTTCCAATCATCTTCACCCACATACTCAATTATTCAACCTCTCCGTCGCAGCAACGCATACACCGCCGGCACGATGAACAGTGACAGCAGCGGCGCCGTCACCATGCCGCCGAGCATCGGCGCGGCGATGCGGCTCATCACTTCGGAGCCGGTGCCGCTGCCCCAGACGATCGGCAGCAGGCCGGCCAGGATCACCGCGACCGTCATCGCCTTGGGCCGCACGCGCAGCACGGCGCCTTCGCGGATGGCGTCATCGACCAGCGCGGCGCTGGGCTGGGCACCGCTGGCCAGCCGGTCCTGCAGGGCGTGCTTCAGGTAGAGCAGCATCACGACACCGAACTCGGCCGCGACGCCAGCCAGCGCGATGAAGCCGACGCCGGTGGCGATCGACAGGTGGTAGCCCATCAGGTAGAGAAACCACACGCCCCCGGTCAGCGCCAGCGGCAGCGTCGCCATGATGAGCAGCGCCTCGTCGAAGCGCCGGAAGGTCAGGTAGAGCAGCACGAAGATGATCAGCAGCGTCGCGGGCACCACCACCTGCAGCCGCGCGTTGGCGCGCTCCATGTACTCGAACTGGCCCGAATAGGCCACGCTCATGCCCGGCTCCAGCTTGACGCCCTGCCCGACCGCGCGGCGCAAGTCCTGCGCCACCGAGGCCAGGTCGCGACCGCGCACATCGACATACACCCAGCCGGACGGCCGGGCGTTTTCACTCTTCAGCATCGGCGGGCCGTCGGTGATCACCACCTTGGCGACCGTGCCGAGCGTGATCTGCTGACCCATCGGGGTGAGGATCGGCAGGCTGGCCAGACGCGCCGGCGTGTCGCGCCATTCACGCGGGTAACGCAGGTTGATCGGGAAACGTGCCAGCCCCTCAATCGTTTCGCTGACGTTCTCGCCGCCGACGGCACCGGACACCAGCATCTGCACGTCGGCGATGTTCAGGCCGTAGCGCGCCGCAGCGACGCGGTCGATCTGCACATCGACGTAGCGCCCGCCAGTGAGCCGCTCGGCCAGCGCCGATGACACGCCCGGCACACCCTTGGCGATCTGCTCGATCTGCGCCGCGATGCGGTCGATCGCGCCCAGATCGGTGCCGCTGACCTTGACGCCGATGGGGCTCTTGATACCAGTCGCCAGCATGTCGATGCGGTTGCGGATCGGCGGCACCCAGATGTTGGACAGGCCCGGCACCTTGACGGCGCGGTCCAGTTCCTCGACCAGCTTCTCGGGCGTCATGCCGGGTCGCCACTCGGCGCGGGGTTTGAGCTGCACCGTGGTTTCGAACATCTCCAGCGGCGCCGGATCGGTGGCGGTCTCGGCGCGGCCAGCCTTGCCGAACACGCGCGCCACTTCGGGCACGGTCTTGATCATGCGGTTGCTCAAGCGCAGCAGCTCGGCGGCCTTCTGGGCTGACAGGCCCGGCAGCGCCGACGGCATGTAGAGCAGGTCGCCCTCATCGAGCGGCGGCAGAAACTCACCGCCGAGCCGGCTGAGCGGCCACAGCGTCGTCGCCAACACCAGCAGCGCCAGCCCGAGCGTCAGCTTGGGCCAGCGCAGCACCCATTCCAGCGCCGGGCGGTAGAGGGCGATCAGCACGCGGGTGATCGGGTTTTTCTGCTCGTCGGGGATGCGGCCTCGGATCCAGTAGCCCATCAGCACCGGAATCAAGGTGACCGACAAACCCGCCGCCGCCGCCATCGCGTAGGTCTTGGTGAAAGCCAGCGGGCCGAACAGGCGCCCTTCCTGCGCCTCCAGCGTGAAGACCGGGATGAATGAGAGCGTGATGATCAGCAGCGAGAAGAACAACGCCGGGCCGACCTCCTCGGCGGCGGTGGTCAGCACTTCCCAGCGCTCCTCGCCTTCCAGCGTGCGGTCGGGATGCGCGTGCTGCCAGGCTTCGAGCTTCTTGTGGGCGTTTTCGATCATCACCACCGCCGCATCGACCATCGCGCCAATGGCGATCGCGATGCCGCCGAGCGACATGATGTTGGCGTTGATGCCCTGGTAGCGCATCACCAGGAAGGCGCTCAGGATGCCAAGCGGCAGCGCGATGATCGCCACCAGCGCCGAGCGCAAGTGCCACAGGAACACGCCGCAGACCACCGCGACGACGAGAAATTCCTCGACCAGCTTGGAGGTCAGGTTCTCGATGGCACGCTCGATCAGCGCGCTGCGGTCGTAGGTCGGCACGATCTCGACGCCGGGCGGCAGGCTCTTTTGCAGCTCCGCCAGCTTGGCCTTGACTGCCTCGATGGTCGATTGGGCGTTCTTGCCCGAGCGCAGGATCACCACGCCGCCGGCCACCTCGCCTTCGCCATCCAGCTCGGCAATGCCGCGCCGCATCTCGGGGCCGACCTGCACCGTGGCGACATCACCCAGCTTGACCGGAATGCCACCGCGCGCCGCCAGCGGAATGGCGCGGAAGTCGTCCAGCGTCTTCAGGTAGCCGCTGGCGCGCACCATGTATTCGGCCTCGGCCAGCTCCAGCACCGAGCCGCCGGTTTCCTGGTTGCCACCGATCAGCGCCTCGCGCACCTGGGCGTAGGTGATGCCCAGGCTGGCGAGCCGGGTCGGATCGAGCACCACCTGGTACTGGCGCACCATGCCGCCGACACTCGCCACCTCGGCGACGTTCGGCAGGCTCTTCAGCTCGTATTTGAGGAACCAGTCCTGCAGCGTGCGCAGCTGCGACAGATCCTGGTCACAACCGCGATCGCTAGGCCCCGGGCGCCGGGCCGCCCCAAGGCCGGGGCCAGCCCCCTCGGGGGGCAGGGGCGCAGCACCTGGGGGCCGACATATCAATGCGTATTGGTAGATCCAGCCCACACCGGTGGCATCCGGCCCGAGCGAGGCCTTGGCGGCGGCCGGCAAGCGGCCCTGCACCTGGTTCAGATATTCGAGCACCCGCGAGCGGGCCCAGTACAGGTCGGTGCCGTCCTCGAACAGCACGTAGACAAACGAGTCGCCGAAGAACGAGAAACCGCGCACCGTCTTGGCGCCCGGCACCGACAGCATCGTGGTGGCGAGCGGATAGGTGACCTGGTTCTCGACGATCTGCGGCGCCTGGCCCGGATAGCTGGTGCGGATGATGACCTGCACGTCCGAGAGGTCCGGCAGCGCGTCGATCGGCGTGCTGCGCAGCGCCCACACGCCCCACGCGGCGAGGAACAGCGTGGCGAGCAGGACCAGAAAGCGGTTCCCGACCGACCAGCGGATCAGCTTGGCGATCATGGCCGGCCTCCGGTCTGGCTGGCAGCGGGCATTGCCGGCGCCGCGCTGATGGCAGTCACCACAAAGTCCGTGTCCTGCTTGGTGAAGCGGAACTGCACCGTCTGGCCGGCCTTGAGCCCGCTCAGCAGCGTCGGCTTGGCGAGCAGGAACGGCATCGTCATCGGCGGCCACTTGAGTTCCGGCACCGCCTCGTGCTTCAGCGTGACGGAGTCTTCGTCGAACTCGACGATCACGCCACGGGTGCTGTGCTCAGCGGCAGCGGGCGCGGCAGGGGTTGACGCTGCGGCAGCGCTTGCGGCGACCGACGGTTTGGCCGTGGCGCCGGCTGGCGGTGCAGTACCCGCCGCGCCATGTTGATGCGCTGCCTGCGGAGCCGCTGGACGCGCCTGCGGTGCGGGTGCCGCTGGCGCTGGCCCATCTGCCGGTTTGCTCTGCTCGGCGGCGGGCGATGCCGCCATCGGCGCCGTTGGAGCCCGCGCCAACACGCCTTGCATGCTCGCTTCCGAGTCGATCAGGAACTGGCTCGATGCCACCACCTGCTGGCCGGCGCTCAAGCCGCTGCGGATTACCAGCCGGTCGCCCAGCTCCTCGCCGATCTCGACCTCGACCGGCCGATAGCGGCCCGGCTGCTCGGACAGATAGACCAGCGCGCGCCGGCCGGTGCGGATCACCGCTTCGGCCGGCACCACCAGCGCCTCGTGCTGATCGCCGTGCAGGCTGACTTGCGCGCTCATGCCGGCTTTCAGGCGCTGGCCCGGATTGGCCAGCTCGATGCGCACCCGCAGCGTGCGGGTGTCGCGGTTCGCCTCGGGCAGCACGGCGGCGACCTTGCCGAGCAGCCGCTCGCCGGGCCGCGAGGCCAGGTGCACCTCGGCGCTCTGCCCCGGCGCCACGGCGGCAGCCTGCGCCTCGGGCAGCGCCACTTCCAGCCAGACGGTGCCCAGGCCATTGATGCGCGCCAGCGTCACGCCGGCCGCCAGCGTCATGCCATTGCGCACCGCCAGCTCGGTCAGCACGCCGCCGCTCGGGGCGCGGATGGTCTGCAGCGCGATCGGCTGGCCGCCGCGTTCGACCCGTTCGATCAGCTCGGCCGGCATGCCGAGCAGCAGCAGACGCTGGCGTGCGGCGGCGGTCAGGGCGGCGTCGCCGGTGTTTTTAAGCGCCAGAAATTCCTGCTGCGCGCCGAGCCACTCGGGGTTCAGCACCTCGACCAGCGGGCTGCCGGCGGCAATGACGTCGCCGGGCGCGTACGGGTGGACCCGCTCGACAAAGCCGTTGGTGCGCGCCTGCACGATGCTGATGTCACGCTCGCTGAGCTGCACGATGCCGACCGCGTCGATCGCTGCGCCGACCGCGCGCCGCTCGACCGTCGCCAGCCGCAGACCGAGCGACTGCACCGCCGTGGCCGAGACGTTGAGACGCGACGGCGCCGCATCCGCGCTGCCGGTCGCGCCACCATTCGCGCCGTCCTCGGCCGGCTCGTCGGCGTAACGCGGCACCAGCTGCATGTCCATGAAGGGCGACTTGCCGGGCTTGTCGAACTTCTGCGTCGGCGTCATCGGGTCGTACCAATAGAGCACCTTGCGTTCGCCGGCCGATGCCGCCGCAGCGGGCGTGCCGGCCGCAGTGCCCGGCGCGGCGGCGGCCGGATCAGCGGCGCCGTGGCGTTGGGCGATGCCCCAGCCAGCAGCAGCGCCCAGCGCCAGCAGCTGTCTCTTATA